>NZ_JAHCPS010000004.1 GCF_021366795.1 Macrococcoides caseolyticum | reverse complement strand
GAAAATAGAATTCAACAAAAATTAGGCTACTTATCTCCGATAGAATATCGAAAACAAGCAGCCTAATTGAGATGCTTTTTTGTTATGTCTCAAATTAAGGGTTCAGCACCAAAGCCCTTAAAGGGCTTTTTTGTTGTATTGAGTGTTGTACTTGCGTGATTGATTGAAGTAATGGTCCGTAATAGATGACCACTTACTTTCCTGATATACGTTTTGCAGCGAGCAATGTATTGTTTAATACCATTGTGATCGTTAATGGACCAACCCCACCTGGTACAGGTGTAATGGCACTTGCAACTTCACTCACTTCATCATATAACACGTCACCAGTCAGTTTACCGTCAACGACTGTATTACCAACGTCAACAACGACTGCGCCTTCTTTCACGTCTTCTTTTGTCACTAAACCAGGTTTCCCTACAGCAGATACGATCACGTCAGAGCGTTTTAATACGTCTTTCATATTTTTACTTCTTGAGTGAAGCAGCGTTACTGTGGCATTGGCATCTGTTAATAATTTAGATACAGGTTGACCTACAATATGGCTGCGTCCAATAACTGCCACGTCTTTTCCTTCTAAATCAATATCAGCATTTTTTAAGATTTCCATAATGCCAAGTGGTGTACATGGGATATACGTTTCAACGCCTGCATAGAGTCTTCCAATATTGATTGGGTTAAAGCCGTCAACGTCTTTTTCCGGTGCAATTTTTTCTAATACTTTTGTTTCATCGATTTGTTTTGGAAGTGGGACTTGTACTAAGATGCCGTGTACATTGTTGTCGTTATTAAGTTTATCGATTTCTTCTAATAATGCAGCTTCCGTTGTTGATTCATCTAAATGGATGATTTCAGAAGCCATCCCGATTTTTTCAGCGGATTTCTTTTTATTGTTTACATAGCTTTGGCTAGCGCCGTCATTTCCAACAAGGATAACGGTTAAGTTAGGTGTCACCCCTTGTGCTTTTAAAGCTTCTACTTCTTTTGCTAACCCTTCGCGATAATCTTTCGCAATTTGTTTCCCATCTAAGATTTTTGCTGTCATCAATAATACCCTCCATTTTTTATTCGAACGATTTATTTAATTATAGCAAAAAAATATTCAAAAATACGAACGAAAATTAAATAGTTTTTAAAAAAGTATGGAATTGTTCGTAAATTGCATTGAAAAATGAATATTGAATTGTTATGCTATATAAGTAATATACACTTTATTGAAAGCGTTTTTCAAATAATTCATAAAGGATGATGAATGGTGAAGGTTGCTGTAATTATGGGTTCTTCTTCTGACTGGCAGACGATGAAAGAAGCGTGCGATATGCTCGACTTTTTCGGTATTCCTTATGTTAAGGAAGTTGTTTCTGCGCACAGAACGCCGCATTTAATGGTGGAGTTTGCAACACAGGCGCGTGAGAATGGGATTGATGTGATTATCGCGGGTGCTGGTGGTGCTGCGCATCTTCCGGGTATGGTAGCTTCAATGACGACGTTACCGGTCATTGGTGTACCGATTGAGTCGAAAGCGTTAAAGGGGATGGATTCATTATTGTCGATTGTACAGATGCCTGGTGGTATTCCTGTTGCAACGACAGCGATTGGTACGGCTGGTGCTAAGAATGCGGGTATTCTTGCTTGCCGTATGCTGAGTTTAAAGGATGCCTCGCTTGTTGAGAAGTTAGATGATTATGAGGCGTCACTTCGAAAGAAAGTTGAGGCGATGCAAAGTGACCTTAAATAATTTCAAGCTGGGTCAGTCGATTGGTATTATTGGTGGCGGTCAGCTGGGTAAGATGATGGCACAATCTGCGCAAAAGATGGGGTTTAAGGTTAATATTCTTGATCCGGATCCACAGTGTCCAGCGCGTTTTGTAGCGCATCAATTTATAGAATCACCGTACAATGATATCGATGGATTAAGACGTTTAAGTGATATGAGTGATGTGATTACGTATGAATTTGAGAACATAAATGCGGATACTTTAAAGGAGATTTGTAATGTCAATCACGTGCCTCAAGGTTATGAGACGGTTGGTATCCTGCAGAATCGTTTAACGGAGAAAGAGACAATTGCAGCAAGTGGTGCACGTGTTGTACCGTATCATAAAGTTGATTCTAAAGCCGCACTTGATCAGGCGATTTCTGACTTGGGCTATCCGATTGTTCTAAAGACGACGTTTGGTGGCTATGATGGTAAGGGTCAGCTTGTATTAAAGTCAGATGAGGATCTCACAGAAGCTTATCGTATGACTGAAGCGGGTGTGCTTGTTGCTGAGAAGATGATTGCGCTTGACCGTGAGATTTCTATTACTGCGAGCCGTAATTTAGATGGGGATGTCTGTTTCTTCCCGGTGCAGGAGAATATTCATCGTAATCAAATATTGTTCAAAACGACAGTGAAAGCGTCACATCCGTATACGGAGCGTGCCATTGCTGAAGTAGAAAAGATAATGCAGGCAATTCACTTTGTGGGAACATTCACGGTGGAATTCTTTATTGATACTGAAGGTCGTCTATTCGTAAATGAGATTGCACCACGTCCACATAATTCGGGGCATTATTCGATAGAAGCGTGTAACTATTCGCAATTTGATACGCATATTTTATCGGTTTTAAATTACAAATTACCTGAAATTAAGTTACTGAGTGAATCCGTGATGTATAACTTATTAGGGCAGGATTTAGATGCCATGGAAAGTTATTTCAGTACACATCCTGATTGGCACGTCCATGTATATGGTAAAGCAGATAGAAAAGAAAATCGAAAAATGGGTCATATTACCCTTTTATTAGACGGTAACACGGATACGTATTATCCTATATATGAGGAGATGATGAAATGAGTTTAGTGTATGAAGGTAAAGCAAAGCGTGTGTTTAGCACAGATGATGCTTTAATTTATCGTATTGCGTACAAAGATGAAGTGACTGCAGGAAATGGTGCAAAAAAAGATGCGATGGAAGGTAAAGGGCGCTTAAATAACTTAATTACAAGTAAGATATTTGAGATTATTGCAAAAGATGGTGTATCCTCTCACTTTATTAAACGCTTAAGTGAAACTGAGCAGCTCGTTAAGAAAGTGACAATTATTCCTTTAGAAGTGGTTGTACGTAACGTTGCTGCTGGCTCAATTGTAAAGCGTTTAGGCTTTGAAAACGGCCAAACGTTTGAGCAACCTTTAGTAGAGTTCTACTATAAGAAAGATGCGTTAAATGACCCTTTTATTTCAGACGATCATGTGAAGTTATTAGGACTGGCAAATGATGAAGAAATTAAAGAATTAAAGCGACAAGCACTGATTGTAAATAATGCACTCATCAAATTAATGGATGCAATGCATTTAACACTCGTAGATTTCAAGATTGAATTTGGTAAAGATAGTGAAGGCAATATTTTATTAGCGGATGAAATTTCTCCGGATACTTGTCGTATCTGGGACAAAGTAACAAAAGAAAACTTTGATAAAGATGTTTATCGCAATGACACGGGTTCACTGATTGACACATATACTCAATTCTATAATAAACTGGAGGCTTTATAAAAATGACTAAAATCGAATTACACATCACTTTACAACCCCAAGTATTAGATACACAAGGAGAAGCGTTAACACGTGCGGTACACGATCTTGGCTACAAACAAGTCAATGACATTCGCGTTGGTAAAGTTTTATACATGACAGTTGATGAAGCAAGTGAAGCGGCAGTTGCAAATGTAGTGAACACGTTAAGCGAGAAGTTATTTGCTAATACTGTAATTGAAGAGTACAGCTATAAAATTATCGAAGAGGGGATTAAATAATGAAATTTGCTGTGATTGAATTTCCGGGTTCAAACTGTGATAGAGATATGTTCAATGCAGCGATTAACACAGGTTTTGAAGCGGAATACGTTGATTATCGTAAGACGTCTTTAGAAGGCTTTGATGGTGTATTAATCCCTGGTGGTTTCTCATTTGGTGATTATCTGCGTTGTGGTGCGATGGCACGTGTAGCACCAATCGTTCCTGAAGTGAAACGTTTAGCTGAAGAAGGGCGTCCAGTTCTAGGCGTTTGTAATGGGTTCCAGATCTTAACAGAGATTGGTTTATTACCTGGTGCGTTAATGCATAACACAAGTCATAAATTCATCTGTCAGAACGAGCCATTAAAGATTGTTAATAACGAAACGAAGTTTACACATCGCTATGACAAAGACGAAACGGTTATTTATCCGATAGCACACGGTGAAGGTAACTACTACTGTTCACCTGAGACATTAAAAGAACTTCAGGATAACAATCAAATTATCTTAACATACAATAACAATCCAAATGGTTCAATTGAAGATATCGCAGGGATTGTAAATAAAGCGGGGAACGTTTGTGGTATGATGCCACATCCAGAACGTGCGATGGAATCATTACTTGGTACAGATGATGGTGTGAAGTTATTCCAGTCAATTCTAGAAAGTTGGGGGAAATAAGAATGGTGAAATTTTTAGAACCAAATGAACAAGAGATTAAAGATAATAAGTTATACGCTGAAATGGGTCTGTCTGACGCCGAATACGATAAAGTGGTTGAAATTTTAGGACGCATGCCAAACTATACTGAAATCGGCATCTTCTCTGTTATGTGGAGTGAGCACTGTTCATATAAGCATTCTAAACCATTCTTAAAGCAATTCCCGGTTACGGGAGAACGTGTATTAATGGGTCCTGGTGAAGGTGCAGGGGTTGTAGATATTGGTGACAATCAAGCGGTTGTATTTAAAGTCGAATCTCATAACCATCCATCAGCAATCGAACCTTATCAAGGGGCGGCAACAGGTGTTGGCGGAATCATTCGTGACATCGTATCAATTGGTGCGCGTCCAATCCAATTACTTAACGCACTTCGTTTCGGTGAATTAACGGAGAAACAAAATAAACGTTTATTTAGTGGTGTCGTTGCTGGTATCGGTGGATATGGTAACTGTATCGGTATTCCGGCAGTTGCTGGCGAAATCGAATTTGATTCACGTTATGATGGCAACCCACTTGTTAACGCAATGTGTGTCGGTATCATCGATCACGACAAAATTCAAAAAGGGACTGCCAAAGGTGCAGGTAACCCAGTGATTTACGTTGGTCTTAAAACAGGCCGTGACGGTATTCACGGTGCAACGTTTGCTTCAGAAGAGTTAAGTGAAGCAAGTGAAGCGAAACGTCCATCCGTTCAAATCGGTGACCCGTTCGTTGGTAAGAAATTAATGGAAGCAACACTTAAAGCCATTACATATCCAGAACTCGTTGGTATTCAGGATATGGGTGCTGCAGGTCTCACTTCATCAAGTTCTGAAATGGCAGCCAAAGGTGAGTCAGGCATTCACTTACATTTAGAAAAAGTACCAACGCGTGAAGAAGGCATTTCACCATACGAAATGATGTTATCTGAAACGCAGGAACGTATGTTACTTGTTGTTGAAAAAGGAACGGAGCAAAAGTTCTTAGATTTATTTGAACACCATGAATTAGATGCAGCAGTCATCGGTGAAGTAACAGATACGGATCGCTTTGTCTTAACGTACGAAGGTGAAGTGTTTGCAGATATTCCGGTTCAACCGTTATCTGACGAAGCACCTGTTTACGTATTAGAAGGAAAAGCAGCAGAATACACAGATGTTAATCATAACTATGACGACATTGATGCAAAAGATATCTTTACACGTCTGTTAAATCATCCGACAATCGCATCAAAAACATGGGCATATTCTCAATATGATCAGCAAGTTGGCGCGAACACAATCATTAAACCTGGGTTATCAGCGGGTGTGACACGTGTAGAAGGAACGAAAAAAGCAATCGCTTCTACAATTGACGGGGAAGCACGTTACGTATTTAATAATCCTTATGAAGGCGGAAAAATGGTCGTAGCAGAAGCCTACCGTAACTTAATTGCTGTCGGAAGTTTACCACTTGCTATGACAGACTGCTTAAACTACGGTAACCCTGAAAAGCCGGAAATTTATCAACAATTAGCTGATTCTACAAAAGGTATGGCTGAAGCGTGTCGCGCGCTTAACACACCAGTTGTATCGGGTAACGTTTCTTTATATAACGAAACGAAAGGTGACGCAATCTTCCCGACACCTGTTGTAGGTATGGTTGGTTTAATCGAAGATGTCAACTACTTAAACGATTTCAAACCACAAGCTGGTGAGAAAGTTTACCTCGTTGGTGAATTAAAGTCTGACTTTGGTGGATCTCAAATTGAGAAATTATTATTCAACGAAGTATCACACGTCACAACACAAATTGATTTAGCAGAAGAAGTAAAACGCGGTGAATCTATCCGTCATGCGATTACAGCTGGTAAATTATCACATGTTCAAGCAGTAGGTAAAGGTGGTTTAGCCATTAAATTAGCACAAATTGCAGCTTATTTTAATACAGGTATTGAAGCGACTGTCGATGCAACGAATGCACAAGTTTTTGCAGAAACACAAGGCAACTATATTTTAATTGCGAAAGATGGCTTTGTTCCTGACAATGCAATCGAAATTGGTACATTTGGTACGGATTCATTTACATTAAAAACAAACCAAGGCGAAATTACTGAAAGTGTTGAAACAATCAGCGCGTCTTGGAAAGGGGCTATTGAAAAATGTATGACATCAGAGGCCTAAATGAAGAATGTGGCGTCTTCGGTATTTGGGGTCACCCCAATGCCGCTGACCTTGCATATATGGCACTGCATTCATTACAGCACCGTGGACAGGAAGGTGCAGGAATCGTTTGTTCAGATGAATCAAATATTTATGGTGCACGTGGTATGGGACTATTACCTGAAGCAATCAGTCAGGTGAAGCTTGATTCATTAAGCCGATTCAATCATGCGATTGGTCACGTTCGTTATGCAACAACAGGTGCTTCTGAATTATCGAATGTGCAACCGTTTATTTTTAAACATTCTAAAGGGGATATTGGTTTAGCCCATAATGGTAACTTAACGAATGCAGAACAAATTAAATTAGCACTAGAATCTGAAGGTGCCATCTTCCAGACGTCAAGTGATTCTGAAGTATTAGGCCACCTGCTGTTAAAGGCTAAATCAAATAATAAACTTGCCAACTTTAAGGCTGCTTTGAATCAAATTAAAGGCGCATTTAGTTTCTTAGTATTACATCCTGAGCAAATGTTTGTTGCACGTGATAGTAACGGCGTGCGTCCGTTAATGCTGGGTATGGTAGACGGTGCATATTGTGTTGCGAGTGAAACATGTGCGTTTACGGCAATTGGTGCAGATTACATTCGTGATATTGAACCGGGTGAAGTGTTGATCTTTAATAATGACGGTGTCATTGAAGATACGTATACGACAGACACAGCTTCACATATGTGTTCGATGGAGTATGTGTACTTTGCCCGTCCTGATTCTGAATTTAGAAAGCATTCAATTTATGAAGTACGCAAGGCACTTGGTATGCAGCTTGCAAAAGAAATGAATATTGAAGCAGATGTTGTCATTGGTGTTCCGGATTCTTCGCTTCAGGCAGCGAAAGGTTTCTCCATTGTCTCAGGTATACCTAATGAACAAGGCTTAATTAAGAATCGCTATGTTGGCCGTACGTTTATCGCACCGAATCAGAAGTTACGTGAACGTGCAGTACGTATGAAACATTCACCGGTGAGAGATGTCATTGAAGGAAAGCGTGTCATTGTGATAGACGATTCGATTGTGCGTGGTACGACAAGTAAGTTTATTGTAAAGACTTTAAAGAATGCCGGGGCAAAAGAAGTGCATATGGCCATTTCTTCACCGCCACTCATTCACCCATGTTATTACGGTATTGATGTGTCAACGCATGCTGAATTGATTGCCTCTGACAAAAGCGTTGACGAGATAAAAGCAATACTGGAAGTGGACTCATTAACATATTTATCTGTTGAAGGGATGCATGAAGTATTTAGGCAATATGATTCAAAAGGTGAATGTAATGCGTGCTTTACGGGCAATTATCCAATTGAAATCGTTGATCACTTATTACCTGAAGATAAAGAGAAGAAGAAGAAGGGAGTCTAACCATGGCTGAAAGTTATAAAGCATCTGGTGTTGATATTCATGCTGGATATGAAGCGGTAGAACGAATGAAAAAACACGTAGAAAGAACAATGCGTAAAGAGGTACTGGGTGGATTAGGTAGTTTCGGTGCAGCGTTTGATTTATCACAACTGAACATGACGCAACCCGTACTTGTTTCAGGAACAGACGGTGTCGGTACGAAGTTACGATTAGCAATTGATGCAAATAAGCATGACACGATTGGAATTGATGCTGTAGCAATGTGCGTCAATGATATTTTAACAACAGGTGCAATGCCGTTATATTTCTTAGATTATTTAGCATTAAACAAGGTGGATCCAGTCATTGTTGAACAAATCGTTAAAGGTGTCGCTGAAGGTTGTGTACAAAGTGAGTGTGCATTAATCGGTGGTGAAACAGCTGAAATGGGTGATATGTATCACACAGGTGATTACGATATTGCCGGCTTTGCAGTTGGTGCAGTAGAGAAACCTGATTATATCGATGGCTCTAAAATTGCTGAAGGTGACGTGATTTTAGGTTTAGCATCGAGTGGTATTCATTCAAACGGTTATAGCTTAGTCAGAAAGATTATTAAAGATAATGCTTTAGACTTAAATGCGGAATTTACAGAAGGCAAGACACTTCTAGACACTGTATTAGAACCGACACGTATCTATGTCAAAGCTGCAAAAGCAGTGCTTGCAAATGCACAAGTGAATGGTATGTGTCATGTGACAGGTGGCGGCTTTATCGAAAATATTCCACGTGTCTTCCCAAAAGGCGTTTATCCGGAAATTGATGTCACGTCAATTCCGAAATTACCAATCTTTGATTTATTACAAGAAAAAGGTCAAATCGATGCCAAAGAAATGTATAACATTTTCAACATGGGGATAGGCTTCATCTTTATTGTCAATGCAAGTGAAGTTGACAAGCTAAAGTCAGTGATGCAGTCACAATTTAACGAACAACTTTACACAATCGGTCGCGTTGTCGCAGGTGTTGAAGACATCGTGATTAAAGGTGTTTAATATGAAGAATGTTGCGATATTTGCATCGGGTAATGGATCAAATTACGAGAAGATTATGGAACATATTCAGGCTGGACAGTTAACAAATATTAATGTTGTCGGGTTGTATACGGACAAGCGTGAAGCTTATGTGATTGAACGTGCGAAGCGTTTTTCGACACCGGTCCATCTATTTGAATTATCTCAGTTTGAGCATAAAGCAGCCTATGAACAGGCGATACTCACGCAACTTCAGGCAGATGACGTTGACTGGATCATCTTAGCAGGCTATATGAAACTTATCGGGCCTGCATTGCTTGATGTGTATGAAGGGCGCATATTAAATATTCATCCTTCATTATTACCGAGCTTTCCAGGTAAAGATGCAATCGGACAGGCATTACGATACGGTGTACGTGTAACGGGTGCAACGGTGCATTACGTGGATAGCGGAATGGATACGGGTACAATAATCGATCAAATGAGTTGTCCGATACTAGAAGATGATACGCAAGCGTCACTACAACTGCGTGTACAAAACCTTGAATATGAATTATATCCACGTGTCATTAAAAAAATAATCAAGTAAGGGAGTCTCCAATGAAAAAAGCATTATTAAGTGTTTCAGATAAAACTGGTATTGTAGCATTTGCTGAGCAATTAGTTGCAAATGACTACGAAGTGTATTCAACAGGTGGGACGAAAAAAGCGTTAGAAGCGCATAACATTCCAGTAAAATCAGTCAGTGAATTAACACAATTTCCTGAAATTATGGACGGTCGTGTAAAGACATTACACCCAAATATTCATGGTGGTTTATTAGCAGACCGTGATAATCCTGAACACGTTCAAGCACTGGAAGCACATAACATTGCACCGATTGATTTAGTCGCTGTGAACTTATATCCATTTGAAAGAACGGTTGCAAACCCAGATGTAACAGAAGCGGATGCGATTGAAAATATCGATATCGGTGGTCCAACAATGTTGCGTTCATCCGCTAAAAACTTTAAACATGTGATTACGGTTGTGGATCCGGCTGATTACGATACAGTTATTGCGCGTATTAAAGCAGATGAAATGGATGTTGCATTCCGTAAATCTTTAATGGTGAAAGTATTTGCACATACAAATCATTATGATGAAGCGATTGTCAATTTCTTTAGCGACAATAAAGAAACGTTACGTTACGGTGAGAACCCACATCAAACGGCTGAATTTATTAAGACGAGTGACGCAAACAATACGTTAGCCGGTGCGAAACAATTACACGGTAAACCGTTAAGCTTTAATAATATTAAAGATGCAGATGCAACACTTTTCTTAGCAAAGCAGTTTGACTGTCCTGCTGCAGTTGCAGTGAAACATATGAACCCATGTGGTGTTGGTACAGGTGAAACGATTGCTGAAGCATTCCAGAATGCATTTGATGCAGATTGTCAAAGTATATTTGGTGGGATTGTTGCTGTTAACCGTGAAGTCGACAAACAGACAGCTGAAAAGATGCATGCAATTTTCTTAGAAGTGATTATTGCACCATCATTTAGTTCAGAAGCGCTCGACATATTAACACAAAAGAAAAATATCCGTTTACTTGAAATTGATATGAAACGAGAAGAAAACGAAAAAGAATTCGTTTCTGTATCAGGTGGCTATTTAGTTCAGGATAAAGATTTATTAAATGTGAAAAAAGAAGATATGCGTGTCGTGACGGAAGTTCAACCGACAGAAGCACAATGGAAAGCCATTGAACTCGGCTGGAAAGTGGTTAAAAGTGTAAAATCTAACGCGATTGTATTAGCGAATGATAAACAAACAGTCGGTATTGGTGCAGGTCAAATGAACCGCGTGGGTGCAGCGAAAATTGCAATTGAGCGTGCCATTGAAATAAATGAAAATGTCATTATGGCAAGTGATGGTTTCTTCCCGATGAGTGATACAGTCGAAACTGCACATGCTGCAGGGATTAAATGTATTGTACAGCCAGGAGGTTCTATTAAAGATCAGGATTCAATTGATAAAGCGAATGAATTTGGCATTGCAATGGTTATGACAGACGTTCGCCACTTTAAACACTAGGAGGCTATGATGAAAGTATTAGTGATTGGTTCAGGTGGTAGAGAACATGCATTAGCACGTAAGATAGGCGCGTCTACACGTGTAGACGAAGTATTTGTGATTCGTGGTAACGAGGCGATGGCACATGAAGCGACAATCGTTGATATTGCGGAGAATGATCACGATGCAATCGTGCAGTTTGCGACAAATCATGCGATTGATTTAGTCGTCGTTGGTCCGGAACAACCATTAATTGATGGGTTAAGTGATCGATTAAATGCAGCAGGTATCAAGACATTTGGCCCAAATCGTAACGCGGCGCAAATGGAAGGATCGAAAGACTTTGCTAAAGCATTAATGGCAAAGTATGATATCCCGACTGCTAAATATCAAACCATCGACAATAAAGAAGAAGCACTGCTTTATTTAAAAGAACATGGTACACCTATCGTCATTAAATATGACGGTTTAGCAGCAGGTAAAGGCGTCGTTGTCGCAATGGATGAAAAGACAGCAGTTGATGCGATTAATGATTTTTATCAGGAAGCGGGCGCAAAAGTTGTTTTTGAGGAGTACTTAGAAGGTGAAGAATTCTCATTAATGGTGTTTGTTAATGACGACTTCTGTATTCCGTTTGATACAATCGCTCAGGATCATAAACGCGCATTTGATGGTGATCGTGGTCCAAATACGGGTGGCATGGGTGCGTACTGTCCAGTGAACCATATTAGCGATGATATGATTGAACGCACAAATGATGAGATTGTTTATCCAGTCGTTCAGGCAATGCATAAAGAGGGCTTAAACTACTTTGGTATTCTTTATGTCGGTGCTATCGTGACTGCTGAAGGTCCGAAAGTAATTGAATTTAACGCGCGCTTTGGTGATCCTGAAGCACAAGTATTATTACGCCGTTTAGAAACAGACTTCATTGAATTGATTGAAGCCGTAGAGAATAAGCAGCCAATAGATTTAGTATGGCATAATAAAACAATTTGTGGCGTTGTCTTAGCATCCAATGGCTACCCTGGAAGTTACGATAAAGGTCATGTTGTAAAAGGCTATGATTATCAAACCGATTATATCGTTTCTGCACTAAAGCAAGTGGATGGCGAATGGGTGACAAATGGTGGCCGCGTGATGATCGCATTAGGTGAAGGTAACGATTTACGTGAAGCACAGGCAAATAGTTATCAGCTTGCCCAAAATATTCAGTGCGCTGGTATGTTCTATCGCAAAGATATTGGAAATAAAGGGCTGTAGTGTTAGGTGAATCGTTGGCTGATAAACACACAATATCACGAACGAACAAACGATAGTACGACAAATAAAACCCACGAGATATTCTATCTCGTGGGTTGTTTCTATTTATTCTAATGTTTTTTGGACATCTTCTTTCGTTTGTTCAATGCCTTCATTTAAATCCTCTTTAGATTGTTGCTCCTGATCTGTTGCTTGTTCTTTCGCTTGTGCTGCGTTTTGTTTTAATTCTTCGTATTTATCAGTCATGTTGATTCCTCCTCATTCTTGATATATTATGTATTCCCGTGATTTATAATGTTAAACATCTCAGTCTTAGGAATGATTTTTGTTGATTTAAAAGACATTTTACTGGTAATTTCATATAATGAGGTGGAGGTGGAATTATGAACTGGATAAAAAAGCATTTTGAAATAATTATTGGCTATATCCTGGCAGCAACAAGTATCTTTTTAGGTCTCTTCATTGTATATCATCATCAACAGATATCTAACTTTAAAGTGATTGCAGTCAACAAATTGCATATGTATAACTTCTTTGATTTTATTAACATATATATTTATGAATTAATTAAGTTATTAAGTCATTACTTTAGTGGATTCCCAATCATCATTGGAAGTGTATTGATGATACTCGGCTTATCTTATCTCTATGTATCAAAGAAATTAAAAGAAACAACGATGTTTGATAAAACGATTGCCTACTATTATTTAATGACGGCAACTTTAATTATTCTTTCAATGGTTGTCTTTTTATTTGAAGTGTATGGTATTTTCTCTTTATTTTATTTTGTATTTTTTGCTGTATTAGTGTATTACGCAATCAATCGTCGTAAACTCAATCATGCGTATCGCAAATTTCATTTTATCGTCCTTATAGGGATTTATGCGGTAGCCTATTTTATGACACAGCTTGCCGTATACGATAATTTAAATAAAGACAAAGTAACGCCGCTTGATGTGATGAGTATTAACTTTTACTTTATTGTGCTATCTCTTATTGCGGGGCTATGTCTTGTGAACTATGTCTTCTTAAAGCGGACTTTGAATGTGCCGCAAGAAGAAAAATTGAGTCGCATCAACAGAAAAAAAGATCATCAATTGAATCGACTGCTTCAGGAAAGCACAAATTCTACTATAGAGAAGTTATCGAGTACAACACTTAAAATGGATGAGAAAATGATTTTAAGTCTTAAGCTATTGAAGGCACGCATCATTCATCGTATTAATCTTCAGGATGAGGATATCCCACGCTGGTTTAGACGTCCAAAGTGGCTTAAGGCGTTTCATATTGAAATGGTTTTAGGTAGCTTAATGTTTATGATTACTGTGATTGAATTAAATAATCGAAACATTTTATTTGATGCCAGCAAGTTTAATGTTGTTAAGATGCAATATTTTTATGAATGGATTAATTTGTTGGGTTTACTGCTTGTCATTATCGGCTATCTTTATTTTTCAATTCGTATTTATCTTAAAAAGCAAGGGTATTTCGGTCAGTTATTGACGATATCATTTTTAACGATTAAGATCGTGACGAGCATTTACTTAATGCTATTTAAGGGTATTAATTTAGCATTGTTTATCCCCCCAATTATGTTATTAATGTTTATCTTTGTACTGCCACTGTATATCATTCACATTCGCAAGACTTATTAATAGCGTGATATAACACACTGTTAAAAATATTGTGAAAATATTATTGTGTACTACAACAATTCAGTATATAATCAAAGAGTAAACATTAACCCATGGGGATGGGAGAATAATTTTTCGAATCAATAGATACGGTAGGTGCACTGCGGTGTAGCCTACCTTTTTTGTGTTATAGTATAGGTATTAAAACTTGAAGGAGCAAAATAATGAAAAGTGTAATTTTAAAGAAGAACAAACAGGAAAAGTTTAAACAAGGTTATTTACTACTGGAAAATGACGACATTTATCAAAAGCATGATATTAAAGAAGGTGAACTTTTTACTGTTCAAACAGATACGGGTGAACATTTAGGCACTTTTTATTGTGGTTTACAGCATCGCGGGTTCGGATGGAAAGTTAGCGATGGCTATATCAATTCATTAGATACATCATACTTTATGCATTTGTTTGAAGCGGCTAAAGCTTACCGTTTATCACTTTTTAATGCGACAGATACAAATGCGTTTCGTTTATATAATGGTGAAGGTGATGGATTAGGTGGTTTTACAATTGATGACTATAATGGCCATTTATTAATTCAATGGTATTCTAAAGGGATTTATCAATATAAGCATACAATCGTAGAAGCCATTATGCAGGTGTTTGATTATCAGAGTATCTTTGAGAAATTACGTTATGATAAGAATGTATCCACGCACCAGATTACTGACGAAACGGTTGAGTTTCCGATTATGATTTTAGAAAATAATTTAAATTATATGATTGATTTAAATGATGGCGCAATGACGGGATTATTCTTAGATCAGCGCGACGTGCGTAAGAAGTTATTAAAGCTTGAAACAAAGGGCAATGCATTGCTTAATTTGTTTGCTTATTCAGGTGGTTTCTCGGTGGCTGGAGCGACCAATCACTATCACACAACCAATGTTGATATTGCGAAACGTTCAATTGAACTCATGACACAAAACTTTGCGATTAACGATATTAATTTAGATGAACAAACGTTTTATACTTTAGATGCTTTTGATGCATTGAAATATTTTGCACGTCATCTGAAGACATTCGATTGTATCGTCATCGATCCACCGAGCTTTTCTCGTCACAAGAAAAAGGTATTCTCAGTAAAGGATAATTATCATGAACTGATTGAAGCATCGGTACCACTCGTCAATTATAATGGGTATTTAATATTGTCAACAAACGCATCGAATGTTTTGTTAAAGCAGTTTAAACAGATGATAGAAGAGACGTTAAAACCGATTTGTAACTATGAAATCGAGTCCGTTATGGGGTTACCAAAAGACTTCAAAACAACTGATAAATATAAGCCCTCAAAGTATTTAAAAGTCGTTACTGTAAAAATCTTACCGTAGCGCATTTGTCCCCAATGGTTACTTGTACCTTATTTGGGGAATAGAGCTTAAAGAAGTTAAAATTTTATTTAAAGGGTGAATTTTTATGGGATTATTCAATACAGCCATTAATGTGGCGACAAATTTAGTGAACAATCAGCAGTCTCAACCAAAAACGGTAAATCATTTACCGCAGAATGAAACGGATTTAATCACACGAAGAGAACGCGCTGAAAAACTGATTCATAATAAATCATTAATGAGTTCAGCAGCAGCGGTTGTGCCGATTCCGGGGATTGAAGTGACAACAGATATGAAATTAATGACTGATATTATTGAAGAAATCAATGCTGAATATGGTTTAAGTCATAAACAGGTGAGTGGCTATACGGATGAACTGAAACAAAAAATTATGTTCTCAGCCGCTAAAACGGGGAGTAACTTCATCGGTAAGAAAGTGACAAAAGGTTTAGTCACTGTTATATTCAAAACATTACTGCGTCGCGAAATCTTAAAACAGTCGAAATGGGTACCCGTTATTGGACAGGCTGTTTCTGGCACAATCAGTTATTATATGATGAAGCGCTTAGGTCAGGCACATATCGATAAGTGTGAAAAAGTTGCAAGATCACTGATGTAAGCGTATACACATCAAAAATGCAAGATGTAAATTTTACAAATTTCAAACACTTTCACTTTAAAGGGGTTAAATGTTTGTTATAATACACTCAATTGATTGAAGTTATCACGTTTATCTGATATATTATCTATCGTATAGACTAATAAAGTTATATATATAAAAACTGTTGCAATGCAACCAAAGGAGATTATTAATTATGGAACAAAAGTCTTATGTTATTATCGACGAAACAGGAATTCACGCACGTCCAGCGACAATGTTAGTCCAAACGGCAAGTAAATTTGAATCTGATATTCAATTAGAATATAACGCTAAAAAAGTAAACTTAAAATCAATCATGGGTGTTATGAGTTTAGGTGTAGGTAAAGATGCTGAAATCACAATTTATGCTGAAGGATCAGATGAAAAAGAAGCAATCGAAGCAATCTCTGATGTTTTAGTTAAAGAAGGTTTAAGTAAATAATGACACACTTACAAGGTATCGGCGCATCTGATGGTGTAGCAATTGCGAAAGCCTACCTTATGATTGAGCCGGACTTATCTTTTTCAACGGAGAAAGTCACAGATGTAGACAGCGAAGTTGAGAAATTTAAAGCTGCGATCAATCAATCTAAAGTAGAATTAACGCAAATCAGAAATAATGCTGAAGTGGCATTAGGTGCTGATAAAGCTGCAATTTTTGATGCACATTTATTAGTACTAGAAGATCCTGAACTGATTAACCCGATTGAAGAGAATATTCGTAACAACCAAGTTAACGCGGCGACAGCATTAACTGAAGTGTCTACAAACTTCGTTACAATCTTTGAATCGATGGATAATGAGTATATGAGAGAACGTGCTGCGGATATTAAAGACGTATCTAAACGTGTATTATCTCATATTTTAGGTGTTACTTTACCTAACCCTACATTAATTGACGAACCTGTCGTTATCATTGCAGAAGATTTAACACCTTCTGATACAGCACAACTTAACAAACAATTTGTTCAAGGTTTTGCAACAAATATTGGTGGACGCACGTCTCACTCTGCGATTATGAGTCGTTCATTAGAAATTCCAGCAGTTGTTGGAACAAAAGATGTAACGTCACAAGTGAAACAGGGAGACTTTGTTATTGTTGATGGTATCGCAGGTGAAGTGATCATTAATCCAGATGAAACTGTGATTGCAGCTTACAAACAAAAGCAAGCTGAGTTCTTAGAAGAAAAAGAAATCTTAAAACAGTTAGTCAATGACAAGACTGTATCTAAAGAAGGTACACATGTTGAGCTTGCAGTAAATATTGGTACACCTGATGATTTAGAAGGTGTTATTAATAATGGTGCAGAAGGTATTGGTTTGTACCGTACGGAATTCCTTTATATGGGACGCGACGCAATGCCTTCAGAAGATGAGCAGTATGAAGCATACGCGAAAGTTCTTAAATCTATGGACGGTAAACGTGTTGTTGTTCGTACACTTGATATTGGTGGAGACAAAGAATTACCTTATTTAAACTTACCGAAAGAAATGAACCCATTCTTAGGGTACAGAGCGATTCGTTTATGTTTAGATCAAACGGATATCTTCAGAACACAACTTAGAGCACTTTTACGTGCCTCTGTTCATGGTAACTTAAGCATTATGTTCCCAATGATTGCTACAATCAATGAGTTCCGTGATGCGAAAGCGATTTTAGAAGATGAGAAAGCTAACTTAACAAAAGAAAACATTAAATTCAGCGATAAAATTGAATTAGGTATCATGGTTGAAATTCCTTCAACAGCTGCAATGGCTGATATCTTTGCGAAAGAAGTTGACTTCTTTAGTATTGGTACAAATGACTTAATTCAATATACAATGGCAGCTGACCGTATGTCAGAACGTGTTTCTTACCTATACCAACCTTATAATCCAGCCATCTTACGTCTTGTTAAACAAGTGATTGACGCAAGTCATAAAGAAGGTAAATGGACAGGCATGTGTGGAGAAATGGCTGGTGATACAACAGCAATTCCATTATTATTAGGTCTTGGCTTAGATGAGTTCTCAATGAGTGCGACAAGTATTTTACGTGCACGTCGTCAAATTAAGAATTTAAGCCAGGTTGAAATGTCTAAAATTGCTGAACAAGCATTAAACTGTGCAACACAAGAAGAAGTTATCGCATTAGTGGATGCTTATTTATAATAAAAAACTGAGCAAATTTTTAATTTGCTCAGTTTTTTTATGTGATATTTATTTTCGTGATTTGTGGTTTTGAACAGAATCGAATCGGTAAATGCGTCGTACCAAGCCCTCTTGATACGTGTAAATGCATCACATGTTGACGATGTTTCAAGCGGTATAAGCCTTTTAAATAAATACGTCCGAGTAATGGTCGGATAGGGGCCCCGATGAAGGGGAAATAAATTTGCCCGCCATGACTATGACCGGACAGTTGCAAATCAACATGATGCTTTTTTACGAAATCGGCATAATCTGGTTCATGAACAAGTGCAATGGTATAGTCGGTCTTACGCTGTCTTAATTTGAGTGCCTGGCTAATATTGCCTGAAGCGTTAATTAAATCATCAGTCCCACAAATATAAATCGATTCATTGTCATAGGTAATGTATTCCCCGTAATTACAAAGCACTTTAATATGACTCGCTTCTAAAATTGTTTCGATATCATGCGTTAATGCATTACGTTGATCGTGATTACCATAAGCGAAATATGTGCCAAGGGGAGCCTGTATTGTCTTTAATAATGGAATGAATTGTTTAGGATTGCCTTGATATTTCGCGATATTATCAAATAAATCGCCTGTAATGACAACGATATCTGGCTGTAATGCGTTAATATACTGGATATGTGTTATTAAATCATAATAGTCATATTGGAAGCCGATATGTGTATCGGAAATATGAACGATAGAAAGCGGTCTGTTATGTGGCTGTTTTAGCCCCTTAATATGAATTGTATTGACTTCGATGTTATGCGGTGAACGTTTAAAGATAGGCACGAGTGTTTTGCCGAATCGGTCAATCGCCCCGTACATTAAATCACTCAGCATATTTCTGCCCTAAAAGTTGCTCTATTTTATCAATGTCCGGTGAATAAATCAGTGTATCATTGATTTTGATGAGCGGTGTACTCATTGCATCGTAATCAATCATTTCAATTTTATAGGGCATATGTTTAATATTTTTTTCAATATAAGGGATATTTTTTGATTTAAAATACCCTTTAATAAATTCACACGGAGGGCATGCATCCTGTGTATAAATTTCAATATTCATGTACTTCAATCCTTTCTCAAAAATGATTAACATCAATACTATACCATGTGTGACTTAAT
Organism: Macrococcoides caseolyticum; assembly: GCF_021366795.1. Classification (GTDB taxonomy): domain Bacteria; phylum Bacillota; class Bacilli; order Staphylococcales; family Staphylococcaceae; genus Macrococcoides; species Macrococcoides caseolyticus_A. The sequence goes on along the minus strand of NZ_JAHCPS010000004.1, from coordinate 197,971 downwards.
TTATACATTTGTTAGATAACGCTTTGCGGTTTAAAGGCAGGGAAGGCGTGTTACATTACAAGTTCTTTTAAAGACACAACTTTGTAACAAAAACAAACGGTCATTTCTCTTTATATTCATTCTAATGTGTATTACACTTAAAGAAATGTGAGTACAATCACAAAAGGAGGTTCATCATGGATGGTGTAGTTTTAAGTCGCTTGTTAACAGCGATGACTTTAGCGTTTCATATTATTTTTGCGACAATTGGGGTCGGTATGCCACTAATGATTATGATTGCTGAAGGATTAGGGATTAAAAATAATAATCCGAAGTATATTGCAATGGCCAGACGATTTGCAAAGACGTTTACCATTACGGTTGCAGTAGGTGTCGTAACCGGTACGATAATTGGTTTGCAACTTTCATTACTTTGGCCATCATTTATGCAACTTGGGGGTCAAGTCATTGCATTGCCATTATTTATGGAAACATTTGCGTTTTTCTTTGAAGCCATCTTCTTAAGTATTTATTTATATACATGGGATCGCTTTAAGAATCCCTGGATACACTGGGCATTAAATATACCGATTATTATTGGTTCTACACTCAGTGCTTTGTTTATCACAAGTGTTAACTCATTTATGAATACACCTGAAGGATTTAAAGTGAAAAATGGCGTACTTGTCGATATCGATCCGTTACAGGCAATGTTTAACGCATCATTCTTTGTGCGTTCATTCCATGTCATTACAACAGGTGGTATGACGATTGCATTTTGTATCGCCAGTGTTGCAGCTGTTAAATTATTACGTAACAAATTCCCACAGGATATTGATTATCATAAGAAAGCTTTAAAGATGGCGATGATTATCGGTTTAGTATTCAGCTTACTGACAATCCTTGCGGGTGATTTATCTGCAAAGTTCTTACACAATGAGCAACCTGAGAAGTTAGCAGCGATGGAATGGCATTTTGATAGTCATTCTAAAGCAGATTTAGTGTTGTTTGGTGTACTGGATGAAGAAACTCAGGAAGTCCGTGGCGCCATTAAAATTCCAGGCATGCTCAGCTTTTTAGCGGATAATAGTTTTGATACAACGGTAAAAGGTTTAAACGACATACCTAAAGATGAACAGCCACCACTGATCATACATTACTTCTTTGACTTAATGGTATTTTTCGGAATGTTTAGTTTCGCAGTGAGTGTATTATATGTCATCTTCCTTAAATTTAAAAAAGCCGTTGCCACTAAGCAATGGATGCTCTATTTAATCGCGTTAACCGGACCACTTTGTATGCTTGCGATTGAATTTGGATGGTTCTTAGCAGAGATGGGCCGTCAGCCATGGTTACTTAGAGGGTATATGAAAGTCGCAGAAGGTGCGACACATGCGGATGGTGTAAGTCTTGTGCTAGTGTTATTTGGTATCTTGTATTTAATATTAGGTTTCTCTTGCAGCTATGTATTAATACGTATGTTTAAAGATAAACCAGCAGCTTCAGATGTTGAACAATATGCAAATGGAGGTGTCAAATAATGGACTATCAACACATTGGTATTTTAGTATTATGGACATTTCTATTTGGCTATTTAATTCTTGGTGCGATTGACTTTGGCGCAGGATTCTTTATTTTATATGCAAAGATAACAGGTCAGGAGAATGAATTACGTGATGTCATCTCGAGGTATTTAAATCCAGTTTGGGAAGTTACAAATGTATTTTTAGTGTTCTTCTTTGTTGGTATTGTCGGTTTCTTCCCGGATACTGCCTATTATTTTGGTTCAACATTATTAATCCCAGTGAGTATTGCATTATTATTACTTACCATTCGCGGGGCATTCTATGCCTTTGAAACATACGGTAAAGACTCTAAACTTGTCTGGGTAGCACTTTACGGGATAGCAGGTCTACTTATCCCTGCAGCCTTCTCAACAGTTTTAACGATTTCTGAAGGTGGCTTTATTAAAGAAACTAAAGAAGGCGTTGAATTAAACTGGTTTGAGTTATTAATGAGCCCGTTTGCCTGGAGTGTCGTATTCTTATGTATTATCTCAGTACTTTATATATCATCTGCCTTCTTAACAGTTTATGCACATAAAGCAAATGATATGCCGGCATACAAGATCTTAAGAACATGGTTTTTAATCTGGGCATTACCAATGCTTGTCATTTGTCAATTTACATTTTTAAGTTTAAGACAGCAAAATAAAGTCCATTTTGAAGTGGCAACAGGTGATTACTGGTGGATGTTTGGATTAAGTATTCTGTGCTTTATCATCGCATTTGCACTTTACTATTTACAAAAGCATCTTGAAATCGCACTGATTATGGTAATACTGCAGTTTGCAACAGCCTTTTATGGCTATGGTATTTCAAAATTGCCGTATATTTTATATCCTTATGTGAATATTGACAAAGCAGTTGTTAATGAAACAATGGCATTCGGACTTGTTGTTGTATTTATTTTAGGTTTACTTTTATTGCTCCCTTCTTTATATTTATTATTGAGACTATTCGTATTTGATACAGAATATGTTAAAGGAAAGAAGAAATAGCGGAGGGGTAATATGGAGAAGGAATTTGTAGTAATCGGATTAGGGCGCTTCGGTGGGAGTATTGTAAAAGAACTGAATGCTTTAGACATGGATGTTATGGCGATTGATTCAGACGAAGCGCGTGTGAATGAATATGCTGACATTGCAACACATGCAGTGATTGCTGATACAACCGATGAGAATGTACTTAAAAGTTTAGGTATTCGTAACTTCGATCATGTTATTGTGGCAATTGGTGATAATATACAGGCAAGTATCTTAACGACACTCATTCTTAAAGACATTGGTGTTAAGAAAGTGACAGTAAAGGCACAAAATGATTATCATGCTAAAGTATTAAATAAAATCGGTGCGGATACCGTTGTACACCCAGAGCGTGACATGGGTCGCCGCATTGCACATAACGTCGCTAGTTCATCTGTATTAGATTATTTAGAGCTGTCAGATCAGCATTCTATTGTTGAAATACGTGCAGGAGAATCACTTGCTGGCAATTCCATTCTGGAACTTGATATCCGTGCGAATTACGGATTAAATATTATTGCAGTCAAACGCGGGAAAGATATCATCGTTTCACCTGATCCATCAGTCAATATCGAAAACGGTGACATCCTGATTATGATTGGGCATGATAATGACCTGAACCGCTTTGAGAAGAAAATAATTAATGATTAAATCGCAGGTGTTGGAGGACGTAAGCGGTAATAAACAGAAAATGCCGCCGCTTATGTAATGAAAAACAGAAAACAGAAGCAGCAAGCGGTAGTAAACAGAAAATACCGCCGCTTATGCAAAGAAAAACAAAAACCAGAAGAAGTAAGCGGTAGTAAACAGAAAATACCGCCGCTTATGCAATGAAAAACAGAAAACAGAAGAAGCAAGCGGTAGTAAACAGAAAATACCGCCGTCTCCACTGCCTCATTGCTGCCTTAATATCAACTCAAATAAAAAAAGACCCGCCCGGGTCTTTTTTATTTATTGTTCATTATTTTGATTTACATCCATAATCATTGGTAAAATCATCGGTTTACGCTTTGTTTTTTCGTATAAATACGGTGAAAGTGTTTCTGAGATAACATTTTTAATGTGATGCCACTCTAATGTTTCACCTGAATTTAATTTTTCGATGACTTTCTTTTTAAGCAGTCTACTTGCGTCATAGATTAAATGGCCTGATTCACGCATGTATACGAAACCACGGGAGATAATATCAGGACCGCTGAGTAATTGGTTGGTTGTAAAGTCAATGCTTACAACAACAATAACTAATCCTTCTTCTGATAAAATCTTTCTGTCTTTAATCACAACATTACCGATATCGCCTATACCACTACCGTCAACTAAGATGTTACCTGAAGTAACACGTCCTGCAAATCGTGCACTATCACGTGTGAGTGCTAATACATCACCATTTTCATGGATAAACACGTTGTCAGGATGCACGCCACAATCAATACCAAGTTGACCGTGTAAGCTTTGCATACGGTATTCACCGTGAATCGGCATAAAGAATTTTGGTTTCATTAAGCGCAGCATTAATTTTTGTTCTTCTTGTGAACCATGGCCTGATGTATGGATATTTGATAATTTACCATGGATGACATCAGCACCAGCTTTATATAGCGCATTGATCGTACGGTTAACGCTTAACGTGTTACCTGGGATTGGTGAAGAACTAAAAATTACTGTATCATCTGGAATGATTGAAATCTGGCGATGTGTACCATTGGCGATACGGCTAAGTGCTGCCATTGGTTCACCTTGAGATCCTGTACAAAGAATTAATAATTTATGTTTAGGGATACTGTTAATTTTATTTGCTTCAACGAATGTTTCAGGGGGTACTTTAATGTAGCCAAGCTCTGTACCAATCTTAATATTATTTTCCATTGAGCGACCGAAAATTACGATTTTGCGATCAAATTTTACAGCGGCTTCAATCGCTTGCTGTACACGATAGATGTTTGAAGCAAATGTTGCAAATATAATACGTCCCGTACATTTTCTGAATATCTGCTCAACGTTCTGACCAACTTCACGTTCACTAATCGTAAAATTAGGCACTTCTGCGTTTGTTGAGTCAGATAACAAGCATAAGACGCCTTCTTCACCAAGCTGAGCCATCTTAGCAATATTTGCCGGTTCGCCGACTGGTGTGAAATCGAATTTAAAATCACCTGTGTGTACAATTTTGCCTTCTGGTGTATCAACAATAACGCCATACGCTTCAGGAATTGAATGCGTTGTAAGATAGAACGATACTTTCAAATGTTTAAATTCAAAGACGCTATCCTCAGTTATCGGATTAAGACTTGCTGTGCGAAGTAGGCCGTGTTCTTCTAATTTGTTACGGATTAAACCTAAAGCAAGGGGGCCTCCAAAAATTGGAATATTTAATTGCTTTAAAAGAAATGGTACGCCACCGATATGGTCTTCATGACCGTGAGTAATAAATAATCCTTTAATACGGTCTTGATTTTGAACAAGATACGTATAATCTGGAATGACATAATCGATACCAAGTAACTCGTCCTCGGGAAACTTGATACCAGCATCGATAACGATAATTTCATCTTTGTACTCAACGGCGTAAGTATTCTTGCCGATTTCACCCATTCCACCCAGGGCGAATACGCCGACTTCATTTGTTTGTAAAGGCTTCATTTAGATCGTCTCCACAGAATAATCTGGTGATTTTTGTTCGTACTCTAAATGTGGACCTTTTAATTCTTGTACAAACTCAATATTATAAGGACGATCGAGTAAATATCTTCTGACTTGTTCTTCACTTACAGCTTCGAAATATTTAACTTTTGTGTTCTCACGAATAATTACTTCACTTCTGTCTTCTTGAAAAAATACTTTAAAAATTGCCATTATTAAATAGCCTCCTCAAATTTTATATACATAAAGAATGCCCTAGGTTTCTAGGGCTAAACATAAACCGTACAAGACATTTATATTAAATGTATAAGTATTATTATCTTACATGAATTAATATAGTAGTGTAAAGTCTTTACATTCAACTTCTATATAAATCATAATACATTTTTGTAATATAGAGAATAAAAATGTAAACTTAAGTTGAATAATACCTGGGAGGCATAACAGCATGAAGCAGAGATTAATTTTTTTTGATATTGACGGAACACTGTATAACGATGATAAAGTGATGAGTGAATCTACTAAACATACCATTTTGAAACTTAAAAAAAATGGGCATATATTAGCGATAGCAACTGGACGTGCACCGTTTATGCTGCAGTCGGTACTTGAAGAAACCGGAATTGATAATTACATTTCATTTAATGGCCAGTTTGCGAAGATGCAAGGCAAAATAATTTATGAAAATCCGCTTGATTTAGAAACGTTAAAGCGCTTAGAGCAAGATGCCAAGTTAAATGGTCATCCATTAGTTTTCTTAAATGAACACGAAATGGTATCCAATGTTGACTATCATGATCATATTAAAGAAAGTATTCAAACGCTTAAGTTCGACCATCCAAGACATGAAGCAGATTTTTATCATGATAAACCTATCTATCAGACATTAATTTTTCATGCGAAAGAAGAAGACTATTTGTATGATAATCAATACGAGGCAATCCGTTTTATCAGATGGCATGATGTCAGTCGTGACGTTGTACCACAAGGCGGTTCTAAATTTGAAGGTATTAAGAAAGTGAGCGAAGCGCTTAATATCTCGTTAGAAGATTGTATTGCTGTAGGTGACGGATTAAATGATTTAGAAATGATTGAAGGTGTCGGCTTAGGTATTGTCATGGGGAACGGCGTGGATGAATTGAAAGCAGTAGCGGATTTCATAACTTTAGATGTCCATGACGAAGGTATAACCCATGCATTTCAACATTTTAAATTAATTGATTAATGAATGTGAAGCACGTGATAATGAATGAAACACATCTCTATATTGAATATAAAGCCTAAAAGAAGGTGAGCCAAATGACTTGGCTCACCTTTATTGTACTGCAATGGCATTTGGTTGAACTGCCATTGGGTTATCTGAATTAATATGGTCGTAGAACATCACACCATTAAGGTGGTCGATTTCATGTTGTGCGACAATGGCAGCAAATCCTGATAAACGTAGTTTCACTTCAGTACCATCAGGTTGATAGGCTTTAACAGTGATACGTGCATAGCGGTGGACGAGTCCTGGTATATTTTCGTCAACACTCAGACAACCTTCTCCTGTTGGTAAATAAGCTTTTTCAACACTATGGCTTATGATTTTAGGATTGATCAGTTGATGCTCAACATATTTTTCTGTTTTGTCATCATAAAAATAAATAACGAGCATGCGTTTTTTATGATTTAATTGGGGTGCGGCAATCCCAACACCGCTGCGTAAATTGTATTTCTTTGCTAATACATCGTCTTGACTCATCTTTAAAAATTCAAGCATATCGTCAATGAGTTTTTGGTTTTCTTCTGATAATGGTAATGCAACTACCTCTGCTTTTTCTCGTAACGTCGGGTGTCCATCTCGAATAATATCTTTCATTGTTAACATAGCTTTTCTCTCCTTTATTACTATAAAATATATCAGATTCATTACAGGTTTGCATTATATACATTGAAAATAAAGGAAAAAACATATAACATTAGAATCATCAATAGAGGAGGATGTAATAATGAAAAAATTAAAAGGACTATTCCTTGTCAGTTTAATGGTCTTACTTGTGGCTTGTTCAAATAAAACAGCTAACCTTGAGGCGTTTTATAAACAAGTGGATGAGGCAAATAAAGTCGAAAAGGAACTTGTTGAATCGAGCAGTAAATTAGAAAAACTAGAAAATAAAAAATTAGATTTATTTAATAAAGTCAATAAGGCGAAAGAAATTGAGTTAAAGGGTATCGCAGAAGATTTAATTAAAAATACAGATGAGCGTAAAGCGATTGCTGACAAAGAAATAAAAGCAATGGCGAAATCAAAAAAGTTATTTGAAGCTTCAAAAAAAGATGCCAAAGCTGTAGAAGATAAAGAACAGAAAAAACAAGTAGAACCGCTTGTTTCATCATTAGATGATAAATATGAAAAACACGAAACAATGATGAAAGCCTACCAGGAGATTCTAAAAAAAGAAAAGGATTTATTTAATACTTTAAAAGCAACACCTGTGGATAAAAACTTAGTGAATGAAAAAATCGGTGCAGTCACAAAGTTATACAAACAATTCCAAGGTAAAACTGATGCGTATACAAAAGTATCGCGACAAGTTGAAACCAATAAACGCCCAATCGTTAAAACGTTAAACGAAGGTTAATAAGTGTGTCAATTGTGTTATAATGAAAGCGTTTCCTGATATATAACAGAATAATTATTGTGGTAATACAGCGTCCTCAACTATTGATGTGACGCTGTTTTTTCTTTTAAATCTTTTTCTTTATCTGTAGTACACAAATGTGATATGATAGATAATGTAATGATTAAATAAACGAAAGGTTTGGTGAAAAGAATGGCTCTTAAGAAAAAAGCCCCATTCGACGCTGTTTCAAATTTACGTGAAATTGAAGAAAAATTTGAAGTAGTACAAGTATTAGATATAGACGGTAATGTAGTAAATGACGCTTACATGCCTGAATTAACAGATGAACAGTTAGTAGAATTAATGGAGAGAATGGTTTGGACACGTGTATTAGATCAACGTTCAATCTCATTAAACAGACAAGGTCGTTTAGGTTTCTATGCGCCAACTGCTGGTCAGGAAGCTTCTCAATTAGCATCTCAATATGCTTTAGAGAAAGATGACTTTATCCTACCTGGTTACCGTGATGTTCCACAATTAATCTGGCAAGGACTTCCATTAACAAAAGCATTCCTATGGTCAAGAGGGCACTATGTTGGTTCTCAAATGCCAGAGGGTATGAATGCTTTAGCACCTCAAATCATCATTGGTGCACAATACGTTCAAACAGCTGGTGTAGCGCTTGGTCTTAAAAAACGTGGTACACAAGCCGTTGCGATTACTTACACTGGTGACGGTGGATCATCTCAAGGTGATTTCTACGAAGGTATTAACTTTGCATCTGCATACAAAGCACCTGCAATCTTCGTTATTCAAAATAATAACTATGCAATCTCAACACCACGTAGCAAACAAACTGCAGCTAAAACTTTAGCACAAAAAGCAGTTGCAGCAGGTATCCCTGGTATCGTCGTTGATGGTATGGATGCATTAGCTGTTTACTATGCGACAAAAGAAGCACGTGATAGAGCGATTGCTGGTGAAGGTCCAACATTAATCGAAACAATTACTTACCGTTATGGTCCACATACAATGGCTGGGGATGACCCAACACGTTACAGAACTTCTGATGAAGATGCTGAATGGGTGAAAAAAGATCCATTAGTACGTTTCCGTAAATTCTTAGAAAATAAAGGTTTATGGTCAGAAGAAAAAGAAAACGAAATCATTGAAAAAGCAAAAGAAGACATTAAAAATGCAATTAAAGAAGCAGATGCTACACCTAAGCAAACTGTAACGCAATTAATTGAATTAATGTATTCTGGAGATATGCCTTACAACTTAAAAGAGCAGTATGAAATTTATAAAGAGAAGGAGTCGAAGTAAGTCATGGCACAATTAACGATGATCCAAGCAATAACAAATGCACTTCAAACAGAACTTAAAAATGACGAAAACGTTCTAGTATTCGGAGAAGACGTTGGTGTCAATGGTGGTGTATTCCGTGCGACTGAAGGACTTCAAAAAGAATTTGGTGAAGATCGAGTATTTGATACACCATTAGCAGAGTCAGGTATTGGTGGTTTAGCTGTTGGTTTCACTTTAACAGGTTACCGACCAGTAATGGAAATCCAGTTCTTCGGATTTGTATTCGAAGTATTCGACTCATTAGCAGCACAATTATCACGTCAAAGTTTCCGTTCGGGTGGTACTAAGTCAGCACCTGTTGTTATCCGTTCACCATTTGGTGGTGGTGTTCATACACCAGAATTACACGCAGATAATTTAGAAGGTTTAGTTGCACAAACACCTGGTTTAAAAGTTGTTATTCCTTCAAGTCCATACGAAGCGAAAGGTTTATTAATTTCAGCGATTCGTGACAACGATCCAGTTGTATTCTTAGAGCACATGAAATTATACCGTTCATTCCGTGAAGAAGTACCTGAAGAAGAATACACAATTGAAATTGGTAAAGCAGCCGTGAAAAAAGAAGGTACTGATTTATCAATCATCACATACGGTGCAATGGTTCAAGAATCATTAAAAGCAGCTGAAGCATTAGAAAAAGAAGGGCACTCAATCGAAGTCATTGACTTACGTACAGTTCAACCTTTAGATATCGAAACAATCATCGCTTCAGTTGAAAAAACGGGCCGTGTTGTTGTTGTTCAAGAAGCTCAAAAACAAGCAGGTGTTGGTGCAACTGTTGTTTCTGAAATTTCAGAACGTGCTATCCTTTCATTAGAAGCACCTATCGCACGTGTTGCAGCAGCTGATACAGCTTACCCATTCACACAAGCTGAACACGTTTGGTTACCAAACAAAGAAGATATCATTGAAGCAGCGAAAAAGACATTAGAATTCTAATGTGCTTTGATTGATAAGACATGAAAAGTAACATTGCATTGCAGTTGTTACTTTTCATTATGTAAATGATAAAAATCGTAAAATCTATTTTATTCTTTTAGGAGGAATTTATTGTGGCATTTGAATTTAAATTACCCGCTCTTGGTGAGGGGATTTTTGAAGGTGAAATCGTAAAGTGGTTCGTTGCAGCTGGTGACACTATTGCTGAAGATGACATTTTATGTGAAGTACAAAATGATAAATCTGTAGTGGAAATTCCATCTCCAGTTTCAGGTACAATCAATACAATCGTAGCTGAAGAAGGAACAGTCGCAAACTTAGGTGATGTTATCGTAACAATCGATTCAGACGATGCACATGCGCAAGAATCAGCATCAACTGAAGAAGCACCAAAAGAAGAAGCGAAAGCTGAAGTTAAAGAAGAAGCGAAAGCAGCAGAAACTAAAGCACCTGCTGCAGTTGATGTGGATGAAAACCGTCGTGTTATCGCGATGCCTTCAGTGCGTAAACTTGCACGTGAAAAAGGTGTTAACATCAAAGCTGTAACAGGAACTGGTAAAAACGGTCGTGTATTAAAAGACGATATCTTAGCTTACTTAGAAGGTGGACAATCTGCACCTCAAGCGAAAGAAGAAGCAACGACAGCACAACCAGCAGCTGAAAAAGCAGCACCACAACCAGTTGTTGCACCAGAAGGCGATTTCCCTGAAACACGCGAAAAAATTCCTGCAATGCGTAAAGCGATTGCTAAAGCAATGGTTAACTCTAAACACACTGCACCACACGTTACGTTAATGGATGAAGTTGAAGTGCAAGCATTATGGGATCACCGTAAGAAATTTAAAGAAATCGCTGCTGAACAAGGTACGAAATTAACATTCTTACCATATGTTGTTAAAGCGTTAGTATCAGCATTAAAAGCTTACCCAGCGTTAAACACTTCATTAGATGATGCAACTGAAGAAGTTGTACACAAACATTACTACAACATCGGTATCGCAGCTGATACTGAACGTGGTTTATTAGTACCAGTCGTTAAAAATGCAGATCGTAAATCAATCTTCGCAATTTCTGATGAAATTAATGAATTAGCTGTTAAAGCACGTGATGGCAAACTTTCTCCTAGCGAAATGAAGGGTGCATCATGTACAATTAGTAATATAGGTTCAGCTGGTGGACAATGGTTCACGCCAGTAATTAACCATCCTGAAGTTGCAATTTTAGGTATTGGTCGTATCGCTCAAAAACCTATCGTTAAAGATGGCGAAATCGTTGCAGCACCAGTATTAGCATTATCATTAAGCTTTGACCACCGTCAAATCGATGGTGCTACAGGCCAAAATGCTATGAATCATATTAAGCGTTTATTAAATAATCCAGAATTATTATTAATGGAGGGGTAAACAGATGGTAGTTGGAGATTTTCCTATTGAAACAGATACTATTGTAATCGGAGCAGGTCCTGGTGGATATGTCGCAGCAATTCGTGCAGCACAATTAGGACAAAAAGTAACAATCGTTGAGAAAGGTAACTTTGGAGGCGTATGTTTAAACGTTGGATGTATTCCTTCTAAAGCTTTATTATCTGCTTCTCATAAATATGAGACAGCAAAACATTCTGAAGACTTCGGAATTAAAGCAGAAAACGTTACAGTTGATTTCTCTAAAGTTCAAGAATTCAAAGGCGGCGTTGTTCAAAAATTAACTGGCGGTGTTGGTGCCTTATTAAAAGGTAACAAAGTTGAAATCGTTGAAGGTGAAGCTTACTTCGTTGATCAAAATAACTTAAAAGTTATGACTGAAAAAGCAAGCCAAACTTACACATTCAAACATGCAATCATTGCAACAGGTTCACGTCCAATTGAAATTCCAAACTTCAAATTCAACAAACGTGTTATCGACTCAACAGGTGCTTTATCATTAACTGAAATTCCAGAAAGCTTAGTCGTTGTTGGTGGCGGTTATATCGGTTCTGAATTAGGTACTGCTTACGCTAACTTCGGTACTAAAGTTACAATTTTAGAAGGCGCTAAAGATATCTTAGGCGGATTCGAAAAACAAATGACACAAGTTGTTAAAAAAGGTCTTAAGAAAAAAGGTGTAGACATTGTAACTGAAGCAATGGCTAAATCTGCTGAAGAGAGCGAAACTGGTGTTAAAGTAACTTATGAAGCTAAAGGCGAAACACATACTATTGAAGCAGATTACTGCTTAGTAACAGTAGGTCGTCGTCCAAATACTGAAGAAATCGGTTTAGAATCTTTAGGCGTTAAATTAACAGATCGTGGCTTAGTTGAAGTTAACGAAGAAGGTCGTTCTTCAGTTGACAACATCTTCGCTATCGGAGATATCGTTGCAGGTCCTCCATTAGCGCACAAAGCTTCATACGAAGGTAAAGTTGCAGCTGAAGTTATCGCTGGAGAAAAATCTGAAGTAGATTACTTAGCAATTCCTGCAGTATGTTTCACTGAGCCTGAACTTGCAACAGTAGGTTATACTGAAGCAATGGCGAAAGAAGAAGGATTAGATTTCAAAGCATCTAAATTCCCATATGCAGCGAATGGTCGTGCATTATCAATTGGTGAAACAGATGGTTTCTTAAAATTAATCTCATTAAAAGAAGATGGTTTATTAATTGGTGCTCAAATCGCTGGTTCTGGTGCATCAGATATGATCGCAGAATTAGGTTTAGCAATTGAAACAGGTATGACTGTTGAAGATATCGCATTAACAATTCATGCACACCCATCTTTAGGTGAAATTACAATGGAAGCAGCGGAAGTTGCTTTAGGTAACCCAATCCACACAATGTAATATAATAAAAATAATATATTAAGCACTATTCAGAGATGAATAGTGCTTTTTTTACGGAGGTTGCAATATGAGTTATAGTTATCCTATTGACCCGGACTGGTCACAAGAAGAAATCATTGATGTCGTCAATTTTCTCGCATTAGTTGAAGATGCGTATGAGTCAAAGGTTAACACAGATGATTTCGGTGCGGTATACAAAGCATTTAAAAAGGTAGCACCCATGAAGTCCGATGAAAACAAAATTTACAAAGATTTTAAAAATGCCTCAACCTATGATGGCTACCTTGTTACGAAGCGATTTAAGGCAGCTGTAGAAGCAGGGGAGAAGACATTTAAAATGTAGTTTTAAACTAAAAATTTAGTATTAATGTTGTTTTCTCGTATATTTTTTGCTATATTTGAGATGCTTCTAAACAATATGTTTATTATTATTAAACTAAGGTGTGAATACATGGATATAGGTAAAAAAATTAAAGATTTACGACGTCAAAAGAATTTAACGCAGGAAGAGCTCGGTGAACGTACCGATTTATCTAAAGGATATATCTCTCAATTAGAACGAAATTTATGTTCGCCATCAATGGAAACATTTTTTAATATTTTAGAAGTGCTTGGTTCAAGACCATCAGATTTCTTTAATGAAAAGATGCACGAACAGCGCATCTATTATCCGAAATCTGAACAAACGTTTTATGATGAATATGACAACGGTTATTTGATACAGTGGTTAGTACCAGATTCTAATGAGTTTGATATGGAACCCGTCATCATTACGCTAAGACCAGATTCTGAATATAAGAAGTTTGAACCGAGTTTGTCTGATAGTTTTATCTATGTTTTAGATGGGACAGCAAGTATTCGAATCGGCAGAAAAGAATACACAGCACGACGAGGAGAGTCATTTTACTTTAAAGCCAATGAATCTCATCAGCTATTTAATAAATTTAAAAAAGATGCACGGGTATTAATCGTTGCAACTGAATCATATTTATAGGGGTGTGTTATGAAGAAATTTATCCAATTTAATAACGTATCTAAAGCTTACGGATCAAACAAAGTACTTGATAACATCAACTTTGAAATTGAAGAAGGTAAGTTTTACACATTGCTTGGACCGTCAGGCTGTGGTAAGACGACGATATTACGTTTAATTGCAGGGTTTGAAAAGCCATCTGAGGGTGATATCTTTTTTGAAGGGAACCGCATTAATGATATTCCAGCGAATAAACGTCGCGTGAATACTGTTTTTCAGGACTATGCATTATTTCCGCACTTAAATGTCTTTGAAAACGTTGCTTTCGGTCTGCGTATTAAAAAAGTAAATGCCAAGGAAATTGAAACGAAAGTTTTGGATGCATTGAAACTTGTTAAACTTGATGGATTTGAGCATCGTGAAATTAAAGACATGAGTGGTGGACAACGTCAACGTGTGGCCATTGCACGTGCAATCGTGAATGAACCTGAAATCATCTTACTTGATGAACCATTATCAGCGCTTGATTTAAAACTACGTACTGAGATGCAATACGAATTACGTGAAATTCAGCAGCGATTAGGCAAGACATTTATCTTTGTCACACATGATCAGGAAGAAGCACTTGCTATGAGTGATTATATCTTTGTTATGAACAAAGGAAAAATCGAACAAAGTGGCACACCAACAGATATTTATGATGAACCGATTAACCGATATGTTGCTGATTTTATTGGTGAGTCCAATATTGTCAGTGGTATTATGAAAGCTGATTACGTTGTTGAAATGTATGGTAAAAGTTATACATGTGTCGACAAAGGATTTAAACCTGATGCCAAAGTCGATGTTGTCATCCGTCCTGAAGATATTGAGATTACAACTGCCGATCAAGGTAAGATAAAAGCAGTTGTTGATACACAGCTATTCCGTGGTGTTCATTATGAAATTTGTTGTCATGATGAAGCAGGGAATGAATGGATCATACAATCAACGAAACGCGCAACACCTGGTGAACACGTTGGTTTAACATTTGATGATGAAGCCATCCATATTATGCTGCCAGGTGAAACAGAAGAAGAATTTGATGCGCGTATCGAGTCATACGAGGTGTAGTATGGATAAAGCGAAGAAATATTTTCTGATACCGTATTTAATCTGGGTAGTTATATTTATCATAATGCCACTGATTATGATATTTTATACAAGTTTTACGAATCAACAGGGTCATTTTACGTTAGAAAATTATAAGGATTTCTTCTCAATGGCGTACTTTAAAATGACGATAAGTTCATTGATTTATGCAGCGATAATTACTTTAACCTGCTTAGTCATTTCATATCCAATTGCTTATGTGATGCGTTCTCTAAAGAATAAGCAATTGTGGCTATTAATTATCATTTTACCGACTTGGATTAATTTATTATTAAAGACCTATGCATTTATCGGGATATTCAGTAAAGAAGGAACGATTAATGACTTATTGAACTGGATGCATTTACCTGCGACCCATTTACTATTTACGAATACAGCATTTATATTTGTGTCTGTTTATATTTATATTCCATTTATGATACTGCCAATATTCAATAGTATGAATGCGATTCCTGAGAATTTACTTCAGGCGTCACGTGATTTAGGCGCAACAGAGATGACGACATTTAGGAAAGTAATTATGCCACTCTCATGGGAAGGTGTTAAGACAGGTATCCAGGTCACATTTATCCCTGCATTAAGTTTATTTATGATTACACGCTTAATCGCGGGTAACAAAGTTGTCAACTTAGGAACAGCCATAGAAGAACAATTCCTGGTAACTCAAAACTATGGTATGGGTTCAACTATCGCAGTATTCTTAATTTTAGCGATGGCTTTCGTCATGATTATTACGAAATCGAAGGAAGGAAGTGAAGGTGCGAAATGAAATTAGGTTCTCGACTCTTTTTAGGTGTTGCACTGTTTATCCTTTACTTCCCGATATTTTATTTAATGTATTATTCATTTAATTCAGCAGGCAACATGAATCACTTTGAATCATTTACACTGGATCATTATAAAGCCGTATTTGAAAACAAACGATTACTTGTCATTATCTTAAATACGCTGGCTGTCGCATTGATTGCGGCAAGTATTTCTACAGTAATCGGGATTTGTGGCGCCCTTGGCATTCATTATATGCGTAATAAACAGTTAAAGGTTGGATTACTAACATTAAATAATATTTTGATGGTGAGTAGTGATGTTGTTATCGGATCATCATTTTTAATATTATTTACAGTGATTGGACACTTCACGGGACTTGGATTAGGATTCTGGTCGGTATTGATTTCACATATTGCCTTTTGTGTCCCGATTGTTGTGTTACTCGTGTTACCGAAATTATATGATATGAATCAGTCACTTATTAATGCAAGTTATGATTTAGGCGCGAGTACGTATCAAACGATTACGAAAGTGATTATTCCTCATATTCTTCCGGGCGCTTTTGCTGGGTTTTTCATGGCATTAACTTATAGTTTAGATGACTTTACGGTAAGTTTCTTTGTCACTGGGAATGGCTTTAGCGTATTATCCGTTGAGATTTATTCTATGGCGCGTAAAGGTATATCAATGGAAATTAATGCAATTAGTACACTCATCTTTTTACTCGTGATGACAATCATTCTAGTGTACTACTTTATTTCTAATAATCAGGAGAAGAAAAGAAGAGTGAAAGCAGGTGCTGTAAAATGAAACAATTGATGCAGTTAATCATAACATCACTCGTCGTTGCAGTATTATTATTAAGTGCTACAAAGTTTATTGATCCGCCGCCAAAGAGTGGTAAAGGCAATATCCTCTATGTGTATAACTGGGGTGAGTATATAGACCCGGATTTACTTAAGCAATTTGAAAAAGAATACGGGATACGTGTTATTCTTGAAACATTCGATTCTAATGAGTCGATGCTTGCTAAAATTAAAAATGGTGGTACACATTATGATGTTGCAGTACCAAGTGAGTATGCCATTCAAAAGATGAAAGAAGAAAAGTTATTAATTCCAATCAATCATAAAAAAATTCCGAACTTAAAAAATATCAATCCGGACTTTTTAGATTTGGATTTTGATAAAGGTAATCGATACTCAATTCCGTATTTCTGGGGCACAGTTGGGATATTATATAATCCGGATACGACAAAAGGCATTGATTTTTCAAGTTGGGAGAGCTTGTGGGACAAACGTTTAAAGAATAATGTATTAATCGTTGATGGTGCGCGTGAAGCATTGGGATTCTCACTCAATAGTATGGGGGAATCACTGAACGAAACCAACCCACATAAACTCGCATTAGCTGAACAAAAATTAGAAAAATTAGGACCAAACGTTAAAGGCATTGTCGCAGATGAAATTAATACAATGATGGTACAAAAAGAAGCAGATGTTGCTGTTGTATGGAGTGGTATGGGCGCAGACATCATGACGGAAAATGAAAATTTGGATTTCGTTGTGCCTAAAGAAGGATCTAATCTTTGGTTTGATAATATCGTCATTCCAAAAACAGCGCAAAATGTTGAAGGTGCACATCAGTTTATTAATTTCTTACTGGATGCAAAAATTGGTAAGCAAAATACTGAATGGGTAGGCTATGCAACACCAAATGCAGCAAGCTATAAATTGTTAGATAAAGAAACGCGTGAAGATGAACGTTTCTATCCTAAAAAATCCGTTCAGGAAAAGTTAGAAGTCTATGAAGATTTAGGATTTGAAAATATTAAACGCTATAATGAATTATTTTTAAGATTTAAAATGAGCTTAAATTAAGAGGCTGTCTGAAGGGTGGTTAGACGCAGGTAAACTGGAGATAAATTCGAAAAATCGCTTTCTGATTTTGAAGGATTTGTTGAAGTTAATCAAGCGTCTGCCCTGAAGACGCCGTTTACATAAGAGGCTGTCTGAAGGGTGGTTAGCCCTAAGCAAAATAAGAAGAGCGACCGTGAATCGCTCTTTGATTTAGGTCGAACTTGCGTTTAGCTCATTAATAAAACATATCCTATCCTTTTAAGAGGGCTTTTTGCCCTTTTTTTTGATTTAATTTCTAAATCCTGCATATATACGTTACAATAGGGTATATACATATCAAATATTATTTTAAGGAGATGAACAAATGAGTCGTAGAGAGTATACACAAACAGTTAAACCGGTGAGTCGTGTTCCAGAGAAAATCTTTGGTTGGTTAGCATGGTTACCGTTATTTGTATTAACAGTCTTTGGTCTTTATCAATTATTAGTTAATGGCAATAACCCGGACTTTATTGCACAAATGAAAAATGCATTAAACACAGAGTTAGGAAAAAATCCAGATTTCCAGAACGCTTTAAATGAAGCGAATATGTCAGTAGATGAATTAGTACCATTAGTTGTTAAGAGTGCGTGGGGTGTATTAGCTTACACAATCTTACCATTATTATTTGGTCTGATTGGCTTACTTAAAATGAAAAAACGTATTTTTGCAGGGATTATGCTACTCATTGCAGGATTACTTGTAACACCGTTGTTTTTCACATTTATTTTTGGATTTATTCCATTGTTCTTCTTTATCGCAGCAATTTTATTATTCGCTCGTAAAGATAAAGTAATTACAAATGCAGATTACTATGATAATTCACCTGATGTTGAAACAGTGAATCGCACAAGAAATACTGCTCCAGATTATGTGGAACGTGATGAACATATCGAGCGCGAACGTAGTAATGATTATGTTTACGATGCTGATCGTGAAGCGAATTACAAAAATCGCACAGTAGAAGAAGTACACGAAGCACCCGTTAAACCTATCAATAATGTTGACCATGACTATAATCAAGCGAACTCACGTGACTTTGATAATAATCATGATGGTGATCGTGATCGAGTGACGTATGTCGATAATACTAAAGATGCAGTAGACGAACGTCGTGACAATTATAATAAACGTAACCAATAAAAAAACGCCCTAGGGCGTTTTTTTATTGGTATAAAGCAAGTAATTCAAAGAACGTTTGCTCGATAGCTTGTATAAATGCTTTGTCAGATTTTAAAGCGGCATCTCCTGGATAAAATACTTTACCAAACATTAATTCGCCTTTTTTTACTTCTGTGAGCCGTTTAATGTATGCCTCAATTTCTTTTTTACTGAGGTCAGAAATAACTTCAAAATCTTCTTTCATATGATCTCCTTTAATGATAAAGGATTCATCTAAAGATTGAATTGTTTTGATTTGTTTCTTCCATTTTGAAGCCATTCTATCTTTTTCGGGAGATTCATATATAACACCAAACAAAACAAAAGCGTGCGTCCCGAATAATCCTATCTGAAAATGAGGGAGCATTTTATACCCACGTTTATTTGTTGCAAATGCAACCCATGTATCGTTTGGTGGATTTGTTTTACGTCTTAAATGCTTTGCAACATGAGGATAAAATGTTTCATCCGTTTGTTCGCTTAAATAGTGACTAAAATGTTCACCAAGTGCTTCTAATTTCGGACGGGTCGTTTCAATTAATGCCGCCATACGAGGCGCTAATCCTTCAACCTGAAAGACTTCAAAATCTTTTTTAGTGAATGCGTATTTTGTCATAATAACCTCTCTTT
Organism: Macrococcoides caseolyticum; assembly: GCF_021366795.1. GTDB lineage: Bacteria > Bacillota > Bacilli > Staphylococcales > Staphylococcaceae > Macrococcoides > Macrococcoides caseolyticus_A. The sequence continues at coordinate 178,458 of NZ_JAHCPS010000004.1, read as the reverse complement.
ACAATTGTCTATATTCTTGGTTTACTTAATACATTACACGAAATACAATGAAGATAAAACATTTTTGCCCAATTTTAAACTTGTGTATAATAGGGTTACAGGAGGCGTCATTATGGAACTTTATAACTTTTTAAAACAGATTACGTTGCAAGCTGGTGAAAATATTCGTAGCCAATTGAATGAACCTTTAGAAATCGAAACAAAGTCTAATGCAAATGATTTAGTAACAAATATGGATAAAGCAACAGAGCAGTTTCTATTTGATCGTATTCAACATGTTTACCCTGACCATCGTATTATCGGTGAAGAGGGGAGCGGAAAGAATATTGTTGACATAGAAGGTGTGATCTGGATTATTGACCCAATCGATGGTACTTTAAATTTTGTGCATCAACAAGAGAATTTTGCGATTTCGATTGGTATCTTTATTGACGGAAAAAAATATGCTGGTGTTGTATATGATGTCATGCGCGATATTCTTTATGAGGCGCGTGCTGGCCATGGTGCGTTTAAAAATGGTGAACCCATCGGCATGCTGGATAATACGGCACTTCAGACATCCATCATTTCAATGAATCCAAACTGGCTTACAAAAGATTTCACGAAAGCTATTTATGTTCCAATTGTAAAAGATGCACGAAGCGCCAGAAGTTATGGTTCAGCTGCATTAGATTTTGCATATGTGGCGACGAATAAAATCAATGCATACGTGACGCTTCGTTTACATCCATGGGATTTTGCGGGTGGATTAATTATCGTTGAAGAAGTTGGTGGCGTTGTAACCAACCAACTCGGTGAACCATTAAACTTACTTACAGCAAACTCTATTCTTGTAGCGAATCCTTCTTTACATGAGGAAATATTAATTGACTACTTAAAGCCGCATCAATCTGAATTAACGCGTTTACATGGTGGTATGTTTTCTAAACGATAAGGAACTGAAAGGTTTGTTTTTTAGATTTTGGAAATAACTTTTGTAACTGATATTGTGTAAAGAAATAATTTGAAAAATGCTGAATTTTTGCTTTGGTCAGCTTTATATCGTTTGTTAAATGAATATATTGTATAACGGTGTGATGGAAAATCTCTTCAATCGTATGAATAGATTCACATGATTCACAATAGACGAGGGATTTATGTTTCATCATAAAATTTAATCGATGACATTCTGGGCAAATAACCCCTGTCTGAAAGCGTGCTGTCTTTAGTATGATTGGTTCAAGATGTGCACGCATTAAGTACTCACTGAATTGAGTACTTTTTTTTTATTGAGCTGATTTATCTTATTGATATACGGCATGATATCTTTTTTGAAAAGAAATGGATATTGATCAGTATAGGGATCTAACTCAAAGGACTCAGCCATACAAACACATTTAATGTATATCGGTAAATGTTTATATTTAGCATCTAAAATAGAATAAATTGAATATTTAACACAGTTTAATTGAAGTAGATCAAGCATTGGCTTTTCGGTTATGTAGTGAGAAAGAATGCCTTCATTATTCACATAATGTAAGCCTTCATAATGGTTTAATTTGAATAAGTAAATGGCTGTTTCAGAAACCAGTATCACATTAATTAATGCATCGACATGATAATCAGAATAGTTAAATTGCCAAATGATATCAAATGCGTCCTGGTTGATGTGTTTTAAATAATGTTCAAATTCAATTTCGAGTTGTTCAGTGGTCTGAAGTTGTTTAAGTAATTGTATTTGTTCTTCGTCAAAAGGGGTTCTGCCGACAAGGGCTTCAAGATAGGCAAGTTGTTTATTTTTTGTGCGTGGTTTTAATATCATATCTTCACCTCTTAAAATTTTTTACAGTGATAATATAATATGAGATTAAATTGTGTGCAAAACGGCAAAATTTAATTTTTAAACAAATTATAGTACAGAAATTGAAAAATGAAACAAATTACAAGAAAAACTGCAAAGATTTCTTTGCAGTTTTAAAAATTTTTAAAACCAGTTATTTTTTTTGTATTGACTTTTTAATGTAAAGCCATATCCAAAGGTCGCAATAAATAAAACGATTGAAATAACAATAAGTAAATAATTTAATTCAGCTAATCCAACACTGAACATAATCAACATGCAGACCGCAAAGATTGCTAACAATAAAAATGGGAATTTACTTTTTTTCAATGATTACACCCCTTATGCTTTGAATCTCAAATTTATCGATATATAATTATCTCATAATATGATATAATATCACAGTTACATAATAAACTGTAGTTCGATTAAGGAGAAACAAATTAATGACAAATTTTAGAGATGATGTTCGTAATATTGCAATTATCGCCCACGTTGACCATGGTAAAACGACCCTAGTAGATGAATTATTAAAACAATCTGGGACATTCCGTTCAAACGAGCACGTAGAAGAGCGAGCAATGGATTCAAATGATATCGAAAGAGAGCGTGGTATCACGATTTTAGCAAAGAACACTGCAATCGATTATAAAGGTACACGTATTAACATTCTGGATACACCAGGACATGCTGACTTCGGTGGAGAAGTTGAGCGTATCATGAAAATGGTAGATGGTGTATGTTTAGTCGTTGATGCTTATGAAGGTACGATGCCTCAAACACGTTTCGTATTAAAGAAAGCATTAGAACAAAACTTAAAACCTGTTGTCGTTGTAAATAAAATCGATAAGCCATCTGCACGTCCTGAAGAAGTATTAGATGAAGTGTATGATTTATTTATCGAATTAGAAGCCAATGATGAGCAATTAGATTTCCCGGTCGTTTATGCATCAGCAATTAACGGTACAGCAAGTCTTGATCCATCAACACAAGATGAGAATATGCAAAGTTTATACGAAACAATTATTGACTATGTGCCAGCACCAGTTGATAATCGTGATGAGCCACTTCAATTCCAGGTTGCATTACTTGATTATAATGACTATGTTGGTCGTATTGGTATCGGTCGTGTCTTCCGTGGCACGATGGAAGTGGGTCAACAAGTCTCTTTAATTAAGATTGATGGTACAATTAAAAACTTCCGAGTTACGAAAATCTTTGGTTTCTTCGGCTTAAAACGTATTGAAGTTGAAAAAGCTTATGCCGGTGATTTAATCGCGGTATCTGGTATGGAAGATATCAACGTTGGTGAAACAGTTACGCCAGTTGATACACCAGAAGCTTTACCAATTTTACGTATCGATGAACCAACATTACAAATGACGTTCTCTGTTAACAACTCACCATTTGCAGGGAAAGAAGGTAAGTTTGTAACAGCTAGAAATATTCAGGACCGATTAGAAGCACAACTTGAGACAGATGTGTCTTTACGTGTTGAACCTGTTGGACCAGATAGCTGGACAGTATCAGGTCGTGGGGAACTTCATTTATCTATCTTAATCGAAAACATGCGTCGTGAAGGATTCGAATTACAAGTATCTAAACCGGAAGTTATCGTAAAAGAGATTGATGGTAAGAAATATGAGCCATACGAACGTGTTCAAATTGATGTGCCAGAAGAAAATACAGGTGCAGTTATTGAATCTTTAGGTACACGTAAAGGTGAAATGGTAGACATGGTGAACAACGGTAATGGCCAAACACGATTAATTTTCAACGTGCCAGCACGTGGTTTAATCGGTTACCGTACAGAATTTATGTCAATGACGCGTGGTTATGGTATTTTAAACCATACATTTGATGAGTACCGTCCGTTACTTAAAGGTCGTATTGGTGGACGTCGTAATGGTGTATTAGTATCAATTGATAAAGGTGTTGCATCAACATATGCTATCTTAGCGTTAGAAGACCGTGGTGTTAACTTTATGGAACCAGGTACTGAAGTATATGAAGGTATGATTGTTGGTGAGAACTCACGTGATAATGATTTAACAGTAAACATTACGAAAGTAAAAGCTGCGAACAATATCCGTAGTGCGACAAAAGAACAGACGACAACAATGAAAAAACCAAGAACATTAACTTTAGAAGAAGCGTTAGAATACTTAAATGATGATGAACTTGTAGAGGTTACACCAGAGTCAATTCGTTTAAGAAAGAAAACATTAGATAAATCACAACGTGAAAGAGAGCAAAAGAAAGCAAAAGCTGCTTTACAAGAGGAGGAGTAAACAATGCATTTTATGATCGGTAATGCGCAGGTGAGTGTCGATCCTGAACAAAGAATGTCATTTCTTGCTAAACTCTTTGCAGTAGATAAACATCCTGAAACAGGTATGTGGTATTTGCTTATCGCGATATTTATCTTAAGTGCAATTGTTTATAATTTAGGATTTGCAAGAAAGTTAAAACCCTGGCAGAACGTGGTCATATATATTTTGTTATTCCTAGGTTGTATCATTTTGAATTTCTTAGCGGTATTTTTACCGGTTGGAGAAAGTTTAATCATTGCCGCAATCGTACTTGGACTTTATCGTTATCGACTGCATAAAGAACGCAATCAAAAACAAGCTTAAGACATTTTATCTTAAGCTTGTTTTTTTATCGGCCAAAAATTAGAATATCCAGGTGTTTTCCCGAAAAAGTGGCCGATAAAAATGAAATATCGGCCAAAAATATCTTAATTAAACTAAAGTGATGCCCGTCACATGGTCTAAAATTATTTGCAGCGTACCATTATATAAATAAGCATCAACCATACCATCTTCATACAAACGTTTACCGTCTTTTGAGAATTGGAAATAAAGTCCTTTTAGTTCTTCCAAAGTAATTCGGACTTTATGATGTTCATTGGATAATTCGACATGGGTTGCATCACTGAAAGGTTCTGCATTGATAATAAATGAATGCATATTCATTAAGAAAGTGCCTTCTAGCAATGCCTGTTTCTTAAATTTTTTCTCAGATATGAGTGTTGGTGGTTTTGAAGCACCTTCTAATATTTCACGATTCCATTCATAATTATCCTGGAAGGTAATTTCTTCTTCCCCTGAAGTTTTCCCCTTAAGTAATTGTTCCATTTCAACTTTGCGGTCATCAAAAATAAAAGTTGATGGATCTAACGTAATATTAAATTTTACTTTCCCTTTAATTTGAATAATCATATTATCACCCTTTCTCATTAATAATACCATAGTTTATTATTGTAAATGCTTGATTTTTAAAGCCTTGTCATTTAGAATTTTAAAGTATAAGAATAATGAAATGAAGGTGTATGCTATGCGTGACAATTTAGATTATAAACAAAAGGCATATGACCAGCTCAATCAGGATGCAGATAAAATTTTGCAGTTGATTAAAGTTCAAATGGACAATTTAACAATGCCACAATGTCCTCTTTATGAAGAGGTATTAGATACACAAATGTTTGGATTAAGCCGTGAAGTGGATTTTGCGACACGCATCGGCCTCATTGAAAAAGAAGAAGGTAAGGCGATATTAACAGCGCTGGAAAAAGAGCTTTCTAAATTACATGATGCCTTCACGAACGTATAAAGTCTAGAGCGTGTGCTTTAGACTTAATTTTATTTTTTCTGGGAGCGGTATTAAGTTGAAACATATCAGAAGTTTTATTCAATACATAAAGGAATATACAAAATACGTCGATTTTACTTTACTGCTCAGCTATGTTGCGCTCGTGCTCATTGGGTTAGTTATGATCTATAGCGCGAGCATGGTAGCAGCAACACGTGGCACTCTAACAGGGGGTCGACCGGTTGCAGCGAGTTACTTTTACATCAGACAGCTTGTCACGATTATTTTAAGTTTTGGCATCGTTTTCTTTATGGCATACTTTATGTCGATTAAGATTATTCAAAATAAGCGTGTTCAACAGTTTTCGATTGTTGCGATAATGATTTTGCTACTCATTACACGACTTTTTGGACAGGAAGTTAACGGTGCAACAAGTTGGTTGAATCTTGGTTTCATGCAACTTCAAACCTCAGAATTACTTAAAATTGTCGTTATTATATACCTAGCCTATATCTATGATAAGAAAGATAATCTGCATAAGATGAGTTGGGATATTATTGCGCCACTTGTATTAGTCGGTTTATGTGCAGGGTTAGTTTTACTACAAAATGACTTTGGCTCAACGATGATTATTATGATGATTATAGGATGTATCTTTCTTTATTCAGGTATTGCCTTCCGTGCGATGATGAAAATGATTGCGATTGTAAGTATGGCGGGTGCTTTTATTATGTTACTAAAGTTTTTATTCACAGGTTCACTTTTAGCAACGCACCAGAAACAGCGTTTTGAAGTATTAGCTAATCCGTTTAAAGATGAAGCGGGTGCGGGGTATCATTTATCAAACTCACTGATGGCTATTGGGAACGGAGGTTTTTTCGGTAAAGGCTTAGGCAATAGTGTGATGAAACTTGGGTACTTACCAGAACCACATACTGATTTTATCTTTGCAGTTATTGCAGAGGAACTTGGACTGCTTGGTGTTATTGTCATTATCACTTTATTATTCTTTATCGTTTATAAAGGATTTATGTATGCGGCACTCGCAGATACAATATTTTATAAATTAATTTGTGTTGGTGTGGCAAGTTATATTGGCATTCAAGCCTTTATCAATCTGGGAGGTATATCTGGATTAATCCCACTGACAGGTGTCCCATTACCATTCATAAGCTATGGTGGATCTAGTTTATTAAGTTTATCCATTGCTGTTGGTTTACTTTTAATGGCGGCAAAGGATGTCAAGAAGAAATCATTAGAACAATAGATTATTCAATAAAATGAATACGTTTACATAATGCATCAGTTAAATACTGATGCATTTTTTTGTTATGAATCATCGTTATGCTCAATGAACGCACTTCAAGTGGTTAAGTGCATAATGCAACTTATGAATATTTTATGTATAATTCAGCGTAAGAATATAAATTTATAGGTGATTTGTCTATAATGAAAGAGTATTCATCACTTCAGGGAGGTCATTTAATGAAACGTATCAAAAAGTTACTCGTAGCCAATCGAGGGGAAATCGCGATTAGAATCTTCCGCGCAGCAACAGAACTGAACATTCCAACAGTTGCTATATATTCGAATGAAGATAAAGGGTCACTTCATCGTTATAAGGCAGACGAATCATATCTGGTTGGAGAGGATTTAGGTCCGACTGAGAGTTATTTAAATATCGAACGCATTATCACCATCGCTAAAAATTGTGGTGCGAATGCAATTCATCCCGGGTATGGTTTCTTAAGTGAGAATATGACATTTGCGCGTCGTTGTGCAGAAGAAGGCATTATTTTCATTGGACCGGAGATACGTCATTTAGATATGTTCGGTGATAAAGTCAAAGCACGTGCAACAGCAGAAGCAGCATCCTTACCGATTATTCCCGGAACAAAAGATGCGGTCACTTCATTTGATGAAGTAAAAGCGTTCACAGACACATATGGCTTCCCAATTATTATTAAGGCTATTTCTGGTGGTGGCGGTAAAGGTATGCGTATCGTTAACGCTGAAAGTGAATTAAAGGATGCCTATCAGCGTGCACAATCAGAAGCGATGAAATCATTTGGGAATGCTGAAGTTTATATTGAAAAATATATCAGTAACCCAAAACACATTGAAGTGCAGATTATTGGTGATACACATGGCAACCTTGTACATCTCTTTGAACGTGACTGTTCTGTACAACGACGCCACCAAAAAGTTGTAGAAGTAGCACCTTCAGTGGGACTGTCAGATGATTTACGAATGCGCATTTGTGATGCTGCTGTACAATTGATGAAAAATATCAGATACGTCAACGCAGGGACTGTTGAGTTTCTTGTCAGTGGGGATGCATTTTATTTTATTGAAGTGAATCCACGCGTACAGGTTGAGCATACAATCACTGAAATGGTAACGGGCGTTGATATTGTTAAGACTCAGATCTTAATTGCAGACGGAGAATCATTGCATGACGAATTAATTGCAATGCCTAAGCAAAAAGATATCATCACGCTTGGTTATGCGATTCAATGTCGTGTTACAACTGAAGATCCGTTAAATGACTTTATGCCGGATACAGGGACGATAATGGCCTATCGCTCAACAGGAGGCTTTGGTGTACGTTTAGATGCTGGAGACGGTTTCCAGGGTGCTGAAATTTCACCTTATTATGATTCATTACTTGTTAAGATCTCAACACAAGCAATAACATTTAAACAAGCAGAAGAGAAAATGATGCGTTCACTAAAGGAAATGCGTATACGTGGGATTAAGACGAATATGCCATTTTTAATGAATGTGGTTAAACATCCACAGTTTATCAGTGGTACGTATACGACAAACTTTATTGATACAACGCCAGAATTATTTAATATTGAACCACCGCGAGACCGTGGTACAAAGACATTAGAGTATATTGCGAATGTAACCGTCAATGGTTTCCCGGGTGTAGAGAAAAAAGAAAAACCACAATTTGAGCCATTAATGATTGAAAAACTGGAAACGAACAAAGCACCTGGAACAAAACAGTTATTAGATAACCATGGTCCAGAATATGTAAGAGATTGGTTACTGCGTCAGGAGGATGTGCTCATTACAGATACAACATTTCGTGATGCACATCAGTCATTACTCGCGACGCGTGTTAGAACGAAAGATTTATTAGAAGTTGCACCAATGACAAGTCATTATTTAAAAGACTGTTTCTCTCTTGAAATGTGGGGTGGGGCAACGTTTGATGTGGCTTATAATTTCTTAAAAGAAGACCCGTGGGAGCGCCTTTCAAAGTTACGCACGGCTATCCCAAATGTGCTCTTTCAAATGTTACTTCGTGCATCAAATGCTGTCGGTTATAAAAATTATCCAGACAATGTTGTGACGAAGTTTGTTGAAGAAAGCGCGAAAGCAGGAATTGATGTCTTCAGAATCTTTGACGCGCTGAATTGGTTAGATCAGATGAAGGTAGCTAATGAAGCTGTCTTAAAAGCAGGTAAGCTATCTGAAGGGGCGATTTGTTATACGGGTGACATATTAAATCCAGCACGTTCTAATGTGTATACGCTTGATTACTATAAGAAAATGGCGAAAGCGATGGAACGTGAAGGATTCCATATCCTGGCGATTAAAGATATGGCTGGATTACTTAAACCAGAAGCAGCATATGAACTTGTTGGAGAATTAAAAGCAACAGTGAATTTACCAATTCATTTACACACGCATGACACGAGTGGTAATGGGGTCATGCTCTATTCACGAGCGATTGAAGCGGGTGTGGATGTCGTGGACACAGCGTTAGGTGCGATGAGTGGTTTAACAAGCCAGCCAAGCTCAAACACATTGTATTATGGTATCAATGGAAAACAACGTCAGATGCGAGCGGATATTGACGGTATGGAGAAATTATCTCAATACTGGGAAGGTGTGCGTCATTATTATCAAGACTTTGAAAGTGATATTAAATCACCGCATACTGAAATATATAAACACGAAATGCCTGGCGGTCAATATTCTAATTTAAGAATGCAGGCAAGTAGTTTAGGTTTAGGTGATCGTTTCGGTGAAGTAAAAGACATGTATGCACGTGTAAATTTAATGTTTGGTGATATTGTAAAGGTGACACCATCTTCAAAGGTTGTTGGGGATATGGCACTTTATATGGTGCAAAATGATCTTGATGAAACGACTGTAATTGAACGTGGCGCGACATTAGACTTCCCGGAATCTGTTGTATCATTCTTTAAAGGGGAAATTGGACAACCAGCGAATGGTTTCCCTGAGCCGTTAAAATCGGTGGTGTTAAAGGATGCAGAAAGTATTATTGTGAGACCGGGTGAATTGCTTGAACCAGTAGATTTTGATGCAATCCGTGTGACACTTGAAGAAAAGCAACAAAAAACCGTTACAGAACAAGATATTATTAGTTATGCACTTTATCCTAAAGTTTATGAGCAATACATTGCGACAAGTGAAAAATTTGCCAATGTCTCACTACTTGATACCCCAACATTCTTCTATGGTATGCGTAAGAATGAACGTGTAGAAATTAACATCGATGAAGGTAAGACATTAATAGTTAAACTGATAAGTGTGGGTCATGTTCATGAAGATGGTCACAGATGGGTTTATTTCGACTTTAATGGTATGAGTCGTAAAGTCTATGTGAAGGATGTCCTGGTGGAACCAAGTGTTGCGCTGATTCCAAAAGCAGATCCATCGAATAAATATCACATTGGCGCACAGATGCCAGGGACTGTTGGTGAAGTGAAAGTGACTAACGGTACGCATGTGAAAAAAGGACAAGCAATATTAGTGACAGAAGCAATGAAAATGGAAACAACTGTGCAAGCACCATTTGATGGTGTGATTAAGCACATTCATGTAAAAACAGGCGATAGCATTCAAACTACCGATTTATTAGTTGAAATGCAAGAGGCATAATATAAAAATAGTGCAGGCTTTTATTTTAAAAGCTTGCACTATTTTTATAATTACTTTTGTGTTGCACGTGAGATTAATAAGATGAAGTAACATAATAATCCGAATAATAACGTAATAAATAAAGCATGTAGTAACGCAACATATAAATTAAGCATTGTAAATATGGATAATGCACCTGTTATGACTTGTAGACAGATTAATACAAACGCTGTAAGATAACCATATTTAATGACGCGATATTCACTGTAATGACGAACGGCATGAATCACAACATATGTTAACCAGATAAATAGAATAAATGCGAGTGTTCTATGACTCATCTGAACCCATTCAAAGAAGGTTTCAGGCAATCCTACTTCACCTTGTTTACAGAGGGGCCAGCTTAAACACGCTAGGCTTGCCTTTTCATGTCTCACAAGAGCGCCACTATAAATCACAATATAGATGAAACTTGTTAAAGCTAATGTTTGGTGTTTAAGATGTTGATGTATGACAAGTTTTGCTGCATCAAATTTCTGATCGACTTCAAAGATTAAAAGTGTGAGTAAAAACACAGAACTAAAGCTAATCAATGAAATCCCGAAATGCAATGCTAATACAAAACCATTTTGTTGCCAGATAACAGCTGCAGCACCGATTAATGCTTGAGCGAAAATAAATCCAATACTCATACCACATAAAAATTTCGTTTCTTTAATATGGCTCATATATTTAATACTGAGCACAACCAGCCAGGTTACAGATATTAATGCAAGGCCAGAAACACCACGGTGGGCAAGTTCAATGAGTGTTTCTTTTGGAATGTGCGTTGGCACAAACTTTCCATGGCATAATGGCCAGCTTCTACCACATCCATCTGCTGAACCTGTCTTTGTTACAAGCGCACCACCAATTTGAACAAATATCATTAGAATGGTCGTAAACAAAGAGAGCCATTTTAAATTTTTTTCTTTTAACAAAGACCTTCACCTCAAATTAATCATTATCCACATAAAGTGTAAATGTAATCTTTATTACATTACGACTTAAGTATATACTTAAGATATAGTATAACAATCTATCAACATTGTAAATGTGTCACATTCATGAATTCTTCTAGATTGTTATCAAATAGAAAAATGTCACAATTTAATTTCGAAAATGTATAGAAAATGTGACAGTTTTCATATATTATTGTTATTATATGCGTTAGTATTGTTAAAGGAGGGTGAAAATGCAAAATGAACACGTATTAAACAGTGTCAAATCATTGGATTCATCACGCATAACATTTAAGGATGTTAAGGCTGTGATCAAGCTTGGTCTTGTACAAGGGAATTTAATACCAACATTTGCAGGTGCATTTGTCGCTATTATGATGACTGGACGTTCATTTTTAGGCAGCATTCCGGAACTTTTAACGATGCTCGCGGGCTCAACACTGATTATGGCAGGAAGTTGTGCATTAAATAACTTTTATGACCAGGATATTGACAGTATTATGCCAAGCAAACAGAGCAGGCCGAGTGTTACGGGTAAGATTTCATCTCAAGCCATATTAAAGCTCAGTCTAATGTTAATGTTCTTAGGGGAAGCGATGCTGTTTCTGATTAATATCGAAACAGGGATTATCGGTTTTTTAGGTATATTTGGCTATGTTGTACTTTATTCAATTTGGTCTAAACGTCATTTAGTGTCAAATACTATAATAGGTAGTTTCCCAGGAGCGATTCCACCACTTGTTGGCTGGGCTGCAATCGATCCGAATTTATCCCAAATTGCCTGGATGTTATTTGTTATTATGTTTATCTGGCAACCCGCTCATTTTTATGCGCTTGCGATTAAACGTAAAGATGAATATGCTATGGCAGGGATACCGATGTTACCTTCTGTTAAGGGGTTTAAAAGAACACGACTTGGAATATTATTTTGGGTCTTATTGCTTTTACCGACACCTTTTTTAATGGGAGAACTCGGCAACTTATTTATAGCACTTGCAACAATATTAAATCTTGGGTGGTTAATGCTTGCCATTTCAGGGTTTAAATCAAATGTGAAAGAGAATAAATGGGCAATGACAATGTTTATCTATTCTTTAAACTATTTGATGATATTTTTTGTTATGATAGTGGTAGTTACATTAATTCAAATGATTTGATTATGAATGGTGAAAGAGGGGTTAGAATTTAATGAAGAACAAATTCAAGAATGTGAAGTTGATGGGCTTAATTTCATTATTATTAATGACGTTAGCAGGTTGTGGTGAACCACATCTTTCAGCTTTACGTCCAGCAGGGGAAGTTGCAAAGGATCAATTCAACTTAATGATGTTAGCAGTTTACATTATGCTATTTGTTATTGCTGTTGTCGTTATTATCTTCGTTTTAGCAGTAGTAAAATTCAGACGTGGTAAAGTTGGAGAAAACTTTGTACCGAAAGATGTTCATGGTAGTCATAAATTAGAAATTATCTGGACAACAATTCCTATTATTTTACTTATAATTTTAGCAATTCCAACTGTAATGCTTACATTTAAATTAGCAGACACAAAAGCGATGGATAAAGTTGATGCTAAAGGTAAAAATAAAGAAGTCATTGTCGATGTAACTGCAAATCTTTACTGGTGGGAATTTGAATATCCAAACCAAGAGATTGTAACGAGTCAGGAATTAGTCGTACCTACTGACACAAAAGTATACTTTAGATTACATTCAGCTGACGTTAAACACTCATTCTGGATTCCAGCAGTGGGTGGTAAATTGGATACAAACGTAGAGAACATTAACAAATTCTACTTAGTATTCGATGGTGATAAAGCAAAAGATGCTAACAATATGTTCTATGGTAAATGTGCGGAGTTATGTGGACCATCTCACGCATTAATGGACTTCAAAGTAAAAACAATGTCTAAAGATGATTTTAAATCATGGGTTAAATCAATGCAGGACATTAAAAAACCAATCGCAACAACTGATGCGAAAGAAGGCGAAAAAGTCTTTAAACAATCTTGTCAAGGTTGTCACGCTGTAACACCAACAGGAAAAGGGGCAAAAGGTCCGAACTTAACGACATTTGGTGATCGTAACCGTGTTGCAGGTATATTAGAACATAATGAAGAGAACTTAAAGAAATGGATCAAAGATCCTGAATCTGTAAAACCAGGCAACAAAATGACTGGTACTTACAAAGTAAGTGACTCTGATATTGATGCATTAGCTAAATACTTAATGGAACGTAAAGTTGAAGAGTAATATTAAAGGGAGGTTACACAATTGGCTACACAAAAAAAACGTGGTTTAATTATGGAATATTTAACAACAGTTGACCATAAAAAAATTGCTATTTTATACTTAATCATGGGTGGATTATTCTTTGCCATGGGTGGTATTGAAGCAATGTTTATTCGTATTCAGCTTGCTGTTCCTGAAAATGATTTTGTTTCAGCAGGTCTGTTTAACCAAATCATCACGATGCACGGTACAACAATGATTTTCTTAGCGGCAATGCCGTTATTATTCGCATTTATGAACGCAGCAGTACCTTTACAAATTGGTGCACGTGACGTTGCATTCCCATTCTTAAATGCATTAGGTTTCTGGTTATTCTTCTTCGGTGGAATTTTCTTAAACTTATCTTGGATCATGGGTGGCGCACCTGACGCGGGTTGGACATCATATGCTTCATTATCATTAGCATCTCCAGGTCATGGGATTGACTTTTATGCATTAGGTTTACAAATTTCAGGTGCCGGTACATTAATCGCAGGGATTAACTTCATCGTTACGATTATGAACATGCGCGCACCTGGTATGACATATATGCGTATGCCGTTATTTACTTGGACAACATTTGTTGCATCTGTATTAATCGTATTCGCATTCCCACCACTTACAATTGGATTATTCTTATTAATTTTCGATAGAATGTTTGGTACAGGATTCTTCATTGTATCTCAAGGTGGTAACACAATTATTTGGGAACATTTATTCTGGATTTTCGGTCACCCGGAAGTTTATATCTTAGTATTACCGGCATTCGGTATTTTCTCTGAGATTTTCTCAACATTCTCACGTAAGCGTTTATTCGGTTATTCAGCAATGGTATTCGCCACTGTATTAATCGGTTTCTTAGGCTTCATGGTTTGGGCGCACCACATGTTTACAGTAGGTCTGGGTCCAACTGCTAATGCAATATTTGCAGTAGCAACAATGGCTATTGCAGTACCAACTGGGGTCAAGATCTTTAACTGGTTACTTACAATCTGGGGCGGTAGTATTGAATTTACAACGCCTATGCTTTATGCATTAGCATTTATTCCATCATTCGTTATGGGTGGGGTAACAGGTGTTATGCAAGCATCAGCACCAGCTGACTATCAATATCATGATTCATACTTTATCGTAGCGCATTTCCACTATGTTATTGTTGGTGGGGTAGTATTTGCATTACTAGCTGGCTTACACTTCTACTTCCCATTAATGTTTGGAAAAATGCTTAACGATAAATTAGGTAAAATTGCTTGGTTCTTATTCGTGTTAGGTTTCCACTTAACATTCTTAGTACAACATTTCTTAGGCCTATGGGGTATGCCAAGACGTGTATTCACATACTTACCAGGTCAAGGTTACGATACATTTAACTTAGTTTCTACAATCGGTGCCTTAATAATGGCAGTAGCCGTTATTATTACAGTAATCAACGTGATTATCACACTAGCAAAAGCACCACACGTTGGTCGCGATGCTTGGGGAGATGGCCGTACATTAGAATGGTCATTACCACAACCAACGCCATTCTACAACTTTGCTCAAACACCACTTGTACGTGGTTTAGATGCATTTGATTTAGAGAAAAAACAAGGAAACGGTGAAATCTTACCGGCAGAATCACTTGGTGATATTCATATGCCAAACAATTCAATCTTACCGTTTATTCAATCTTTAGGATTATTCGTTGCAGCATTCGGTGCATTATACTTACCGGATGGTCAAAAATGGGCATTAGATGCTGTTAAAGACTTACCAGCACAACCTTGGGCACCATTTGTATTAGTCTTAGGTTTAGCAATTACAGCAGGTGCGATGATTGCACGTTCACTTAAAGATGATTTAGGTTACCATATCACTAAAGATGAGTTAATTGAGTACGAAAGAGGTGTTAAATAATGGCACATCACGAAGAGAAAATGACGGTTGAAAGATGGCCAAGTCATCCTGAAACAGCATCTATGGAAGGTAAAAATAAGTTATTAGGATTCTGGGTTTTCCTTGGCGGTGAAACAGCTTTATTTGCATCTTTATTCGCAACGTATTTAGCACTTAAAGATCATGTACCAAGTGAAGATCATCTATTAGCGAAAGATTTATTCCATTTACCTTTAGCATTTGTAATGACAATGCTTTTATTAACATCATCACTTACAAGTGTTTACGCTTTATATCACATGAAAAACTATGATTTCGGTAAAATGATTACATGGTTTATCGTAACGGTAGTTTTAGGTTTAGCGTTCTTAGGCCTTGAAATTTATGAGTTCGTTGAATATGTACACCAAGGTCATACATTCAGATCAAGTGCATTCGGTTCAGCATTCTACTTCTTAGTAGGAACACATGGATTCCACGTGATTATCGGTTTAACATGGATTATTCTTTTAATCGTACGTAACATGAAACGTGGTTTAAGTGTATATAACGCTGCGAAGTTTAATACGGCTGCTTTATACTGGCATTTCATTGATGTCGTTTGGGTATTCATCTTCACAGTAGTTTACTTGTTAGGGGTGTTAGGATAATGTCAAACGAAACTAAACACAACTTAAAGTTTAATCAGGAACGTTACAACTATGAAAAAAGAACACGTACTGAAGAAATGAGAATGCAAGTGACAACATTTGCTGTAATGATTTTCTTAACATTTATCGCGTTTGCAATGGTTGCAGCAGGATTAAGTAAAGATTTCGTTATTCCAGCAGTGTTATTAATGGCTTTAATTCAAGTTATTTTACAATTCTATTACTTCATGCACATGAAACACCCTGGTCATGGCGCTGCTAAATTAATGATGTTATCTGGATTATTTATTGCAGGTACATTTATTGTGATGGCACTTTACATTACATGGTTAGGTGAACCTTTAAAAAAATAATGACTTAAAAAGAGGGAAAGACAAATGTCTTTGCCTCTTTTTTTCGGCTTTGCCATTAAACGCATTTCAGACACCCTCTCTAAACGGCGTCTCACTTGCAGCCCTTTCGACAAAAACGAAGATCGACCTAAATCAAAAAGCGATTTATGGTCGATCTTCTTATTTTGCTTAGGGCTAAACGCAAGTTCGACAGCCTCTCTTCTTAAACGGCGTCTCAAGGGCACACGCCAGGTAAACTTCAACAAAACCTTCAAAATCAAAAAGCGATTTTTCAGCTTTGTCTCCAGTTTACTTGCGTGTAAGCACCCTTTCGACAGCCTCTTCTATTTCGTCACGAATTTTCTATATTTTATCCACTTTATTGCCATAAATTACGTTATAATAAGGAGAGTATATTTTATGGAGTGATTTTATGGGTAGCATACGTTCTATCTCGATTTTTGGCTTTTTAGCGAACTGGAGTCCATTCTTTTTAGTGGCAATCATTTTTACAACGGTAGTGTATTTTTTAATTACTGTGAAATGGTATAAAGATATTCCAGGTTCCAGACCATTAAAAAGGTCAGAGGGGATTCTTTTTGTGATTTTAATGATTTTACTTTATATCATGAAAGGTGCACCAATCGATTTATTAAGCCATATTATTTTTAGTTTTCATATGTTACAAATGGCTGTGCTGTTTTTATTAATGATGCCACTTGTTTACTTTGCAGTACCAAATTATTTAATTGATTATTGCATCAATCAGCCGTTTATTCGTCCTGTGTTTCAGTTTATGACACGTCCAATTATCGCGTTGGTGTTATTTAATGCGTTTTTCTCGCTATATCACTTACCGATTGTACTAGATTTTCTTAAACAAAATGCAACACCACATTCTCTGTATACGATTTTATTAGCGTTAACAGCATTTACAATGTGGTATCCTATCTTTAACCAAAAGGGTCCAGCTCAAAAGCAATTATCGGGTTTAATGAAACTTGGTTATGTTTTCGCAATCGGTGTATTATTAACACCTTCATGCGGTCTTATTATTTTTGCGCAACATCCGATGTATAAAACATATACTGATCCTAAGGCATGGATGAGTGCTATGGCTTTATGTGTGCCGACAGGGACGTTAAATGATGTATTAGCGAATTCTGGGATTAGTGGACCACAGTACTTTACCAATATGACACCTAAAGATGACCAGCAAACCGGTGGGGTAATTATGAAGGTGTTACAAGAAGTTTTCTTTGGTTTTATGTTTTATTATATTTTTATGAACTGGTCACGTTCAGAGCGCATTGATCCAGATGAGATTACACGCTTAAGCTTAGAAGAACGTAATCGACAAAATGCTTACTTTAAAGAGTTTGAATAGGGGGACATTATGAATTTACCAATTTTACCGACCATTAGTACAAGCTTTATCATTATCAGTGCGATTTTAGTCGCGATCGGCTGGTATTTAATTGCAAAGGGTAATATTGAGGCCCATAAGAAAGTGATGATGGCAGCTGGTGTTGCTGCAACGATTTTCTTTATTATCTATGCATCGAGAACGATTTTTATTGGTAACACTTCTTTTGGTGGCCCTGATAATATTAAAATTTATTACACAATCTTTTTAATCTTTCATATTACACTGGCAACGATTGGTGCTGTAATGGGGATTATCAATTTGTACACAGGCCTTAAAGATAAATTAAATATTCACAGAAGATTAGGACCAATTACTTCAATTATTTGGTTTTTCACTGCAATTACTGGTGTCGCTGTGTATTTATTATTGTATGTGTTTTATCATGGCGGAGAAACAACATCTGTCATTAAAGCAATTTTAGGAATTTAATATTAAAGCAAGTTTGATAAGTGACCTACTGTGCTTTAAACCATAAAGAAAGCATCCGACTCATTTTTGAGGTCGGATGCTTCTTTTAAATTTTAAAGTTTGTCTTAACAGCGCCTGATTCAAAGAATGTCAGGATGATAATAAGTAGAATAGGGCCGACAAAGAAGCCGACAAATCCCATAAGCTTTAATCCAATATACATCGCGATTAAAGTTGGTAACGGGCTAAGACCGACACCGTTCCCCATAATTTTAGGTTCTAATACTTTACGTTGTACGAGTAAAAATACAGAAAGTAAAATCAGTTTTACTGCAAGGGCAACATCTCCAGTTACATAGGCATATAATGCCCATGGAATCGTTATCCCCGTAGCCCCTATAATCGGTAATAAATCGACTAAGCAGATGAAAAACGATAATACAAGTGCATTTTCCGGTACAATAAATAATAAACCTAGGAATGTAAAGAACCATGTAATGCCAGATAAAATAATAGCAGCGCGCATCATACCAAAGATTGAAGTGGTTACTCGATTCCATACAAATATTGTTTTTTGATACGTTCGTTCGTATGTATGATTTTTAACAAACTGATGCATCTTTGGGATTTCAAGCATAAATAAGAATAATGCCACCAGGAATACTAATATTGAAATAAATGTTTCTGGTAAGCTTGCAACAAGTGAAGTGATGCGTTCAACACTAAAATAGTTGAGTACTGAGCTACGCATTGAAAGTAAGTATTTTTGAATTTCATCAAATAAAGATGTCGCGACGCTATCTGGAATCATCTTGGCAATCTTTAATTCGATTTTTTCCCATACATCCATTAAGTTATTCATTTTTTCTGGTAATGCTTTAGAGAATTGAATAATATGTTCTACTAATTTAGTCAGGAATAAATAAATAAACAAAATGATTGAAACGAGTATGGTCGAATAGATAATGGTTACACTCCATTTCCGTGTACCAACTTTACGTTCCAGCATTTTAACAATCGGCTCGATCATCAGTGCAATAATCAGTGCTGAGATCAGTGGGATTGAAATGGGGATAATAAAGTATAACAGGAGTAATGCAAGTATGATTAATACGCTTGTAATGATAACTTTTTTGTTTAACCATTTTTTTATCATGGATTTACCTCATTTCTATAAGAAAAAGAGCGTGACACAAAAGTTATTTGTTCAC
Source organism: Macrococcoides caseolyticum (assembly GCF_021366795.1). Taxonomy (GTDB): domain Bacteria; phylum Bacillota; class Bacilli; order Staphylococcales; family Staphylococcaceae; genus Macrococcoides; species Macrococcoides caseolyticus_A. The sequence continues at coordinate 158,969 of NZ_JAHCPS010000004.1, read as the reverse complement.
GCTGTTGTAACGTATTCATTAAGCTTGAATGGCTTTAATTTCATTAAAGATGCTTGTAATTGTACGTTTGCAATGTTCTACAAGTGCATCACTAAAGTATTCATCATCACCATACTCAACACCAGTTGGATAGTAATGTTTACCTAAGTATGGGTCCATCATTTGTAATGTTGCATTACGTGCACCAACGTCGCCTTCAACAGCGTAACCTGGTATACGTAAATAGTAAATACCTTCAGATAATTCATATTTTAAATCATAAGTCACACGCTCGTAGTCCCAATGTCCCCCTAAAACTAATCCATGTTTATTCATAACATGCTGGATTAAAGATTGTTCTGCAACAATCGTTTCAATACCTGAATTTGTGAATACCATTCTAGTTCCTCCCTAAATCATTCTACTTTCAATTTTAAGATAAAAATGCAATACATGCAATCGAATATTCATTTCAATTCAAATAATGTTAGAATAGGAATATGAAACAAAAAAGAAGGTGTGTTTTTGAAAAGTATTTTAATTAAATTATTATTAATTTTTTTGATGGGCGTATTCTTATTTTATTTATTTTATTCACCATCATTAAAGTTTGACGTATTAGAAAATCCAGCGAAAGAACAGGTTAAACCTGATAAAATAAAACAACATAGTAAGCAATCGATTAAGCGTCCCAAATTAAGTAAAGGATTAGGGGTTTATATTGGCGCAGATATAGATTTATTTACACAAAAATATGGTTATCCAAAACGAATCTATGACTCTAATTTTAGTTATAAAAATTTTGTATATGAATTTGATAACCAATATTATATTTTAGGTGTTAAAGATAAACGTATCGTCATGCTGTATGCGACGGGTGAAGCGGCGAAGAGTTATCCATTTAAAATCGGTCAAAGTGCGGGTGATATCTTTAATGGCAATGCAATTGTTTCAGAACCAATGATTAAAACAAAGCACGGTGAATATCAATTTCAGTTAACAGAAGTGGATATAAAAACGCAGACATTGATTCAATATGAAAATGCGTTCTTACAAGTCTATATCGATCGTATATCAAACAAAGTTATGGCAGTGCGTTACATTACACCAGAAACACTTGTAGAAATGCAACCTTATGTAATGAGTAGTAATGGCGAAACGATAGAGAAAGAAGCTTTACAGTCCGCACATACAAAAGATGAAGTTGCGATTAATAGTAATAAAGTACTGACGATGTTTGAAATCACGAATTATATGCGAAAAATTAATGGCCGTGATGCACTGGAAACAAATGAACTGATTAATCATGTTGCACAATTCCAGGTCGCATCATTAAATAAAGAAAAGTTGAAAAATGTCAAACAAGTCGAAGATGAAATCGGTCCTGAACTCAACAAACTGGATATACAATATGCACATTTATCACAAAACATCGCATTTAATTTTGACGATGTCCCAAGTTTAATCAACAGTTGGCTCAATTCAGATGAGCATAGAGAGAACATGTTATACCGTAATATTAATGAAATGGGCGGCGGAATATCCGGTTCATATTATTCTTTAATCTTCATCAATCATGAAGGAGCGCAAGTAAAGTAACAGTAATATAGGGAAGTGGATGTATGATTTACGATAATGAAGTCTTAACAATAATTGATGAAGCAGCGACACTGAATCAAATGATTTTAGAAAGTCATGCTTATCTTGAATATAAATCAGCAGTAATAGAAGCTGAACAGAATAAAGAAGTACAACAATTAAAAAATAATCTATTAAAGATTAAAGAAAAATATGATGAAGTTAGTCGTTTCGGTCGTTATCATCCAGATTATCAAACAGTCATGTTACAGACGCGTCATACGAAAAAACTGTACGATATGCATCCGGTTGTAGCGCGTATGAAGCAACTTGAAACCAATTTGCAAACCATGCTTGATGAAGTCATGGTATTGATCGCACATCAAGTGTCAACAGAAGTGAAGGTTGAAAAGGGGAATCCATTTTTTGAAACCCAAACGTGTAGTAGTGGCTGCGGATGTAGTTAGGAGGAAAATATGGAGATTAATGAACAGAAACTCATTTCAAAATGGGAGAAGAAAGTTAAATTTTTAAATCGACCGGATGAAGTTTTATATAAAGCTAAAAATAGTGATTTGATTTTTGTACCGATTTTTGAGAAATATTTAACGCAGTTTATCACGTTGAATTATCATCAGAAAGTTTTATGTATTGGATGCCACTCGGGTAAATGGGTGAATGCGCTTGATAAAGAAACCAATATTAAAGGCTATATTCTTGATCAATCGATTCGCAATTTGCAGTACGCAATGCATATTTATCCGCACTTTAATTATGAAATCGCATCAAGTGATGCACTCCCGTATAAAGATAAGAAATTTCATTTTATTCTCATTAATCAACCCTTTGATACTTTTATGAACAAAGAAGTATTTCTCAAAGAGTGCCATCGTATATTGAAGAAAAAAGGACAAATTCTATTCTATTATAAAGTTAATTTGTTTATTAACCGAAAAAGTCAGTTAGAACAAATGTTACATAATGCATCACTTGCAATTCACAATATTACCCATTATAGAGGTATCGAAATCTATGAAATAAAGCGAATTTAATTTAAAAAACCAAATGAAGCGGTGACATTCAGTGTTGTCGCGTCTTCATTTGGTTTTTTACTTGTCAGCGCACCTTTCTTAAATGCTATTTTTATAACGTGCATTGACGAGATGCATTGCTAAATCCGGTCGATCTGTCACAATCGTATGTGCACCACGCTGAATTAAAGTATCCATTTCATCAATACTATTAATGACCCAATAGCCGACAGCAATATTTAAACTTTGCAAAAATGTAATAAATGATTCACGCGTTAAATTTATCCCTTTTGCTTGCGTAGGTATCTGGAAAGTATCAACAGTTGGGACATACGTATGTTTTAAGCCTAATTGATAAGCGCTATACGCACGTGTCACTTCTTTTTGTCCAGCACCGATGGCGATTTTGTCATGTGCTAAAGTATTAAATCGGGCAGTCTGTTCATCATAGAAGCTTGTGACACACACACGGTCTTGTGCATTATTTGAAATAATCATCTGATAAAGCAAAGATGGTGCGATGCGTCCTTCTTTTGAGTGGGGTGCATCTTTAATATCAATATTAATACGCATATCCGGGAATTTCTCTAGTAATTCTTGTAATGTCACGACTTTTGCATCCTGATGTCCGCGATACGGATACGTTCCATTAATATCTTTATAGTGGAAACCTAAATCAAGTTGCTTTAACTCTTTAAGTGTATGTGCACTGATTAAACCAGAACCATTAGATACACGATCAACGAGCGCGTCATGGAAGACGATAATTTCGTTATCTTTTGAAATACGAATATCGATTTCAAAACCGTCAACCCCAAGTTCTTTTGATTGTTTGAACGCTGCCATTGTATGCTCAGGTGCTAGACCTAATCCACCACGATGTGCGAATATATAAGGCGAACGTTGACTAAAGAAAGGCTTAATTGTTCGAATAGACTGTTTAGATGTCATTTTAGTGACAGCAACTAGAGCCGAATAAGAAAGTGCAGTAAGTGCTGCAGTCTTTACCAGTGTATATTTTTTCAAAAGGAACCCTCCATGAGATAAATTGTTATTTTAATTTTAACAGAACTAATGATACTATTAAAGAAAGCACAATGAGAGGATAGAAATTATGACATTAGTTCAAAGACAACAATTAATTATTTATTTAAAAAGTCATAAACACGAACGTCAAATTCGTAAGTATGGTCATATCGTATATAGTAATCGTAAAGAGAAATGGGTATCGATGTATATTAATCAGGATGCACTTGAGTCAACAATTGCGCAACTTGAACGATTGAAATTTGTGACGAATGTACTTGTTTCGCCGTATAAAACATTGAAAACAGATTATACGAATCACGAGCTTAATGCATCGGTTTAATCACACGTTGTAGGCGTAGGACACCGATTAAATATTGATGATACAATGCATCTTCATAGAAAAAGCGCTTGGCTTTAACATCAAATTCTTTAATAGTGATATGGTACTTTTCTGCCCAGGATTTTATTAAATCAAATCGCTTATTAGACTCAGGGTAAGGATAATTAATGCCTTCAAATATGCTATACATTGCCTGAAAGTTTCCATCTTGTGTGGGTTGCATAATTAATACGGCAGATGTTTTTGGTGAGGCTTCTAGAGTAGTATGAAGAAATAATAGGCATAACGTACGTTCGTGATTGTATTTCATAAGTTGTTCCAATTCGAACAAATCACTATAGCCTTCTCCGAGTGTGATAAATGCTTGTTTCATAAATAGTCTCCTTTGATGTTTAATAATAGTATTATACATGATTGTGAGATAAGAATAAATTTTTCAAAGGAGTAACTTATGCGTGTTATTGGTGGTAAATACAAACGATTCACATTAACTGCCCCGAAAGGCGTAACGTCTAGACCGACAACAGATAAAATAAAAGAAACGATGTTTAATATTTTAGGACCGATGGAAGGTATCGGACTTGATTTATTTGCAGGAAGCGGTGGCTTAGGCGTAGAAGGTCTCAGTAGGGGGCTTTCGAAAGTCATTTTTGTAGATGGTAGTTATGAAGCAATTCAGATGATTAAGAAGAATACTGCGTTTGTGGAAGAAGACGTTGAGATATATAAGAATGACTTTAAACGTGCATTAAAAGCATTAAGTAAGCGTGATATTCAATTTAATATGATATTTTTAGATCCTCCCTATCAAAAAAATATCGTAAATGAAGTGTTACCTTTAATTAAAGCATATCATTTACTTGCAAAAGAGGGGAGAATCCTTATAGAATGTGAGAAGAATGAAGTTATCGATCCACTTGATTTTGAAGTGGTTAAGCATGAAAACTATGGCATTACAAAATTAATGATATTAAGAGGTAATTATGAATAAATCAATTGCAGTTGTACCCGGTAGTTTTGATCCTATTACAAAAGGCCATTTAGATATTATTCAAAGAAGTAGTGAACTATTTGATGAAGTACATGTTTCGGTCTTAAATAATGCTAAGAAGACAGGTTTCTTTACGATTGAAGAACGTTTGGCATTAATAGAGGAAGCGGTTAAAGATATTCCTAATGTTAAAGTAGACTATTTCTCTGGGTTACTTGTTGATTTCTGTGAGCGTATTGGCGCAAAGCAAATCGTACGTGGTTTAAGAGCGGTTTCGGATTTTGAGTATGAGATGCAGCTGACGAGCATGAACAAGAAATTAAATGATGATATTGAAACGCTTTATATGATGACGAATAATCAATATTCATTTATTTCTTCCAGCATGACCAAAGAGGTCGCAAAATACGGTGGCGACATCTCTAGCATCGTACCGAAAAATGTTGAAATTGCATTAAAAGAGAAATATAGAGAACTTGCGCAAGAAGATCAAGGGTTGAATCACGAATAAATATTATAAAAATGACGGCTGATTTTTTTTCAGCCGTCATTTTTATAGATAAATATCGTCACCCTTTTTTATAGATTACTGGGGTGTTAAAATCTGTGTGATTACTACGAGCGATTAAATTATAGACGGCAGTAGCACGCAGCTCTAATTCAAAATGATGTTTATTTTCTCTGTTTACATTGGTGATGATATCAATATGCTTGATATTTTTTATCATTTTTCTGCCTGCATCATTCATGCCAAGCACTCTTATTGCATTGATTGCTTTTAACTGATTGACGTCATCTTCTTTTATATTCAGTAATATGTAAACGAATAATCGCAGAATTCTACTTCTTGTATATCGCTTGGAAACCATTGCAGTAACTAATGCATCAAATGTTTTCACTTCATTTATTACTTTCTTTAATCGATTCTCAAGGCCTTCATACATTGTATAAATCTTTGACAATGCTTCAACATCCATTGTCAAAATACGATACTTCAACAGCACAAAATAATCACGCCATTGCACAGCATTATCAATACATTCACTTCGAGGCATTGCGATATCTATTGATTTATTCTCAAAATAATTTTTACGAATCGCTGTGGCACTAGATATTTTACCGGTCAAATTATTATCTAAATAATCATTGCTAATACGTTTAATTGGGATGAGTGATAACGCTGGATAAATTTCACGACTTGCTTTTAAATATGTAAAGGCTAATATGTCATTTGATAAGAGACCCGCACCGATTAATTTTGGATAAGCAGCACCAGTGCGGATATCATTAATACTCGGAGGATGGATTTCCGTATCAATAATGCCCATATCACCACTTTCACTACCGAATGTTAATCCATCCAGACCAAGTAATCGGGCTATCGTCACACCACCGCGTGCAAAGTCATCTGCGTAACTAACTGCAAAAATTTGCGGAAGTTCTACGACTAAATCAACATAGTCGAGTGCCATTTCGGTTCTGATAAATTTATTAATAAATGCAGGTTCGCCGCGCTGAACAAAATGCCCACTCATAATTGCTACAATCTTTGCGTCAGGGTATAATTTTTTTACTTGTTCAATATGGTACTTATGTCCGTTATGAAATGGATTATATTCACAAATTATTCCGATTGACTTCATTGTAATTCCTCTCTAATCAGTTTATAATGTTGATTGTAACAGAAATATCTGTTAAGAAAAAATCTTGACAAAGTGTTATAAAAAGAGGTAAAATAAATTTTGTGTTTGTAAGAGGTGAAACCATATGAAATGGTCATTAGCTGAATTAAGAAAACACCGTGATAATGGTTATCCATTTGAATCAGAAATCAACTTTAATCATTTAATATCTAGCTTACAGTTAGTTGATATATCACCTATTAAGGTGAAAGGTAAATTAACGCCTAAGTCACGCGAAGTAGTCGCTGATTTACATGTTACTGGCCAATTCGTTATGTCTTGTGCAAGAACATTAGAAGATGTTGAAGTTCCATTCGACATTCATTCAGTGGAATATTTTGATGAGAACGATGATGTTGAATATGATGAGAATAGACACGCCATTCATAATGGTGTTATAGACTTAACACCTGTTATTTTGGAATTAGTTGTAATTAACAAACCTGTACGTGTGGTAAAAGAGGATGTTGATTTAGAACTAATGAAAGGTAATGGGTGGGAAGTAATTGATGAAAGTCAATTAGAAGTGCAGCCTAAGATTGATCCAAGGCTTGCAAAACTTCAAGCTTTAAAAGACAGTATGTCGGAAAACTAGATCGATAGGAGGCAAAATACAATGGCAGTTCCTTTTAGAAGAACATCTAAAACAGCGAAAAGAAAACGTCGTACACACTTCAAATTATCAGTACCTGGTATGGTTGAATGTCCATCATGTGGCGAAATGAAATTATCTCACCGCGTATGTCCATCATGTGGTTCATACAATGGTAAAGAAGTAGTTTCTAAATAATAATGAATAAGTGTATCGCTTCGGCGATGCACTTATTTTTTGTTTATAAGCCGTAAAATTGTATTTGCGCTTGAATATCATTATACTAAATAATGATAAAATGCGAGGTGTAAACGAAGTGGAGATAATTAAGCGATTAGCAGATAAAAAAGGTGCTTTCATAGAGCGCTACACGAATCAGGATGCAGTATTGAATCAATATCTTTATGATGTGACAAAAGATGAAAGTTATAAGGCACGAATGAACTACCCCGCAAATGGTTTAGAAGCGAAGTTAGCTGAAGTCATTGAGGCATATATGTCAAAATTTGAACTAAGTACAGAGCAACGTGAGAATTTAAAGCGATTAAGTACTGGGCACAAAGTTGTCATAGGGGGACAGCAGGCGGGATTATTTGTTAGCCCTATGTACACGATACATAAAATCATTTCAATTATCGTGTTAGCCAAAACGCAATCTAAACATTTAAAAACAGATATTATTCCTGTTTTTTGGATTGCGGGTGAGGACCATGATTTTGATGAAGTGAACCATGTGAATGTTTATTCAAGCGATCGACATTTACACAAAATTAAATATCATCCGACGGAAGATGTGACGGACAGTGTATCAACACTTGAATTTGAGCAGGAAGCTTTGAAATTCACGATCGATCGTTTTATTTCGAGTTTGACTGAATCACAATCAACGAAAGCGATTCATGAATTATTAAATACTTTACCGACGAATTGGACAGATCATTTTCATTATATTATTCATACATTATTTAAAGATTATGGTTTGTTGTTCATTGATAGTCAAAATAAGGCATTAAGAGCGCTGGAAACAGATCAACTCGTGTGGATGTTTGACAATCATGAAGCAATCGATAAAGCGTTTAGAAGTGGTCAAGAAAAGATGAAGGCACTGATTGAAGAACAACAAATTATGACGGATACGAATGTCCATTTATTTATGTCGTATGATGGTAAACGTCAATTGTTGAAATATGTTGATGGAAAGTATGTCTTACCAAAGTCAGATGTAACATTTACGAAAGCTGAAATCAGAGCGAAGATTCAAGCAGCGCCACATTTGTTCAGTAATAACGTTGTTACACGTCCTTTAATGGAAGAGAAGATATTTAATACGTTAGCTTTTATTGGTGGACCGTCCGAAATAAAATATTGGGGTGAATTGAAACAAGTCTTTCAATTTGCTCATGTAGAAATGCCTCCTGTTGTACCACGAATGCGAATTACGTATGCAAATGATAAAGTACTTAAAGATATGCAAAGATTTCGTATTACATTTGAAGATTTATTTGAAAGAGGGATTGAATCATTCCAAAACGAATATTTAGTTTCAAAAGAAAATGCTTTATTATTAAGTCAAATGCAAGTGACTGTTATGAATCTTGAGAAAGATTATGAGGCGATGCAATTATTAAATGTTTCATCTGACACAAAACAATTATTGCAAGACAATTTAAGTTATCATAAGCGTCAATTTGAATACTTTAAAAAAAGATATCAACAAGAAATCAAACGTTGTCATGATATTGACTTTAAAGCGTTAAATGCAATCGGAAATGTTTTATACCCTGATAATGGATTACAAGAACGATTAATGCATCCATTACAGTTTATCAATACTTACCATTTTGGGATATTTGATGAGGTGCTTGAAGAATTACAGGAATATTCATTGGATCATATCATCATGAAACCATAATCACCCACTTTAATTCAATATAAGATGAAATTTTGGGATTCCCCCCCACCATGTGAAAAGCGCATGGTGGGGGCTTTTTTGTGTCTTAAAATAAAAATTAAAAAACTTTTGTATAATTAGTGGAGGAAAGTGGTGGGATGTGGTAAATTTATATTAAGGCTAGGTGATGAATATGTTCATGGGTGAATTTCAACATCAATTGGATACGAAAGGTCGCATGATTGTACCTGCAAAGTTCCGAGATGCATTATCTGAACATTTCGTAATCACTCGTGGCCTGGATAAGTGTTTGTTTGGCTATCCTTTAGATGAATGGAAAAGAATAGAAGAAAAATTAAAAACTTTACCAATGACTAAAAGAGATGCCAGAAAATTTATGCGTTTATTCTTCTCTGGCGCAGTTGAAGTAGAAATCGATAAACAAGGTCGCATCAATATTCCAAAAAATTTAATGGAATATGCAGGTCTTACAAAAGAATGTACAGTTATCGGTGTTTCAAGTCGTATTGAGATTTGGGATAGAAGTAGCTGGAATGATTTTTATATGGATACTGAAGACAATTACGAAGAAATTGCTGAAGAGTTAATTGATTTTGATTTATAGGAGGATGTTATGTTCCATCACGTTACGGTATTATTAGAAGAAACAGTCGACAAACTAAATATTAATCCTGAAGGGATATATGTTGATTGTACATTAGGTGGAGCAGGTCATAGTCTATACTTAGTTGAACAATTAACGACGGGAAGGCTCATTTCGATTGACCAGGACCAGACAGCAATTGATAACGCACACATCATATTGAAAGAATATTTAGATAAAGTCACTTTCGTTAAAGATAATTTTAGAAATTTAAGACGCATCTTAGATGAACTTAATATTGATAAAGTTGACGGTATTTTGTACGATTTAGGTGTATCCAGTCCTCAGCTTGATATTGGTGAACGTGGATTTAGTTATCATCAAGAAGCAAGACTTGATATGCGTATGGATCAAACGCAGGACTTATCTGCATACGAAGTCGTCAATGAATGGCCTTACGAAAAATTAGTTTCTATTTTCTTTCGCTATGGTGAAGAGAAATTTTCAAAACAAATTGCTCGGAAAATTGAAAATATTAGAGAAACAGCGCCGATTGAAACGACATCAGCATTAGTAGAGATTATTAAAGACGCAATTCCTGCACCAGCCAGAAGAACAGGCGGACATCCTGCAAAACGTGTTTTTCAGGCCATTAGAATTGCGGTTAATGACGAATTAGGTGCATTTGAGGAATCAATTGAACAAGCCATTGATTCAGTAAAGGTGGGCGGAAGGATTTCAGTAATTACGTTCCACTCTTTAGAAGATAGACTATGCAAGCAAGTATTCCAGGAATACGAAAAAGGACCCGATATTCCAAGAGGACTTCCAGTCATTCCAGATGAATACAAACCAAAATTAAAACGTGTCAATAAAAAGCCAATTATTTCTTCACAAGAAGAATTAGATGATAATAATAGAGCACGAAGTGCTAAACTAAGAGTAGTAGAAATATTAAAATAAGAGGTGACAACATGGCAGTAGAATATATCAACCCAAATTATTATGAACACGTTCAACAACAACCAAAAGTTGCAACAAAAACAGTAACAAAAACCCATGTTGTTTCTTTATCGAAACTAGAAAAATTAGTCTATTTATCATTGGTAACATTGATTGCTTTCGTTAGTATTTATATGCTATCTTTAAAATATGATGCGTATCAAACAAACAGTAACATTGCGGCAATTGAACAAAAAATTGTCCATCAGAAATCAGTGAATGGAGAATTGAATTCTGAAGCAATGAAACAATCATCTTATGAACGTGTCTATAGTAAAGCAAAGTCATTTGGACTGAGCTTGAATAATGATAACGTAAAGGTAGTGCAAAAAAATGTCACGAACTAAGCTTAAAATAAGAAAAAATAAAATAGGAGCGGTCCTTTTAGTATTGTTATTCGGACTGCTCTTTTTTTCATTGATTTTGAAATATGCCTTTGTGATGGTTACAGGTCATTCCAGTGGTCAGGATTTATCAATGCGCGCAAGTGAGAAATACGTCCGTAGTATTGTCAATCAACCTGTCCGAGGGAAGATATTAGACCGTAATGGAGCAGTATTAGCAGAAGATATTGAGTCATATAAACTTGTGGCTGTACTGGATAAACGTATGAGTCAAAAAGGTAAGCCTAAACGCCATGTAGTGGATAAGAAAAAAACTGCAAAAGCTTTAAGTAAAATCATCGATATGCCCTATAAAGAAATCTTAAAAACATTAAATACTAAAAAGGCATTTCAAGTTGAATTTGGAAAAGCAGGTAAAGATTTATCATTTAATCAGAAAAAAGAAATTGAACAATTAAAATTACCTGGAATAACTTTCTTTTCTGAGAAGAAACGATTTTATCCGAATGGTAATTTTGCTTCTCATTTAGTCGGTTATGCTGAGAAAAATCCTGATACAAACCAAATACAAGGGATGATGGGTGTTGAGAAAATCTTTGATACTTATTTGTCAGGAAAAGCAGGTAAGACAAGTTATAAACAAGACATTTGGCAATATGTACTCCCAAAGTCAGGCAATGTGATACCCGCTGTGAATGGCGATAATGTGAATCTAACTATTGACAAAAATATACAAATCTTTGTTGAAGATTCGCTTGATGCGATGGTGAAACGTTATGCACCTAAAGATTTATTTGCTGTTGTGACAGATGCTAAGACGGGTGAAATTTTAGGTTATGGTCAGCGCCCAACCTTTAACCCGCAAACACGTGAGAATTTTGGTGAAAAGTGGGCAAATGACTTGTATCAAAATACATACGAGCCAGGTTCAACGTTTAAGACATTTGGACTCGCTGCTGCTATAGAAGAAGGGAAATACCATCCGAAAGAAAAATATAAATCTGGTGAACGAGAAATTGCCGGTAGTGTCATTTCCGACTGGAATGATGTGGGATGGGGTATGATCTCTATGAATAAAGGCTTCCAGTTATCTTCTAACGTGTTAATGATGAAATTACAAGACGATGTTGGTACAGATAAGATGAAAGCGTACTATGAGAAGTTCGGTTTTGGTCGTTCGACGGGCTCTTTATTTGAATCTGAAGTATCGGGGCATATTTCGTGGGGAGATGAGCTGAGTAAGAAGGTTTCAGCGTTTGGGCAATCAACAACAGTAAGTCCAGCACAGATGATTCAGGCACAGACAGCGATTGTCAATGAAGGTAAAATGTTAGCGCCTTATTTTGTTAAGGATATCGTAAGCCCTGATAAAAGTATCGTCTATCAAGGTAAGCGCAAAGTCGTTGGTCAGCCGATTTCGAAAAATACAGCGAAAGAAACGATGAAAGCATTATACGATGTCGTCTATGGCTCAGAAATGCATGCATATAGTTATCGCATCGATGATTATAAAATCGCAGGTAAAACCGGTACCGCTCAAGTACCTGATACGAAAAATGGTGGGTATGTGCAAGGTTATCAACCATATATGGTGAGCTTTATGGGGTATGCACCCGCTAAGAACCCACGCGTAATCATCTATTACGGCATGAGTCTGGCACAAAAAAATGCTGGAGAAGCATACAATATTGGTGTATCTGAAGGCTATAAACCATTGATGGAGAATACATTGAAATACCTGGATGTTGGAGAAACGAAAAATAAAACGAATAAATTATCAGATACGATTAAAGATAAAACCAGCATGAATATTGATAAAGCAACCAGTGAAATTGAAGGTGCAGGGTTTAATCCAGTCGTAATAGGTAATGGCAAAAATGTTACGGCACAGGTACCGCACGACACTGAATTACTAAAAGGTGATAAAATCTTCCTGTTGACAGATGATCAAATCACAGCACCGGATATGACAGGGTGGTCTAAACGTGATTTATTAATGTTTGAAGCATTAACAGAGGTTAAAGTTCAATTTGATGGCAGCGGTTATGTTGTGAAGCAATCAATCGACCCAGGTGAAAAATTGAAAAAAGGCGATAAAATAACGGTTTCAATGGACTCACTTGATCCGCTCAAACAGTCACCGGCATACGATAATATCATCGATGCTGTTAAGAAAGATGAAGAAAAGGCATTAAAAAAACAACTTGAAGCTGAAACGAAAGCTAAAGAAAATGATAATAATGATAAAGCAAGCAGTACTGAAGGCAATTCAGAAACGAAAACTACTGAATAGAAAGGAATCAGTGATTACTGATAAGTGAACGATATGAATGCATTTATTTTTGGTGTTATTGGATTTATTTTAACCGCAATTTTAGTCCCGCTATTTATTCCGTTATTAAAACGAATGAAGTTTGGACAATCCATTCGTGAGGAAGGGCCACAAAGTCATCAACAGAAAAGTGGAACGCCGACGATGGGGGGATTAACATTCCTCATTTCAACAATCATTCTAAGCAGCATTGCATGTTTTTTTGTTGAAGATAATGGTCCGATTATCCTCTTAATCCTTGTCACGTTAGGATTTGGATTGATTGGATTTGTAGATGACTATATCATTGTTGTAAAGAAAAATAACCAGGGGTTAACTTCTAAACAAAAGTTTTTATTCCAGATATTTATTGCGGTTATTTTCTATATTGTAAGCAATGGTTTGAATTTATTAACGTTAGCAAATGAAATTAATTTACCGTTCACAGATATGAGTATTCCTTTATCTGTATTCTATGTTGTGTTTATTATTTTCTGGCAAGTTGGATTCTCAAATGCAGTCAATTTAACAGATGGCCTCGATGGATTAGCAACGGGTTTATCGATTATCGCGTTTAGTTGTTATTTCTACTTGGCACATCACACGATGAGTCAAGGTATGATGTATTATTTAGCCATTTTAATTGGAAGTTTATGCGGTTTCTTGATTTACAACAAATATAAAGCCAAATTATTTATGGGTGATACAGGTTCATTAGCGTTAGGTGGAATTATAGCGACGGTATCGATTATGTTAAATCAGGAAATGACATTAATTTTTATCGGGCTGGTATTTGTATTAGAAACGTTATCCGTTATGATGCAAGTCACATCGTTCAAATTAACTGGTAAACGTATTTTCAGAATGAGTCCATTGCATCATCACTTTGAGTTAGGTGGCTGGAGTGAATGGAAAATCGTCATTGTGTTCTGGACAGTTGGATTAATTTCAGGACTCATTGGTATTTATCTGGGAGTGAATTAGATGAAACACATTACAAATTATGAAGGTAAACCGATTTTAGTTTTGGGGCTTGGTAAGAGTGGTTATGAGACTGCAAAATTATTACATCAACTTGGTGCGATCGTTACGGTAAATGACGGTAGTGACGTAAGTGGAACGAAAGAAGCACTTGAATTAGAGGGAATGGGGATTCGTGTAGAAAGTGGGCATCATCCGTTAACATTGCTTGATGGGATTTACTACATCATTAAGAATCCTGGTATTCCATATACGATTCCATTGATACAGGAAGCTATCAACAGAAATATACCGATATTGACTGAAGTTGAACTTGCATATCAAATTAATGAAGGAAGTATTATTGGTATTACAGGGACAAACGGCAAAACGACAGTGACATCATTAATTGGCGATATGTTTAACCATAGTGCTAAAAAAGGTTTGTTATGTGGCAATATTGGATATGTCGCGTCTCTAGTCGCACAATCTGCACAACCACAAGACACATTAATTACTGAATTATCATCATTCCAGCTGATGGGGATTGATACATTTCGTCCGCATATCGCACTGGTAACCAATATTTATTCAGCGCATCTGGATTATCACGGAACACAAGATGCTTATGTAGAAGCAAAGCTTAATATCGCTAAAAATCAAACAAATGATGATTTTCTCATCTTCAATGAAAAACAAAAACAGTTACTGGAAAATGTTGCAATCGAAAGTGAAGTAATTTATTTTAATACAGAACGAAAAACCAACGGGGCGTATATATTAGAGGATAAAGTCTATTTTAAAGATGAATTCATTCTTGATGTCAGTGATATTGTATTGCCTGGTGCACATAATCTTGAAAATGTACTCGCCAGTGTTGCAGCAGCTAAACTCAGTCACATCCCAAATGAAGCCATCATTCAAACATTAAAGACCTTTGAAGGTATAAAGCACCGATTGCAGTTTGTGACCACAAAACAAGGCGTGAAATATTACAATGATTCTAAAGCAACGAACACGCTTGCCACGACATTCGCACTCGATGCTTTTAAGCATCCGATTCACTGGTTATGTGGAGGATTAGACCGAGGAAACGGCTTTGAAGATTTAAATACGCATGTCAGCAATGTTAAGCATATGTATATCTTCGGGCAGACAACGGACAAACTGGTGGCTTTTGCAAATGAACATCATATCCCGTATACAGTATGTATGGATGTAAAAGATGCGGTGAAGAAGACAACACAGTATACACAAGCAGGTGATACAGTACTCCTTAGTCCGGCTTGTGCAAGCTGGGATCAATATTCGACATATGAAGTAAGAGGAGAAGACTTCATTTCACAAGTGAAGTTGATATAATTTATGACACAATCAATTATTGAGACGCCGCAATACATCGCCGAGAAAAAAAGACGCCGTAAAAAAAGGCAACGTATCCAGCTGACGTTATTTTTACTCATCGTCGCAATTGTAACCATGATTTTATTGTATATGTTCACTGGCATAAGTTATGTTCATAAAGTTACGGTCAATGATACAACGCTTAACAGTAAGCCATCTATCCTGAAAAAAGCAGATATTAGCAAAACGGATAGAATTTATAGTCTTGATACAGGTGAAATCATCAGCCAGATTGAATATTTAGATGGGATAAAGTCAGTGCAGGTGAAACGCGCATTTCCAAATGAAGTTACGATCGAAGTGGAAGAATATAAAGTCATTGGCGTGATACCAAGTGGTAGTGATTTTCATCCGGTACTTGAAAATGGACAGATACTACATGACTTCAAATATCAAACACCATTTAATGCCCCCTTGATTAATAATTTTGGAAACAAAGAACTCAATAAACTTGTTAAAATACTAGAGTCAACAAAGCCTGCCATTGTTAACCAAATTTCTGAGATTAATTTCATGCCTAATGAACAGGCATCAAATCGTATTCAGTTATTTATGAAAGATGGTATTGAAGTTATAGGTGATTTACGTACGATATCCGATAAATTAGATTATTACCCAAGTATGTCAAAAAACATTAAGCGCGATCAATCTGGTAAAATCATTAAGCCGGGAATTATTGACCTCGAAGTTGGCGCAGTCTTTATTCCTTATGAATCTAAAAAGGCTGAAGCACGCAGACTGGAAATGGAATCAGAAATGAAAGCAAATGCATCAAAAGAAAAAGAAAAAGTCGAAAAAGCTGTTCAGGATTTAAAAAATCAATTAAATGAAGTGAAAGAAAGTAAGTCAAAAGAAGAATGATAGACAATTTTTCAATTTAACGTAAAAAAAATTTTTTATTGAGAAAAAAAGCGTTTATAGTTTTCTGAAAAAAGTCTATAATGTAATATTGATAGTGTATGTTATTAAAACGATTGAGGAGGTGCCTATCGATGGAAGAACATTACTATGTTTCTTTAGATATTGGATCATCGAGTGTAAAGGTAGTCGTAGGTGAAAAGTTTCATAATGGCATTAATGTGATAGGTACAGGTCAAACTTTTACTGATGGTATTAAAAGAGGTATGATTGATGATTTTGATGTCGCAAGTCATGCGATTAAAGATACAATTAAAAAAGCACAGATTGCTTCAGGTATTGAGTTTGAAGATGTATTTTTAAAAATGCCAATCATTCATTCAGAAATTCACGATATTGAACATGAAATTACATTTAATGGCGAATCTACTGAAATTACAGGAGAACATATTGAAGATGTTCTTGACGGGATTCGTGCAAAGAATACATCAAATGATATTGAAATTATAGGTGTATTCCCTAAAATGTTTAAAGTGGATGACTTACATGAAGTAAGTGACCCAAAAGAAATGATTGCAACGCAAAGTTTAGCAGTTGATGCGGGTGTGATTACGACAAGTCATTCAGTACTTGTCAATACACTGAAATGTGTTGAAAGTTGTGGTGTGCATGTATTAGATGTTTACTCTGATGCTTATAACTATCAACATATCTTAACACCAACTGAAGTTGAATTGGGTGCAGTAGTGATTGATATCGGTGACCAACTGACTCAAGTTGCGTATTATGAACGTGGACAACTCTTTGATGCAGATAGCATCCCTATGGCAGGAAGTCAAATCACAAATGATATCGCACAAAGTTTAAATACGACATTTGATCAAGCGGAGAAAGTTAAAGAGCAATATGGTCATGCATTCTATGATTTAGCTTCAGAACAAGATATCTTTACAGTTGATCAAATTGATTCGGATGAACCAATGAGTTTCAACCAAAAAGATTTAAGTGACATTGTTGAAGCACGTGTTGAAGAAATTTTCTTAGAAGTATTTGATTTATTGCAGGAAATGGGCTTAAATAAAATTAATGGTGGATTTGTGCTGACAGGTGGTACTGCCAACATGTTAGGTATTAAAGAATTATTGTCTGATATGGTCAGTGAGAAAGTAAGAATTCACGTCCCTCAGCAAATGGGCATTAGAAAGCCTGAATTTTCTTCAAGTATCTCAACAATTAATAGTGGTATTAACTTTGATGAACTATTAGATTATGTTACAATTAATAATCATGATGTAGTCACTGAAGAAGTGTCAGTTGAGGAACACATTGAAGAGAAACCTAAAGCGAAAGGCTTCGATGGCTTCTTTAAACGTAAGCAGAATAAAGAAGTTGAAACTGAAGTGTATACTTCTAAGTCGATTGGCGAACGTGTAGAACGCCCTGATGGAACTTTCGAACAACCAAACAATGAAACTGAAAAATCAAGTGTTATGAAACGAATTATGAAATCATTATTTGAATAATAATTGGCCACAATATAGGAGGAAAATTGAATGTTAGAATTTGAACAAGGCTTTAATCACTTAGCAAATTTAAAAGTAATCGGTGTTGGGGGCGGTGGTAATAATGCCGTAAACCGAATGATCGATCACGGTATGAATAACGTAGAATTTATTGCGATTAATACAGATGGCCAAGCTTTAAATTTATCTAAAGCAACTTCTAAGATCCAGATTGGTGAGAAACTAACGCGTGGTCTTGGTGCCGGTGCAAATCCTGAAATCGGTAAAAAAGCTGCTGAAGAATCTCGTGAGCAAATTGAAGATGCAATTCAAGGTGCGGATATGGTATTTGTAACTGCTGGTATGGGTGGCGGTACAGGTACTGGTGCAGCACCAGTTGTTGCCAAGATTGCTAAAGAAATGGGCGCATTAACAGTCGGTGTTGTTACTCGTCCATTCTCATTTGAAGGTCGTAAGCGTCAAACACAAGCGGCTGCTGGTGTTGAAGCTATGAAAGCTGCAGTTGATACATTAATCGTTATTCCAAATGATCGTCTTTTAGACATCGTTGATAAGTCAACGCCAATGATGGAAGCATTCAAAGAAGCGGATAATGTGTTACGTCAAGGTGTACAAGGTATTTCAGACTTAATCGCAGTATCTGGTGAAGTTAACTTAGACTTTGCCGATGTGAAAACAATCATGAGTAACCAAGGTTCAGCATTAATGGGTATTGGTGTATCAAGTGGTGAAAATAGAGCAATTGAAGCTGCGAAAAAAGCAATTTCTTCTCCATTACTTGAAACTTCAATTGTTGGTGCACAAGGTGTGTTAATGAATATCACAGGTGGAGAATCATTAACATTATTTGAAGCGCAGGAAGCAGCTGATATCGTTCAGGATGCTGCAGATGAAGATGTAAACATGATCTTCGGTACAGTGATTAACCCTGAATTACAAGATGAAATCGTAGTAACAGTAATTGCGACTGGTTTTAATGACAAACCAACACGTAATGTAGCGCCGACATTTGGTGCAACACAAGCACCACGTGAACGTGAAGTGCGTTCTGAAACAGTAACACAATCACAATCACAACCACAACCTGAAAGAGAAGCTGCAAGAGAAGACTTAGATGTACCAGGTTTCTTAAAAGATCGTCCACGTCGTCGCAGAAGATAATGAACTTGTATTTATAAACACATATACCGAACAAACATAAGTCGCCTTTTGAGCTTTGTTTGTTCGGTTTTTATATAATAGGGTATTTGGAGGCGTATATGGAACCATTTCAATTAAAGCAACATACATTTAATGTACAAAATGACTATAATAAAGTGATTGGGATTACGAGCCGTCATGGTGGTATCAGTCCATATAATGAATTTAGCTTAAATATGGCATTATATATTGATGATGAAATCGCTAATGTGCATCATAATCAGGACATCGTTGCGTCTGAAATTGATTTCGATACGACAAACTGGGTCTTTCCAATTCAAAAGCATGGTAATCGTATACAACTTGTACGCCCTGAAGATAAAGGGATGAATGTTCGTGCATTAACCGATCAGTGGGAAGATATTGATGGATTGTATACCTATCATAAAGGCATACTTCTGACAATGTGTTTTGCCGATTGTGTGCCAGTCTATCTTTTTAGTAATAGTGATGATTTTATTGCTTTAGGTCATGCTGGGTGGCGCGGTACTGTAGGAATGATTTTAGAGCGATTAATTCATGCCTATGATGGTGATAAATCACAGTTGCGCGTAATTATTGGGCCATCTGTCAGTGCGCCTTGTTATGAGGTCAATGAAGATATTAAATCAAAATTTATAGCCTTAAATCTAGGGTTAGAGGATTGTTTTAAAAGCAATGACAATCAAATGTATGCCATCAATCTACAGGAAATTAATCGACGTATCGCAATCCATGCAGGTATATCACCTGAACACATAACAGTATCAAAGCGCTGTACATCTACTGAAAATGATGCGTTTTTCTCGTATCGTTTAGAAAAGGGAAAAACGGGTAGAATGTTAGCTTACATAGGAACGAGGGATAATCATGAGCGTAAAAGATAATTTACAGCAAATACAATCTGAAATCAATGATAGTATTGAAAAATCACCTTATCAGAATACGCCGACATTAATTGCTGTCACAAAATATGTTACAATGGAACGTGCACAAGAAGCTATTGATGCGGGGATTATGCACTTAGGTGAAAATAGAATTGAAGGATTTCTTGAAAAACGTCATCACTTCAATGACGTTACAATGCATTTTATTGGTTCACTTCAAACGAGAAAAGTAAAAGATGTTATTCATCATGTGGACTATTTACATTCACTTGATCGCATCAGTTTAGCACAGGAAATTAACAAACGTGCCGAGAAAAAAGTAAAATGCTTTATTCAAGTTAACGTTAGTGGTGAAGAAAGTAAACATGGTATACCAGCAGATGAAGTTTATGAATTTACCCAAAGTTTGTCAAAATATGATAAAATTGAAGTCGTCGGATTGATGACAATGGCACCACTTGAAGCAAGTGAAGATGAAATCAGATCATATTTTAAACAATTGAAACAACTACAGATGGCAATACTAGCATTAGGATTACCGCATGCACCGTGCACTGAAACATCAATGGGTATGAGTAATGATTACAAAATCGCAATTGAAGAAGGTGCGACGTTTATTCGTATCGGTACGAAACTCGTCGGTTAGGAGGAGACTTATGGCCATTAAAGATGTATTTAAAGGATTTTTTGTATATGAAGATGAAGAAGAAGTTGTGTATGAAGAGAACACACCAAAGAAAGCAGTAGAACATGTTGAAAAAGAAAAAAAAGATATCAAGACACCTGAAAGAAAATTTGCAAAACAATCAACAGTCTATCGTCCAAAACCTGAGACTGTTCAGACTAAATCGAAAGTGAATGAGCGAAAAGTGGCACAGAATAATGTTGTAAATATCCATGAAACGCCCTCAACAGGGATGTCAAAAGTATGTTTATTTGAACCGCGTGTCTTTAGTGATACACAAGACATCGCGGACGAATTAAAGAATCGTCGTGCAACGTTAGTGAATTTACAACGTATCGATAAGATTTCAGCGAAACGAATCATTGATTTCTTAAGTGGTACAGTTTATGCGATTGGTGGCGATATACAGCGTATCGGTGTAGATATTTTCCTATGTACGCCTGACAATGTGGAAGTTGCAGGTTCAATTACTGAAATGCTTGAAGCACCAGAAGATTACAAAGAGCGTGAGGAATTTTAATGAGTACTTATGAAATCGTTGTTATGATAATGAACTTTATTTTGAATGCGATTAATGTCTATACGATTGGCATGGTCATTTATTTCTTTATGTCATGGGTACCAGGTTTAAGAGAATCAGTCGTTGGCGAGTGGATGAGTAAAATATATGAACCATTTTTAGAACCATTTAGACGATTAATTCCACCGATTGGTATGATTGATATTTCTAGTATTGCAGCATTGATATTCTTAAGATTTTTTATGACAGGACTTGCAGCAATTTTTAATATGATTGCACCTTATTTTTTATAGTCGATTAAAATCTCATCTTGATGAGATTTTTTTCATGTTGGAGTGAGCGAGAGATGAATTTATATCAGCACTTTAGAAGTGAAGAGATAGAAGTTGTAAAATTTTTAGAAGGTTTAGTTGAACGTGCAGCCACTTATTATTCACCTGTATTAACCCATTTTCTGGACCCACGTCAACAATTTATATTAACAACACTTGTTAATCGAACGGATTTACACGTTGCTTTTAATGGTGGTCGTGGTGAACGCGAACGCGTTCGTGCACTTATCTATCCAGATTATCATGATGTCAGTAATGATGATTTTGAAATCGCTGTGATAGAAATAAAATACGCGGATAAGTTTGTGACACTAACGCATCGGAATGTATTAGGTGCTTTAATGTCTATCGGCTTTAAACGTGATTTTTTAGGCGACATTATCATCGGTGATAAAGTACAATTTGTTATCGCGCGTCATCTCAAGGACTATGTATTTCAGAATTTAACGCAGTTAAAAGGCTCAACCATCCGATTAAATGAGATTGACTCTGCTGATATGCTTGACGTGACTGAGGACTTTACAACTCATCAATCAACGGTTGCGAGTTTAAGGCTAGATAATATCGTTGCATTAATGATAAATAAATCCCGTAGCATTGCACAAAAACACATTGAAGCAGAGCATGTTAAAGTGAATCATGTCGTGATTGATAAGACCAGTTTCAATGTTGAGACAAACGATTTAATTTCAATTAAGGGATATGGTCGTGGTAGAATAGAAGCAATAGGTGACCGTACGAAAAAAGACAAGATTCGCATTACGTATGGTACAATGTTTAAATAAACAAGAGGTGAAAATATGAAGTATACGCCAGAAGAGATTCAGAATCATTCGTTTAATATTGTTCATAAAGGTTTAAATGAAAATGAAGTTAGAGATTATTTAAAGCAATTAAGTGATGAATTAGAAACATTACGTCGTGAAAAGAAAATGTTAGAGCAGCTTATTGCAGATAAAGATGAGAATATTAATCGTTTTAAAAATGTTGAAAATACCATTTCTGAAGCATTAATCGTTGCACAAAAAGCAGGAGATGAGATTAAAGCGAGTGCTGGTATGCAAGCTGACGTCATTATTCAGGATGCGAAAAATCATGCTGAACTGATAAAAAAAGATGCAATGCAGCAGGCGCGTGAGATTGCCTTCCAGACTGAGGACATGAAACGTCAGTCTAAAATTTTTAGAGCACGTTTTAAAATGCTCGTTGAGGCACAACTTGACTTGTTAAAAAGTGAAGATTGGGATCATTTATTAAATTATGATTTAGAAACGAAACCATTAGAAGATAATTAGCCTAAATAAAGTTATAGTATTAATTTGATTTTTTCACTTATCAAATCTCATGAAACATGTTAGTATAAATAATAATCATAAAATATATAGAACCGTATCTATTGATGACATGCACAGCGAATTGGGAAGAGTGGGAGCCTGATGATTGATAAATAGATAAGATCAGTCTATAGCTTAATTTAATAAATTAAAGTGAACTCTTAAGTTGAGTTAAATCAGGTGGTACCGCGGATTCGTTCGTCCTGATCAATCAACTTAAGAGTTTTTTTAATACAATACAGGAGGAATAAATATGGATTATAAAGAAACGTTATTAATGCCGAAGACAGATTTTCCAATGCGTGGTGGATTACCGAATAAAGAACCGCAAATTCAAGCGAAGTGGGACGAACTTGATTTATACCAAAAATTATTAAAGAAAAATGAAGGTAAAACGCCTTACATTCTACATGATGGTCCTCCGTATGCGAATGGTCAAATCCATATGGGTCATGCGTTAAATAAAATTATTAAAGACTTTATTACACGTTATAAAGCGATGAACGGTTTCTACACACCATTTGTGCCAGGTTGGGACACTCATGGTTTACCGATTGAGCAGGCATTAACAAAAAAAGGTGTCAATCGTAAAGAAATGTCTACAGCAGAATTCCGTGAACTTTGCCGTCAATATGCATTAGAGCAAATTGAATTACAAAAAGCCGACTTTAAACGATTAGGGATTAATGCAGATTGGGTGAATCCTTACATTACATTACAAGAAAAGTTTGAAGCAGAGCAAATTCGCTTATTCGGTGATATGGCGAAAAAAGGCTATATCTATAAGGGTAAGAAACCAGTTTACTGGTCACCTTCAAGTGAATCGTCACTTGCTGAGGCAGAAATCGAATATCAAGATAAAAAATCTGCATCAATTTATGTTGCGTTTGAAACAATCGATGGACGTGGCGTAGTAGACGAAGGTGTTAAATTCGTTATCTGGACAACAACACCTTGGACAATACCAGCAAACGTTGCAATTTCAGTGAATCCTGAATTAAATTACGTACAAGTTGGCATTGAAGGTAAATCTTATATTGTCGCACAAGCGTTACTGGATAATGTATGTGATGCCATTGGATGGGATAAAGATGCAGTCGTTATCGAGAAAGAATTTAAAGGTTCTGAACTTGAATTAATTACGACGCAACACCCGATTATTGAAGATAGAAAATCAATCATCATTTTAGGTGATCATGTTACGACAGACGCTGGTACAGGTTGTGTACATACAGCACCTGGACACGGGGAAGATGACTTTATTGTTGGTCAAAAATATGAATTACCTGTCATTTCGCCAGTCGATGATAAAGGTGTATTTACAGCTGAAGCGGGTGAATTTGAAGGATTATTCTACGATAAAGCAAATCCGGTTATTACTGAGCGTTTAAAAGAAGCAGGCGCATTATTAAAATTAGACTTCTTTACGCATTCATATCCACATGACTGGAGAACGAAAAAACCTGTTATCTTCCGTGCGACACCACAGTGGTTTGCATCAATTAACAAAGTGCGTCAGGATATCTTAAACGCAATTGATGAAACTGAATTTAAAGTTGAATGGGGTAAAACACGTATCTACAACATGATTCGTGACCGTGGTGACTGGGTGATTTCGCGTCAACGTGTATGGGGTGTGCCAATTCCGGTATTCTATGCTGAAAATGGCGATATCATTATGGACGAAGCAGTGATTGAACACGTTGCAAAGCTTGTAGAAGCACATGGTTCAAATGTTTGGTATGAGCGTGAAGCAAAAGATTTATTACCAGAAGGATTTAGTCATCCAGGTAGTCCAAATGGCGAATTTACGAAAGAAACAGACATCATGGATGTATGGTTCGATTCTGGATCAAGTCACCGTGGTGTATTAGAAGCACGTGAGGCGTTAAGTTTCCCTGCAGATATGTACTTTGAAGGTAGTGACCAATATCGAGGCTGGTTCAACTCATCTATCACAACAGCCGTTGCAACACGTGGTAAATCACCATACAAGAAATTATTATCACATGGTTTCGTTATGGATGGACAAGGTCGTAAAATGAGTAAGTCACTTGGTAATACTGTCGTACCGGAGAAAGTTGTTAAACAAATGGGTGCAGATATTATTCGTCTATGGGTGATGTCAGTAGATTATTTAGCTGACGTACGTATTTCTGACGATATCTTAAAACAAGTATCAGAAGTGTACCGTAAAATCCGTAATACATTTAAATTCCTATTAGGTAACGTTGCTGACTTTAATCCTGAAACGGATAAAGTAGCATATGAGGATTTAAAAGAAATTGATAAGTTTATGTTAAATAAATTATATACCTTCGTAAATCATGCACATACACACTACGATAACAATGATTATTTAGATATCTATCAGGAATTACAAAACTTCATTAACGTAGAGTTAAGTAACTTCTACTTAGATTATGGTAAAGATATCCTGTATATTGAAGGTAAAGATAGCCACGTTCGACGTAGCATGCAGACGGTTGTGTATGAAGTGTTAACATCACTTACAAAACTTTTAGCACCAATCATCCCACATACTGCGGATGAAATCTGGAGCCATACACCACATGTAACAGAAGAAAGCGTGCATTTAACAGATATGCCTGAAGTACGAGACATTGACAATGCATTAATTGAAAAATGGACACGACTGTTAACATTAAGAGACGATGTATTAAAAGGTATTGAGGCATTACGTAATGAAAAAGTAATCGGTAAGCCATTAGAAGCGAAAGTTACTGTGCATAGTGAAAATGCAGAGGACTTAGCGTTACTAAAATCATTTGATAATTTACATCAATTATTTATCGTATCTCAAGCTGAAGTTAGTGATGCAGCAGTGGGTACGAAGTATACACATCTAAATGTACTGGTAGAACGTGCTGACGGTGAAAAGTGTGAACGTTGCTGGAATTTCTCTACACAATTAACGGGTGTCAGCCATGCATTCCCGAATGTATGTCCAAGATGTTTAAGTGTATTAGAAAGTAAATAGATAATTTAGAGCCGGATGTATTAATATGTACATTCGGTTTTTTTTAATGGTTGTAAAAAGTCGAGCAAATGATGAGATGGTTGCGATAAAGAAGGATATCGCAATCATCATTTGCTAGCGACAAATGTTGGATATCGCTAGCTCAGAACAAAAATAGGTTAAAAGGTATATAGAGCTAGCGACAAATGGTAAATATCGCTAGCTCGGAATAAAAATAAGTTAAAAGGTATATAGAGCTAGCGACAAATGGTAAATATCGCTAGCTCGGAATAAAAATAAGTTAACATGTATATAGAGCTAGCGACTAACGATAAATATCGCTAGCTCGATGGATTTTATTGATTTAAAACAAACTTAGCTAGGACCAAAAGATATTTAAAGCTAAATCATGATAAACTATAAAAATGTTATGTAAACAATATACACATATCCTAAAACAAAAACAGACGTAGCAACAAAAATGTGTTAAAATACTATAGATTGGAGTGAAATTATGAACAAGCGATATAATATGACTTTAATGTCAGTGCTCGCGATCTTTTTCATCGCGATGGATCAATTGACTAAGTACATTATTGTTAAGACAATGAATATTGGTGATAGCATATCAGTCATCGGTGATATTTTAGAAATTACTTCACACAGAAATCACGGGGCTGCATGGGGAATGCTTCAAAATCAAATGACATTCTTTTATATTATCACTGTTATAGTATTAGTTGCGATAGCTTATTTTTATTATAAAGAGGCACAATTTAATCCTGTGATGCAACTAGGTCTGATGTTAATTTTTTCAGGTGCTATTGGTAATTTTATTGATCGATTATTTAGAGGAAATGTTGTAGACTTTATTGATACTAAAATCATTCATTATGATTTTCCAATTTTTAATGTGGCAGATAGTTGCTTAACGATTGGTGTCATCGTTTTACTCTACGATATGTTATTTAACCAAAAAGAGGAGAAACGAAATGGAAATATATAATTTTTTAATTGAAGAAGAAGAAGTTGGGACAAGAATTGACCGTTACTTAACGGATATGAACGAGGATTGGTCGCGTAACCAAATCCAGGACTGGATCAAGCTTGGGTTAGTATTGGTGAATGGGAAAACTGTTAAAGCGAATTACAAATTACGTTTAGATGATGAAATCAATGTAACTGAAAAACCAGTCGAATCGATTGATTTGCAAGCTGAAGATTTAGGATTAGATATTTATTATGAAGATAAAGATGTTGCGATTGTCTATAAACCAAAAGGTATGGTCGTGCATCCAGCACCGGGTCATCCGAATGGGACGCTTGTTAATGGTTTAATGTATGCGATGAAGGATTTATCTGGGATTAATGGTGAAATCCGTCCAGGTATCGTTCATCGTATTGATAAGGACACTTCAGGATTACTGATGATTGCTAAAAATGACATTGCACATCGTGGATTAGTTGAGCAGCTCGTTGATAAGTCTGTAACGCGTAAATATACGGCGTTAGTACATGGCGTAATTCCACATGAATTTGGTACAATCGATGCGCCTATCGGACGAAACGTTCGTGATCGTCAGGAAATGGCAATCGTTGATAATGGGAAACAGGCGGTGACGCACTTTAATGTCATTGAAACGTTTGATAAATATACGTTAGTAGAATGTATTCTTGAGACTGGTCGTACGCACCAGATTCGCGTGCATATGAAGCATATTGGTTTTCCGTTAGTAGGTGACCCGAAATATGGGCCAAAGAAAACGATGGATATTGGTGGACAAGCATTGCATGCAGGTGTATTAGGCTTTGAACATCCAGTCACAGGTGAATATATTGAACGCACAGCACCGCTACCTGAATACTTCGAAGAGATATTAGCAAAGCTCAGAAAATAATATGTAATTTTTCATTGTGTATTGACAATGAAATTTAGAATGCTATTATTATATTAAATAAATCACACGTTAATGCTTTTAAATAAGTCCAGAGAGGCTTATAAGGCGTCGAGGAATCCTCACGTCTATTTGACGTGGGGATTTTTTAAGGAGGGATTAATGTGGATAAAAGAATCGTGCTGGATGATAAAGCAGTTGATCGTACACTGACACGTATTGCGCATGAAATTTTAGAGAATAACAAAGGTGCAGATAATTTAGTCATCTTAGGCATTCGTACACGCGGTATTTATCTTGCAAATCGCATTCAGGCAAAAATTGAACGCATCGATGGTGTTAAGGTACCTACAGGTATTTTAGATGTAACGCATTATCGTGACGATGTTACAGATCGCATTAGTAGTGATGTTATTGCCTATGAAATCGATACGGACATGAACAATAAACATGTCGTTATTGTAGACGATGTGCTTTATACGGGGAGAACGGTGCGTGCCTCTTTAGATGCTATTTTAGATCACGTACGTCCGAAACGTATTAGTTTAGCAACACTTGTTGACAGAGGCCATCGTGAATTACCGATACGTGCAGATTTTATAGGGAAAAATATTCCGACTGCGACATCTGAAGAAGTCATCGTTCTACTCGATGAAGTAGACGAGCGAACACAAGTATATATTAAATAACTCTTTTAAGTTGGTGCGAGACACCTGCAAAGGGTTTAAGTGAGTAAGTAGGACACTTAAGTCTCTTTGCATGTGCAAAGAGACTTTTTTTATGGAGGAAAATAACAATGAAAAATGAAAATGAAGAAATTTACGAACGTACGGTCGAACCGATTCTAGATGTACATGAAAAACCAAAAGCAAGTGAATGGTTACTACTTAGTTCTCAGCATTTGTTTGCAATGTTTGGGGCAACTGTACTCGTGCCATTCTTAACAAAATTACCGGTATCTGCGGCGTTAATTGCTTCAGGACTTGGCACATTACTCTATATCTTAATCACGAAAGGTAAAATTCCAGCATATTTAGGATCGAGCTTTGCCTTTATTACACCGATTATTGTTGGATTAAAATCACATAGTTTAGGCGAGATGCTGACTGCACTCTTTATGAGTGGTGTGATGTATGTCATCATTGGGTTACTAATTAAACTTGTCGGAACAAATTGGTTATTAAAATTATTACCACCTGTCGTAGTAGGACCGGTTATCATGGTTATCGGTTTAGGGTTAGCGCCAGTTGCAGTCAATATGGCGATGTATACAGATAGTGCCAAAATGACTGGATATAATGGAAAGTATATTATTGTTGCGGGTATCACTTTACTAACAGTCATCATCTTCTCAGTCATTGCAAAAGGTTTCTTATCAATCATTCCAGTACTCATGGGCATTATCGCCGGATACATTTCAGCAGTCATAGCGGGTATTGTTGATTTCTCAGGTATAGAAAAAGCAAAATGGTTCCAGTTACCAGATGTTCATGTACCCTATGTGAGCTACACGCCTTCATTTGACTGGATGCTGATTCTCATCATGTTGCCAATTGTCTTTGTTACAGTCAGTGAACACATCGGTCACCAAGTTGTAATCAATAAAATTGTGGGAAGAAACTTCTTTAAAGATCCAGGACTTCATCGCAGCTTAATTGGTGACGGGGTATCAACAATGCTTGCATCAATCATTGGTGGACCACCAAGCACAACGTACGGTGAGAATATCGGCGTACTTGCCATTACAAGAATTTATAGTGTCTGGGTCATTGGCGGTGCTGCAGTTCTTGCATTAATTCTAGGATTTGTTGGGAAGTTTACAGCACTTGTATCAAGTATTCCAACGCCTGTAATGGGTGGTGTATCCATCTTACTATTTGGAATCATTGCATCAAGCGGTTTACGTATGCTCGTAGAATCTAAAGTTGATTTTGGAGATAAACGTAACTTAGTGATTGCATCTGTTATTTTAGTTTTAGGTATCGGTAAAGCGCATCTTGACTTTACTGTTGGACAAATTAATTTAAACATTGAGGGTATGGCTTTAGCAGCATTATCAGGTATTTTATTGAATGCATTTTTACCAGAATCAAAAACACATGAAGACTATTAATCAACTAAAAGGGGCATACACAATGAAACATTTACATTCAATTACTGAACTTTCTAACGAAGCAATAATGACAACAATCAAGCGCGCAATTGATATTAAAAATGGCAAAGTCGAACAATTTAAAGACATCTATGCAGCCAATCTGTTCTTCGAGAACTCTACACGTACAAAATGTTCGTTTGAAGTTGCTGAGCGTAAACTAGGCATGCATGTTATTCCTTTTGAAACGAGTACATCATCTGTTACAAAAGGTGAAAGCTTATATGACACTTGCAAGACGATGGAAAGTATCGGATGTAACGTACTTGTCATTCGTCATCCAGAAAATGATTACTATAAACAGTTAGACGGATTAAATATTCCGATTGTTAATGGTGGAGACGGATCAGGTCAGCACCCAACACAATGTTTACTCGATTTAATGACAATTTATGAAGAATACGGCAAGTTTGAAGGTTTGAAAGTTGTGATTTGTGGAGATATCTTAAATTCACGTGTTGCGCGTAGTAACTACGATGCATTGACACGTTTAGGGGCAGAAGTGAAATTTGTAGCACCGGATGTCTGGATTGACAAATCAATCCCTGCTGAATATGTGAATATTGATGATGTAATTGAAGAAGTAGATGTATGTATGTTACTTCGTGTACAACATGAACGTCATGACAAGAAAGCATCGTTTACAAAAGAAGCATATAACAGTAAATACGGATTAAATGAAGCACGTTATAACAAGTTAAAAGATAGTGCCATCATCTTGCATCCAGCACCTGTCAATCGCGATGTTGAGATTACGAGTGAACTTGTAGAAGCACCGAAAGCACGCATTTTTAAGCAGATGGAAAATGGCGTCTACACACGTATGAGTATTTTAAGTCAAGTGATCGAAAATAATCAATAAAAGGAGTGCACAAAATGTCAACATTACTTAGAGGCGGAAAAATATTAATCAATGGTGAATTAGTCGAACGAGATATTCGTATTGAAGATGGAAAAATCACTGAAATCGGTGAAAGATTAAATGTCTACAATTCAGAGATTATCGAATTAAATGGACAATTTGTTTCTCAAGGATTTATTGATGTCCATGTCCACTTACGCGAGCCAGGTGGCGAACATAAAGAGACAATCGAAACTGGAACAAAAGCGGCTGCACGTGGTGGTTTTACGACGGTATGTCCGATGCCAAACACACGTCCAGTACCGGATACGGTAGAACATTTAGACGCATTAAATGCTTCAATAAAGAAGAATGCTAAAGTACGCGTTTTACCATATGCTTCTATTTCCATTAGACAAAAAGGTGAGGAACTTGTTGACTTTAAAGCTTTAAAAGAACACGGCGCATTTGCTTTTACTGATGATGGTGTAGGTGTTCAAACTGCATCAATCATGTATGAAGCAATGCAACAAGCAGCAGCACTTGATAAGGCGATTGTGGCACATTGTGAAGATAACTCATTAATCTATGGTGGAGCGATGCATGAAGGCAAAGTGAGTCAAGCACTCAACATCCCAGGCATTCCTTCAATTTGTGAAGCTGTCCAAATCGCACGTGACGTCCTTCTTGCTGAGGCTGCTGGATGTCATTACCACGTCTGTCACGTTTCAAGTAAAGAAAGTGTGCGCGTTATTCGTGATGCAAAACGTGCTGGTATTCGTGTGACAGCTGAAGTTACTCCGCATCACTTATTATTAAATGAAACGGTGATTACTGAAGATAATGCCATTTTAAAAATGAATCCACCGCTTCGTGCAAAAGAAGATCAGACAGCTTTAATTGAAGCATTACTGGACGGTACGATTGATTTTATTGCAACAGACCATGCACCACATGCTGCGGATGAAAAGAATCAGCCAATGACGAAAGCACCATTTGGTATTGTTGGAAGTGAAACAGCATTCCCGTTACTTTATACTAAGTTCGTTAAAAATGGCGACTGGTCATTACAACAACTGATTGATTACTTAGCGGTTAAACCAGGAGAAGTATTTAATTTACCTTACGGAAAGCCTTTAGAAGTTGGTAGTATTGCAGATATTACTGTGATTGATTTAGATGAAGCATATGAAATTAAAGCAGAAGATTTCTTATCAAAGTCAAGTAATACACCATTTATTGGTGAAAAAGTATTTGGAAATGTAACAAAGACATTCGTTGAAGGACAATTAGTATACGAGGGGGCACATCATGCGTAATAAACGATATTTAGTATTAGAAGATGGTACGGTATTTAACGGCTATGCATTTGGGAGTGAGAAAGAGGTCGTTGGTGAAATCGTGTTTAATACAGCAATGACAGGTTATCAGGAAACATTATCAGATCCTTCTTATACAGGACAAATCATTACGTTCACTTATCCTTTAATCGGTAACTATGGCATTAACAGAGACGACTTTGAAACTCTTAACCCATCATTAAAAGGCATGGTTATTCGAGAATTATGTGATTATCCAAGTAATTTCAGAAGTACCAGAACATTAGATGAAACATTAAAAAGTTACGATGTCCCAGGTATTGACGGTGTAGATACGCGTCAATTGACACGAATCATACGTGAACATGGCGTATTACGTGCTGCGATGATAAATGATGCATCAAACATTGATGCGACAATTGAAAGGTTAAAAACAACTGAATTACCAACGGATGAAGTTGCACAAGTTTCTACGAAAACACCATATATTTCTACAGGCAGTGGTTTACGTGTTGTATTAATTGACTTCGGTAAAAAAGAAAATATCGTTCGTGAATTAAACTTACGTGGTTGCGATGTTACTGTCATGCCGTATACTACATCGGCTGAAGAAATTTTACGTGTACAACCAGATGGCGTTATGTTATCAAACGGTCCTGGGAATCCGGAAGTTGTCACTGAAGGCATTGAGATGATTAAAGGGATATTAGGTAAAGTACCATTCTTTGGTATTTGTTTGGGACATCAATTGTTTAGCTTAGCGTGTGGCGCAACGACATTTAAATTAAAATTCGGTCACCGCGGTGCGAACCATCCAGTTAAAAACTTAGCAACTGGAAAGATTGAAATCACATCACAAAACCATGGTTATGCAGTGGATGCAGACTCAATTGCAAACACTGACTTAGAAATTACGCATGTGGCACTTAACGATGGTACAGTTGAAGGTGTTAAACATAAAACATTACCAGCTTTCTCTGTACAGTATCATCCGGAAGCGTCTCCTGGTCCACATGATCCAAATTACTTATTTGATGACTTTATTGAATTAATGACAAATTTTAAGGAGTGTGCGAAATAATGCCAAAACGTACGGATATCAAAACAATACTTGTAATCGGATCAGGTCCAATCATTATCGGACAAGCAGCAGAATTTGATTATGCCGGCACACAAGCATGTCTTGCCTTAAAAGAAGAGGGTTATAAAGTTATTCTTGTCAATTCAAACCCTGCTACGATTATGACGGATACAGAAATTGCAGATAAAGTATATATCGAACCATTAACACT
Source organism: Macrococcoides caseolyticum (assembly GCF_021366795.1). Classification (GTDB taxonomy): domain Bacteria; phylum Bacillota; class Bacilli; order Staphylococcales; family Staphylococcaceae; genus Macrococcoides; species Macrococcoides caseolyticus_A. The sequence continues at coordinate 125,434 of NZ_JAHCPS010000004.1, read as the reverse complement.
CGATTTCCTCGCACGTATTATTCGTAAAGAACAACCGGATGCGCTGCTTCCTACTTTAGGTGGACAAACAGGATTAAATATGGCGGTACAATTAGAAGAAGCGGGCATCTTAAAAGAGAACAACGTAAAACTTTTAGGAACAGAGCTATCTTCAATTAACCAGGCAGAAGATAGAGACTTATTTAGAAGTTTAATGTATGAATTAGATGTGCCAGTACCTGAAAGTGATATTGTCAATACAGTAGAGCAAGCGGTTAATTTCGCTACAGAAATCGGTTACCCGGTCATTGTCCGCCCTGCATTTACGATGGGTGGTACTGGTGGTGGTATTTGTCATGATGAAGCAGAACTGATTGAAATCGTGACGAACGGTTTAAAATATTCACCTGTTACGCAATGTTTAATTGAAAAATCGATCGCAGGCTACAAAGAAATTGAGTACGAAGTAATGCGTGACTCTAATGACAATGCCATCGTTGTATGCAATATGGAGAATATTGACCCAGTCGGAATTCACACTGGAGATTCAATCGTTGTTGCCCCGTCACAAACATTAAGTGATAAAGAATACCATATGTTGCGTGATGTTTCGTTACGCATTATCCGTGCTTTAAAAATCGAAGGTGGATGTAACGTGCAGTTAGCATTAGACCCACATTCATTTAATTACTATATTATCGAAGTCAACCCACGTGTATCGCGTTCATCAGCACTCGCATCAAAAGCAACAGGTTATCCAATTGCAAAACTAGCAGCAAAAATCGCCGTCGGTTTAACGTTAGATGAAATGTTAAACCCTGTTACAGGAACAAGCTATGCAGCATTTGAACCGGCGCTTGACTATGTTGTATCTAAAATCCCACGTTTCCCATTTGATAAATTTGAAAAAGGTGAACGTGTACTCGGTACACAAATGAAAGCAACTGGAGAAGTTATGGCTATTGGACGTACGTATGAAGAGTCATTACTTAAAGCCATTCGTTCATTAGAATACGGGGTACATCACTTAGGTTTACCAAATGGTGAAAACTTCGAACTTGATTTCATTGAAAAACGTATCAAAGAACAAGATGATGAACGTTTATTCTTTATCGGTGAAGCGATTCGTCGCGGCGTGTCTTTAGATGATATTCATGAATGGACTAAGATTGACTACTTCTTCTTAAATAAGTTCCAGCATATCATTGATATCGAGCATGAGTTAAAAGAACATGTCGGTGATATCGATCGTTTAGAATGGGCGAAAAAATATGGCTTCAGTGATCGTGTTATTGCACATCGCTGGAATATGACAGAGCGTAAAGTATATGATTTACGCCAGGCCAACAATATTAATCCAGTCTTCAAAATGGTAGACACGTGTGCGTCAGAATTTGAATCTAATACGCCTTACTTCTATGGCACATATGAATCTGAAAATGAATCTATTGTGAGTGATAAAAAGAAAGTCATCGTATTAGGATCAGGACCGATTCGCATCGGTCAAGGTGTTGAGTTCGATTATGCAACTGTACATGCAGTTTGGGCAATCCGTGAAATGGGTTACGAGGCAATCATTATTAATAATAACCCTGAAACGGTTTCAACGGATTTCTCAATTTCAGATAAATTATATTTTGAGCCATTAACTGAAGAAGATGTGATGAACATCATTAACTTAGAGCAACCTGAAGGTGTTGTCGTTCAGTTCGGTGGACAAACAGCAATTAACTTAGCAGAGAAATTAACAAAATATGGTGTCAAAGTATTAGGGACAACGTTAGAGAATTTAGATCGTGCTGAAGACCGTAAAGAATTTGAAGCATTAATGCAAAGAATAGAAATTCCACAGCCATTAGGGAAGACTGCAACATCTGTAGAAGAAGCAGTAAATAATGCAAACTTTATCGGTTATCCAGTACTTGTGCGCCCGTCATACGTTCTTGGTGGTCGTGCCATGGAAATCGTATATAACGAATCTGAGCTTGTCGACTATATGAACCGTGCAGTAAAAGCAAGCCCTGAACACCCAGTGTTAATCGACCGTTATTTAACAGGAAAAGAAATTGAAGTCGATGCAATCTGTGATGGTGAGACGGTTGTCATTCCAGGCATTATGGAACATATTGAGCGTGCAGGTGTCCACTCAGGTGACTCAATTGCCGTATATCCACCACAAACATTATCACAAAAACAAATTGACACATTAGTTGATTATACGACGCGTTTAGCACACGGCTTAGAAATAGTAGGATTACTGAACATTCAATTTGTGATTGCTGATGAAGAAGTTTATGTTTTAGAAGTGAATCCACGTGCTTCTCGTACAGTACCATTCTTAAGTAAGATTACTGACGTACCAATGGCGAATATTGCGATGAAAGGTATTTTAGGTGAATCATTACGAGATAAAGGGTACAAAGAAGGTTTAGTCCCATTTAAAGAAGGCGTATTCGTAAAAGCACCGGTATTTAGTTTCTCAAAACTTAAAAATGTGGATATCACTTTAGGACCAGAAATGAAGTCAACTGGTGAAGTTATGGGTAAAGATAAAACATTAGAAAAAGCATTATATAAAGGCTTGGTTGCGAGCGGCTTACAAGTTAAAGATCACGGCACTGCTTTAATTACAGTAGCAGATAAAGATAAACAGGAAGCATTAGGTTTAGCGCGTCGCTTACATGAAATTGGTTATCGTATTATGGCAACAAGCGGAACGGCAAAGTTATTAAAAGATAATAATATTCCAGTTGTAGAAGTTAGCAAAATCGGTACGGAATTTAGTTTATTAGATGTCATTCAAAATGGTCACGTTCAAATTGTCATTAACACAATGACAAATGGTAAACAAACAGAACGCGACGGTTTCCAGATTCGTCGTGATTCAGTTGATAATGGTGTGCCATGTTTAACATCACTTGACACTGCACGCGCACTTATAGAAGTTATTGAAAGTATGACATTTAATATGAATCAAATGTAGGAGGAGATCACGATGCAGGAAGAAATGAGAGTCGTTCGTCAAAGAAGTATTGCAAGAAACATTTATGAAATCATTCTGGAAGGTCAAATCACAAAGGAAATGACAACACCAGGGCAATTTGTTCACATCCGTATTGGACATACAAACGAGTTTATGCTCCGTCGTCCCATTTCTATCTGCTCAGTTGATCAAACTCAGCATACTTTAACATGTCTTTACCGTGCAGAGGGGAAAGGTACACAAGCTTTATCAATGTTAAAGGAAGATGATACTGTTGATATATTAGCACCTCTGGGACATGGATTCCCGGTGGATGCTGCTAAAAATACAGCACTCCTAATTGGGGGCGGTATCGGCGTACCGCCATTATATGAATTATCAAAGCAGTTAAATGCACGTGGTGTTAAGACGATTCACGTACTTGGCTTCCAGTCAAAAGCAGATATGTTCTATTTAGATGCATTTAGCAAGTTAGGAGAGACGCATATTGCTACAGTAGATGGTTCATTTGGTACACAAGGTTTTGTAACGGATGTCATTAAAGCATTACCGAAAAACTATGATACATTCTACACGTGCGGTCCGATTGTCATGATTAAAGCGATTGAAGATGTATTACCGGATACTCCGGGTTACGTATCACTAGAAGAACGTATGGGTTGCGGCATTGGTGCATGTTACGCATGTGTATGTAAAGCAGATAACGATGAAGGCTATGTCAAAATTTGTACAGACGGCCCTGTATTTGAGAAAGGAGCGTTAGCATTATGAGTCGATTAAATGTCAGTTTACCAGGATTAGATTTAAAGAATCCTATCATGCCGGCGAGTGGGTGTTTTGCATTTGGTAAAGAATTTGCAAACTTTTATGATTTAAATGAACTTGGCGCAATCATGATTAAAGCAGCAACGAAAGAATCACGATACGGTAATCCCACACCACGTGTTGCTGAGACATCTAGCGGTATGATTAATGCCATTGGTTTGCAGAATCCGGGTGTCGACCACATTATTGCGCACGAACTCAAATGGCTTGAGCAATTTGACACACCGATTATCGCCAACGTTGCAGGCTCTAAAGAAGAGGATTATGTTGAAGTTGCACAGAAAATTTCAAAATCTCCAAACGTTAAAGCACTTGAACTTAATATCAGTTGTCCAAATGTTAAGGAAGGGGGCATACAATTTGGTACCGATCCTAAAACTGCTGCGGAACTCACTCGTAAAGTTAAAGCAGTATCTAGTGTGCCTGTGTACGTGAAATTATCACCTAACGTTACCAATATTGTTGAAATGGCCGTTGCAGTTGCTGAATACGCAGACGGGATTACGATGATCAATACACTAGTAGGATTACGTATACATGAAAAAACAGGTGCACCAATTATTGCGAACGTCGTTGGTGGACTCAGTGGACCGGCGATTAAACCCGTTGCGATGCGTATGGTTTACGAAGTACGTAAAGCATTACCAGATTTCCCTATCATCGCGATGGGTGGCGTAACTGACGCACAAGACGTTATTGATTATATCTCTGTTGGTGCGGATGCTGTCGCAGTCGGTACTGCAAACTTCCAGAATCCAACCGTTTGTGTGGATATTATCAATCATCTACCAACCTATTTAGACAAATTAGGTGTCAATCATATTCATGAATTAAAGAACAGAACGCATCAAATACTGGAGGCTAAATAAATGTTTCATCAACCGATTATTGCTTTAGATTTTAAAAACATGGAAGAAGTCAATGCATTTTTAAAACCCTTTGAAGAACCGCTATTTGTAAAAATTGGTATGGAACTATTTATGCAAAATGGTCCCGAAATTGTGAAAGTTATTCGTAGTCAAGGTCATGAAATATTTTTAGATTTAAAGTTATATGACATTCCAAATACAGTCCGTCAAGCTATGTTTGGGCTTGGTAAACTGGACATTCAAATGGTCAATGTGCATGCTGCTGGCGGAAAAAAAATGATGCATGAAGCGATGCTTGGATTACGTGATGCAGGGAGTGAAGCAAAACTGATCGCTGTGACACAATTAACAAGCACCTCTGAAGCAATCATGCAGTCAGAACAACGTATCCCACTTACAATGGATGAATGTATCCTGCATTACGCGACGTTAACGCGAGATGCCGGACTCGATGGTGTAGTATGTTCAGCAAATGAAAGTAGCATGCTGCGAGATGCGCTTGGTGAAGATTTCTTAAAGGTAACACCAGGTATTAGAACGTTAACGGATGCTGTAGGGGATCAAGTACGCGTTGCAACGCCTGAATTCGCTAAGGAAAATGGGTCAACACACATTGTAGTGGGCCGTTCTATTACACAAGACAATAACCCTGTCGAGAAATATTATCAAATAAAGAAAGCGTGGGAAAATCATGTTAAATAAAAAAATTGCACAGTCATTATTAAAAATAGAAGCGGTATCTTTAAGACCCCATGATATGTTTACTTGGTCTTCAGGGATTAAAAGCCCAATATATTGTGATAACCGTTTAACAATGAGCTATCCGACGGTCCGTGATGAAATTGCAGAAGGATTAAAAACATTGATTGAAACACACTTTAAAGATGTAGATGTCTTAGCAGGCACTGCAACAGCAGGGATTCCACATGCAGCATTTGTTTCTCAAAAGATGAATTTACCAATGAGTTACGTGCGTTCATCAAATAAGAAACACGGCAAAGGGAATCAAATTGAAGGTAAAGTTGAGCCGGGACAAAAAGTCGTTGTGGTTGAAGATTTAATCTCAACAGGGGGATCGGCTATTGAGGCAGCAGATGCACTTAAGGCACATGGTGCAGAAGTATTGGGGATTGTTGCGATTTTTAGTTATCAATTAACTAAAGGTAAAGCGCGTTTAGCTGAAAGTGGGTACCCATATTATACATTAAGTGATTTTGATACTTTAATTGAAGTCGCAAAAGATATGAATAAAATTGAAGCATCCGACATTGATGGACTTATCGCATGGCGTGATGCGTTATAATGATAAATAAAGCTATATAATGTATACTTACATTATATAGCTTTTTTATGAGGTGAAGATTTTGCAGGATAAATGGGGACATATCAATAAATTTATTAAACATCAAACACCGATTACTGAAAAGAAAAAGATAGATACAGAAGTACGAGAAAAAGAGAAATTTACTAAGAATAAGTTAATTGCTCAAGTTAAAAAACCTATTAAAGAGTTTGATTATCATATCGATTCTTTCTTTAATTATGTCTATCGTACGATTGTCATGCCGAATAAAATTATAGAACTCCCATCCAGTAGTAAATATTTCTATTTTGCACTAACCAACTTTTTAGTATATGCATTACTTATCTTTTTACTGGGTGTGATGCATTCTAGCCAGAAAGATGTTCATTACGGTGTACAGTTTATGGTCAGTGGTGTAGTGTTTACGCTCATTTCAATCTTCTTTACATATTTGATACAGATGGTTGCACTGAATAGAACAAATAACTTCTATAAAGTATTTGTAGATAGTATTAGCTATTACACAATTTACAATGTCTTTGTGATATTAGAATTTATCGCCATTTTATGCTTACCAGATACAGTGATCGTATTTTATATGCTACGTTTTTTGATTATGATGACGATTCCATTCAAGCTTTTTGTAACGTATCGTGAATTGAATCATACTGAAATCGATGTATTTCCACTGCATATCACTTTTATTGTGATAATGGTGATGTATATTTTTATTTCTAAAGATATTGACTGGCTCAATTACTTTCAACTAAATAATATAATAGACCCCCACACGAAGTAATTGAACATCATGTGGGGGTGTTGTGTTATCACTTTTTTAATTCAATTTTATTTAAAAATTTCTGCGTTGATTTGTTCTGCAATTGTATCAATATCTTCAGTAATCATAGAGACATATAACTTAATTTTTGGTTCTGTGCCTGAAGGGCGTAATGCAATCCATCCCTCATCAAAGAAGAACTTAAGGACATTTGCTTTAGGTAAATCAATTTGAGTGACGCGATTATCCGTCGTACTTGTTTGTTCAAGATAATCATCAACACGTTTGACTTTAAAACCAGCAAATGATGATGGAGATTTTTCACGGTGTTCTGCCATGATTGCATCTATTTTAGCTTTTCCAGCTTGTCCTTCAAAGGTATGTGAAAATAGCTTTTCTTGGTATTTACCATATTGATCGTAAATTTCATTCATCGCATCAACAATCGTCTTACCTTCATTTTTAAGTTCACTAGCATATTTAATCAGCAGTGGCACAATTTGGACTGCATCTTTATCACGTACAAATGGGCCAGCCATATAGCCATAGCTTTCTTCATAACCAAAGATATAATTGTAGTCATTCGTTTCTTCAAATGATGCGATTTTTTCTGCGATAAATTTAAATCCTGTTAATACATCAAACATTTTAACATTGTTCTTTTCAGCAATCACTTTGCCAAGTTCACTTGTCACGATTGATTTAACTGCTGCGCGGTTTATTAAATCACTTGTCGATTGAATACGATAGTTGAGTAAAAGTGCACCAATCTGGTTCCCATTAAAGTAATGGAACTTACCGTCAACATATGCAACAACACCCATTCTATCCGCATCAGGATCGGTTGCGATTAATAAATCAGCATTACTTTTTTCTGCATATAGACATGCTTTGTCAAAGGCATCATGGTCTTCAGGGTTGGCTGATTTTACAGATGAGAAGTTCGCATCCGGAATGGCTTGCTCTTCAACAATTTCATAATTTGTAAAGTTTAGAGCAGTTAATATTTCTGGGACAATCGGTACACTTGTTCCATGCAGACTTGTAAATACAACACTTAAGTCGGATGCTGGTACGTCACCAACTAACTTGAATACTTCTTGTTGATATGCTTCAATAACCGATGTGTCAACGTATTCAATCAGTCCTTGTTCAATCAATGTCTGTTTATCAGCGGTTTGTAAATTAAAAACATCATCAATCTCATCTATAAATTGACTCACTTTTGCGGCTGCTTCTAAAGCGACTTGTCCACCGTCTGGACCATAAATCTTAATACCATTATATTCTGGTGGATTATGACTTGCTGTAATCATGACACCTGCATCAGTTTTTAAATGTCTTACACTAAATGATAATTCTGGCGTCGTATGATAGCGATCAAAGATATACGTTTTTACACCATAACTACCTAGTACCTGTGCAATAACATCACAAAATTCAGGTGAGAAGTGACGTGTATCATATGCGATTACCACGGTTGGGTTCTGTTTTAATTCAGTTAAGTATTTTGCGAGGCCTGTTGCGACTTTTTGGACTGTATATTTATTTAAGCGATTAGCACCAAGGCCAATCTTCCCACGTATACCTGCTGTACCAAAGGCAAGTGTACCAACGTAACCATCTTCTTTTAATGCTTCACTTGTACTGTCATAGACTTCTTGAGTAATTAAACTGTTTGCAATATTTGATTCCCATAACGCACGTTCTGACATGTATTCCATCTCCTTCTACTTTATCTCTATTATTAAACCACGTATTTGTAGCCGTTTACAATTAATAACGCTAATTTCACATTATAATTTCTTTTTTAAGACAACATATTCAAAAGGACTTAAATCATAAAAATCACGAATATGCTGACCTTCTTCCTGATTAGATAAAATCACTTCAAATTCACCTTGTCGAGGTAAATTGACAATATGATGTAATGACGTCGGATTAAACAGCAGTATTATTTCATATTTTGTATCAAATAATAATATACCGATTAGTGGGTGTTCCAATTCTATCGGACGTATACGCGTTTTTATTTTTTGCAGATTTTTTGTTCTGAATATACGATGGTCATTACGTATTTTAATCGCCTTTTTTATCTTATCAATGTGATGTTGGTATTTGATACGACGGTTCCAGTCGATACGATTAATAAAGTCACTTAAGTTATACGTATTCCCATGACCATACTTTGTTCTATAGAATTCCTGTCCGGCATGTAAAAAAGGTGTGCCGAGCGAAAGGAGTGTAAATATAGTCGACATCTGATGAATTTTATGTTTATCCTCTAATGATTTACTGCTTGTGAAATTAATACGGTCAAATAAAGTATGGTTATCATGTACTTCAACATAATTGACAGTTTGTGATATTGGTAATTCACCTTTTCTTGCAACAAACAAGTTATACATGCGTTCATAGTATTTACCACCGCCATTAAAATATCCTCTGTCTTTCAAGTGAAAATTATTTCCTTTTAAAGTATCTCTAAAATAATCATTAAAGAAGTGTATTTCGGGTATTAAATAGGCATTCTCATGCGTTGTTTTTTGTGATTTAGGTAAGGCCGTTGCTAAATCCCAGCCTTCACCAAGTAAGAATGCATTTGGATTTTCTGAAAGGACAAAAGATTTGATTTGCTGCATGGTTTCAATATCAATCGTTCCCATTAAGTCAAAGCGGAATCCATCAATCTTAAATTCATTCACAAAGTATTTGATTGTATCGACTAAGAATTTACGCATCATAATACGTTCAGTCTTCATATCATTCCCCACACCTGTACCATTGCTTAAGCGGCCACCACCGTGATATCTGAAGTAATATCCAGGTACTAATTTTTCAAAGGTAGAAGAGGGCATATGGTAGACATGGTTAAATACTACGTCTAAAATGACCCCCATGCCTTTTTCGTGAAAAGCTTGAATGACTTGTTTTAGTTCTATTATTCGATAATGCGCAAGATGGGGCTTTGTTGAATAACTGCCATCGATGGTCTGAAAATATTCTGGATCATATCCCCAGTTGTAAGCTTTTTTAAATTCGATATCATCAACACGGGCAAAGTCATTGATAGGTAATAATTCAACATGTGTTACGCCAAGCTGAGTAATATAATCAAAGCCTGTTGATTCACCCGTTTGTGTGGTCGTTTGTTGTTCAATTAATCCGAGTAATTTGCCTTTTTTCTCAGGTGAGACACCACTATTGGGATGCATCGAAATATCTCTGACATGCACTTCATAAATGAGCGCATCTTTTTGCATGATTTCAGGGCGTTTTGTATCACTAAATCCTTCAACATTTGTTTTATTAAAATCAATCACTACAGATTCAGTGCCGTTTAATGTTAGTCCTTTTGAATAGGGGTCATTGACTTGAACCCACTGATGATTGATATAGGCATCATAGTGATAATTTTGAAGATGATAATTGCCATATAAGGTGATTGTATGTGCACCATCTGGTAATTTCTCCATCGTATGAATTTTATCATTAATGTTGAGCTTGATGACTTTTGCAACAGGTGACCAGACGGTAAATGTTGTGCGATTATCTTTTACAACTGCACCATATTCATGATTTTTGCCATCAAATTTTTGCTCAAATGCATCCGTTTGCGTTATCGTCCCTAAATAAACAGGTAATTTTTTTTGACCAATATGAATAAAATATTTATCTGATATTTCTATTGGACGATCTGTTTTAAATTTATAATACGACTGATCGCTCGTATGAAGAATGTCAACTAAATCTAAATCGTGTATATATTTATTGCTGACAAGTTGAATTGCATTAAAGTGGTCTTTGGGCGTATCAACTTTATCGTATAGTAATGTGATGCAATTAAAATCATCAATATATGCTGTGTTCATAAGAACCTCCTATCACGTTCATTATAACGACTTTTATGCGCGTAGGTAAATAAAATGATATGATTACAAAAATAATCAATTCGCATGTATACTTAACACTATACTTATTTATAAGATATAAAAAAGTGCTTATCTCCGTACAAGTTAACAATTTTTTAACGATATCTTTGGGCTAATTTACACTAATTGACGTAATTTTTACAAAATTATCATATAATAAATGATGTACAGAGAATAAGCATGATAGGGGTGAGGCAATGGTATCGGAATTAGATCAGTATTTATTTCATCAAGGAACACATTTTGAATCCTATTGCTTTTTAGGTGCGCACTTTGATCGTGATACAGGTAAGACAACCTTTACAGTTTGGGCACCGAATGCACGCGGTGTTGCGGTGGCACTTAATGAAAATAATTGGACGGGAAAAAATAATGAATTAACGCGAATGAAAGATAGTGGACTTTTCACTGGCACATTTCAAGTGGCTGAACATACGGTGTACAAGTATATGATTACACCTCAAACAGGTCAAGCATTCCTAAAGGCAGATCCATATGCATTTTATGCAGAGAAACGTCCGCTTACAGCATCGATTGTTAAAGATATACATTATGACTGGCAAGATGAAAAATGGATGAAGAGAAAACGTCGTGAAAGCCATACGAAACAACCGATGAATATCTATGAGGTGCATTTAGGGACCTGGAAAAAACATGACACAACACAACGACCGGATGATACGATTGATAGTTATACAGATAGAACCTATTATTCGTATATTGAAATGGCGGAAACGCTTGTACCATATGTTAAAACAATGGGTTATACACATATTGAATTGATGCCGATCACAGAACATCCTTTTGATTTAAGCTGGGGTTATCAAGTGACAGGCTATTATGCACCAACGTCACGTTATGGTGAACCACAGGATTTTAAATATTTGATTGACACTTGTCATAGACATAATATTGGTGTCATTCTTGACTGGGTACCTGCACATTTCTGTAAAGATGATCATGGCTTACGTTTATTTGATGGCACACCTTTATTTGAACATCCTGACCCATATCGTGCAGAGAAGAGAAACTGGGGGACATTAACCTTTGATTTTGGTCGTACTGAAGTTCAGAGCTTTTTAATCTCAAATGCGCTCTTCTGGCTTAATGAATATCATATCGATGGTTTACGCGTGGATGCAGTGCATAGTATGACCGATTTGAATTTTGAGAATTTTGAACCCCACGAACAAATATTTAATGATGAAGGCACAAGTACGCATAAAGAAGCTGTTGCGTTCATCAAGAAAATGAATCAAAGTATTCATGAATTTGCACCCCATGCGATGATGATTGCCGAAGACTCATCAGATATTATGAATATTACGACACCTGTTGAATTGGGTGGTTTTGGTTTTGATTATAAATGGGATCTTGGGTTTATGCATGATACGCTGGATTATCTTGAGATTTCACCAGAAGCAAGACAGGCGCACCATAAACATTTAAATTTCCCTATGATGTATCGATACAACGAACAATTTATTTTGCCATTCTCACATGATGAAGTTGTTCATGGCAAGTTGTCGATGCTTGATAAGATGCCAGGTGACCAGTGGCGTAAATTTGCACAGGCGAGACTTCTATATGGTTATCAGTTGACTCAACCTGGTAAAAAGCTGAATTTCATGGGTAGTGAGATTGGAATGTATGCAGAGTGGAAAGATAAAGAACAAGTTGATTGGTTCTTGTTAAATTATCCAATTCATGATGGTTTTCATCAGTTCATTAAAGCAATGAACCACTTATATATCCGTGAAAAAGCATTATTTGAACTGGATTATGAATACGACGGATTCCAGTGGATTGATGCAGATAACAATGAACAGCGAATATTAAGTTATATCAGACGAGCGAAAGACGGAACAGAACTCGTCATCGTATTAAACTTCTCTCCTGAAGTCTATTATGACTTTAAAGTAGGTGTCAGTGCAGCAGGTAAATATCGAGAATTATTTAATTCAGATAACAAATTGTTTGGCGGTTCCAATCAGATTATTTCGAGCTATTTATTTTCAGAACCTCATCCGATGCATGGTTTACCGCATTCAATTAAAGGGAAAATACCACCATTAGGATTTGTGATTTATAAGAAAGTGAAAGAAAGAAAAAGAGATTAAAGTTTTACTTAAATAAATTAAACTAAGATAGGGGTAATCAGTATGGCGAATGAAGTAGTAGGTATGTTATTAGCAGGTGGTAAAGGAACAAGACTCGGTCAACTGACAAAAAAAGTTGCTAAACCAGCCGTGCCTTTCGGAGGAAAGTATAGAATTATTGACTTTACATTAAGTAATTTATCAAACTCGAATATACATACAGTTGGTGTGCTGGTACAATATGCTCCACTGATGTTAAATCGACATATTGGTATGGGTAAACCTTGGTCATTAGATAAACAAGATGGCGGCGTTACAGTCCTTGCACCTTTTGCTGACCAGACAGGTGCTTCATGGTTTGAAGGGACTGCAGATGCCATCACTAAAAATATTCATTTTATTGATCAATATGATCCGGAATATTTATTAATATTATCTGGGGATCATATTTACCAAATGGATTATCAGCAAATGCTTTTACATCATAAAGAGAAAAATGCCGATGCAACGATTTCTGTTATCGAAGTACCATTTGAAGAAGCAAGTCGTTTTGGTATTTTAAATACTGAAGATGATTTAAAAATTTACGAGTTTGATGAGAAGCCAGCTGTCCCTAAAAATAACTTAGCGTCGATGGGTATCTATATCTTTAGCTGGAAAGTATTACGTGAATATTTAATAGAAGATGAAAAAGACACACAATCTGAGCATGATTTTGGTAATGACATTATTCCAAAAATGCTGGCAGATGGAAAATTATTATATGCGTATCGATTTGATGGTTACTGGAAAGATGTTGGAACAATTCAATCTTACTGGGAAGCGAATATGGATTTACTGGAAGAAGATTTATCAGAATTATTAAATAGTAAGACTTGGCCGACATTCTCTCATGAAGCGAATTTACCACCACAATTTATCGGAAGTGAAGCAAATATTACCGATTCACTGATTTGTCCAGGGTCATTTATCTTTGGTCATGTTGAACATTCTGTATTATTTAGTGAAGTGACCGTGGGTAAAGGAAGTCATATTAAAGATTCAATCATTCATCCAAAGACTGTCATTGGTGAGAATTGCCAAATAAATAAAGCGATTATAATGAATAAAATAGAGATACCGGACGGTACGATAATTGATGGTACGCAATGTGAAGAGCCAATTGTTGTGGGTCCTGAAAACTTAAGTGAGTTCGTAGGAGGGACAAAATAATGAGATCATTAATGGGTTTAATCAATTTAGAAAATGAACATGATTTTTTAGAAGAATTAACATATTTTAGAAATGGTGCGAGTGTGCCATTTGCTGGTCGCTATCGTTTAGTTGATTTTAGTTTATCTAACATGGTGAATAGTGGTGCAAAAGAGGTCGCATTATTTGTCAATCAAAAATACCGTTCACTTATGGACCACTTAGAAAATGGAGATAATTTCGGTCTAGATGATCGTCAGTCTCGACTATTTGTATTACCGCCAGATTGGCATGATCCTAGCGATATTTCACGTGGAGATTTACGTCATTTCCATAATAACCGTGACTTCTTCCTACGATCAAAAGCAACGGATGTCATTATTTCAGGATCACAATTTATTGTTAATACAGATTTTTGTGAGGCTTTTAATCATCATATTGAAACGGATGCAGATGTTACATTAATCACAGAACATAAAGAACAACTAGAGGAAATGCACGGCCCATTATTACGTGTTAATACAGAAAATGACCGTGTCATTTTCTTGAATCATGATCAGGAAAATCATCATATCTTTACAGGGACATTTATTGTAAAGAAAGAAAAATTATTTGAAATCATGAATCACTCTATTCAGAATTACAAAGATAATTTCTTTTTACATGGCATTCAGGAACGCATGCATGAATTAAACGTGCAATATTATGCGATTCAAGATACGACGATGTATATCAATTCATTAAAAGCATTCTATAAATGTAATCTTGATATACTTGATCCAGATAAATACAAAAAAATATTCATGAAAGAAAAACGTATTAAAACGAAAATATCAAATCAACCACCTACAAAGTATAAAGTGGGTTGTGTTGTCAAAAATTCAACTGTAGCCAATGGCTGTGTAATTGAAGGTCATGTGGAAAATAGTATTTTATACCGTGGCGTTGAAGTGGCGAAAGGTGCAGTCATTAAAAATTCAATTATCATGACAAACTGCTGTATTCATAAAGACGCTTATATTGAAAATGTTATTTTAGATAAAGACGTTACCGTAAATGAACATCAAAAATTAATTGGTTCACAGGATAAACCTTTTGTAGTTGCCAAACGACAAACAATTTAAAAGAAAGTTGGAAAAATAAAATGAAAAAAGTATTGTTTGTGGCTTCAGAATGCACACCATTCTTTAAATCTGGAGGACTAGCAGACGTTATCGGCAGTCTTCCGAAATATTTAAACCAGACAAAGCAATGTGAAGTACGTGTCATTCTACCGATGTATGCACACCTTAAAAAAGAATATCATGATATGCTCGAAGAAGAAATGGTTTTTCAAACCCCTGTAGGTTGGCGTTTTCAATATACACGCATATTATCACTGACACGAGAAGGAGTAAAATATTACTTCATAGATAATTTACAATATTTCGGGCGCGATGGTTTATATGGTTATGAAGATGATGGTGAACGTTTTGTTTATTTCTCAAATGCAGTGATTGAATTTATTTACCGTTCTGATTTTAAACCAGATGTATTACATGGTCATGACTGGCAGGCAGGTGCAGCTGTTGCAATCTGTAATATTAAACGTCCTGTTGAAGGTATTAAGACAGTATTTACGATTCATAATATTAAATATCAAGGTTTACTCATGTATGATGCATTTGAAGATGTCTTTAATTTAGACCGTACACATTTTGCAGGTTTTGAATGGGGCGGTATGTTGAATCTGATGAAAGCAGGGATATTCCATGCTGACAAGATTACAACAGTTTCTCCAAGCTATGCCGAAGAAATCAAGACACCTTATTATGGCGAAGGATTAGAAGACTTACTCAACATGCGCCACCATGATTTAATCGGTATTGTAAATGGTATTGATGTTGACGATTATCATTCAATGAAAGATCCATCTATTCCTGTGAACTTCAAAAGTTCTATTCCTAAAAAACAAGAAAATAAAACAATCCTGCAGGAAAAAGTCGGATTACCTGTCAATAAAGAAATTCCAATGTATGCCATCATTACCCGTATGGTTGAACAAAAGGGATTAGATTTAGTCATGCGTATTTTAGAAGAGTTTCTCCAGCAGGATGTCCAAATTGTTATATTAGGGAATGGTGAATATCGTTATGAACAGTATTTCAACTATTTAAGTGATAAATATCCGGACAAAGTAAGCTTACATTTAGGCTTTAACGAAGCATTCTCAAGAGAAATATATGCTGCAAGTGATTTCTTTGTTATGCCTTCGTTATTTGAACCATGTGGCTTAAGTCAACTTATTGCATTACAATATAAATCTATCCCAATCGTACGTGAAACAGGTGGATTAAGAGATACAGTCATACCATTTAATTTTGAAACATACGAAGGTACTGGTTTAACATTTGCCAATTATAATGCGCATGAACTACTCGATCGTTTGAATGCATCTCGAACTGTGTATCGTAATAAAGATAAATATAAAGCACTTATAAAAAATATTACTAAAGTCAACCATAGCTGGAATGCCTCAGCACAAAAATATCTAGAGATCTATTAAGGAGACTTCAATGAAAACTTATTCAAAATCAGAGTTCCGTGAACGCCTGGAGATGAAATTAACGAACAAACGAAATACAACGTTAGAAGATACAACAGATACAGATTTATTTTATGCGATTTGTTCAATCTTAAAAGATGAAATCAACCAAGCGAGTGTTGAAACTAAGAAAACGAATATCAAACAAAAAAAACGTCAAATCAACTATCTATCAATGGAATTTCTAATTGGTCGTTTAATTGAAAGTAACTTACTCAATGCAGGATTATTAGATGTTTGTAATGAAGTATTAGCGGATTTAGGCAGAGACCCTAAAAAAGTATACAGTGAGGAAAACGATGCAGGATTAGGTAATGGTGGTTTAGGTCGCTTAGCAGCATGTTTCTTAGATTCGATTGCAAGTCTTGGCTATTTAGGTCATGGTTTTGGTATTCGCTATCGTTACGGATTATTTGAACAACGTATTGTAAATGGTAATCAGATTGAATTACCGGATAACTGGTTACAGGAAGTCTACCCATGGGAAACACGTAAAATTGATGAAGCAATGCATGTCCATTTTGGTGGTGAGGTAACGACTGAAATTGACGAAGCGGGTAACTTTAAATTTAGTTATCATAATCAGGAAACAGTTCTTGCTGTACCTTATGACGTTGGTATTGTGGGGTATGATAATGATGTTGTCAACCAATTACGTTTATGGAGTGCTGTATTGCCTTCAGAAGTTATAGATCACGGCGATTATAAGAATCGACTTGAACATATGCAGAACGTAGAGCGAATTTCTGGCTTCCTTTACCCAGATGATTCTACAGAAGAAGGCCGTTTCTTACGCTTGAAACAACAATATTTCTTAGTATCTTCAACAATACAAACGTTAATTAAGCAATTTAAAGAAAAATATGATTTACCAGTAACAAAGTTCCATGAATATCATTGTATTCAAATTAATGATACGCACCCAACATTCGGTATCCCTGAATTAATGCGCATCTTAATGGATGAAGAAGGCTTAGGATGGGACGATGCATGGGCAATTGTGACAAAAACATTTGCTTATACAAACCATACGATCATGCAGGAAGCATTAGAGAAGTGGCCGGTCAGTCAAGTTCAAAAAGTTAATCCTAGAATCTTTATGATTATCAATGAAATTAATGAACGCTTCTGTCGTGAAGTTTATGAAAAACATCCGGAAATGAGAGAAAAAATTGCAGATCTTGCAGTCATCAGTAACGATTTAGTGCATATGAGTAAGTTAGCAATTGTCGGCTCGTTCTCTGTGAATGGTGTAGCAGCACTGCACTCAGAAATCATTAAAGATCATACTTTTAATGACTTCTACAGAATTCAACCTGAGAAATTCAATAATAAGACGAACGGCATTACACATCGTCGCTGGTTAATGACGGCGAACCCAGCATTAACGCATTTAATTAATGATGCGATTGGCGATGCATGGCATAAATCACCACAAGAATTATCACAATTAATGCGCTATTATAATGATGAAACATTCTTAAATCACTTAGCAGAAGTCAAATTAGAGAATAAGCGCGTATTAAAAGACGTTATTTATCAGAAAACTGGTATTGAAGTCGATGAACACTCAGTATTTGATGTCCAGGTGAAACGACTCCATGAATACAAACGTCAATTATTAAATGTTTTACACATTATCTACTTATATAATGAAATTAAACGCAAACCATCAATTAAAATACAACCAAGAACATTTATCTTTGGTGCGAAAGCTGCACCTAGCTATCATATTGCAAAAGAAATCATTAAATTGATTCATGCAGTTGGCAATGTTGTAAATAATGATGCGGATGTTGATAATAGAATTAAAGTTGTATTCTTAGAAAACTACAACGTAACATTAGCTGAGGACATTATGCCAGCAGCAGAAATCTCTGAACAAATTTCAACAGCATCAATGGAAGCTTCAGGTACAGGTAACATGAAGATGATGATGAACGGTGCAGTCACATTAGGAACAATGGATGGTGCGAACGTTGAAATCGCTGAATTAGTAGGTAAGGAAAATATCTTTATCTTTGGATTAAGTTCTGAAGAAGTGATTAACTACCAAAATAACGGTGGCTATCAGGCAGAAGCGATCTATCAAACAGATGGACGTGTTAAAGGTGCGATGGACGCACTTAAGAACGAACAATTCGGCCGTGATTTTGCATTCAATGATTTATATTACCATGTATTAACGAATAACGACCCATACTTCTTACTGAAAGACTTTAATTCTTATGTTGATATTCACTTAACTGCGATGGCAACATATCAGGATAAGAAGAAATGGAATCAAATGAGTTTAATGAATATCCTGAAATCAGGACAATTCTCAAGTGATAGAACAATCCAGCAATATGCGACTGATATTTGGAAGCTAGTATAAGATTGATATAGCCAACCCTAGAAACGGGGTTGGCTTTTTTTAGGATATATTATCGAGAGATTTAGCGGAATCGTTAAGGAGAACATCTACTTACCGGCTATAACGTATGAATATATTTATAGCATTGCATTTGATATAATTTGAATAAATGGAAGGAGTGGATAAAATGACTAAACATATCATGAGTGTCAATGCATCGATGTCTTTATATCGATCAACTTTAGTACCAGGTAAATTAAATTTATATGATGATATCATTACCTTTGAAGCACATGGTCCATTAGCAGGAACCGAAGTAAAGGATACTTTTTTATTGGATGAAATAAAAAGTATCAAAAGCGGCATCTCAATTGTCCCATTTCGTATCGTAATAATGGAAAAAAACGGTGAATCGTGGTTGTTTGATCAAGTGAACCGCCAAGAAGCAAAAGCATTTGTGAAAAGCTTTAAAGCAGCTGTTGGAGAATAGTCAATTGGCACGATTACGTAAACGAACAATGAATGATATTAAGTTTTATAGTTATTGATTTATTGTTATAATTGAATAAAATAATATCATCTATACACTAGGGGTGCACATTGATGCTGAGAGGATTCGTCCGACCCTTTGAACCTGTTGGTTAATTCCATCGTAGGGAAGTGGGCTGAATACCTATACCCTATGTGTATAGGTATTTTTTAGGAGGATATCATGTTTACAGATCGAATTTGGAAGCGTGTTGAGCCTATCTGGCATTCTTATTTAGAACATACGTTTGTCATCGGTTTAGGGGATGGTACGTTACATCAGGAAAAGTTTCAGCAATGGCTCAAGCAGGATTATGTATACTTAATAGAATATGCAAAGTTAATGGCAATTGGTAGTGCGAAATCTCGTGATTTAGAGACAATGGGTCTCTTTGCGAATTTGTTACATGGCACATTATTTATGGAGATGGACTTACATCGTCGTTTCGCGAAACAATTTGAAATAACGAATGAACAATTAGAAGCGACGGATGCATCAGCAGTCAATACAGCATACACAAGTTATATGCTCAATCATGCACAGCGCGGTGGTCCGGAACATGTTGTTGCGTGTTTACTTGCTTGTGCATGGAGTTATAACTTTATCGGTCAACAATTATCAAAAGGACCCAACGCATTATCAGTCAATAATCCTTATCATGAATGGGTTGCAACGTATTCTGGTGAGGCATTCACTGCACTGACTGAAGATGCAAAGCGTTTAATGAATCAGTTAACAGAAGGTAAACCTGAAACCGAACTTGCTGAACTAGAAGAAATTATTGTTAAGACAAGTTACTTCGAATATATGTTTTGGGATATGTGTGAGTATCTTGAAGAATGGCCAATTCCCAAAAAATAAACCTAGGTTCTGCCTAGGTTTTTATTGTTCGAATAAGACAAGTTCCTTTACTAATGTTCGATAAAAATCAATCAGTTCATATGGGGTATGCAATAAATTCGTCATATTCTTCATTATATAATCCATATTAATAATTTATGCTGATAATACCGTCAAGACAATGATAAACCGATTGATTAAATAGTTGACTATGACGTAAGGTTATCGTTTATATTGAACTTGAAAGGGGATGAGTCAATGAAAATAAGCCAGGTTGCTCGTTTATCAGGTGTAAGTGTGCGGACGTTACATCATTATGATAAAATCGGTCTGCTTATACCTAATAAGAATGAACAAGGGTATAGAATATATTCACAAGATGATATAGATAAACTTCAGATTATTTTATTCTATAGGAACCTTGAAATGCCACTAAAGGAAATTCAGAAAATAATGAATGATCATCATAACCAGATTGATCATTTAAAGACGCAACGAAAAAAATTATTAGATAAACAAAAACATACTGGACAACTTATTGAATTGATTGATAAAACAATTGAATCAAAGGAAAGAGGGATATTGATGACAGCTAAAGAGAAATTAAATGGTATCAATTTTACAGAGAATCAATACGAACAAGAAGCACGAGAAAAATTTGGTGATGAAGCAGTAGATGCATCACAACAAAAGTTAGAGCGCTTAAATCAACATGAAACAGAGCAACTTGGACAAGAATGGATGGATATATTTACAGCGTTTAATCAATTGAAAAACTACCCGGTTGAAGATGAGAAAGTATTAGAGCACACGGAAAAATTTTTTCATTTCTTAAATAAGAATTTTGGACATTACACTTATGATGCATTTTATGGTTTAGGAGATATGTATATTATCGATGATAGATTTACTCAAAATATAAATCAATATGGAGATAATCTTGCACAGTTTATGAGTGAAGCGATGAAATACTATGCAACGATCCATTCTTAAAATGAAATACTTAATTCAAGTAATTAATATTGCTCGAACCTTTAAAATACCCATGAAATAATATAGAATAAAAGTAATAACTATAATTAAGGGTGGCACGTATGATAAAACCAAAAAAAATAAATAAGGGTGATACTGTTGCTATAGTATCTTTATCCAGTGGTATGGCTGGAGAAGATGATTTTGTGTGGAGAACAAAACAAGGATTAGAACGACTTGAAACAGTATTTGGATTAAAATTTAAAGTGATGCCAAATGCATTGAAAGGAATTGACTATCTTTACAATCATCCGGAAAAAAGAGCAGAAGACTTTAATCAAGCAGTATTAGATCCTGAAGTTACTGCGATTATCTGTACGATAGGTGGCACGGAATCTGTAAGAATAATGCCATATATCGATATGACTGCATTTAAAAACAATCCCAAAATCTTTATGGGCTATTCAGATACGACAGTACAGCATTTGTATTTTTATCAACATGGAATAACAACGTTTTATGGACCAGCATTACTCACTGATTTTGCAGAGAACATAACAATGGATGATTATACAGTGAATCATATATTCAATACCCTATTCTCAAGTGAAATCATTGGTGAAATTAGACCATCAGATTATGTAAGAAAATTTGGCTTACTATGGGATGAAATAGCAAAAGACTTTGAACGCGAGAAATTACTTAATGAAGGCTATGAAGTGATTAATGGACATGGGAAGTGTCAGGGACAACTGATTGGTGGATGTGTGGAATCACTCATATTACTCACGGGGACAAAGTACTTTCCTGAAATTTCAGCATTTAATGATGCCATATTATTTCTTGAAACATCAGAGCAACATACAGAACCTGCAGTACTTGAGCAATATATACGCAAGTTTTCGGTGATGGGCATATTGGACCGAATCAGTGGCTTGATTATAGGTAGGCCGCAAGATGGGGTGTTCTATGAGGAAATCAAAGCGGTATTTCAGAAAATACTTAAAGAAATAAATCGAAATGACTTACCTGTGCTATATAATGCAAGCTTTGGCCATAATGAACCGAAATGTATCATACCTTATGGTGTGGTCGCAGAAATTGATACTGAAAATAAAACATTTATTATATTAGAAAATGCAGTAGAATAACCAGCGTGTGCTGGTTTTTTTGTAGGCGGAATAAAAGATAGACTCTTTCGAAAAATCAGATAATAAGGTAACATTTAATTACTGATTAATAAGGTATACCGAGATCAATGTATATCATTCACGAAGGACAATTTCTTGGGACTCTTCATGCAAATTGGGTGAGTTCTGAAACGAATTGGATGGAAATTGTGATATGCATATATAATCCTGATTATTGGAGTGGAGGTTATGGTACCTCTGCATTCAAGCAGTGGATTGATTATATCTTTAATCATAGTGATTTACACCGTATCGGAATATCAACATGGTCGGGGAATGTTCGTATGATGAAATTAGCAGAAAAGGTTGGAATGCAAGAAGAGGCTCGTATATGTGATGCAAGAATAGTTGATGGAAAATATTATGATGCAATTAAAATGGGCATGCTGAGAAGTGAGTGGGAAGACGTAAAGAGGTGATAAGGTGTTACAAGGTGAACATATTATAAATATCAATCAATGTAATCATTGGGTAAAACTTATAGGAGATTATCAAAATCAAATCCCTTTAATTATCGTCCATGGTGGTCCAGGTGGAAATCATTATACATTTGAGCGTACTTCTGGTCTAGAACTAGAAAAAACAATACCTGTTATATATTATGAACAACGACATTGTGGTAGAAGTGACAAAGTTGATGATATTAGAACAATTCAAGTTAATCAGTTAGTTAATGATTTAGAGGCGTTAAGGCTCGAACTAGAAATTGATCAATTTAATATACTAGGTTATTCATTTGGAGGTGAGTTGGCATTACACTATTCTGTGACATATCCAAAACATATACATAAAATTATATTAGAATCACCTTCATTAATTTCATTATCAATTAGTAATTTAGGACAGCTTTCTGGTTTCTTGTCAGTCTTTAATGATAGAAATAGAAAGTTACTGAATGATTATTTACTTAACCACGATATCTATCAATCTATAGAATATGCCTGGTCAATTGCTAATATTGAAGAAACTGATAAACTGCTATTTCATCAACCAAATAAAGCTGTTCTGAATCGTAAATTATGGGGGGAAAGTGGATTAGGAAATGATAGAACATTTTCTAACCAATTAGTGAAAACAATAAATAGTGAACAACTTCTTGAAAAAATCGAATTTCTTGATAATCATACGTTAATTATTACTGGAATATTTGATAAGAATACTGGAATTGCAACAACAGAATTAATACATTCAAAATTAAAAAATTGTCAGGTTGAATACTTTAAAGAAAGTGCTCACTTTCCAGATATCGAGGAAACAACACTGTTTGTAAAAACGATTAATCACTTTTTGGGAGGTTCAAAATGATCATAAGACAAGCGACAATTAATGACGCCGAACAATTAATGAATTTAATAGACCATGTTGAATCGACATCAGAATTTATGTTAATGGAACCTGGTGAGCGTAATAATAGTGTTGAGAAGCAAATAAAAATGATTGAGCATTTTAGCAAACAAGATAATAGCAATATTTTTGTTGCAGATAATGGCACATTATGTGGTTACCTAATCACGATTGGCAATTCTTCATTACGAAATAAACATTCAGCGTATTTAGTAATAGGCGTACATCAAGATGTAAGAGGACAAGGTGTTGGAACTTTACTATTTGAAGCGGTTGAACAGTGGGTCAAGACTGTTGGTATAACGAGATTAGAATTAACTGTTGTAACCGAGAATGAAGCAGGCGTTAACTTGTATCAGAAAAGCGGATTTGAAATAGAAGGTACAAAACGACGATCATTGAAGATTAATAATAAATTTTATGATGAATATTATATGAGTAAATTGGTGTAGGTGAATTATGAACTATATAAAAAAGATGAGACAACATGTTGGGCATGATTGTTTAATTGTAATTGGTGCAGGTGTAATTGTTGAACAAGATGAAAAGATTCTGTTAGAACAAAGAGCAGATAATGGACTATGGGGAATACCCGGTGGATTGATTGAAATCGGAGAAAAGGTAAAAGATGCTGCAATAAGAGAAGTAACAGAAGAGACAGGTTTAATTCCAAAAGAAGTAGAATTGTTTGGTATATATTCAGGCGTAGATTACATCGTTACTTATCCAAATGGTGATGAAGTTTATTCTGTTTCGATTATTTTTTATACAAAACAATTTGATGGTGAACTAACTATTTCTGATGAGTCTAAACAATTACGATTTGTATCTCGTGAAGAAATGATAGATGTTGAGATTAATCCACCACATAAAGAATTTGTAAGTGATTGGGTGGAAGGGAAAATGGATATTAATATTTATTAATGTAATTAAGTAAAACCATAATTAAATCACAGGATCACTAAGTTTGTATTGGACTCATCTTTTGATGACGTGTTAGAGAAAGGCAATGTATTTTTGTTTAGATAAATACAATATAAGGAGCAGTATTTATGGATGATGAGGTAATTTTATTAAATTGGATTCAAGATTTTTTAAAGCAAAATATTAATACCAATATTTTTGTGAAATATTATAGAGATATCTTCGGTTTCCTAATTAGTGAAGAAGAAATAGAAGAACGAAGATATTATTTGTATAAAGCATTACATGAATACCTAGAAAGTTATGATTTCAATAGTAATACAATTGATGAATATTATTATTTAGATGAAAATAATGTACGTGTGAAAGTATCAGAAATGTATTCGAGAATTCTTAACTGAATATAATAGGAGATTAATAAGATGGAATTTAGAAGACTGACAATTAATGATGAAATATTATTTATGGAATATTTTAATGCTTGGGGAGAAGAACAGGAAAGTATTGTTCCATCGGCTACAAATCTAAATAGATATGATTCTTTTCAAGACTTTATTAATAATTTAGAAGAACGTGAAAAATCATATGAAGTATTAAATACTACATTGTTTTTAATTGAAGATGGTAGAATCATAGCTTCATCTAATATACGTCATTATTTAAATGAGTTTTTAATGAATTATGGTGGTCATGTTGGCTATGGCGTAAGACCTGATATGAGAGGTCAAGGTTATGCGTCAAAGATTCTAAATGAGTCCTTAAAATTTTTGAAATCTTTGAATGTAGATAAAGCACTTATAACCTGTGATGAAGATAATATTGCAAGTAGAAAAGTAATATTAAACAATGGTGGCGTGCAAGATCAATCGCATATAAGAGAAGATGGTGGCGTAACGAACAGATTTTGGATTGATTTATAATATTTTAATAAATTAGGCGATGTATTAATTATTATTTTGTTGATGTCAGAAGTAATATTTATTCTTTTGTTTTGTTATACTAGCATTAGTTAAATTTTAGGAGTGACTACTTTGATTAAATATGTTTGTGCGAATCTAGTTGATATTAAAGAGAATCGAATCCTTTTAGTGAAAGTAAGGCAAAATGAAAAATATTATTTACCAGGTGGAAAAATCGAAGCAGGTGAAAGTGATATTGCGTCATTAATTAGAGAGATGGAAGAAGAGTTATCTGTTAAGTTAGATGCAAGTAAACTTACATACCTAGATACAATAGTA
The DNA here is from genome assembly GCF_021366795.1 of Macrococcoides caseolyticum. Lineage (GTDB taxonomy): Bacteria > Bacillota > Bacilli > Staphylococcales > Staphylococcaceae > Macrococcoides > Macrococcoides caseolyticus_A. The sequence goes on along the minus strand of NZ_JAHCPS010000004.1, from coordinate 99,498 downwards.
GGACCGGCCTATCCTGATACTGATTATGAAGTAGAATTAAGATGTTATACATATGAAGGGCTTGGACACATAAAGAAATCAAGTGAAATTACAGATGTTCAATACATAGATATGAATGATACAACCAATATAGCTCCAGCAGTAAAAGTATTAATTCAAAAATTAAATAAGAATTAGGAGAATTTTAATGAAAATTATTGTATATTGTGGTGCTAGTACAGGAAATGAAACAGTGTTTAATGATAACGCAATTGAACTCGGAAAATGGATTGCAGATAATAATCACGCACTCGTCTATGGTGGTGGTAATGTTGGATTAATGGGTACGATCGCGAATACTGTATTAGAAAATAGAGGAGAAGTTATTGGTGTGATGCCAAAGTTCCTTGCAGATAGAGAAATCTCACATCCGGGACTTACTGAACTTGTTATTGTAGATAATATGAGTGAGCGTAAAAATAAAATCTTGTCTCTTGGTGATGTTTGTGTTGCGCTTCCTGGGGGTCCAGGTACTTTAGAAGAAATCGCTGAAGTAATTTCATGGTCAAGAATCGGACAAAATGATCGTCCATGTATTCTATATAATAAAAGTGGTTACTACGATTTATTAGCTGGATTTTTTGATAATATGGTTGATAAAGGGTTCTTGACAGCTGATGATCGAGAAAGAATAGCGTTTGTGGATTCAATTGAACAAATAGAATCTGTAATAACCAATTATAGACCAGCAGAAATAAGAAAGTATTAATATTTTTGCGTTTCAAAGGTATCCATTGTAAAATGTAAATGAAAAGAGGAGTGCGGTAACACTCCTCCTGTAGATCTGTTTATAAGGTGAGTAGCCTTTGTTATTTTTTTGATTTTATACCAAAATCATTTTTAGTAATATGCATAATATCCTTCTGATTGCGAAGAGTTGGAATCAATAACCAGAGCAATGAAAGTGCAAAATAACATATGCCTGAAAGTGAAATAAGCTGTATAGCACTTATATATTCCAATAATATTCCTGCAAGTAGGGAACCTAATGGTAAACCTAATATTCCAACACTGTTTGATACTGAACTGACTCTCGCTAAATATTCATTCGGAATAATGCTTTGTTTTACACTTACTAAAAGAATATTAGCAATTCCTACCATCACCCAACTTAAGCAATAAAACAATAAATAATATGGTAATGGAATGAATAATCCTAAAACTATAGATGTACCTGCAGTTACAAATAGAAATATCATTAATTTACCGAGCGCTTTGTTATTAAATTGATTTGCAATAAAAGTAGAGAGTATCATTCCAATACTCATCGTTGCTAGAAAAAGTCCGTAATACACAGGATTATCAATCTCATGAGCTAACGTTGGTAACGCACCATAAACAATACCAATACCTAAGTTTACTGAAAAAGCACCAATAATAAATATCCATATGTATGATGATGTGACTATCCTAATACCAGATCGTAATGAATTGAAATAATTAAACTTAGTATTATCATATATTTTTGTTTGTTTAACCATTGGTATCTGAAAATATGAAAGTGCAGCAAATAAGAATAACATGGCACTAATCAAATAGAAGATATCAGCACTCATTGTGATAAACAACCCAGCTATTACAGTGTTTAATATAATATCTAATGTATTATTCGCAAACGTCAACTGCGCATTTCCTTTAACAAGTTTTTCTTTACATAACAATTGTGGTACGAGTTTATTACTAATTGGGTATGAAACTTCACCACATAACATAGACAGCACTATTAATGTGATTATTAGAGACCAATGATTATACTGATTCATAACACAAATAGCTAAAATAGCCATTAAGATTGATTGTGAACACTGAGAGAATATCAATATTCTTTTTACATTAAAGTGATCTATTACTGGTCCATAAAATAATTGAGTGAATTTTACTGCTAACATTGCAGATGTAGTAAGGCCTGAAATCATTACACTTTGCGTAATTTCAAATATATAAAGTGATGAAATAATAAAATATATACTATCTGCTGCATTTGTAAAAATTCGTCCTATTAATAATCGATGAAAGGGACTTAAAGTCATTGAATCACCTCTTTATTCAAATATATCTTTTGTTATTTCGAAAGCAGTGAGATTAAAATAATAGCTGCTTGATAAATTTTCTTCTTTTCCTTCCATTTCATCCTCAGTATCAATTGATTTACTGTATTTATTAATCAATTGATTAATCTCATCTTTGAATGATGTAACCTCATTTTTATTAATCCTAATTTGCTGTGTTGTTGAAATTAAATATTGATTATCTTCAATTATTCCAAATTGATTCAATACTTGAATTGTTCTATATAATTGTTCTGTTATGATTTTTTTGGATGGATGAATATTATCGCTGTTAATTAATGCAGGATTGATATTAAACCCGTTGTGAGTAGCTCGGTAATATTTTAGTATATTGCTTCCTTCAGGAATTTGTTGTGTCATTTTAATCATTTTGTGTTTCTCTAATTCTTTCATATGATAAAAGATTTTTGCTTTCGGGATATCTAACTGTTTAGCGATATCTGTAACAGTCATTTCTTTTTCAATTAATAAAATAGAAATTTTCATACGTAATTCATCTGAAATGCACTTTAATTGTTCGAACGTATTAACTTGAAATTGTGTCATATTGGCCTCCTAAGTTAGATGAAATAAACCGGTTAATTTATTTTAACCCTAAATGTAAAAATTCTCAAATAATTTATGGGAATATTCTAACAATTTATGCTATATTACTTAAGAAAGGGTGTTTTTATGATTAGATTAGAGCGAGCTAAGCATTCAGTAGTGGATAAATTATTAAAGATTCAAATGGTAGTGTACGGGGAAGCTGAATTAAGTGATAAATTAACACTTTATAAATTTAAGAAAGAGGAATAATTGAATGATTGAAGCTATTAATGATAATAATAGAGAATTAGTTATTAAGTGGTTTAAAGAAAAATGGGGATCAACAGAAATGATTATTTCATCTGGGCGGTATGATTGTTCTACATTACCAGGATTAATAAACATTGAAAAGGATGAGATTACTGGATTATTAACATATGTCATTAAAGAAAAGACAATCGAAATAATATCGCTAGATAGTCTAATTGAAAACAAAGGTGTCGGAACTAAGTTAATTATGTCGTTAGAACAGTTAGCTTATAAAAATTGTATGTTAAAAATAAAATTAATAACAACCAATGATAATGTATGAGCATTAAAATTCTATCAAAAATTAGGATTTAGAATGATAAAAATAATTCCAAATGCTGTTAATGAGGCTAGAAAAATAAAACCACAAATACCAGTCATTGCTGAGAACGGGATTCCAATAGACGATGAAATTGTTTTAGAGAAATATATATAAAGGAGTGTGGAGGTTTTTGGATATTAGAAAAGCGACAATAAATGATATTGAATTTATTAAATCTATTTATAATCAGGGTATTGAAGATAAAATTGCAACATTAGAATCCGATGTTAAAGATAATACTTATATTGAAAATTGGTTATTTGATAGATCTGAAAAATACTCGACATTAGTTCTTGAAAATGAAAATCAGGTATTAGGATTTGCTACGATAAATCCATATAATTCACGATGCGCTTACAGTGATGTAGGCGAGATTTCTATATATATTGAGAGAGAGAATCGTGGAAAAGGGTATGGAACACTGCTTTTATCAAATGTAGTGGAGATTGCAAAAACTAATAAATTTCATAAATTAGTATTGTTTGCACTTGAGCAAAATAAAGCAGGTAATAAATTATACGAAAAAGTAGGTTTTAATCATGTTGGTGTATTTAAAGAACAAGGGAAAATAGATGGTGAATTTGTAGATATTGTAATAAAAGAATTGTTACTTAGTGAATAAGTTAATATAATAAACATGAAATAAAATATTAATTGTAGATATGGAGTTCATTATGACAGTACAATATAGATTGAAGCCTGTAAGTAACGAGGTTATACAAAAAGTGAATCAAGAAGAAATATTGAAAAATATTCCTGATGCATATTGGAAGTTGTTTGAAGCAGGTAATTTTATTGTATATAAAGATTGGAAGTTCTATCCGATTAGAGATGAAGACAATTTAAAGAAAACTGCGACTGATATATTAACGATGAATAAGAGAAAAAAATCAAATTTTACTGTAATTGCTGAGAACACAGCGTTTGCAGAAGGATTTTTAGGTTTCTCTAACGCAGATGATGATTCATCATTATATGTATGGAGTGATTGGCCAGAAATTGAACCTCAGAAAATATTTAATAATGTTTGTGAATTAATAGAAGTTTTAAAAACGTCAAAGAATAACTATGATAATAGTGAATTTGAGAAAACACTGGATTTAATAAGAGCGAAGAAGATGTTCTTTTATTTAATGGATGAAGAAATAGGCGATGTTATGGGAGATATTTCATTTGATTATTTTCCGACATTTTCCTACTATTTTTGGACTGATCAAAGCATCCCTCAATCATTAGCTGCCAAACATTCACATTTAACGTTAGAAATGATTGATAAAGCTACTTTTATAAATGATGTTATGAATGATATTGACATGGAAGAAAATTGTATTACACTAAATCCAATGAGTACTGAATCTACTGAATTCTTTCCAGAAGAAGTGTTTGAAGCATTTGAATAAAATATTAATACCCATCAGCGATAAAAAAATTGTTAGTGGGTATTAATTTTAATCCAACGAGATGAATTCACCTTTAAGATGGTGTTTTCTCTTAAGTTCTGGAATGTCTTTTTTATTTATTTCATTCGTTTTTTTATTAATCACATCATATGTGAAATATCTATCATTACGATTTCTAGTGATGATAAATTGATTATTATAAATGATACTAGTAAAATACTAATGATATTGATTTGAAATATATGTATAATGTTGTTAATAATAAATTTTTTTGAGGATTAATAAATGAAAAATCAATATCCAATAGGACGTTATCAAATACCTACTGAATATAATAAAGAAATGATAAATCAATGGATTTCAGATATTGAAGAATTACCATACAAAATAAATAACATCGTTTCAAATATGGATCATTCATTAAGAAATAAACAATATCGTGATGATTCTTGGAATGTAAATACGTTAATTCATCATATAGCGGATAGCCATTTACATGGTTATATTCGTACAAAATTAATCTTAACTGAGGATAATCCAAACGTATCTACTTTTGAAGAAAATGAATGGGTGAAGCTTGCTGATAACTTTAATGATTTCAATGAATCTGTAATGTTCTTATTTGGTATTCATCTCAGATGGGCAACAATTTTAAAATCATTAACAGAAGACCAATTGGAAAGAACGATGATTCATCCAGATAACGGCGAAGTGCCTTTAAAACAAATGATTTCACTTTATGCATGGCACGGCAATCATCATCTAGAGCATATTAAAATAGGGCTAGGTATAATAGAAGGTGAATGATGGAAGTTTTAAAAATATTTCATGAAAACTATTTGTATAAAGGCAAAATGTCACGCGAAGATGTCCATATCAATGAAGAATGGCATGAAACGTTCCAATGTATATTTGTATGTGATGATTATGTGATTTTACAGCAACGTAGTCAATTTGTTGCTGATTATAAAGGGTTACTGGATGTGACGTTAGGTGGTCATATTAAAAGTAATGAAACGATGGCTGACGGTGTGCGTGAGGTAAAGGAAGAATTAGGAATTGATTTACAATTTGAAGATTTAAAGCTTTTATGCGTAATTCCGGAAATACTTAATAATGACGGCAAACTAGATAAAGAATTTATTAATGTATTTCGATATGATATTTTGATAGACAAACTTAATCAAATTAGTTTTGAAGATGAAGAAGTAGAAGCGCTCGTAAAAGTGCATATTAATGACTTTAATGCTTTATGTTGGGGGCAGAAAGAATTAGTGATTGGTTATCATGTTTTCTCAAATGATAAAGTTTCGATAACTATTAAAGATTTTCTACCTTATTCAGTAGGATACTTTAAAATATTATCGTTCAAGCTCAGTTGTGAATAATAATGAAAATTAAAGCTTTAATCAGACAATTTAATGAATAAAATAATCACACGCCTGAATTTATTCAAAGGATGATTGATGAAAGCTTAAAATGATTTTGGAGATATTTACCTTTTTTTGACGTGATATTTCATATTATATAAAATTGAAAATGTTAAGTATCTAAAGAAAATTCTATAATTAGTGCTTGAAGATTATCTTAATATACAATATTTGATAAAGACTAATATGAAATAAACAGCTGCAAAATTAATGTTTTGCAGCTGTTTGCTTACCACTTTTGATAAAGAAAAATACAGATATATAAGTAATCGCACCAATCACTCCCCAAATTAAGAAGCCATTTGAAATTGTATCGATGAGTAATCCTCCAACTAGTGGGGCGATGATGCGCGAGATTCCTGTGAGTCCGGTTAGAGCATAATATGAACCTTTCAATGCTTTTGGCGAGAGTTCATCTATTCTTAAATCCCACATTGTAAATACAAAGATTTCACCAACAGTTAATATAAACATGGCAATACATAAATTGAGCAAACCTGGTGATATCCCAACTAAAATCAATCCAAGTGGTAATAATATCGCCCCAATTATGATAGATGTACTTGTTTTTATATGCTGTCCAATCTTATAAACAAAGTACTGGAGTGTAATCACAGCAATTGAATTGACGAGTGTGAGTATGGCATAATGATGAATCGCAGTTTGATATGGGTAGATTTTACTTAAATATATACTTAGTGATGACATCATTTGCGTATAGCCGAATACGATAAATATGTTTCCGATCACCAAATATAGAAATGCCTTATCCTGTTTAAAAATATACATCATATTGAAAAACGGAATGTTATTCACTGTTTGATTCGTTTTAAGATTTAAATCGTTCTTATTGAAGATATAGATAAATAATAAAAGGTTGATGAAAAGTGCAGCGACTACGATATAAAATAAGTTATTAATCCCAACCCATTGAATCTGACTTGATAAATATGGTCCGATAGCAGCTGCGACATTGATTAAATAGTATCTAATATTAAAGATTAGTTTCTTGTCTGCGTCAGCTGTAAACTCTGCAATAAACACGCGATATGTAGGTTCAACTAGAGTATTACTTATGGTTGATGTAATCGAGAATAAAATAAAGCCAGAAAACGTGTGTATCATTGGGAAAGCAAGATAACTTAATATACCAATCATAAGGCCGAAATAGATGACATAGCGTTTATTGAAGCGGTCGATGATACTCCCTGAAGTCATACTTAATATGATTGCGACAATGCCTGCGACTGATAATATAATACCAATTTGAAGCCCAGAATAGTGATATGTATTGATTAAATAAATCGATAAGAAAGGCATGACCATAAACATACTGAACCTTGTGATGAATGTTGCTACAAGCAGCGTTATGATAATGGGTGAGAAACGTTTCATATATAACCTCCCACGATATAAATGTGTTAATAATTATACCATAAGAAAAAACACTGCCAGCTCTTAGCAGTGTTTAATCATTACGGATTTTAAATACTTTGGAAACATTCATAAATATGACCGCAGATAGTGTCGTTGCTAAATAAATGCTAATGGTTAAATATTCTGGGAGTAATTTGTATTCCATAATAATGACGAAAATGGATGTGAGTAGCATTAATAGACCTACGAACTGACACATGCGTTTTTCATTATACTTTGCCTTTTCTTCTTTAGGTAAAAAGTTATATCCCGCAATTAAGAAGCCTCCACGACCGGTTAGCATATATAGCCCAACAAGTGCAAACATTATAATTAAAACAATCATTCGTACCCTCCTTTTTTTATTTTTATCCACTGATATAAATGTAATAAAAATGCGATAATAAGCAATATATAAACTGGCAACAGATCAATGCGATATTCATCTTGCTTACCGTGTCCTTCAATAACATGCGTATCAATCGTAATATAACGCCAATTCATCGAGATTGGATTGGCTACTTCTTGTGACATTTCATTTAGAAATAAAGTAGGTTGAAAGATCATATAACCTAAGTAAATAAGTGTAACTACGAACAACATTTTTGAAATGACTTTTAACATGATTTACCTCGCTGTTAGGTAATAACCAAATATAAATAAACATAATGTAATAATAACGGGTAGTAAGCTATATAATATAATAAAGGGTTTATTTGAGGATTTTGAATAGAATGCCAATGCGAATCCTAATAGACCGAGTAAATATTCGATTAATGTTAATGTACTTACTGCATTTATTGATAATTGTGCATTACCACTAAAGAATAAATAAATCAGCAGGATAAGACTCAGTGTTGTACAGATGATACTTAGCCATTTAAATCTCATCTAAATCACCTCTTTCATCAATTATACAATATTTACAAATAAAGTATTAGTTTTAAGATGATAAAAATTAGAATATCAAAATATCAGAATATTTTGATATAATTATTGTAACATATCAAATTAAAATAGGAGTAATGTTGTATGTTTTTAAAATACAGACCATTGAGCAAAACAGATAAGCAATTTATATACGAACTCTTAACACATGATGGAACATCGAAATATCAGGCATGGACATTTGAGACAATGGCGCAAGTCGAAAAATATATTGAAGAAATGTTAGAAATGGCACCGAAAATACATTATCGTGTTATCATCGGACAAGCGGATACAATATACGGTGTATGTAGTATTACGGTAAATAATAAACACAAGAAAGGTGAAATTGGATATATGATACATCCGGATTACTGGGGCAAAGGCATTGCAACGCAGGCAGCTAAAGATTTAATTCGGTATGGATTTGATGACCTTTCGCTTAATCGCATTTATGCGGTTACAGATGTTCGTAATAATGGATCAATACGAGTATTAGAAAAATGCGGATTACAAAGAGAAGGACATATGCGTCAAGATAAAATAGTACGCGGAAATTTTAGGGATAGTTATATGTATAGTTTATTGAGGTTTGAATATCATAATCAAAAGAAATAGTAATATGTTTGTATTGTCAGAAAATTGGAATTGAGGTTTATTTTGCAGTGTCCTGGGTATGTAATAACTTTAAGATATTACATTAATCACCTAGAGGAGGCGCATATGAAAGATATCGAAATTATTCAATACAATGATCATTACAAGCAGGAAGTAAACGAGTTTATCATCAACATCAAGCTACATGAATTTGATATTGAGAATGTAACGTATGATAATCAACCGGATTTAAAAAATATTACTTCTACTTATTTAAATACAGGTGGACAGTTCTGGCTAGCACTTTATGATGGTAAGGTTGTAGGGACAATTGCTTTACAACGTTTAAAAGATAATAACGGTGCATTAAAACGCGTTTATGTCGATCAGAATGTTCGCAATATGAAAATTGGAAAGAAATTATTATTACATGTCATTGAAGCATCGAAAAAAGATGGTATTCAAGCGATTTATCTTGGAACAATTGATAAATTTGAAGCGGCACAACATTTTTATCGTAAAAATGGTTTTCATCTCATACTAAAAGAAGACTTACCGCAAGACTTTCCGTTAGTTCCCGTTGATAATATATTTTATTATAAAGATATTTAAAGATGCCGAAAGGTGTCTTTTTTTGTTATCATTTATTTAATAATGGGGTGAATGATATGTGTATATTTTGCGATGATATAAAACAAGAACAAATAATTTATGAAACGGATGATTTCAAGGTGGTATTTGATATTGATCCTGAACAGGAAGGGCATATGCTCTTGATATCAAAGCATCATTATATGAATTATCAAGATTTACCGGATGAAGTTGTATTTGATTTAATTCATCTTGAAAGAAAGATGATACGAATATTAGAAGATGAAATGAATATTTATGGTGTTTCAATTATTCGAAATAATGGTCGAATAATGGATGATGGCACCCACTTTCATGTACATATTATTCCAAGATATAAGGGAGATAAATTTTGGAGTAAGGAAGATACAAAACAAGTCTTTTTTGATTTTAATTTATTTTTATCATTACTTTCATAAGCATAGCAATCGCTATGCTTATTTTTTATCTTAAAGTTACCTTAAATTTATTGGAATATTAACAAATATTATTAAATTGGTGGTAAATTGAAAGTGTAAACGAGAGGGGACGATGTTAGTGAATAAAGGAATTGAAATTCAAGATTATAAGTTTATGTTGTTATATTTAATCCCATTCGCATTCTTTGATGCATGGGCTGAGATTTTAAGAGGAGATATGATAGTATTTATTCCTATATTAATTTTTATCGTAATTATGAATACGATTGTTTTAAAAAAGAAGTTGAATTTCGGTGTAATTATCTTAGGTGTTATCATAAGTTATTTAGTAAGCTTAGGTGTGAGTTATATTGCTCCAGTTACGATAGAAGCTAGAAAAAATAGCTATGCGTTAATGCCACTCGGTGTGAATTTATATATTTTATTTTCTTCTATTGTATTTTTATTTATTCATGGCATTACTTACTTTATTATGAAACTCATAAAAAACACGCGTGGTAAGGGATTGTATAATAAGTAATTATTGTTTGTGATGATACTGATGCCTCCAATCAAAAAACCAGACACTAATTTTCAGTGTCTGGTTTCTCATATTTTAATCCAAAAATTATTGGCATGAAAAGTACAACAAGTAGTTCGTGAAACATCCAGCTTGATGCTAGTAAAGCAATCAATATACTTAGCCAAAAAGAGTCAAAGTAATATGGTCCAAATCTCATGAATGAACCTCCTATTATTTGTTGAATTCCTCGGATTTCTTGTAATAAGCTATCGTTGAGTATACCAGCACAGCTGTAATTCCAATCATTGCTAGTACTTGATTTTCACCAGTTCCAGCCTGGTAAATAGCTAAGAAAACTAATAAGCCTGATAACATATATATCATCACTGAATATGTTTTTGATAATGCATGTAACATAACTAATCTTTCACCTTCATCGATATGGTTGATGATAGTGTTTAATATATTTCTGTCCTCATAATCAATTTCAAAATCTGAATTAGTCATTTGAGGATATAGAGAGAGTACTTTAATATTTTGCTTGCGCGAAGTAACGACAAAGATAAAAAATACAATTGAAAATACAATGCACAAAATAATATTATGTTTTGTTGGTTCAAATAAGAAATTTGCAATATTTAATGCCATGGCCAATACTGACAAATTAGTCGCATTTACAATATTCATAGACGCTTTATTGTAATGTTTCAGTCGATATATATATCGATCATCTTCAGATAAATTTTGAGTATTTTTCATTTTATTACATTGCTTTACTGATAAATAATATAAGTAAATTGCTATTAAAAAGAGTAAACCTATTATATATGGGATAAAATCTATATTAAATTCTTTATTAAAATAATTGATGATGTCTTGAGATAATGGGATTGCTATCCCTAAGATAAACCCAACAAATGCTCCTATGACTAGATAGATAATAGATTTTAGTATTTTTTTGTTTGATTTCATAACTCATCCTCCTCAAATATAAATACATTTTCTACGGGTTCATTAAAGATTCTCGCGATGCGAACTGCTGTAAGAATGGACGGCATAAAATCATCGCGTTCTATCAGTGAGATTGTCTGTCGAGATACATGCGCAAGCTTTGCAAGTTGTGTCTGATTGTATCCATCACGCGCACGAAGTTCTTTTAATCTATTCTTCACATTTTATGACTCCTTTCCTGTTATTTCTATTACATTGTAATGCATGATATACATTTTGACAAGTATATTTGTCAAAATGAAATTGATATTTGTCATTAATCTAATGGATGCTTTAAGGATATATTGTTGGTGACATCCTTTAACTTTAAACTTTTTGTAATTTATTAGTCACTGATGTATGATGAGTTCAGGAGTGTGAAAAAATGAATAAAGAATTAAAAGAATGGATTATTTCAATTGTTATCGCAGTGGTACTGGTTTTAGTTGTGCGAACATTTTTCTTTTCTCAGTATCAAATTAGTGGTGATTCTATGGCACCTACATTTGAAAATAAAGAACGCGTCATCATCAACAAAATGTCAACATGGACAAATCAATTACATCATGGTGATATCATTGTCTTTCATGCCAATGAAGAAAAGGATTATATCAAACGTTTAATTGGTCTACCTGGTGATAAGGTTGAATACAAGAATGATATTTTATACATTAATGGTAAGGCGATCAAAGAAAATTACTTAATTTCGAATAAACAACTTTCAGGGCCTAATCAACTTACTGAAGATTTCTCAGTGAAGATGTTAGCCAATAGTGGGGGAAGTGATGTGATTCCTGATGGTAAGTTTCTTGTATTAGGGGATAATCGTGCAATAAGTCTTGATAGCAGAAGACAGGAAGTGGGTTTAATCGATAGTAAATCTGTCGTAGGTAAAGTTTCACTCCGTTTCTGGCCATTTAGTGCATTTGAAACGAAATTTTTTGAAGAAGATTTTAATGAGGTGAATAAGTAATTCGTTTCATGTTACATAAAAAACGACGTGTCAGCATTTATACTGATACGTCGTTTTATTTTTATGACTCTAGATAATTATGTGTAAATGTTGCCATTGCAGCACCTAATAATGGTGCAATGATAAAGATCCATAATGTTGATAATGCCTCTCCACCTGTAAAGATTGCTGGTGCAATACTTCCTAAAATAGTGACAGGAATAATCATATTATAATTTAGTTGTATATGTAAGTTTTAATTTTGAGAATAAAAAAAGTAGTAGTGGGTCATCCACTACTACTTTTAGATGCTTATATTAGAATCCCCAAGCTGATAAACCTTGAGCTCTGTATGCTTTTGTTGCAGCATTGATTTGGTCAGATACAGTTGCTGTTGAACCCCAACCTGGCATTGTTTGGAATAAACCTGAAGCACCTGATGGGTTGTAAGCATTGACTTGACCGTTTGATTCACGTGCAATGATATGCTCCCAAGTAGAAGCTGGAACACCTGTACGACGTGCCATTTCTTGTGCTGCTTGAGATCCTACAGATCCAGCAGTGTTACCGTTAGCTAAACGAATACCACTTGTTTGGTATGAAGTTTTTGCAACTGGTGCTGTATAAGTTTTAGCAGTGTTTTGAGTAACAGGTGCTTTGTAAGTGTTTTGAGCAACTGGTGCTGCGTAAGTTGTTTGTTGAACTGGAGCAGCAGCTTGTGCTGGTGCTTGTGGCGCTACTTCTACAGCTTTAGCAGTTTTGCTTAATACAGTATCAGCTGCACCTGTGTATTTGTAAGCCCATTTCCAGTATACGCCATCTGATTCGAAGTCGTATTGGAATCCGTCTTTAACGAAAGAGTAGTTGTAAGCACCAGCATGTACTGGGCTTTCGTTTAATGATGCATCGTTATTGTTTGCTAATTCAGCTAATTGATTGAAATCAACTTTTGCTTCTTGAGTGTTTTCTGATGCTTGTGCTTGATTTGAACCAGCTACGCCAGTTACACCTAATGCTAATGCTAATGATGATGTTAAAATTGCTTTTTTCATAATATATAAATCCTCCAATAAATTTCGTTTTTTATATTTCGTATTTAATTTTCGTAAAGTTCTAAAGGCGTCGATTGGGTTGGTGTTGCTATCGACAGTTACTAATATAGCACAAATATTTTATCTGTAAGTTACAATGAAATAACAAATCATTACAACATCGCTATCGTTTTGTAATAAAAATTGTAATGTTTTGTTTGTGTAACGGTTCAAATTAGAACATATTTTGATTTATTTTTCAAAGCATAAGGGATATTTCATTCAAATTTTGCAATGATTTATTTACAATATTAAACAATTTATTGGTTTTTTAAAGGTCAAATGTGTTATTTAGAAGTATTGATATAAAGGTGATTTGCATACAATTGGGAATATATTGCAATGTTCTCGGTCACAATTTAGACATAATTATTATTTTTTTAGTGGTTTAAGGTAAGTTGCAGTCAATTTTAAATAAATTTTATCTTTTTCTTTTATACGTTATCGTAATGAAATGTTACAAAAGGCAGTGATTTTGTAACATTCGTATCACATTATGATGAGAAAACAGATATTTTTGTGTGCTTTATGAAAAAAAGAGGTGGATTTGAAATATCTCATCAATCGACATTGAATTAGTAGCGTGGTTTTGTAAATAAAAAAATCGATCATTCTCATGATGAAGTCATGAGAATAGATCGCGTAGTTCGTTCGAAATTTGTTTGATATCTTAGCACAATTGAATTAATTTGTCTTGATGATTGAAATAAATTCATTCATTTCGTGTGAACAGACATAACCTTTACGTAATGATATGCCTATCGGATAATAATTGTTTTTATCAGCAAGTGGAATCCAGACAATATCTTTTATTGTACTAAATGGTTCGTATGCCGAGGGAATAAGTGCAACAGACATAAAATTTTCCACGCTATGGGCTAATACTTCCCAGTCATTATTCACAAATACTATTTTCGGTTCATAACCAAAATATCGTGCGCGGTCAGTAATCATTTGACCGAGCATAAAATCATTTGTAAATGCACTAAATGCTGTTGTTTTTAAATCTTTAAATCCAATTGATTGTCTATCGGCAAGCGGGTGGTGCTTATGCATTACAACGCTGACATCATATCCTTGCGTCGTCGTATGCAAAGGTTCCATTAGAATTTCATCATTGACTTGTGGAAATGAATTAAGTCCAATATCAATTTCATCATTGGCAAGCATATGCTGTAATTTAATAGAGCCTTCCTGAATGAAATGAATTTCAACATTTATATCAAATTTAAAATGGAAAAATACGAAAATTTAAACAGAACTTAAAAAACGGCAAAACATTTCTGTTATGCCGTTTTTTCTGATATATAGTGAGTTCATTGGATGTCTAGTATTATCGTTTAAATCGTCTTTTGCATGGCTTTAATGTGTTGATGGTCAGGTGTTACAATGACAGTTGTTTGATGCGTATAAGTCACAAAACCGGGTTTACTGCCGTTCGGTTTATACACATGACGAATTTCTGTATAATCAACTGGCACTTTTGAACTGCCCTGTGCTTTCGAATAATAGGCTGCAAGCATTGCAGCATCTTCAATTGTACCTTCTGTTGGTTCACTATCAAGAATCACTACATGACTGCCCGGGATATCTTTTGTGTGGAACCATAAATAATTATTTCGTGCACGTTTATGCGTGATGTATTCATTCTGTAAATTGTTTCTACCTACGACAATGACTTGTTCATCACGTGAAAGATAGTGATCAAGTTCTTGTTTCTTTTTTTTCTTGTGTTCATTTTTCTTATGCTTTTTCTTAATCAAATTTTGTTCCGCAAGTTCATTACGGATATCGTCGATGTCATCTAATGCGATGTGGTTTAACTGCATTTGTATCGTTTCAATATATTCAATTTCTTTTTTAGTTTCTTCTATTTGTAATAGTGCATGTTGCTTACGTGTTTTAAGTCGATTATATTGTTTGTAATAATATTGAGCATTCTCTGACGGTGACTTTCTTTTATTCAGTGGAATTTCTACCATCTCATTATTATAGTAGTTAATGGTTTCAAATGAATCCATACCTTGTTTTAACATATACATGTTACTTGTAATCAGTTCGCCAAATAAATTCATTTCATCCATTTGTTTCGTTTCTTCTAATTCATTGACTAACTTTGTGAGTTTCTTTTCGTTTTTCGCAAGTAAACTTGCTAGATGTCGTGATAAATCATTGGTTTGATTTCGTACACGTTCTCTCGTTGCTCTGTCTTTAAAGAAATCATCCAGCAAGGCACTTAATGTGTCATAATGCGTCAAATTTTCAGCATGCGTTACCGGTTGAAAATAAAAATCTTCCTTATTATTATATGTGAAGCGAACAGGTTCTGTCTTGAGTTGATGCATAAAAATTCTGAACGCTTGATTGATATCATGGTGGCATGATAGAAGTTCATTCACTGCGATAGGGCTAAATCCTTCAAGTGATTGAAGTAAAGCTTTCTTTAATGGCAACGATGTATCAATCAATTGATCTATCGTATCAATTTCAAATGGATTTTGTTTTTTTAGCGTTGGTGGAAATTCATACGTAAAGCCTGGCATCAATGTTCTCGCGCTATTGGTATTAGGGGTTAAGTGTTTTAAACTGTCTAGAATTTTATGGTCTTGATCCGTTAATATAATATTGCTATGTTTCCCCATGATTTCAATATATAAATAGCGCTTAGTGCGGTCACCGATTTCATTTGTATTGTGAATAACGCATTCAATTATTCGATCATTTCCCATTTGTTTGATTGACTGAATAATGCCACCTTCAATATGTTTTCTTAATACGCGTAAAAACATGGGCGGATCAAACGGATTATCTAACTTGCTTTCTGTAATATGAAAGCGTGCAAAATTGGGATGCGCTGATATTAATAATTTTTGATTCTTTCTATTTGCGCGAATAACCAATACAACTGTATATTCATCCGGTTGTGTAATTTTGTTGATACGTCCTGTTTCTAAATATGCAATTTCATTTATCATTTGATGTGTAAATAAACCATCAAAAGCCATACAATCACCTCTTTATTCTTCATTTCAGTGTACCATGATTTGACGATTCATCCTATATTACTGCATAAAAAATAGAACGTGTAATATTATCATGTATTTTTCGGTCGATTTATGATAAATTTAAATATAATTACTTTTACATGAAAGGTCGTTATTATGGAGAAAGAAAAAGGTTTATTAATCGTATTGTCTGGACCTTCTGGTGTCGGTAAAGGCACTGTGCGTAAAGCGATATTTGATGATCCGGCAACTGATTTTGAATATTCAATTTCAATGACAACAAGAAATAAGCGTGAAGGTGAAGTTGATGGCGTTGATTATTTCTTTAAGACACGTGAAGAATTTGAAGCGTTAATTAAGGCGGATGCATTTATTGAGTATGCAGAATATGTTGGCAATTATTACGGAACACCTGTACAATATGTTAGGGACACAATGGATGCTGGAAAAGATGTCTTTTTAGAAATAGAAGTACAAGGTGCACGACAAGTGCGTAAGAAATTCCCAGAAGCATTATTTATCTTCTTGGCACCACCAACTTTAGAACATTTAGAACAAAGGTTGATTGGACGTGGTACAGAATCACAGGAAGTGATACAAAACCGCATCAATGAAGCACGCAAAGAAGTCGAAATGATGAATTTATATGACTATGTTGTTATCAATGATGAAGTTAGCGTGGCAAAAGAGAAAGTACAAACCATTGTAGAAGCAGAACACTTAAAGCGTGAACGTATAGAAGCGCGCTTTAGAAAAATGATACTGGAGGCTAAATAAATGTTAAACCCACCGTTAGACCAACTTAAGAAACATGTGAATTCAAAATATTTAATCGTAACACTTGCTGCTAAACGTGCACGTGAGTTACAAGATCATCCAGAAGGCGCATTATTAGATGATTACATTTCATATAAACCTGTCGGCCGTTCATTAGAAGAAATCGCAGCGAACAAAATTAGAATTACAAATGAACAACCGAGCTAAACGCATTCATATTATAAAATAAAGACTGACAAATTAATTTTTGTCAGTCTTTTTACTAGGAGGATAAAATGAAGATTTTATTAGGTGTTACAGGCGGTATTGCAGCGTATAAAGCAATTGATTTGACAAGTAAATTAACGCAAGCAGGTCACGAAGTGCGTGTCATTATGACTGAAGGTGCACAAAAGTTCGTTACGCCACTTTCATTTCAGGCGTTAAGCCGAAATGTTGTATATACTGATATTTTTGATGAACAACATCCTGCTGAAATTCAACATATCAGTTTAACAGACTGGGCGGATTGTATGGTGATTGCACCAATCACGGCGTCAACGATTGGAAAGCTTGCACATGGCATTAGTGATAATATGCTGACGGCAACGTACCTGGCCTTTAATGGCCCAGTTTATATCGCCCCTGCGATGAATTCTAAAATGTATGATCATCCGGCAGTCATTGAGAACTTAACAACATTACATAAAAGAGGCGTACAAATTATCGAACCTGGAGCTGGCTTTTTAGCGTGTGGCTATATTGCAAAAGGCCGTATGAGTGAACCTATTGACATAATGGAAATTGTTACGAATAAACAACTTGTGAATCAAATCGAGCAAGATTTAGTTGGTAAAAATGTGTTAATTACAGCGGGTCCGACAATTGAACGTATAGATCCTGTCAGATATTTGACCAATCGTTCATCAGGTAAGATGGGGTACAGTCTAGCTGAAGCGGCAAGTGCACGTGGTGCGAATGTGACACTCGTTTCAACAGATTTACCGCTCGTTATACCTCAAGGCGTAAAGCACATTAAAATCGAAAGTGCAGAAGATATGTTTAATGCGGTTAAGGCTAATATGGATACGTCAGATATCATTATTAAAGCAGCAGCTGTTGCAGATTATACGCCAGTTGAAGTTTATGAACAAAAGATGAAGAAGAAAGATGGCGATTTAACATTACAATTGAAACGCACGCAGGATATTTTACTCTATATTGGTCAGCATAAAACGCATCAATATGTCATTGGCTTTGCGGCTGAAACTGAACACGTTGAAAAATATGCACGTGGTAAACTAGAAAAGAAAAATGCGGATGTCATTATTGCGAACAATGTTGGTGACACTTCGATTGGATTTAAGTCGGATCAAAATGCTGTGACGATGTATTTTAAAGATGGTACTGAAGCGGTAATAGAAAAGCAACCGAAATTAGGTGTATCGCATGAAATATTAACACAAGTGATAAAGAAGGGATTTAATTGATCGCTAAAGTTATTGTAGATGTCAATAGTAAACGTGTGGACCGTTTGTTTGATTATCTTATCCCCGACCATTTAGACGGCCATATTCAACCAGGTATGCGCGTCGTCGTTCCATTTGGTCCGAGAAAAGTGCAAGGTTACGTTATTGCATTAAGTGAAGCCGCTGAATTTGATAAACTAAAATCAGTCATTAGTGTTCAGGATTATATCCCTGAATTAACGCAGGAACTAATTGAACTGAGTGAATGGATGAGTTATACACATGTTTCAAAGCGTATAGCAGTTCTGGATGCCATGTTACCTGCTGCGTTAAAAGGAAAATATAAAAAAATACTACGTATCGCAGATGACACAGAAATCCCTGAAGATTTATTACGCTATTTTAATGGTGATAAACTATATCTTGAAAAAGCGCAGCAATTAGAAATTATGCCATGCTTTGAACCATTTATCGCTTCTGGTATGATCATTGAGGATATAGAAGTGACTCAGCAGCATAAAGTGAGAAAATTACTAGGTGTCAAGCTCATAGAGCATATTGATTACGAAGCAATGGCAAAAAATGATAAACAACTGGCTGCATGTGAAGAGGTACTGACAAGTCGTGAAGGATTAACATTTGTAGAACTTGAAGCACGTGGCATTTCAAAAGGCGTATGTAACACACTGATTAAAAATGGTGTATTTGAAAAAGTAGAACTTGAACAAAGACGTGATCCATATGCACACAAAGTCTTTTTTGAAGACACAAAGAAAGTATTACTGGAAGAACAACAAAATGCGTATGATGCCATACATACAGCCTATCTTAATAAGCAATCAGAAACATTTTTACTGCATGGCGTGACAGGATCGGGGAAGACGGAAGTCTATCTTCAGCTCATTAGCGAAGTGCTGGATAATCAACAACAAGCGATTGTCCTTGTGCCTGAAATTGCATTAACACCACAAATGGTGGACCGATTTAAATCACGCTTTGGAGATGAAGTAGCCGTCCTTCACTCAGGATTATCCAGTGGGGAACGATATGATGAATGGCGTAAGATTAAGAACCAAACAGCAAGTGTGTCTGTTGGTGCGCGGAGTAGTATATTTGCGCCTTTTAAAGATGTCGGAATTATAATTATCGATGAAGAACATGAAACGACATATAAACAAGAAGATTATCCACGCTACCGTGCAAGAGAAATAGCGGAGTGGCGAGCAGCATATCATAACTGCCCACTTGTATTAGGAAGTGCAACACCTTCACTTGAGACGTATGCGCGGGCTGAAAAGGGTGTTTATACAAAACTTGAAATGTTAACACGCGCCAATCAGCAGGCAATGCCAGACATGTATATTGCGAATATGCGTGATGAGCTGGCGAATGGCAATCGTTCGATGTTTTCTGAAGTATTACGAGAGAAAATCCAGGAGAAAATCGATAAAGATGAGCAAGTGGTTCTATTCTTAAATCGCAGAGGACATGCGCAGTTTATGTTGTGCCGAGATTGCGGACATGTCCCGATGTGTCCTAACTGTGATATCAGTTTAACTTACCATAAGTTTACGGATGAAATGAAGTGTCATTATTGTGGCTATAAAGAACAACCAGTAGATCTTTGCCCAAGTTGTGGCAGTGAGCATATCCGAGAGATGGGCATTGGCACCCAAAAAGTTGAAGAAATCATATATGAAACATTTCGGGACGCAAAAGTCATTCGCATGGATAATGATACAACACGAAAAAAAGGTGCACACGAAAAATTACTCGACCAATTTAAGCGTAAAGAAGCGAACATACTACTAGGTACGCAAATGATTGCAAAAGGATTGGACTTTCCAGATATTACGTTAGTGGGCGTACTCAATGCAGATACGATGTTGAACTTACCTGATTTTAGATCAAGTGAGAAGACCTTTCAGTTGTTGACGCAAGTGTCAGGACGTGCCGGACGTAGTACGAAACGCGGGGAAGTTGTTATTCAAACATATAATCCAGAACATTATGCAGTACAATATGCGATGGAGAATAACTACAAAGGTTTTTATAAGGAAGAAATGAATTATAGGAGACTCGGAAAGTATCCACCGTATTTTTATATGGTGTATTTAAACTTTAGTCATAGTGATTTAAAGAAAGTCTTACTTGAAAGTAAGCATATTCATCAGATCTTATTACAACATCTAACACCAGGCAGTTATGTATTAGGACCCGCACCAAGCCCAATCACAAGAATCAATAATCAACATCGATTCCAGATTATGATCAAGTTCAAGTCAGAACCAGAACTGCTTAAGGCATTGAACTACTTAGATGATTATTATCACGAGCAGTTTGTAAAGGATAAGTTTACGCTTCATATAGATATAAATCCGTATGTGATGATGTAGGAATATGTATAAAATGGCTTGATAATAGTGTTTATAGGTGTTTATATCTTGTGGTAGGTATAAACAACGACAACTTAAAAGACTTTTAATAAAAATCCATAACAATAAGGTGGTATGATTTAATGTCATATCACCTTTTTTCATGTTCATTTGGTTTATTGATTCTTCTTACAATAAAAGTTATCGTGCTTAAAAGCGAGATATCAGAACACTGTAAATTACATATTTATTGAAAAGAAATAGTTATATTATTATGATTATTATAATGGAAGATAATTCAATATTATTTTACTTTCTGAAAGGATGTTAACATGAATAATAAAAGATACAAACTAAAAGAATTTGATGTAATATTGATGGTAGTTTGTATGGGGATAGGTGCATTTCTAGGTTTATTAGCATATACACAAAACTGGTTAGGATAAATAGTAATTTTAAGGTGGTACTTCATGTATAAAGAGCCGAATAAAAAAGATTGGATAATATTTATTGTTTTAGTATTATTACTTTTAATAGGTTTTTTCTTAGATATATAAATAAAAAACTACAAAAAAACGACAATAATACTACAATAGATAACATCCAATGAAATTTAAAACTACAGATAGGAGAGTCTAAACCCTTTATAACACTGTGTTTTGTATTTTATAGGATGTTATTTTTTTGCTATACGTGATACGTATATGATGATGTAAGATGAGTATAGAAAATCCGGATGTAAAATAAAAATATGGTCGGATGCTAACTAATTTTCATGTAAATATTTAAGCAAGCGGTAGTATTCCTAAAATACAGCCGCATCCGACCGGTAACGAAAGAATTCATACGAGTAAGCGATAGTATTTCCAGAATACAGCCGCATCCGACCATTAACGAAAGAATTCATACGAGCAAGCGGTAGTATTTCCAAAATACAGCCGCTTCCGACCAGTAACGAAAGAATTCTTACGAGCAAGCGGTAGTATTTCCAAAATACAGCCGCTTCTGACCGGTAACGAAAGAATTCATACGAGTAAGCGGTAGTATTTCTAAAATACAGCCGCTTCTGTCCAGGAACGAAAGCATTCTAACGAGTAAGCGGTAGTATTTCCAAAATACAGCCGTTTCCGACCAAGAACGAAAGCATTCTAACGAGTAAGCGGTAGTATTTCTAAAATACAGCCACTTCTGACCGGTAACGAAAGCATTCTAACGAGTAAGCGGTAGTATTTCCAAAATACAGCCGCTTCCGTTACATCATTTACACCTGCCCCCCTATCATACCCATTATACATTTTGAATCTCACCTCAAAATATAGTAAAATAGAATGATTGAATAAAAAAGGAGCAAGGCCTGTGATTAAACAATTAATTGATAAAGATAATGCATTATTGCACAGAGAAGTTAAAGATGTTACTGTTTTTGACGATAGTTTAAAAGCATTAATTCAAGATTTAGAAGATAGTTTGTACCATTATAATGGCGTCGGAATTGCTGCACCTCAAATTGGTGTTGATTTAAAGGTTGCACTTGTTGATATGGAGCAAGATGGTATTTTACAACTGATTAATCCTGAAATCACCTATTACTCAAAAGAGCAAGCAAGTGATGTTGAGGGTTGTTTATCTGTTCCGGACGTATTTGGACTGGTAGATCGTTCCACTGAAATTACTGTGAAAGCAAACGATCTTGAAGGAAATGAGATTGAAATGACGGCGTATGATGATATTGCCCGCATTATTCAACATGAAGTGGACCATCTATATGGTAAATTGTTTACTGACAAAGTAACACGTTTTATAAGTGAGGATGAACTGGAGGCGATGTATGATGAAGAAGCCTAATATTATCTTCATGGGGACGCCTGATTTCTCGGCACCTATTTTAAAAGCGATACATGAAACATATGGTGTAACGCATGTGATTACGCAACCAGATAAACCGGTTGGGCGTAAAAGAATACTTACACCACCACCTGTTAAAGCACAGGCAGTTGATCTTGGTATTGAAGTGTATCAACCTGAAAAAATGACAAGTGACGAAGCGTTTGATTATGTTCAAAACTTAAATCCAGATTTAATTATTACGGCAGCTTATGGTCAATTATTACCTGAACGTGTCCTTAATATTCCAAGACTTGGTTGTATAAACGTCCATGCATCTTTACTACCAAAATACCGTGGGGGTGCACCGATTCACAAAGCGATTATCAATGGTGAAAAAGAATCTGGTGTAACGATTATGTATATGGCGAAAAAATTAGATGCCGGTGATATGATTTCACAAATCGTTGTACCAATTGAACAGAATGATACGGTAGGTACTTTACATGATAAATTAAGTGTTGCTGGAACGAAACTTTTACTTGAAACATTACCGAGTATCCTAGACGAAACGAATAAACGTACGCCTCAAGATCACGATGGTGCTACGTTTGCATCAAATGTAAGCCGTGAAGAAGAGTTTGTAACGTTTAATCGTACAAGTCAAGCGGTACATGATCACATTCGTGGTTTAAGTCCATGGCCAGTCGGCTTTGCAAAGCTTGATGGCCAAAACGTTAAACTTTGGATGTCTGAAGTTACAGAGGGCAAAGGCCAGCCTGGTGAAATACTAAGTGCGGATAAACATGGTATTAAAGTTGCAACAAGTGATGGTGCAGTAGTGTTAACTGAAATTCAACCTGCCGGGAAAAAACGTATGAAAGCAAGTGACTACGTTGCAGGATTAAAACAAACGATTGTGGGGCAAATATTCAATGGAGCATAAGCGTAGTGTAAGATATATTGCCTTAGAGATTTTAGATCAAGTACTAACAGATGGTGGTTACAGTAACTTACTCATTAATGAAGCCATTAAAGAAGGTTACGTTGAACCTGTTGATAGAGCATTACTCACAGAACTTGTTTATGGTACATTGCAGCATAAATTAACACTCGAATTTTATATTGAACCTTTTATTAAAGCGAATATTAAAGGCTGGATGCGTCGTCTGCTCCTAATGAGTGTTTATCAAGCTGTTTATTTAGATAAAGTACCAGATCACGCGATTATTAATGAAGCAGTAGAAATTACGAAACAACGCGGGTCTATTAGTGGTGCAAACACAATGAATGCGATTTTACGTAACTTCCAGCGTAGCGCATTACGTGACTTTGCTGAAATTAAAGATGACTTAAAGCGTTTAAGCGTTGAAACGAGTACGCCTTTATGGTTAATCAAACATTGGAATACGCATTTTGGATTTGATAAGACACGTGCGATGGCTAAAGAATTCTTAACATACCCTGATACGACAGTGCGCGTGAATACGACCAAAATTTCTGTAGAGGATGCAATTCAGAGACTTAAAGACGAAGGATATGTAGTCGAACAATCAGAAATTATTCCTGAATGTTTAACGATTGATGGGCCGCCGATTGTACAAAACCCATTGTTTAAACATGGTTTCTTAAGTATACAGGATGCTTCAAGCATGTTAGTCGCTAACGTATTAGACCCACAACCTGGTGAGACTATCCTTGACACATGCAGTGCACCTGGTGGGAAGGCTTGTCATATTGCAGAAAAGATGAATCGTACAGGCCGCGTGATTAGTCATGACGTCTACCCGCACAAAATAGATTTAATTCAATATAATATTAACCGTTTAAGTCTACGCAATATTGAACCTTCAGTACACGATGCACTTGAGCCGTTTGAAGGGGAATACGACCGTGTACTCGTTGATGCACCATGTTCAGGATTTGGTGTGATTAAACGTAAACCAGAAATCAAATATGAAAAGACACCAAAAGATATCGACACACTTTGGCCGATGCAGTTAGAAATCCTTACAAATGCCAGTAAAGTTGTAAAACCTGGCGGACTGTTAGTATACTCTACGTGTACAATAGAACAAATGGAAAATGACAATGTCGTGTATTCTTTTGTGAAACAGAACCCTGATTTTGAGATTGAACCGATTACCTTACCCGTACTTGGAGAACATAAACTATTGCAAATATTACCTCAGGATTTAAATTCTGACGGATTCTTTATTGCAAAGTTAAGAAGGAAGAGTGAATAAATATGGCTTTATTAGAAAAGAAGAATAAAAAGTTTATGCCAAACTTTGAGAAACCCTCAATCTACTCATTACAATTAGATGAATTAAAAGACTGGTTAGCAGATCACAAACAACAAAGTTTCCGTGCGAAACAAATCTTTGACTGGTTATATGTTAAACGTGTCACTAGTTTCGAAGACATGACAAACCTGTCAAAGGAATTACGTGATGTATTAGCACAAAACTTTACGATGACGACATTAAAGACAGTTGTTAAACAAGAAAGTAAAGATGGAACAATTAAATTCTTATTTGAATTACAAGATGGTTATACCATTGAAACAGTTTTAATGCGTCATGACTACGGTAATTCTGTCTGTGTAACAACGCAGGTTGGTTGTCGTATAGGGTGTACTTTCTGTGCATCAACTTTAGGTGGATTAAAGCGTAACTTAGAAGCGGGTGAAATCGTCGCGCAAGTACTCGCTGTACAACAAACACTAGATTTAACAGATGAACGCGTGAGTCACGTTGTTATTATGGGTATCGGTGAACCATTTGAGAATTACGAAGAAATGATGGACTTCTTAAAGATTATTAACCATAATGATGGATTAAATATCGGTGCGCGTCATATTACAGTATCGACATCAGGTATTATTCCACGTATTTATGACTTTGCAGATGAGGAACTTCAAATCAACTTCGCACTGAGTTTACACGGTCCAAACAATGAAATCCGTAGTCGATTAATGCCGATTAACCGTGCATATGATTTAGATAAATTAATGGACTCAATTGAATACTATGTCAATAAAACGGGGCGTCGTATTACATTTGAATATGGTTTATTTGGTGGTGTCAATGACCAGGTGCATCATGCAAAAGAACTTGCAAAACTCATCAAGCATTTAAACTGTCATGTGAATTTAATTCCGGTCAATCATGTACCTGAACGTGACTATGTACGTACGCCGAAAGAAGACATTTTTAAATTTGAAAAAGAATTAAAAAGAAATGGAATTAATGCTACAATTAGACGTGAACATGGTGCAGACATAGATGCTGCATGTGGACAATTAAGAGCGAAAGAAAGAGAAGAAGAAACGAGGTAGTCATATGCATGCACGTTTTTTTACAGATATGGGGCCAGTCAGAACACGTAACGAAGATGCGGGTGGCGTTTATTACAATCATACAGGACAAATGCTCGTTGTCATCTGTGATGGAATGGGTGGCCATAACTCAGGTGATATAGCGAGTAAGTTTGTAAATGATTTAATTAAAGCGCGTTTCTGTAGTGAAAATTATATTGAACAGTCAAATGCTGAACATTGGCTTAAGATGAATATTTCTGATATTAATCGTCAGCTCTATCAGCAAAGTCATCAAAATAATGAACATCAAGGAATGGGGACAACGCTTGTTTGTGCATTGTTATTTGATCATCATGTGGTCATTGCGAATGTTGGTGATTCACGTGCGTATTTAATTCATCACAGTGAGATACGTCAAGTAACACATGATCACACCTTTGTTAACCACCTGTTAATGGCTGGTGGTCTAACAAAAGAAGAGGCAAAGCATCATCCACAACGTAATGTTATTACGAAAGTTATTGGGTCTGATAAACGGATTCATCCAGATATGTTTGAATATGATTATGATCGTTATCAGTATTTATTACTAACATCTGACGGTCTGACTGATTATCTTGAAGAAACATTCATACATGAAATGATTTATGCACACGATACTGTTAAAGCTGCAGGTGAGGCATTGATAGAAGCTGCAGTCAAAGCAGGTGCGCGTGATAATATTTCGTTAGTATTAGTCCCTTTAAAAGGGGGCGAGTAAATGATTGGTACGATTATTAGTGATCGTTATAAACTGATTAAATATATTGGTGGCGGAGGGATGAGTAGCGTCTACCTGGCTGAAGATATTATTTTGGACGCTTTAGTCGCTGTTAAAATTATCAATATTCCCCCCGTTGATGTCGATCGAGCGGTAAAGCGTTTTGAACGAGAAGTTCAGAACGCAACAACGTTGTCACATCCCAACATTGTCAAAGTATTAGATGTCGACGAAGATGAACGTCATTATTATATGGTTATGGAATTTATTGACGGTCCAACGTTGCATGAATATATTAGAGAAAACGGACCACTGGATGTTAAAGAGGCTGTGTTTTTTACGAAACAGATTTTAAGAGGCATAGAGCACGCCCACCAAAATCGAATTATTCATCGTGATATTAAACCTCAAAATATTTTAATGACTCAAAATAAAGAATTGAAAATTTCAGATTTTGGGATTGCACGCGCATTAAGTGAAACTGCTATGACACATACAAACCATATTATGGGCAGTGTTCATTACTTGTCTCCAGAACAGGCAAAAGGGAAACAAACAGATGAAGCGAGTGACATCTATTCAATTGGTATAGTGTTGTTTGAAATGTTAACAGGTCATCCACCGCATGAAGGTGAGTCAGCAGTAGGTGTGGCAATTAAACATATTCAGGAGCAGTTACCTTCTGTTATCGATGAAAATCCAAAAGTACCTCAGGCATTAGAAAATATTATTCTAAAAGCCACAATGAAAGAAAAGTTCCAGCGCTATCGTACGACACAGGAAATGTATGATGATTTAAGTACGTGTCTTGATGCATCGCGTTCAGATGAACCGAAAAGGGCGATAGCAGACGATGCGACGATGATGATTCCAGTTGTCAATTCAGATGATACGATTGAAATGCATCAGGTGGCATCGAAACCATCAAAAACAACACCAAAAACAACACCAAAAGCAACAACAAATGCTACACCTACAAAAAAGAAAAAGAAAAAATGGTGGTTATGGTTACTTCCACTCTTATTAATCTTAGGATTAGGAAGTACCATCGCATATATGATGTTTGCACCAAAATATAGTGTGGTGCCAGATATGGTGGGTAAAAGCTTATCAGAGGCAACGAGTATGCTTGAACAAAATAACCTGAGGAAAGGTGAAGTTACAGAAGTGTATTCTGAGGATTACGACGAAGGTCAAATCATGCAGACCACCCCTGCTAGCGGTAAAAAGTTAAAAGAATTGACGAGGGTTAATTTAGTCGTATCTAAAGGTGTTAAGAAATTTGTGTTTGAAGATTACGTTGGCCAGGATATTGCTAAAGTTAAAAAAGCATTAAAAGCTGAAGGCTTTAAATCAATAAAAATAAAGCAAGAATATCATTATGATAAGTCAGGAACGATATTGAAACAAAATATTAAAGAAAATAAAGAAGTGAATCCAAAGGAAACAGACGTTGTCTTTACTGTTTCAAAAGGTGTTGAGCAAATATACGTTCCTGATTATACGGGTCAATCCTTTGATAAAGCGAAAGCAGAACTTGAATCTTTAGGCTTTGTAGTCAATGTCGTACAGCAAATTTATTCAGAAGACATTCCTAAAAATCATGTAATATCTCAAAATGTGTTTAATATTAAATATCCATATGGTTCGACAATTAATTTTGAAGTTTCAAAAGGTAAAGAAAAGAAAATACCGGAGAAAGTGACGACGGAAGAACCAGAGAAGAAAGAAGATAAAAAATATATTGGTACAGTGGATATTCCCTATAAAGGGAAAGAAGTGATCCCTTCAACAGAAACACCTGAAACGAATGAAGAAGGTAAAACTTTAGAAACACCTCGAGATGAAAAACCAGAAAGATTACCTCAACTGGTAGAAATTTTTATTAAAGATAAAAATAATGATATCTCTACAGTTTATGAGTCGTATGAAACAACTGAATCAAGTGAGAAACGATTAGTCCTTACGATTGAACCTGATACACAAGGTGCATTTATTATTAAAATAGATGGCAAAGTGTATTTACAGGAGCAAGTGGATTATGATGAACTTGATTAATGCATTCTAACTTAAAGCTGAATTAATACGTTTAATCCCTCGTGATAAAATGTATTGATTTAGCTTTTTTATTTATATTTTTTTAAAGTAGGCTCAAATAATTTGTAAATTATGATAATAAACTCTATATTTTAAATAGACATATAAGGGGGAGCGTCAATGTATCATTACCATACTATTTTTTCAGAAGTCAAAGATGTATTATCAACAAGATTGAACATCTTTGATGAAGAAACCAATCATTTATATTTAAACATTATCAAAAATTTAAAACCTGGCAATGATTATACATTTCAACAGATTATGCTTGAATATTTAACAACATTTCAAAATAAAAGTTTATTTTTTTATCATAAACATCACTATCATCATAATGGATTTTATGTGAGGAAAATTGAAGATGCTTTAATTGTCAATGACGTTAATTTTGATAATCGCCTTGTTGTTGGTGATGTGATAACACATATGAGTCAGGATGAAATTACAAAGCTTGAACAACGCTATCAAAAATTACTGTTTAACGAGGCAGATATCGTGCAAGACTGGACACACATTGTCATGAAACAATCCGACATCAATGTGTTACGTGGTGAAGAATCTTATGTTTTTCAGCTCCATCAATATCAAGCATTGCCAGAAAATACAGTTTCAGATTTTGGGGATTATCGCGTAGTTAGGATTTATGATTTTAATCAATTCATTCAATATCAGACGGACGTTCCCGTTATTCTCGATTTAAGATATGCACGTGGTGTTAAGGCTTATGATTATTATGCAGATGTGATTTTAGTGAGTCCACTGACTAAAGGTAGTCCTGAATATTTTGTACATCAAAGTGAATGTAAAACAATCGGTGAACCAACCTTTGGTGCGGCCAATCAATTTACAGTAGAAACATACGATGATTTTGTATTTGTTTATGGTGAAGAAGAAGGGTTTCAAATAATGCCTGATATACGCCTTTCTGATACATTAATGCATGATGAAATTCTAAATGAAGCGAAGCAGTGGATTGGCGTTAATCGTTAAAGATTTTGGGTATAGTAATATTAAATATAAGTATAGGGGGAGTTCACATGGCTAAACGTATGCCAAAAGAAAGAGGTCTAGATAATACATTAACAGTAATGAAAGAAGGTTATGAATATATTCAAAACCGAACGAAAAAATTTAATTCTAACGTGTTTGAAACACGTGTTTTAGGTGGCAAGCAAGCCGTTATCATTAGTGGTAAAAAAGCTGCTGAATTGTTTTATGATAATGACAAAATAGAACGTAGTGGAACATTACCACCGCGTGTTGTTAAGACGTTGTTTGGGAAAGGTGCTATCCATACAACGACTGGAAAGAAACATATTGACCGTAAAGCTTTATTTATGTCGTTAATGACAGATGAAAATTTAGCATATTTACGCAAGTTAACACGTCATTACTGGTTCCACAATACGAGTCGCATGCAACTGATGGATGAAGTTAATGTTTACAAAGAATCAATTATTCTTCTTACTAAAGTTGGCTTCCGTTGGGCTGGTATCATTGAAACACCTGATAATATTGAACAGCATGCAATGGATATGGATAAAATGATTGATTCTTTCGGAGCGATTGGTTCACCATATAAAGGTTATCGTGAAGCGAAGAAAGCACGTGCCCGAGTGGAGGATTTCCTGGAGGAACAGATCATAAAAACACGTAAAGGTAAACTTCATCCTGAACCAGGTAGTGCTTTATATGAGTTTAGTCATTGGGAAGATTTGCATGGTAAACCGATGGATTCTCGTCTATGTGCAGTTGATTTAATGAACATTATTCGTCCGCTTGTTGCGATTAACCGATTTGTTGCTTACGGTGTCCTTGCCATGCATGAATTCCCAGGTGAAAGATATCGTGTAGCACGTGATGATGCTGACTATGCATACAAATTTGTTCAGGAAGTGAGACGATACTATCCATTCGTGCCATTCTTACCAGGTAAAGCAGCTCAAAATATTGAATTTGAAGGATATAAAATTAAAAAAGACACGCTAATGATTTTAGATATATTTGGCACGCTTCACAGTGAAGATACATTTAGTGAGCCGGAAAGATTTAATCCAAATCGCTTTGATCATTGGGACGGTAGTCCGTTTGATTTAATTCCTCAAGGTGGTGGAGACTATCATACCAATCATCGTTGTGCGGGAGAATGGATGACAATCATTATTATGGAAGAGACGATGCGTTATTTTGCACGCGAAATTAACTATGATGTACCGCCTCAAGACTTTACAGTTGATCGTACAAAGTTACCGGGGCGTGTGAAGTCTGGTATGGTAATTAATAATGTACGTTTAGCAATCGATAGAACAAAATAATAGAAATAAAAATCGGGCAGTGACGCAATCTATGAAGATTGCGTTTGCCCGTTTGTATTTTACGATACTTATTCATCAATTTTAATATCGCCTTTCCAGTCATCCATCCCTGATTCTGCAACAGTAACGTTATAACCTAAATGATCAAGATATTCACCAGCACGACTTGCGCGTCCACCTTTTTTACAAATGATAATATATTCATGATCCTGGTTTAATGCATCAATTTGCATTTCAAGTTCAGATAAAGGCATATTCTTGGCTACTGGAATATGTCCTGACTGATATTCGTCACGTTCTCTAACATCAAGAATAACAGCATCTGTTCCGGTCGATAGTGTCTCTTGTAATGCATCTAATGTGATTGTTTTAGTCAATTGATTCACTCCATTCAACGTTTATAGTATTATCATACATATAATTTATAAATATGAACATTAAAAAGGAGTACACATGCTATATTTTACACAACCTATTAAAGATATTGAAGATTTTATTATAAATAAACAAGAAGCTTTTCAGGCAATGGTCGATCATCTTCAAATGATTGTCATCTTAGGTTTTGTTTGTTTATTATTGCCGATACTTTCATTGATTTATTTTAATTATAAAATTTATCGTCAAACAAGTATGCAACATGTTGAACGCTTAAAGCTTGAAGTTGAAAAGGAATTACTACAAAAATATGATATGACCCTTAAACCTGAATATCAAGAGCTTCTTAAAAAGCATCATGAAAAATAACTTTAATTTATTTAAAAAATGTATTGTCAACGCATGCACTAGAGCGTAAAATGCAATCTGTCGGTTTAAAATAACATAACGAGGTGCGATAAATGCATATCAAACAAAATAAAAAAGTAACGATGGGCATGCTCCTTGTAGCGCTGGGCATCGTTTATGGCGATATAGGAACGTCACCATTATATGTCATGAAAGCAATTGTTTCTGTGGGTGGTGGCCTCTCTCAAATGACAAGAACTTATGTATTAGGCTGTCTATCCCTTGTGATTTGGACACTTACAATGTTGACAACTGTGAAATACGTAATGATTTGTATGCGTGCAGATAATCATGGCGAAGGTGGGATATTTAGTTTATATACACTCGTACGTAAACGAAAAAAATGGTTGCTTATACCAGCAATGATTGGTGGCGCTGCATTACTTGCAGATGGGATATTAACACCAGCAGTGACTGTTTCTTCAGCAGTAGAAGGATTACAGGAAATTCCTTATTTCTATCATAGTTTTGCGTCAAATCAAAATAATATTATTATTATTGTTATCGTAATTATCACGTGCATCTTTTTTGCACAACGTTTTGGTACAGGGAGTATCGGGAAAATATTTGGACCGGTGATGTTTGTTTGGTTCTTAATGATGGGCATCTTTGGTGCTGTCCAATTAGCTCAGGATTTATCTGTATTAGAAGCATTTAATCCATTACTTGGCATTCAAATATTATTTAGTCCTGATAATAAAATGGGGCTTTTAATCCTTGGTACAGTTTTTTTATGTGCAACGGGGGCAGAAGCATTATATTCAGATATGGGACATGTTGGTAAGCGTTCAATCTATTTTACATGGCCATTTGTGAAAGCAATGCTGATTTTAAGTTATTTAGGCCAAGGTGCATGGACAATTAAGCATTTAGGTAGTACGAAACATTTAGAAGAAATCAATCCGTTTTTTCAGATCATGCCGGAATCCTTTATTTTATATGGTGTATTAATGGCTACGTTCGCTGCTATTATTGCATCACAAGCATTAATTACAGGAGCATATACGCTTGTTTCTGAAGCAATCCACTTAAAGTTTATGCCAAAGCTAGATATTAAGTATCCATCGACCATAAAAGGGCAAATGTATATTCCAACTGTAACAGGTGTTATCTGGCTATTATGTATCACGGTTGTATTATACTTTAAAACGAGTGTGAATATGGAAGCAGCTTACGGCTTAAGTATTACTGTTACTATGATGATGACGACTGTCTTACTGAGTAATTACTTACTCAAAAAGCATATTCATCGCTTTGTAGTTTTTATCACTATTGGCTTCTTCTTATGTCTTGAGTTTGCATTCTTTATTTCAAGTTTAGCGAAATTTACACATGGCGGCTATGTGGCGGTTATCATCTCATGTCTCATTATTTTTATTATGATTATCTGGTATAATGGTTATCTCATTAAAGATAAACAATCACATGACGTTAAAATCGATGACTATTTAGGACAATTAAAATCTTTGAAACTTGATAGAAGTGTACCGAAATTTGCTACGAACCTCGTTTATTTAACGACGAATAGCAGTGATCGAATGATTGAAAAGCAAGTCATTAAATCAATTCTTGATGGCAGACCAAAACGTGCAGATGTTTATTGGTTTGTTAATGTAAAAGTGAGCGATGAACCTTTCCAGCTGAGTTATCGCATTGAAAATTTTAATACGGATCATATCTTTAAAGTGCAGTTAATATTAGGTTTCAGAATGCATCAGAATGTCAATTATTATGTTAAAAACATCGCAAGAACTTTAGTTCAAACAAAGCAAATGAAAGAGCAATTTAGACCTTACGGGACAAATAATTTACGTGTTATCAGTGATTTTAAATTTGTTGTGTTACAGGATGAAGTTTTATTAGACGGAGATTTATTATGGTATGAACGTCTTATACTCCAGTGGAAAATTGCGATTAAGCGATTCACAGCTTCACCTGTTAAATGGTTTGAGTTGCCTTCTAATGAAGTGATGTATGAGACGATACCGCTTACGACACCCTTGACTAAGTCAATCAAAATGACGCGTATCGATTAAACAAATATTAAATAGCCAGGATGAGACTTAAGTCTATATCCTCATACGATTAACCGCCTAAACGGTGGAACAGAAGTTGCCACTATAATAAAGACCGAAAGAAAACGATAAATCATAGCACGATTTATTCGTTTTCGTTCGGTTTTTTCTTGTGTCAGAACACTTCTGTCCTGGTCTCTTTGTTGTGTTTTGAATAATATTATAGAAATACATCTTGTGTATTCGTGATATATACTATACAATACATTGTGTGAAATAAATCACAAAAAGGAGTAGAGCACATGTCAATGAAACAACAGGATGAAACAACCAATTACAATTTACCTGAAACAGAAAAATTTTTCTATGGTCGTAAGCTAATGGATGGTATTCAAGATACCGTATTAACGAAAGATGGGCTAGTAAAAGATTTCTTCTATCGTTATATATTTAGAGCTGCAATGGCTGGTTTTATTATCGCATTAATGACCGTATTTACATGGAAAGCAAGGGTGGATTTTACCCCTATCGTTGGGCCGGATATTGCGAGTTTAGTCGGGGGTATTACATTTAGTTTTGCACTTTTATTTATTATATTTACGTATTCAGAGTTGTTAACAAGTAACTTTATGTATTTTACAGTTGCTGTATTTTATAAATCGGTTACTGTAAGACGTGCGTTACTTGTATTTTTATTATGCTTTATCGGCAATATGATCGGTGGTATATTGTTGTTTAGTTTGTTAAAATTTAGTACAGTTATATCAAGTGATATGTTAGCTTTAATGCATGCAACTGTTGAGAAAAAGACACATCTAACATCAACAGATATCTTTATTCGTGGTATTTTTGCTAATTTTTTTATTAATATTTCTATTATTGTGACAATGCATTTTAAAGAAGCAATGCCTAAAATGATTGCGATGATTATTGGTGTAACGATATTTGCGTATATGGGTTATGAACACGTGATTGCAAACGGTGTTGTGTTTATTTGCGCTTTAGTTTATCAGTTTGATGCACAAAGCATTTTACCGATGCTTCGTAATTTAATCTTTAGTGGACTGGGTAATTATGTTGGTGGTGGTTTATTTATTGGTCTGTTTTATGCTTATTTAAATGATCCTAAAAAACATTAATATTGAGGTGAATATGATTAAAGGACAAATTATTAAGGCATTAAGTGGTTTTTATTATGTTAAAAGTGAGGGACATGAACAGATTTATCAGTGCAGGGCACGTGGTAATTTTAGAAAGAAAGGGATTACACCTTATGTTGGTGATCATGTGACCTTTCAAATAGAGAATGAAACGGATGGATATATATTAGAAATTCTTGAACGACAAAATGTGATGGTACGCCCGCCTGTTGCGAATGTTGATCGTGTCATTATTGTGATGAGTTCGGTTGAACCAGCATTCAGTTTAAATCTGGTAGATAAGTTTATTACCATTGTAGAATCCTATGATATTGAACCTGTTTTATTAGTAACAAAAAAAGATTTATTATCATCTACAGAGATTATCGAGATTGAACAACATCTTTCTTATTATCATAAAATTGGATACGATGTTATGTTTGTGTCGAATAAAGATGAGCATCATTTTAAAGATTTAATCAAAGGTATTACTGTACTTGCTGGTCAGTCAGGTGTTGGAAAATCATCATTTATAAATGCGTTAATCCCTGAAGCACAGCTCAATACAGGGGTCATTAGTAATGCTTTGAATCGAGGTAAGCATACAACACGTCATGTAGAATTATTACCACTTGAAAATGGCTATATTGCAGATACACCTGGCTTTAGTTCGCTTGACTTAGATAATGTCGATAAACAAACATTGAAATATTGTTTTGTTGAGTTTGTAGAATGCGCAGATGCATGCAAATTCAGAGAATGTCTACATCTTAATGAACCGAAGTGTGCTGTTAAAACAGCGGTGGAATCAGGTGAAATCAGTGCAACACGTTATTTGCACTATCAACAGATGTTACAAGAAATTGAATCGAGGAAGGTGAGATACTAATGAAAATAGCACCAAGTTTATTATCATGTGATTTTTTAAATTTAGCAAAGGAAATAGAGCGCCTTGAAAGTGCGGGTGTTGATTATCTTCACTTCGATGTAATGGATGGTACTTTTGTTCCGAACATGTCATTTGCTTTTCCAATTTTAAATCAAATTCGTAAGATAACAGATTTAACAATTGATACGCATCTTATGGTGCACAATCCTGAGCGCTATATTCAGGATTTTGCAGATGCAGGAAGTGATATTATCACAGTACATGTTGAAGCGACGCACCATATTCATCGTGCGATTCAACAAATTCGCGCAACAGGAAAAAAAGCAGGCGTGACACTCAATCCGGGAACGCCTATAGAGACATTACTGCCGATTTTACAAGATGTCGATTTAGTCCTTGTTATGACGGTCAATCCAGGATTCGGTGGTCAACAATTTATTGAACAGTGTATCAATAAAATTAAATGGTTAAGTGAATATAAGGCAAACCACCAGTTAAATTATGAAATTGAAGTAGATGGTGGCGTCAATCATGAAACTGCACAATGGTGTGCTGAAGCTGGTGCTGACGTATTAGTTGCTGGATCATACTTCTTTAAGCATGAAGATTATCACCAAGCGGCACAATCATTAAGAGGTGTTTAAAAATGGACTTACATATATTATGTACAAAGCTTGGTGTTTCAACGGCGTATTTGAATGAACATCAAACAGATGATTGGATAGGGATTGATTATGGGGCATTAATGCTCGTAAAAGCAGGTATTAGACCGATTGCTGCATTTGGAGACTTTGATTCTGTGAGCGCAGATGAACGTATGCTGATTGAATCAGTGATTGATATAGAATATTTACCTGCTGAAAAGAATGAAACCGACTTAGAAGTTGGCGTTCAGTATGCCAAAAGTTTAGGATACGATAAAGTCTATATCCATGGCGCAACAGGCGGAAGGTTAGATCATTTTTTAGGTAACTTACAAACATTGATTCATCCGGATATTTTGTTGTCAGAATCTGACTTTATTATTGTAGATGACTATAACGAAATTCAAGTATTACCTACCGGTACCCATGTTATTGAAAAGAGTCAAAATAAAAAATATGTTTCATTTATTCCAGTGAATGATGGTGTTATATTAACCATTGATGGTTTAAAATATGAAACAGAACGCTTAGAAGTGAATATGGGCTACACAAGAACCGTTTCGAATGAATTTGTGACAGATCGTGCTGAAATTACTGTAGAACAAGGCATGGTTTATATGATACAGAGTAAAGAAGCAAAATAAAAAAGACCTTTCACACAAAGGTCTTTTTTGTATCTATATATTCAATTAAACGCGCGTCACTTTACCTGATTTTAATGCACGAGCTGAAACCCATACACGTTTAGGCTTTCCATCAACTAAGATTCTAACTTTTTGTAAGTTAGCACCGAAGCGACGTTTGCTGTAGTTCATAGCGTGAGAACGGTTGTTACCTGAAACTGCTTTACGGCCTGTAACATGACATACTTTAGCCATATGATTCCCTCCTTTAATAGAATATAGAGATACTTATCTTTTACATACCATAATAATTTAACACAAACAGAAGGTGAAAGCAAGATTATTTTACTTGGTGATGCGTGTTAGTGAATAGTGATGTGTAAATCGTCGCATTGTAACCTTAATTTGTAATAAAATAATAATAAATTACACAGATTACTATAGATTTCTTGTAATTATCATAAATTATTGATTATAATAATGTGACGAATGTAAATCGATAAGGAGGACACATCATGACTTTAGAAATTACAAACGAATTAGGGTCTATTGATATATCAAGTGATGTTATTGCAACAATCGCTGGTGGTGCGGCTGTAGAGTGTTATGGCATCGTCGGTATGGCAAGTAAGCATCAAGTGCGTGATGGTATTGCTGATATTGTTGGTCGCGATAATTATTCGAAAGGTGTCATCGTGACAAATAATGAAGGTATTTTAGATGTTGATATGTATATCATCGTTGCGTATGGTACTAAAATCTCAGAGATTGCCTATAATGTTCAGTCATCAGTTAAATATACATTAGAGAAAACATTAAACTTAAAAGTAAATTCAGTAAACATTTACATCCAGGGTGTACGTGTCATTAAACTGGACGACGAAGAATAGGGAGGATTTATTATAATGAAAACAATTGACGGCAAGCTATTTGCTGACATGATTATTACAGGAGCAAATAACTTATCTCAAAATGCAGATTATGTAGATTCATTAAATGTCTTCCCCGTACCAGATGGTGATACAGGGACGAACATGAAATTGTCTATCACTTCTGGTGCAACTGAAACAGAAGAACACATTGAATCACATATTGGTAATGTGGGGATTGCATTCTCAAAAGGCTTATTAATGGGAGCGCGCGGTAATTCGGGTGTAATCCTTTCACAATTATTCCGAGGATTCTCTAAATACATCGAAAAAGAAGAGGAAATTGATGCAAAGAAATTTGCTAAAGCATTTAAAGCTGGTGTGAAGACAGCTTATAAAGCGGTCATGAAACCTGTAGAAGGTACAATCTTGACAGTTGCACGTGAGGCAAGTGAAGGTGCAATGAAGATGGCTGAAGAAACAGATGACTGTATTGCAATTATGGAAGAAGTCGTACGCGCGGGGAATGCTTCATTACAACGCACACCAGACTTACTACCCGTACTAAAAGAAGTCGGTGTTGTCGATAGTGGTGGTCAAGGGTTAATGTATGTGTATGAAGGATTCTTAAGTGTCATGAAAGGTGAAGCTATCGCTGCACCTGTTAGTCGTAAAGTTGATGACGACTTCATTAATGATGATCATGATTTTGGTGACGTTGTAAAAACAGAAGATATCGTACCTGGGTTCTGTACTGAATTTATGGTGAGATTTACGCCTGGAATGAAGCCATTTAATGAAGACGACTTTAGAAATGATATGGCTAAGTTTGGTGATTCGTTATTAGTTATTTCAGATGATGAAATTGTTAAGACACATGTTCACTCAGAAACACCGGGTGAAGCTTTAACGTATGGTAGTCAGTATGGTGAAATCATTAAAATTAAAGTAGAAAACATGCGCGAACAACATAGAGAAGTATTACGTAAACGTGGTGTTCGTCAGGAACAAACAGCACAAGTTGAAAAAGCAATTATTACAATTTCAATGGGTGACGGTATTACTGAGTTGTTTAAATCAATTGGTGCAACTCATGTAATAAGCGGTGGCCAGACAATGAATCCTTCAACAGAAGATATTGTTAAGATTATTGAGAAAAGTGGTTGTCGCGAGGCAATTGTATTACCAAACAATAAAAATATCATTATGGCTGCAGAGCAGGCGGCACAAGTGACAGATATTCCAGTGAAAGTTGTACCATCTAAAACTATTCCTCAAGGTTTAACAGCAATGCTAACTTATAACCCTGAAGCAGAAGTGGAAGAAAATGCAAGTAACATGACTGAAGCGCTGGCACACGTTAAGTCTGGCTCAGTAACGTATGCTGTTCGAGATACATCTATCGATGGTGTTAATATCGAAAAAGGTGCATTCATGGGTATCAATGAAGGGAAAATTACAGTTTCTGATAAAGATCATAAAAAAGTATGTATTGAATTATTAAAATCAATGTTGGATGAAGATTCTGAAATTGTAACGATTATTAAAGGAATAGATGCCACTGATGAAGATGTATTAGCAATTGAAAAATTCCTTGAAACAGAGTATGAAGATGTAGAAATCGAAGTACAGATTGGTAAACAACCGATTTACAGCTTTATGTTCTCAGTAGAATAAATAATTAATTCGAGTGTTATCATTGCCTGATTAAGGCAGTGAAGACACTCGGATTTTTTTATATGGTGGAATACGGTATAATAAATAGATAAAATAATAGACAACTTTAATGATGTTGTTAGAAGTGAAGGATAGTATTATGGAACAACAACTTATTAAGCGACAATCAATTGAACAACTTAAAGGTGTCGGGCCAAAGACCCTTGAAAATCTACATGCACTCAATATTATGGATACTGAAGACTTATTGCTATTTTTACCATATAAATATAATGATGAAACGATTATCAATATACATGATGCAACGGATGGTGAAAAAATTACAGTAGCAGGTGAAATATACAGTCAAGCGACGGTTGCCCATTTCGGTAGAAATAAATCTAAAGTATCCTTTCATATGATGGTGGATAATGTAGCCATACGAGTAGAATATTTTAATCAATTGTATATTAAACCCCAGGTCGTAGTCGGCGCGCACGTCAAAATTACTGGTAAATGGATACGTGGAAAACAAATTATACAAGGTACAGGGTTTAAGAAGTTAGAGCAAGTAGGTGATTCGGAAGCATTAGTACCACAGTATAGTTTAAAAGGTCGTATTAAGCGTGCGTCATTTCAAAAGCTTGTGCGTCATGCACTCATGGTATCTGAATTACCACCTTTTTTACCGCTCTATTTACAACAAAAATATAAGTTATGGGATTTAAAAGAAGCCGTAGCAGAATTGCATTTTCCATCGTCACACGCACATTTAGCACAAGCAAAACGTACTTTCGCTTTTTGTGAACTCTTATTATTTCAGCTGAAAATGAGAAGTTTACATTTAAAAGAACATCAATCTCAGCACAGTGATATACCGTACAACATTGAAGAAGTAAAAAAGTTTATCTCAACCTTACCTTTTGAATTAACCGATGCCCAAAAACAAGTCGTGAATGAAATCTTTAGAGATTTGCTATCGCCAATGCGTATGAATCGTCTGTTACAAGGTGATGTAGGTTCAGGTAAGACGGTCGTCGCAGCGATTGCAATGTACGCTTTAAAATCGTGCGGTATGCAAAGTGCATTAATGGTTCCGACAGAAATATTGGCAGAACAGCATGCTGAGAGTTTGAGTCAACTGTATGGTGAAGCAGTAAACATCCAGTTATTAACTTCATCGATTAAAGGGAAGAAAAGGGCTTCAATACTCTCTCAACTTGCATCAGGTGATATTGATATTCTTGTTGGTACACATGCATTAATTAGTGATCCAGTCGAATTTAAACAATTAGGGCTTGTCATTACGGATGAACAGCATCGTTTCGGTGTTAACCAAAGAAAATTATTGCGTGAAAAAGGACAACATGCGAATGTCTTATATATGACGGCGACACCTATTCCTAGAACGCTTGCCATCTCTGTATTTGGCCAGCTGGATGTCTCAACTATTAAACAAATGCCAAAAGGGCGTCAGCCTATTATTACGGAATGGACTAAACATGAAGCAATTAAAACTGTGTATCAAAAAACGAAAGCTGAAATCGAAAAAGGGCGTCAAGCCTATGTTATTTGCCCATTAATTGAAGAATCAGAACATCTAGACGTAAAAAATGCGACAGAAATATATGAAACCTATCAACAAATTTTTGGGCCT
Source organism: Macrococcoides caseolyticum (assembly GCF_021366795.1). Lineage (GTDB taxonomy): Bacteria > Bacillota > Bacilli > Staphylococcales > Staphylococcaceae > Macrococcoides > Macrococcoides caseolyticus_A. The sequence goes on along the minus strand of NZ_JAHCPS010000004.1, from coordinate 57,679 downwards.
TCGCGTGTTGGCTTACTTCATGGTAAAATGAAAGCAGATGAGAAAGAAAGGATAATGCAGCAATTTGCAAGTCATCAACTAGATATTCTTGTATCAACCACTGTTGTTGAAGTTGGCGTTAATGTTCCGAATGCAACGATGATGATTATTTATGACGCAGATCGCTTTGGTCTATCAACATTGCATCAATTACGTGGTCGTGTTGGAAGGGGGAACAACCAAAGTTACTGTATATTAGTTGGTAACCCTGAAACTGAAACAGGTATAGAGCGTCTGCAAATTATGACGCAGACGACAGATGGCTTTATATTAAGTGAAAAGGACTTACAAATGCGAGGACCAGGTGACTTCTTTGGTGTTAAACAAAGTGGCTTACCAGACTTTAAAGTTGCAAATATCGTAGAAGACTATAGAATGTTAGAAGTAGCAAGAGATGAAGCAAGTGAATTAATATTAAGTGGTAAAATTAATGATTTAGAGTTATCACATTTAAAAGAACGATTAACTGCAGAGATAAATGCGCAGGAAATCGATTAAGGAGAAACGATGGGAAGAATAATAACGAGAGTATTAGGTGTGTTGCTGATTGTTGCGGCGGTAATTATGTTTTTCTGGCAGAATATTAGAGAGTATTATACTGAAATTGTTAATGAGAAAGTCATTACCGCGTATGAAAAGAATGAAGATCAACCGAAAGTAAATGCACTTGAAAAATGGATTACAAAAACAGAACCAGAAAAATTAAAACTGAAATCAAATATGTTAGGCTATTTGAAAGTGCCTGCTGCAAAGATTAATGAACCGCTTTTAAAGGGCCCTGCATCACCATTAAATTTAAAAAATGGTGTTTCGCTTGTTGAAGATGGTGAAAAATTAACGGAACAAAATGTCGCAATTGCTGGCCACAGAGTTGAAGGTGCTGGTATTCGCTTTAATTATTTAGACCGAGCTAAAGTTGGAGATACAGTGATACTACAGACAAGAACAGGAACCAAGAAATACCGTATCTATAAAGTATTTAATGTTAAACCAACTGAAGTAGGTGTATTAGATGAGAAGAAAAATGCATTACAGGAATTAACACTGATTACTTGTGATAATTATGATCCAAATACAATGTTATTTAGTGAACGTATGATTTTTAAAGCAAAATTATACGAAGAAAACGGTAAGAAAGTAAAAGCGGAACAAAATAAAGCAGCGTAATAAAAGGCGCTGATAAAAAAGACGCTGAATGGACGTTTTGGCGCAAGAAAATGATAAAAATCATCCTAAATCTGACTGAGATTAGGATGATTTTTTTATTTTTGAGTTAAGAGTTGCAGAAAAAACAGTAGTTATGTTATATTTACTAGTACTAAGACCAACTACTAAAAAGGATTTGAGTAGATGAAGAAACGAACAAAAAAAGAAAGACAAGCTTTACTCGCACAACGTTTAACAGAAGATCCATTTTTAACGGATGAGGATTTAAGCAAAGACTTGAATGTCAGTATTCAGACGATACGACTTGACAGACTTGAACAAAATATTCCTGAACTGAGAGAACGTATTAAAGATGTTGCGGTGAAGCATCACGATGAGGTGCGTGCATTACCTATAGAAGAAATTATTGGAGAAGTGATTGACTTAGAACTTGATCATTCTGCAATTTCAATACTGGATATTAAAGATGAACATGTATTTTATCGTAATAAAATTGCACGTGGTCATTATTTATTTGCACAAGCTAATTCTTTATGTGTAGCTGTCATTAATGATGAATTAGCATTGACTGTAAAAAGTGAAGTGGCATTTAAGAAGCCGGTTAAACTGGGTGACCGTGTGATTACGAAGGCAACTGTACTGTCTAAAAAACATAAGCGTGCTAAAATTGAAGTCGTTAGTACAGTTAAGCAAACAATCGTATTTACAGGCGTATTTGAAATGTATTATACAAGTGAGGGTGAAACTAATGATTAAGATTGCAGTGGATTTAATGGGTGGAGATAATGCACCAGAAATCGTGTTAGATGCAATTGAAATGTTTTTAAGTCAGTATGAAGATGTAGAAATTCAAGGATATGGGCTAGAAGCTTATAATAAGATTAATCATGAGCGTTATCAATTCTTCCCTTGTACGGAACAAATCACGATGGAGGATGAACCGGTCCGTTCCGTTCGTCGAAAGAAAGACGCATCTATGGTGCGAGCAGCAGAGGCTGTTAAATTAAAAAATGCAGATGCATGTGTTTCTGCGGGGAATACCGGTGCATTGATGTCTGCTGGATTGTTTGTGGTTGGACGTATTAAAGGAGTAGAGCGCCCAGCCCTTGCAATGACGCTACCAACGATAGATAACAAAGGCTTTATTTTACTTGATATGGGTGCTAACGCTGACGCTAAACCAGAGCATCTTGTACAATATGCTAAGATGGCAAATGTCTACGCCAAAGCGAACAGAAAGATAAAGCAACCGACAATTGGTCTTGCGAATATTGGTACGGAAGATAAAAAAGGGAATACATTAACGAAAGAAACATTTGCTTTATTAAAAGAAGAATCAAGTCTGAATTTTATTGGCAATATTGAACCTAAAACATTACTTAACCATTCTGCAGATATTGTTGTAACAGATGGCTTTACCGGTAATATCATTCTGAAAACTTTAGAAGGTACAGCAACGAATATTTTTAAAATGCTTAAATCAACTTTAATGGGTTCAACAAAAAATAAAATAGCAGCGTCATTTATTAAAAAAGATTTATCTGCACTGAAAGATAAAATGGATTATTCAGAATATGGTGGCGCTGTTTTATTTGGTGTGAATGGCCTAGTTATCAAAGCCCATGGTTCTAGTGATAAAACTGCATTTTTTAATGCACTTCGCCAAGCGCGTATCGCTATAGAAGAAGATGTTGTGGCAACATTATCGAAAGAGGTGGGTGCTGTTGAGTAAGGTCTTAATGTTTCCAGGCCAAGGAGCACAATATAAAGGTATGGCCAATGATTTACTTCATGATAATGTAGGTCATACGTTACTTTCTGATTTAAATGCTGTTCTAGATGATGATATTTTATCTCGCATGCAAAGTGGCGATCAGCTTGAAGAGACGAAAAATACACAGCCAGCCATCGTTATGCATAGTATCGCTGGACTAAAGCTATCGGGCTTACAGGCGGATTATGTCATGGGTCATAGTTTAGGGGAATATGCAGCACTTGTTGCAGCAGAAGTGTTGACGCCGGTAGATGCTATCAAAGTGGTGCGTAAACGTGGCGAATTAATGCAACAAGCATTTCCACCAGGGATTGGATCAATGGCAGCAATTATGGGTACAGATCGAGAAGTTATCGCGCAGGCATGTGAAATTTTATCGCAGGATGGACATGTGCTTAATGTTGCAAATATTAACTGTCCAGGACAAATTGTTGTTGCAGGACATACAGTGTTAATAGATAAATTGAATGAACAAAAAGCGCAATTAGGTATTAAAAAGATGATCCCCCTTAATGTCACTGGTCCATTTCATTCACAATTGATGGAAGTGATTGCAGATGAATTTAGCACCTTTTTAGAAGGCATTCAATTGAGTGATGCCAAAATACCTGTCATTCAAAATGTTACAGCACGACCTGTAACGCATCGCGATGAAATTAAAGAAAATTTAATCAAACAATTGTACTCCCCCGTTGAGTTTACTGCTTCAGTTGAATATTTAATCAATGCGGGTGTGGATACATTTATCGAAGTCGGTCCCGGTAAAGTATTATCTGGTTTAGTGAGGAAAATTGACCGTCATGTGACGACAAGACAAGTCGATACGTTAGAACAAATAAATGAGGTGAAACAGAATTGTTAGCGATTGTTACTGGAAGTTCAAGAGGTATAGGTGAAGCGACAGCGATAAAATTGGCTGCAGATGGATTTGATATTGTTGTTAATTATTCAGGCAGCAAAGACCGTGCATTATCTGTCGTAAAAAAAATTGAAGCATTGGGGCAAAAAGCCATTGCTGTTAAAGCGAATGTTAGTGACATTGATGAAGTCAAAGCGATGGTACAGATAGCACTTGAGACATTTGGTTCGATAGATGTTGTTGTTAATAATGCCGGCATTACACGTGATAATTTGACGATGCGCATGAAGTCAGAGGAGTTTGATGATGTCATTGCAACCAATTTAAAAGGTGTATTTAATGTTGTTCAATCTGTATCACGTCAAATGCTAAAACAACGTTCTGGTGTTATTATTAATATGAGTAGTGTGGTTGGTGCATTAGGTAATGCGGGACAAGCCAATTATGTCGCAAGTAAAGCAGGTGTTGAAGGTTTGACTAAGACTTTTGCACGTGAATTTGCAAGCCGCGGCATACGTGTTAATGCTGTTGCACCAGGATTTATTGTAAGTGATATGACGGATAAGTTAGATGCAACAACAGTAGAGGCTATGAAATCACAAATTCCGCTGGGCACACTTGGTAACGTCGATGATATCGCTGAAGCCGTTAGTTTTCTTGCAAGCGAAAAATCAAAGTATATTACAGGCCATACATTGCATGTAAATGGTGGCATGTTAATGAACTAATTTAAGTAAAAGATTATTATAAGGAGGTGAAATACATGGCAAACTTCGACAAAGTGAAAGATATTATCGTTGATCGCTTAGGCGTTGATGCTGATAAAGTTACTGCAGATGCTTCTTTTAAAGATGATTTAGGTGCAGATTCTTTAGATATCGCTGAATTAGTAATGGAATTAGAAGATCAATTCGGTATGGAAATTCCTGATGAGGAAGCTGAAAAAATCAACACTGTTGGTGATGCAGTTCAATATATCGAGTCTTTAGAAAAATAATTTCATGAACTACCTCAATGTTAGAACCTAACATTGAGGTATTTTTCTTATATATTACTTTTTTTTAAGTATCAGATAACGTAAAATAGAAGAGTATTTATATTTTTAAGGAGGACAGCAATGAGTAGAAGGTTAGCGATGATAGAAAGATTTCAAAAGAAACTCATGCATACTTTAACAGCATTAAATATTACACCAAACGATATTTCAATTTATACACAGGCATTTTCTCATTCTAGCTTTATTAACGATTTCAAAATGGATAAAGTTAATGATAATGAGCGTTTGGAATTTTTAGGTGATGCGGTGTTAGAATTGATGGTTTCACACTATTTATATAAGCAGCACAAAGATTTACCAGAAGGTAGGTTAACGAAATTACGTGCTGCAATTGTATGTGAACCTTCACTTGTAACATTTGCGAAAGCATTAAAATTTGATGATTTAATATTACTTGGTAAAGGTGAAGAAAAGACAGGTGGTAGATCAAGACCATCGCTTATTGCTGATGTCTTTGAAGCATTTGTTGGTGCATTATACCTTGATTTAGGATATGAAGCAGTACAACGCTTTTTTGAACAATTCATTTTTCCAAATATTACAGATGATTTAATGGACGGTATTATTGATCATAAGACGTATTTACAGGAATATGTACATAAAACAAAAAATATTCATGTTGAATATCAACTTATAAGTGAAGACGGACCGGCACACTTTAAATCATTCACTTCAAGTGTCACTATCGGTGGACAAGTGGTTGGTACTGGCGTTGGTAGAACTAAGAAAGAATCGGAACAACGTGCAGCACAATCTGCACTAACGGTTCTGATGGCAGGGGAGTAATATGGTTTATTTAAAGCAAGTAACTGCATATGGATTTAAGTCATTTGCAGATAAAACAACGGTCAACTTTGATAACGGCGTCACAGCAATAGTGGGACCTAACGGTTCTGGGAAAAGTAACATTACAGATGCGATTAAATGGGTTTTGGGTGAGCAGTCTGCCAAGAGTTTACGTGGTGCTAAAATGGAGGATGTCATTTTTTCTGGTGCCAAAGATAGAAAGCCGCAGAATTATGCAGAAGTGACCCTCACAATGGACAATAAAAATAGAAGTTTGAATATTGATGCCGATATCGTTGAAGTGACTCGAAAATTATACCGAAATGGCGATAGTGAATATCTCCTTAATAAACAGAAAAGTAGATTAAAAGATGTAACCGAATTATTTCTTGATAGCGGACTAGGGAAAGATGCATTTAGCATGATATCACAAGGGAAAGTAGACCAGGTACTCAATGCTAAACCTGAAGAACGTCGTCAGCTCATCGAAGAAGCAGCGGGTGTATTAAAATATAAAAAGCGTAAAAAAGAAACAGAGACAAAGCTTGAAGATACAAACAATAACTTAACGCGCATCCATGATATTATCTTTGATTTAAAAGATCGTGTGGAACCGTTACAAATCGAAGCAAGTATTGCTGAGGAATATTTAGCATTATCAGAAGAAATGAAAGATGCTGATATACAAGTAACAGTAGCAGATATCGAAACAACTAAAAAAGATTATGATCAATGTGCGACTGAAATTAATGATTTTAATGGTTTAATTCAGTTTAAACAAGAAAAAAGCACAAGATTAAATGATAAAATCAACAGAGAAAAAGAAACATATAAAACTTTACAAACAGAAATGAATGAACAAAATCAGACGTTGTTAAACACGACAGAACAAATCGAACGCTATATTGGTCAAATCAACGTATTACAGGAACGTTTAAGAAATCAGCATGTTTCATCACAGGAACGTGCAACGCGATTAAATAAATTTGAAGTACAACGTGTGAAAGAAGCAACACGTATATCAGAAATTAAATCAACGATACAACAATTAAAGAAACAAAAAAAACAGCATGAAACACAACTGGAAGAAAAACTTAATGAACTTGCTCACATAGATCAGGATATGTCACAACGAATAGATGAGACGCGTGATGCATATTATGAAAAGTTAAGTGAGAAAACATCGTTTTCAAATGAAATTAAATTAATTGAAAAAGAAATCGAACAATTTAACCAGAAACAATCCAGACAATCTGGAGATAATGAGAAAATAAGACAGGAATATAGTGTGCTAACGGAAAAAATTGCAACAGTACACGCTTCAATAACAGAAAAAGAAAAAGAATTAACGTCAACGAGATTAGCTTATAAATCTGCACTCATTGAAATTGAAAAAATAAAATCGAGTTATAATGACACAAGAGAAAAGTATGCACAGGCAAAGCGATATATTGAAGATTTGGAACGAAAAAAAGAACGATTGACGTTGATGAATGAAGAATTTCATGGATACTATCAAGGGGTTAGAATGCTTCTGAAAAATAAAAATATACTCAATGGCATTCACTCAACTGTCCTTGACGTTATTTCAATAGATGCACGCTATAATGATGCACTGGATAGTGCATTAGGCGCAAGTTTACAGCATATCATTGTTGAAGATGAACATTCAGCACGACAAGCGATTCAATTTTTAAGAGATAAAAAGTATGGACGTGCAACATTTCTTCCACTGACAGTCATTAAAGGTAGACAGATAAATAAAGAAATGTTACACACCCTTCATGCTCAACCTGGATACATTAATACATTAAGTGCATTAATTCAAAATGAAACAAAGTATCAAACTATTATTGATAACGTGGCAGGTACTGTGATTGTTTGTGATACACTTGTCAATGCGAATTCAATTGCAAAGGTGATCGGTTATAAATATAGAATCGTAACTTTAAATGGTGATATCGTTAATCCAGGTGGTTCAATGTCTGGGGGGAGCAAAAATAAACCAACACAAGCCTTATCAGCTCGTAATGAATTGCAGCAGGTGAATGCGCAAGTTGACGAATTTAAAGCAACAACATTACAACTGAAATCTCAAATCGATACATTATCTGAGCGCATTATCACTGAAGAAATGGCTGCGGATCAATTGAGAGTTGTCGGTGAAGAACTTCGTGATGAACTTCATCAACTTAAATTAGATAGTGATGCATTAAGTGCGCAAGAACGCCGATTGAAAGTGATGTTTGAAGAAGTAGATGCCTTAATGCAGGAATCTATCTATATTGAAGAACGTAGACAGCTTATTGGGGAACATCTTGATGCGATAAAAGAAATTGAGGCTACTTTAGTTCAGTTAAATCAGCGTATAGCGCATTATAATGAATATGCACATGACAGAAAACAATTAGAAAAGGCATTAACCGAAGATGTAAGTGGTCTAAAACATCAATTGGCTGTATTGAATACGAATATAAACCATCAAAATGAAGTCCTGAAAGAAAGAACAGAACAGCTTAATATCATTCTTTCAGAAATAAAATTAATTGAAACAGATGGTGCTGACTTAAATATCGATGAGGTAAAGGCAGAAATTAGTACGAAAGAAAATCTGCTTGTAACACTTCAGACAGACAAACAACGCATTGATCAATCGATACAGGCGTCTAATCAGGCAATGGCTGAAATGTCAGATCAAATTGATGCAATGGAGCAGGACTATAATGAATTATTAAGACAAATGAGTGGTATAGAAAACGGTATAGGCGAATTGAAAGCAAAGCATTCCAGATTAAATGTACTACTTGATAATTTAATGCAACACTTGTCCGAACACTATCAAATGACATTTGATGGTGCGAAGGAATATATTTTTGAATCGCTCGGTATTAATGACGTCTTTGAACAGGATCTTGAACAATTAAGAAAAAGAGTTCGATTGACGAAAATATCAATTGAAGAACTTGGAAATGTTAATTTAAATGCGATTGAACAGTATAAGATTGTCAATGAACGCTATCAGTTCTTAAGTGCACAGGAAGCGGATTTACTTGAAGCAAAATCAAATCTTGAGGCAATCATTAAAGATATGGATGAAACGGTCGCATCTAAATTTATGACAACATTCCAGAAAGTAAGTCATGCATTTGAACGTATATTTAAACAATTATTTGGTGGTGGGACAGGGTTACTGCAACTTACAAGTGATAATATACTTTCTGCAGGGATTGATATTTTTGTAGAACCGCCAGGGAAACGTCGACAAAACTTAAGTTTATTATCTGGTGGCGAGCGCGCGTTAACAGCAATTGTCCTGCTATTCTCAATTTTACAGGCAAGAAGTGCGCCATTTGTTATACTAGATGAAGTGGAAGCAGCATTAGATGAAGCGAATGTAAACCGTTTCGCTGACTTCTTAAATACTTTATCCAATGATACCCAATTTATTGTTATTACACACCGTAAAGGTACGATGGAAAAAAGTGATCGTTTATATGGTGTTACGATGCAAAATTCAGGTATCACGCAACTTGTAAGTGTGAATTTAAAAGAATTAAATGACCAGAAAATAAAGGAGCTGACAAAGTAAATGAGTTTTTTTAAGAAATTAAAAGACAGGTTCGTATCAAAAGAAGAACCAAAGTCGGTTGAACCATTAGAACCAATGGAAGATGCAGGGACACAGGATATTGATCCTCAAAGTGCAGCACAAACAAAAGAGACACAGCATAAACCAGTTGAAGTATTTGAACAACCTAAAAAAGAAACGGTTAAACAATCCAATGGATGGTCATTCGATTTTGAAGATGATGATTTAATTTCTATTGAAGAATTTGAAGAATGGGAATCTCAACAACTCGGTGCAAAATTTAAAGAAGGTTTAGAAAAGTCGCGTGAGAACTTCCAGAATAAATTAAATGACTTACTTGCGATGTATCGAACAGTCGATGAAGATTTCTTTGAAGCATTAGAAGAAATGTTAATACAGGCGGATGTAGGTTTTAATACAGTTATGGATTTAGTTGAATCTTTACGTAAGGAAGCTAAACGCAGAAATATTACCGAAACAGCGGATTTACGTGAAGTCATCGTAGAAAAAATTGTCGAAATCTATGAACAGGATGACGATGAACTTCAAAAGATGAACATTCAGGACGATGCCTTAACTGTGATTTTAATGGTAGGTGTTAATGGTGTCGGTAAAACAACAACAATCGGTAAGTTAGCACATCGCTACAAAACGGAAGGAAAACATGTAATGCTTGCTGCTGGTGATACTTTCCGTGCAGGTGCTATTGAACAATTACAAGTATGGGGAGACCGTGTAGGTGTTGAAGTCATTAAACAAAAAGAAGGCTCAGATCCAGCTGCAGTGATGTATGACGCTATCAATGCTGCGAAAAATCGCGGCGCAGATATCTTAATTTGTGATACTGCTGGACGTCTGCAAAATAAAGCGAACTTAATGACTGAACTTGAAAAAGTAAAAAAAGTATTATCAAAAGCAGTACCTGGTGCACCACATGAAGTATTATTAGCCTTAGATGCAACGACGGGTCAAAACGCATTAGTTCAAGCTAAGGCATTTAAAGAAGTGACAGATGTTTCAGGTATTGTGCTAACTAAATTAGACGGTACTGCAAAAGGTGGTATCGTGTTAGCCATTCGCAATGAATTACACATTCCAGTTAAATTTGTAGGACTCGGTGAAAAATTAGATGATCTTCAACCGTTTGATGCAGAAAGTTATGTTTACGGACTATTTGCAGATATGATTGAACAATCAACAGATGAAGAAAACAAAGCGGCTGAATTGTTAAAGGACGCTCAAGATGAGTGATATCATAAAAACAATGCGAATGAATTATCTGTTTGATTTCTATCAATCGCTGCTCACTGATAAACAACGCAATTATCTTGAACGTTATTACCTGCTTGATGAATCACTATCGGAAATTGCTGAGAACTTTCAGGTGTCACGACAAGCTGTTTATGATAACATAAGACGTACTGATGAATTACTGGAAGATTATGAGTCAAGGCTTGGTTTATATCAGAAATTTGAACAGAGACAAATGTTATTGGAACAATTACAAGAAGCGATTCATCAAGAGAGAATTAATCAACAAACATTACAGCACTTAATTGAACAATTACAGAAAATAGAATAAGGGGGTCATTGTATGGCTTTTGAAGGATTATCAGATCGACTCCAGGCGACAATGCAGAAAATTAAAGGAAAAGGAAAAGTTACGGAAGCAGACATTAAAGTAATGATGCGAGAAGTACGATTAGCATTATTAGAAGCCGACGTTAACTTTAAAGTTGTAAAGCAATTTGTTTCAACTGTATCTGAACGTGCATTAGGTTCAGATGTCATGACATCACTTACACCTGGTCAGCAGGTCATAAAAATAGTACAAGATGAACTAACGGCATTAATGGGCGGTGAAAATACGCAAATTAATATGAGTAAAAAACCACCAACAGTGGTGATGATGGTCGGTTTGCAAGGGGCAGGTAAAACGACAACTGCTGGTAAGCTTGCATTATTAATGCGTAAGAAATTTAACAAAAAACCATTACTTGTTGCTTGTGATATTTATCGACCAGCTGCGATTCAGCAATTACAGACAGTTGGAAAGCAAATTGATATCCCTGTCTTTACATTAGGTGACCAAGTATCACCTGCTGAAATAACAGAACGTGCATTACAACATGCGAAAGAAGAACATTTAGACTTTGTAATCATCGATACAGCAGGTCGTCTGCATATCGATGAGAAATTAATGCAGGAACTCGTTGATGTTAAAGCAGTAGCAAAACCAGATGAAATCATGTTAGTCGTTGATTCAATGACAGGTCAGGACGCAGTGAATGTTGCTGAAAGTTTTGATGGTCAGTTAGATGTGACAGGCGTTACACTGACTAAATTAGACGGCGATACACGTGGTGGTGCGGCACTTTCAATTCGAAGTGTGACACAAAAACCAATTAAATTCGTCGGTATGAGTGAGAAGATGGATGGTTTAGAACCATTCCATCCAGAACGAATGGCTTCTCGAATTCTTGGTATGGGTGATGTGTTAAGTTTAATTGAAAAAGCACAGTCTCAAGTCGATGAAACGAAGGCAAAAGAATTAGAACAGAAAATGAGAACATCATCGTTTACATTTGATGACTTCTTAGAACAATTAGAACAAGTAAAAGCATTAGGACCGCTTGATGATTTACTTAAAATGATACCTGGTGCGAATAAAATGAAACAAGTCAATCAACTGAATATGAACCCTAAACAAATTGATCACATTCAGGCAATTATTCGCAGTATGACAAAAGAAGAACGTGAGAATCCGGCAATTATTAATGTGAGCCGTAAAAAACGTATTGCTAAAGGATCTGGCCGTAGTTTATCAGAAGTAAACAAATTGATTAAACAATTTGAAGAAATGAAGAAAATGATGAAACAATTTAGTGGCATGAAAAAAGGCAGAAAAGGAAAAAATCCGTTTGCCGGGATGAACTTACCGTTTTAATAAAAGGCTGTCTGAAATGCGTTTAGGACCGAACAAATTGGAAGGAATCCAAAGAAATCGCTATTTGATTTCGAATGGATTGCTGAAATTTGACGAGGTCCTGCACAGAAGACGCCGTAAAATAAAAGGCAGTCTGAAATGCGTTTAGACACATGTAAACAAAGCTTGACCTTCAATCACTTTTTGAATAAGGTCAGGCTTTATTTTTGGGGATGCCTGACAGTACGCTGTCGATTGATTTGCTAACTTTTCGCATGTTTTAACTAAAAATATTATTTGTAAAGAAAAAAAGCTTTACAAAAAAAATAACCTCTGTTATTATTAATTCTTGTAGAAAAGAAATGAAATGGAGAGATATTATTATGGCAGTAAAAATTCGTTTAACTCGTATGGGTTCAAAAAGAAACCCATTCTATCGTATCGTAGTAGCAGATGCTCGTGCACCTCGTGACGGACGCATCATCGAAGCAATCGGAACTTATAATCCAGTTGCTAAACCAGCAGCAGAAATCAAAGTTAATGAAGAATTAGCTTTAAAATGGTTAGCTGATGGCGCTAAACCAACTGATACAGTACGTAACATTTTATCACAACAAGGTATCATGGAGAAATTCCATAACCAAAAAATCGCGAAGTAATTGCGATGGAAAAATTATTACAAACGATTATTGAACCCCTCGTAAATCATCCGGAAGCTATTCAGATTACGAAAGAAGAACATACGACAAGTGTTACCTATCAAATTAACCTTCATACTGATGATGTAGGTAAAGTGATAGGTAAACAAGGTCGTATTGCTAAAGCAATTCGAACAGTTGTATCAGGAGCTAATAACGAGAAAGGCAAAAAAGTGTTTGTAGAAATTGATTAAGAGTGCCATTTTTGGTACTCTTTTTTTATGAGTGGAGGTCATGAGAATGATAGTGAATGTTGGTAAAATTGTAAATATGCATGGTGTAAAAGGTGAAGTAAAAATTCTTTCAGCTTCAGACTTTGCATCAGAACGTTTTGCACCGGGTAAAACTTTGTTAATTCCATTTAAAGATGAAACGATTGAACTGGTTATAAAATCATATCGTGTGCACAAAAACTTTCATATGGTTGCATTTGTTGGCATTCATAATATTAATGAAGTTGAACAATATAAGGGGCTTGATGTATTCCAGGATGTCGATACAGAAAGCTTACCTTTAGAAGAAAATGAATATTATTATAGTGATATCATTGGTTGTGAGGTATTTAATGAAGGCCAATCTATCGGTAAAGTCACTGAAATTTTTGAAACGGGTGCCAATGATGTATGGGTTGTTCAAGGTGAGAAAGAACATTTAATTCCTTATATTGAAGATGTCGTAAAAGAGATTGATATTGAGCATAAGACCATTACGATTGAAGCGATGGAAGGATTGTTATCGTGAGAATTGACTATTTAACACTTTTTCCTGAAATGTTTGATGTGCTTAATCATTCCATTATGAAACGTTCTCAAGATAAGGGCATTGTCAAATTTAATACAGTGAATTTTAGGGATTTTGCGAACAACAAACATCATCAGGTGGATGATTATCCGTATGGTGGTGGCCAAGGTATGGTATTAAAGCCGGAGCCTGTATTTAATGCAATGGATAGTATTGAAACAACGACAGATACGCGTGTTATTCTCATGTGTCCTCAAGGTAAACGCTTCGATCAGGCAAAAGCAGAGGAACTCGCACATGCCAAGCATCTCGTATTTATTTGTGGGCATTATGAAGGTTATGATGAAAGAATTCGTACTGAACTGGTAACAGATGAAATCTCATTAGGCGACTTTGTTTTAACAGGTGGAGAGTATGCAGCCATTACAATGACAGATGCAATTGTTCGCCTTATCCCGGATGTGCTCGGCAATGAAGTCTCACATGAAGATGATTCATTTTCAAGTGGTTTATTAGAGCATCCTCAATATACGCGTCCAGCGGAGTATAGAGGATTGAAGGTACCTGATGTCTTAATGAGTGGCAATCATAAATTAATTAACGAATGGCGTCACAGTGAATCTTTAAAGCGAACATTTGAACGTCGACCGGATTTGCTGGAATCATATCCATTAACAGCGCATGATTTAAAAATATTAGCTCAGTTCCAGTCAAAACAATAATTTGATATTGACTTGTAGAATGTAACCCTGTATAATAAATCAAGTGTGAAAAACACAATAATCACTATGATCCGCTGAGCAAAGACTTAAGAACATAGGCAGAAGGAGAAGAATATTATGTCAAATAATGTATTAATCGATGCAATTACAAAAGACCAATTGCGTACAGATTTACCATCATTCCGTCCTGGTGATACTTTAAAAGTTCACGTACGTATCGTTGAGGGAACTCGCGAACGTATCCAGGTATTCGAAGGTGTTGTAATCAAACGTCGCGGTGGCGGTATTTCAGAAACTTTCACGGTTCGTAAGATTTCTTATGGTGTGGGTGTTGAACGTACATTCCCATTACACACACCAAAAATCGAGAAGATTGAAGTATTACGTCGTGGTAAAGTACGTCGTGCGAAACTTTATTACTTACGTAGCCTTCGTGGTAAAGCTGCACGTATTAAAGAAATTCGTTAATAGAAGTTTTAACAAAAACACTGTAGAAACTTTAAGACTTTCTACTAAAAACATGTGGCCAGGACATAATGTTTTGGCATTAATAAAACCGAACGAAACGATAAATCAAAGTTTGATTTATCGTTTCCGTTCGGTTTTTTTGTATGCTGTTGGGTTACGCGTTCTTGTTTTGCGTGAGTATTAAGTTATCTAATGTTCAGTAATAAAAAAGCCTAGAATAATTGTTGCGCTTGGCGCATTAATGCAAGTGAATAGACTCTATACACTTACACATACGCTAAATAGTTCAAAATGGTGTAAAAAACGCATCTATTGCTTCCTGACATCATCATCAAAATGTTTTTTGAGTAATATTGCTTCTTCCTCATAACTAATAAATGACTTGTCCTGATGCATGTAATTTTGATTAGCTATCCAACGCGTAAAGATGACCGATAGGATCATTGATAAAATTGAGATACATTGCATTAAATGAAAATAAGGTGGTGTATATGTGATTTCAATGTCGCTTGCTTTTTCATTTACCGGGATAGCAGTCATTAAATAGTTACCTTCTTTGATTTGAGCGCTATGACCATCTATTGTTGCTTTCATTCCTTCGAGATATGGTACTGGTATGACAACGTAACCAGCCTTGTGTGGCGCAAGCTGGATGTGCATTTTGCCATGATCGAATTTAAATTGATGGCGGTCTTGTTGTTGGGCTGCTTTTTTTAGCGTCTCGTAATTTTCACCGTATATACCATTGAGTTGAAAGTGATATTCACCTGGTTTAAGTTTTAATTCTAATAATCTTTGCGCATTCACTTTCAATGTTATCGTCGGATTAAATCGTCTGTAATCATCATCGAGCGGTTTACGAGACTGATAAATTTCATTGAGCCAGACATAATGATAGTCCTTAAATGTTTTTGATTCAATGCTCATCGTAACATAGAAATCCTTGTACTTCTGAACGATTGATTTTGGAAGTTGTATTCTTGGCCCACCATTTTCCTTAGTTACTGTAAGGGACTGACCTGTTAATTTAGCATCCTGTAAATGGATCTGTGCTTTATTTAATAAGTTTCTGGCGGGTTCTATTGATTGATGTCCCTGTTGATTAAGAACGACGCCTGAAAGCATTGCATGTTCTCTATCCAGCGGTGTTTTTAATTGACGTGCATCAAATACGCGATTCGTTACACGGACAAATGGCATTCTATATTCATTCTTATACGTTTGATATTGTTTTGATTCGTTAGGTTCTACAAACCTATCAGATGCTTTGAATCCAAAAGGCAGAGTAGGTGATGTACTTGTTCTGACCGTCGTAGACACATTAAACAGACTATATAAATTCGCACGTTCACCTAGACCGTAGTAGATTGAATTACTATCTGTTGGCATCGTAATAGATAATTCTTTATCATAAAATTTTAAAATATCTTTATCAAATATCGACGAATAGAGTTTGATACCCTGAAAATTTTGGTACATTGGTGTGTTATGTGTACTAGATGTTTGCCATTCAATCCTATCATTATCCGGCTGTGATTTTTTGATAACATCAATCATTTGGCGCTGCGTTTTAGAATTGTATTGGGCTGAGTTTAAGTAGTCGATATCTCGTTCGTTAAAAGGATGTAACGTATCGAGTTGTTCTGTAACATATTGGTGAACAAAGACGAGATTCATGAGTACAATGACGATATAAAGTGCGTAATGTACTAAATGATTCTTTAAGTAAATAAACAATCCAATCATAAGACATATCAATGGAATAAAGTACAGCCATGATAATAGTTTTTCATGTCCATAGACTGAAACTGGATAAATAATGACAATTGGTACTAGCGATATAAAAAATGATTTCAAATCGACATGTTTTAAATGATTTAAGTAGCATGCAACTAATATAGCAGATGTAAATGATAATAAATAAACCCACCTGCGTTGATCAATCGAGAACCCGTTAAAGAAACTATCAAATAGTGGGCTGAGCGAACAAACCATAAATAGAAGTGTTAAACTGGCAAACAAGCGATACATATAGTCCTGATATAACTTAAAAGTCATCACAGCGAGTACTGTAATAAAGCATATAACAATATAGTATCCATCATAAAAGAGGTTGTAAAAACCTACCATATCGATAAATGGTTTAATATTGATTGGCGGTAGGGTTCTATCATTCATCAAGTAACTCGTCACACCTGTGAAAATTCCAACAGCGGCAACGCCTAATCCTAACAGCGCTGCCCCAGCTAACACTGTAATTTTTTGCAGACGATTAACGACATCGGTTGGTTTAGGATAAACAACACGATAAAGAAAATAGCACATTAGAAAAATAAACTCATAATAACTAAAGTAAAAATTGGCATGTAAAGTCAGTGCGATTGCGATGATAAACATACCTATTTTTTTCTCGTGAAAAAAGCGTTCCATACCTAGTATAGAGAGTGGTAACCAAATCATTACATCACTAAAAAAACTCCATGTAAATGTAAAGAAGAAATACGTCGTTGACCATGCATATAAAAATGCACCTGTAATACTGGCGAATCGATTGACATGAATATATCTTAGTAATCGATAGGTAATCACAATAATAATAGTCAGTTTAATAATTGAGATGAATATTTGATTCTTAGCCCAGAAGACGGGATCTTGAATATTGAAATCTAAAAATAAATTTGCAAACCAAATGAAAATATAGTTGATATAAGCGACAGGCGAGGTTGAATAATAATAGGCGAGACTTCTAAAAAAGTCACCACCGATGCCAAAGTCCATCGCATAGAAAAAATTAAAATGTGTAAACTTTTGATAAAGATACATTTGAAAGGGGATCATTTGTGCGATACCATCCCCTTTACCAGTAAATAAAATACCATCTTTCATCATTCTGTAAATGACCTGACTATGGGCGAGTAATGCTAAGAAAAATGCTACACTGAACAGCCTTAAATTATACCCATAATTCTGCTTCTTTTTGTTTTTGAACATTTTTTTTCTTCCTTTCAGGATGAGCGTATCGAATATAAAAATATGAAAGAATTATCCCGAGTATCGATATGACAAGCATTAAATAGAAATAAGGAGGAATATATTTAAATGTAACCGTTTTGGTATCTTTTGTAACCTTTACAGCACTCATTAAATAATTCGCTCGAATGACTTCGGTTTTCTTTCCATCGACATAAGCGTTCATACCATCTCGGTAAATAATTGGTACTGTTAAATAACCTTCACGCGATTTACCTAAATGCACAGTCATTTTATTACCATTGTCCGAGAAACGATAAGGTATATCATTTTTAACTTGATTTAACATCTTATAATCTTCACCATATAAACCTCTAATATTTAACTGATATGTACCAGGCGTTAAACCAATCAAAATCTTACCGTTTTTTGGTGTCTTCACACGATACATTAAATCATCGTAATGTGTACGATATTTACTTGTCTGAAATAATCTGTTATTTGCATAATTGTTGACATTAATTTGATAATTAGTAATTGGTGATTGAAGTGATACAAACATTTCTAGATAGAAATCTTTATATTGTTTTAAATACTTTTGTGGTATTTCAATGACAATACCACCACTCGGTGGATTTACTTTAAGCGTTTTATTATTTTCTAACCAGTGCGCACCAGATGCAGTGACTTTGACATCCTTTAATAAATTATTTGCAGGATGTATTGTTTCATTCGTTGGCAACGCTTCAGTAACTATTCCATTTATCATAGCCCTTTCCCTATCTATGGGTGTTTGTAAATCATCCTGATTAAATATATGATTTGTGATACGGGCAAATGGTATCATTTTGGTATTTTCATACACTTTGTATTTGCCATAATCACGAATCAATTTAAAATTTGAAGGAATATCTGTCTGATAAGATTTTCTTACAAGATACTTCACATTAAATAATGACTCCAGGTTACTCCTTCCGTTAAATGTAGAATATCTGGATAGTGATTCTTCCTTAATATTGATTTTTAATTGTTTATAGTAAAAATCAATGTATGAACCATCGAATATACTTGAATATAAAGAAACACCGTTAAAGTTTTGATACATCGGTGTATTATCCTGTTCAAGGACACGCCAATCGATACGTTCACCTGGATTTAATTGCTTTTTAAGATCATCAATAATTTGTCTTTGAAGCGGTGAGTCATATACGCTCGACTCAATATAACTTAATTTAGCACGACTATCGATGCCAGGGTTATAGTTATCGAGTTTGTTATGAACACGAACAACATCCCAGTTGAATATCATTAATATGACAATGTAGAGGTAGATTAATGTTTGTTGTAATTTTCTTTGCTTCACAATTAAAATAACTAGGCCGAGTATAGTGATCACAGGTAGGAAGTAAACCCATGTAACATCTTTATGAATATAATGATGACTCATCCATACAATAACAAATCCAGGAATGATTGAGTATAAATAATTTTGAATTGAAATTTCTTTAAATTTCATGATATAAAAACCAATTAAACCACTAGTGAAGAAGGTAATTAAGTAGTGCCAGCGTTTTTGAGGGGCACTGAATCCATTAAATACTGAGTCAATAAAGGGTGTAAAGCTGAGTAACATGAGTGCGATACTCATGACTGCAAAAAAGCGGTAAAAATAATGCTTATAAAATTTAAATGTAAGTAATGCTTGTAATGTTATGAATAAAACAATCACCAGGTAATTGTCATAAAATATATTTGCATTCTGATCCATAGGGTCAAACAGCGGTATTTTCTCTCGATAAGGTGCACGTTCGTTTTGTATGAAACTTTTCGCACCATAGAAGAACGCGAAGCTACTTATCATTAAACCAAGCAAACTCATGATAAAAAAGTTTATCCATTGTTTTAAACGATTAACCTGATCATGATCTGATTTGAAAATATTTCTTAAAAGAAAATAGAT
Source organism: Macrococcoides caseolyticum (assembly GCF_021366795.1). Lineage (GTDB taxonomy): Bacteria > Bacillota > Bacilli > Staphylococcales > Staphylococcaceae > Macrococcoides > Macrococcoides caseolyticus_A. Next base: position 37,923 of record NZ_JAHCPS010000004.1, on the reverse strand, counting down.
GATGCCAAATAAAACCTGATAATATGCAAAATAAAAGTTGTTAATGAAAATACATGCTGTTGCAATGATGAAAATTTCTTTTTTCTCCTGTTGAATATATCTTTCAATGCCTAATAATAACAATGGTAGAAAAATAAAAACATCACTAAAAAATGACCAATATAATGTAAATCTAAAGTAAATAGCAGAAGTTAAGAATAAAAAACCAGATAATAGTGCAGGTAAGGCATCCATTTTAATTTTTCTGAAATAATAGTAACTCAATGTAATACCTGCTGTTGATTTAGCGATTGAGATAAAAAATGCATTCTTTGCCCAAAAAGTCACGGTATCGACATTAAAGGTAAAAAATAAATCTAAAAATTTGACTGCAATCATATTGATAAAAAATATAATCGATGTTGAATAATAATAAGATAAATCGGTATAATAATCACCGCCTAAACCAAAATCAAGACTATAGAAAAATTGACCTGAAGAGAATTTTTCATATAAATAAAGTTGCATCGGCAACATTTGTTCAAGCCCGTCATTAGGACCGGTGAAAATGGTACCATCTTTAAAAAATCGATAAATATAAAAACTATGGCCAAAAATTGAAAGTAGTAAAGCAATGAGTGTGATTGAAAGTGGTCGAAAGTCAATTTTTTTCATATGGACTCCTTTGTTAATAAATACGTTGTAATTAAATACGTTATAGGAATTGTAATAATAAGTGCTGGAAAGGGTGCATATGTCGCACGAATCATGAACACATCAACCAATACATACAGTAGTATGGTTTGTACCCCCATATTGACAACTTGGGTTAAAGGAAAAGCAATAAATTTTTTCCAGGTGGGTTGTACATGATAAACAAAATAGCAATTTAAGAAAAATGAAATAATAAATGAGATAATAAAACCTGTCAGATGACTGATTAAATAATTCATATTCAGTAAATGCATCACTACTAAATAAATGATGTAATAATTCATTGTATTCATTACACCAACGACAATAAATTTTGCTAAACGCATATATCCTGTGTTACGCATCTTGATCAACCTTTTTATTGATAATATTCGTCTCCTGAATAATATAATGTGGTCTTTTTTTAGTTTCAAAATAAATTCTACCTATATATTCTCCAATGATGCCTAAACTAAATAATTGAAGCGCACCTAAGAATAAAATGGATGAAATAATGGTAAAGTAACCGGGTTCATCAATGCCATGCGTCATGATTTGAACTAAAGTGATAAAAATATACAGTAAACAAAGTACCATAGTTATCGCACCTAAATAGAAACAAATTCTTAGTGGTTTATTGTTGTAGCTGATAATGCCATCAATCGCATAATCAATTAATTTTAAACTGGAAAAGGAAGATTGTCCTGATTCGCGTTGGATGTTCTTATATGGAATCGTAAGTTTATTGTAGCCGACCCATTCAAATATCCCTTTTGAGAAACGATTATATTCATCGAGTGAGAGAATACTATCAATGACAGCGCGAGAGACTAGCCTGAAATCGCCCTCACCGTCTGTAAGTTTTACATCGACTGTGCGATTAATCAATTTGTAAAAAATCTGTGTCGGAATTTTTCTGAATACATGTTCGCCACTACGGTCACGGCGCATCACAACCTGATCATAACCCTTCTCAAAATGTGTAATCATTTCTGGAATATATTCAGGTGGATGTTGTAAATCAGCATCTAAGATAATGGCACAATCTCCAGTACAATTTTTTAATCCTGCAAACATGGCAGCTTCTTTGCCAAAATTTCTGGAAAAAGATATGTATTTAAAATGGTTATCGCGTTCAGCAATCTGCTGTAGATGTGTTAATGATGCATCACTAGAGCCATCGTTGATTAGTATTAGTTCATAATGATACTTCTGCTGGCGCATCGTCATGTTAATCGTTTCATAGAGTTTGTGTATATTTTTTTCCTCGTTATAAATCGGGATAATCAATGAAATTCGCATAAAGTCTCCTCTTAAGTTATATATATCGTCAATATGGTATATAATATTATAATAATATTATAGTTGAGTTATCTGGTTAATTCATCAATAAACAGTTAGGAGTAATAAGATAGATGACAATACAATGGTTTCCAGGTCATATGGCCAAAGCAAGACGAGAAGTAACAGAACAATTAAAATTGGTAGATGTAGTGTTTGAATTAGTTGATGCACGTATCCCATACTCATCTCGTAATCCAATGATAGATGAGGTCATTAAAGATAAGCCGCGTGTTGTGTTACTTAATAAAATGGATATGGCAGACTTAAACAAAACACGCCAATGGATGAAATATTTTGAAGATCAAGGTTTCTATCCTGTATTAATCGATAGTAAAAATGGCAAAAATTTATCTCAGGTTACAAAAGCTGCTGAAATCGTCACAAAAGAAAAATTTGACCGAATGAAAGCGAAAGGATTACGTCCACGTGCCATTCGTGCAATGATTGTCGGGATTCCGAATGTTGGTAAATCAACGTTAATTAATCGACTGGCTAAGAAAACGATTGCCAAAACGGGTAACATGCCGGGCGTTACAAAAAAACAACAATGGATTAAAGTAGGAACATCACTTGAATTGTTAGATACACCAGGTATCCTATGGCCGAAGTTTGAAGATCAGTTTGTCGGTAAAAAATTAAGTTTAACAGGCGCGATTAAAGATAGTATTGTTCATCTCGATGAGGTCGCAATTTATGGTATAGAATTTTTGCAAGCCAATGCACTAGATACGTTAAATCGTCATTATAACATTCAGGTTGACAAAGACACACCATATATTGATGTCTTTGATGCTATTGGCAAATCGCGTGGTATGAAACTTCGTGGGAATGAGATTGATTATGAAAGCGTCATCGAACTGATCATTCGTGATATTCGTAACGAAAAAATTGGAAAATATACATTTGATACGTTAGATTTATTAGAGGGAAAAAATGACGAGTAAAGACTACAGTATTGCACAATTGAAAGCGGTCGTTAGAGATCTCTCTGAAAATGAACTTGAAACATTTTTTGAAGGTGAAACGAGAACTGGTGCGTTAAAAATAAAATGGCAACAAATAAAATTATATGAAAAGCAGCATCAATGCATTGAAAAATATGAAAAAATGCTCACATATGAAAAGCGTTATGCTGGTCGTATTGTTGCAGGCGTAGATGAAGTGGGTCGAGGGCCTCTTGCAGGCCCTGTTGTAGCATGCGCAGTAATATTAGATGCATCACATGCATATTATGGACTTAATGATTCTAAACAAATGTCAAAGCATCATCGCGTTAAAATTGAAGCCGATTTATTAAAAGGTGTAACGTATGCAATTGGTGTTGCAACAGTAGAAGAAATTGACACATTCAATATTTATGAAGCAACGAAAATGGCGATGCATCGTGCCATTAATGATTTGCCCGTCACACCAGATGTGTTACTAATTGATGCATTAACGCTCAATACTGGATTGATTGAGGAAGCGATTATAAAAGGTGATGCGACGAGTATTTCAATTGCTGCAGCAAGTGTCATAGCAAAAGAATACCGTGACCGCATGATGTCAGATTATGCAAAAACATACCCGTACTATGATTTTGAAAACAATGCGGGCTACGGGACACCGAAACATCTTGAAGGCTTAAAAAATAAAGGAATAACACCAATACATAGAAAATCCTTTGAGCCTATTAAATCAATGTGTAATAATAAATAAAAGATTTTACTATATCAATGACGTGCCTATCAGAAATTTGAAAAAATTGATGAAAGGACACGTCTTTTTTGGTTTATTCAGTTTACAATAGCGCTTACATTTTCTATAATTGAAACGTAAGTTAAATAATTGTGCAATCTAGGAGGATGGAAAATGAATATCCATGAGTATCAAGGAAAAGAAATTTTTCGCTCTATGGGTGTAGCCGTACCAAATGGTTCAGTTGCATACACACCAGAAGAAGCAGTCGAAGTAGCTAAAGGTTTAACAGAAGGTGTTTACGTTGTTAAAGCACAAATTCACGCTGGTGGACGTGGTAAAGCAGGCGGGGTAAAAATTGCTAAATCTTTAGAAGAAGTTGAAAACTATGCAAAAGAATTATTAGGCAAAGTTTTAGTGACGCATCAAACAGGCCCAGAGGGGAAAGAAGTTAAGCGCCTGTTAATCGAAGAAGGCTGCGATATTCAAAAAGAATATTACTTAGGTTTCGTTTTAGACCGTGCAACAGACTCAGTTGTTTTAATGGGATCTGAAGAAGGTGGAACTGAAATTGAAGAAGTAGCTGAAGCTACACCTGAGAAAATCTTTAAAGAAGTCATCGATCCTGTGGTAGGTTTAATGCCGTACCAAGCGCGTCGTTTAGCTTTTAATATTAATATTCCAAAAGAATCTGTAAATAAAGCAGTTAAGATTATGTTAGGTTTATATGATGTATTTATTAAAAAAGACGCATCGATTATTGAAATCAACCCATTAGTGACAACGGGTAGTGGCGATGTATTAGCATTGGATGCGAAAATTAACTTTGATGCAAATGCATTATTCCGTCAAAAAGATGTTTTAGAATTACGTGATTTAGACGAAGAAGATCCAAAAGAAATTGAAGCATCTAAATATGATTTATCATACATCGCTTTAGATGGTAACATCGGTTGCATGGTTAACGGTGCAGGTCTTGCGATGGCAACGATGGACACGATTAATCATTTCGGTGGAAATCCGGCGAACTTCCTAGATGTAGGAGGCGGCGCTACGAAAGAGAAAGTAACTGAAGCTTTTAAAATCATCTTAGGAGATGAAAAAGTAGAAGGTATTTTCGTCAACATTTTCGGTGGTATCATGAAATGTGACGTTATCGCAGAGGGTGTCGTAGCAGCAGCGAAAGAATTAGAATTAACAATTCCTTTAGTTGTACGTTTAGAAGGTACGAACGTAGATCAAGGTAAAGAAATTCTTGGTAATTCAGGATTAGCAATTACGCCAGCTAGCACAATGGCTGAAGGTGCACAAAAAATCGTTGAATTAGTAAAACAAGCTAAATAGGAAGCGGGGATAAACGTGGGAGTATTTATTGATAAAGATACGAAAGTTATTGTTCAAGGTATTACAGGATCTACAGCATTATTTCATACAAAACAAATGCTAGAGTACGGTACTAAAATTGTTGCTGGGGTTACCCCTGGTAAAGGTGGTATGGAAGTAGAAGGCGTACCAGTATTTAATACAGTTGAAGAAGCTGTTAAAGCAACTGGCGCTACTGTATCAGTCATTTACGTACCAGCACCATTTGCAGCAGATGCAATTGTTGAATGTGTGGATGCTGAATTAGATTTAGCAATTTGTATTACTGAGCATATTCCGGTACTTGATATGGTTAAAGTTAAGCGTTACATGCAAGGTAAGAAGACGCGTTTAGTAGGACCAAACTGTCCTGGTGTGATTACAGCTGACGAATGTAAAATTGGTATCATGCCTGGATACATTCATAAAAAAGGTCACGTTGGTGTAGTGAGTCGTTCTGGAACATTAACATATGAAGCAGTACATCAGTTAACGCAAGCTGGTATTGGTCAAACAACTGCAGTAGGTATTGGTGGAGATCCGGTTAACGGTACAAACTTTATTGATGCGCTTGAAGCATTTAATAACGACCCTGAAACATTAGCAGTTGTTATGATTGGTGAAATCGGTGGAACAGCTGAAGAAGAAGCAGCAGAATGGGTTAAAGCAAATATGACAAAACCTGTTGTAGGGTTCATCGGTGGTCAAACAGCACCGCCTGGAAAACGTATGGGACACGCAGGAGCGATTATCTCTGGTGGTAAAGGTACTGCAGCTGAAAAGATTAAAACGATGAATGCTTGCGGCATTAAAACTGCAGCGACACCTTCTGAAATTGGTTCAACTTTAATCGAACGTATTAAAGAAGAAGAAGGATTATACGAAAAGTGTTTAACAGTAAAATAGTGTGAATTAAAAACCGAGACGTTTAGCGTCTCGGTTTTTTTACAAAAGATAGTTGGGTCTATCATTTCCAGTTATTATGAATTCTGCGCTTAAATAAATTTTTCCACTTAAAAAATCGATGAAATCTCAATAATTTCATGAATTTAATTTACAATCACTTAACATTAATCCACTATCTTTATCACTGAGGTGATAAAGATGAAATTTACACATGAAGAGCAACTCATCCTAAGACTTATTGCATCAGGATTTACAACCCAAGCGCTTCATGCGATTAAACAGCAATATAATACTTTTGATATTGCATACAAACGCATGTATCCTTTATTAAAAAATTTATTGCATCAGGATAATAAATTAGAAAATAAAATTAACTATTTTAATTCGCTCGATATAGCTTCTGTACACTCTGATTTAGTATCGCGTCACATTACGCCAGTCTTTTACAATTCACATCTATATCCATTTTTATTAAAACAAATTTATGACTTCCCATTTGTGTTATTCTGTAAAGGTAATCTATCAATATTACAAAATAAAAAATTTCTAGCGATTGTCGGAAGTCGACAACGCACAGCATATACATCTGAAGTCATCGAAATGTTGATGCCTAGTTTTGTAAAACACCATATTACGATTGTGAGTGGTCTTGCTAAAGGTGCAGATAGCGATGCCCACTTGGCTGCGAATTATCATGGTGGTCAAACAATTGGTGTGCTTGGGTTTGGTCATGACTATTATTATCCATCTGAAGTGACGATTCTACGTCGGCATATGGAACAACATCATCTTGTGGTGAGTGAATATTATCCTACGACACAAATCGCAAAATTTCAATTTCCGGAACGCAATCGCCTTATCAGTGGACTGTCACAAGGGGTACTGATTACTGAAGCCAAGTTGAGAAGTGGCAGTTTAATTACATGTGATCAAGCCCTTGATCAGAACCGTAATGTTTATTGTCTACCCGGTAATATAACATCTGTTTATTCACAAGGATGTAATCAAAAAATAGCAGAAGGTGCTAAAATTATTGTGCGTGTAGAAGATATTCTGGAAGATTATTTGAATTGAGTTTCTTCTATTTAATAATACGTTATTTGCGACCAATTGATTTAAAAAAACATTGGCGATATTTTCCGGTCATAGCAAGTATTTAGAAATAAAATTTGACAAGATAGTTTTGTTACGTATATCATTTATCATTGAAAAGCAAAACAGTTTACGAATAGGGGGATATCAAATGGCAGAGAATCTCGTCATTGTAGAATCGCCTGCAAAAGCAAAAACCATTGAGAAATATTTAGGAAAGAAATTTAAGGTTATTGCATCTATGGGTCATGTAAGAGATTTACCAAGAAGTCAAATGGGTGTAGATACTGACAATAATTTTGAACCAAGATATATCACGATACGAGGTAAGGGACCAGTCGTTCAAGACTTAAAGAAACATGCGAAGAAAGCTAAAAATGTTTATCTCGCAAGTGACCCGGACCGTGAAGGTGAAGCGATTGCTTGGCATTTAGCACATATTTTAGACATAGATCAGACGGCGAAGTCACGTGTTGTATTTAATGAAATTACGAAAGATGCAGTTAAAGAAAGCTTTAAAAATCCAAGAGAAATAAAACACGAACTCGTTGATGCACAACAAGCACGACGTGTACTTGATAGATTAGTAGGTTATAATATTTCACCTGTTCTCTGGAAGAAAGTAAAGAAAGGATTGTCTGCTGGACGTGTTCAATCCGTTGCATTAAAACTTATTATCGATCGTGAAGAAGAAATTAATGCTTTTAAACCAGAAGAATATTGGACAATTGATGGTTTATTCTCATATAAAAATAAAACATTTAAAGCTAAGTTTCTTCATGAATCAGATAAGCCCAAAAAATTAAAAAATGAAAAAGATGTTAAAGCAATTGTCAGCAAATTGAAGTCAGACATGTTTGAAGTAACGGATGTATCAAAAAAAGAAAAGTTAAGAAATCCAGCACTGCCATTTACAACAAGTTCATTGCAACAGGAAGCAGCACGAAAACTCAATTTTAAAGCGCGCAAAACGATGATGCTTGCGCAACAACTTTATGAAGGAATCGATTTAAAAAAACAGGGGACAGTAGGTCTTATTACATATATGCGTACAGATTCAACGCGTATTTCAGATACTGCAAAGGCAGAAGCAGCAGGTTACATTGAGGAGAAGTTTGGTAAGGAATATTTATCTAAACGCACTACAGCTAAAAAAGGTGGTGCCCAAGATGCACACGAAGCCGTTCGTCCAACTTCTGCGCTTAGAACGCCAACTGAGATGAAAGCTTACTTATCCCGTGATCAGTTACGCTTGTATAAATTGATCTGGGAGCGTTTTATGGCAAGCCAAATGGCTCCTGCAATAATTGATACAGTAAGTGTTGATCTTGTGCAGGAAAATATTAAATTCCGTGCAAACGGACAAACAATTAAATTTAAAGGATTTATGAGTGTTTACGTAGAGGGTAACGATGAGGAGCGCGAAGAAGGTGAAAATCGCTTGCCTGAACTCAATTTAGGTGATCAAGTTAAGGCGGTTAATATTGAAGAAAATCAACATTTCACGCAACCTCCTCCACGCTATACTGAAGCACGATTAGTTAAAACGCTAGAGGAAAAAGGTATCGGGAGACCATCAACTTATGCTCCAACAATTGATACGATTCAAAAGCGTAATTATGTAAAAGTAGATCAAAAGAAATTTTATCCAACAGAACTTGGGCAAATCGTACATGAATCTGTCAAAGAATACTTTCCGGAAATTATCGATATTGACTTTACAGTTAATATGGAGACATTATTGGATAGAGTTGCGAATGGTGAAATTGAATGGAAAAAAGTCATTGCGACATTTTACGGTGATTTCAAGACACATGTCGACCGAGCGGAAGCAGAAATGGAAAAAATCGAAATTAAAGACGAACCTGCTGGAGAAGATTGTGAAAAGTGTGGCGCACCAATGGTATATAAAATGGGACGCTATGGGAAATTTATGGCATGTTCGAACTTCCCGGATTGCAGAAATACAAAAGCTATCGTGAAAACGATTGGTGTACCGTGTCCAAAATGTAAGACAGGTGAAGTGGTTGAAAGAAAATCTAAGAAAAATAGAATTTTCTATGGTTGTAACAATTTCCCAGAATGTGATTATTTATCATGGGATAAACCAATTGCACGTCTTTGTCCTAAATGTGAAACTCAACTTGTTGAACGTAAAAAAGGAAAGCAAACTCAGGTGGTATGTACCAACTGTGATTATGACGAAAAGCCACAATAAAAATATGTTAAAGCGTCATTCAACACCGAACAAATACAATAAATCAATTGGAGATTTGTTGTATTGTTCGGTTTTTATATGTATTATGAGGGATTGTCTAGAAAATGTGAATTTTATATTAAGAATCGTAATAATTTAATATCAATTCAGATAAATGACTTTTTTAAATTGCAAAAATATATTACAATCGGATAGGAATTAGAGGAGGAATAGTATGACAACAGTAAATATTATTGGAGCCGGTTTAGCTGGTTCAGAAGCAGCCTATCAATTAGCTAAACGTGGGGTACAAGTAAAATTATATGAAATGCGCCCGGTTAAACAAACACCAGCACATCATACGGATAAATTTGCAGAACTTGTGTGTTCAAACTCTTTAAGAGGAAATGCACTGACAAATGCAGTTGGTGTTTTGAAAGAGGAAATGAGACGACTGGATTCTTTAATTATTAAAGCGGCGGATAATGCAAGTGTTCCTGCGGGGGGTGCACTCGCAGTAGATCGCCATGAATTTAGCGGTTATATTACGGATACTTTAAAGAATCATCCAAACATCGAAGTGATTAACGAAGAAATTACGAGTGTTCCTGAAGGCCCAACAATCATTGCAACAGGACCTTTGACGACAGAGCGTCTAAGTCAGGATATTCAACGATTAACAGGTCAGGCACACCTTTATTTCTACGATGCAGCTGCACCGATTATCGAAAAAGATTCAATCGATATGAATAAAGTCTATTTAAAATCAAGATATGATAAAGGGGAAGCGGCATATTTAAATTGTCCGATGACAGAAGAAGAATTTAATCGATTCTATGATGCACTGCTTGAGGCAGAAGTTGTACCACTTAAAGAATTCGAAAAAGAAATTTACTTTGAAGGATGTATGCCTTTTGAGGAAATGGCAAAACGTGGACGTAAAACGCTATTGTTTGGCCCAATGAAACCGGTCGGACTGGAAGATCCGAAGACTGGAAAGCGCCCGTATGCCGTTGTCCAGCTCCGTCAAGATGATGCTGCAGGTACATTGTATAATATTGTAGGTTTCCAGACGCATTTAAAATGGGGTGCACAAAAAGAAATATTAAAATTAATCCCTGGGCTTGAAAATGTAGAAGTTGTGCGTTATGGTGTGATGCACCGTAATACCTTTATTAATTCACCAATGAATTTAGAACAAACATATCAATTTAAAGGTAATCAAGATTTATTTTTAGCGGGGCAAATGACCGGTGTCGAAGGCTATGTTGAATCAGCTGCAAGTGGTTTAGTTGCTGGTATCAATATGGCAAAACATATTTCTGGACTTGCGCCAGTTCTATTTCCTGAGAAAACAGTGATTGGTGCAATGGCATATTATATCACACACACCAATAGTAAAAACTTCCAGCCAATGAATGCGAACTTTGGATTGTTACCGCAATTAGAGACAAGAATTAAAGATAAAAAAGAACGTTATGAAGCACTTGCCGACCGTGCATTAGCAACTTTAGAACATTTTAAAGTCACACTTTAATTTTATAATGGGTTTCGTTGTAATTTCATTTTAAATTGTGTTACAATTCAGATAAATAGGGGTGGTTGTATGATGAAACATCAAGTTCAGCAGTTTCTTAAATATCTTAAAGTCGATAGAAATTGCTCAGAACATACGATTACAGCCTATCAAAAAGATATTGAAAATTTTATTCAGTTTTTACAATCTGAAGGTTTGGTTTTCGAACAGTTTGAATATCGTGATGCGAGAAATTATCTGGTTCAATTATATGAATTAGGTTTAAAGCGTACGACAGTATCGCGCCATATTTCTGCTATGCGTTCTTTTTATAATTTTTTATATCAAGATACAGAGCATGTAAATCCATTCCATCAGTTAGTTCATCCTAAGCAGGAAAAATATTTGCCTCAATTCTTCTATGAAGAAGAAATGAAGCAATTGTTTGATGCGATAGATACTTCAAAACCATTTTATACAAGAGATAAATTGATTTTGGAATTACTCTATGCAACAGGTATACGTGTTGCTGAATTGGCAACATTAAAACTTGAACAAATCGATCAGTCCTTGATGATGATTAAAGTGCGAGGAAAAGGGAATAAGACACGTTTAGTGCCTTATGGTGCCTTTGCACAAATCGCACTGACGGATTACATCGCACTTAGAACGATGAGAAGTCCAAAACATGATTATCTATTAATAAATCAAAGAAATGCCCCATTATCTGAACGGGGCATCCGTTATGTTTTGAACCAAATTGTTAAACAATCTGCAACGCATATGGAAATACATCCACATAAATTGAGACATACATTCGCAACGCATTTATTAAATAACGGTGCTGATTTAAGAACCGTACAAGATTTATTAGGACATGAAAATTTATCAACGACAAGTCGTTACACACATGTTACAAAAGAACATTTAAAACAATCTTATTTAAATGCACATCCAAGAGCTTAAGGAGCTGATTTTTTGAATCATCAAATACATGCAACTACAATATTTGCTGTCCGACATAATGGTGCCTGTGCCATGAGTGGTGATGGTCAGGTGACACTTGGTCAACAGGTGATTATGAAACAAACTGCAAGAAAAGTGCGTCGATTATTTAATGATGAAGTTGTTGCTGGTTTTGCTGGTAGTGTTGCAGATGCATTCACATTGTTTGAGAAATTTGAAATGAAACTGCATGAATACAATGGTAATTTATCACGTGCTGCAGTTGAATTAGCGAAAGAGTGGCGAGGCGATAAAATGCTACGTCAACTTGAGGCAATGTTAATCGTGATGAATAAAAATGAATTGCTTGTCGTCAGTGGTACGGGTGAAGTGATTCAGCCAGACGATGATATTATCGCGATTGGTTCAGGGGGTAACTATGCATTAAGTGCTGGACGTGCATTAAAAAAACATGCAAACCACTTGAGTGCTAAAGAAATTGCACTGGCTTCCCTTGAAACAGCTGCAGATATCTGCGTATTTACAAATCATAATATTATCGTTGAAGAATTATAGGAGGGACTCGCTTGAATCAATACAATTTAACACCAAAAGCCATTGTAAAACACCTCGATGAACATATCGTAGGGCAAACAGACGCGAAGCGTAAAGTTGCGATTAGTTTACGCAATCGATATCGACGTATGGCTTTAGATGAAACGATGCAAAAGGAAATCATTCCTAAAAATATATTAATGATTGGTCCAACAGGTGTTGGTAAAACTGAAATTGCCAGACGTATGGCAAAACTCGTTGGTGCACCATTTGTAAAAGTGGAAGCAACGAAATATACAGAAGTAGGCTATGTTGGGCGTGATGTTGAAAGTATGATTCGTGATTTGACCGAAAATGGCATTCGACTGATTAAACAACAGAAGAAACAAGAAGTTCGTGCTGAAGCAGAGCGTAATGCGACAGAACGCCTTATTAAATTACTTGCTCCGGCGATGAAAAAGAAAGAAAAGCAATCAGCTAATCCATTTGAAATGTTGTTTAACCAGTCAGTTCAGGATAATGATGAAGAGGATGCACCAGATGAAGCTGTAAGAATTAAACGAAAAGATATTCGTGAAAAATTACTTTCAGGTTTACTTGAGCAAGAGATGGTTAAAATAAAAGTAGAACAGGAAATGAACGGCATTGGAATGTTTGGTATGAACGGTATGCAAGATAATATGCAGGACATGTTAAGTCAAATGATGCCTAAGAAAAAAGTAGAACGAACTTTACCTGTAGAAAAAGCCCGTGAAATATTAATTGATGAAGAAGCGACTAAACTCATTGATGAAACGTCAGTTCAGGATGAAGCGATACATCTTGTTGAAACCATGGGTATTGTGTTTATTGACGAAATTGATAAAATTGCAGGCGGTAATCAAACAGCTGACGTATCAAGACAAGGTGTGCAACGAGATATTTTACCGATTGTTGAAGGAAGTGTCGTGCAAACGAAATATGGTGCAGTGAACACTGAACATATCTTGTTCATTGGCGCTGGCGCTTTTCACGTTTCAAAACCAAGCGATTTAATACCGGAATTACAAGGACGATTCCCAATTCGTGTGGAACTTGAAAAATTGTCAGTTGATGATTTTATAAGAATATTAAAAGAACCGAAAACGTCTCTGTTAAAGCAATACGAAAGTCTATTAGCAACAGAGCAGGTAACCATTCGTTTTACAGATGAAGCAATCGAAAAGCTAGCTCAAATTGCATATGATGTTAATCAGGATACTGATAACATTGGTGCACGACGCTTGCATACGATAATGGAAAAAATGCTTGAGGACTTATCGTATGAAGCACCTGACATGCCAAATGCACATGTAGATATAACGGCACAATATGTTGAATCAAAATTAGGTACAATATCAAAAAATAGAGATTTAAGTGAATTTATATTATAAACATTTAAAGGAGAATGAACATGTCATTATTAAAAAGAACACGTGCAATTAATCAATTATTACAGGAACATAAAGGACTGGCTGTAGATTTCAAAGAAATGGCTGATCAGTTAGGTATAACAATGCAATCTAACGTATTTATTTTATCGCGTCGAGGAAAGTTATTAGGTTTTGGTGTCAATGAATTATTAAAAAATGAGCGTATTATTAAAATGCTTGAAGAACGTCAATTCCCAAAAGCGTATGTTGATTTATTATTAGAAGTTGATGAAACGATAAGTAACATTCCTTTAGATAATGATTTAACAGTTTTTCCACAGGAAAGTAAAGATTTATTTAAAAAATCGAACTCAGTCGTTATTCCGATTAAAGGTGGCGGCACACGTCTTGGTACACTTGTTCTTGGTCGTGTTGATAAAGATTATGATGATAACGATTTAGTATTAGGAGAATATGCGGCAACAGTTGTAGGTATGGAAATTTTACGTGAAAAACATGCAGATATTGAAAAAATTGCACGTGATAAAGCGGCGATTAATATGGCTATCAGCTCATTATCATACTCTGAGAAGGAAGCAATCGAACATATCTTTGAAGAACTTGGCGCAAATGAAGGTTTACTCGTTGCTTCAAAAGTTGCAGACCGTGTAGGGATTACACGTTCGGTGATTGTTAATGCTTTACGCAAATTAGAATCAGCGGGTGTCATCGAATCACGTTCTTTAGGAATGAAAGGGACATTCATTAAAATTAAAAAAGAAAAATTCTTAGAAGAGTTAGCCAATACGCATTAATCATACAATACGCGTTGCATCAATGTTTTTTGATAAAAAACTATTGATACACGCGTTTTTTTATGGTATATTCATATACGGCTTTAAAAAAGCCAAATTCACACACTATGGATGAATATTTTGGAGGGTGCAACACAAGTTGTTTCCGAAATTGCCTGTAGTGGAGGAATAAAACCAATTAGGAGGAAAATAAAATGGCAGTAATCTCAATGAAACAATTGTTAGAAGCTGGTGTTCACTTCGGTCACCAAACACGTCGCTGGAACCCAAAAATGAAGAAATACATCTTCACTGAAAGAAACGGTATCTACATTATCGATTTACAAAAAACAGTTAAGAAAGTTGAAGAAGCATACAACTTTATGAAATCTGTTTCTGAAGAAGGCGGTACTGTATTATTCGTTGGTACAAAAAAACAAGCACAAGATGCGATTAAAGATGAAGCAATCCGTTCAGGTCAATTCTTCATCAACGAACGTTGGTTAGGTGGTACTTTAACAAACTACAAAACAATCAACAAACGTGTAAAACGTATTTCTGAAATCGAAAAAATGGAAGAAGACGGTACATTCGACGTACTTCCTAAAAAAGAAGTTGTTGAACTTAAAAAAGAATATGATCGTTTAATCAAATTCTTAGGCGGTATCCGTGAAATGAAATCTATGCCATCAGCATTATTCGTTGTTGACCCTCGTAAAGAGCGTAACGCGATTGCTGAAGCTAAAAAATTACACATTCCAATCGTTGGTATCGTTGATACAAACTGTGATCCAGACGAAATCGATTATGTTATCCCAGCAAACGATGATGCAATCCGTGCCGTTAAATTATTAACTGGTAAAATGGCAGATGCTATCTTAGAAGGACGCCAAGGCGTTTCTAACGAAGAAGTAGCGGCTGAACAAAATATCGATTTAACTGAAACGACTGAAGCACCTGCTGAAGAACAAGCAGAAACGACAGAAGCTTAAGTTTTAAATGAAAAGTGATAAGTGTATAACATTTATCACTTTTTTTAAAAAGTTGATCACTTTACTTTAGCGTTTTTAGCTATTGTTTAGTATTATTAATATTGTAAAAACACAAATTCTTTGGAGGTATTATAATGGCTATTACAGCACAATTAGTTAAACAATTACGTGAAAGAACAGGCGCAGGTATGATGGACTGCAAAAAAGCATTAACTGAAACGAACGGAGATATCGACGCAGCTGTTGATTACTTACGTGAAAAAGGTATTGCTAAAGCAGCTAAGAAAGCTGACCGTATCGCTGCTGAAGGTACAACTTATGTAGCTTCTAAAGGAAACGATGCAGTATTATTAGAATTAAACTCTGAAACTGACTTCGTTGCACGTAATGAAGGCTTCCAAGCTTTAGTTAAAGAAATCGCTGAGCATATTTTAACTGCGAAACCTGCAGACTTAGACGCTTTAATGGCTTCTGAAATCGAAGCGGGTAAAACAGTTGAAGTTAAAATGAATGAAGCAATTTCAACAATCGGAGAAAAATTAACTTTACGTCGTTTCGTTTTAGTAACTAAAACAGATGCAGATACATTTGGTGAATACTTACACATGGGTGGACGCATTGGTGTATTAGCTTTAGTTGAAAATTCAACTGATGCTGAAGGTGCAAAAGATGTTGCGATGCACATCGCTGCATTAAACCCTAAATTCGTTTCTCGTGAACAAGTTTCTGTTGAAGAATTAGAGCACGAAAAGAACGTATTAAAACAACAAGCCTTAAATGAAGGTAAACCTGAAAATATCGTTGAAAAAATGGTAGAAGGCCGTATACGTAAATATTTAGAAGAGATTTGTGCAGTTGATCAACCATTCGTTAAAAATCCAGATCAAACAGTTGCAGAATTCTTAAAATCTAAAGGTGGCACTTTAAAATCATTCGTTCGTTATGAAGTTGGAGAAGGTATCGAGAAACGCCAAGATAACTTTGCTGACGAAGTAATGGGTCAAATGGGTAAATAATAAAAGAAAAGACACTTCGGTGTCTTTTTTTATACATATGAATTGAAATGATTGAAATGATGATAATCATTTCAATCCAACATATTTACTGTTATAATACTAATAGTTTTGTGTATAATAGAGATTAAGTGTACAAATATTTTATTTGTAGATTATTATTGAAGCGTACAAGAAAATATTTGAGAGGATGGAATATTGAATGAATGATGTATCTAAATACAAACGTGTCGTATTAAAATTAAGCGGTGAAGCATTAGCCGGTGAAACTGGTTTTGGAATCAATCCTTTCGTTATTAAAAGTATTGCAAAGCAAGTAGCAGAAGTTGCTAAGATGGATTGCGAAGTTGCAGTAATTGTGGGTGGCGGCAATATCTGGCGTGGTAAAACAGGAAGCGATTTAGGCATGGACCGCGGAACTGCAGATTATATGGGGATGCTTGCAACTGTGATGAATTCACTTGCACTTCAAGACTCTTTAGAACAATTAGATTGTGATACACGTGTATTAACTTCTATAGAGATGAAACAAGTCGCTGAACCTTATATCAGACGTCGTGCAATTCGACACCTGGAAAAAGGACGTGTTGTTATTTTTGCAGCGGGTATTGGTAATCCATACTTCTCAACAGATACGACTGCAGCACTGCGTGCCGCTGAAATGGAAGCAGATGTTATCTTAATGGGTAAAAACAATGTAGACGGTGTATATTCAGCAGATCCAAAGGTTGATCCAAATGCTGTAAAATACGAAAAATTAACATATATTCAAATGTTACAGGAAGGTCTGCAAGTTATGGATTCGACTGCAAGTTCTTTCTGTATGGATAATGATATTCCATTAGTAGTGTTCTCAATTATGGAAGATGGCAACATTAAACGTGCAGTAATGGGCGAAGAAATTGGTACAACAATTACAAAATAATTTGTTATAATAACTGTATACGATTAATAATGAATTTAAAGGAGATTTATCATGACGACAGAAATATTAAACGACTTAAAGTCAAAAATGCAAAAAAGTATCGAAAGCTTACAACGTGATTTTGCAGCGATCCGTGCAGGACATGCGAATGCAAATCTTTTAGAACGCGTTTCTGTAAACTACTACGGTGCAGATACACCGGTTCAACAATTAGCTGGTATTTCCGTGCCAGAACCAAGAATGTTACTTGTAACACCTTATGACAAATCTTCAATTGATGATATCTTAAAAGCAATCAATATGGCAAACTTAGGCGTAAATCCTACATCAGATGGTAATGTGATTCGTATTACGGTACCAGCACTGACTGAAGAACGTCGTAAAGAATTAGTAAAAGAAGCGAAAAAAGAAGCTGAGAATGCTAAAGTTGCCATCCGTAACATTCGCCGTGATGCCAACGACGCACTTAAAAAAGCAGAAAAAAATGGTGAACTGACTGAAGATGATTTAAAATCATTCACAGATGATGTTCAAACTGAAACGGATAACCACATTAAAAAAATCGACACATTAACTGCAGAAAAAGAAAGCAGCATTTTAGAAGTTTAATGTTTTTAGGCTGAGATAATGGCATTTTGTTGTCTCAGTCTTTTTTTTGTGCATATTTTTGTATATCCATGCTATAGACAATGGTTTTATGTTAGAATAAATAAATAATGTTTTGAATATAGGAGGACAATATGTTTCCTTTTAAAAATAAAAAAAGAAAAAAAGAACAAAGTACAAAAATAAAACATGAATCGATTCCAAATCACATTGCGATTATAATGGATGGCAATGGACGTTGGGCAAAACTTCGTAAAATGCCGCGAATTAAAGGCCATTATGAAGGAATGCAAACAGTAAAAGCAATCACACGACATGCGAGTGATATTGGTGTAAAATATTTAACGCTCTATGCATTTTCGACAGAAAACTGGTCAAGACCAAAAGAAGAAGTCAATTATTTAATGAAATTACCAGGTGACTTTCTTTCAACATTTTTACCTGAGCTTATTGAGAAAAATGTTAAAGTTGAAACGATAGGATTTATTGATCAGTTACCGGAGCATACACGTCAAGCTGTCCTTGAAGCTAAAGAACAAACGAAACATAATACAGGACTCACACTTATATTTGCATTAAATTATGGCGGACGAAAAGAAATTATATCTGCGGTACAAATGATTGCAGAGTATTATAAAGAGAACAAAATAGATTTAAGTGAAATCAATGATGAAACTTTTAGCGAATATCTATTTACAAAAGGGATACCTGACCCTGAACTTTTAATTCGGACATCAGGAGAAGAACGATTAAGTAATTTCCTGATTTGGCAAAGTTCATATAGTGAGTTTGTGTTTGTTGATACTTTATGGCCAGATTTTAATGAAGCATCATTAGATGAATGTATAGAAATCTACAATAGCCGACATAGAAGATTCGGTGGATTATAAGGAGTTAAAAATGAAGACAAGAACGATTACAGCGATCATTGCAATGGCAATATTTCTGCCTATCGTAATATATGGTCAGTTACCATTACTCGTCATGGCATATTTATTAGCGATTGTTGCATTAAAAGAAGTCCTGAATATGAAAAATATTAAATTATACTCACTTCCAGGTATATTTAGTATCGTCGCATTATGTTTGATTATGTCGCCACAAAAAAGTGATATTGTATCACTTGATTATCAGGTGCCTTTTCTTATTTTAATGAGTTTAATTATGTTAAGTTATACCGTAATGTCTAAAAATCGATTTAACTTTGTAGATGCAGCATTTTGTATGTTGGCAGTTGCGTATGTTGGGATTGGATTTATGTACTTTTATGAAACACGTGCAGCTGAAAATGGCTTAGTGTTCATTTTATTTGCATTACTCGTCGTATGGGTAACGGATACGGGAGCATATATTTTTGGACGTTTGTTTGGCAAAAATAAATTATGGCCGGAAATTAGCCCAAACAAAACCATTGAAGGATTTGTTGGTGGTATTGCATGTAGTACAATTATTGCGATTATCTTTAGCCTGAATTATAATATGCCCTTATCATTAATTCCGTTAATACTTGTAACATGGCTATTTAGTATGTTTGGTCAATTAGGGGACCTCGTAGAATCAGCTTTAAAACGTCATTTTGATGTTAAAGACTCAGGTAACTTATTACCTGGACACGGTGGGATATTAGACCGCTTTGATTCTTTTATTTTTGTATTACCATTGATGAATATTTTTCTAATAAACTTTCAATAGAAGACACGTAGACTTTCGTCTACGTGTTTTTTCTTTAAGGTAGGAGTTAAAAATGTTTTATGATAAAATTAAAATAATACATTTTAGAATAAGGTGAAGTTATGAAACATATTGGAATATTAGGAGCAAGTGGGTCAGTTGGATTACAAGGATTAGATATTATACGTGAACATGCTGATCGTTTTAAACTAGTAAGTTTTGCGGTAGGGCAATCAATTGATACAGCTCAAGCAATTATAGATGAATTTAATCCGGTGATTTGCTGTGTACAAAATGAATCAGATATTGATAAATTAAATTTAGATGGAAAACAAACTCGAGTTGTATTTGGTGACCAGGGATTATTAGAAGTTGCCGGGTTTCATAAAAATGATATTTTACTAAATTCAATTTTAGGTAGTGTGGGTTTACGTCCGACACTGCACGCGATTGATCAAGGGATCGACATTGCTTTAGCGAATAAAGAAACGCTTGTTGTAGCAGGTGAAATTGTCATGCAACGCGCTAAAGAAAAAGGCGTAAAAATATTGCCGGTTGACTCTGAGCATTCAGCAATTTTTCAATGTTTAAATGGTGAAAATAGTAAAAATATTGAAAAGCTAATCATTACAGCGAGTGGTGGTTCATTTAGAGATTTAACACGTGATGAACTGAAAGATGTTACGCTGGAAGATGCATTAAATCACCCGAACTGGTCAATGGGTAAGAAAATTACAATTGATAGTGCAACAATGATGAATAAGGGTTTAGAAGTGATTGAAGCGAAATGGTTATTTGATTTACCGATTGAACGCATTAAAACCATTTTACACAAACAAAGTATCATTCACTCTATGGTGGAATTTAATGATACGAGTGTTATTGCTCAGCTCGGTACGCCAGATATGCGTATGCCAATACTTTATGCATTTAGTTATCCAGATCGATTGCCAAGAAAGGCTGAACGTTTAAACTTAGCAGATATTGCTACATTAGACTTTAAAGCAATGGATCTTAAACGCTATAAATGTCTTGCACTAGCATATAGAGCGATTGAAGTAGGTGGGACACTTCCTGCAGTAATGAATGCTGTAAACGAAGTAGCAGTTGATATGTTTCTAAATGGCAAAATAAGCTTCTTAGATATAGAGACATTAATCGAAAGAGAGATGGATGCACATCAAGTGATTCAAAATCCAGATTTGGATACAATATTAGCAGTAGACGCAGACTATAAATCAAGGAACTACGAGGTGTAACATGGGAATTATCGCTTTTATTATAATCTTTGGACTACTTGTGACCGTTCATGAATTTGGTCATTTATTATTTGCGAAACGCGCAGGGATTATGTGTCCTGAATTTGCAATCGGTATGGGACCGAAAATATTCTCTTATAAGAAAGATGAAACGTTATATACGATTCGATTATTACCGGTTGGTGGCTATGTAATGATGGCGGGAAGTGGTATGGAACAAAATCCTATCACAGAAGGGATGACCATCAGTGTCAAACGAAATCAAGCCGGTGAAGTAACACATGTTATTTTAGATGATCAACATGAATTTACACAGATTGAGCAGATTGAAGTAACAGATTCAGAATTTGAAGATGCATTGTTCATTGAAGGGATTAATCAATATACGAATGAACAAGTGCGATATCCCATTGCAAATGAAGCATATTTTGTACGTGAAGGGGATTTAATACAAATTGCACCGCGTGATCGTCAGTTTAAGAATAAAAAACCTTGGCCGAAATTTTTAGCATTATTTGCAGGGCCCTTGTTTAACTTTATATTAGCTTTAGTGTTGTTTAGCGTATTAGCGTTTATGGTTGGGGCACCGACAACGACGATTAGTGGTGTTGCTAAAGACAGTCCGGCGCAGGAAGTAGGACTTAAAAAAGGTGATACGATCAAGCAATTGAATGATGAAAAAGTTACAAATTTCAATCAAATTAAAAGCTTTTTAAATCAAAATGGTGGAAAAACCATTAAGGTAATCGTTGATCGTGCTGGTCAGGAAAAGACATTTGACTTAAAGCCGAAGCTGATGAAACAGGAAGTAAGTAAAGGAAAAAATTTAGAACGTTATGTCATTGGGTTTGAATCGGAGTTAGGTGGTAGTTTCTTAGATAAATTACTATACGGTATCACGATGACGATTGATGGTGCTACAAAGATTTTCACCTTACTTGGTATCATGTTTGCTTCCATATTCAATGGTACGTTCTCATTTGATATGCTGAATGGTCCAGTAGGTATATATAAGAATACTGAAAAAGTTGCTAGTATGGGATTAGAAAGCTTGATTTTTTATACTGCTATGCTTTCTGTTAATTTAGGTATTATGAACTTATTACCGATACCAGCACTTGATGGTGGTCGAATATTATTTGTGATTTATGAAGCGGTATTTAGACGACCAGTCAATAAAAAGGCTGAGATGTATATCGTTGCAACAGGTGCCATTTTCTTATTTTTTGTTATGATTATGGTGACATGGAATGATATTTCACGCTATTTCTTAAAATAAATAATTCCGGCTTCAGCCGGATTTTTTTTATATCTTATTAAATATATTGTATTTATATTATGTAAACTATTTTTTTGTTTATCAAAATGCATTTTTATTATATGATATAAGTATTATCGAAAAATCCAGGAGGTTACTATGAAACAGAGTAAAATGTTTATTCCAACATTAAGAGAAGTACCAAATGATGCAGACTCAAAAAGTCATCAATTGTTACTTAAAGCAGGTATGATCAAACAAGTTGCAAGTGGGGTTTATAGTTACCTTCCGATTGCAAAGCGTGTTTTAAATAAAATTGAAGCAATCGTGCGAGAAGAGATGGAAGCGATTGATGGTGTTGAAATTTTAATGCCGGCATTACAGCCGTCAGAATTATGGTCAGAATCTGGACGTTGGCAAAGTTATGGTGCTGAACTGATGCGTATGACAGATCGTCATGGTCGTGAATTTGCATTAGGACCAACGCATGAAGAGATCATTACTTCTTTAGTACGCGACGAATTAAAATCATATAAGAAATTACCAGTGACATTATTCCAGATACAAAATAAATTCCGTGATGAAAAGCGTCCTCGTTTTGGATTGTTACGTGGTCGTGAATTTATTATGAAAGATGCATATAGCTTCCATGCGACAGAAGAGAGTTTAGATCAAACGTATCAAGATATGTATGATGCTTATTCTAGAATATTCTCACGTGTTAATCTTAAATTCCGTCCTGTTATCGCGGATAGTGGTGCAATCGGTGGAAATCATACACATGAATTTATGGCATTAGCTGAAATAGGCGAAGATACAATTTGCTATACAGATGGCAGTGACTATGCAGCAAACATTGAGAAAGCAGAAGTGAAATATATACCGAACGTTCATCATACGGAAGAGAAAGCTTTAGAAAAAGTGCATACGCCAGGTGTAAAAACTGCACAGCAGTTAGCGGACTTCTTAGGTAAACGTTTAGATGAAATCGTAAAATCAATGATTGTTAAAGTTGATGAGCAATTTGTGATGTTCTTAATTCGTGGTCATCATGAATTAAATGATATTAAAGTGAAGTCATACTTTGGCACTGAATCTGTAGAACTTGCAACGGATGAAGAGATTCAAGCAATATTAGGTGCAACACCAGGTTCACTCGGTCCAGTAGGTGTAGATAAGATAGAAATTTATGCGGATAACAGCGTTCAGGATTTAAACAATTTAGCTGTGGGTGCAAACGAAACAGATTATCACTATGTCAATGCCAATCTTGGTCGTGACTTTAATGTGAAAGCATTTGATGACTTCAGATTTATTTTAGAAGGTGAGATGGCTGCTGACGGTAGCGGTCCGATAAAGTTTGCAGAAGGTATTGAAGTCGGACAAGTCTTTAAATTAGGTACGAAGTATTCTGAAGCAATGAATGCAACATTCTTAAATGATCAAGGTCGTGCTGAACCGATGATTATGGGTTGTTACGGTATCGGTGTATCACGTACATTATCTGCGGTAATTGAACAACATCATGATGATAAAGGGATTATTTGGCCAACTTCAATTACGCCATTTGAAATTCACATCATTACTGCAAATGCGAAGCAGGATGTGCAACGTGAACTTGCAGATCAATTATATGACGCTTATAAACGTGATTATGAAGTGTTATACGATGATCGCATTGAGCGTGCTGGTGTTAAATTTAACGACGCAGATTTAATCGGTGTTCCTGTGCGTGTCGTAGTTGGTAAACAGGCAGCAGAAGGCATTGTAGAAGTTAAGAACCGTAGAACAGGGGAATCATTCGACGTGCCAGTCGCTGAACTTGATGAAAAAATTAAAGCAATCTATGCCTCATTTGAGGTTTAATTTTGTTATAATAGAATGACTATTAAGTGTGAGACTTTTGTCTCACGCTTTTCATTTTGATAAGGTGGGTACTCATGACGTTAACACACAATGAAAAATTTAAAGTATTACTTACGCAACTGGGTATAACAGACTTATTTGATGCCACTATCATCGAATCGGCTGAATTATCACGTATCGATATTTCTAAAGCAGACCGTAAGTGGCATATGTATTTTATATTCCATGAACACTTACCGTTTCAATTATTCAATATTCTCATCACGAAGATGAAAGAACATTTTGCGCATATTGCAGATGTTCAATTTGAAATTAAAGTAAATGATGATAGTCGTTTAACAGAACGTATCGTAGAATATATTCCATATGCGATTGATCAAACGACAATGAGTCCTAGCCTTAAAGGACAGCTTAAAAATAAAAAGTTCTCATTTTCAGGTGACGTACTAAAATTTCAAGTGGTAAATGAAATTGAGCAACGTCATTTTGAGAAATCTTGTAACGGTAAATTACTGGCTGCATTTAAACAAGCTGGATTTAATATGAAACAAATTATTTTTGAGACAAGTGATGATGATCATTTACGTGAACTTGCTTCACTTGAAGCACATATTCAAGAAGAAGAAGCTCAGCAAAGTGTGATTTTGCGAGATAAGATGGTAGAACGTGAAAAACAAAAAGCAGAGGTTGCTTCCGAAGAAGTAACGCACTGTTCTATCGGTAAGAAAATACAAGTAGAAGCGATTAAGCCAATTGAATCGATCATTGAAGAGGAGTTTAAAGTCGCTATAGAAGGTGTTATTTTCGACATTGAAATAAAGGCACTGAAAAGTGGCCGTCATATCGTTCAACTTAAAATTACGGATTACACTGATTCATTAATATTAAAAATGTTTACACGTAAAGGGAAGAATGATTTAGACCATCTATCGTCTTTAAAAGTTGGTGATTGGGTACGCGCACAAGGACGTATTGAACAAGATACATTTATCCGTGATTTGGTAATGATGATCAGTGACATTGAGAAAATTAAAAAGGCAGAAAAACAAGATAAATCCGAAAACAAACGTGTTGAGTTTCATTTGCATACAGCCATGAGTCAAATGGATGGGATTACACATATTAGTCGCTATGTGGATCAAGCTGCGAAATGGGGACATAAAGCCATTGCGATTACAGACCACAACGGTTGTCAAGGGTTCCCTGATGCACATGCTGCTGCGAGTAAGGCAGGCATCAAGATGATTTATGGTATAGAAGGGATGCTTGTTGACGATGGTGTTGCTATCGCTTATAAACCTCAAGACATTGATTTGAAGACTGCAACATATGTTGTATTTGACGTTGAGACGACGGGGTTAAGTTCCCAGTACGATAAAATTATCGAACTTGCTGCAGTTAAAGTAAAAGACGGAGAAATCATTGATAAATTTGAGCGATTTAGTAATCCAGGTGAACGATTAAATGAAACGATTAAAAATTTGACAGGTATTACAGATGATATGCTCGTTGATGCACCACCTATAGAAGAAGTATTAAGTGATTTCAGAGATTTTGTAGGGGATGCAATCTATATCGCCCATAATGCGAGTTTCGATATGGGCTTTATCGATACAGGATTTGAACGTTTAGGCTACGGCGCAACGACAAATGGTGTCATCGATACGTTAGAATTATCACGTACGATAAATACTGAAATGGGCAAACATGGTCTAAATTTCTTAGCGAAGAAATATGGTGTGGAATTAACGCAGCACCATCGAGCAATTTATGACGCTGAGACAACAGCACATATCTTTGTAAAGATGTTAAAGCAGATTGAGCAACTTGGTGTAACAAATCATAACGAAATCGATGCGAAGTTAAGTAACCAGGATGCCTATAAACGTGCACGCCCAATGCATGTGACGCTAATTGTACAGAATCAAACTGGGCTTAAAAATCTGTTCAAAATCGTAAGTGAATCAATGGTCACTTACTTTTATCGCACACCGCGTATACCAAGATCTTTACTGATGGAAAATCGTGAAGGTTTACTTTTGGGTAGTGCATGTGATAACGGGGAAGTATTTACTGCTGTTATGCAAAAAGACCAGGAAGAAGTCGAGCGCATTGCACAGTTCTATGATTTTCTTGAAGTACAGCCTAAAGCGTTATATCAACATTTATTAGAACGCGATTTAATACGTGACAATGAAACGATGGAAGAGATTTATGACCGAATAATACGTGTTGGTGAAAAACTTGATATTCCGGTCATTGCAACAGGTAATGCACATTATTTACATGAGCATGAGAAGCCGGCACGTGAGATTCTGATTGCATCAAACCCAGGGAATCCGTTGAATCGCCAAACTTTACCGGATGCGCATTTTAGAACCACGGATGAAATGTTAGATGCATTTCATTTCTTAGGGGAAGAAAAAGCCTTTGAAATTGTGGTTACGAACACCAATAAATTAGCGGATTCAATTGATACGGTTATACCGATTCGTGATGCGTTGTATACGCCGACGATTGATGGCGCAAACGAAGAGATTCGTGAAATGAGTTACAATCGTGCGAAGAGCATCTATGGGGAAGACTTACCAGAAATTGTTGTTGCTCGACTTGAAAAAGAACTCGATAGTATTATCGGAAATGGGTTTGCTGTTATTTATTTAATTTCACAAAAGCTTGTTAAGAAATCTTTAGATGACGGTTATCTCGTAGGAAGTCGTGGATCGGTTGGATCTAGTTTCGTCGCAACAATGACTGAAATTACTGAAGTCAATCCATTGCCGCCACATTATATTTGTCCAAAATGTAAATCAAGCCATTTCTTTGAAGATGGTAGTGTCGCAAGTGGCTTTGATTTACCCGATAAAAATTGTCCGACATGTGATGTACCTTATATTAAAGAAGGACAGGATATTCCGTTTGAAACATTTTTAGGCTTCAAAGGGGATAAAGTTCCCGATATCGATTTAAACTTTAGTGGAGAATATCAACCCGTTGCGCATAACTATACGAAAGTATTGTTTGGAGAAGACAAGGTATTCCGAGCAGGAACAATCGGTACAGTTGCAGAGAAAACTGCGTTTGGTTACGTCAAAGGGTATTTAAATGATGCGGGTATTCATAAACGTGGCGCAGAAATTGACCGTTTAGTAAAAGCGTGTACAGGCGTGAAACGAACAACGGGACAACATCCGGGTGGGATCATTGTTGTACCTGGTGATATGGATATTTATGATTTTACACCAATTCAGTATCCAGCCGATCAACAAGATTCAGCTTGGCGTACGACGCACTTTGATTTCCATTCAATCCATGATAACTTACTTAAATTAGACATTCTTGGACACGATGATCCGACGATGATTCGTATGTTACAAGATTTATCTGGTATGGACCCAAAAACGATACCGGTTGATGATAAAGAAACAATGAAAATATTTTCAAGTCCAGAATCACTTGGCGTCACTGAAGAGGATATTTTATGTAAAACCGGCACGTTAGGTGTACCAGAGTTTGGTACAGGTTTCGTTCGTCAAATGTTAGAAGATACGAAACCGTCAAGCTTTAGTGAACTCGTTCAAATATCAGGACTATCCCATGGGACGGACGTTTGGCTCGGGAACGCTCAGGAACTTATTAAATCAGGTACATGTGATTTATCAAGCGTCATCGGGTGTCGTGATGATATTATGGTGTACTTAATGTACGCCGGACTTGAACCTTCACTTGCCTTTAAAATAATGGAGTCTGTACGTAAAGGTAAAGGTTTATCAGAAGAATTTGAAGCAGCGATGCGTGAAAATAATGTGCCCGAATGGTATTTAGATTCATGTAAAAAGATTAAATACATGTTCCCGAAAGCCCATGCGGCAGCTTATGTTCTAATGGCTGTACGTATCGCCTATTTCAAAGTACACCACCCGTTATTCTATTATGCAAGTTATTTTACCGTACGTGCATCAGACTTTGATTTACTGACAATGGTAAAAGATAAACATACGATAAAAGCAACAGTCAAAGATTATTACGCGCGCTATCATGATTTAGGTAAGAAAGAAAAGGATGTTCTGACCGTATTAGAAATAACGAACGAAATGGCACAACGCGGTTTTAAAGTTCAACCGATCTCATTAGAAAAGAGTACAGCGTTTGAATTTATTATTGAAGGTGATACGTTAATTCCACCATTTATTTCTGTGCCTGGATTAGGTGAGAACGTTGCAAAACGCATTGTTGCAGCACGTGAGGAAGGACCGTTCTTATCAAAAGAAGAATTAAACAAGAAAGCTGGCGTTTCACAAAAAATAATTGACTATTTAGATGAGCTTGGCACGTTAAATGATATGCCGGATAAGGCGCAACTGTCTATATTTGATTTATAATCATTTGAGTTGTATGTCAAACTATGTTATTATTAAGTTGTTAAAGAAAATACTCTACAAGCGAAAAGAGTGGGATATCCCGCTCTTTTCTTAAGTTTTGTGAGGAGGATTATATGTCAAAGATTACTGAACGTGTTGAAACGATTGTTACGCCTATTGTTGAATCACTTGGATTTGAATTAGTAGATGTAGAATATGTGAAAGAAGGACCAGATTATTATTTACGCATTGCAATTGATAAACCAGGTGGAATTGATATTGCAGATTGTGCGACTGCAAGTGAAAAAATTAGTGAAGTGATGGATAAAGAAGATCCTATTGCGGAAGCTTACTTCATGGATGTATCGTCACCTGGTGCTGAACGTCCATTAAAGAAAGAAAAGGATTATCAGGATGCACTCGGCCAAAATATTTATGTCAAACTTTACGAACCAATTGAAGGGGATAAAGAATGGATAGGTATTTTAGAAAGTGTTACAGATGATGTGATTACTGTACAAGCAAAAATCAAAACGCGTACGAAATCAATTGAAATTGACCGTAAAAAAATTGCAAAAATACGTCGTGCAGTCGTTTTATAATTTGGAGGATTAATAAATAATATGAAAAAAAATAATGAATTATTAAATGCGATTGACTATCTTGAAAAAGAAAAATCGATTCCAAGAGAAGTATTAATCGAAACAATTGAAGCTGCTTTAATTACAGCATACAAAAAGAATTACAACTCTGCTAATAATGTTCGTGTTGAATTAAATATGGATAATGGTGTGTATCGTGTTTACTCTCGTAAAGATGTTGTAGAAGAAGTGATGAATCCACGTGATGAAGTAAGTCTTGAAGTGGCACTTGCTTCTAACCCAGCGTATGAAGTGGGTGATATTTATGAAGAAGACGTTACCCCTAAAGATTTTGGACGTGTTTCTGCACAAGCAGCGAAACAAGCAGTGATGCAACGTCTGCGTGATGCTGAACGTGGTATCCTTTATAATGAATTTATCGATAAAGAAGATGATATTATGACAGGTATCATCGATCGTGTCGATCATCGCTATGTATACGTTACTTTAGGAAAAACTGAAGCAGTTTTATCTGAAGCAGAGCGTAGTCCTAATGAAGTATATAGACCCACTGAACGTATTAAAGTATATGTTAATAAAGTTGAACAAACGACAAAAGGTCCTCAGATTTTCGTCTCACGTAGTCATCCTGGACTATTAAAGCGATTATTTGAACAAGAAGTCCCTGAAATCTTTGATGGAACAGTTATTGTTAAATCTGTTGCTCGTGAAGCGGGCGATCGCTCTAAAATTAGTGTTTATTCAGAGAACCCTGATATTGATGCGGTTGGTGCATGTGTGGGTGCAAAAGGCGCACGTGTTGAAGCCGTTGTTGAAGAATTAGGTGGAGAGAAAATTGATATTGTAGAGTGGAGTGCAGATACGAAAGAATTTGTGAAAAATGCATTAAGCCCTTCACAAGTAGTTGACGTATTAGTAGATGAAGCCAATCAATCAACGACTGTCATTGTGCCAGATTATCAGTTATCACTTGCAATTGGTAAAAAAGGTCAAAACGCGAGACTTGCAGCAAAACTAACAGGCTGGAAAATTGATATTAAATCTGAAACGGATGCAAAAGAAGCAGGCATTTATCCAGTAGAATAGAGGTGTTTTTATGAAGCAGAAAAAAATACCCATGCGAAAGTGTATTTTAAGCAATGAAATGAAACCTAAAAAAGAGATGATTCGTGTTGTTAAGACAAAAGAAGATGATATCTTTGTAGATCCAAGTGGTAAACAAAATGGACGTGGTGCCTATGTTTCAATGGATTTATCTATTATTGAAACTGCACGTCAGAAAAAAAGACTCGAACAATACTTTGACAGTGATACAGAACGATTAAACCCGATATATGATGAAATCATTCGTCTCATCTATCGAGAAATGATACCGAAACGATGAATAATCATGATAAGTTAATGAATTTATTAGGATTGTCAATGCGTGCAAGAAAACTTGTCACGGGCGAGGAGCTCGTTATTAATGAAGTAAGAAATAAGAAATGTAAGCTTGTCATTCTAGCGCGAGATGCTGGACCAAATACTACTAAAACTGTCACGAATAAATGTGGTTCGTTTAATGTACCATTAGTACAATACGGAACACGTTATGAGTTAGGTTATGCATTAGGGAAAAGTGAACGTGTGACCCTGGGCATAATGGATGCTGGATTTGCAAAGTCAATCCAGAAACTAATTCGTGACATCAATGAGGAGAGAACCTATGAGTAAGAAAAGAATATATGAATATGCAAAAGAAGTTAATTTAAAAAGTAAAGATATCATTGATGAATTAAATAAAATGAATATTGAAGTATCAAGTCATATGCAAGTGATTGAAGATAAAGAAATCAGTGCATTAGATAAAATATTCAAGAAATCAGAAGTAAAAACTGAATCAAAACCTGAACCCAAAAAAGAAGAGAAAAAAGCAGAAACAAAACCTGCGAATAAACCAGCCCAAAAACCAGCCCAAAAACCTCGTCATAATAACAATCACCGTCCAGGCAGCAATAATAAACCTGGAACAGGTGGCGGAAACCGCAATAAAAAAGGTAAAGGTAAAGGGCAAGCAAAGCCAGCTCCAGTTGTTCAGGCGCCTGTTGTTAAAGAAACACCTTCAAAAATTACTTACGAAGAAGGCATTACAGTTGGTGAATTAGCTGAAAAGCTAAATAAAGATGCATCTGAAATTGTTAAAAATTTATTTATGGTTGGTATTATGGCGAATATCAATCAAAGTTTAAATCAAGAAGCCATCGAATTAATTTGTGATGAGTATGGTGTTGAAGCAGAATTAGAAGTTGTCGTTGATGCGACTGATTTAGAAACATATTTTGAAGATGTTGATGCAAATCCTGAAGATATTATTGAAAGACCGTCAGTAGTAACGATTATGGGTCACGTTGACCATGGTAAAACAACGTTACTTGACTCTATCCGTAACACACGTGTTACAGCTGGAGAAGCTGGTGGGATCACTCAACATATCGGTGCTTACCAAATTGCACATGAAGGTAAAAAAATTACATTCTTAGATACGCCAGGACATGCTGCGTTTACGACAATGCGTGCACGTGGTGCTCAAGTTACAGATATTACTATTCTTGTTGTTGCAGCAGATGACGGGGTAATGCCTCAAACGGTTGAAGCGATTAACCATGCGAAAGCTGCTGAAGTGCCAATTATCGTTGCAGTTAACAAAATCGACAAGCCAACAGCAAATCCAGATCGTGTAATGCAGGAGTTAGGTGAACATGGATTGTTCCCTGAAGACTGGGGTGGAGATACAATCTTCGTACAGCTATCTGCTATTAAAGGTGAAGGTATTGATGAACTTCTGGAAATGATTTTACTTGTTTCTGAAGTGGCGGAATTAAAAGCGAATCCTAAACGTACGGCAATTGGTACGGTAATTGAAGCAGAATTAGATAAATCACGTGGACCAGCTGCATCATTATTAGTTCAAGATGGGACACTCGAAGTTGGTGATTCAATCGTTGTAGGTAACACGTTTGGACGTGTTCGTGCAATGGTTAACGATTTAGGTAAACGTATTAAATCTGCAGGACCATCAACGCCAGTTGAAATTACTGGTTTACAAGATGTACCTTTAGCGGGTGACCGTTTCGTAGTCTTCAAAGATGAAAAACGTGCACGTCGTATCGGTGAAGCACGTCAACAACAAAACATCTTAGCACAACGTCAGGAAAGTCAAAAAGTTTCATTGGATAATTTATTCGAACAAATTAAACAAGGTGAAATGAAAGACTTAAACGTAATTATTAAAGGTGATGTTCAAGGTTCAGTAGAAGCTTTAGCAGCATCATTAATGAAGATTGATGTAGAAGGCGTTAACGTACGTATTATTCATACGGCTGTTGGTGCAATCAATGAATCAGATGTTACATTAGCATCAGCATCAAACGGTATCATTATCGGATTCAACGTACGTCCGGATGTAAATGCGAAACGTGCAGCTGAAGCTGAAGGCGTAGATATGCGTTTACACAGAATCATCTACAAAGTAATCGAAGAAATCGAACAAGCGATGATTGGTATGTTAGATCCTGAATATGAAGAGAAAGTGATTGGACAAGCTGAAGTACGTCAAACAATCAACATTTCTAAAGTAGGAACTGTAGCAGGTTCTTACGTAACTGAAGGTAAGATTACACGTGATTCTCAAGTACGTATCATCCGTGACGGTATCGTCGTATATGAAGGTCAAGTTGATGCGTTGAAACGTTTCAAAGACGATGTGCGTGAAGTCACACAAGGTTACGAATGTGGTATCACAATCGAAAACTTTAATGACGTTAAAGAAGGCGACATCTTCGAAGCGTTTATTATGGAAGAGATTAAGCGCTAGATAGAACGCTTGATATGACTGAGTTTGTAAATTATTTACAAAACAGCAACCCCACCTATTAAAATTTTCCAAATAGCATGTTTTAGCTTATACTCATGAACTTCTTTTTTAAGTCAAGTACTTGTGAAAGAAGACTGAGATGGTAAGTATCAATTCAATCTTTGAGTAATAATAATCTCCAATTTCTGTATAAATATAAATTACAGATTGGAGATTATTTTTATGTCTAAAACTAGAAGAACAAGAAATGAAAAGTTAGAACACTTAACAAATGACTTTGAGAAGATTAAAGAGATTGTCGTAGAAGAAAAAATGTTACTCAATGTAAGTAATAATACTTTAAAGAACTATGATAAAGTGTTTTATGCTCTACAAGAATATTTTGAAGATAAAGTTAATCCATTTGAACTAACTTCAAAGGATGCAAAAGACTTTGTACGTTTCTTGCAGAATGACAAAATACATTACAAAGATAAGTTGAGAAACTTAAATGAACAGAGAGGTCTGAAAGAATCAACAATAAACTCATATATTAAACTGGCTAAAACAATTTATCAAACATTGCTAGAAGAAGGTTATGTTGAGTCTAATCCTTTTAGAACGATTAAATGTTTGAAGCGACAAAATGAACGCATTAAAACGATTCCTAAAGAAGACATCAAAAAATTATTAACTAGTTTAGATAATGAATACTATACAGATTTTAGAATGTATGTTGCTGTAAATGTACTATTAGATACGTTTGGACGTATTGGCGAAGTTCTTAATATTAAAATAGAAGATATTGATTTTGAAAATAGAACTATATTCTTTCCAGTTACAAAAAACAATGACTTTAGATATGTACCTTTCTCAAAAAAAACTGAAAAATATATATTAGAATTTATTGATGAATGCAGAGACATGAAGAGTCCGTATCTTTTTAATGATGTGAATGGAAATCGTTGGCAAGAAGAAGCTTTTAGAAATTCACTTAAATCATACTGTGAAAAATTTCAGATTAAAACTCATATAACACCTCACATGTTCAGACACACGGCAAGTATGATTTTCTTAGAATCTGGTGGGAACATAAGAGTGCTTCAAAAAATATTGGGTCATAGAAAACTATCTACAACTGAAATTTATGCTCATGTATCAGATGATTTAATTGCAATGCAAAAAGAGAATTATGGTACAGTTGACCAAATTATGAATAATAAAAAATACCAAAGAGCGAGAAGTAAAAGATTTAGATAAAGATGAATATTATAAAGACAAGTTAAATTAGTTACTATATAATTAAGTTAATTAAATTAAAAGGGAGATTACAACTTGAAAAAACTATTAGTAAGTGCATTATCATTAAGTGTTTTATTAGTTGGATGTAATCAAGAAAAGAATGAAGAACCAAAAGAAGAAACTAAGAAAGAAGTAAGAAAAGAAGTTGTTAAAAAAGATAAAGCTAATGATAAAAAATCAGAAGATGCTAAAAAGAAAATTAAGAATCAAAAAGAAAAAGTTACGACAGAACAACCGACAACAGAAATTAATAATCAATCTATTGAAACATCATCTACAGAAAATGTTCAGCAGAATAAAAATCAAGCTGAAGTAAAAACTAATGAAAATGGTCATAAAATTTTAGGTTATACACCTGAAGGTGATGAAATTGTTGGATACACAGCAGAAGGTGAACCAATTCTAGATAAAATGGGTGAACAAGCACCTCCACCAGTACCAGAATATACTCAACAACAATCTACATCACCAGCATCTAACAATAAAATTGTTAATGAATTATTACAGACAGACCAAAGCTGGAGAAATAATCTAGTTGGTGGCTTATCTTCTGGAGAAACCCAAATGAAATATTTAATAGAGAATGGCATGTATAGTGAACCAGATGCACAAGAAAGATTAGAAGCAATTAAATATTTTGAACAAAATTACGGAAAATAAATAACAACACAAAAGAACGCTTCATATTTGCCATTTATTGTAGGTTATATGAAGCGTTTTTATTTTAGGTACTATTTTATTATTTTTAATATTATCGTTCTGTTAATGAACCATATTTTGTAGGTAAAGATGTAGCAGAAATTTTAGGGTATTCAAACACAAGAGAGACATTGAGTAGACATGTTGATAAAGAAGATAAAACCATATTGCCATTTCAGCAACCTTGTTCAATTATCAAACAAACGTGACTTTTATAAATGAATCTGGACTATACGCATTAATTTTTAGTAGTAATTTAGAATCAGCTAAACGTTTTAAACGTTGGGTTACGTCAGAGGTCTTACCACAGATTCGTAATAGATACTATGAAAATTATGTAATTTATGGTACTCTTAAATGGAAAAAAATAAGGAGTGACAATTACATGAAGAATAAACAATTCAATATTTATTTAGGAATCTTCATAATGATAATGGCTGTTATCACTTATATGATTGATTCAAGTAATTTTGGAGTCCCTTTAGTTCTTTTGTTATGTGGTTTAGCGTTTGTATATACTGCAAAAGATAAAGAAAAAACTAATCGAAAGGACTTGTAAAATGACTAAAAAAGTGTGTATCAATGTTTTAATTTTTACTTTAATTTTTTGCTTAGCGTTTCAAATTGTAACTAATTTAATATCTGGAGAGAAGTTTTTAACTATTTCTGATATTAAAAATGATATTTTACCATACATAATTTTTCTTTCAGTTGTATTATACGTTTCATACAATAAGGAAAATAAAACAAAGAGTGCTGAATGATTAAAGTAGTCTATTTTATCTTCACATATTATAATAATATAAATAAAATATCTTATGAGGTGAATATAATGGTTATACACATTGCTGAAGCTTTTTATGTAGAACACAAAAATAAATATTATAAAGTTGATGTATTAAAAGACGAAACTAATAATTACACTGATATCGTAATCATTGGTGAAGGTTATTTTAAACAAGTGAAGTTAGATAAATATGAAGATAAAGTTGAAGATATTGCTTTAAGACATTTACGCACATATATTTAATAAATCATTAATTTTATCATTTAAGATTATTTAACAAAATTCGAAAAAGATTTGCAGAAATACTAGTTAATTGTATAATGTATATGTAGAGACGTAATTTAATATAGTTACGAATACATTTGATAATATCTACATAACTCAACAGTTATAGTAGAATGATATGTATTATAAAATGGAACGCATCTCAATTACTGTTATAGTATGAGTTACCTCCTGCTCATAGAGATTTGCAATTCATATTATTAATTTATTTATTCATTCATTCTCCTTTTTTTGACATCCACAAAAGTGGGTGTCTTTTTATTTTGGATATAAATAACGTTAATAATAACAAATAATCATGTTGCAAAATAATATATAAATATTTAAATAACAAATAATATAGAAAGGTGATTCTAAATGAATAAAGAAGAGTATAATACTGAACTTCGAGAAAGGTTGAAAAAGTTTAGAGAAAATAATTTTAATCCGTCTTTGACAACGATTGCAAAGTTAATAAATATGAATGGTAATCAATTGAGAGACTGGAATAGAGGTCTGATTAATAGTAAAAAAGAAACATTAGCCAGGTTAGATAAGTTTTTAAAAAAATATGAAGAATAAGGTGATTAAAAATGAATGAATTAAATGAAAAGAATAATGATGTGCTGGATGCAATTGAAAAGTTAGTTAAATTGAACGAGGATAATACATTAAAAATTGAAGAAACATTGAGTGAAGTAAAAAAGTTGAATAAAGTGTTGACGACTATTAAATAACATGATATACTGATAAAGATACATATCGTTAAATTAATAAAGTATATATTTATCTACTTTAAGTATACCATATAGAAAAATGAAATTCAATACATTTGATTAAAATTATTTAAAAAGATTTACGGTTGCAAACATTCGCTTACGCTTCATGTGTTGACAACCTTTTCAAGTCCAGCATTCGCTGTCCTTGATGAAACAGTTTAGTTTATCTAAAAGAAAAATAAAAAGTTTAAATCGAAAATTGACGAAGTCAATTGAGAAACGTGTTGAAAATGAGCGCAGCGAAATTTTTAATACGGATGGTTTTATAGAAATAATAATAGTAACCAAAGTTTCTTTAACTGTAGTATGTCTTTAGTTAAGAGAACTTCGGTTACTAAAATTAAAAAAACAATTAAACAGAATGGAGAAAAAATGATTACCCCCCCTGAACTACCTAATAAAATATAATAATATATATTACTTATTAGGTAGACGAGGGGGGGTAATGGTAAGTATTAAAAATCAATTATAATTAAGGAGATTAATCAATGAAAAATATAATAAAATATGAAATAGTCAATCAAGTTAAAAAGCAAGATAATGAAATAGAATATGAATTTCTCAAAGAATTAGAATCAAGATTAGTTGATAGAGAAGAAATTTTAAAACATTTCTACTTTCAAGAAGATTATGAATCATATTTAAAAACTAAAACTATTAAAAAAGCTAGTAAATTAGAAAGTATCAAACGTGAACTTGAAAGATTCTACGAGTTCGTTGAAATTGAAAAAGTCGGTCGTAAGAATTTTTATAAGTTATCTGGCTTATATCCGTTAGAATATTTACCATTAGAAAAAGAAAGAACGAATGCTAAAACAAAAGAAGATTTAAGAGCATCTTTAGAAGCAATTTTATTATATGCTTTAAAAAATAATCGAGTTTCTTCTATAGATATGACAACAAATGAATGGCTTGTAGATTTGGGCTTAATCACAAGATGTGTATTAAATGATTATAAATTATTCAATAGTAGAATTTATAGTGAAAAAGTTGTTGATGAGATTTTTCGAAATATATATATGGATGACAAAATTATATACGAAGAATACTACAAGAATTCATCAGTTGTTATTAACAGAGAATTAAGTTACAACGAGAAAAAAGAAATGCTCAAAAATTATTTTTTTATTATTGACATACTCAGATGTAAATGGCGGTTATAAAATGTAGGAAAATGGCGAAATGAAAATGCTGTTTTTCCTACATTTTTTCTTTTTTAAAATATATAATCATGTCTTAACTCAATCTTCGATTGG
>NZ_JAHCPS010000003.1 GCF_021366795.1 Macrococcoides caseolyticum | reverse complement strand
TTGATAAAGCTCTTTGATTGCTTATGGCAATCACTCTTGGGAGTGAACTCAGTTCACTCAAATTATTGGAATTAACGTTGACATATTGTCATTCAGTTTT
The DNA here is from genome assembly GCF_021366795.1 of Macrococcoides caseolyticum. Lineage (GTDB taxonomy): Bacteria > Bacillota > Bacilli > Staphylococcales > Staphylococcaceae > Macrococcoides > Macrococcoides caseolyticus_A. The sequence continues at coordinate 301,383 of NZ_JAHCPS010000003.1, read as the reverse complement.
CAATGTTCATTGCGTTACTTTTTCTGTCTCACAAGATTTAATTATACTCTCTTGTGATTCGTAAGTCAACAACTTTTTTTAAAAAACTTTTTCATTTTTTAAAAGTTGTATTTTGAAGCGTTCGTCCTGCATTTGTTATTTCTACCGGACAAGATATAACTATACAGGGTTCGAACCGCTTCAACAAGCATAAAATTTACACTTTAAAGACATTTTGTTGCTAATAAAGTCTTTTTATATTTTTAAATTTTGCTTTAATTATTTTTCTTCCGCGCTCAGCCATTCTTTTATTCGAGGAAGTTGTTGCAATGCATCTTCATATCCTAAATCATACAATGCTGAAAGTTTAGTACGATTCTTTTCCATACGATCAACTTTCAAATCTTTCGAAGGTCTTATAACTATAGCATGACCATTTTGTTCTTGATTATCAATATACTGCAATGTCTCATTATATAAAGCGGGTCTATTTTGCATCGCTTCATCAACTTTTTTGTAGCCCTTCACCTTAAAATATTTAGATAATCTACTTGAACGTTTGACATACCCTTTCGGTCTGGTTAACACGACCACATTATTTATCATCCCATCACGTTGGGCTTTTCTAAGAGGAATCGGGTCTGTAATACCACCGTCCAATAATTTCTTCCCATCGTATTCTACGATAGGTGCCATTAAAGGGAGTGAACTTGATGCACGTAAAATTGTCATTAAATCTTTTCTTAAATACGCTTTGTTAAAATATTCAGTTTCACCAGTTTCACAATTCGTGCATGCAATAACATATTCGCCATTATATTGAAGAAAGTCTTCCATATTAAATGGAACATGTTCTCTAGGAATCTCATCGAAGATAAAATCCATTCCAAACATTTCTTTATTCTTTATATAGTTAGATAGCGAAAGATATCTCTTATCATCCAGGAAATCTAAAGAGACTTTCTTATTTCTTCCTTTTTGTTTAGATAAATAAGAAGCAGCCATATTACCTCCAGCTGAGACACCAATTACATAATTAAAAAGAATATCATTATCTAGAAAACAATCTAAAACGCCAGCCGTGTATATACCACGCATGCCGCCGCCTTCTAAAACTAATCCAGTTGTCATTTTCTTCACCTCTTTATAATAAGTCATTATATCAAGGTATTTTGAAAAATTCTCATTCTAGATTCTATAAATATCATTTTAATCCCAAAAATAATATTAAAAAACTATTCAATACTGCATTACTAAAAATTATTTGCTGAAGACATGGAAAATCTTGATATGGGACCCTCTGAAGCTCTAATGGCAACAGGTGCAAATAAAACTAAAACTTTAATGTTTGCAATCGTTCCACAAATCTTGCCAGCATTCATTTCATTCGTATTGTATCGTTTCGAAATTAACTTGAGAAGTGCTTCTATTCTTGGATTAATTGGTGCTGGAGGTATTGGAACACCGCTCATATTTGCATTGCAAGGGCGAACTTGGGATCGCGTAGGTATGATATTAATCGGTATTGTTATTATGGTTATTATTGTTGATACTTTATCGAGTGCCATTCGCAAACGATTGGTTTAAGCATAAAAATGAGCATGCTCTTTAAGATGAGCATGCTTATTTTTATATCTCTGTTCTTCCTGAAATCGCTTTGGATAGTGTTACTTCATCTGCATATTCTAAATCGCCACCAACAGGCAGGCCATGCGCTAAACGCGTTGTTTTGATACCAATTGGTTTAACGAGTCTAGAGATATACATCGCAGTCGATTCACCTTCAATATTCGGATTCGTTGCTAAAATTAATTCCGTAACTTCTTCATCTTTTAAACGTGTTAATAATGAAGGAATATTAATATCTTCTGGTCCAACGCCTTCCATCGGTGAAATCGCACCATGCAATACATGATACATCCCTCTATATTCACGCATCTTCTCCATTGCAATAACATCTTTTGTTTCTTCAACGACGCAAATCATTGAACAATCTCGTGTTGTATCACTACAAACATAACATGGGTCTGTATCAGTGATATGACCACAAACTGAACAGTATGTTAATTCGCGTTTCACATCAACGAGCGCTTTTGCAAAGTTCATCACATCGTCCTCTTTCATATCTAATACATGAAAAGCAAGACGACTTGCAGTCTTAGGTCCAATGCCAGGTAGTTTCATAAAACTATCGATTAATTTCGATATTGGTGCAGGATAATGCATTTTACATCATACCTGGAATGTTTAATCCTTTAGTATGTTGTCCTAAACGTTGTGCAGTAACATCATCTGCCTTTGCTAATGCATCGTTTGTTGCAGCTAATACTAAGTCTTGTAACATTTCGATATCTTCAGGATCTACTACTTCTTCTTTAATAATAACGTCTAATACTTCTTTATGACCTGAAACAACAACTGTTACCATACCACCACCAGCTGTTCCTTCAATTCTTTCTTCTTTTAATTTCTCTTGCTCTTCCTGCATTTTCTTTTGCATTTTTTGCATTTGTTTCATCATTTGTTGCATATTTCCGCCACCGCGCATATTCTTTTCCTCCTAAGTAATATTAATCAATGATATTAATTGCATCTTCACCAAATAAATTGGCTGCTTCTGATACAATATCAACCTCAACAGGCTTTTCTTCCTGCTTCGGTTGTTTGCGATTCTCAATGTATGCATGTCTTACTTGTAACCATTGAGCATCTGGTACTCCTACCATTTTAACTTGTTTTTTAATAATTGTGTATACTATTGCCTCAATCTGTTGTCTTTTTGCTTCATCATTATTTACCATATCGCAATGAATTTCTTCGGCGAATTTAATCAAGACGTGTGTACTACTTGCGGCTACAGGTTCTGAATATTTTAACAAACTCATAAGAGAGCGTTGTCCTTGAGACTCCACATGTTCAAGAAGCATTTTCCAATTCTCTTTCAAGTAATTTAAATCTTCCCTGTTCGCATTATCTAGTACGGTTTCAATTTGACGCATTGAAAAGGCATGCTTATTTTTCTTAGTTTCTTTTTTCGGTTTTTGAGGTAATGCTACTTGTCTTTGACTGAGACGTGATTCAAGCGCATTAATACGTGCTTCAATATGTCTTGTATCTATCGACGGCACATTCATTGCCATCTCATGACGCCCTCTATCATCAAGGCTTTCATTCTGTTTAACAAGCTCAGATAACTTAACGATTAACACTTCAAAATGAACATTGGAATTAACCGAAAAGCGCATCGATACGAGCGTATCATTAATCTTATCAATCATCTCATAGATTGTAGGTAACGCTAATGAATAAATTGCTTCTGAACCTTTTTGCTCTGTGGCAAATTCCACAATGATGTCCCTCAAAAAATAAATCAAATCATTGACTAAGCGCGTCACTTCTTTACCATCTGCGAGCAATTGATGATACTGTTCGAATGCACCTTTAACATCATGGCAAATAACCTTATCCATCAACGTCATTAAATCATTACGTCCAACACTACCTGTAACATTTAATACATGGTTTAAAGTAAGTTGATCTTCTCCAAAAGCAATCGCCTGATCAAGAATACTCAATGCATCACGCATACCACCTTCAGCACTCGTTGCGATAAATTCTAAAGCGGCATCTTCATATTGGATACCTTCCTTATTACAAACAAATGCCAAATGGGCTGTTATATCTGGCAATGCAATTGCCTTGAAATCGAAACGTTGGCATCTCGAGATAATCGTCGCAGGGATTTTGTGAGGTTCAGTCGTTGCTAATATAAAGATTGCATGCGCAGGTGGCTCCTCTAAAGTCTTTAATAATGCATTAAATGCCCCTGTAGTTAACATATGAACCTCATCGATAATATAGACTTTATACTTCGATTCGCCCGGTGCATATTTCACTTTATCTCGAATATTACGAATCTCATCCACGCCGTTATTACTCGCAGCATCAATTTCAATAACATCTGAATTTGTCCCATTTGTAATTGAAATACATGTTGGACACTGATTACACGGCTCACCTGTTTCACTCTCAGTACAATTGATTGCTTTAGCAAATATTTTAGCAATACTCGTTTTACCCGTACCACGTGGGCCATTAAAAAGATAAGCATGTGAGATTTTATTTCTTTGAATTGCATTTTTCAAAGTTGTTGTAACATGCTTCTGTCCCACAACTTCTTCAAAAGATTGCGACCGAAACACACGATATAATGCTTGATAACTCAAGTGAGTCCCCTCCAACAAATTAATAATCTTATTATAACATTGAACAGATATGCATCATATCAATAAGACAAAAAAACACATCCTATAAAAATTAGGATGCGTATCTATATGAAACGTATTTTATAAAATATGAAAGCCGTGCACCTTTGCTTTGAATAACAAACACAAGCGTTACCCAAGTCGACAGCTCAAAACCGGCTACCCCAGTCACATACAAATGACCACTTAATGCTGCTTCCTTCCGGACCTGACATGATTCATGGGTTTGTATTGGCTAGGACCGATCTCTCAACACTACGTATCTGGGTCAGACCTCACAATTTATTACCCGAGGCAAAGGGATTAGGTCTTGCCTAAGCGGATTGCAAGTATAGGGAACCGCTAACTCCCCACTTAGCACGGTAATATTTATGATACTAAAACTAACTATATAATGCAACAATAAACTTTATTTCTCTTTATCGGTGTGTCTTCTTGAGAAATCAACAAATTTAAACTCACTTGCTCTATGTTTAGAAACATTATACTGAAATGGTGTTGCGTCATTTAAATGTACAACTGAGCGAACCACAGCTGCATACGGCGGTGTTACCTCAACGAACAACCCAATTTCATATTCAGACATGGGCTCGAATGTTATCGCCTTATTAGAGTAAGCGATTTTCAAACCTAAGCGATTTTCTATATATTCGTAAATAGAATGTTCAGCAATTTCTTTAGAAAGTGCTGGCATCATCTCATGTAAGAAATAATCCGTATCAACAATATTCACCAAATTATTCTTTCTTCTCGTTCGAACTACTCTAATTAATTTTGTTTCATCACTTATATTTAATGCTTCTTTAACTTTAGGGTGATCTTTTGCTAACACAGTTTCAAAGCTTTCAACCTTTGTTTGATAATCAATATTGAGTGATTGTCTAATCTCTTCAAAACTAATCAGTTGAGATACCGGAAAATTCATGGACTGATCGTAGATTACAACCGACCCCTTACCTTTTAACTTTTGGATAAAACCATTCGTCTGTAATAGACTTAATGCTTTTCGAACTGTTTCACGTGAGACACCATATTTTTTGACTAATAAATTCTCAGATGGCAGCTGTTCACCGTGCTTGTACTCATCATTAATAATCTTTCCGCTTAATTCTTGATAAATCTTTCTGTACTTATTACTATTCATAACGCCACCTCTATCTCAATAGTCATTAGCATCAAAAGCGTGAGTACTTATCGAAGAATTGCGATTGCTTGATATGGCTCTAATACATTTGAATGCATTGTCCCATTATTGATTAATACATTTCCCTCGACATTAATTGAAGACGGAACTTCGACTTCTACATTCGTAAAGTTAGCCAATACGAGTAAAGATTTATCCTCAAGCTTTCTTTCATACGCAAAAATATGCGGATGATCTTCTAATAAAGGTTTCACCTCTCCGTAAGTAATAATATCCAAGTTATGTCTCAATTCAATTAACTTTTGATATGTGTAAAATACAGAGTTTTTATCTGCTAATGCTTTTTTAACATTGATTTGTTTATAGTTTTTTGCAACATCAATCCAAGGTGTGCCTGTTGAAAAACCTGCATTAACACTATCATCCCACTGTACAGGACTTCTTGAATTATCTCTTGATTTATCTTGTAATATATCCAATATTTCGTCATTTGTAAACCCGTTATCTCGCATAATTTTATAGGCATTGGTTGATTCCACATCACGATACTGACTAATATCGTTTAAATATAAATTCGTCATACCAATTTCTTCGCCTTGATAAATGTAGGGCGTACCTTGTAGACAGTGCAAAATTATTGCGAGCATCTTTGCACTCTTTACACGATTTTCTTCTGTTGAATCATCACCGAAACGACTGACGACACGTGGTTGATCATGGTTACACCAGAAGATTGCATTCCAGCCACCACCTTTTGAAATACCCACCTGCCACTCAAAAAGAATACGCTTTAATTCAATAAAATCAAACGGCATCTTTGTCCATTTCTCGCCGTCTTTATAATCTACTTTTAAATGATGGAAATTGAAGACGCTACTTAATTCATGACGATCTTCTCGCGTATAGTCAATACAATGCTCCAGCGTTGTAGAACTCATCTCACCAACCGTCATAAAGCCTTCTTTATTACCAAAAGTATTACGATTCATTTCATTTAAGAATTCATGTACGCGTGGACCATCTGTATAAAACTCTTTACCTATTTTATCTGAATCCTTAAATTCTGCCTTTGAAATTAAGTTGATCACATCAAATCGGAAACCATCCATGCCGAAATCAATCCAATAATTAATCATGTCATAAATTTCTTTACGCAGTTTTTCATTTTCCCAATTTAAATCTGCTTGTGTGACATCAAATAAACGTAAGTAATATTGATTCGTAGCTGGATCTAACTGCCATGCATTACCACCAAACTTCGATTCCCAGTTTGTAGGAGGCTGTCCATCTTTACCATCTTTCCAAATATAATAATCGCGGTATTCATTATCTAATGATTTACGAGATTCTACAAACCAGTTATGCTCAGTACTTGTATGATTAATAACGATATCAGACATAATCTTAATACCACGTGCATGCGCTTCATCTAATAAACGCTTGAAGTCTTCTTTCGTACCGAAATCTGAATTAATTTCATAATAGTCACTAATATCATAGCCATTATCATTCATAGGAGAGCGATAAACCGGTGTTAACCATAAATAATCAACACCAAGTGTCTTTAAATAATCTAGCTTTTCAATAATACCGTTAATATCTCCATGACCATTACCTGTTGTATCATTAAATGACTTTGGATAAATTTGATAAACAACTGACTTTCTCCAATCAGTAACTGCCATATTTTATAACTCCTAACGTTTTTTAGTTTAATATAATTTTACAACGAACAACCTGTAAGTACACGTTGCTCGTTGATGAATTTATTAACTATGAAATTTTATAATTTTTTATCTGAAACGATTGGTTCTGCAATATCCTCACCCATTTGCTTAGCAAATTTAGAGAAAATCAACGTTAACACGATTGGTAAAATGATAGCGATGATCATACCGATGGCAAACGTAATCTTAAATCCAGAATTAATACTCATAATACCTGGAACGCCTCCAACACCAACTTTACCTAATAATTGTTGAGAACCGAAGACTGCGCCAACAATTCCAGTTGTAATTACTGCAGCGATAAATGGATATTTAAGCGGAATATTTACCCCGAACATTGCTGGTTCAGTAACCCCTAACCAACCAGAAATACCAGAAGTTAATGCTAATCCTTCTTCTTTAACCATTTTTTTGCGTTTATATAAGAACCAAGCTGCGAATGCTGCTGAACCTTGTGAAATATTTGAAATTGCTAAGATAGGCCATAAATATGTACCATCTAATTTTGAACTCATTAATTGGAAGTCAACTGCTAAGAACATATGGTGAAGACCTGTAATAACAAGTGGAGCATAAACTAATCCATAAATTAGCCCACCTAACCAGCCAGCATGTTCAAATATCATTTGAACAAATCCAGTAATTTGGTTACCTAACCAGAATGCCACTGGACCAATGATGATGAATGATAAGAAACCTACTAATAATAATGCAATAGGACCTACAACCAACATCTTGATTGAATCATGTACACGTTTATTTAAGAAACGTTCAACTTGTGCTAAACACCAAGTCGCGATTAAGATTGGTAATACTTGTGCAGCATAGTTTAATTGTTGCACTTTTAATCCAAAGATATCCCAAGTCGGAATTTCAACTAGTTTACCTGTATCTCTATCCGCCAAACCATATTGTGACGCAAGTGCTGGGTTAACCAGTACTAAACCTAAGACCAAACCTAAAATCGGACTACCACCAAATACACGCATCGCACTCCAACCGATTAATGCAGGTAAAAAGTGGAATGGCGTTACAGCAATTAATTTAATAATTTCTGCAATCCCTTTAAATTGAGGAAACATGTCTACAACAGATTTCTTTTCATAAAATACGCCTGGATCAAGTAATAAGTTAGAAAGACCTAATAATAAACCGGCTGTTACGATTGCAGGTAATAATGGAATAAATACATCACCTAACGTCTTAATCGCACGTTGTAATGGACTCATTTTCTCTGCTGCTGCTGCTTTTACATCATCCTTTGAAGCCTCACCCACACCTGTTTCATCAACGAATACTTTATAAGCTTCGTCTACCGTACCTGGTCCAATAACGATTTGGAACTGATTGTTTGCTGCAAATGATCCTTTTACTAAATTAATTTTATCTAAAGCTGTTTTGTCTACTTTTGAATCATCTTTTAAAGCTAAACGTAAACGAGTTACGCAGTGCGTTGCTGCTGCTACGTTTTCTTTACCACCAATAGCACTAATAATATCTTTAACTTCTTGTCTGTTGACTGCCATTCTGGTCAACTCCTTTTTTGTATTATATTTTCATTCTACATTGTCTATACAAGTTTGTAAAGGTTTTCAGAAAGGGGTTTCATAGTTATTTAATTTATTTCATTTATAATTTTTATCCGCATATTTTTAATAATTATAAATCTGTTATTAAATACTTGTTTATTTTTAATACAAATATCTTTTAAATTGAAGTAAACAGGGTAAACATCTATTTCTAGCATCGTGAGAGCCATGTAAAAAAGGAGAAATGAAATAATAGAAAATAAAAATAATATACAGGACATTACAGTAGATATATTTGAGGTAAAGGTTTTTGCAGATTCAAAAAGGTTGTCAACAATGAGAAACACATAAACCGTGAGATACTTAAATCATTAGGCGCTGATAATAAAGATGAAGATTTTAATGTTTTGTTTATAGACAATAATAATAAAATTTTAAATGAAAAAAATACCTCTATAAGAATTAGAAAATCAGAAAACGAAAAAGAGACTGAATTACAATATAAAAAGCGTTACCCCATTACTAAAGAAAAGAGAGCTAACAAATAGTCAGCTCTCTTCTTTATATAAAGTACAATAATTAGTCTAAATAATGGCGGAGGAAGAGGGATTCGAACCCCCGCGAGCCGTTAAGCCCCTGTCGGTTTTCAAGACCGATCCCTTCAGCCGGACTTGGGTATTCCTCCAAATAAGACAATAACAATCTTATAATAAACTATTGTTACTGTCAACATTATTTACTAAAAAAATTAAAAACATTTAATATGTCGATGCTTCTACGTGTGATATCTTCCAATAACGGTCAAATTTCACTAACGTCATCGTAAGTTCTAAAGGCCACGTATTACGTGAACCATAAATTCTTGCATCCACTTTATTTTGTGCCACAAGCGTTGCTTTCTTATCTTTAATCAATATTTCTATATTTTCTTCTTTCGTTGAATAATACTTCATCGACTGATTTTCTATCGCTCTTAACCATTCTATTTTAGGTTGTCTTACACCTGTCATATGTACTAATACACTACCATCCATCATCAGCTGATCAATCGTATCCACATCTTCATCTATCATCGCTTGATATAATTTAACATATATTTCGTAAATTTCTTGTTCAGGAGTTACCATTATCATCGCTCCATTCATCCATTTTATATTTGTCGTATACCCTTTAAACAACCCTATTACACTATTTACTTTTTATATTAAATAAATTTTGTTGATTATTAATTCAATCATTGATGAGGGCTAAACATAATAAAAGACAAGGTATATTAATATACCTTGTCTTTTATTATGTTCTATATTTTAAACTGCTACTTCTTGCGTGTCACGTAATTTTTGTACTGCTGATACTAACGTAGAAAGTGCAGCAACGACTTCCTCTTCCTTACGCGTTTTTAAACCACAGTCTGGATTCACCCAGAATAATGAACGGTCAATTTCTTTAAGTGCTCTCGTAATCGCCCTCGTAATTTCTTCTTCTGTCGGTACACGTGGGCTATGGATATCATATACACCTAGTCCAATGCCAAGGTCATACGTAATCGATTCAAAATCTTTAATCAAATCTCCATGACTACGCGATGTTTCGATTGAAATGACATCTGCATCCAGCGCTTTAATTGCATGTATAATTTTACCGAATTGAGAATAACACATATGCGTATGGATTTGTGTTTCATCTTTCACTGATGATGTTGCAAGTTTAAACGAATGGACTGCATCTTTTAAATATTGTTCATGGTATGACTGATGTAACGGTAATCCTTCTCTTAGTGCCGGTTCATCAACTTGAATAATTTTTATTCCGGCAGTTTCAAGGGCTTCAACTTCTGCTCTTATAGCAAGTGCGATTTGATTCTGTACTTCTGTTTTTGGAATATCAACACGTTCAAACGACCAGTTTAATATCGTAACAGGGCCTGTCAACATGCCTTTAACCGGTTTGTCAGTTAAGCTTTGTGCATAGACTGTTTCTTTGACTGTCAGAGGTTTCGTCCAATAAACATCGCCATAAATAATAGGTGGTTTTACAGCGCGTGAACCATAAGACTGTACCCAGCCATATTGGGTTACTAAGAAGCCTTCAAGCTGCTCCCCGAAGAACTCTACCATATCATTACGTTCAAATTCACCATGTACAAATACGTCTAATCCAATGCGTTCCTGAATTTCTATCCAACGCTTAATTTCCGCTTCAATAAATGCTTCATAGGCTGCTCTATCTTTATGGCCTTTACGATAATCTGCTCTGTTCTTTCTCACTTCTTTCGTTTGAGGGAACGAACCGATTGTCGTTGTAGGTAGTTCAGGTAGATGTAATCTGTTTTGCTGTTTAAGTTTACGTTCAGCAAAAGGTGTATTTCTTTGTGCTGGTACACTGTCAAAATCAAATGATTTTTGTTTAAATGGTTGGTTAGAGAAACGGCTATACTTTTCTTTTAATGCATTGTATAACGTATCATCGTTATCATTGAATAACTTCTTCAAAGCATTGAGTTCATTTAATTTCTCAGTCGAGAAGCTAAGACCTTCTTTAATGTTCTCATCAATCGTTTCCTGTTCAAGTGATAGTGGTACATGTAACAACGATGCAGAAGGTTGTATCACAATTTCATTTGCATACGTCTGAAGTTTTTCCACTAAATCCTTACGCGCTTCAATATCAGATGCCCATACGTTTCTACCATCTATGATACCAGCAAATAATACTTTATCATTCGGCCACCCTTCATCCTGAATCTGTTTAAGATTAAATCCATTATCATGAACAAAATCAATACCAATACCATAGACAGGCAATTCTCTAATGAAAGAAAGATTAACACGTTCAAAATAGGTTTGAATAACTAATTTATTCTGTGGCACATGTGTATTAAAATACGTGTAAGCTTCTTTTGTAATTTCTTCGTACACCCCGGCTTTATCTGTAACTAAAATAGGTTCATCAACCTGAATATAATTCACGCCTTGTTCATTAAGCAAACGGAATAATTCCGCATAAAACGGAAGTAATGCTCGAACTTTTTCTTCTTCAGACTGTTCTCCGCCTTTTGATAGCGCTACAAACGTCACCGGACCTACAACGACTGCATGCGATTGTATATCTAACGCCTTAGCTAGCTTCACTTTATGAAGCAATTGCTCTGCATTTAATTTTGGTTTTGCTGTATCCCATTCCGGCACAATGTAATGATAGTTTGTATTAAACCATTTCAACAAAGCACTCGCTACATTCTCTTTATTGCCTCGTGCGATATCAAACAGAAGGTCATCGTCAATCGGTCTTCCACTAAATCGTTCAGGGATAATATTGAATAATAATGCTGTATCTAATATATGATCATACAATGAAAAGTCGCCAACAGGTACTGAATCTAAATCATAGCTTGCTTGAACTTGTAAATTATCTTTATGGATTTCATTTAATTGCTCATTAAGTTCTTGATGATTAATTTCATGGCCCCAGTACTTCTCGATTGCTCTTTTCCACGCTCTATCTTTTCCTAATCTCGGGAATCCTAAATTTGCTGTTTTAATTGTCATTAGATGACCTCCTCAGTATATTGGTTATTTGTAATCTCTTTTGCGTACTTTGCTAGTTCTTCTGTCATTTCATATTTCATAAATGGTGTCACAAGATACAATCCATTAAAGTAACTGTATACTTCATCAATTAATTGTTTTGATATCTTTATAGATACCGCTTTTGTCTGTGCTCTATCTTCTTGAACCACTTCAAACTGTTTGAGTATATGTTCTGGTATCTTTATACCAGGTACTTCGTTGTTTAGAAATAGCGCATTATTATAACTTGTAATCGGCATAACACCAATAATAATTGGAACATCTAAATGCTTTGTCGCTTCATATATTTCTTTTATTTGTGCGCGATCAAACACAGGTTGTGTTATGAAATACGACATTCCTGCTTCTATTTTCTTAGTGAGACGTTCTACTGCGCGTTGTAAATGCTTTGTATGCGGATTAAAGGCACCTGCTACAGAAAATGTTGTCTTCCGTTTCAAATTCGCTCCATCAGCATTAATACCTTGATTAAATTGCTTTATAATCTCTGATAAGCCACATGAATTCACATCAAACACACTCGTTGCTCCCGGGAAATCTCCTAACTTGGATGGGTCACCAGTTACTGCCAAAATATCGTCAATACCGAGTAATGATAGCCCGAGTAAATGTGACTGCAATCCAATTAAATTATGATCCCGGCAAGTTACGTGTACTAAAGGCCGAATGTTGTAGCGTTGCTTTATAATACTCGCAGCTGCAATATTCGATATTCTGACATTTGCAAGCGAATTATCAGCCAAAGTAACAGCATCAACGCCTGCTTCTTCGAGCGCTTTAATTCCTTTAAAGAACGCAGTCGTATCAAGGTGCTTCGGCGTATCCAGCTCAACGACTACTGTTGGACGCTCTTTAACAAGATCACCGATATGCTTCTTACGCTCTCCAGGTCTAAAGTTATGATGGCGTTCAATTGGGATAACATCTTTATTGACTACAGGTGACAAGTTCGATACTGCTTCACTAATCTTCTTAATATGCTCTGGCGTTGTACCACAACATCCTCCAATTAATCTCACGCCTTCAGCTACTAATGATTGTGCAGCATTACTGAAATATACAGCATTGTCGCTATACTTAATTACTTCATCTTCAATATCTAATAGACTCGCATTCGGATAACAACTTAAATAAGCATGTTTAGGTATATCTAAGTGTTTAAATGTCTGAATCATATGGTGTGGACCATGGTGACAATTTAATCCAACAACATCAGCACCTATATCGATTAACTGTTCAATTGCTTCTGGAATTGATTTTCCGTCTTTTAAATACTTTGTTGTACTTGCTGTTAACTGAGCGATGATTGGTAGTTGATATGTTTTTCCTATTTTAATGACGTGCAGTAATTCTTCAAGATCATAATAAGTTTCGAACAGCAATACATCTACACCAGCACTTGCTAGTGTTTCGATTTGAAGTTCTGTGTGATAAGCAATCGTTTCAAGCGAGAAAGATTCTTTGCGTGTACTTCTAAATCCACCTATTGTTCCGGCAATAAATGTTTCTGGCGTCGCAACTGACTTTGCAATTTGTACTGCGGATTTATGAATATCTTTCACACGGTGTTCTAATCCATACAGTTTTAATTTCTCAAAATTTGCGCCATACGTATTCGTCTGAATAAGATTTGCGCCTGCCTGGATGTAGGCGTGATGGATTTGCGCAATTTTTTCAGGATGTGTCAGATTGTAGTGTTCCGGACAAGTATTCAATCCTTCTGAATAAAGGATTGTACCCATTGCTCCATCAGCCACTAATATACGTTCGCTCATCTCTTTCAGAATGGTCATATACACCCCTCCTTAAAGCAAAATCTAAATCTTTAATAAGATCTTCTGGATGCTCCAGGCCAACTGATAATCTAAATAATCCATCGGTAATACCGCGTTTTCTTCTCACAAATTCAGGAACTGCAGCATGGCTCATCGTTGCTGGGTGCGATAAAATGGTTTCTACACCACCTAAGCTTACGGATACTAATGGTAATTTTAAGAGGTCAACAAATTGCTGCGCTTTTGTTTCATCTCTTATTCTGAATCCAATGACTGCACCACCGCACGTCGCTTGTTTCAAGTGAACTGGATGATTACCTGGGTAATAGACTTCTTGTACAGCAGAGTGAGCCGATAGAAATTGATAAATCACTTCTGCATGTTTAACACTTTGTTGAAATCTTACTGGTAACGTCTTTAGGTGATTTGTTAACGTCCATGCATCGTAAACGCCTAATCCTGAACCTGTTCCGTTCTGAATTAAATAGAGTTGATCAGCCAGGTATGCTTCATTTGTTATTACTGCACCTGCGATGACATCACTATGACCACTTAAAAACTTTGTAGCTGAATGAATGATAAAATCTGCACCATGCTCTAGAGGTGACTGTCCAAGTGGCGTCATAAAGGTATTATCGACGGCCACCAAACATCGATGCTGCTTTGCAATGTTACAAATTGCTTGAATATCCGCTACTTTAAACAATGGATTTGACGGTGTTTCTACATAGATGAGTCGCGTGTTCACCTGTATAGCTTGCTCGATTTCTTCTAAATTAGATTGATCAACAACTGTAAATGTCAGGCCAAATTTCGAAAGTATTTGTTCTGTTAATCTAAAAGTGCCACCATACACATCATCAGGCATAATGACATGATCGCCAGCTTTCAACGTTAGAAATACAGCAGTAACAGCTGCAATACCAGAGCTAAAAGCCAATCCATATTGTCCACCCTCTAAATCTGCTAACTGCTCTTCAAGATATTTTCTATTCGGATTACCGCTTCTCGCATAATCAAATGTTGTTTCGCCACCTAATTGTTCTTGTTTATATGTAGAAGCATAATATAGTGGCATATTGCTTGATGCGTAGCCTTCTAATTGATGATGCTTTGATAATTGCGTCTCTTTATTCGTCATACAATCACCTCCACTACTTTAGATTTATTCAGTGCCTGTAATATATCTGCATTTATATCTTCAAAATCTTCAACACCAACTGATATGCGAAGAAGGTGTTCGTTAATCCCACGCTTCTCCTTTTCTTCATCCGGCATATCGATATGTGTCTGTGTATATGGGAATGTAATAAATGTTTCCGTTCCACCAAGACTCTCAGCAAATATACAAACATTTAAATGTTTGAGAAATTCCCGTGTATTATACGATTTATTAAGCCTTACACTTAGCATCCCAGTTGTACCTGCATACAATACCTCATCTATCGCCTCATTCTCATTCAGCACTTGGGATAATCGCTTAGCATTATCAATTGACCGATCCATTCTGAGGTGCAGTGTCTTTAGTCCTCTTACTAACAAATAACTATCAAATGGTGAGAGTGTCGCACCAATCATGTTGTGAAATTGACCGAGCTGCACTGCGAGCGCTTCATCTTTTACGGTTACAACACCAGCCAGCACATCATTGTGACCCGATATATATTTCGTTGCGGAGTGAAGTACAATATCTGCGCCGTCTTCAAGCGGTGTTGATAAATAAGGTGTTAAAAAGGTATTATCGATAATCGTCAGTAAGCTGTATTCTTTTGCTATTTCATATATCCGTTCAAGCGCTACACTCTGCATTTGCGGATTAGAGATTGGTTCGATGAAAAATGCACGTGTATGCTCATTAATCGATGCACGAACCCGTTCAAGATTATTAAAATCAATGTAAGTGAATTTAAGTTGATATTGCTGTTCGTAGAAATCAAATAAACGATACGATCCACCATATAAATCAAACGATACGAGTATTTCATCATGTGGTTGAAATAAATTAAGAATCAGCTGAACACTCGCCATACCACTTGAAGTCGCAAATGATGCGAGACCACCTTCAAGACGAGCAAATGCTTCTTCGAAATGGGATCGCGTTGGGTTCTTTGTTCTGGTGTAATCAAATCCAGTAGAATGACCTACCGCTTCGTGTTGAAATGCTGTAGCTAAGTAAATAGGATTACTAGTAGCACCTGTAATGTCATGAGACGTTGAAATTTGAGCAAGCTGTGTACTTTTCATTGAGTAACCTCCCTTAAATTAAGAAATAAAAAAGCCTTCGTCCTGCAAACCTGAATAATCAGATTTAAAGGACGAAAGCTTCTTCCGTGATACCACCTTTATTCGCCACTATATTACTATAGCGACCTCTTCCAGTACGCAGTTAAATAAACTTTAATACTGTATCGCTATAACGGGCGAACCCGTTGACACCTAAATATCGGCATCACCACTCAAAGGCCATTTTCAATCATGCTTTCATTATTTCCTTTCAGCAAACGGAAACTCTCTGTGAATGCAGGGTATGATTTACTTTCCTTATTACTGTGAATTTGTAATATTTCATTGTGTAATTTGTTATTTAAGAGATTACTATCTTTAAAAATAAAAGTCAACAGTTAAATCAGAATTTTTTGATTAATTAGTTTTTTTATCCAATAGAAACTCAATAATATCAAGGCTTTCAAAAATAAAATTTTTTATAAAAAAAAGATGAGCACATCGGCTCATCCGTTAAACTCTATATTCAGTTTTATTATTCTTCGATAATATCAGTTGCAATCTCACTAATTGCTTCTGCGCATAATACCGTACCATATGCAATTGCTGAAGCACCAATTACTTTTAAGATACCATTCATTTCAATCACTCCTCATTAGTATTTACTATTTGGCTGTTTGAAACGGGTTATAGTAATTGTATACCTGATACTGAAAGTTTTAAACATTGGCGATAATTATTGTGAACGAAAAAGACCTCACAACCATTGTGGCTGTAAGGTCTTTTGAATTTATACTTCTATTCCCACTCAATCCAAAAAGTCTTTTCACTTCAATCCAATTTAATTCAAATCCTAGTGAAATCAACGGTTGGCCGATGGTTTTGTAATTTTGAGATAAATTGGACTTGCCCTTTTTACTAAAAGCCTGCCCTTTTTTTGCCCTTAATAATACTCTATTATGTCATTCTATATATTAGCTAAGATGTAATCATTGTAATTCTCATAAATATTATCGATCAACAATTCTATCAAAGGTTTAAAATTATATTCGTCTGCTTCTTGTAAACATCTCAGATAGCTATCTTTATCTTTTACCTTTATAACCATATAAGGATACTCTTTTAATTGTAACAACCAATTATTTAATAATCTTGACACTCTTCCATTTCCATCACTAAAAGGGTGTATCCAAGTTATTTTTTGATGTATCTTCGCTAAACTATTTACGAATTCTAAATTCACCTCTCTAGAACTTCCATCAAAAATAAAGCGTATATCTTTAGCAAGTAAATACATTTCCTCTTGAACTTTAGTATGCGATGGTGTCTGCACTTTTGCCCCAGTTATATAGTTATCTGATCGCCTAAAGCCTTTAACATATTCTTTAGACATTTTATATAAATATGAGTGATAATCTTGTAACTTATATTGGTCAGGTATATCGTTTTCTTCCAAAAGTTTCTCATACATATAATACAGACCGATGATTTGCATTTCATTTTCACTTAATATTTTCCCCTCTTCTAGAAAGCCATCAATATCGAAAATTATTTCTGAAATTTCTTCGATTTCTAATTTGATACCTTCAAATCTAGAATCATTTGAAACTATTTCCATGATATTAGCTCTGCGATAAGAGTCAAATAATTTTTTAGAGTTCGAAAATATGCCTTTGATATATTGAAGTTTTATCTTTAAGTCTATATCTGTACTTAAACTTCCACTTCCTAACTCATAGCTAATATTTAGTCGATCTAACCGGTAAGTTATCATAGATTTACTCACTTCAAAATAGTCTGCTAAACATATAATATCTGCATCACTCAATTTTTTCTTTCCACTAAATTCATCTAATTTATTCTTTAACTTAAGGTGAGGAACCAAGAGGTACGAAGCAAATGTATTGGCAAACTTCTCAACTTTACTATATGGAATATCTAAATCTTCATTCAAAGTTACTTGTTGCTGTTTTTCAAAATCTTTAATATGGTGGCATAATTCATGAGCTAAAGTAAATTTCAAACGTCTTAAACTCACTTTATTTATATTTAAACCTATAATCGCCCTATTTAAAATCTTTTCTCCATCTCTTCTTTCGGTGATATAAATACCATCAACATCATCTAAATCACTCGGTACATAGTTTGCATCCAATACCCTGCATAAATTAAAGACATCCACTTTACTATGGATGCCTTCATCAAAACACTTATTTAAAGTATATTCTGCAAGTTCTCTACCATCTTGCATTCTATGAGAGCATTTTCTTAACGAATTAAGAAAATCTTGTTTGCTTTCACTCATCCTAACATTTCCTGTAATTTATATAATTTAGCGATTTGCATTTTGTCATGTTCATTGATCGCACCTTTATGTCTTGCAATGAAAGAAGATTGAGGACTTATATTCGAATGAACATCAGTTAGGGTAAGGTCGTAAAATTCTGCTAAACGAGCGATTTCGGATGAATAATTAACGTTATCAATCCTATCATTTTCTAGTCTATTAATAACAGAAATAGAAATACCAGTCTTTTTACTTACATACTCTAAGCTTAAATGATATCTACCCCTACTCTTTTTAAAGATATTCATATTTTCCCCTCCTTCATTATTTAGCATGCATATGTATGCATGCATGTACTTACTTTATTATACCCATATTGTCTAATCTGTAAATAGTATTTGCCTAAAAGATTCAATATTACTACTACTTCATACATATGTAAATACTTAATTATGAACATACTCATATTAAGAACATAAAGGGGGGGTAATTGCAGCCATTTTACAACAAAAAGACCAAATACGAGTAAAATCATCTCTTTTACGCTGTAGAAGCTCTAAACGACTAAAAAAATATTTTTTAGTTACGTCCAAATATGGACTGATTGAAGTAAACCACAAAACTGTGGCTACCTCATATGCTATGTTTCTTTTCAGACACCAGCTTTATAACGAACGGAAATATCCGTTGGTTACTCGTTGACCATTAACTATTTCATGAGATTCACTCATCAATTTACAAAAAAATACTATTAAAAATATGTTATTAATGATACTCTTAAATGGAAATAATATGGGAGTGACAATTGCATGAAGAATAAACATTTTGATATTTAT
This sequence comes from Macrococcoides caseolyticum, assembly GCF_021366795.1. GTDB lineage: Bacteria > Bacillota > Bacilli > Staphylococcales > Staphylococcaceae > Macrococcoides > Macrococcoides caseolyticus_A. Next base: position 282,028 of record NZ_JAHCPS010000003.1, on the reverse strand, counting down.
TTAGGAATCTTCATCATGGTAATGGCTGTTATTATTTATATGATTGATTCAAGTAATTTTGGTGTACCACTTGTTCTTTTCTTATGTGGTTTGGTATTTATATTAACTCCTAAAAAAACTAATAGAAAGGACTCGTATCATGACTAAAAAAGAGTGTATCAATGTTTTAATTTTTACTTTAATTTTTTGCTTAGCGTTTCAAATTGTAACGAATTTACTTTCCGGAGAACAGTTCTTAACTCTTTCTGATATTAAAAATGATATTTTACCTTATATATTTTTTCTTTCAGTTGCCTTATACGTTTCATACAATAAGGAAAATAAAACCAAGAGTGCTGAATAACAGACTAAAATGTCTGTTATTTTTTTGTATTAGTATACTAAACGATAATATTCGTTTAGTTAATCTAGATTATGAACTTTGCACTATCCAATCTTGGATTGTCCTTTTCATTCAATCACAACTCAGTCATATTTGACGAGGTTCAATCTTCAAAGAGTTTTATTCATTTTGAGGTCATACCACATTTCCAATACAGCAATATGGTATGACTAACATCCTGACACTTCAACTCGCTCAAATCTGAGCGTATTAACGCTCATCTACCCACTAACTAAAAGTTATCGTATTTCTGCCCTTTTTATCATTTAAAAGACATAAAAAAGACCCTTAAACCTGAACGGTTAAAGGGTTCTCCTTATTTTCAGTTCTATTCCCACTCAATCGTGCTTGGTGGCTTAGATGTAATGTCATACACTACGCGGTTTACGTGTTGTACTTCATTAACGATTCTACTTGATACTTTCTGTAATACTTCCCAGTCAATTCTTGCGAAATCACTTGTCATACCATCGATACTTGTTACTGCACGGACACCCACTGTGTAGTCGTATGTTCTATAGTCTCCCATCACACCGACTGAGCGAATGTCAGGTAATACAGTGAAGTATTGCCAAATATCGCGTTCTAATCCCGCTTCTGCAATGACTTCTCTTAAAATCGCATCAGATTCACGTACGATTTCTAATTTTTCTTCCGTAATCTCACCTAACACGCGGATTCCAAGTCCTGGTCCCGGGAATGGTTGACGCCATACTAAATGCTCAGGGATACCTAATTCAATACCTAACGCACGTACTTCGTCTTTAAATAATGTATTCACAGGCTCAATTAACTCAAACTGCATATCTTCTGGTAATCCACCTACGTTGTGGTGTGATTTGATTGTTTGTGCTGTTTTTGTTCCTGATTCAATGATATCTGTATATAACGTACCTTGTGCTAAGAAGTCAGCATCTTTTAATTTAGCTGCTTCTTCATCAAATAAGTACACAAACTCATTACCGATAATTTTACGTTTTTTCTCAGGATCTGATACACCTGCAAGTTTGCTCATAAAACGGTCTTTTGCATCAACACGAATGATGTTCATATTAAAGCCTTCACCGAACTGCTTCATCACCATGTCACCTTCGCCTTTACGTAATAAACCATGATCAACGAAGATACATGTTAATTGGTCACCAATTGCTTTATGAATCAACACAGCAACGACTGATGAGTCAACGCCACCACTCATTGCACAAATAACTTTTCTGTCGCCAACTTTCTCACGAATTTTTTCGATTTCAATTTCAATGAAATTTTCCATCGTCCATTCGCCAGTACACTTACAAATTTCACGTATAAAATTACGTAATAAATCATTTCCATACTCAGAGTGACGTACTTCAGGATGGAATTGTACACCGAATAGTTGTCTTTCTTTATTTTCAATTGCTGCATATTGACAGCTTGGAGAATGCGCAATGACTTCGAACCCATCAGGTATCGTAATCACCTTATCACTATGACTCATCCAAACAGTTTGTTCTTCTGGTAATTTTGTGAATAATGAATGCGTTTGTGCATTAATCACTGCTTTGCCGTATTCGCGCTCATTCGCACGCTCAACTGTTCCACCTAATAATTTCGTCATTAACTGCATACCATAACAGATTCCAAGTACTGGTACGCCTAAATTAAAGATTTCAGGGTTTACTGTAAATGATCCTTCTTCATAAACTGAATTGGGTCCTCCAGATAAAATAATACCTTTCGGATTCATTTTCTTAATCTCTTCAATTGAGATTTCATGATCATGTAATTCTGAATAAACACCCATCTCACGAATACGACGTGTGATTAACTGGTTATACTGACTTCCAAAGTCCAGTACAAGAATTAATTCTTGCTCTAATGCCATTTCCATATATGAAGTTCTCCTTTAAGTGTGATTATTAAATTGAGTAGTTTGGTGATTCTTTCGTAATTTGTACATCATGTGGATGACTTTCGATTAAACCAGCACCAGTCATTCTAATAAATTGTGCTTCTTCACGTAATGTCGCTAAATCTTTAGATCCTGTGTAACCCATACCGCTTCTTACACCACCAAGGAGTTGATAAACAGTATCTTGTAATGCACCTTTATAAGCAATACGTCCTTCAATACCTTCTGGAACAAACTTTTTAGAGTCTTTATCGTCCTGGAAGTAACGGTCTTTAGAACCTTGTTCCATTGCACCGAGTGATCCCATACCACGGTAAACTTTATATTGTCTACCTTGGAAAATTTCAGTTTCACCAGGTGATTCTGTAGTACCAGCAAGTAATGAACCTAACATTACTGCATGTCCACCTGCTGCTAAAGCTTTAATGATATCTCCTGAGAATTTAATGCCACCATCTGCAATAACTGCTTTACCATGTTTCTTTGCTTCAGTTGCTGCATCATATACTGCAGTAATTTGAGGTACACCGACACCTGCTACAACACGTGTTGTACAAATTGATCCTGGTCCGATACCTACTTTAACAACATCAGCACCCGCTTCAATTAATGCTTTTGTACCACTCGCAGTTGCTACGTTACCTGCAATTAAAGTTACTTCAGGGAAATTTTCTTTCAACGCTTTTACCATATCTAATACACCTTTAGAATGACCATGCGCTGTATCAATAACTAATGCATCTGTTCCTGCTTCAACAAGTTGCTTTGCACGTACTAATGTGTCTTTTGCGATACCTACTGCTGCTGCAACTAATAAACGTCCATGCTCATCTTTGGCTGCATTCGGAAACTCGATAACTTTCTCAATATCTTTAATTGTAATTAAACCTTTTAAAATACCTTCATCATCAACGATTGGTAATTTTTCGATTTTATATTTTTGAAGCATTTTTTCAGCTTGTTCTAATGTCGTTCCAACTGGTGCAGTGACTAAATCTTTGCTCGTCATCACATCAGAAATTCTAATAGAAAAATCTTCAATAAAACGAAGATCACGATTGGTAATGATACCCACCAGTTTCTTTTCTTCTGGATTGTTAACAATAGGCACACCAGAAATACGATATTTACCCATTAAATGTTCTGCTGCAAATACTTGTTCTTCCGGCGTTAAGAAGAATGGATTTGTTATGACACCATTTTCAGATCGTTTAACTTTTTGCACTTCATCCGCTTGTTGTTCGATACTCATGTTTTTATGAATAACGCCTAAACCACCTTGTCGTGCCATAGCAATCGCCATTTTCGATTCAGTCACTGTATCCATACCTGCAGATAAAATCGGAATATTTAATTTCAGTTTTTCTGAAAGTTCAACACTTAAATCAACTTCATTCGGTAGAACACTTGATTCTGCTGGAACCAATAATACATCATCAAAAGTTAAACCTTCTTTTTGAAACTTGTTTTCCCACGTCATTATAATTCCTCCATTTTTCATTAGTTAGTTCTATTATTTCATATTTCCTGCGTTTTGTTTATCTTTAAATTCATTAATAAAAAAACTCAAGAAAAAATAGCACAATATACAAAAAAAGCCCATCTACATGAGATGAGCAAAAAATAAAACTACAAAAATAGCCATATTCAATACTCATAGTCACATCATTTACGGTAATGTGGTAGAAACTCTAAAGCCATATCCTTTAATTTATATGAGTTAATCTTATTAATAATATTTTTAGATAATATCAAAGTTACAGATAATTAGCAATACTATTTATATAAAAGCCATACAACTTAATAAATGACTTTTTATTCTAAATTATCTGTATTTTGTTGTCGATGAAAATCAAGGCTAACATTTTATGTTTTGGACTAAATATATATTATTTTTACGCACCATCTTATAAATTTATCGTATTAAAAATTAATTATTTTTAATTATTTTATCAAAAAAATATGCTTTTCTTCTATATATATGCCATTATTCGTTTATCAAGTTAGAATAATTATTTCAGCTTTTTGTGTTTACACTTTGTCACCACGGGTATCTATTTAGCATAACAACAAAACAACAGTCATCATGAAACGTACAAAACAAACAACTTGGAGGTACGATGAAGATGAGAAACTTAGAAACATTTTTAAATGAAGAAAGTTTATTACGTAGAATCGACCAACTTAAATCAGAAGGTATTGCTGAGCATGACTTACATGTCATTTCTAAACACAAATTAGATGGCTCTGCATTAGATTACACAGATGTACAATTTAAAGATGCTGAAGGTTCATTTGGTGATAAAGTAGCAGCTTTCTTTACTGGAGAAGATCCACAGCATCGCGTATTTGACAAATTAGATTTATCTGAATCTGAGCGTGTTGAATATGATAACGCTGTAAACAGCGGAAAGATTTTATTATATGTAGATAACGATGCTTATTATAACAATACATCAGGTGTTGTAGGTAACCCTGATACAGACGCAGATTATGCAGCAACACACCGTACAAATAACTTAAATAACAGAGAGGATGTAGTAGATATGAGTAACAATAACTATAATAATTCAGGATTAAGCTATGAGGAGTACAACAAATTACCTAAAGAGGAACGTTTAAACTATTTAGATAATGATTTAAGAGAACGTAACGATATTTCAGATGACGAAAAAATTCAATTACACGAAGAACGTTTACGTGTTAACAAAGATGTTGTTCAATCTGGTGAAGTTACAATCGATAAAAATGTAGTATCTGAACGTCAAGAGTTTGATGTGCCAGTATCACATGACGAAGTTACAATTGAACGTCGTAAAGTTAATGAAACTGCAGCAGATGGTCACTTCGATAACAACTTAGATGAAGAAACAATTCGCGTACCATTAACTGAAGAACGCGTTTCTATCGATAAAGAAAACGTCGTATCAGAAGAATTATTAATCAAGAAAAATCGCGTAACTGATACTGAACATGTTTCAGAAGAAGTTCGTCGTGAAGAAGTTGAAATTGATGATACAAATGCTCACCGTCGTGACGGTTTAGATAACGACTTAACAGATCGTCGTTAATCAATCACATAAAAAAAGAAAAGCCCTTTCAAAGGGCTTTTCTTTTTTTATGTTTAATGTAATGGTACAATAGAATTATCAAATAATGTAAATGGAGTCCTATCATGAAATTTTTACATCTAACAGAAACTGATCACAATTTCCATGAATGTATGAATCTATACAATAATGAATTTGATTATGAAATCCGTGAACCAGTAGAAGTGTTTGACCAGTCATTTAACATCAAAAAGAAAGATGAACAAAGATATCATTTCATCGCAGCATATGAAGATGATACATTACAAGGCTTTATCGCATTTCATCTCGAAATTACATATCGTATTGGATACATTGTCTATCTTGTCGTTAGCCCAAAAGCACGTGGTAAACAAATTGCCAGAATGTTGATGACGGAAGCTGAAGAGGTCATGGTCAAATTATGTGAAAACAATGGTACATCCCTAGCGCATATTATTTTAGAATGCGAAAAAAATAGCGAAGGTATTAGTCCTTTAGATGCTTTTTACAAGAAATTTGGATTTTCTAAGACGGACTATCATTATCATCAACCTGGTCTTCACAATGATGATCCTGTACCAATGAACTTATACTTAAAGACAAGTGATAAACAGAGGGTTAAACCTGCAATCGAGCACATTTATCGCGTTAAATATATTCAATGTAATCAAATTAATCCAGAACAAATTGAACAATTAATCGCAATGATGTAAGAAAAACAAATGATTTACAAAGCCCGGACACCAATCATCCTGTGTCCGGGCATCTTTTTTTACGATTTATTTTATGTATATCTATTTTAATATTTGGCAAAGCACCTCAAATGATAAGTACGTATCAATTTTATTGAATTCATAGACTTCCAACATACGCTGATACACTTTTAGACTACATGGTTTAGTCGCAATATTGCTAAATAGTGACAAATCAAGTTGTCCTTCATAATGACGCATTTCAATTAAATAAAAAAATGCATACATTTCATAATGCGTTTCCTCATTTAAATTAAATCCAAGAAACGAGTAGTATGGATGCTCCTTTAATACTATAATTTCCTCTTTGGATAATGCAGCATATGATTTTGACATATGTGCATACATGCCAATCACCGCTTCTACAAAATCAGTAACATCAGAAGGTATTTTATCATACTCTAAAGTCATTTCTTCCAATAGAATATGATTTTGAGTATCTAGACCATCTCTAACGATCTTCTGATGTAGTCGATGCATTTCAGCATTAATAGGATCAAGCTTTTCTAAGATTTGATAGATTTTATACAAAATCAATCGGTTAAATGGATTCAGTTCAAATGAATGATTCATATCTAGCCAATTGTTCATACTGGCCGACCTCCCTTACTGAGTTTTTGTAATTATCAAAAGATATTAACAATTACAAAATTTATTATATTTACTTTCAATAGTAATTTCAATACTTTAAATGTAAATTCACACTATGTTTATGTTAACTTTTATCTATATTTGTAAACGTTTAATAAAGTTAATGAAATCTTCTTTTACAATTTAAGTACTAATTAAAAAAATTAGCTACGACTCTTAGGTGTATAGCTAATTTCATCGTTTTTTGTATCACATAAATAAAAATAGATAAAAAAGACCTTCTAACCGTTATGGTTAAAAGGTCTTTACTTCATTTATTATTAAGCTTCATCTTTAACGTATGGTAATAATGCCATATGACGTGCACGTTTGATAGCTACAGTTAACATACGTTGGTATTTAGCTGAAGTACCTGTTACACGACGTGGTAAAATTTTACCACGCTCTGAGATGAATTTTTTAAGCATTTCTACTTCTTTGTAGTCGATGTGTGTAATACCGTTTGCTGTGAAATAACAAACTTTTTTACGACGACGACCGCCTCTTCTTGGTCCACCTGCCATGATTGTTGCCTCCCTTACTTAAAATTTACTTTATTAGAACGGTAAATCATCATCACTAATATCAATCGGCCCAGTTGCATTTGCAAAAGGATTCGTTGATGGTGCTGATGTATTCGCTTGTTGTTGATTGTTTGGTTGATAATTTTGACCTTGAGCTGGCTGTCCATAATTACCTTGATCATAACTAGAATAGTCTTGACTAGGATCATTATGTGAACGGTTTTGATTTGCGTTCTTCGGCTCTAAGAACTGAACTGAATCACAAATGACTTCCGTAACATATACTCTTCGGCCTTCCTGATTATCATAACTACGTGATTGCAATCTGCCATCTACCCCAGCTAGACTACCTTTGCTTAAGAAGTTATTCACATTTTCAGCTTGCTTACGGAAAACGACGCAGTTGATAAAATCAGCTTGTCTTTCACCTTGAGCATTTGTAAAAGTGCGATTAACTGCTAATGTAAATGTAGCAACTGACACGCCTGATGGTGTGACTCTGTATTCTGGATCTTTAGTTAAACGACCTACTAATACAACTCGGTTAAGCAATTAAATCGCCCCCACATATTTAGAATTATTTTTCATCTTCGCGGATAACGATATGACGGATAATGTCATCGTTAATTTTTGCTAAACGATCGAATTCGTTTGTAGCAACGTCTGTTGAATTAACTTTAACGATTTGGTAGAAACCTTCTTTAAAATCGTTGATTTCGTAAGCTAAACGACGTTTACCCCAATCTTTAGATTCGATGATTTCAGCTCCGTTAGAAGTAAGAATCTCTTCGAAACGCTCGATTAAAGCTTTCTTAGCATCTTCTTCAATGTTCGGACGTACGACATACATAATTTCGTATTTTCTCATCTTTTACACCTCCTTATGGTCTATGCGGCTTTATTACAAAATAAAGCAAGGAATAATTTTCATTACTCACAATAGAGAATTATAGCACAGTTTACTTTTTTCATCAATCATAAGTTTAATTATTATTGATGGACTTCATTTAATTGATACGTAACATACGCTTTTGAATGAAATAATTGAATAACCTCAGATTGATAGAGGTGAAGATACATTTCATAATCGCTATCGCTAGGTTCAATTTCCTCTGTCTCGATGATATCCAGATAACGAATTGCTGTACTTGGAAATGATACTTTATTATAAATGGAATCATCCAGTTTAATCGGCTCTGATAACGATACTGCTTGTACTAAATAGTGATAAGTTACATGGTACATCGGATGAACTTCATCTTCTGATTTAATGATAACTTTTATACAATAAATGATTCGCTTTAATGGTTGCATCATATCCTCCTACAGTAATTATACGTTAAATCTAAAATGTACAACATCGCCGTCCTGCATAATATAATCCTTACCTTCCAGGCGTACGCGACCCGCTTCTTTTGCTGCACTCATGCCATTATGTTCAATTAAATCATCGTAACTTACTGTTTCAGCACGAATAAATCCACGTTCAAAGTCAGTATGGATAATTCCGGCACATTGAGGTGCAGTCATCCCACGCTTAAATGTCCATGCACGGACTTCCTGTACACCAGCAGTAAAGTAAGTTGCAAGACCAAGTAAATGATATGAGGCCTTAATTAACTTATCTAAGCCTGACTCTTCTATACCTAAATCTGCTAAGTATTCTTTCTTATCATCTTCATCCAATGATGCTAATTCTTCTTCAATGCGTGCACTGATAATAATCACTTGAGAACCTTCATTATCTGCATATGCTTTAATCGCTTTAACGTGTTCATTTTCCTCACCCGCGACTAAATCATCTTCTGATACATTCGCCACATAAAGCATTGGTTTAGCTGTTAATAAATGCATACCTTTTACTAACTTTTCTTGTTCAGGTGTGAATTCAATACTTCTTGCCGGACGCTCATTCTCTAAAGCTTCTTTAACAAGTGCGAGCACAGCTTCTTCCGCCATCGCATCTTTATCTTTTTGCTTCGCCATCTTTTGAACACGTGCGTAACGTTTCTCAACAGATTCTAAGTCCGCTAAAATTAATTCCATATTGATAACTTCAATATCATCGACTGGATTAACTGTTCCAGAAACGTGTGTAATATTCTCATCTTCAAATGCACGTACAACCTGACATATAGCATCCACGTCACGGATATGTGATAAGAATTTATTACCTAAACCTTCACCTTTCGATGCACCTTTAACAATACCTGCAATATCTGTAAATTCAAAAGCAGTAGGTACCGTTTTCTTAGGTGTCACAAGTTCAGTTAGTTTATCTAAACGTACGTCTGGTACTTCTACAATACCAACGTTTGGATCAATTGTCGCAAAGGGATAATTTGCAGCAAGTGCTCCAGCTTTTGTAATAGCATTAAATAATGTTGATTTTCCTACGTTTGGTAATCCTACGATTCCTGCTGTTAAAGCCATAATAGATTCTCCTTATTCGGCATGTGCCGTTATCTTTTTAATTTTTTTATTAAACTCTTGTCTTGGCATCATAATACTTCTGCCACATCCTTCACACTTAATACGAATATCTGCACCAATTCTAATCACTTTAAATCGTTTTTCTCCACAAGCGTGTGGCTTTTTCATTTCAACAATTGTATTAAGATTATACTCATTTTGCATTATGATCACCCTTATTTGGTTGATTATACATCACAACACGTGGCATAGGAACATGAATACCATTCTGATCTAAAAACTCTTTAATATCCCCACGTAATATTCTAGATACTTTAACGTGGTTATTCGGTAATGTTTCAGCAGACATTCTTATCTTTGTTTCACCAGCACTTACCATTTCAACACCCAGCATCTCTGGTGGTTTTACTAAATCAGCATATTTCTCGGGTAATGTTAATAGATAAGGCTGTAGTACTGATTCAACACGCGAAATATTCTCCTCACTAGATACTGAAATATCAAAGATGGCTATCGAATTATTGACTGAAAAATTAACAATTTCATTCATTGTACCATTTGGTAAAATCGTCAATTCACCCGTAAACGATTTTATACGCGTAGAGCGAAGTCCAATAGATTGAACTGTTCCCTCTGCTACTGTTGTACCTGTCGTATTAATTCTAACATAATCACCTACATCAAATTGATTCTCAAAAATGATAAAGAAACCGGTAATTACATCTTTTACTAAAGTTTGAGCACCAAAACCAATGGCAATACCTGCAATTCCAGCACCTGCAATAATACTTTCAACTTTAACGCCAAAATTACTTAAAATAGTCGTGATGACAATAAACCAGATGACGTAAGACGCTATATTTTGAAGTAATTTAATCAGAGTCGTATCTCGCTTAGTTGATTGAGATAAGTTTGTTTTTCTTCTTACTTTAAAGAACTGCTCAATAAATTGATGAACAATTCTAATCACTAAAATTGCAATGATGATAAGCAGAATTGACCAAAGAATATTGGTCGCTATATTCATCCACATCTCAGCATCAAAAAATGTTCGCTTTATTTCTTTAACAATATCCTTCAATACACTCACCTACTATTTGTTTTCAAGCAAAGCTATGAGACGGTTGAATTCATCTTCAGAAGTAAATTCAATTGCAATTTTACCTTTTTTACGTGATTTTGAAATCTCAACTTTTGTCCCTAAATGACGTTTTAAATTTTCTTCATGTTTCACAAGAAACGCTGGCTTTTGCTTTTCTTTTTTGGGTTTGTTTTCTGTATTGTTAAGTTCTTTAATATACTGCTCTAATTCGCGTACACTCATCGATTCAGAAATAACTTTCTTTGCAACTTTAATCATCTCATCTTCTGACTTTAAACCGAGCAACGTACGACCATGACCACCTGTAATTTTCTTTTGGTCAATCAAATCTTTCACTGCTTGTGGTAAGTTCATTAAACGAAGCATATTAGCGATATATGGTCTCGATTTCCCTAAACGATCCGCTGTTTCAGCTTGTGTTAAATTTAATTTATCCATTAAAAATTGATAGCTCTTTGCTTCTTCTAAAGGATTTAAATCTTCACGTTGTAAGTTTTCAATGACTGCAAGTTCCATCATTTGTGTATCTGTTAATGACTTCACGATAGCTGGGATTTTTATTTTCCCTGCTAGTTTACTAGCACGATAACGTCTTTCTCCTACGACAATGTCATAACCTTTTACTGATTTACGAACAACAATCGGTTGCAATACACCATGAATTTTAATTGATTCACTTAATTCATTTAATGCATTTTCGTCAAATTCATGACGTGGTTGATATGGATTTGGACGTAACTCCGATAAATTGATATCTTCTACTAATTCATCTTGCTGATTCTCCTGGAATAACGCATCTAATCCTCTACCTAAACCCTTACCTAATCCTCTAGCCATGTTTGACGACCTCCTCAGCTAAACTTTTATATGTCTTTGCACCTGTCGAACGTGCATCGTACACATTGATAGGTTGACCATGAGAAGGTGCCTCAGATAATCGTACATTACGAGGGATAATCGTTTCATATACTTTCTTTCCAAAGTGCTCTTTTACTTCTGCAATGACGTCATTACCCAAATTCGTACGTGCATCAAGCATTGTCAGCAATACACCTTCAATTTCAAGTGATTGATTTAAATGACGTTGTACTAAACGAATAGTATTTAATAATTGACTTAAACCTTCTAATGCATAATATTCACATTGAACCGGAATGATAATACCATTTGCTGCAGTAAATGAATTGATAGTTAGTAAGCCTAAAGAAGGTGGACAGTCGATAATGATATAATCAAAATCAATCTCCAATTCTTTAAATGCATATTTCAAACGAACTTCTCTACTCATTGCAGAAACTAATTCAATTTCTGCACCTGCTAAGGCGATGTTTGCAGGAATAATATATAAGTTGTCAACAGCTGTTTCTAACACACATCGATTAATATTTACATCTTCAACAAGCATGTCATACACTGAATTTTCTACGTTATTTTTATCGACACCTACACCACTTGTAGCATTCCCTTGAGGATCTGTATCTACTAATAAAACTTTTTTACCAAGCTCAGCTAGTGCAGCGCTTAAGTTCACTGAAGTTGTCGTTTTACCAACTCCACCTTTTTGATTCGCGATGGCCAATATTTTTGTCATCTCAATTCTCTCCTAGTCATGTTTTTCATATAGTATCGATTATAACAATTTTATAAGCATTCTGCACAAAGAATAAGCAGATGAGTAATATCACTCATCTGCTTATTCTATAATTTATCCGACATAATCTTTTTTCAATATGACTGGGTGATCTAAATCGAAAGTCGTATATCCTGACATTTTCCTATATTGAATCACAAAAGTGAATATCACTATTGCTGTCAAAAGAATTGCAATATAGTAACTGAAGGTTAAATCCATACCAAATCCAATCGGTTGACTTAATATATAAACAAACACGTTATACGTCATGAACGTTGCAGGGAGTGCTGCAACAAGATAATGCTTCTTTGCTAATGCTAAGTACATAGTACCTACCCATAATGCGATGACTGCAGTCGTTTGATTTGCCATGAGAAATATCGCCATAACATACTAAAATCCATTTTCGTTAAAATAAAACTCATAATAAATAATGGAATTGCAATATAGAAACGTTTCATAATAGATTGTTGTGATAAAGAGATATAATCTGCAATGATCATTCGTGCACTTCTAAATGCAGTATCTCCACTGGTGATTGGTAATACAATTACTCCGATAATTGAAATCGTTCCAACAATTGAACCCAATAACATTGTTGAAGCTTTACTTACAACAAGTGCTGCTTCACCTTGTGCTAATGTTTCTTTTAGTCCACCATATCCACCAAATAAACTCATTGCTGCTGCAGCCCAAATCATTGCGATAATACCTTCTAATATCATCATACCGTAGAATATCGGACGACCATTCTTTTCATTTTTAGTCGTACGAGAAATAATAGGACTTTGTGTCGCATGAAATCCTGACAAAGCCCCGCAACTAATTGTAAAGAAGAGTAACGGGAAGATTGATAAACCATCTGGATGCATATTTTCTAACGTCATTTCAGGAATCTTCGCTCCAGTTTGAATAAGTCTAAAGAAAATACCAATGGCACTAATCAATAAGAACGCTCCAAAAATTGGATAAATACGACCGATAATTTTATCAATTGGTAATACTGTCGATAAGAAATAATAAATGAATATAATAAAGATAATCATACTTAAAGCCATTTTTTTATCTACTAAATCATGAATCAGAATTGCTGGAGACGTTACAAACACTGTACCTGTTAATAATAAAAGTAATAATGTAAATACGTTTACGACATGTTTCATTGCCTTACCTAAAAACTTACCTGCTAGTTCAGGTAAATGGGCCCCTTTGTTTCTAATGGAAATCATACCTGTTAAATAATCATGTACCGCACCTGCGAAAATACACCCTAATACAATCCAAATAAAGGCGACTGGACCGTAGAGCGCACCCATAATCGGACCAAAAATAGGACCGACACCTGCAATATTTAATAATTGAATTAAAGCATTAGACTTTGTATTCATTGGTACATAGTCAATACCATCATTTTGATCATAAGCAGGTGTCGGTCTTTCTTCTTTAATACCAAACATTTTTTCAATATAAAAGCCATACGTAAAATACCCCAAAATCAGCAACAAGATGCAAGATATAAATGTAAACATAGAATCCCCCTTTTATTTGAAATCGCTTTCAAATAACATTCTAAATAATCAAATAAAGTTTGTAAATATAAAATAAGCATAACGATGATGGATACATCGTTATGCTCATACAAATTATTTATTCACATCATTCTTAAATACTTTAATCGAAATTTCATAGAAATTCTCATACTCTGTATCTTTACGTTTCACTTTAACACCGCTTTTTTCGACAGCTTTCAGACTTTCCCCGATTGTATTAAATGCTAATTTTATATCGCGTGTAAAACCAATACGTTTCGGTTTTACATCTTCTCCACCAAGCATGCGTTTCACGCGTTCTTCAGTTTGTTTTACATTGAGATTTTGCGCTTTAATAATAGATAGCATCTTTATTTGACCTTCATCATCTAAAGCCAGTAACGCACGTGCATGTCGTTCAGTAATTTGTTGCTTACTAAGTGCATCTAATATCGGTTGAGATAAACGCAGAAGTCTTAATTTATTGGCAATAAATGATTGACTCTTACCTAAGCTACTTGCTAAATCTTGTTGTGTAATACCATCAAGATCTAATAACTTCTTATACGCTTCTGCTTCTTCAACTGCAGATAAGTTCTCACGTTGAATGTTCTCGATTAAAGCAATCGCAGCTGTTTCTTTATCATTCATTCTTTTTACAATAACTTCCGTTTCAGCGGTACCATTAAACTTTAATGCACGGAAACGTCTTTCCCCGGCAATAATTTCATACATTTCTTCTTCAATCGGGCGCACGACGATTGGTTGTAATAAGCCATATGAACGGATAGATTCTGCTAACTCTTTAATCTTTTCTTCATCAAAGATTTGTCTTGGCTGATATCTATTGGGTACGATACGCTCTATCGCTACTTTTTTGACATTACCATTTTGGCGCTGTAATTCAACATCTTCTTCTTTATCTTTTAAACCAAACAATTTAGAAAAAGGTTTTTTCATAACAATCGACTCACTTTCACTTCTAAATACTCATTGTGTTACTTATTACTTCAATAAAGGTTCTTTATTCGGTGTTCCTGGTTTACGCGGATATTTCTTTGGTGTTTGACGTTTCTTTTCAATATCAAGAATATAACGCATACTATCTTCTTCAGGTAATGTCAGTGGATGATTATCAACGACTTCCCCACCTAGTATAGAAATCGCAAATAGACCCTCTTCAACTTCTATTTCACCTTGTGCCCCTTTTAGTGCAAGGAAATGTCCACCTTTTTTAACAAGTGGAAGACATAACTCACTTAATACAGACAGTCTGGCAACAGCACGTGCTGTTACGACATCGAACGTTTCTCTATACGAACCCTTACCAAATGTTTCTGCACGATCATGAATAAATCGAACATTGGTCAAATCAAGTTCTGCACTCAAATGATTTAAGAAGTTAATTCGTTTATTTAATGAATCTACAATTGTAACTTCTAAATGTGGAAACATTATTTTTAATGGAATACTTGGGAATCCAGCGCCTGCACCAACATCACATATCGATTTTACTTTGGTAAAATCAAAATAGAAACTTGGTGTAATTGAATCGAAAAAGTGCTTTAAATAGACTTCTTCTTTTTCAGTTACAGCCGTTAAATTCATTAGCTTATTCCACTCTACTAAAGTTTCATAGTAAATTGCAAATTGTTTTTGTTGTGTTTCAGTGATTGTTAGACCTTTTTCTTCTAACTTTTGTATAAACTGCGTTTCGTTCATTTAGTTCACCCTTTTAATTTTTCCTTGCTCAATGTACACTAACAGAATTGAGATATCTGCTGGGTTTACCCCTGAAATTCTTGATGCCTGAGCAATGCTTAATGGTTTTACTTCTTTTAACTTTTGACGGGCTTCTGTTGCTAATGAATGAATATCGTCATAATCTATATTTTCAGGAATTTTTTTATTTTCCATACGTTTTACTTTTTCAACTTGTTGTAATGACTTTTGAATATAACCTTCATACTTAGTCTGGATTTCTACTTGCTCAGCTACCGCTTCATCAACAGTAATATCACTATCGATAAGTGATGCAACAGAATGATAATCCATTTCAGGTCGACGTAATAAATCAATTGCTAAAATACCATCTTTTAATTCTGTCCCACCACGACTTGCAATCATTTCTTGTGTTGCTTCATTAGGTTTTATACGGATATTGGTTAAACGATTTATTTCCTCGGAAATAGCCGCTTTCTTTGCACTAAATTTAGCATAACGTGCCTCATCAATCAAACCAATTTTTTTACCGATTTCAGTTAAGCGTAAATCTGCATTGTCATGACGTAATAATAATCGGTGCTCAGCGCGACTTGTTAATAGACGGTATGGTTCATTTGTTCCTTTTGTCACTAAATCATCGATTAAAACACCGATATACGCTTCATGACGTCCTAATATTAAAGGTTCATGGTTTAATACTTTTGCAGCTGCATTTATGCCTGCCATTAAACCTTGTCCCGCTGCTTCTTCATAACCACTCGTACCGTTAATTTGTCCGGCAGTAAATAAACCATCAATCTGCTTTGTTTCAAGTGTTGGCCATAATTGTGTTGGAACGATAGCATCATATTCAATTGCATAGCCTGCACGCATCATATCTGCTTTCTCAAGTCCTGGAATAGATTGTAACATTTGAAGTTGAACATGTTCTGGTAAACTTGTTGATAATCCTTGAACATATACTTCTTTTGTATTGCGTCCTTCAGGTTCTAAGAAGATTTGATGTCGTGGTTTATCATTGAATCTTACGAATTTATCCTCAATGGATGGACAATAACGTGGACCAGTTCCTTTAATCATACCTGAATACATCGCCGATAAGTGTAGATTATCATCAATCACCTTGTGTGTTTGCGCATTTGTATATGTTAACCAGCAAGGTAACTGGTCTAAAATAAATTCAGTTGTTTCATAGCTAAATGCACGTGGTACTTCATCACCAGGTTGAATTTCCGTTTTAGAATAATCAATCGTATTTCCATTCACACGAGGTGGTGTACCTGTTTTAAAACGAACGATATCGAAACCAAGTTCACGTAAATGACCGGCCAATGTAATTGACGGCATTTGATGGTTAGGACCTGATGAATATTTAATATTACCCAGAATAATTTCTCCGCGTAAGAATGTCCCTGTTGTTAATACAACAGCATCAGCATAATACGTCGTCCCAATAATTGTTTCGACACCTTTTACTTTTCCGTCTTCAATAATAAGACGTTCTACCATAGCCTGCATAATCTCCAGATTATCTGTATTCTCAATGACATCTTTCATTTCTTGCTGGTAAAGTACTTTATCTGCTTGTGCACGTAAAGCACGCACAGCAGGTCCTTTACCTGTATTTAACATACGCATTTGAATATGCGTTTTATCAATTGTTTTGGCCATTTGTCCACCTAATGCATCGATTTCACGGACAACAATACCTTTAGCTGGTCCACCAACTGATGGATTACAAGGCATAAAAGCAACAGAATCTAAATTGATTGTTAGCATTAATGTCTTAGCACCTTTTCTTGCTGAAGCAAGACCCGCTTCAACACCCGCATGACCAGCACCAACAACAATTACATCATATTTTTGTTCCAAAATTTTTCCTCCTTATTTCCCTAAACAGAACTGACTAAATAACTGATCAATTAAGCCATCAGCTACAGATTCTCCAATCACTTCTCCAAGTAATTCCCAAGTTTTTATTAAATCAATTTGAATCATATCGATTGGCACATCACTTTTTGCTGCAGTAATAGCATCACTAATGGATTGTCTGGCATCTTTTAATAAACTAATATGTCTAGCATTTGAAACATACGTCATATCTTGATTAGATACTGTACCTTCGAAGAATAAATCATGAATTTTCTCTTCTAACTGGTCAATTCCACTTTGATCAACCATTGATGTCATCACGATTGGCGCTTTTTCACCTATCATTTGTTTCACCGCTTCTATATCTAATGCTTGCGTTAGGTCCGTCTTGTTAATAATAACAATTACGTCTTCTCCTTTAATCAACTCTGCAAGCTGGTAATCACTTTCAGTTAATGCTTCGTTATAATTTAATACATATAAAATTAAATCGGCTTTGCTTAAGGCTTGTCTACTACGTTCAACACCAATCTTTTCAACAATATCCTCCGTCTCACGTATTCCGGCAGTATCAACTAAACGTAGTGGTACACCCCGTACATTGACATACTCTTCTAGAACATCTCGTGTCGTACCCGCAATTTCTGTAACAATTGCTTTGTTATCCTGAATTAAATTGTTTAACATTGATGATTTTCCTACGTTAGGTTTTCCAACAATAACCGTTGATAAACCTTCTCTTAAGATTTTTCCTTGTGAACCTGTTTGAAGTAATCCTTCAATACTGCTTTTTATTTTTTCCGCTTCAGAAAGTAAGAATTGACTCGTTGCTTCTTCAACATCGTCATACTCAGGATAATCAATATTTACTTCAACTTGTGCAAGTATTTCAAGTATAGATTGTCTTAATCCTTTGATTAATGTACTTAAACGACCTTCAATTTGCTGCATGGCTACCTTACTTGCGCGATCTGTCTTAGAACGGATAAAATCCATAGTTGCCTCTGCTTGAGATAAGTCAATACGTCCATTCAAAAAGGCACGTTTCGTAAATTCACCTGGCTCTGCTAATTTAGCTCCATTTGATAATGTTAACTCTAATACACGATTAACCGTCATAATACCACCATGGCAGTTGATCTCAACAACATCTTCACGCGTATACGTTCTTGGCGCACGCATTACTGCTACCATTACTTCTTCCACTACCTCATTTGTCTCAGGATCAATGATATGGCCATAGTTTATCGTATGTGATTCAACATTGACTAATCGATTTTTACCTTTATAAATCTTATCTGCGATGCTTACTGCATCATCACCAGAAAGTCTGACAATGGCGATTGCGCCTTCACCCATCGGCGTTGAAATGCTTGAAATTGTATCGAATTCCATTCATTGATCCTCCCTTTAATGTTCATTTGTTGATTGTAGTTTGAAATACTGAAAAAGAAAACACTTTTGCTTTAAATAAACAGATTAACTCTAAAAACATTATGTTTTTAGAGTTAGCTTTAGTCATTTGATTATCTTGCCTTTATTACTAAATATCGATGTGGCTCGCGACCCTCTGAATATGTTTCGATATTTTCGATATTCGTCAAAATTTGATGCATGATTTTACGTTCATAATTAGGCATCGGTTCAAATTTTACCGGTTTTCTCGTTGCGATCGCTTTTTTAGACATATTTAACGCTAAGTTTTGTAAAGTCTCTTTACGTTTTTCACGGTAATTTTCAATATCAAGTGTTACAATCATATACCCTTTTTCAATATGATTGTAATAATTTTGAGCAAGCAACTGTAGACTATTTAATACTTGACCACGTTTTCCGATAATACGTGCAGCATCATTGGATGATAGGTTAATTATGACCTCACCACTATTTTTAATCGCACTTGTTGCCTCAATATTTAATCCCATCTCTTGAATAATATTAATAATATATTGCTCAGTTTGATGCAATGCATTCTCTTTAGACTGTTGTTTCGTTGTTTGCTCATGATTTACATCGGATGAATCGTTGGTTGACTCATGTACTGATTCTGTAATCGATGCATCACCAAATGCAATTTCAGTGATTGGTGAATCAATGACTTCATTCTTTGAATAACTTCTATTTTTTATTTCCTCAATTGAAGATAACTTCTTAAGCGTCGGATCAATAATGATGAGCTTTACTTCTGCATCTGATTTACCAATACCAAAAAAGCCCTTTTTACCGGGATTGATGACTTCAATTTTCACTTGTTTTTCTTCAAGATTTAATTCGGTTAAACCTTGTTGAATTGCTGCTTCTACTGTTGATGCAATATAATTTTTCTCTAACACAGGCATACCTCCATTTAAGATTAACTGATTCTTTTATTAAAACCTTTCGCAATCTTCATGACATGCTCCAGACTCTTATGAATCTCTTCAACTGTCATATCTTTTGAAGGGTTTCTAGCAATAATAATGAAATCGTCTTTAATGATATCTGCTTTGTGGCGCGTAAAACTTTCTCTTATTGCACGTTTAATACGGTTACGCGTAACGGCATTTCCAATTTTTTTGGAAACGGAAATCCCTAATCTAAAATGTTCATTTTCAGGATTACTCAATTTATAGACGATAAATTGTTTATTCGCTACCGATTTACCTTGTTTATATACTTTTTGAAAATCTTCATTTTTCTTAATTCGATACGCTTTTTCCACGATACACCAACTTCTTATCACTAAATGATTACTTTTTCATCCATTATACTAGAATAATTGCCTGTTTTAAACAAAATAAAAAGACCACTGATGTTCAGTGATCTTACGCTGATAATACTTTTCTGCCTTTACGACGACGACGCGCTAATACGTTGCGTCCGTTCTTTGTGCTCATACGTGCACGGAATCCATGAACTTTACTATGCTTACGTTTATTTGGTTGATAAGTACGTTTTACCACTTAAAACACCTCCATTAATTTATATTTCATCTATCGAATTTCGTCTAGTGATTTACAGTAACTATTGAAGTATATCAAATCAACCACTTAAAATCAACCTGTTTAAAGAAAAGAAATCATAAAAAGATATCCACTTATCCACATATATCCACAGTGATTTGTGGATATATTATTTTTCAAATCACTTATCCCGAGTTATTCACAATGAAAATCACATATAAACATTTGAAATTTTAAAAAGCTGTGATTAAGTATAACATTGTGGATAACTACCGTTAGTTCTTGATATTAAAACATTTTTCTGATAAGATTTTCTTATATTTTCTTGTGGATAATTTATTGCTATTATTTCTTATCCACAAATTGTGTATAGTATGTGGATAACTTATTAAACGTTGTGATTATGTTTATACACATTTATAATACTGTGTATAACTTTGAAATTTTTTTATAAGAAAGAGGAACATTATGAGTGGAATCGATACGATATGGGAGAAAGTCTTAGCCAAATTACAAACAAAACTTACAAATGCCAGTTATGATACCTGGTTTAGCGAAACAAAGATTAAATCTCTAGATAATCATCAAATCACTATTTTAGCGCCAACAGATTTCAACGCTGAGTGGTTAAAAAAGAACTACATCAACTTAATTCAAGAAGTTATTGAAGAAACGATTGGTGAGCATCTCAATATTAAAGTTATTTCAGATGAATTTGAAGACCAGGAAGTCGAACTTCCACCTCAAAAAGTTGAAAAACCTTCTACTCAGGAAATTTTACCAAGTCAATTAAACACTGATAATACATTTGATACATTCGTTATTGGTAGCGGAAACCGCTTCAGCCATGCAGCAAGTTTAGCTGTTGCGGAAGCACCTGCAAAAGCTTACAATCCATTATTTATTTATGGTGGTGTTGGATTAGGAAAAACACATCTTATGCATGCCATTGGCCACTATGTAATGGAACATAAAGAAAATGCTAAAGTTGTTTACACCTCAAGCGAAAAATTTACAAATGAATTCATTAATTCAATTAAAGATAATAAAACCGAGGAATTTCGTTCTAAATATCGAAATGTTGATGTCTTACTCATAGACGATATTCAATTTTTAGCGGGTAAAGAATCAACCCAGGAAGAATTTTTCCATACTTTTAATGAGCTCCACCAGAACCATAAACAGATTGTCATATCTAGTGATCGTGCACCTAAAGAAATTCCAACACTTGAAGAACGCTTACGTTCTCGTTTCGAATGGGGCTTAACAACAGATGTAACACCACCAGATTTAGAAACGCGTATTGCTATATTACGTAAAAAATCAGAAGAAGAAAATATTGAGATTCCAAATGAGGCGATGCTTTATATCGCTACACAAATTCAGTCCAACATACGTGAATTAGAAGGCGCATTAACAAAAGTTGTAGCTTATTCAAAACTTGTCAATCGTGAACTCAACTCTGACTTAGTCGCTGAAGCCTTAAAAGACATTATTGCTTCAAGCAAACCTAAGAAAATCACCATTCAAGATATTCAAAATGCAGTAGGAGCCTATTATAATATAAGACTAGAAGATTTCAGCGCAAAAAAACGTACAAAATCTATTGCATTCCCAAGACAAATCGCGATGTATTTAGCAAGAGAACTCACAGATTTCTCATTACCTAAAATTGGTGAAGAATTCGGTGGACGAGATCATTCAACTGTAATTCATGCCCATGAAAAAATTAGAATGCAGCTAGAAGAAGATAATAGTCTTAAAAGTGATATTAAAAATATAGAAAAAGATATCCAAGGGTCTTAGGTAAAATGTGTATAACTTTGCGTGATATACCAACAAGTTATGCACATGTGGATATCTTGTTGGGCTTCATTTTATAAGACTTATCCACCTATTCACAGTCCCTATTACTATTATTACGGTTTTAAAAGAGATAAAATATATATATAAATATCATTTTAAGGAGCTATTCAAATTATGAAATTTACCATTCAAAGAGATTACTTTATCACTCAATTAAATGATACATTAAAAGCAATTTCACCCAGAACAACTTTACCAGTATTAACAGGTATTAAATTAGATGCATTTGAAAATAGATTAGTGTTAACTGGATCTGATTCTGAAGTATCAATTGAAATTACGATTCCAACAGAATTAGGTGATAATGAAATTTTAACGGTTGAACAAAAAGGTTCAATCGTTCTCCCTGGACGTTTCTTTGTGGATATTATTAAAAAATTACCTGCTGAAACTGTATCAATTGAAACAAATGATCATTTCCAAGCTAAGATTACTTCTGGACAATCTGAATTTAATGTATCTGGTATTGATGCTGATCAATATCCATTATTACCACAAATCAGTGAACAAGAAGCAATTACATTGCCAATTAAAGTCTTAAAAAATGTGATTAAACAAACTAACTTCGCAGTGTCCACGTCAGAAACACGCCCGGTGTTAACAGGTGTTAACTGGATGATAGCTGATGGTATGTTAAACTGTACTGCAACAGATTCACATCGCTTAGCTTTAAGAAAACTACCGCTTGAAAACACGAACATTACGTCTATTAATGTTATAATTCCAGGTAAAGCATTAAGTGAATTAAATAAAATTATAGGTGATTCTGAAGAAACAATTGACATATTCTTTGCATCTAACCAAGTGTTATTTAAAGTGGGGCATATTAATTTCATTTCTCGTTTACTTGAAGGAAATTATCCAGACACGTCTAGATTATTCCCTGAGAGCTTCGAGACGGCACTTTCCATTAATAACGGAGATTTCTTCCATGCTATTGATCGTGCTTCTCTATTAGCGCGTGAGGGTGGAAATAACGTTATTAAATTATCTGCTGCACAAAATGCTGTTGAATTATCTTCAACTTCACCTGAAATTGGTACTGTAAAAGAAGATGTTAAAACAAATAAATTTGAAGGTGAAGGCATTAAGATTTCATTTAACTCTAAATATATGATGGATGCTCTTCGCGCTATCGATAATGATGATGTACAAATAGAATTCTTTGGAACAATGCGACCATTCATTTTAAAACCTGAAGATGATGAGCATTTAGTACAATTGATTTTACCAATCAGAACATATTAATGAATTTAAAAGGACATACCCAATGGATAAAATTGTGTATTGTCCTTTTTTTGAGTACAAATAAGAAATATTGTTTTATAATGACAGTAACGACTATATTTGGAGGAGAACTAATGCTTGTATTAGAGAATGTAAGTAAAACGTTCAATGATTTTAAAGCAGTAGATAATGTTAATATTTCTGTGCCTGCAGGAGAAATGCTTGGTTTTTTAGGTGGTAATGGTGCTGGGAAGACGACTACGTTCAGAATGATTTTAGGATTGTTATCAAAATCAAGTGGAACAATCACTTATAATGGTAAACCAATAGATTATTCTGTTACTGATTCAATTGGATATTTACCTGAAGAAAGAGGTCTTAATCCAAAGTTGAAAGTATATGAACAAATTCAGTATCTTGCAAAGCTTAAAGGAATGAAGAAAAAAGAGATTGATAAAGCACTGGACTATTGGTTAGAACGATTTGAAGTACCAGAAAATAAAAATAAAAAAATAGAAGACTTGTCAAAAGGGAATCAACAAAAAATACAACTCATTGGTGCGATTATTCACAGTCCTTCTCTTTTAATTCTTGATGAACCATTTAGTGGCCTAGATCCTGTAAATGTTGAATTGCTTAAATCAGCTGTGCAGGACATCAATAAGGAAGGCGCAACAATTGTATTTAGTTCACATCGAATGGAACATGTTGAAGAAATGTGCGATTATGTGTGTATTTTAAATAAAGGGAAGACAGTTGTTTCTGGAGATATTAAACAAGTAAAACGTGATTTCGGAAAGAAAGAAATTATCATTGAAGGCGAACATGATTTTAGTCATATTGCCAATATTCCTGGAGTTACTAAATTCAAACAGAATAAAAATGATGTACGTATTCAAATAGCAAATGGTGATGTTGCCCCTGCAATTTTTGAAGCAGTAAAACAACTTGGTTATGTTTCCAGATTCCAAGTGAATGAACCATCACTAAATGAAATATTTATTGAGAAAGTAGGTGGCAGACATGAATAAGTTTCTTCCTACTTTCTGGCTTACATACTGGAAGAAAGTATCTAGTAAGTCTTTCATTATCTCTACGGCTATCGTAATGTTGATTATTATTGGTTTAAGCAATGCTGATAAAATCTATGATTTCTTTGATAAGAGTGAAGATGATATTACAGTCATCTCTTCAAAAAATAAACAACTTGCATCTGTTTTTAAAGATGAATTTCAAAAGATAAATAAAAAGAAGAAGTTGAAGATTGTAACTATTGAAGCGGGTAAAAAAGGTATTCAAAGTGAAAAATATAAAGTACTTATTGATATTCACGAAAATAAAGATAAGACAATAGAAAGTAAAGTTTATACGTTAGATAGTTTGGGACGAAATGAACTTTCGCAAATTCAGTCTACTTTAACAGCGTTCCAAAGTAACAATATTGCAAAGTCACTCAACTTAACACCAGATACGCTTGCAAAAGTATTATCTCAAGCGAAAGTAGATAACAAGGTGATTAAACCGTTGGATGCGAATGATAAAGTTTCTGAAGAGAGTAAAGCAGTCAATACTGGCCTTGTTTATATGGGAATATTTTTAATCTTCTTTATCACTATCAATTATGGAAGTCAGATAGCTACAGAAATCGCTCAGGAAAAATCATCACGTGTTATTGAAATGATAGTAACAAGTATTTCACCTATTACACATTTAATGGCAAAAATAATTGGTGTAATCGCTGTTGCGATAACTCAATTATTAATCTATGCGTTAACGATATTAATTTGTTTAAAAGTATTTAATTTAAATAAAACAATCAAAAACTTTGGTTTCGAGTTTACTCATGAAAATGTCCGTGTTCTAATGTATGCAATAATATTTTTAATTCTTGGACTGTTACTATACATCAGTTTAAGCGCTATAGTAGGTTCTCTAACCAATCGTATAGAAGATATTGGTCAGGCGATTATGCCGGTAACATTCTTAAATATGGCTGCATTTTATATCGCAATGTTTAGTTTAGCGACACCAGATACATTACTTGTAAAGATTACGAGCTTCGTTCCGTTTTTTACCCCACAAGTGATGCTATTGCGCACGATTTCTCAGAAAACCAATGATATTGAGATTGTTATAGGGATGATCCTATGTATCATTACAATCATTCTATTATTCTATATTGCTGCAAAAATTTATAAAGGCAGTGTATTTAGCAATGATAAGAGTTTAATAAAGAACTTTAAACGTGCATTGCAAACAAAATAAGTTCACAAAAGATTAATTATTTAAAAGTGGCAAAGTAAAATTAATTAATATAAAATTTATACTATGCTATATTAAATTATTAATAAGTGTATAAACACATGTAAAAGAGGAGTATTGCAATGAAAAATAAAAGTTCTCTCATTTTTACGATGGTACTTACTTTACTTGTAATCGGTGCAATTGCTGCGATGGTTATCTTTAAAAATAATAATAATGCAGAAGATGCGTCTGTTGATACAAGTACGATTGATAGCGGAGATAATACAAATCAAAGTGCTGGACCGTCAAAAACAAAAGAAATCGATGTAAAGGGACAACCAATGTTAGGTAAAGAAGAGGCCAAAGTAACTGTTGTTGAATTTGGTGATTTCAAATGTCCTGCGTGTAAGTATTTTGAAACGAGTATGAAGCCAGAACTTAAGAAAAAATATATTGATTCAGGAAAAGTTAAATTTTACTTTATTCATACACCTTTCCACGCTGAAGAATCTTTATTAGGTGGACTTGCTGGAGAAACAGTATTAAAACATGAGCCTGAAAAATATTGGGATTTCCATACTGCGTTATTTGAATTGCAGCCTGATAATCACAATACAGAAGAAAAATGGTTGACGATGACAGCTGTGAAAAAGGCATTAAAAACAGCGGGTGTAAAAGACATGGATACGATCGTAAAAGATATAAAAGATACGTCAGAACAAAAAGCAGTAGAAAAGGATATCAAACTTTACGAAAAACATAATATTACATCAACGCCAACAATTATTGTAGATGGTAAAGCATTAACAAATCCTATGGATATGAATAGTGTGACAGACGCTATCGATAAGGCGTTGAAATAATGAGAAATACAAAATATTTCTACATTTCCTGGGTAATAGCGCTTGTTGCAATGTTAGGAAGTTTATATTTCTCAGAAATTAAGCATTTCATACCTTGTGAAAAATGCTGGTATCAACGTATATTGATGTATCCTCTTGTACTGATTGCAGGTTTTGCTGCGTGGACGAACGTTTATCATTACAAATATTTAATCATGTCATTTTCTATCATTGGCTTTGGTTTTTCGCTTGTACATTACCTGGAGCAAAAAGTTCCGGGCTTTGCGCCGATTAAGCCATGTATTGGAGGCGTACCTTGTACAACTGAATATGTAAATTATTTTGGATTTATTACAATACCGTTTATGGCGGGGATGGCATTTTTACTTATCACAATTATGATGTTATGTGTTAAAAAAGAAAAATAATTGTTGATGAAAAAACAATGATATCAATTGCATATATTTTACGTAAAAACGTTAAGTTTTCATGGCTTAACGTTTTTATTTTATGTGAAAAAACATGCAATTTTTAAAGATTAAAGGTATAATTATATAATGACTGACATGGAATGGGAGTGAACCGTGAATGGTAAATATAGTCGAATTGAATAGTGAAATTACGTTAGGTCAATTTCTTAAAGCAGAAGGTATTATTTCAACTGGTGGACAAGCAAAATGGTACCTACAAGATCATCCTGTGATACTAAACGGTGAAGAAGAAAGTAGACGTGGGAAGAAGTTACACCAAAATGATCTTTTAGAAGTTGAAGGCGAATCATATAAAATTACATACACGGGCCAATAATGAAATTAAAATCGCTATCTTTATCGCATTACCGAAATTATGAACAAGTCAATTTAGCTTTTAACGATGAAGTAAATATTTTGATTGGTATTAATGCACAGGGTAAGACAAATTTGTTAGAAGCTATTTATTGTTTAGCCATGGCAAAGAGTCATAGAACGTCTAATGATAAAGAATTGATTTCCTGGGGCGAGCAATACAGTCATATTGAAGGCGAATTAGACTATCGTTATGGCACGATGCCACTATCACTCACGATTTCATCAAAAGGTAAAAAGGCAAAAGTTAATCATTTAGAACAAAAACGTCTAACCGAATACATAGGACATATGAATGTTGTTTTATTTGCACCAGAAGACTTAAATTTAGTAAAAGGCAGTCCACAAATTAGAAGGCGTTTTATTGATATGGAGCTCGGGCAAATATCGGCGGTTTATTTAAATGATTTGTCTAATTTTCAACGTATCCTCAAACAAAAGAATCATCATCTTAAACAATTAAAGCAGTCGGGCAATATAGATACAACGATGCTTGAAGTATTGAATGAACAATTTGCTGAATTTGCAGTGAAGCTTACACAACGTCGTAAATCTTTTATCGAAAAGCTTGAAGAACTTGCTTTACCTATTCATCAAGGCATTACGAAACAAAAAGAAAACTTAAAATTGCACTATCTATCTAATCTTGAATATCTTGAAGATACTGCATTGATGCAAGCATCATGTGTGGCACTGCTCAATAAAGAAGCAAAGAGAGAAATAGAACGTGCGCAAAGTTTACATGGTCCTCATCGTGATGATATTACATTCTCAATAAATGATGTTGATGTACAAACTTATGGTTCACAAGGACAGCAGAGAACGACTGCTTTATCTGTGAAACTTGCAGAAATTGAATTAATTCATCAGGAAGTTGGAGAGTATCCAATTTTATTACTAGATGATGTACTTTCGGAGTTAGATGATTTTAGACAAACCCATCTCCTGACAACGATTCAACATAAAGTACAAACTTTTGTAACAACAACATCTGTAGATGGTATTGAACATGAAACAATTAACAGAGCGAAATTATTTAATGTCTCAGAAGGACATATTTCGACTAACTAAAGGCTAGGTGACAATCTTGGAACAAAATTTAAACCAATATGGTGCTGATCAGATACAAGTATTAGAAGGATTAGAAGCGGTACGTAAACGACCAGGGATGTATATTGGATCAACTGCATCACGTGGTTTACATCATTTAGTATGGGAAATTGTAGATAATAGTATTGATGAGGCATTAGCAGGATTTGCCGATGAAATAGAAGTGGTGATTGAAAAAGGAGACTGGATTCGTGTTACGGATAATGGACGTGGTATACCAGTTGAGATGCATAAGAAAATGGGGCGTCCTGCTGTTGAAGTTATTTTGACAGTTCTACATGCTGGTGGTAAATTCGGCGGTGGAGGATATAAAGTATCTGGTGGATTACACGGTGTAGGTTCATCAGTAGTTAATGCTTTAAGTTCAACGTTAGAAGTTTATGTTCATAAAGAAGGCAAAATTCATCACCAGGCATATAACAAAGGTGTACCAGCTTTTGATTTAAAGGTCATTGGTGAAACAGATAAGACAGGTACAGTTATCCGCTTTAAAGCAGATTCGGAAATCTTCACTGAAACGACAGTTTATGAATACGAGATTCTTCAAAAGCGTATTCGTGAACTCGCATTCTTAAACAAAGGGATAAAAATTACTGTTCGTGATGAACGTGAAGAAGAAATAATTGAAGACGAATATCACTATGAAGGTGGTATCAAGTCATACGTTGAATTATTAAATAAATCAAAAGAAGTATTATTCCCTGAACCGATTTATATTCATGACACACGCGATGACATCGAAGTAGAGATTTCAATTCAATATAATAATGGTTATTCAACGAATCTTTTAAGTTATGCCAATAATATTCACACGTATGAAGGCGGGACACATGAAGATGGTTTCAAACGTGCTTTAACACGAGTGATTAATAATTATGGCTCTAAAAATAAATTAATTAAAGAAAATGATGAGAAATTATCTGGTGAAGATGTACGTGAAGGTATTACAGCAGTAGTTTCGATTAAACACGGTAATCCACAGTTCGAAGGGCAAACGAAAACAAAGTTAGGTAATACTGAAGTCCGTCAAATTACCGATAATCTGTTTGCAGAGAACTTTGAGCGTTTCTTAATGGAAAATCCGCCAGTAGCGCGTATTATCGTTGAAAAAGGAATTATGGCATCACGTGCACGTCTTGCAGCGAAGAAAGCACGTGAAGTTACGCGTCGTAAATCTGGGTTAGAAATTTCAAGCTTACCAGGTAAACTTGCTGATTGTTCAAGTAAAGATCCTTCAATCAGTGAACTATATATCGTTGAGGGTGACTCTGCAGGTGGTTCAGCAAAATCTGGTCGAGATTCTAAGACACAGGCGATACTACCATTACGTGGTAAAATCTTAAACGTTGAAAAAGCACGATTAGATAGAATTTTGGGTAACAATGAAATCCGTTCGATGATCACAGCAATGGGTACAGGAATTGGCGGCGAATTTGATATTTCAAAAGCACGTTATCATAAAATTGTTATTATGACAGATGCTGATGTTGATGGTGCACATATTCGTACCTTATTACTGACATTCTTCTATCGATTCATGAGACCATTACTTGAGGCTGGATACGTGTATATTGCACAACCACCATTATTTAAAGTAGAACAAGGTAAAAAGAAATATTATGTTTATAACGAACGTGAATTAGAAAAATTAAGAAAAGAATTACCATCAACACCAAAATGGCAACTTGCCCGTTATAAAGGTTTAGGAGAAATGAATGCCGATCAGTTATGGGAGACGACAATGAATCCAGAAAATCGTTCAATGCTACAAGTTACTTTAGGAGATGCGATTGAAGCAGATGAAGTGTTTGAAATGTTAATGGGAGATGTTGTTGAACATCGTCGTACTTTCATCGAAGAGAATGCGGTTTACGCAAATGTTGATGCATAAAGATAGTATTTTAAGGAGGCGCCATTTATGGCTTTAGAACACGATTCAAAACTACAGGATAGAAATATTACAAGTGAAATGAGAGAATCGTTTCTTGACTATGCGATGAGTGTTATCGTTTCACGTGCTTTACCTGATGTCCGTGACGGTATGAAGCCTGTTCATCGTCGTATTTTGTACGGAATGAATAATATGGGGATGACGCATGATAAGCCGTATAAAAAGTCTGCACGTATCGTTGGGGATGTTATGGGTAAATATCATCCACATGGTGACTCATCAATTTATGAGGCAATGGTACGTATGGCACAGGATTTCAGTTATCGCTATATGCTGGTTGATGGTCAAGGAAACTTTGGTTCTATGGACGGAGACGGTGCGGCGGCGATGCGTTACACAGAAGCCCGTATGTCTAAGATTGCCATGGAACTCATGCGTGATATTAATAAAGATACGATTGATTTCAAAGACAATTATGATGGTAACGAGCGTGAACCGATTGTATTACCGTCTAGATTTCCTAATTTACTTGTAAATGGTGCGTCAGGTATTGCGGTTGGGATGGCAACAAATATCCCACCACATAACTTAACGGAAGTAATCAATGGGGTATTAGAACTCAGTAAGCATCCTGACATCTCAATTCCTGAATTGATGGAAATTATCCAAGGGCCTGATTTCCCAACAGCTGGTCTTATTCTCGGACGCAGTGGCATTCGTCGTGCATATGAAACAGGCCGTGGTTCAGTCATTATGCGCGCGAAGACATTAATTGAAACGCGCCCAAATGGAAAAGAAACAATTATCGTCACTGAAATTCCATATCAAGTCAATAAAGCGCGTTTAGTAGAAAAGATTGCTGAACTCGCACGTGATAAGAAGATTGATGGCATTACCGACTTACGTGATGAAACAAGTTTAAAAGAAGGCGTGCGCATTGTTATTGATGTCCGTCGTGATGCCAATGCGAACGTTATCTTAAACAATTTATATAAATTAACACCACTTCAAACGTCATTTGGTGTAAACATGTTAGCGCTTGTTGATGGTCAGCCGAAGACATTAAATATTAAACAGGCAATATATCATTATTTAGAACATCAAAAAGTAGTTGTGAGAAGAAGAACACAATACAATTTAAAGAAAGCAGAAGATCGTGCGCATATTTTAGAAGGTTTGCGTATTGCATTAGATCACATAGATGAGATTATTGCTTTAATTAGAGGTTCTAAAAATGACGCTGAAGCAATGGAAGGTTTAATGGAGCAGTTTAAGTTATCTGAGCGACAGGCACAAGCCATCTTAGATATGCGACTACGTCGATTAACAGGACTTGAACGCGATAAGATTGAAGAAGAATATCAGGAATTACTTAAATATATTGATGAATTAAAAGCAATTCTTGCAGATGAAGCGAAGCTTTTAGAAATTATTCGAGAAGAACTGATTGAAATTCGTGATAAATATGGTGATGAACGTCGTACAGAAATCACTGCTGGTGGTTTTGATCAATTAGAAGATGAAGATTTAATTGATGAAGAGAATATTGTGATTACATTAAGTCATAATAACTATGTAAAACGTCTTCCTGCTTCAACATATCGTACACAACACCGTGGTGGTCGAGGTGTTCAAGGCATGAATACGTTAGAAGAAGACTTTGTAAGTCAGATGGTTACAACATCAACACATGACAATGTATTATTCTTTACAAATATGGGACGTGTCTATAAAGTCAAAGGTTATGAAATTCCTGAATTATCACGTCAATCTAAAGGTATTCCAATTGTAAATGTCTTAGAACTAGATAAAGATGAAAAGATTAGTACGATGATTGCGGTGAAGGATTTAGAACGTGAAGATGCATTTATCATATTTGCTACGAAGCAAGGATTGATTAAACGTACAAGTTTATCTCACTTTGCAAGAATAAATAAGAATGGTAAGATTGCAATTAACTTTAGAGAAGATGATGAACTCATTGCAGTCCGATTAACGGATGGTAATAAGCAATTGATTATCGGTACGAAGAATGCTTCACTCATTCGTTTTGAAGAAGATAAATTACGTCCACTTGGTAGAACAGCTACCGGGGTTAAAGGTATTTCATTACGCGAAGGTGATGAAGTGATTGGACTTGATGTGATTGAATCGAACGGTGAGCATGAGGTCCTTATTGTGACTGAAAATGGTTATGGGAAACGTACGATTGAAACAGAATATCGTATTTCTAATCGAGGCGGTAAAGGTATTAAGACAGCTAGTATCACAGAGAAGAATGGTAATCTTGTATGTATAACGACTGTCAATGGTGATGAAGATATTATGTTAGTCACGAACCAAGGTGTCATTATTCGATTAGATGTTGCTGAATTCTCTCAAAACGGTCGTTCAGCTCAAGGTGTACGCTTAATTAAATTAGGTGAAGGTCAACTCGTAGCAACAGTTGCAAAAGTAGAAAAAGAAGAAGCAGAAGAAATTGATGCAGATAAAGCACCGGGTGAAGTTGTTGCAGAACAAGGCACAACGTTAACTGAGGAAGCTTTAGAGGACAACAATGAAGATATAGAAAACGAAAAAGGGCATCTTGTCGGAACAGTAGAAGAGGAAGATTACGAACCAACTAAGGATATATTAGAAGCATCAACATTCGAAGATATCTTTGATGAAGACAAAAATGAAGATGAGTAATTCATTTAGAGGGCATGATGCCCTCTTTTTTGTTTAAAAAATTTCACAAGCGTATTAGTTGATGTTGTAATGCAATAGTATTAGCATTTAACTTGAAAAAAAAATTAACTAGGAGCGTTTAATTATGAAAAAATCAGGTGGAGATTTATTTGTCGATACACTTATTAATCATGGCGTAACGCATGTATTTGGTGTTCCGGGAGCAAAGATTGATAAAGCGTTTGACGTATTAGAAGAAAGAGGCCCAGAAGTCATTGTGACACGACATGAGCAAAATGCCACACTTATTGCTCAAGGTATTGGTCGTATTACAGGTAAACCAGGCGTTGTTCTTGTAACCAGTGGACCTGGTGTCACAAATCTTGCAACGGGTCTGGTAACAGCCAACTCAGAAAGTGATCCGGTTGTAGCTGTAGGAGGAAATGTTAAGCGTGAAGATAGTTTAAAACGTACCCATCAATCATTAGATAATGCTGGATTAATGAGTCATGTCTCTAAATATTCAGTTGAGGTGCAATCAGCCAATAGTATTTCTGAAGCAGTAACGAATGCATTTCGTGCGAGTGTTGAAGGACGTAAAGGTGCAGCTTTCGTGAGTATTCCACAAGACGTTATATCAGCAGAAGATGTAGAAGTTGATGCGATCGTTGTAAAAGAACCACCTGTATTAGGTCCTGCACCTTCTTTTGAAATTGATGCATTAGCAGAACGTATTAAACAAGCAAAATTACCTGTATTTTTACTTGGTATGCGTGCATCATCAGAAGAAAATACAAAAGCAATTCGTGATTTTATGACAAATAATCCGATACCAGTTGTAGAAACTTTTCAGGGTTCAGGTATTATCTCACGAGAATTAGAAGAACATTTCTATGGTCGTATTGGATTATTCAGAAATCAACCAGGTGATGAATTGTTAAGACATGCTGACTTAGTCATTACTGTTGGATACGATCCAATTGAATATGATCCGGTCATCTGGAATAAAGAAAATGAAAAAACAATCATTCACATTGATGAGGTGCAAAGCGATATCGATAATCACTACGCACCAATCACTGAATTAATCGGTAATACAGCTCTGACAATTCAACGTTTAGATGAAAAGTTAGAAGCGGGAGATATCAAACTTGATGACTCAGCTCAAAAAGTGTTAGCAAATGTTGCTGCATTGATTCAAAAGAAATATGAACTACCTGAAGATCACTTAAATTCTGAGCTTGTAAATCCTAAACATATTGTGAAAACTGTACGCAATCTTATCGATGATGAAACAACGGTTACTGTAGATGTAGGTTCGCTCTATATCTATATGGCGCGATACTTTAGAAGTTATGCACCACGTCATCTGCTCTTCTCTAACGGGATGCAGACCTTAGGGGTTGCTTTACCATGGGCAATTGCAGCATCCATCGTACGTCCAGGTAAAAAGGTCGTATCTATGGCTGGAGATGGTGGATTCTTGTTCTCAGGTCAAGAATTAGAAACAGCAGTTCGCCTTAAGGCACCAATTGTACAATTAATTTGGAATGATGGACATTATGATATGGTGAAATTCCAGCAGGTCAATAAATATGGTAAAGGCGCTGCAGTTGATTTAGGTACAGTTGATTTTGTAAAGTATGCTGAGTCAATGGGCGCTAAAGGGTATAAAGTAAATCATTCTAATGCATTAGAAGATGTCCTTAAACAAGCGTTAGCAGACGCAGAAAATGGTCCAGTCATTGTAGATATTCCAGTAGATTATAGTAATAACGCACAACTTATGGCAGATTTATTACCAGACGTTACAAACTAGGAGGATTATGATGAATCATCTATATCAATATTCTACAATGGGAGCACTTGTTGGTGGGATGTTTGAAGGAACATTTAAAATAAAAGACATTCTATCAACAGGCAATAATGGAATAGGTACTTTAGACGGATTAAACGGTGAGCTGATTGTTTTAGGTGGCAAACCTTATGTAATTGAAAGTTCAGGGAATGTCAGAGTGGTAGATGAAGAAGAAACAACTCCGTTTGCCAGTATGATGGATTTTAAACCGACACATACGTTAGTGTTTAAGCAACCTATGAATAAAGAACAGGTAGACAATCTTATCCTGAAAGAAATACAAGGTACAAATTATTTTCATGCTGTACGCATTACCGGTAAATTTAAATTAGTTAAAGCAAGAGCAGTTAAGAAACAACAAGCCCCTTATCCGAAACTAGTAGAAGCGGTAAAAGAGCAAGGTTATTTTGATATTGAAGAGACTGAAGGGACACTCTTTGGCTTCTATACACCTCATTTTATAACTGGCATTGGTGTGGGTGGATATCACGTACACTATTTAAGTGATGATCATAATTATGGTGGTCATGTCTTTGATTATGAAATTGAAGATGTGAAAGTAGAACTTGCATTACAGGAAGACTTTATCTTAAAAATGCCTGACACACCCCGTTATCGTAAACATGATTTAAATGATCCGGAAATGTTGGATGACATCGAAAAAAGTGAATAGTAAATAATAAAAGCAACCAAAGTTACGAAGACTTTGGTTGCTTTTATTCATAATCTTTACTTCTCTTCTAGTGCTTTCATCATATAAGGTAGTTCATCAATGATACGACTTGCCGGGACGACATACATATCCTGAGCGAGTTTATCTCCAATTAAGCTATGGATATATACAGCATCTTTAATTGCATCTTCTGTATCAAATTGACCTAAGAAACTTGCAATAATACCTGCGAGCGCATCACCCATGCCACCAGATGCCATAGCAGCATTACCGACAGTGATCTTGTAATCTCCGCTTTTTAAATATAATTCTGTTTCATGCTTCTTAACGATGACATGTGCACCCAGTTCATCCGCTTTGGCGCGATTACGCTCTGGAGTTTGCTCATCAATAGGTATGCCACTTAATCTTTCCCATTCCATTTGATGGGGAGTGAAGATGACATTACATTTCGGTAATGGATGCTTTAATTTACTAAGTATAGTAATGCCATCACCATCAATAATAAGCGTTTGATGTTCTTGTATATGTTGAAATAATATTGTGAGAACATTATTACCCTGGAAGTCAATCCCGAGCCCAGGACCTATAAGAATACTATCAGCATTCTCGATAAGTTTTGTTAAACGCTTTATATCATTAATATCAGATACCATTGCTTCAGGACATCTTGAATGGAGTGCTGTATGATTCGTTTGATGTGTTGCAACAGTCGTTAAACCACCGCCACTATACACGCACGCGCGCGCGGCCATCATGATTGATCCTCCCATGTTCTGGTTGCCACCGATGAGTAAAATACGTCCATAGTCTCCTTTATGTGAAACAATTTTTCTTTTAGGGATTTGAATATGCTCAATAATTTCCATGATGATTCTCCTTCTTCAAAAGTCGTGATATTTTGAGTAAAAAAATAAATTTCAATTTTTCTGAATTTAATGATTGTCATTCTTATACTCTTATGATACTATAATAGCAAATCAAATAATATATTTGTCATTTGGGATAAGTAATGTAGAGACAATTTTAAGAGACATAGCGGTTGGTGAAAGCTATGATGTTGTATACATGAAATTCTACCCATATTTATTGATTGGCAAACCGGTGATGAGCCGTTATGAAATGGAGTGAATAGTTAAACTTTGTTTAACTGTTAATTAGGGTGGCAACGCGTAAATACCACGTCCCTTTTATAGGGACGTGGTATTTTTTTGTACCCGAATATAACATTCAAATAATAATTAGGAGGAGAACTACATGTTAGACATTAAATTATTTAGAAATGATGCTGAGTATGTTAAGAAAAAATTAGAAATGCGTGGCATTGATACTTCGATTGTAGATGACATTTTAAATTTAGATACTAAAACACGTGAATTAACAGCTAAAACTGAAGAATTAAAAGCAAAACGTAATAAGGCAAGTGAAGAAATTGCGCTTAAAAAACGAAACAAAGAGAATGCAGATGATGCGATTGAATCAATGCGCGTTGTTGGTGATGAAATCAAAACGATTGATACAGAACTTAATGCTGCTTCAACAGAATTAAAAGATAAATTAGCTGGATTACCGAACTTAGTGAGTGATGAAACACCTTTTGGTAAAGATGAAGATGATAATGTGGAAGTACGTAAATGGGGCACACCACGTGAATTTGACTTTGAAGCAAAAGCACATTGGGATTTAGTTGAAGAATTGAACATGGCAGATTTCGAACGTGCTGCTAAAGTTTCTGGTGCAAGATTTGCATTCTTAACACGTGATGGTGCAAGACTTGAACGTGCATTATATAACTTTATGTTAGACATCCATACAAGAGAACATGGTTATCAGGAAATGGTCACACCACAACTTGTAAATGCTGATTCTATGTACGGTACAGGGCAATTACCTAAATTTGAAGAAGATTTATTTAAAGTTGAAAAAGAAGGATTATATGCAATTCCAACTTCTGAAGTACCTTTAACAAACTATTACCGTGGTGAAATCATGGATATTGATCAATTCCCGGTTAAATTTACTGCATTAACGGCATGTTTCCGTTCAGAAGCAGGTTCTGCAGGACGTGACACACGTGGATTAATTCGTATGCATCAATTTAATAAAGTTGAGATGGTGCGCTTTGAATTACCAGAGAATTCTTACGCTGCTTTAGAAGAAATGACACGTAATGGGGAAAGAATTTTAGAAGAATTAAAAATCCCTTACCGTACAATTGCGCTATGTTCTGGTGATATCGGTTTCGGTGCAGCGAAAACTTATGATATTGAAGTATGGTTACCAAGCTACAATGCATACAAAGAAATCAGCTCTTGTTCTAACATGACTGACTTCCAGACAAGACGTTCTAACATCCGCTTCAAACGTGAAAAAGATGGTGCAACTGAATTTGTACATTCTTTAAACGGTTCTGGTTTAGCTGTTGGGCGTACGTTTGCTGCAGTTGTTGAAAATTATCAAAATGCTGATGGAACAATCACTGTACCTGAAGTATTAGTACCATATATGGGTGGTCAAACAATCATTAAGTAATAAATTAATTTGTTTATCGATAAGATGTTTGAATAAATTGTTTACAAGGTATCTATATAATAGATACCTTGTTTTTATTTGTTGATATTTCTCTATCTCTGCTTTTTATTTATAGCGCATTCCTAAAAAACAATAAAATATATTTTTTATACTTGCATATAATAATTATATCTGATATATTAAATATATAAGTTAGAGATAAGGAATGATACAACATGTTTAAAAAGCTTTTCGGTAAAGAAAAAACAAACAATACACAAAACGAAAGAGGTAATTTAACAATGACAAACTTTACATTAGACAACGCACATTCAAGCATCGATTTTTCAGTAAAACACATGATGGTTTCAAAAGTAAAAGGTGAATTTACAGATTTTACGTCAACAGTAACAGGAGATATTAATGATTTATCTTCATTAAAAGTGAACGCTTCAGTTAAAGTTGATTCAATCGACACAAACAATGCTGATCGTGATGGTCATTTAAAATCTGGTGATTTCTTTGATGTAGAGCAATATCCTGAAATTACATTTGTATCTAAATCAGTAACAAACAACACGATTACTGGTGATTTAACAATTAAAGGTGTAACAAACGAAGAAACATTTGATTTAGAATTCAATGGCGTTCATAAAAATCCTATGACTGGTGGCGATGTAACAGGTTTAGTTGTTACTGGTACGATTAACCGTGAGAAATATGGTTTAACTTGGAATCAAGCTTTAGAAACTGGTGGCGTTATGGTTGGAAAAGACGTTAAGTTTGAAGCTGGTGTAGAGTACGCAATTGAAGGATAATATTTTATAATATTTTAACTACCTACAACTGTAGGTAGTTTTTTTATATTTCAATCAAAGTTACATACATTGAGGTATTTCTATTAAAGTTGTAAAATAGAATAGTTATAGAAATATTATTAGAAAGTGAGATTTTATGTTGAAAATAGATTTAAGAAAAACTGTTATCGTTACGGCAATCATGCTGATGATAACATTATTGATAAATATTTTGCCGTTTATGACGATTTTTATCGCGCCCTTCTTATTACTGCCGACAGCATATTTATACTATAAATCACGAAATAGTTATTATGTGATGAGTTTAATAATCGTTATCGTCAATGTAATGATGTCAATCCTTACGATGCAGATTATGCTTGGGGCTATATTTGCGGGTTATATTATTGGTCAATTACTTGTAGAAAGAACTTCTAAAGAGCGTATGTTATACATATTGACGGTGTATTATAGTATTTATGTATTAGTTTCAATTATTTTCTTACAAGTTACTGATTTTCTTCCAAAAGTTCAGACCTGGTTTGAGCCTACAGTTAATATCTACAATGATATATTATCAAAAGGTATTAAGGATGGTACAATACCCGAGCATCAACTTGAAATGTTTAATCAGAACATAGATATCGTGATGCAACAAGTTCCTGGTATTGTAGTGTTTGTACTCTTTATTCTAACCTTACTACAACTTGTCATTACTTTACCTTTACTTAGACAGTATAAAATTGCGACACCAAACTTTAGGCCGCTTTATGCATGGCAAATGCCTAAAGCATTACTCTATATTTATCTTATTGTGTTATTAGCACACTTTGGTATTTCAGAAACAGATTATATACCTTTTGGAATCGTGATAAACTTAAGATATATTATTGAATGGCTGTTATTTATCCAAGGCTTATCTTTAATGCATTATTTTATGAAATTAAAAAGAACTCATCCGTTATTAAATATCTTTATTTTTATTTTGGCCTTTATATCTGCGCCGATAAGTCAGCTTTTCGGTTTGATAGATTTGATGGTAAACTTGAAGAAAAGAATACCAAGAAAATTGAAGTAATAAATAATTTAATGAGGTGTCACAATGAATAGGAAGTACAATAAGCAAACATTAATTATGCCTTTTGTCTTTATGTGTATCACTGCTTTTATTGTTACTGGGATTCTTTATACGGTTCATCCAGTAACGGCGTTAGTGACGTTTGGCATACTTATTGTCACAACATGCGTCAGTCTTTTCTATTTGAGACATGGTATCAGGCATAATGAAGCATATATTGCGAACCTTTCAACGACGATAGATCGTGGCAAACGTTATGCAATTAGTGAATTACCAATTGGTGTTATACTTTTGGATGAAAATGAACATATCGAATGGCACAATCATTTTATCAACGATAAAATTACAGTTCCGTTAATATCAGAATCGATACATGATGTCTTTCCAAATTTATTAAATCAATTTAAAAATCCAGGTCTAAAGGAGACAACTACTGCCTTTGAGGGGTATAAATTTAAAGTTAATTATGCCGAAGATAATCGCATACTATACTTCTTCGATATTACAGATAAAATTGAAACAGAAGCATTATATGAAGATGGTAAGCCGATTATAGGAATTTTATTTTTAGATAACTTTGATGAAATTACTCAGAACATGACAGATGCACAGCGTACGGAAATAAATAGCATGATGTCCACTGAGATTAATAGATGGGCAGAGGATAATAATGTTTATATCAAACGCTATCAGTCAGATCAATATATGATGTTCTTCAATCAGAAGATATTACACCAGATAGAAGAAACAAAGTTCAATTTGCTGGATAATATTCGTGATAAAAGTCGTGAAATTAAAACGCATATCACGTTAAGTATAGGTATTGGTGAAGGTACTGAAAACTTATTAGATTTAGGAACGTTGGCACAATCAAGTTTAGATTTAGCGCTTGGTCGTGGTGGTGACCAAGTAGCAATTAAAAATATCAATGGTAATGTACGATTCTATGGTGGTAAAACGGATCCAATGGAAAAGCGCACAAGAGTACGTGCGCGTGTTATTTCACATGCCTTAAGAGATATCTTAATTGAGGGCGAAAATGTTATTATTATGGGGCACAAACGCCCTGATATGGATGCGATTGGTGCTGCGATTGGTGTCGCGCGCTTTGCAAAAATGAACAACTTAAAAGCGAATATTATTCTCAATAATCATGATGTTGATGATACCTTATCACGCGTGATGGCAGAGATTGCAGAAAAACCAGAGCTTGATGAAATATTCATTTCGTCTGAGGAAGCATGGAATATGATGACAAAGAAAACGACACTTGTTATTGTCGATACACATAAGCCTGAAATGGTTATAGACGAAAGTATCCTGAATAAAGCGTATCGTAAAGTTGTTATCGATCATCACCGTCGTGGTGAATCATTTATTGAAAATCCATTATTAGTGTATATGGAACAATATGCGAGTTCAACTGCAGAATTGGTAACCGAGTTACTGGAATATCAGCCTACAGAACACAAATTAACACGTTTAGAAGCAACAGTATTGCTTGCTGGTATTATTGTTGATACACGTAATTTTACATTAAGAACTGGATCAAGAACTTTTGACGCAGCAAGTTTCTTAAGGAACCATGGTGCCGATACGATTCTTTGTCAGCATTTCTTGAAGGATGACATTGAAACATATATTAAACGATCGGAAATTATTCGAACAGTGCATTTAGAAAATAACGGTATTGCAATTGCACATGGGCCAGTAGGTGAAGTAATTCATCCGGTCATTGTTGCGCAAGCGGCAGATGAACTTTTAGGAATAGAAGGTGTTGAAGCATCATTTGTAGTTGCAGAACGAAAAGAAAATGTTATCGGTATATCCGCGCGTTCTTTAGGTGAAATAAACGTTCAACTTGTAATGGAGAGCATGGGTGGAGGCGGCCATTTATCAAATGCTGCAACACAACTTGAGAACATGACAATTGATGAGGCAATTGAATACTTACAACAAACAATTAAAGAACAAGATGAAGGAGACGAAGAAAAATGAAAGTAATATTCACTCAAGATGTTAAAGGTAAAGGTAAAAAAGGTGAAATTAAAGAAGTACCTGTAGGTTATGCGAATAACTTTTTATTAAAAAATAAATTGGCTGTAGAAGCAACACCTGGTAATTTAAAGCAATTAGAAGCACAAAAGAAACGTATAGAATTAGATAAACAGCATGAGTTAGAAGAAGCGCAAAAGTTAAAAGAAAAATTAGAAAACCTGGAAGTAAAAGTTACAGCGAAATCCGGTGAAGGTGGTCGCTTATTTGGTTCAGTTAGCTCAAAACAAGTAGCTGATGCATTAAATAAACAACACGGTATTAAAATTGATAAACGTAAAATGGATTTACATGATGGTATTAGAAGCTTAGGCTATACAAATGTACCGGTAAAATTACACAACAAAGTGAGTGGAACTTTGAAAGTACACGTTACTGAAGAATAAAAACAACGGAGGAGATAATATGTCAGATTATCTTGAAGGTAAAAAACTGCCTTTTAACTTAACAGCGGAGCAATCTGTATTGGGTGCTATCTTTATTGATAATGAAGTATTATCTTCCGTACTTGAAACATTATTGCCACTTCATTTTTATAGACAGAGTCATCAGAATATATTTCAGGCGATGTTAACATTATCTGAGAAAAATGATGTCGTAGAT
Source organism: Macrococcoides caseolyticum (assembly GCF_021366795.1). GTDB lineage: Bacteria > Bacillota > Bacilli > Staphylococcales > Staphylococcaceae > Macrococcoides > Macrococcoides caseolyticus_A. The sequence goes on along the minus strand of NZ_JAHCPS010000003.1, from coordinate 239,272 downwards.
ATTATTACTGTAATGAATCAAATGACACTAGATGGAACCCTTGAGGCAAGTGGCGGAGAGCTATATCTGATTGAACTTTCAGAGAAAGTACCGACGGCTCGAAATGTTGATTTTTATGTTGATATTGTATATCGTGATGCAATTAAGCGACGATTAATCCATGTTGCTGACAGTATTATGGCAGATGGTTATAATGAATCACTGGATTTGGAAACATTACTTGCTGATGCAGAGAAACGCATTATGGAAGTATCGACTAATCGTGGTGCAGATGGTTTTAAGGATATTAAAGATGTGTTAACGCAAGTCTTCAACAATGCAGAGGAACTGGATAATAATAAAGGACAGACGCCAGGTATTCCAACAGGATATCGTGACCTAGATCAAATGACAGCAGGATTTAACCGCAATGATTTAATTATTATAGCTGCACGTCCATCAGTAGGTAAAACTGCATTTGCACTTAATATTGCAACACAAGTTGCCACGAATGATACACCATATACTGTTGCCATATTCAGTCTTGAGATGGGCGCGGACCAGTTAGCGACCCGTATGATTTGTAGTACGGGCAATGTGGATTCGAATAAATTGAGAACAGGCCAAATGAATAGTGAGGACTGGAATCGATTTACGGTTGCTGTAGGTAAATTATCACGAACAAATATTTACATTGATGATACGCCAGGTATTCGTATAACGGATATTCGTTCAAAATGTAGAAGGTTACATCAGGAACATGGCCTTGACATGATACTTATTGATTATTTACAACTGATTCAAGGATCTGGTGGTCGTTCAAGTGAAAACAGACAACAAGAAGTATCTGAAATATCTCGTATGTTAAAGGCCCTTGCGCGTGAATTAGAATGCCCAGTTATTGCACTTTCTCAGCTTTCGCGTGGTGTAGAACAACGTCAGGATAAACGACCAATGATGAGTGATATACGTGAATCAGGCTCGATTGAGCAGGATGCTGATATTGTTGCCTTCTTATATCGAGATGATTATTATAATCGAGGTCAAGGCGAAGAGGGGGAAGACGTAGAGATTGATGCTGGTGCACAAGATGAAAATGGTGAAATTGAAATTATCATTGCGAAGCAACGTAATGGTCCAACTGGAACGGTTAAGTTACATTTCTTAAAGCAATATAATAAATTCACAGACATTGATTATGCACATGCCGATATGGCTTAAAAACACGTACTTTATTTCTAACTAAAGAAATAAAGTACGTGTTTTTGTTTGTAATGAACATCTAAATCTATAGAATGTTTGTGGTTTTTGTACATGATTTTGAATAATTATTTTTATGTGATTGAAGAAAAAAGTGAAGTTAAATCGTTATATTTCAAATATTTTATACATTTATACATAAAAAAATTAACAAATACCTATTTTAAAGGTTAGAAAGATGTATATTTATTAATGTTCGGATTTTGGTTGATTTTTTATCTATATATTGATAGAATGGCTAAGGTTAGTCAAGAAAATTTGGAGGTGCACACATGTCATCAATCGTAGTTGTTGGGACGCAGTGGGGAGACGAAGGTAAAGGTAAAATCACTGATTTTTTAGCAGAACAAGCAAATGTAATTGCACGCTTTTCAGGTGGTAATAACGCAGGTCATACTATTAAATTCGGTGGAGAAACATACAAATTACACTTAGTACCATCAGGAATTTTCTACTCAGATAAATTATCAGTAATCGGTAACGGCGTTGTTGTTGATCCGGTTGCTTTATTAAAAGAGTTGGATGGATTAAATGAAAGAGGTATTTCAACGGATAACTTACGTATTTCTAATCGTGCACAAGTTATTTTACCATACCATTTAAAACAAGATGAATTAGAAGAAGAAAAGCGTGGCGATAATAAAATCGGTACGACTAAAAAAGGAATTGGCCCAGCTTACGTTGATAAAGTACAACGTATTGGTATTCGTATGGCTGATTTATTAGATGAAGAAACATTTAGAGCTAAGTTAACAGAGAATTTAAAGGCTAAAAATGAATTATTTGAAAAAATGTTTAATGCTGAAGGCTTCACTTTTGATGAAATTTTTGAACCTTATTTCGCAGCAGGACAACGTTTAAAACAATATACAGTTGATACAGCAAAAGTGTTAGATGATGCGTTTATTGCAAAAGAAAAAGTATTATTTGAAGGTGCACAAGGTGTAATGCTTGATATCGATCATGGTACTTATCCATTTGTAACATCAAGTAATCCAATTGCAGGTAACGTTACGGTTGGAACAGGCGTTGGTCCGACATTTGTTGATAAAGTTGTAGGCGTTTGTAAAGCATATACTTCACGTGTAGGCGATGGACCTTTCCCAACTGAGTTATTTGATGAAGATGGCCACCATATTCGCGAAGTAGGTCGTGAATACGGAACAACCACTGGACGTCCGCGTCGTGTTGGTTGGTTTGATTCTGTTGTATTACGTCATTCAAGACGTGCAAGTGGTATTACTGATTTATCTATTAACTCAATTGACGTGTTAACAGGATTAGATACCGTTAAAATTTGTACGGCCTATGAGTTAGATGGTGAAATCATTACTGAATACCCAGCGAACTTAAATGCATTAAATCGTTGTAAGCCAGTATTTGAAGAACTTCCAGGTTGGACTGAAGATGTAACAGCTTGTAAAACATTAGAAGAATTACCGGATAACGCACGTCGTTATTTAGAGCGTATCTCTGAATTATGTAATGTTAAGATTTCAATTTTCTCTGTTGGCCCAGATAGAACGCAAACAAATCTTTTAGAGGATTTATGGGAAACATCTAAATAAAGCATTATAAAAACAGCAATAAAGGAATCTATTGAGAATAGACTACTTTATTGCTGTTTTATTAATGAATATCACGTTTTTTAAATCGTCCACCTTTAACTTCAGATACATTACCAATTGCGATAAAAGCCTTTTCGTCGAAATGATTGACGATATCTTTGATTTTAAATTCTTCAAGACGTGTAATAACACAGAAAATAACTTTCTTATCATCCCCTGTGTATGCCCCTTCACCAGATAAATAAGTGACACCACGACCAAGCCGACTATTGATTGCATCTCCAATTTCTTCATGCTGATTACTAATAATCCACACGGATTTTGATTCGTCCAGACCTTGCTGAATAATATCAATTGTTTTAAATGCAATAAAATAAGCAATAACTGAGTACATTGCTGATTCCCATGTGAACACAAAACCTGCAGCGACATAAATAAAGAAATTGATTACCATGACAATTTCACCAACAGAAAATGGCGATTTATTGCTGATTAAAATGGCGAGAATTTCAGTACCGTCAAGGGATCCACCATATCGAATGACAAGACCAACACCTAACCCTAATATGACACCACCAAAAATGGTTACTAAAAATATTTCATCTGCAAAAGGTGGAATGGGATGAAGAAGCGCAGTGCCAATAGATAATATTGTAATAGCATATAATGTGGATACAGCAAATGTTTTACCGATTTGCTTATAGCCTAGATAAAAGAATGGAATGTTTAAAATAAAGATAAATAGACCGAGAGGCATATTAAGCAAGTGTGAGGCCATGATAGAAATACCTACAATACCTCCATCAAGTAACTTGTTTGGAACTAAAAATAGTTCTAAAGCAACTGCCATAAGAACAGCGCCTAAAGTGATAAAACAAAATCGTTTTATTTTTTCCTTTAAAGGTAGTTTTTTGTGTTGTTTTACCACATTTTCTATGGATTCAGACATAACATGCTCCTTTCTTACAAAAAAATAGTGTATACATATAAATTATACTATTTTTTTTTCAACTTTTTTAAAAATAATGCTTGATAAAATTATTTTTTACGTGCTATAATCAATCTTGTGCTATTAATTAATGGCCCCTTGGTCAAGCGGTTAAGACACCGCCCTTTCACGGCGGTAACACGGGTTCGAATCCCGTAGGGGTCACCATTTTAATTTGTATTCAGGTCCCGTGGTGTAGCGGTTAACATGCCTGCCTGTCACGCAGGAGATCGCGGGTTCGATTCCCGTCGGGACCGCTTATACTTTCAAGAAGTTAGCTTTTGTCTAACTTCTTTTTTTTATGTCTGTGTTTATAAAAGCGACGTTATAGAAAAATGTGAAAAACAGTGGTAAATTATAAAGTAGGATATTATGAAATTTTATATGAGAAGAGGGATTGCAGTGTCGAGAAAAATCGTTGTTGTTGATGATGAGAAACCGATTGCTGATATATTAGAATTTAATCTAAAAAAAGAAGGCTATGAAGTTCATGTAGCATATGATGGAGATGATGCCGTTGAACTTATTTATGAAGTTCAACCCGATATTGTATTATTAGACATTATGTTACCGGGCCGTGATGGTATGGAGGTATGCCGTGAAGTTCGTAAAAAGTATGACATGCCCATTATCATGTTGACAGCAAAAGATTCCGAAATTGATAAAGTGTTAGGATTAGAGTTAGGTGCAGATGATTATGTGACGAAACCATTTTCAACGCGTGAGTTAATTGCACGTGTAAAAGCGAATTTGCGTCGTCATTATACACAGGCACAAACAGAAGAAAAAGAAGAGACAACGGATATTATGATTAAAGATATCATTGTGTACCCTGAAGCATACTCTATCAAAAAACGTGGTGTAGATATTGAGCTTACGCATCGTGAATTTGAACTATTTCATTATTTAGCAAAACATATCGGCCAAGTGATGACACGAGAGCACTTGCTTCAAACCGTATGGGGCTATGATTATTTTGGAGATGTTCGTACTGTTGATGTTACAATACGTCGTTTGCGTGAAAAAATTGAAGATGATGCAAGTCATCCGGAGTATATCGTTACGCGTCGTGGTGTAGGCTATTTCTTACAGACTCAGGAGTAGATAATGAAGACGTTATATAAAAAATTACAATCATTACACATAAAACTCGTTGTCATTTATGTGTTATTGATTATTATTGGTATGCAAATTATCGGTTTATATTTCACGAATAACTTAGAAAAAGAGTTAACCAAAAACTTCGAAACGAATATAAATCAACAAATTAAATCGATAAACTACGATATAAGAAATATTTATAAAGAAAATAAAAAAGCATCGAATAAAGTACAACGAGAAATTCAGAAAATCGTTGATGAATATGCTGTTCGAACGGAGATTGATACAATACGCTATGTGAATGATTCTGAAGTGATATTGGCGACAAGTAATGATTCAAATCGGGAAAGTATTAATCAAAAAATAAATGACAGTCAGATTAAATCATCATTATCTCTTGGGAAAACAAATGATCGTGTGAAGCTTCGTGATGACCCAGGTGGTAAAGTGCGTGTATGGGTAAAGAATTTCCCTATTAAAGATAATAATAAAATATTAGGTGTTATTCATATCGAAGAGTCCATTGAGCCTGTATATGCTCAGTTAATGAAAATTAATAGTATTTTCATTATTGGTACGGGATTATCGCTATTGATTACGATTATTTTAGGTTTCTTTATTGCACGTACGATTACAAAACCGATTTCAGATATGCGTAACCAGGCACTTGAAATGTCTAAAGGTAATTATACGAATCGCGTTAAAGTATATGGTAATGATGAAATTGGTGAACTTGCTTTAACATTCAATAACCTCTCTAAACGTGTACAGGAAGCTCAGGCAAATACAGAAAGTGAGAAGCGTCGATTAGATTCTGTAATTACACACATGTCAGACGGTGTTATTGCGACGGATAGAAGAGGTAGAGTACGTATTGTTAACGAAATGGCGTTGAAGATGCTAGATATGAATAAAGATGAAGTAGAAGGACGTCACGTATTAGATATATTGAATATTGAAGAACATTATTCATTAGATGAATTACAGGACATAGCTGGTGGCATTATCATCGACATTAATGAGAAAGAACAATTAATAGTTCGTGCTTCTTTCTCAACTATTATTCAAGATACAGGTTTTATAACAGGTTATATCGCGGTGTTACACGATGTGACAGAGCAACATCATGTAGAGAATGAACGACGAGAGTTTGTTGCGAATGTTTCACATGAGTTGCGCACACCACTGACTTCTATGCGTAGTTATATTGAGGCATTGGAAGCTGGTGCATGGCAGGATGAAGCACTGGCACCACAATTTTTGAGTGTTACACGTGAAGAAACGGATCGAATGATTCGTCTCGTTAATGATTTATTACAACTATCTAAAATGGATAATACAGATGACCATTTAAATAAAGAATTAATTGATTTTAATATGTTCATTCACAAAATTATTAATCGATTTGAGATGTCAGAAGGTAAAAATGCGACATTTATTCGTGATATACCTAAGACGGGAATTTTTGTAGAAATTGATCCAGATAAGATGACACAAGTATTTGATAATGTCATTACAAACGCTTTAAAGTACTCTAAAGGTAAAAAGAAAGTTGAATTCCACGTGAAACAAAACACGCTATTTAATCGAATGACGATACAGATTAAAGATAATGGTATTGGAATTCCTTTAAATAAAGTTGATAAAATATTTGATCGTTTCTTCCGTGTTGATAAGGCAAGAACACGAAAAATGGGTGGTACGGGTTTAGGACTAGCCATTAGTAAGGAAATTGTAGAAGCACATAACGGTAGAATTTGGGCGAATAGTAAAGAAGGTTTTGGTACATCAGTTTATATCACACTTCCATGTGAAGTATTAGACGATGGTGATTGGGATGTTTAAAAGTATCTTAAAAGGCGTGATTCTATTCGCTCTAGTGATGTCGAGTATTGTGTTAACATATAAAATATGGAACTTTCGACCGAATTTAGCGAATATAGAAACGACAATTTCTAAGACGAATACTGCATTAAGCCCAAAAAACTTAAATAATATTAGTAGTGTGTTTCTACCGTATCAAATGATTAATTATTCGGGCGAAAAGATCGATGGCACAACAGATAAGGATGTATTACTTGATTTAATGAAACGTTTATCGGGATTAAAAGTAACAGAAATATCAAGTGAACGTCCCAATGCTGCATTTATGGCCAAAACATTAAAGAATAGATTTATGATATTAGATTACCCTGGTAAACTACCAGTAATGATGTATCATACAGATGTATTAAACAATACTGTAAAAGGTGATACAAATAGTACGTTTGATCGTATTATTATCGATAGCCATTCAAAATCTAATATTACGATGTACATGATGATTGAGAATAGACAATTACTCAAAATTGAAACTGAAAGTTCAAGTAAGGCATTGAACGAATTAGTTCGTCAATCTCAGAAAAAAATGGAAAACTATACAGGCATCATAACGAATGAAGAAACAACCGATGAACTGACAAGTATATATGTTCCAGAAAAACCAATGCACACACAAGCCTATAGTTATTTAGCTGATAATATTAATGTCGACGATATTAATAAAGTCGTATTAGGTGATAAAAACAGCATTATTGAACGTTCTGATAATAATCAATCAAAGACGTATAATTCAAATACTGGGATTGTAAAAATGACGAATAATGAATTGTATAAATTTAATAATTTATCTGAATTAGATCACGGTAAGCCTAACCCGATGAACAATTTAATAAATTCTTTTAACTTTATTAATGAACATAGAGGATTTACAGATGACTATCGCTACTTTGGTGTCAAAAGTGCAGATCGTGCAATCAATTATCAAATGTTCTTTAAGGGATATCCAGTGTTTAATGAACGTCATATATCAGACATAGATATTATCTGGGGAGATAAAAATATCTATGAATATAAACGCGGACTTTATACAACGAGTGTGGCTGTTCCGTCAAAAGAAAAAATAAATAAATTACCAACAGCTGAAGAAGTACGATTTGCTTTAGCATCAAATAAACAATATCAGTTTGAACAGATAAGTAATATGATGATAGGTTATAGTATGGAACGTTCAGACGAAGAAACGATTCAATCAACACTATCATTTAGACCCGCATGGTTTATAAAGTACAATGATGAATGGAAAGAATATGATAATGGGGGGCTGAAGTAATGGATTGGAAACACGCCACATCATTATTTATATTTGTATTCCTGATTATTAATATAGCACTTGGATTTATTTATCACGAGAAAATTCAACGTGCTAATATTGTTGAAGATGCAAAGTCAGAAAGAATTGATTTTAAGAAAGAAGGCATTGAACTTCCGAAATTACCATCTGCCAAAGATGTGATGATGAATATTATGTCTGCTAAAAGTGCTGGATTCACTGAAACAGACTCTGACTTTGATAAAAAAAGTGAAGAATTAAAAACAGTAACGACGAATGAAGTAAAGTCTAAAATTAAACTCGCTAAAATTGAAGAAGAAGCGATTATCAATGGCTTAAAGCCCTATATAGATACACAGGTAGATAGAGGTAAAGAATATATTTTAAGTGGAATTGACCGTAAAGAACGCATTCTTTATTTCGATCAAATGTATGGTGACTATCCTATTTTAAATAATGATAAAGCACAGCTCGCATTTAGTTATAACGAGAATAATGAAGTCACAATGTATAAACAGACCTATTTAAAAGACATACAAGAAGGATTAGGGAAAAATAACGAGAAGAAAAAAGTAATTCCAGCAAAAGAAGCGATTGAAGTATTATATTATCAGACAGAGTTAGAACGAGGAGACACAGTGACAAGTGTCCGACTAGGTTATTATTCAATCGTTAGGGAAGTACGTGGACAAGTATTGAAACCAACATGGCAAGTCGCAGTATTAAAAGCGGATGGTACTTCAAATACATTTTATGTGGATGCATTGAATCCAGAGCAACCAATTTTGTAATTAAGTGAGTGATTTATATGATTAGTATGTCAGTACTAGCAAGTGGAAGTACAGGAAATGCAGTCTATGTAGAAAGTGAGAAAGGATCACTTTTAGTAGACGCAGGACTTACAGGAAAGAAAATGGAAGGTTTGTTTGAACAAATCGACCGTAAAATAGAAGACTTAAACGGTATCCTTGTAACGCATGAACACATTGATCACATTAAGGGTTTAGGTGTGTTAGCGAGAAAATATAAACTGCCAATCTATGCAAATGAAAAGACATGGGAACGCATCAATCGTGCAGACAGTAAGATTCCAGACGAACAAAAGTTTATATTTAATCCATATGAGATGAAGACACTCGCAGGAATGGATATTGAATCATTTAACGTATCGCATGATGCCGTAGACCCGCAGTTTTATATCTTTAATAATAACTATAAGAAACTGACGGTAATAACAGATACAGGCTATGTATCAGATCGCATGAAAGGTATGATACATGGATCAGACTGTTTTGTGTTTGAAAGTAATCACGACGTAGATATGCTTCGAATGGGGCGTTATCCATGGAGTACGAAACAACGTATATTAAGTGATATGGGACATGTATCGAATGAAGATGCAGCGTATGCAATGCGTGATGTGATTACAGGAAGTACGAAACGTATTTATCTTTCTCATTTATCGCAGGATAATAATATGAAAGATTTAGCAAGAATGAGTGTGGAACAAATATTGAATAAACATGATATTGATACGGTGAATGAAGTGCAGATACATGATACGGATAAAGCTGTAGCAACGAAGATATATCAGATATAAATGATATTTGAATTAAATTAATAATTAAATTCGAATGGATTATTTATCAACTGTGGATAAGTCAAGTTATTCACGTAAAATTGTGTATAACTAGGGATAACTTTGTGGATAACACCTATTTTATTCACAATGTATAAAGATGTCCGGTAAAATGGGCATCTTTTTTATTTTTATACAGAGTAAAATGTTACAAAAATAATGAGGAATCATAGAAATATGATTATAATAGTGTTGTGAAATGTGTATATGTGAGTAACTTGTGGATAAGTAGGATAACTTTGTAAAGGAAATGAATAAAAATGAAAATAACAATAATAACTGTGGGTAAGTTGAAAGAAAAGTACTGGAAGATGGCTGTGGATGAGTATGTGAAAAGACTTGGCGCTTATACGAAAATTGAACTGATAGAAGTGGCAGATGAGAAAGACTCGGATAATATGAGTGAGAAAGATATTGAAATTGCGAAGAAGAAAGAAGCGGATAGAATACTATCTAAAGTGAAAGATGACAGCTTTGTGTATACGCTGGAGATACTAGGGAAGCAACTGGATTCTGTGCAATTATCAAATGATATAGAACAAAAGATGAATACCGGTAAAAGCCATCTGACCTTTATCATCGGAGGATCAAACGGCCTGCACCAATACGTTATGAACCGCTCAAACTTCGCCCTATCATTCAGCAAAATGACCTTCCCACATCAAATGATGAAAGTGATATTGCTTGAGCAAGTGTATAGAGCGTTTAGGATTATAAGGGGAGAAAGTTATCATAAGTGATGCGGTTTTTCTAGAAAATACTGCAGTATTGAGATATACGCTTAGAGTTGCTATAAATAGAACATACGTTCGTATTTTATGTTATAATGAATATATCATAAAATATTGAAGGTGATAATAAAATGAAAAATAAGCTTCCTGTTCCATCACAAATTCAAAAGTTAAAGGATAAGGGGATATATTTCAATATTATTAATGAAGAAGAAGCACAAAATATTCTATTGGATAAAACTTATCTTTTTAAACTTTTTTATTTTCGTAAAAATTTTATGAAAAATACAGATGGCGGCTATAATGTAGAATTTGCTTGTTTATCAGATTTAGCCTCTATTGATATGGAAATGAGATATACATTACTTCAACTCACATTAGATATAGAACATTCATTAAAAGTTTTATTAAACAAATATTTAAGTATGACTCCCAATGAAGATGGATATAATATAATTAATCATTTTATAAACGAAACGAATATTACTAAAAGAGATATTTTTAAATATAAAATGTATAAAAATGAAGTATATCCAGAATGGGAAAAGTTTTATCAGAACACTCCATATTGGGTAGCTTTTGAAATTATGAGTTTTTATCATTTTGAAAGATTTGTAACTTTTTATTATGAAATATCTAAAAATAGGCGTTTTAAGTTAGCTAGTAATCAATTGATATTAGTAAGGAATATCAGAAATAGCTGTGCTCATAATTCTGTAATTAATGTTCCGTTATTTGATGATATTAATGTTACTCCAGAATTAAATAGTTATTTTAGCATGCATAATATTAACATACATTATAAGCAGTCCAAACCATTTATTGATATTGCAACGCTATTAATGATTCACAATAAGTATTGCAACCAATCGATAAAAAATAGAGCTTCCAGTAATCTTCAAAGGTTACTAGAAAGGTTATTGTTAAATAGAGATTATTATAATGATCATGATTATATAATTAAATATGTTGATAGTATTAGTAAGGTTGTTAATCACTATATTAAATTAAACACTTGCGAATAGATTGTTTTTCTATTATTATTGAGAATAAGGAATAAGGGAAATCCTACCTTGCTGCGTCTAACCACGCGGATAGAGGTGAAGACATGTCATTTTTGACATGTCTTTTTTATTTTATAAATATATTTTAATTTGAATTATAACCAAACTGTCGGCTTTGCAATGCTTCCTTCCAGTATGACTCTCTCTGAAGTACTAATTTATCGTCTACTTTCCCGTTGTAGTTCTCAAGTATCGTATACTGAAAATTTTCCTTAACGTAGTCAAAGCCTTTTTCTTCAACCAGTGCTACAAGCTCTTTATTACCACCATGACCGTTAGCTACATAGTTAGACCATCTTGTGAGCAACATCTTACTCATACTCGTTGCTGAACCTACATATAACCTACCATTACTTTTATCGGTGATGAGATAGACTGCTTTTTGATTCTCAAGGGCGGCAATCCAGTCACGTTTACCACGGTGAATAATTGTTGCGAGTTGTTGATAGGATAGCTTAACCTTATCATAACCTGGGAAATCATCACCGTCATAGATTGTAGGTAATATCTGTTGAACGATTAACTCTTGATGTAAGTCTTTATAAAAACGTCCCTGCGCCATAAAAGATTTCTTAAACTTGATGATCACTCGACCATAATATTTTTCGTATTGTGGCAGTTCAACACCTTCATAATTGATGCCTTCTAATACATCTAGCTCTTTAGTCACTTTCTTAATCGTCGTAAGTAACCACGTATCGTATGAAAGTTTGAGTAAACATACTGCAGTCTGACCTACATTGAAGTACCTCGATTTGTTTCTCCAAAATAGCCATTGTGTATTCACTTCTTCAGGGCTTTGCTTAAATACTTCCATAGGATCAACAAAGCCATTTGATTGGTTGAACTTGATTTTTACATGATTCATTTCTTCTTCTGTAAAGCCAAGTAAATCATTGAGTTTTATTTGCGACATTATCCCTGCTCCCTCTTCTAGTTAAGTAATATAATCATATCAAACAAGTATAATTGTAGAATAATATAATTGATAAAAATTTTCGGAAATTATTGGTTTGATTGAATATAAGCAAAGAAAATCAACAATTATTGTTTAAATTTTAAAATTTGTTTAGAATATAAACAAGTATTGATGCGAAAGGAAAATATGTTATGAATAAATATGAAAGATTAGATGAGATCGCCAATTTAGTTAATAAAAAAGGTACGATTAGAATTACGGAAATTGTTGAGTCATTGAATGTATCCGACATGACAGTCAGAAGGGATTTAGCTGAACTTGAAGAAAAAGGTATACTAACTAAGATACATGGTGGTGCGAGAAGTAACTCTGCCTTTCAATATACTGAAATGTCCCATACTGAAAAGCATACGCAATATATGGAGGAAAAAAGGCAGATTGCAAAAAAAGCTGCAAGTCTTATCGAGGAAGGAAATACAATATTTTTAGGGCCGGGGACAACAGTAGAGTTGTTAGCAGAAGAGATAAGAAACACGCGACTTAGCATTATAACAAATTGTCTTCCAGTATTTAATATACTATTTAGAAAGAAAACAGATAGGTTCAGGGTATATTTAGTAGGCGGTGAAATGAGAGAGTTAACAGAGTCATTTTCGGGTGATATGACAAATAGTACACTAGAAAAAATGAGATTTAGTAAGATGTTTTTTAGTGCGAATGGTGTTAAAGGTTCAGATGTGATGACATCTTCGCATGAAGAAGCATATACACAGCAATTAGCATTGAAGAATTCAATTGAAAAATACTTATTATTAGATTCATCTAAGTTGGGAAAAGAAGATTTCGTATCTTTTTGTGACTTGAAGGCACTTACTGGAATAGTTATTGATAATAATAATCCTAGTAAGGTGAAGGGTTTAGAAATTTTTACAGAGGTAATAATATAGGTTCTAAAAAGACACATTTTAAATGTGTCTTTTTTTGTTTATTATTATCGTAAAACAAACAAAATTAAACATAAAATGTTGATTTTTTAACTCATAAAGTTTATAATTTAAACATAATTAAACATGTAAACGCTTATATTGTTTAAATCAACAAAAATTATAATTAGATTGAAGGGATGATAAAAATGAAAGTAATAATAGGTGCAGATCAAGATGGTCAAAAATTGAAGAATAAAGTTCAAGAGTTTTTATTAGAAAAGGGTTATAACGTTTTTGATGTAAGTAGCAAAAGTCACAAGGACTTTATTGATACTACTTTAGCAGTTGCCTCAATGGTTCAAGAAGATGAGGAGAATTTGGGGATTATGATTGATGCATATGGTGCTGGTAGTTTTATGGTAGCAACAAAAATTAAAGGAATGATTGCCGCTGAAGTCTCTGATGAGAGATCAGCTTATATGACAAGAGGGCACAACGATGCTCGTATGATTACTATGGGATCTGAAATTGTAGGAGCAGAATTAGCTTTAAATATTGTAAACGCTTTTGTAACTGGTAAGTATGATGGTGGAAGACATCAAATTCGTGTAGATATGCTAAATAAAATGGCTTAATTAGGAGGAGAATATATTATGAAAATAGCAATTGGATGTGATCACATTGTCACTGATACAAAAATGGAAGTTTCAAAATTTTTAAAATCTCAGGGTCACGAAGTTATTGACTGTGGAACATATGACTTTACGAGAACGCATTATCCTATCTATGGAAAGAAGGTTGGGGAAGCAGTTACAAATGGTGACGCAGACTTAGGCGTATGCATCTGTGGAACAGGGGTAGGTATTAGTAATGCAGCCAATAAAGTTCCTGGGGTGAGATCAGCGTTGGTAAGAGATATGACTTCAGCTTTATATGCTAAAGAAGAACTTAATGCAAATGTTATCAGCTTTGGTGGAAAAATTATTGGTGAATTATTAATGTGTGATATTATCGAAGCATTTATCAAAGCGGAATACAAACCTAGTGAAAAAAATAAAGCCTTGATTTCTAAAATAACAGAATTAGATAGTGCAGATGAAAAACAAAAAGATCCAGCGTTCTTTAATGAGTTCTTAGAGAAATGGGATAAAGGTGAGTATCATGATTAAGGAGTATGACTGATGATTTTAACAGTTACGCTAAATCCTTCTGTTGATGTATCGTATCCTTTAGATAATTTGCTAATTGATGGTGTAAACAGAGCTCATGAAGTAATTAAAACGGCTGGTGGAAAAGGACTAAATGTTACTAGAGTGTTGTCTCAAATTAATCAACCTGTATTAGCCACTGGCTTTAAAGGTGGTCATTTAGGAAATTTTATTGAAGATGAATTGAATGCATTAGGGATTAAGAATTCATTTTATAATATTAAAGGTGACACTCGAAATTGTATAGCCATTTTGCATGAACGCAATCAAACTGAAATTTTAGAAAAAGGTCCTATCATTTCTAAAGATGAACTAGCAGGATTCAGCAGACATTTACAACAATTATTAAATAATATAGATATTGTCGTTATTTCTGGTAGTTTACCAAATGGAATACCTGCAAACTATTATTCAGAACTTATTGGAATCTGTAATGCAGCTTCCAAACCAGTAATAATTGATTGCTCTGGTGAACCATTATTAAAAATTGTACAAGGTACAAATAAGCCATTAGCAATTAAGCCGAATTTAGAAGAATTATCTCAATTACTAAGTGAAACAATAGCAAATGAAACTGAAGCAATTAAGTCAGCTTTAGAAAATGAAATTTTTCAAGATATGGAATGGATTATTGTTTCATTAGGAGCGAATGGTGCACTCGTTAAAAAAGACAAAAGATTTTATAAGGTCGATATTCCTGAGATAAAAGTGATTAATCCGGTTGGATCTGGTGATTCAACGGTCGCAGGATTTGCATCAGCCTACATTAACAATAAATCAGTTGATGAAATTCTTAAACAGGCAAATGTATTTGGAATGCTTAATGCCATGGAATCTAAAACAGGTTTTATTAATTTAGAAAATTATAATGACCTATATAAAAAAATTGAAATTACAGAGGTGTAAATAATGATTAACACAGAAAATAAAATTAATTATTTAAATAAAGTCAGTGATGACAAAGGGATTATTTCAGCTTTAGCTTTTGACCAACGTGGTGCGTTAAAAAGAATGATGTCTGTATTTCAAGATACAGAACCTACGACAGAGCAAATTGAAAATCTAAAATCATTAGTTTCTAAGGAATTAACTGAATATTCTTCATCGATATTACTAGATCCGGAATATGGATTACCAGCTTCTCAAGTGAAAAATACTAATGCTGGATTATTATTGGCTTATGAAAAAACTGGTTATGATGCTACAACAAAAGGAAGATTGCCAGATTGTCTTGTGGAATGGTCGGTAAAGCGTATTAAAGAGCAAGGTGCAGATGCAGTCAAATTTTTACTTTATTATGATGTAGATGATGAAGAATCAATTAATGATCAAAAACATGCGTATATTGAAAGAATAGGTTCTGAATGTAAGGCTGAAGATATTCCATTTTTCTTAGAAATTTTAACATATGATGACAAGATTCAGGATAATGGTAGTGTAGAATTTGCAAAAGTAAAACCTCGAAAAGTTAATGAAGCGATGAAAGTATTTTCACATAATCGTTTTAATGTAGATGTATTAAAAGTAGAGGTTCCGGTTAATATGAATTATGTTGAAGGTTATGGAACTGGTGAAGTAGTATACACCAAAGAAGAAGCGACTCAATTCTTCAAGGAACAAGAAGAAGCAACGCATTTACCATACATTTATTTAAGTGCAGGTGTTTCAGCACAATTATTCCAAGATACGTTAAAGTTTGCACATGAATCAGGGGCGAAATTTAATGGTGTATTATGTGGAAGAGCCACTTGGTCTGGGGTTGTCAAAGTATATATTGAACAAGGGGAAGAAGCTGCTAAAGAATGGTTACGTACCGAAGGTTATAATAATATTAATCAGTTGAACAAAGTTTTACAAAACACTGCAGTGTCATATAAGGAAAAAATATAATATCAATAGGGGTGTTTTAAATGAATAGAGAAGAAACAACAATGTTAGGTTTTGAAATCGTTGCATATGCTGGAGATGCAAGATCTAAATTATTAGAATCATTAAATGCTGCAAAAGCAGGAGATTTTGTTAAAGCTGAACAATTAATTGAAGAAGCGGATAAATGTATTGTTGATGCTCACAATGCACAAACTAGTCTTCTTGCTAAAGAAGCATCAGGAGAAGATATCGCATACAGTGTAACAATGATGCATGGACAAGATCATTTAATGACGACTTTACTATTAAAAGATATGATGAAGCACATGATTGAGCTTTATAAAAGAGGGAGCTGATTGTAGTGGATAAATTAATCGCACAAATTGAGAAAGCAAAACCTCTATTTGAAAAGTTATCAAGAAATATTTATTTAAGAGCCATACGTGATGGTTTCATTTCAGCGATGCCGGTAATATTATTCTCTAGCATTTTCTTATTAATCGCGTATGTACCTAATGTATTCGGATTTACATGGAGCAAATCTACCGAAGAACTTTTGATGAAACCATATCATTATACTATGGGGATTATTGCTTTATTAGTAGCTGCAACAACAGCTAAATCATTAACAGATTCTTATAACAGAAGACTTGAAAGTACAAATCAGATAAATTTCCTCTCAACGATGTTGGCAGCAATTTGTGGGTTTTTATTTCTTGCCGCAGATTCTGTTAAAGTTGGTGGTTTTTCAAGTGCATTTTTAGGAACTAAAGGTTTAATGACTGCATTTTTAGCAGCGTTTGTATCAGTAATTATTTATAACTTCTGTGTTAAGAGAAATATAACTATAAAAATGCCTTCAGAAGTTCCACCAAATATATCACAGGTATTTAAAGATATTTTTCCATTCTCGTTTGTTATTTTGACATTGTATGGATTAGATTTACTAAGTAGAGCATTATTAAATACCAATGTAGCCGCATCAATTGTTAAATTCTTTGCACCCTTATTTTCAGCTGCAGATGGTTATGTAGGGATAACTATTATTTTTGGTGCTTTCGCATTATTCTGGTTTATCGGTATTCATGGTCCATCTATTGTAGAACCAGCAATTGCCGCTATAACTTATGCGAATATAGAAACAAACTATCAATTATTACAATCTGGTGAACATGCTGATAAGATTTTAACATCTGGTACACAAATGTTCATTGTTACTATGGGAGGAACAGGTGCTACGTTAGTTGTCCCATTCATGTTTATGTGGTTGACCAAATCAAAAAGAAACAAAGCTATTGGTAGAGCTTCAGCCGTTCCAACATTTTTCGGTGTAAATGAGCCGATATTATTTGGTGCACCATTAGTATTAAATCCAGTATTCTTTATACCGTTTGTATTTGCACCTATTGCAAACGTATGGATCTTTAAATTTTTTGTAGATGTATTAGGTATGAATAGTTTCAGCGTAAACTTACCATGGACAACGCCAGGTCCTCTTGGAATTATTATGGGTACTGGTTTAGGCATGTGGTCATTTGTTTTAGCTATTACTTTGATTATTGTCGATGTATTAATCTATTATCCGTTCTTAAGAGTTTATGATAAGCAAATTCTTGAAGAAGAGTTAGCTGGAGTAGATAAATCGAATGAATTGAGAGAGAAAGTTAAAGAGAATTTTGATACTAAAAAAGCAGATGCTATTTTAAATGGTAAAGATACAAATAATACTGTAACGGTTACAAATACAACTACTGATGCAAGCCCTATAACTAAACAAACCAACGTATTAGTACTATGTGCAGGTGGAGGAACAAGTGGCTTATTAGCTAATGCACTTAATAAAGCAGCCACTGAGCATGGTAAGCCAGTCAAAGCAGCTGCAGGTAGTTATGGCGCTCATATGGATATTATGAAAGAGTATCATTTGGTTATATTAGCACCTCAAGTTGCATCAAATTATGAAGATATAAAAGTAGATACTGATAGACTTGGAATTAAGTTGGCTAAAACTCAAGGTTCTGAATACATTAAGTTAACACGTGATGGCAAAGGCGCTTTAGAGTTTGTTGAGAATCAATTTAAAAACTAGAGGGGAGATCTTATTATAATGAAGAAATTACCTGAAGATTTTATTTTTGGAGGAGCTACAGCAGCATATCAAGCAGAAGGTGCAACCCAGACAGATGGCAAAGGTAAAGTTGCTTGGGATAAATATTTAGAAGACAATTATTGGTATACCGCAGAGCCAGCCAGTGATTTTTATAATAAGTATCCCGTAGACTTGAAATTGAGTGAAGAATTTGGAGTTAATGGGATTAGAATATCTATTGCGTGGTCACGAATTTTTCCTAACGGTTTTGGTGAAGTAAATCCAAAAGGTGTAGAATTCTATAATAATCTATTTGATGAGTGTCTGAAAAGAAATGTTGAACCATTTGTAACATTACATCACTTTGATACTCCTGAGGTGTTACACAGTAATGGTGATTTCTTAAATAGAGAAAATGTAGATCATTTTGTAGACTATGCAGAATTCTGTTTTAAGGAATTTAATCAAGTTAAATATTGGACAACATTTAATGAAATCGGACCGATTGGAGATGGACAATATTTAGTAGGTAAATTCCCACCGGGTATTCGATACGACTTTGAAAAAGTATTTCAATCTCACCATAATATGATGGTCGCACATGCTAAAGCAGTTAAATTATTCAAAGAAAAAGGATTTGAAGGAGAAATAGGTGTAGTGCATGCATTACCTACAAAATATCCGTTTGACCCTAAGAATCCTGAAGATGTTAGAGCTGCTGAACTTGAAGATATTATTCATAATAAATTCATTCTGGATGCAACATACTTAGGTAAATATTCAGAAAAGACTATGGAAGGCGTTAATCATATTCTTAATGTCAATGGTGGCAAATTAGAAATATTGGAAGAAGATTTAGAGGTATTAAACGCTGCTAAAGATATGAATGATTTTCTAGGCATTAATTACTATATGAGTGATTGGATGCGTAGTTTTGAAGGAGAATCAGAAATCACACACAATTCAAAAGGTAATAAAGGTGGTTCTAAATATCAGTTAAAAGGTGTTGGCCAAAGAGAATTCGATGTTGATGTTCCACGTACCGATTGGGATTGGATGATTTACCCACAGGGTTTATATGATCAAATTATGAGAGTAAAAAAAGATTATCCTAACTATAAAAAGATGTATATAACTGAAAATGGTTTAGGATACAAAGATGAGTTCGTTGATGGAACTGTATACGATGATGCTAGAATTGATTATGTGAAAAAACATTTAGAAGTTATTTCAGACGCTATCAGAGATGGAGCGAAGGTTAAAGGTTACTTTATTTGGTCGCTAATGGATGTCTTTTCATGGTCTAATGGTTATGAAAAAAGATATGGCTTGTTCTATGTAGATTTTGAAACACAAGAAAGATATCCCAAAAAGAGTGCATATTGGTATAAAGAGCTTGCAAGTACAAAAGAAATAAAATAAAAAATAATCGTCGAACTGCATTAAGTTGCAGTTCGACTTTTTATATATTCACATGCTACATTTATTGTAATACTACAATGTGTTAGGGGTGTCGAATATGGAAATGAATCGTTTTGATATTTATAAGGAGCTATGGACAAAATCACGAACTGCGTTTTCTGAGGAACATAATATTGAGTTTACCCACCTGAAAAAAGTCATAGAGGAACATAATATCCCAATACCTGATTCTAAGTATTTATATGATTACAGAAGAGGTGTTATTGGTACACTTATACCTATAGAAGGTGAAGATTATATAATTAAGATAGATGAGAAACTCAGCGAAAAAACTAAAATAACAAATAAGTGGTCATACTTTGATGATGATAAAGTTGAAGAGATTTATAATGTATACACAGACTTGAAGATTCCAGACAAGGTTAAGCGTCATCACAAAATCATTACTAAACATAAAGACTACCTGACATCTGAAAGAAGAAGAAAGAGGGAAGCGGAAATGAATCCGTGGAGTCATGGTTATTACCGTCCCGAGTCAATGAAAGTTTTGAATGCCTCCCATATTTCAAAAGAAGCATTACCTGATTTTTATAAACTTTGCGATACTTTATTTAGATCGGTTGAAAGTTTAAAATTTAAGGTCAGTGTTGATGAAGAATACATAAATTTTCAAATACATCGCAAAGACAAACAAGTAAAGAAGAACGATATAATGTTCGAAAAAATGAATGTGTTCCAGATAAAATTAAAACTTAAAGAAAAGACGAAAAGAATCAAAAGAGATGATGATCGATATTCTAGCTATGATTATATCAATACGGGTTATTTCAAAGCGGAACTCATTGGAGTATATCCGTGGAGTAATAATGTTCATGGAATAAAAAGAGAGTATCCTGGTACAGATGAACATGATACCTTACTTAAGAAGATTTTTGAGAGAATTTTTGAATTACCTCAATTATTGCATGATGCTGAGATTGAGTATATCGAAAAGCAGAACGAGGAAGAGCGTAAACGTAAAGAAGCGGAACAATTAAGAAAAAGTAGGGAAGCTGAATTCAATAATATCAAATCACTAATCAGTGAGTACAAGTTACACAAAGAAATAAAGGCATTAACCGAATATATTAAGGAATACAAATTAAAGAATGCAACAATGGAAGAAATGATGTGGTACAAAGAGACACTTACTTGGTTGAAAGATGCTGATAAAGTTGATAAATCATTAGGCGATAGGAACCATGTACAAATAGTAAAATACTTATTAAATGAAATAAAAGAAAGCGATGTTGATTTCTATGATCCATCTAATTATAGATGGTGGTGAGTAATGGTACAAAAACTTAAGCATTAAACCAATTATTTAAGGAGAGGAAATTTATGAGTAACTACATATTTCAGTAGCTCCCGAGGTTATCAATGCTTCAACAGAATTATGTATTGAAACAGGAGCGATTTTAGAAGCACACAAATTTGATGATATTATTACACATAGTATCTGTGTTGTAAGAGGTGATGAAAATAGTGAATTTAAAGTTTTAACACCATGCGGTACATGCCAAGAAAGATTACTTTATTGGGGAAACAATATTAAGGTGGCTATTTCTAATGTTAGTGGAAATTTAGAATATAGGAGATTAAGAGAGTTACAGCCGTTCCACTGGACAAATGCATATGATGATATTGAATATAAAGAGGTATTTTAATTTGTTATCTCGATAAGAGGTGAATTGTGAGAATAGATATTTAGGGGGAGAAAAGGATTCATCAAAATATTAATAAAATATCTAAAATGAAAATCTTAAATACAATTACTTTTTGTTATTTGCTAACTAAAACAAAAATTTAAAGTTACTTATATAGGATTGAGGTGTGATAATAGAAGAGTTATTAAGGTTATGTTGTGTCTATATTTAAGAAAAAATTTATAGAAGGGGTATGACTTATGAATAAAATAAAAATTATCATTTACTGGCTAATTTTCCTTGGTATGTTGACAATCAATTATCTTTCTTCATTCAATGTTGGTAATGAAGCAGACAAATATCAGCCACTGATTCAGCCTGCAGGATGGGCATTTTCCATTTGGGGGCTAATTTATGTGCTGTTGTTAGTATGGCTGGTTCTTCTTACAATTGATTTATTTAAAACAGATTATACAACTTCTTTTGGCTACTGGCCAGCTGCAAACTTTGTTCTGAATGCTTTATGGATTTACGTATTTTCAGAGTATTCTAAATGGCTATCCACATTAGTGATTATAGGGTTATTAATTACTTTAATAGTACTTTACAGAAAAGTTCAATATCGAAGTTATGATAAAATTGTCTTTGGTATTTATTTTGCCTGGACTACTGTTGCCACTATAGTTAATATCTTCAACTGGGTGAAGTCAAGTGGAACGTCGACAGTATTCAACTTAAATGAACTGACATGGACGCTAGTTATGTTGATAATAGCTACATTACTTGCTGTATATATTTCTGTAAAATATCGTGATTTTATTTATCCGATGGTTTTTATCTTTACTTTTATTGCAATCAGTATAGAAAATGGAATTAGTAAGGATGTTTTAAGTATTGTTATAGGAATTTGCATAACTATACAGTTAATCGCAGTTATCTATACAATGGTTAGAAACGTGAAAATCATTAGCAGCTAAACATATTATTTGAATATAATCATAATTTATAAAGATAGCGAAGACATACAGAACACCTCTAAATTTGAAATCAATCAAATTTAGAGGTGTTTTATAATGAACTAAAAGAGGATTTTAATCTTACAATCAAACTAAAAATAGACGGTCATTTGTAGATAAACTGTAAGTACAAAAGTAAATGGAGTGTGAATTGAAAATTATTTAAGATATAAAATACTACTTTTAATTTAGAAATCAATTAATGCTCCGAATTCTTTACTTCTAATTTTAACAACTTTTTGTTAATCCACTTTATAAACCTGTTACTATTCATCGGATAAGACTTATATTACAAGTTCCAATTATTATTGTATTGTGTACAATTATAGGGGAATAATATATTTCTAAAATTTGAATAAATTGATAACACATTAACTGTAGGAAGTTTATTCATTAAAATAATTAGAAGGTATCATAAATTATTATGAGTATTATATACTCGCTTAATAAAAATAAATAATGGTATGATAATGGTGATAGTTAGCAATTTATAGATTAATGCTAATTACGGGCACAGCTATATTTAAGCTGTTTTACAGTAAAGGAGGATTTATGAGGCCTATTAAACTAATAGTTATAAATAGTATAGCATGGTTCACAACACATATAATCATAGCCTCGTTATCAGCGAATATTTCAGACAGATATTTTCAACATAATAAATTATTTAAAACTTTCAAGGTTGAACGATCAGGTGACATTTGGAACGATTTATTCAAGGTTAAAAAATGGAAATCATTTTTACCTGATGGTTCTATTCTTATAAAGCACGGCTATAACAAATCAGAATTACCTGACTTCAGCTCTTCGACTATTAATAAATTCATCATTGAAATGCGACGTGCTGAGTTTACACATTGGATCTCAATGTTACCTGCACCGTTATTTTTCTTATTTAATCCACGTTATGCAGCATGGATTAACGTACTCTATGCATTAATTAGCAATTTTCCATTTATAATTACACAACGTTATAATAGGCCAAAACTCGAAAAAATTTATCACTATAAGCAAAATAGAAAATAAAGATTAAATAGTAAGAGGGGGATTATGTGGATAAAAGAATTTCGAGGAAAGATGAACATATTCAGTTGGCTTTAGGACATCCAGATATAGAGGTATCAGATTTTGATTCTATCGATCTTATTCATCAATCTTTACCAGAATGTGATGTTAAAGATGTTAAGTTAAACACGAGAATTAATAGTATCAATTTGAATACTCCAATCTATATAAATGCAATGACAGGTGGAAGTAAATGGGCTCAAGAAATAAATGAGAAACTTGCTATTGTTGCGCGTGAAACTGATAGCGCAATGGCAGTAGGATCTACGCATGCAGCGTTAAAAAGCAATCAATTAAAAGAAACATATTCAGTTGTCCGTAATATATACAAAGGTCCTCTATTTAGTAATGTTGGGGCTGATGTTCCTTTAGAATTCGCTAAAAGGGCAGTAGATTTCTTGCAGGCTGATGCACTTCAAATTCATGTGAATGCTCCTCAAGAACTGATTATGCCTGAAGGTAATAGAATTTTTAGTAATTGGCTAAGTCATATTGAATCCATTGTGAATGAGATAGATGTTCCGATTATTGTTAAAGAAGTGGGGTTCGGTATGAGTCGTGAGACTATGCTCAAGCTTAAAAGTGTGGGAGTAACGACGATAGATGTAAGCGGAAGAGGTGGAACTAACTTTATTCACATAGAGAATGAAAGAAGAACCTTGAAAGACTTCTCTTATATGAAAGGGTGGGGCCAAACTACTGCTATATCCTTGTTAGAAAGTAAAGGAACTGGATTAGAAGTTTTAGCCAGTGGTGGCATTAGAAATCCACTTGATGCTTTGAAATGTATGGTTCTTGGTGCGCAAGCAGTAGGTATTTCCCGCCCAATATTACTTAAAGTTGAAAATGAAGGTATAGAAGATGCAATTAAATATATTAATGATTTTAAAGAGCATTTAATAATACTTCTCACCATGTCAGGTAAAACTTGTATACAGGATTTGACTTCAATTAACTATATTCTCAAAGGTGATGTATGGAGTTGGTATCAACAAAGAAATGAGAAAATGGGGTGGAATACATGAAAAAAGTAATAGTTATCGGAGCTGGTGTAGCAGGACTTGCTAGTGCAATTCGTTTGCAACATGAAGGTTATGATGTAGAAATTTATGAAAAAGAGTCTTTGCCTGGTGGAAAAATGCATCAGATTGAAAAGGATGGTTTTTTCTTTGATGTAGGACCGACAATTGTAATGATGCCTGAATTGTATCGGGAAGTTTTTGAACTAGCTGGTAGAAATCCAGATGATTATATACCGATGCAAAAACTGAACCCAATGTTTTCAGGATATTTTAATAATGGAAGAGAGAAAATCGATATTTCCAATGATTTAGTAGAACTTATGCAACTTTTTGAGATGTCTAGTGAAAAAGATGCAGAGGGATTCTTAAGATATATCAGCGATTTATACAGCCGCTTTAATATTGCAAAAAATTATTTTCTTCAAAGGCCATTTAGAAATAAAAAAGATTTTTATAACCTTAATATGATAAATCAGGGATTAAAGTTGAGAACACTAGGTAATGCAGAGAGCACGATGAATAAGTATATAAAAAATAAAAAGCTTAGAGATATGATTAGCTTTCAAACATTGTACATCGGAATCTCACCTTCTAAAAGCCCATCTTTATATACAATTATCCCGATGATAGAGTTTCTGTATGGAATCTGGTTTATTAAAGGTGGAATGCATACAATGGCAAAAGCCATGGAGCGCTTATTCGTAGAGCTAGGGGGTAAAATTCACTATAAAACAGAAGTCCAGGAAATAAAAATAGAAGATGGTATTGCCCAGGGAATTATGATAGATGATGAACTTATACCTTCAAACTATGTAATGTGTAACGCGGACTTTCCATATGCTATGAAATCACTTGTGACATCAAAAGAAGCTAAAGGAAAGTATACGGATGAGAAGATAGATGAATTAGATTACTCATGTTCATGCTTTGTTTTATATTTAGGTACAAACCGTAAATATGAAGAAATTGAGAATGTTCATAACTTTGTATTTGCTGAAGATTTGGATGATAATATAAAAAAAATATTTGATGGGCGCAAGATAGAAGATCCATCTCTCTATATGTATATTGCTTCAAAGATTGATCCATCACTTGCACCACCTGATAAAGATGGGTTATATGTACTTATGCCTGTATCAGAGCTTTCTACCGCACAATATGAATGGAATGAGGAAACAAGGAAATTCTATAAAGATAAGATTCTCGATAAGTTAGAAAAACTACCTGGTATGAAAAATATCAGGAATGAGATCATTACTGAAATGATGATGACACCAGCTGAGTTTAAGAAAAATTTCAATGCTTATAATGGTGCAACATTTGGTTTGCAGCCTACACTTTTTCAGAGTAATCATCTACGTCCTCAAAGCAAAGCCACGCACTGTGAGAACCTATATTTTACTGGCAGCAGCACCCACCCAGGAGCAGGTGTACCTATCGTACTCCTGTCATCTAAAATTGCTGCAGGCGAGCTTATGCTGGATGACAAAGGTTAAGGTGAGACTATGAATGCAATCTATACAGACTACAAATATTGCAGAGAAATTATAAAACGTCACTCAAAATCATTTTATTATGCTTTTAAGCAGCTTCCGGAAGATGATGCAAATGCAGTATATGCAATATATACTTTTTGTCGTATGGCTGATGACATTGTAGACCAGACTGCTTCTGTTGATTATAGAAAAGCAGTTCTTGATACTTTTAATAGTAAACTTCTCCAGTTTGAAGAAGGAATTTTGATTGATGAACCCATGTGGCGCGCATTAAAAGATGTACATCAACGATATCCCCTTGATTTGACAGCTTTTAAGATGCAGATAACAGGTCAACAGATGGATTTAATGTATACACAACCTGAAACGATTAAAGATATTGAACGTTATAGTTTGTATGTTGCAGGTTCTGTCGGAAGAATGCTGCTGCCGATTCTTTCTACTAATGTTACTTTAGAAATGAAGGAAAATGCAGAAAAACTAGGCATTGCGATGCAGATTACCAACATCTTGAGAGATATCGGAGAAGATTTTAAACGATACCAACGTGTCTATATTCCAAAACAGATTATGAATAAGTTTAACTATACAAATCAACAACTAGCATCCTTTGAGATTAACAGTGATTTCATCAATATGTGGGAATATCTTGCTGAATATGCTGAAACCCTTTATGATGAATTCCTTCATTATATAAACCAATATCACATTCATGCACGACTACCTCTATTATTATCTATGCTCGTATACAAAGAGATACTAAATGAAGTCAGAAGGAATAACTATGATTGTCTAACTAAAAGAAATCATGTTTCAACATTAGACAAGTATCGTATACATCAAGAAGCAATAGTATATTTGAAAGGGGAGAAATAATCATATGAATAATAAAACTGTAGTAGTTATTGGTGGAGGTCTGGGAGGTTTATCTGCTGCAATTACATTAAGGCAGGCAGGGTTCAATGTATCATTATACGAAAAAAATCGTCATTTTGGTGGAAAGCTTAATCGTCTCACCCAGGATGGCTTTGGATTCGATCTTGGACCTTCTATTCTGACAATGCCATATATCTTTGAGAACTTATTTAAAGGTAGTCACAAGCGAATGGAGGATTACATTGATATCATTGAACTACCATTACAATGGAGATGTTTCTTTCCATCCGGTCATATCTATGATCTTTATAAAGATCTTGAAGCAATGCAAGAAAACAACGAACATCTCACTGCCAAAGATATAAATGAGTATAGAAATTTTCTGGCATATGCAGGACGTATTCACGAATTGACAAAAGATAGTTACTTTGACCAGGGTATCGATACAAAATTAAAGTTAATCAAACATCATGGACCTATTAAAGCGATCAAAGGTTTTGATTATTTCAGTACGATGCAACAGGCTATCAATCGCTATATATCGAATGAGGAATTTAGGGATATAATCGGATATTTTATCAAATATGTAGGCTCTTCCTCTTATGATGCACCTGCTGTGCTCAATATGATGAGTCATATGCAATATCAACAAGGAGAATGGTATGTTCCTGGTGGTATGCATCTGCTAGGAGAAGCAATAGTAAAGCTCGCTGAAGAGATAGGTGTCAAACTTCACCTAGATAGCGAAATAGTAAAATTAGAAACAGAAGGCAAACGTATAGTCGCTATGGAACTTGTGGACGGTAAGCGCATAACTGCAGATTATTTCGTTTCTAATATGGAAGTTATACCGTTATATGAAAAGCTAGTGAATCCACCAAAAAACTTAGCATCATTAAAGAAAAAATTTAAACCTGCAAGCTCAGGTCTTGTACTTCATATTGGAGTAAATAAGGAATACCCTCAGCTTCAGCATCATAATTTCTTTTTTTCTAATAATTCTAAGAAAAATTTTGAACGTGTATTTAATGAAAAAAAACTGCCGATTGATCCTACGATTTATGTAGTAAACACTAACAAAACAGATAAAGCACAAGCGCCAGTGGGGCATGAAAATATTAAAATACTACCGCATATTCCTTATATTCAAGATAAACCATTTACGAAGAAACAATACCAGGAACTAAGAGAAAATGTTTTAGTAAAGCTTGAAAATATGGGACTTGAAGATTTACGTCGACATATCGTCACAGAAGATATGTGGACACCTCATGATATTGAAGACATGTATCTTTCAGATCGTGGTGCGATTTATGGTACGTTATCTAATCGTAAAAGCAACAATGGATTTAAGCATAGAAAGCACAGTGAACATTTTGACAACCTTTATTTTGTTGGTGGCACAGTTAACCCAGGTGGAGGTATGCCTATGGTAACTTTGAGTGGACAACAGGTAGGCAGAATGATAAAGGAACAAGAACAATGATTGTTCTGTGGAGTTTAATAAGTATTGTATCAGGATTACTGCTATTTGTTCGCAGACCGCTCATTAACACGATTCCGACACACAGCCGTAAAGTCAGTGTGATTATTCCTGCGAGAAATGAAGCACATAACTTAACAAAATTGCTCAGTTCTTTTGATTTATCAGATGTATATGAATGTATAGTTGTAGATGACGGATCAACGGACGATACTGCTCGGATTGCAAAAAGTTTAGGTGCGATTGTCATAAGTTTTGATAATCAATCTGACTGGAAAGGGAAGTCAGCAGCATGTTATAGAGGTGCTGAAGCAGCGAATGGAGATATTCTTTTGTTTTTGGATGCTGACACACATTTCCATGACACAAAAGCAATCCAGCGTATTACTACTGCCTACAAGGGTGGACTCATGTCGATACAACCATATCATGAAATGAAACAATGGTACGAACAAGGATCATTATATTTTAATATACTTACAGTATTGGGTCTAAATGCGACCTCAATCTTTAAAGGTGAAGATGGTGTGTTTGGACCATGTGTGATATGCAGAAAGCAAGATTATATTACAACGGATGGACACCGTGCAGCAGCAGGTCAATTGATTGAAGGTTTTGGTCTAGGCACAGTATTCAAAGCACATCAGTTTAAGCTTTATAATCATATCGGTAAGAATATAATCCATTTTCGTATGTATCCAGATGGAATACATGCTATGACAAGAGGATGGATGAAACATTTTGCTGCAGGTTCTGCCGCAACAGATAAGCGTGTGTTAGCACTTATCATTTTATGGATGTCGGGAGCTTTTATTCCCTTATTAGTAGTGATATGTCCAGAAAAATGGTTAATAATAATAATACTTTATCTTATGTATACAATTATCTTATACTGGATATCTAGTATGCTTGGAAATTTTAAATTACTAACAATTATGTGCTATCCGTTAGTTCTCGCTTATTTCGTATTTGTATTTACGAAATCCATTGTCGCGATTTATATCAAAAAAGAAGTGAAATGGAAAGGTCGTAATATTAATCTGTAAAACTTAAAAGAGATTGTAATTATATAGTTTATTAATATCATAAAAATTAAGGAGTAAATATATGAATAATAATCACTATGATGTCATTTATATTGGTAGTGGTCATGCAGCATGGCATGGTGCACTGATATTAAATCAAATGAAAAAACGTGTAGCAATTATTGAGAAAGATAAAATTTCAGGTACGTGTACGAATTATGGGTGTAATCCTAAAATCTTATTAGAAGGTCCATTTGAAGCGGTAGAATCTCTGCAACATTATGAAGATATTGTGAAAAACACACCACAAATTGACTGGTCAAAATTAATGGAATACAAACAAGAAACGATACGTCCTCTGCATAAAGGATTAGAAAGTATATTTGAATCACAAGGTATCGATATTATTAAAGGTGAAGGTATCCTAAAAGATAATCATACTGTAAATGTAGGCGATACGGACTATAAAGCAAAGTATATTGTAATTGCAACAGGTCAAAGAAGTAATGAGCTTGACATAGAAGGTAAGGAATTAACTCATAATAGTACAGATTTCTTAGATTTAATAGAATTTCCAAAGCGTATTACATTCTTAGGTGGCGGTTTCGTCAGTATTGAATTTGCATCTATTGCTGCGAAGATGGGCAGTGAAGTTTCAGTTGTTGTACACTCTGATAAAGTGTTAAAGCCATATCACCAGCCTTATGTGAAGAAACTGATTGAGAAACTTGAGGCAGAAGGCGTAAAATTCTATTTTAATATTGATGTCACGAAATTAGAGAATATCGAGAATGGTTTAAAGTTATCGGATGATAAAGCATTCCAACTTGAAACTGATTATGTAGTAGATGCAACAGGCCGTATACCAAATGTTGAAAATATTGGACTTGATCAAATAGGAATAGATTATGATAAGCACGGTATCAAAGTAAATAAATATATGCAGACAAATATACCTAACATCTATGCAAGTGGAGATGTTGTAAATAAGAAAATACCGAAATTAACGCCAACTGCTACATTTGAATCAAATTATATCGCGCTGAATATACTAGGTAGAGATGCAGATATGAAAAAGTTCCCATTAAAAGCACTTAAACTTATACCGATTAAATATCCGGCAATTCCAAATGTGGTGTATTCACTACCAAGAATTGCACATGTTGGTATGTCAGTTGAGGAAGCAGAACGAAAACCTGGATATGAAGTAAAAACCGTTAAATTTGGAGAACAGTTGGAATTTCAGTATAAACACGAACGTGAAGCAGAAATGAAGATTGTTCTTGATAGTAGAAATAGATTAAAAGGTGCGGTTATCTATGGCAGTGCGGCAGATGATCTGATTAATATATTGACAATTATCATTAATAAAAAAATGAGCGGACGTGAAGTGAATAAGATGATATTTGCTTTTCCAAGTGCATCAAGTGGTGTTATCCAACTGATTGGTATGCATATGTTGGGTGTAGATATTAATTTATAATATTAGACCCCCAATCGACTGTAAACAGAGTTTTTAAAATAATTTACATGAACACTAAAAAATGGAAACAAAAATGTTCATAGGATTTTAACTTTTTTGTATATTTACTATATTTTATATTAAGATTTATGCGAGTTATCTTAACGATGGCGATTTATTATTAAACAAAGATAAAGAAAGTAAAAGATTAAACAATGCATAACCTATGAAGTGGCTATCAGTGTAACGCTGATAGCTATTTTAATAGACTCTAAATAAACCGCACTCTTAACAGATACGCTGAAAGTTATCATAAATGATGCGGTTTTTTCCCAGGTGAATCGTCTACACTTAATTTAACAATACATCCCCTCAGGGGAGTTGTCCAATTAAGTGTAGACGATTCAAGTGCTACTTTCTTTATTTTATTGTCACCTACTAATCCAAGTCCATAATACATTTGTCACGAATATTACTTTTTCTTTGTCTTTCTTTATGTAGTATAGTATATCAAATTTATCCTCTTCGTCTAAATTAACATAATCAGTAAAATTCATTTCCGTTACAGATACCTTACGTGTGAACTTCAAATTATATTTACTTTCAAGTTGTTTGATATAATTAGGAATTTTTTCTGATTGCTCTTGTATAAGGTTTAAATTTAAATCATTATTATCGTCACTAAGAATTAAATGACTATTCAAAGCATTTATCTCATCAATGATATACATAAAAGCCGCAGATTCAGGAATAGAATATTTAGTATTTTTAATTAGAAAATCGATAATTTGATATTCTTGACCGCTGATATTTTCGTTAACATAATTTATTTGAGGGACATATAATTCTATATATCCATTATAATTATTCAAGCTTTCATTGTAGTCATATAATGCCGATTTAAATTTTCTCTTAAGTCCTCTACTTTTCTTCATAAACTCACACTTTCTATAATTTTATTCTTCTACCCTTTACTGCTGGTTTAATCATTTGACCTGTTAAAGGATCCATAACTCCTATATGTACTCCTTTAGAATTGTATACTTCTATTTCTTTGTGCGTATTGTCCCATTCGTAGTATTTCTTATTTTTTCCTGAGCCACTAGTCTTTCTACCATTTTTGGCACTTTTGAATTTTTTTCATACTGGACTGTCTGACTTTGTTACGGCATTTCTAGAAAGTCTTACAGCATTTTTCCCGTACTTTTTAATGGCTTGTTGTACACCATATCTAATAATATAAAATATTATGGCAGGATTACTTGCTTTAAATTCTTTTGCCGAATATATAAATTCTTCATTGTTTTCGATATCGTAGTTTAGTTCGAAACTTGTATCTTCAGATTCTCCAATAATATTTAGAGTTTCTGAATTTTTGTTTTCATGAATTTCTATGACTTTAGAAAGATTGTCGATTTCATCTTTACTTACACTTTCAACCTTTAAATTAGAAAAATCATATTCATTTTCTGCTGCACTGAATTCTAATCCTCCGAATATTGTAGTAGTCATTATAAAAGACATTGTATTAAAATTCTAATACAATGTCTTAATCTTATATAAAATTATATTCATCTAAACACTCAAGATACTGTTGGAAAAGTGGATTATTAACATCATCTAATGTCATATTTCAAGCCTACAAAGATATTAGTCATTATATGCATATTTATTAAGCATATTACGCATAAGTGTTAGAATAGAAGATATTAAAAAATGTGGTGAAAAATTTGTTAAAGCATTATCGATCTTTATTTATTTTAGATAGAAATAAATTGGATATTCCTAAATTTATACTTCAGTTCATCGTTATGCTTATACCGCTTTATATTGGATATTTCTTAGGAAATATAAACATGGGTCTTTTAATTTCTGTAGGTGCATTATCTAATATTTATGTTTTTGGAGGAACTCTTCAGTCTAAGCTGAAAACAATAGTTATTGTGACTCTTATATTTGCATTTGCTACAATACTTGGTACACTTACCGCCGGCCATTATGTTTTGTTTGGTATTTTGACGTTATTCTTTTCAGTTATACCGTACTATGTTTGTAATGTATTAAAAATCAAAGGGCCAAGTTCTACATTCATTATTGTTGCTTATGGACTAGCCTCTATTATGCCGCATGCTCCAAGTGATACAAAATTAGCGCAATATTTATTGGTTCTCGAAAATATTGCTAAACACTTTGAAACAGGCGAAAGTATATCATTTATTTCTCTTAGTCCTTTAGTACGTCAAAAACCAATTTTTAATATTGTGATGGATTTACAGTATAGATGTATGTCGCGCGAATAAATATTACAAACTATATTATCCAAATTCATTCATTGAACTTGAAATTTTATTAGCTATCATTGTCATAATAATAATTCCGCATAATAATATGGCAATACAGTTAAATATATAGGATTGATCAAGTGTCATAATGACATTAGTTCTAAACCAATTTTGGAATGGTAATCCGAGACCGAGCAGTACCGCAAAGAATATGATTTTAACACCGAAATGTTTACCTTTCATTTTCTTTATAGAATGATTCACAAATAATCTTAGGAATGCTAATCCAAACCCTAAAACTAAAAATAAAAGAACAAACTTGATAGATTCAGTTTGAAATATTGATGCATAAGCTACAAGTAAGATAGATACAATATTTAATAATATAAATAATATTTTTTTCAAAAATGAACTTCCTTTCAAACAATGATATTATCACTATAATAAGTCTTATTACTGAGAGCAATAAACAAGTCGATAGGTTTTGTTGAATGAGGTGGCTGTTATGGATATATATAAAAAGATGAATGAAGATACAAAACAGAATATTGAAGGTAGGTTTATTCAGCTAATTGATGAGAAAAGCTTTAAAAAGATTACAATCCAGGATATATCAAAAGCAGCTAATATGAATAGGGGTACTTTTTATCATCATTATTTAGATAAGTATGATTTAGTAGAACAAATGATGAAAAAGCTACTAGAAGATCTGGAACAAAGTTTGAATGAAATCGATGTTCATAGGTTACTCGACGATATTGAAGCCAATACTTCGGAAGTATATTGTGAAACCATTTTTGATTTTATTGCCAATCATAGAGATGTCTTTACAGTCTTCATGACAAAAGATTTACCTTATCATTTTGATTTTCACCTGAAGCAGTTATTAATTAAGCAATTTAAAACACAAAGCATTTCAATCTTTAATACTTCTGAAATACCCGAAGATTATATCGCTAATTTTGCTGCATCAGCATTAATGGGATTGATAGATGAGTGGATAACAGAAGGATTAGAAGCTTCACCTGAAGTCGTCACATCTTATTACTTGAAGATTATTCAGTCTTTACGTGCATTATAGCCATCCAACATTCCTTACTGTATTGTGGATTGCTTCTAACAGTCATGTGTAATATTATAGGTGTATCATGGAGGAGGAATAATATGGATTATAAAAAATTACTTCGTTTAACATTACCTTTAGCTGGTGGTATCATCATTGGAAGACTTACTGTTAAAGCACAAGAAGATTATAAAACATTCAAACAACCACCATTTTCACCACCTTCAACAGCTTTTCCGATTGTTTGGCCTATTCTTTATACAACAATGGGGATAGCTTATGAATTAGCATATGCGCAAAGTGAGGATAAAAATCAGAAACAACAGCTAACAACGACCCATTATACGCAGTTAACTTTAAATTATGCATGGTCAATTTTG
This sequence comes from Macrococcoides caseolyticum, assembly GCF_021366795.1. Classification (GTDB taxonomy): domain Bacteria; phylum Bacillota; class Bacilli; order Staphylococcales; family Staphylococcaceae; genus Macrococcoides; species Macrococcoides caseolyticus_A. Next base: position 204,503 of record NZ_JAHCPS010000003.1, on the reverse strand, counting down.
TATTTCAATATGAAATTGCGTGGTACAGCATTAATCGAAAGTTACTGTTTACTAGCAGCAGCAATCATTACAGCCCAAAAATTTTATCATACTGATAAAAAAGCGGGACTTATGTTGATTCCATATGTAGCATGGTTAAGTTATGCGAGTTACTTAAATGGTGGCAGCTGGATACTGAATAAGGATGATGAGGATTACGAATAATTACTGTGAATAGAATCATCGATATCATTGTAATACCCTATGCTCTCTTCTGTCAGAGCATAGGGTATTACTTTATCGTTAGGATACCATATCTTACACTATGTTTTTGTATAGTGAACAAGGGAAGATTAACAATAAACGGTCTAGAGTGGAGGAAGTAATCAAGAAGTTTAGAGGGCTAGGTTTAATGCTAAGTTCAGTAATCGCATTAACAGCATGTAACAATGGTGCCAAAGATATTGAAAAAGCACCGAAAGATGAAACGAAACAAGAGCAACAATCAGAGCAAGTGGATACAAAAGCTACAGATACAAACGATAAAGATGATAATGCGAATAAAAAGAATCCTGCAAAACATGAAGAAAAGAAAAAGTGATATAAAAAATAACGAACCATCCGAAAGTACTGGATGGTTCGTTATTATGTGCCACAATAAGTTTGATATACTCTATCACTTGGAGGCGCAGGTTTCAGATATTTATCCTCATGATAATCAGAATAAGGATTTCTGATGGCTTCTAAAAGTTGATTTAGTTTCGAATAATCATTCGCAATTGTTGCATCACTCAATGCCTCTTCTACGAGATGATTTCTAGGAATTACCGCTAGATTAACGGATTGCATGAGGTCGAAATGATCATTGATTTTATCATGTTTGATTAACGTTTGCCATCTTTGATACCAAGATTGCACGTCTGCATGTTGGTACATTTCGAGTTCTATAAATTGATTTGTCGCTAGACTTCTAAATGTGCTGGTAAAGTCAGCTTCATATTTCTCAAATAGCTCAAGTAAATCAATAACGAGCTGGAAATCCTGCTGGTTAATATTTTCAATCCCAATCTTTTGACCAAACAGATGAATATAATTTTGGACGTATTTATCCTGGAAAACACCAAGCGCTGTTTCCGCCATTTGAATGGCCTTCGTTTCATCCTCATCGATTAATGAAATAAGTGTTTCGGCAAAGCGCGTTAAGTTCCATAAAGCGATTGAAGGCTGATTATTGTAAGCATATCGCCCGTATTGATCAATTGAACTGAAGACTGTTGTTGGGTTGTAAGTATCCATAAATGCACATGGTCCATAATCAATTGTTTCACCACTAATGGTCATATTATCAGTGTTCATTACGCCATGAATAAAACCAATTGACTGCCATTTTGCTATTAAAGAAGCTTGTTTTTCAATGACTCGATTTAGCAGGGATAAATATCGGTTTTCATCATTTTTTATTTCTGGATAATGACGATTAATCGCATAATCAGCTAAGTGCTGAATGTTATTTTTATCTTCAGTGCGTACAGCATATTCGAATGTTCCGACACGTAAATTACTTTGAGCAATTCGAACAAGTACAGCACCTGGTAAAGATGTTTCACGGTAAACATTATCGCCTGTAAGAGATACTGCAAGACTTCTAGTTGTAGGGATACCTAGATGGTACATTGCTTCGCTAATAATATATTCTCTAAGCATCGGTCCAATTGCTGCACGTCCATCACCAGAACGTGAAAATATCGTACGACCAGACCCTTTTAGTTGAATATCATAACGCTTATTATCTTTTGTAATATGTTCGCCTAATACATGTGCACGCCCATCACCGAGCATAGTGAAATGACCGAATTGATGCCCAGCATACGCATGGGCTGATGGTTGGCTTCCAGGAAGAATTTCATTCCCTGTTAAATATTTAGGATGTTGTTGAAGTGTTCGATTTATATTAAGTTGATTGGCTAAGTCATTATTGAATATGATAACTTCAGGTTGAGTAGACTGTTCTGGTTTGCATAATTCAAAGAAGTCGTCGGATAAATTGAGAAAGGAATTATCGAAATTAAAGTTGAACATGTGAACCTCCATAGAATAGTTTGGTATTATATTAACATTTAATGATAATTATTATGACTTAAGATGCTTGAAATATATGTTTTCTTTCTTTAAATAAGTGGTAGGTGATACATAAATCAATCATTGCAAATTCACTTAAGTTATCTTGGGAGGTAGGTTATGCGAGAAAAGGCCAGATATATCATTGATACCATCGATCAATTAGCGCATGTTACAAAAGGTGGTAAGCGGGCACATGCTGAAGGATTTAATTACAAAGGGAAAGTTAGATTGAATGAGAGAGGTAAGTCATTATTAGGTAATTGTAGTGAAGCGATAGTTAGATTATCAGATACTTTACCCGATAAGGAGCATTCCACACGTTTCGTCCCTTTAAAAGGTATGGCGATTCACTTTGAAAGTACAATTCCAACTAATATTGTTTTAATATCATTCCCTTATTTCCCGTGGAATAAAGCGGATTTTATTGTTAAACTGGCGCAGTATTGCAGAGCTATTAGCAAAGAAAGAGATATCAGAATCAAACTCAATTTATTACGTTATTTGTTACAGATAGAATCTCTTCATAAACATTTACCTAAGTTAATAGTAAATCAACCTGTAATTCCTAGCTTTAAAAATAAAAAATATTATAACTTACATTATTTAAAGCATAATGAAAAAGGCTATATTAGATTTCAAACAATCATAAAAGATAATATCATTGAACTAAAAGCTGAAATTCATGATTATGCGAAATCATTGGATATTATTACGGATGATTATGTTTTAGTGGAGATAGGCACTATAGAACTTACAAATCCAATGCAAGAAGTTATAGAATCATTTGAAGTTCTGCAGACGGGAGAATATTTAAAACCACTTGAAGATGATGAGATCATACATTTGAGGTCAGCGTTATATGATATATCACATCAGAGAAGGGTTAGTGAGGGAATCGTGTATGATAATAAGAAAGAATTAGAAAATTTTTAGATTTTAATATGTAATTTTTTATTAATATCTTTGGATTTATCTATTTTTATACTACTAATATGTCTTGATAATTGAGAAACCACCCATTCACTGACCAAAGTGAATGGGTGGTTTCATTATTATTATTTAATGGACAATATTTCATTTAACAATTACTGCTGTACTTTTCTTGGATCATCATTTGGTACTGAGTACATGATAGCAATTAAGGCAATCACACCCATTGCTACGTTAACCCAAAGTGCAATCATTGCGCCAGTATAAACGCCCATTGAAGCTACGGCTATTCCGTAAACAGCACCACTGATTGCCACACCGAATGCTCCGCCAAGTGAAGATGCCATTTTATAAATACCTGATGCGACACCGACCTTATCTTCTGGTGCATTTGAAATAGCAGTGTCTGTAGATGGTGTAGCATATAATCCTAATCCAAGACCAAAGCATAAGTAACCGATAACACAGCTGATGATGTAGATTTTTTCTGGTAAGAATGTTAATGAGATTAATGCAACGCCAATAATGACGATAAGTGTACCAAGTAACATCGGTTTTTTAGCACCCATTTTTTGAAGGATTTTCTCACCAACACGAATCATGAGTAGTACCATTACTAAATAGGTGATTGATAAATATCCAGCTTGTAATGATGTATATCCTAAACCTTGTTGAACAAATGTATTTGCGACGATTAATGTACCTGCAACCCCGTTTAGTAAGAAGTTAGAGATTGTTGCACCTGTATAAGGTTTGTTGCTAAATAATTTAAAGTCGATTAATGGATTATTCACTGTGCGTTCGACTTTTAAGAATAATACGTAAGATATGATGACTAATGCAATTAAACCAAGGAATGCTGGTGATGTATAACCTAATGTAGAGCCTTTTGTAATCACAACGTTTAAGCTCAGTAACATTACAACTAAGATAATTAATCCTTTTACATCAAATTTAGATGTGTTAGTTACTTCTGATTTTGATTCAGGTGTACCTTTAATTAATATCATGGCTAAAATAGCGACGATAATTGAGATAATGAATATCCATCTCCAGCCAAAAGCTGTTGCGACTGCACCACCAAATAATGAGCATACACCGCTTCCCCCCCATGATCCGATTGACCAGTAACTTAACGCACGTTGTCGTTCTGCACCTTCATAGTATGCTTTCATAATTGCAAGCGTTGAAGGCATAATACATGCTGCTGAGAATCCTTGAATGACACGTCCTAAAATTAATAACGCCGGGAAGTTTGTTGCAATAATGAGTGCTGAACCAACAATGCTTAAAATAAGGCCAATATTTGTCATCTTTACACGCCCGATTTTATCAGCTAGTCCACCTGCACCAACAACAAACATACCTGAGAATAAGGCAGTAATCGATACAGCGATACTGATTGTCCCCATGTCAGCGTTAAAGCTTTTTTGTAATGGGGGTACAACGTTAACAAGTGATTGTGCAAATAACCAGAATGTAATTACACCTAATACGATACCAAGTATTAATTTATTGCCACCTTTATAGTTTTGAGTAGTTTCCATTTTATTGTTCTCCTTTCAAATATTCTAATACGACTGTTCCAACTGCTTTCGCAGAGATTAATAATGATTTTTCACTAATATTGAATTTTGGATGATGGTGTGGGTAAACTTCACCATCTTCAGGCATTGCACCAGTGTAAATAAATGCGCTTGGTCGTTCTTTTGCGTAATAAGCAAAGTCTTCTGATGGTGGTTGAGCTTCACACATTTCGACACCGAAATCTAAATCTGAATGCATTAAAGTGTCTGCTACGTATTGTGTAAACGCTGGATCATTGTATAAAGCTGGGTAATCATCGTTATATTCTAATTCGCAAGTCACGCCGAACATTTCTTCTAATCCTTTAGTAATACGTTTAATTTCTTTTTCAATTGTTTGTTTTGTTGCGTCTGTTAATCCTCTTACATCACCTTCAATAACGACGCTATCTTTAATGACATTGAATTGTCCTTTACCATCGAAAGAACCGATTGTAACAACACCTGTTTCGAATGGATTGAGTCTTCTTGACACAACAGTCTGTACTGATGTTACAAAAGTGCTCCCTGCAACAATTGCATCGTTAGCCATATGTGGTGATGAACCATGTCCACCTTTACCGTGAACTGTTAACTTGAAGAATGCACGGCCAGTTTGAACAAATCCAGGTCTATAATAGACTTTGCCAGTTTCCATCGTGCTCATCACATGTACGCCTAATACATTGTCAACACCTTCTAGCACGCCATCTTCTATCATGCCTTTAGCCCCACCAGGTGGTACTTCTTCTGCAGGTTGATGAATGACGACCACTTTACCTGTAAAGGTATCTTTCATTTCTGCGAGTGTTTCAGCTAGAACTAACATATAAGCAGTATGTGCATCGTGTCCACATGCATGCATCACGCCTTTGTTTTGAGATGCATATGGTAAACCAGTAGCTTCTTCAATTGGTAACGCATCAAAGTCAGCTCGAATCGCTAATGTTTTACCTGGTTTGTGTGAATCGATGGTTACTTTTATACCACGTTCTCCAATGTTTGTTTCTACTTGCACATCTTTGTCTTTATAGAAATCAATAATGTACGCTGTTGTTTTTTCTTCCTGGAATGATAATTCTGGATGTTGATGTAAGTAACGTCTGATTTCAATCATTTTCTCTTCTTTTTGTGTTAAAGCTTCGATTAATTGTTTATTCATGTTCTTCATCTCCTTGATTTCATTATAAGTGAATTTACTTCATTTTTATTTTCTTTATATGTCATATTGATAACCTAAATATGCTATTTTAATCTTTAAAATGAATATAGGACAAAAATAGACAAAATATTTTTGTCCTATTCGATATAGCGTTTCACATCAATTAAGTGTATCGCATTTGTTAACAGTTTAAGGTTATATTCAAAATCTTGTTGAACGGTTTGATCGCTAACACGTAATTTCGGATATGAGACACGATTAATATATTCAATGGATTCTGCGTCAATGCCACTTTGCGTATTATATGACTGCCAAACTTGATAGAGTGCACCGTGTTCTTTATCGAGGGTATAATGTTTAACGCGATATGTCCCAGGTAATAACGTGTTAACTTTAACTGTCACTTCTTTGTTGTCAAGGAAGGGTAGCGATGTATTTAGTGTAAGATATGGATTGAAATGTTCAGCATCATACACGATGATCTGGAAATGATGCGGTTCACCGACAACGATACAATTCTCGAAATGATATAAGACATTTGAGAGTAGCTTTTTAAATATATGACTTGTAAAAAATGCCGGACGCTTTCCATTATACTGATGAAATAATTCGATGCTATTCATATATTCTTTCTCATTCATTGCATGATGAACATGTAAATCATAATTGAGCCAATAACCAATTGTATCAATCATTTTGTTTAGCTGAAGAAACTGTTCAAAAATAATGCCACCTCTGAAATATTCTCCGTTCGTTAAATGGGTATCTCCGGTTAATGTGTTCCAGTTTAGCAGAATTAAAGACTTATTAATTTGATGGCTTTGCAAGAAGTTTTGTACTTTTTTTGTTTTATCTACAATATGATGTTTTGCATGTTCGAAAAGTGCATCATCTGTCGTTTCATAATTGATAATATCATTTTGATTGGCATCAAATACGACTTGTTCAATATGAGGATCGGACTGAATAATATCAATCGTATCCTTTGGTGTATCAATATTTATATGAATGAATACTTTAATATCTGGCAAATATGATGAAACACGTTGAATGATTTGCTTATAGCGCTTCAAGTTTAAATATTTTACGTAAAGCTTAATATTAATCTCATCATTTGCATCCATACGCATTGAAACGTGCTTTAAAAAATCTGAAAGATGTTTAATATAAATTTCATCATCTTGTATCGGATGAATTGTTAGAATTAATCCTAAGTTTTGACGTATTAAGAAATCGAGACAAGCATCTACTTTATTATAACGTTGTAAATTGGAGATACGTTCGTCTGTAGATACCTCTTCTGAGATTAAATTAGGACTTTCGATAACGTCTTTTACAAGGACATGTGTCATGCCAATTTCTTTTTTGCATGTTATGAGTTGCTGCTGTACTTGTTCTGAGAGTAGTGCGTCCATATCACCAACTTGAATGATATGATTGAATTGATGGATATTATTATTATTATTTGTGAAGGTGATATCAATATTTTTTCCGATTTCAGGTGTTTCAATAAACTGACGCGCATCATTGATGACAAAAGGCGATAAACGAATAATTAATTCACGCTCTGAAATATTATTTTCCATGACATGTGTTACGGGTTGTTGATGCTGTTTGCGGTATTCACGCGGCGACATACCTGTTTGTTTCTTAAATGTCCTGGAAAGTAAAGCAGCATTCGTGAAACCATTTTGAAGTGCGATTTCAATCATTGTATCATCTGTATGAATTAGATCCTGCATGACATGTTCTAATCGGACATCATTCACATATTGATTAAAGCCAATATTCATTTTTCTCGTGAATAATTTTGATAGGTAAGCAGGAGAAAGTTGAACGAAATCAGCCATGTCCTGTAACGTAATGGGTTGATCGTAATGTGTATCAATGAAGCGGCATACACGTTCAAGACGAACATCACTTTCAGAACTGAATAAAACATCTTGCTGCATCTTTGGTACATATTTAATAAGTAACATTAAGAGTGACATGATTTCCTGTTCGATAAATAGTTTATAGTACTGACTCTTTCTTAAATAAACGATACCTATTTTTGCTAATGCATTCTTAAGCATTGGTACAGTATTATGGTTCGGTTGTAAATCAAAAGCAGTAGGATTATCGATAACATTCTCTAATAATTGCTGCTGAACATTAAACTGCATGTAATAACCACTACATCCATTGATGAGTAAAGTATCGCCGTGATTTAATAAAACGATGTCACCGGTATATAGATTATGATGTTGTTTGTTAATACTACATTCAAGGGTACCACTTAATACAAATAGAAACGAGAGGCCTTTAATCTTAGTTAATGCTGTGTCTATCTGTTGGTTAAAACGTATTTGATAATGTTTCATATCATCACTCATTCTTTTTTAAATTATTATATCAATAAATAGGATGAAAGGCTCAAGACATAAATATTTTGTCTTGAGCCTTCATTTTTAGATTCATATTTTTTACAATTTTGCTTGCCATTTTTCTGTCCAAACATTGTCATTTGGAACGCCTTTGAATTCACTTACGCCAGTGATTTTATCCACTAATGCTTTGATTGTCGTTGGATTTGAATGATATGCATTAATATAAGTCTTTACCATTGTTGCATCGTGTAAGTGTGTTGTGAAGTTTAGTGATGCGAATACAGTTGGTACCTCATACACGAACCAAGGAATTTCATTACTCATTGCTGTAGACCACTGAATACGATAGTTGTTTTGAGCGGCATAGCCTACAATATTTGCAATAACAATTGCTGCATCGACTTCTTTACGATAATCTAATGTTTTCCCTTTCACACGTGTTGAGCCATCATTTAATGTTACTTCAAAGCCTCTGCTTTCTAATTCTTTAATGACATTTGCAGTAACACTATTATCTGATTGGTAAATACCATCTTTTTCACTATTTTCAATCATATATAAACGAATGCGCTTATGTTTTTCTGGTGTGATTGGTAATTCCTCTAATGTATTTTTAACTAATGTAATACCTAGATCTGCTGCTTCTTTTTGCATTTCTAAATGTTCAGATTGTCCGATAACTTGTAATGCACTTTCAGGCATTAATAATGTGCCTTCTTGTTGTCTTTTGTGTAGGTTAAGTTGTGCTTTTAATCCTAATATACGTCTTACAGCATCATTTAAACGTTCTTCAGTAATCACGCCATTTTTATAACCGTTTAACATAAAGTTGAAGTCTTCTTCAAGATCGTTAAAGAATAAGAACATATCACAACCTGCTGCAATCGCAAGTGGCACATAGTATTCACGACGCATTGCTGCAGTCATTCCTAACATATGTGATGCATCTGTTACAACTAAGCCATTAAAGTTAAGTTCATCTTTTAATAAATCAGTAATGAGTTCTTTCGATAAAGTTGCAGGCAGTATATCTTTATCTTCTAAATTAGGATTGATTTGCTTTTGATATTCAGGTAATGCAATATGACCGGCCATCATCATTTGAACGCCACGTTCAATATGATTCTCATATACTTTACGGAAGCTATTGTTCCAATCTTCAACACTTAATTCATTCACCCCTAACACTAAATGTTGGTCACGTTCTTCAGTACCATCACCCGGGAAATGTTTAATACACGTAATCATATCGCGCTCTGCATTGAAGCCATCGATATATGCATTTGTATATTTTATTACTGTTTCAGCGTTTGTTCCATATGCACGTGTATTAACGATAGTATTACGCCAATTCTTTAAGATATCTACACAGGGATCAAAGTTAATATGAACACCTAGTGCACTAGATTCACGTGCAGCAACAAGGCCGGCATTATATGCAACGCGTGTATCTTGTGCTGCTTCACACTGCGCTGCACTCGCTATATACGTACCATCTTTACATGCACCATTACCACCAGAGTCACAGTTTGCTGCAACAAGGACAGGCACTTTACTATGTTGTTGTAATTCATTTAATAAGTTTTGAACATCTTCTTTAGTACCACCTTCATAACGGGCACCACCAATATGATATTTATTTAAAATGTCTTGGTTTGTTAATTGTGTATTGTTGTAATCTTTACCGTTTAACATGAATAAGTTAAAGAAAAGTTGTCCGATTTTTTCTTCGTCTGTTAATTTACCTAATGTATGTTCAACCCAATCGATTTGTTCTTGGTTTAATTGATATGGTTTTGCTTTTAAGTCTACTAATGCCATGATTATTGTCCTCCGTTTAAGTTATTTTTGAATTGATTGAATAAATTGTTTTGATCCTCTGCTGTTAAACTTTGAGATAAAAATTTGTCTAAGTATGTTTGATTGAATGTTTCCCATGAAGTTGATTCATGGTTCGCTAATATCGGATAAAAGAATACGTCGTTTTGTTGAGCGGCTTCATAATCACCTAATGCATCGCCAAGCATCATCATATGTGTATGTTCATAATGTTGACGTAATGAATGTAAACAATGTGCTTTCGTACCTGAATCTTGTGCAAAGATACCTGTTAAATATGGTGTTAAGCCATTGATTGTCCATTCATGTTCTACCGCTGCAAGGTTCGCTGATGAAACAATCGCGATATCCGCATGTTTTGAAATTTTCTCTAATGTTGCTTTCACATTGTCAAAGATTGTTGCATCAGGTAAAGCTTTGATACGTGTGTTCACTTCATTTGACCAGTTCAGTGCTTTTTGTAATCCGATTGCTTGTGGATATTTTTCAATTTCTCTTATTAAACTTTCATTTGAGAATTCATTTGTCGTGTCCGTCCATTGTTTAATTGCTTCATAACCTTCAATTGTTATGCCGGCTTTTGTAAGTTCAGTTAACATTTTTTCTAAACCTTTGAAGCGATTGATTCCGCGTGTAATTTCATATAAATTAAATGCATTCCAACGTGAAAGAATGTCTGATTCGTATTGTTCTAATCCCCATTCTTTAACAATCATTGGACCGAATACTTCTATGTGCTTAATATTCATCGTATCAATTGCACAGCCATCAGAATCCACACAAACGAGATAGGGATGTTTTGGCTGATAGTCTTTAAGTTGAGTTATCATATTTACATATCCTTTCAATTTTAAATTCATGTACAATAGATGTGAGGTGAAATCAAATGAAGTACGATGCTGTTTCAATCATGCAGGAAAACGCTATTCATTTAGCAGGTATTCAGCTGAATGAAATTAAACTGAATCAAATGAATAAGCTAAAGCGCAGTTTATCGACGCCGTTTACCAATACTAGATCAAAGCAGTACCAGGAAAATGTTGAAACATTTGTCCAGGTGATGCGTCCACAAGTGATTTATCACTATAAAAATCATTTTGATGTCCAATATTTAATGTTTAAACATAAATCTGAACAATCAATTATTATTATCGGACCATTTCTGGAAAATCGTCCGAGTGAAAAAACTTGTCATGAAATGTTACAATCTTCTAATTTGCCTTTATCGAAACTATTAAGTCTAAAACAATATTTATTACAAATACCGCTTTGTCAGTATAAAAAAGCGTTAACTTTATGCAGATTAGCCACTAAGTTTATAACTGGCAAGAAGCAATTATTTGATATTGAAGCAATTGCTTTTAAATTTCATAGAGTCATTGAAGAAACTTCTCACCAAAAGTATCAATATGAATATGAACTATCTCTTGTAGAGCACCGATATAATATTGAAAATCAGTTATTGATCGCCATTGAAAAGGGAGACATTGAAATGGCTTATCAATTACTCGCTGAAATACAATTATTAGTTTCAGGACTCCAACGTGCAAAAAATGATATTAATAATGCACGTTATAAGACAAATATCTTAAATGTACTTTCGAGAAAAGCACTAGAAAAAGCAGGTGCTAATGTGCTCGTAATAGATGAAATTTCTGCAAGATATGCTAGAAAGATTGATGATACCATCGATTCATCACAAATGGATGATATTGCAAAAGCACTTGTCCTGGAATATACAGAACTCGCTAATCGCGCACATGCACTTAATCATTCGCCGATAGTAACGAAAGTCATCCAATACATTGAACTTAACCTTGATAAATCTTTAACATTGCAGGAGTTGGCAGATTACGCAAAAGTATCTAAGACTTATTTATCTAAAGTATTCAATACAGAAACGAAGCAATCTTTAACAGATTACATCAACCATATGCGTATTAAGAAGTCGATTGAACTTTTAGAGCGTACTGCAATGCCATTATCAGATATCTATTCATATGTAGGATTCAAAAGTCAGAGCTATTTTTCAAAGTGTTTTAAGACATACACAGGTCAGACGCCACTCCAATTCAAGAAACAAATTGGAAAAATGTAAGCCTTATCACACCTTGATTATAGACAAACAAAATTTTGTAAACAACGAAATATCAAAAATATTTGTTCGTTTTTTCACAAACTCAGCAATTATGTATAATATTTTTGAAAAAAGTTTAATATTTTTATAAAAACTAAAGAAAATAAACCGTTTTTCTATTGAATATACTCATTTTATTTCACAAACTAAATAAGCATTAAAATATTAAGGTTAGCTATGAATGGCGCTGTTAAATCGTTTTCATAACTAATCTTTTTTCTTTTTTATGGAATAAAAAAATCGTATTTCACAAACTTTTTAAAATAGAATTGAAGAATTCTATGTAAATTTTATAATGAGGTTGAGTTGGGAGACAAAAAACAAAAGAAGGAGGAAGCTAAGTGAAGAAAATGAATATATTAAAAAAACTACATGATAATTATCTCGTAGCAGTTATTAGAGGAAAGTCGGAACAAGATGCGATTGACATGATCAATCAAATTATTAAAGGTGGCATTTACAATATTGAAATTACATTTACAACACCCAATGCAACATCGGTTATTCAACACTTTAATCAAATTGAAGATGAACGATTACTTATTGGTGCAGGTACGGTAATGGATAGTTCAACTGCAAGCTTAGCGATTCAAAGTGGTGCGAAATATATTGTTTCACCCCATTATGATGCAAATATCGCAACTATATGTAATTTAAATGCAATTCCTTATTTACCAGGTTGTGGTTCAGTCACTGAAATCATAAGTGCATTAAAGACAGGTTCAGATGTAGTGAAGTTATTCCCGGGTAATTTATTAGGCGCTTCATTTATTAAAGATGTTCATGGTCCAATTCCACAAGTTGCATTAATGCCTTCAGGCGGTGTATCTATTGATAACATGCATGAATGGTATAACAATGGTGCCTTTGCAATTGGTATCGGTAGTGCTCTTCAAAAAGGTGCTCAAGATGGTAACGACCCAATTATCATTGAAAATACTAAAAGATTCGTTGATAAATATTTAGAAATTAAAGGGTGATGATGATGTTTTTAACCTTTGGTGAAATCATGATGCGATTAACTGCACCCGATCATCAATTACTAAGAGAAACAAATCAATTTAATATAAGTTTTGGTGGCGCTGAAGCGAATGTAGCGATTATGTTATCAGGATTTGGTGAATCAACTTCATTTGTAACAGGTTTACCACTGAATGATTTTGGAGAGAAAGCCGTTCGAAAATTGAAAAAATATGATGTGGATACAACAAAAATCATTCAAAAAGATGGCAGAATCGGTACATATTTTGTCGAAGAAGGATTTGAATATCGCCCTTCTAAAGTGATTTACGATCGCGAGTATTCTGTATTTTCAAATTTAACGATAAATGATTTTGATTTAGAAGAAGTATTTGAAAGTGTCACATGGTTCCATTTTTCAGGTATAAGTTGTGCAGTCAATCAACAACTATTTGAAATGATAGCAACAATTTTAAAATATGCAAAAGATAAAGGAATAACAGTAAGTTGTGACTTGAATTACAGAGCGCATATGTGGGATTTCAATGATGCTAGAGAGCAAATGTCAAAGTTACTTCAGTATGTCGATGTATTGTTTGGTTATGAACCAATTTCTTTACCCGATACTGATGGACAAGACAAAAAAGATGGTCTAGAGCGTCTTGAAAAACCAGCAACATTATTGCCTTATATTCAGGAAATTCAACAGCGATATAACATACAATATCTCGCTTTTACACAAAGAAAAATTTTTAACAGTAGTAGAAACCGCTTACAAGGTTTTATCTCAGATGGACAAACGATTTATGAAACAAAAAGCTATGAAACAAATATTTTAGATCGAGTTGGCACTGGAGACGCATTTACAGCTGGTGTAATTTATCAGTTAATGAAGAAACGTGCTATGCAAGAAACCATTGATTTTGGCATCAATAATATGATCTACAAACATAGTGTTCGCGGAGATTATCAATTTGTCAGTCCAGAAACAATTCGATCTATTTCAAACAAAAATAAAGAAATTAATCGATGAGAAAGAGGTTTTGATTATGGCAAAATCCCTAGAAGCAGTTAAGACAAGAAAAGAAGAAAGTTTCGAACATATTAATGAACCAAAGTTAAAGTTTATGGAGAAATTATCATATGGTTTTGGTGATTTTGGTAATGGACTGATGTTTGACTTAGGTATGATTTTCTTACTTAAATTTTATACAGATGTACTCGGTATATCTTCAGTTTATGGTGGGATAATATTTTTAGTTGCAAAATTATTTGACGCATTTGTTGATACAGGTGTAGGAACGTATGTTGATTCACGTACGAAAATAGGGAAACACGGTAAATTTAAACCATTCATTTTATATGGAACGGTGCCACTCGCAATATTAACAACAGTTTCATTCTTAGCACCAGACTTTAGTGACACAGGAAAAGTCATCTGGGCATTTGCAACATATTTAATGTTCAACGTTGCCTATTCATTTGTGAATATTCCTTATGGATCATTATCGGCATCTATGACATTAAATTCTGATGATAGAACACAATTATCTGTCTTCCGTAATTTTGGATCACAATCAGCACTTTTTGTTACAGGTATATTGCTAATTCCTTTAGTTAAGAACTTTGATAACCCAGCGATTGGTTACCCGGTAGTTGTAGCTGCATTATCAGCTGCAGGTGTTATATTCCATTTATTATGTGTAAGAGGTGTTAAAGAACGCCATGTCATTATTCGCGAGAGGAAAGAAGGCGAACATGGTGTTGGTAGAAAAGCATTTATGAATTTAGTGAAGAACGGACCATTTGCAGTACTTGCAACGTACACATTACTTACTATTACTGCCATGTTCTTAAAGCAATCAACACAACTGTACTATTTCCAATACATTTTAGGAAAAGAAACACTTGTTGGCTTTGTTAGTTTAGTAAACTTCATTGTACTGATTCCGGCATTATTCTTAACAACTGTTTTAAGTAAAAAATATGGTAAAAAGGCAACTGCTTTGATAGGTGTGGCAGGGTTTATCATATTTGAAATACTCAACTTCTTTATATCAGGTAACAATGTTACTTTATTCTTAACTTTAAATGCATTATCAAGTTTCTTCTTTGTAATACCGAATACAGTAACATGGGCATTTATAGCGGACGTTGTTGAGTATGGCCAATGGAAGTCAGGTGTAAGAACGGAAGGTATTATTTACTCAAGCTATAGCTTTACACGTAAAGTATCGCAAGCTTTAGCTGGTTTTATCCCAGGGATAATGTTAGCAGTTATTGGGTATCAACCGAACCAACAGCAAACTGAAAGTACTTTAGAAGGATTAAGAGGACTTTACTTCCTGTTACCAGCAGGACTTTGTTTAGTGGCATTATTACTCTTCTTATTCTTATATAAATTAACAGATAAACGTCATAAGCAAATTGTTAGTGAACTTGCACTTCGAGACGAATTACATTAAGGAGGGAATTACATGAGTTTTATTCATAAAGATTTCATGTTACAAAATGAAACAGCAAAGCATTTATATCATGATTATGCAAAAGACATGCCGATTTATGATTACCACTGTCATTTAGATCCAAAGTTAATTCGAGATAATCATCACTTTGATAACATTACAGAACTTTGGTTAGGTGGCGACCATTACAAATGGCGTGCGATGCGTGCACAAGGTGTGGAAGAGCGCTATATAACTGGTGATGCATCACCGCTTGATAAATTTATTAAATGGGCAGAAACCCTTGAAAATGCGATTGGTAATCCATTATATCACTGGTCACAATTAGAATTAAAAATGTACTTCGGCATTGATGAATTACTTACACCAAAAAATGCGGAAGCCATTTATCATCAAGCAAATCAATATTTAAAAGACAATCACGTTACAACACAATCATTGATTCAACAATCGAATGTTAAACTCATTTGTACGACAGATGGTCCGTTAGATCATTTAGAAGAACATGATGCAATTAAAGCACAAGCATTATCAGCAGCAGTATTGCCAGCATTTCGTCCAGATGATGCATTTAATATTCAAGCATCATCATTCAAAGCATTTGTTGAAAGTTTAGAAGCAATTACGCATCCAATTACAACGGCTGATGCATTCATTGAAGCATTACACAAAAGAATTGACTACTTCCATAGTAAAGGCTCAAAACTTGCTGACCACGGGATTGGTGAATTGAACTATCAAACTTATACAGAAGAAGCGATTCAAAGTATTTTCAAAAAAGCATTGAACAACGAAAGTATCTCACATCAAGAAATGGGACAATTCCAGTCGTTCTTATTATTCCACTTAGGTAAAAAATATCACGAACTTGACTGGACAATGCAAATTCATTTCGGTGCGATTCGCAACAACAATACGCGTCAATTCAAAGCTTTAGGAAGAGATACAGGATATGACTCAATTAATGATCAAAGCAATGTTGCGTATCATTTAAATAACATCTTAAATATGTTAGCAACTGAAGACAAATTACCTAAGACAATATTGTATAACTTAAATCCAATTTATAACGATATCGTCACAACAACGATCGCCAACTTCCAAGCACCTGGTGTGAAAAGTAAAGTTCAGCACGGTGCTGGATGGTGGTTCAACGATACAAAACGCGGCATGTTGAATCAAATGGCATCTTTATCAGATCAAGGAATGCTCATGCATTTTGTCGGGATGTTAACAGATTCAAGAAGTTTCTTATCTTACTCAAGACATGACTACTTCAGACGCATTTTATGTACACATATCGGACAACTCGTAGAATTAGGTGAAGTCCCAAATGACGATGCTTTATTAGAAAGAATGATTAAAAATATTTGTTACAACAATGCTTACAACTACTTTAAATTAATTTAGGAGGAAATTGTTATGAAAATGACATTTAGATGGTACGGGAAAGATGACCCGATCTCTTTAGAATATATTCGCCAGATTCCTGGTATGAAAGGTATCGTATCAGCAATTTATGATATTCCAGTTGGTGAAGTATGGCCATTAGAAAAAATTAATGAACTTAAATCAACAATCGAAGCAGCAGGATTAGAACTTTCAGTCATTGAATCAGTCCCTGTGCATGAAGATATTAAATTAGGTAAACCAACAAGAGACAAATACATCGAGAACTACTGTGAAACATTACGTAACTTAGGTAAAGCAGGCATTAAAGTTGTATGTTATAACTTTATGCCAATCTTTGACTGGACACGTTCACAGTTAGACTATGAATTACCAGATGGTTCAACAGCATTAATTTACGATGAAAATGATATCGCGAAAATGGACCCACTAAGTGGGGAATTATCATTACCAGGTTGGGATTCAAGTTACACAAAAGAAGATTTACAATCTTTATTCGATGATTACAAACAAGTAGACGAAGAAAAACTATGGGAAAACCTCGAATACTTCATTAAGAAAATTATACCGGTAGCAGCTGATGAAGACGTTCTGATGGCAATCCATCCGGATGATCCACCTTGGAACATCTTTGGTTTACCACGTATCATTACGAATAAAGCAAACTTAGAACGCTTTATCAACCTCTATGATTCAAAATACAACGGTTTAACAATGTGTTCAGGGTCACTTGGTGCAGATAGAAACAATAATTTCCCGGAAATGCTTGAATACTTCGGTAAAAAAGATCGTGTGAATTTTGTGCATGCACGTAACGTGAAGTTAGTGGGCGATAAATCATTCCAGGAATCAGCACACTTATCAGAAGCGGGATCAATCGACATGTATGAAGTTGTAAAAGCAATGCATAGCTTTGGTTACGAAGGACCAATTCGTCCGGACCACGGACGCATGATTTGGGGTGAAACAGGTAAACCAGGTTACGGCTTATATGACCGTGCATTAGGTGCAACTTATTTAAACGGTTTATACGAAGCAGTGAAAAAAAGTAACGGAGGGGAAAAATAATGTTACCATTTCAAGTGGACTTAAAAGGTAAAACAGCTGTTGTTACAGGTGGGGCTGGTGTGATTGGTTCATATATGTCACGTGCATTAGCAGAATGTGGTGCAAATGTTGTTATTTTAGGCATCAGTGCAGAACCAGCAGAAAAGTTAGCAGAAGAAATTAAAGCAGCAGGCGGCGAAGCACTATCAGTTATCGCAAGCGTAACCGATAAAGCGCAATTAGAAGCAGCTAGAAAAGAAATCAATGAAAAATATGGCAAAGTAGACATTTTAATCAATGGTGCAGGTGGGAATCACCCATCTGCTACTACTGATGATGAATATTACACACCTGAGGTCACACAATCAAAAATGAAATCATTCTTTGACCTTGATGAAAAAGGTGTAGGCTTTGTATTCGACTTAAATTTCTTAGGGACATTCTTACCATCACAAGTATTCGGTCAAGATATGGTCGGATTAGAAGATGCAACCATCATTAATATCTCATCAATGAACGCATTTACACCACTAACTAAAATTCCAGCATACAGTGGTGCGAAATCAGCAGTAAGTAACTTTACTGAATGGTTAAGCGTGTATTTAGCAAATACAAACGTACGTGTGAATGCCATTGCACCAGGATTTTTATTAACAGATCAAAACAGAGCATTACTAAAAAATGAAGACGGAACAAATACACCACGTACTGAGAAAATCTTAGCAGCGACACCTATGAATCGTTTCGGTGAACCAGAAGAATTGATTGGTGCATTATTATTCTTAGTATCTAAACAAGCATCTAGCTTTGTTAACGGTGTCGTATTACCGGTTGATGGTGGATTCCATGCCTATTCAGGGGTCTAGTTATAATAAGTGAGGAGGCGTAATTGTGTTATATCCAATTCAAACAACAACAAGAAATATTTTAGATTTAAACGGTATTTGGTCATTTCAATTAGAAAAGGAAACAGTGATTGATCCATCTCAACCGTTAAGCACAAATCAAGTGATGGCTGTACCTGCCTCTTATAATGACCAGGGTGTTATTTCAGAAATCAGAAATCATGTGGGTACAGTTTGGTATGAAAGAGATTTTATTGTATCTAAGTTACTTAAAGATGAGCGTAAAGTATTAAGATTTGGTTCTGCGACACATGAAGCTATTGTATATATTGATGGAAAAGAAGTTGTTCGACATAAAGGCGGATTCCTGCCATTCGAGGTTGATATTACTGAGTTACAAGTAGGTAAACACCGCCTTACTGTAGCCGTGAATAATATATTGGATCATACAACACTACCGGTTGGCAATTATGAAGAAATATCTGAGAATGGTTTGACGAAAAAGAAAAATAGTCCGAACTTTGACTTTTTTAATTATGCAGGGCTTCATCGTCCGGTTAAAATCTATACAACACCAAAAACATATATAGAAGATATCACTATTGTTCCTAATATTAATGGACAAGATGGTATTGTAAATTATGAAATAATATCGAATAATGATTCACATGAAACAAAAGTTGAAGTGATTGATGAAGATAATAATATTGTAGCAAGTTCAACTGGGTTAGTTGGACAAATAACTGTTCCTAAAGCACATCTATGGGAACCTTTAGAAGGTTATATGTATCAGTTAAGAGTAACATTACTGAATAAAGAAGAGATTATTGATGAATATTTAGAACCGTTTGGTATTCGAACGGTTGAAGTAAAAGACGGTCAGTTCCTGATTAATAATAAACCATTTTATTTTAAAGGATTCGGAAAACATGAAGACACTTATCTTCATGGCAGAGGATTTAATGAAGTAGCGAATGTAATGGACTTCAATTTAATGAAATGGATAGGGGCGAACTCATTTAGAACTGCACATTATCCGTATTCTGAAGAAATGATGCGCTTAGCAGATAGACAAGGGATTGTTGTTATCGATGAAACAACAGCTGTCGGCGTTCATTTGAATTTCTTAGTATCTTTAGGCGGCACATCAACGGAGAATACGTGGGAAAGAATTCAAACACATGCCGCACATGAACAAGTCATACGTGAACTCATTGCGCGAGATAAGAATCATCCATCGGTGGTGATGTGGTCTATTGCGAATGAGCCGGCATCTAATGAAAAAGGCGCACGTGAATATTTTGAGCCATTTGTCAATTTAGCAAAGGAACTTGATCCGCAACATAGACCTGTAACGATTGTGACGATACTGATGGCGCAACCAGAAGTGTGTGAAGTACAAGATTTAGTAGACGTTCTTTGTTTGAACAGATATTACGGTTGGTATACTCAATCCGGTGATTTAGAGGCAGCAAAAATTGCTTTAAAACGTGAACTTGACGAATGGTCAAAGCGTCAACCTGGTAAACCTATTATGTTTACTGAGTATGGTGCGGATACAATTCCGGGCTATCACGCAATTGATGACATTATGTTTACGGAAGAATACCAAGTGAATTACTATAAAGCGAACCATGAAATTGTAGATCAGTATCCACAATTTGTGGGTGAGCAAACTTGGAACTTTGCTGATTTTGAAACAGGTAATGGATACATTCGTGTACAAGGTAATAAAAAAGGTATCTTCACGCGTGATAGAAAACCGAAAGCAGTAGCCCATTATTTTAGAGCGCGTTGGCATGCGATACCGGATTTTAATTATAAAAAGTAAATCATTTATTTAAGCTATCATTCTTTAAAAGGAATGATAGCTTTTTTATGTAAGCGTTTTTAAAAAATAGCTTGTTATTCATTTATTTTTTGAATATTATAAGTATTAGGCATTTAAATGGGTAAAGTAAAACAAATTGAAACAGCGGAGTGAGCATTTTGAGGAATGATAAAAAATTAAGTTTATTTGCACTTGTTGCAATGGTAATTGGTTCAATGATAGGTGGCGGTGCATTTAACTTAATTAGTGATATGGGTTCAAATTCAGGTGGTCTATCAATTATTATTGGATGGATAATTACTGGTATTGGTATGATTATGTTAGGATTGAGCCTTCAAAATTTAACAAGAGTGAGACCTGATTTAGATGGTGGTATTTATAACTATGCAAAAGCTGGATTTGGCGATTATATGGGCTTTAATGCAGCATGGGGCTATTGGTTTAGTACGTTACTAGGAAATGTTGCTTATGGGACATTGTTGATGTCAGCACTGGGCACTTTCTTTCCTATGTTTGAAGGTGGTCATAATGTCCCTAGTATTATTTTCGCATCAATTTTACTCTGGGGTGTCTTCTTGCTCATCTCAAATGGTGTTAAGAATGCAGCTTTCGTCAATATGATAGTGACAATCGCAAAATTGATTCCAATCTTTTTCTTTATCATCACAATGATTGTAGTATTTAACTTTGATACTTTTATGACAGGATTCTATGGAATGACTGAACACGGGCAGAAAGAATTTAATTTCTTTGATACGATGGCCCAAGTTAAGAGTACAATGATTGTTACAGTATGGGCATTCTTAGGCGTTGAAGGTGCAGTTGTCTTCTCAAGTCGAGCGAAAAAACGTAGCGATGTAGGTAAGGCGACCATTATCGGACTTGTGAGTGTATTAATTATTTATATTATGATTACTTTACTTGCACAAGGGGTCATTATTCAGAATAAAATTGATGAATTGAGTAATCCATCTATGGCAGCTGTCATGGAACATATCGTTGGCCCATGGGGTGCACACTTTATCAATATTGGATTAATGATTTCAGTCATGGGTGCTTGGTTAGGCTGGTCGTTACTAGCGGCCGAAGTACCTAATTTAGCGGCTAAAGATGATATCTTTCCTGAGTGGTTTGGGCGAGGTAACAAGAATGATGCACCGGTCAATTCAATGTTAATTACATTCTTAATTGTCCAGGCATTCTTTATTTCGCTATTGTTTACAGATAAAGCCTATAAATTTGCATTTAGTTTATCATCTTCAGCAGTCTTATTACCATATGCATTTAGTTCATTCTATCAGTTAAAGTATAGTGTTCAACATCAATTATCGACTACGCAGAAGGTCATTGGATCCATTGCTTCTCTATATAGTGTGTGGCTCATATTTGCTGCTGGGATGGAATACCTACTACTAACCATGATGTTATTCTTCCCGGGGATATTTGTATACCGTCGTGTACAGAAAACGCATAACAGAAATATTACAAATGTAGATAAGGTCGTTTTTGGAGTGTTGAGTATATTCACAATGATTGGCGTTTACTTTATTTTAAGCGGAAACGTTACAGTCTTTTAATAGAATCAACGCTACACTCGCTTCGAATAGTTTAAATAATAAATAAAAATATTTTTTAAATCACTCTATGATGTAGAGTGATTTTTTATATGTCGGCGCTCAAAAGAATCTTGCTGAATGATATACGCTTATAAATTACGAATATGAAAAATAACCATACAAATATGAATAAATAACCCGATTTCAGAACAACTTTGACATAATTATAATAATATATTGTATTGTGAGGGGTTAGGTATGGCCAAAGAGGTATTGAAACTTGAAAATGTCAATAAATATAAAGGTAAAGCACATATTATAAAAGATTTAAGTTTTTCAGTGTATGCTGGGGAAGTGTATGGATTTTTAGGGCCAAACGGTGCGGGTAAGACATCTACAATACGAATGATTGTTGGATTAAATAAACCATCAAGTGGTTCAATTTTTATCAATGGCCATGATATACAGCGTCAATTTAAGAAAGCAATTCGTGGTGTTGGAGCAATTGTAGAAAACCCTGAACTTTATGGTTATTTATCTGGATATGACAATTTAGTACACTTTGCAAAAATGAATGATAATGTGACGAAGGAACGTATTGAAGAAGTGGTGGCACTTGTTGGTTTAACAGATGCGATTCACATGAAAGTCAGACAATATTCACTTGGTATGCGACAAAGACTTGGTATTGCGGTGTCAATATTACATCGACCATCCGTTCTTATTCTCGATGAACCAACCAATGGTTTAGATCCTGCAGGCATTAAAGAGATTCGTCATTATATTAGAAATTTAGCTGAGAAAGAAGGTGTCGCGGTCATTGTATCGTCGCATTTATTAAGCGAGATTGAAATGATGTGTGATCGAATCTGTGTCATTAAAGATGGTAAGTTAGTAACGATTCAGGACTTGAACGATGTTTCTCAAGCGCAGCAATATAAGTATGTATTAAAAGCGGCGCCGATTGATAAAGCAAACGCAATCATTTCAAAACTTCCTTTTGTACAGCATCAAGCGATTAATCATGAGATGATTGAAATGAATATTGATGAGGAAGATGTGCCTAAGCTGATTCATCAGTTATCACATGAAAAAGTGTCAATGTATGCATTTTATAGAGAGAAACTCAATCTGGAAGCACGTTTCTTTGAAATGATTGGTGGTGAACATAATGAGTAAATTTTATAACTTAATTAGTAATGAATTGAAAAAAATATTTGCAAAAAAGATGATTTGGACAATTGTTATCGCGATGTTAATTTCAGTTGTAGGTGTCGCAATGCTAACTGAATCAAGTGATATCATTGATACAAAAACAACTTACGATAAAAACTGGAAAAAGCAATTAATGGATCAAAATAAACAGCTTGCGAAAGATAAGAAAGCCAATCCTGCACATGTTCAACGTTCGATAGAGAAGAATAATTACTATATAAAGCATAATTTAAAACCGCACCACTATCAGGCGGGTGATTTTGTTATTGATAATGCCTTTTTAACAGCTTTGATTAGTTTGATTACGATTGTTATTGCAGGTGGACTAATTGCAAATGAGTTTACGTATGGAACGATTAAGCAATTGCTTATTCGACCAGTTTCACGAACGACGATATTAGCTTCAAAATATGTCGCGATGATTCTGTTTAGTTTATGTATGATGATTTTATTACTATGCATTACCTATATTGTTGGTTTAGTATTTTTTGGGGCAACAAGCGTCAATCCAAAATTATTATTTGAGCGACCAGATAAATTTGTAAGTAATGACTTATGGCGTGAAGTGTTACTGATTTACGGATTGAAGTTAGTACATGTTATCACGCTGGGAACATTTGGATTTATGATTTCAAGCATCTTAAGAAACAATGGTTTGGCCATTGGATTAAGTATGTTCATTATGTTTTTGGGTTCAACGGTATCCGCATTTATAACACAATATGAATGGTCAAAATATTTACTATTCACTAACTCAGATTTATCACGTTATTATCATTTTATTGGGCCTTTTAGAGATGATATGACTTTATCATTTTCAGTAACCGTAACAAGTATTTATCTTGTTGTGTTTTTAATATGTGCATGGTACGCATTTGTTAAACGAGATGTAAACTAATCAGTAAAAGAATCCATTCAATAATAAAGAACCCTGAGCATATGACAAAAAGGTTGAATCATATGCTCAGGGTAATTAATTGATAGTGGGTATTTTATTTATCTTTCGAGAAGAAATATAGCAGGTCTCACCATTGATAAAGTGGACCAGACGATTTTTTTTGTCGATAGATGTAATATGCTCAATATTGATGATATAAGACTGATGACATCGAAAGAAGCGTTCATCTAAATCATCGTATTCTTTTAAATTACCGTAGAATTCTAAACGGCGATGCTTTAAATGCAGAATAATGCGATGTGGGTTAGGTGACGACTCAAAGAAAATAATATCATCATAATTGATAAATAGCTTTTGGCTACCTGATTTGATTTCTAACTTATCGACTTTCTCGCGTTCGATGACAGCACTTAATCGTTTCTGGCATACATCAATACATTCTCTAATACTGTGATCTAGCATAGCGATATCATCTTTAATGATAAAGTCTAAGGCTGACACTTTATACTTAAAAGTTAAATATGAGAGTTCGCTATGACTGGTAATAAAGATAATATGACCTAATGCGTCTTTTTCACGTATTTTCTGAGCGAGCTGAACACCATTGATATCAGATGATAAATCGATATCCAGGAAATAGATGCCAATATCATTAGATTGGTCGACTTTCTCAAGTAGTTCATAAGGATTGGTCGTTGCTAGTGCAAGTGTCATATCGAGTTGCTCTATCATGATGTAGTTTGAAATGATTTTTTTTACATGATTGAGTTGTTCTATCGAATCCTCACAAATATAAATATTCATTTTAAGGCTCCTCATAACTAAATAAAATTTCGATTTTTTGAATAAAAGTATTGGCTTGGATTGAGGTGTCTAAAAATATATTGGGATATTTTTTTGAAATTTCATTCAGATTTGCAAGTCCGAGGCCATGTCCCTCTCCTTTAGTTGTATATTGTTCAGTAAATAATTCAGCAATAGAAGGCATATTCTGACTACACATGTTTGAAATCACAAAGATTAAACTCTCTTTTGTCTTCATTAAAGCTGCCTGTATTTCATTCTTTTCGACTTCATGGGATGCTTCTATCGCATTATCCCATACAATGCCTATCATTCTACAATAATCTATGATATCCATTTGAATATCAGCTGGATTGATTTCATCAGATACATCTATTGTTAATGGAATATCGGACTCTTGTGTTGCAATGATTTTTGATGTCAACAACCCTTTAAGAGGAACCACATTCACACGATCCATTCCGAAAAGTTGGTATGTTTGATAATCGATATTCTCCTTTAACGGTACGATATATTGATCGAAATAACGCTTCAATCCAGGCATATCATCTTCGTAAATATAACCTGACATTGTCGTTAATATATTAACATAATCGTGCTTAAATTTGCGCATAGATGTATTCATTTGTTCTAATTCTTTTGTATATATAAAGTAATCATTATTTTCTTTATTCTTTATATTTAGTAATAGTTTCTGATAGAAGGAGCGCGCTAATAAAATAATCATGATGAAACTAATCACGAAGTAAGCAATATAAATGGATACATATGTGATATAGTCACTTTTAGTTAAAGTGTGATTCGGTGTTGTGATATAAATCAGGAAGATAGAAACGCCTAAATAAGCAACTAGAATATTAATAAATTTTCTATCGGTATAAAGAATCTGGAAGTCTTTAATTAAGTCGTATAATTTTCTGATGAGCCTAGGTAAAAGTATCATCAAACAAAAAAAGCTAATGAAATATAGCCAATAATCATCATGGTAAAAAAACTTTTCGCCGAAAATAGAGATAGTGACCAATGCCGAAACATGGTCACTAATCACTGCTATAAAAATGGTTACGAGAACGATTAATCCATTGAAAATCCACGATTGATGTCGGTGGAAAAACATATAGTAAACGACAAAATAGATAATTGCCAATGTTTCAAAAATGAAAAACAGCGCTACTGCAGGAATAAAAAATAGCAATATCAGTTTAATGATGTCCATTTTTCTATATTTAAAATTCCCTATAAATGCAACAGCAATACTGAAAGATATACATTGAAAAATAATGAAAAATATGGATTCAATGGGTGTGAAATCAGTCATTATGGACGCATTCTTTTCTCTTCGAATAATCGATTATCTAACTCATCTTCATTAAAATAAAAATAACAACTTCTCACGATACTTTTGTCTCCGATGAAAATAATAAAGTCAATGATAGATTGAATAAAGTTATGCATGATATTTCCTCCTCATATAAGTAATGATTAAAGTGATGCTTTGTGTAATTATACCATAAAATATAAGCGTTCCATATTCCTCATGACTAAATAGTGCTAAAGCAACGAATAAGATGACGGTAATCACAGTTTTGATGTGCAAGGGTTTTAGCATATAATCATGTATTGGCTGAGCTTTCGTCGGTTGTGGGCCAATGATGATGATAATGAGTGCTGCAATTATCCCTGGAATCAATAATTGTACATTTGGGAAATAGTGAATGATACAGTATGGTAATAATACAAATGTTATTAGGCTTTGCAGGACACATAGATAAAAGTTTTTAATATGTGCACCAAAACTAAAATAACGAATCATAAAGTAACACATGTGAATCACAAAAACTTGAAATAAAATGCTTAAACAAAAACTCGTAAAATAAATCGCAAATGAAATAAATAAGTTTTTACGAATCACTTGTAAGCCACGATTAAATTTTAAACGATCGAGCTCAGATAAATGATTGTAAGGTTTGTTGGTCATTATTTATTTCATCTCCTTATATGTATTCTAAGATTTAATTCAAATTTATATGTTGTTTATTCAAATTTGTATCATTTTTATTCCTAAGTGATGTAAGATTTTTTAAAATTTATCGTTTATGAATAGATTTTAATATTTTCTGATGGAATGCACAATTATATTTCCTCTCCCCATATACTATAAGTAAGCTTACTAAATGAAGGAGGAACCTAAAATGATTCTTGAAATTATCCAAGGTATTATTAAAGTTATCACATTCATCATTGACACTGTAGCTAAGTTCCAATAATTTGAAATTTAAATGTTGAAGGGAGGATTTCATCATGTTAGTAGATATCGTAGAAACTATTGTTAAATTCATCACTTTAATCGCTGAAACTATCACTAAATTTGCTGGTTAATTTTCTTTAAAGTATTTTTTAGTATTTAATATAATGTATTTCATGCCAACAAATATTAGAAGCGAGACATTCATGAGATCGAATGTCTCGCTTCTTTTCGTATATTGAATTAAATTGAAGGTTTAGAGTTATCCGATGGTTACCGAGTAAATATGATATAAAGTCAGATGAATAAGATTAACGCCCCCTGACTCATTTGGAAAGTAAGAGGGCGTTATACATGGTAAATTTAATTAGTCTAGGTCTCTAGTGTTCAAACGTAAGTTCTTAATATTTAATCGACCTAAATAAGCAAGGTAGAGCAGTAATGCTGATGAGATGCCAATCATAGAAATAATAAGTTGCGCTTCATTCAATGGTACACTACTTTCAAAGTCGAATATTGATTCTCTTAAAGCTTTAATGACATAAGTCATCGGTGAAAGCGGATGAAGGTTCTGGAAGAACTTATTTGTTAATTGAATAGGGAATGTTCCTTCACTTGAACCAAGTTGAAGAATTAACAAGATAATGGCAAAGAACTTCCCGATATTTCCAAATGCAGCAACTAAAAATGATACTAACAGTACGGCAGCAATAGACCATGTCACTAATGTTAGCGTAAAATCACCTTTATTCGCAATTTCAATCTCTATGACATATAACGTAAATAATGATAAGAATAAACCTTGTAGCAAACCATGCGTTAATATTAACAGAAGTTTATTTAACCACCAGTTAATTGCACTTCTAGATTCACCCACCCTTTTATCTACAGGGTAAATCGTGACAAATGCAATAGCACCGACATATAAACTTAAACTTAGCACGTATGGTGCGAAACTTTGACCATAATTTTTTACTTCTGTGACATTGTGTTCTACAGTTTCAACTGGATTACTTATCGTCACAGCATTATCTTGATCAAATGAAAGGTTATCTGTTTGTTTGAGTGATTGATCAATCGCTTGAGTCATTTTATTCGTATTTGCTGCAAGTTCATTTAAACCGCCAGTAATTTGTTGAGAACCTGTAATCAATTGAGAGAATTGATCATTTTGTAATGGTGGTAACATGGATTGTGTTTTAGCTAGCCCATTATCAACCTGTTGAGAACCGTCGGCTAAATCTTCTTCAGCTTGTTTCATCTTCTTAAGGTTAGTATTAAGCTTTTCTGAATGACCACGCATGTCTTTAATATTGCTAAATATTTTCTTCAAATATAATTCGCGTAGTGATAAAGAAATATTTTCTTTTACCGCCTGTATACTTTTATCGCCGATACTTTGACCAGAATAACTATATCCAGGATTGGTTTTTACATTCATTTTCATCTGTCTGGGCTCTGGATTAAGCATTGTTGCAGCATCATCTGAGAAATTTTCTGGGAATTCAATTACCGCGAAATATGTCCCTTTTTCTATTCCTTTATGCGCTTTCTTTGAATCTACGAATTCCCATTTGAAATCATCATTTTTCTTAAGTTTTTTAATTACTCTATCTCCGAGATTTTCTTCTTTATCCTGTATTTTAGCACCCTGGTCATTGTTGACGATAGCGATAGGGAGATCTTTCGTTTGTCCATATGGATCCCACATTGAATAAATAAAGACAGCACTATAGATAATAGGTAAAAATAAAATGACGATGAGTGAAGCAAATAATACTGGATGTCTTAGTAAAGCTTTAAAGTCTTTGAACAAATTTAAAACCCCCTTTTTATTATATTAATAAAGTAAAATAGTTGCGTGCAGTTGTTTTGTTCTGTATCAATCTTTTTTTACATTTTACTAGTATAGTATAGGAAAAATTACAATACAAGTTTTTATTACTGGAAAAAATGAAATGTTAATAAAAATATTTAAGTAATTCAAAAAGATTTGAAATCATTAAAATGACTAAAACACAATATTTGTATCATTTAAGAATACAAATTTATAATACGGGTATGGTGGAGAAAAGCTTATAGAACATTTCTAAAATACATAATTAAAATAGGGGTGCTAACATGCATAATGGGAGATTATATTGGCCGGAAACATATTTAAAGAAAAGCTATAAGGATGATGTTGAAAATCATTATGATTTGGTAGTGATTGGTGGAGGTATGAGTGGTGCGTTAACTGCATATCGTGTAGCAGAAGCGGGATATACCACTTTGCTTGTAGATAAAGATGAAATTGGGAGTGCGAGTAGTGCAGCGAATACTGGGTTAATGCAATATATGAGTGATAAGTTGTTACATGAATGTGTTAAAGACTTTGGTGCTCTTGAAGCATATCATTTCTATAAAGCGAGTAAAGAAGGGTTAGAAGATATTCAATTGTTATCTCAAAAGCTTGATGCACGTGTAAATTTTATTAAACGTGATAGTTTATTTATAGCATCTACAAAGCGCGATAAGAAGACGATTAAAGATGAATATGATGTATTAAAACACTTTGATTTTCCTGTTGATTATGTTGATCACGAACAACTGAAGGAAGAGTATGGCATTGATAAATATAATGCATTAATCTCACATGAAGATGCAGAGATTAATCCCTATGTTTTTGTAAATGAAATCGTAAAGTATGCTCATGAGAATTTTCACCTTGATGTGCTGGAACATACAGAACTTATCAAATATAAAGCTGAAAATAATAGCATAGCATGTCAATTTAATAATAAAACAATAACTGCAGATAAACTGGTTATGACAACAGGTTATGCTAAAAATAAAATAACAAAAAGATATATTAACAGAGAAGAATTTGTCGCGAGTTATGCTGTTGTGACTGAACCAATCAATGAAAATCAATTTTGGAAAGATAAAGTGATGATATGGGAATCGGCGAGACCATACCTTTATATTAGGTATGTCCCAGGAAATAGAGTGTTGATTGGTGGATTAGATGAAAAAACAGATAAAATTCCTAATGAAAAACATATTCAAAAACAAGGTAGACGATTAGTTAAAGCCTTTAATAAACTTTATCCGGAACTTGAACTAAAAATTGAATATGCTTATGGAGCAAGATTTGGTGAAACTAAAGATGGTAAGCCTTTTATTGGGAAGATCGACAAAGATGCAGAAGTGTACGGATTATATGGCTATGGAGGAAATGGAACGGTTTACTCTTCATTTGGTAGTAAGCTACTTTTGGATATGATAGAAGGTAAATACAATCCGTTGTCGGAGATATTTAAGGTTAAGCGATAATATACAACATAAGAAAACTAGTAAGAAAAGCATTCTACACATCGTAGAGTGCTTATTTTTATCGTTTCTACATTCGCTAGGTAGCTTCAGTGTATAGTAAAGGTAATAATGATTTCAAGGAGGGCAATTAAATGGAAATCAATAGAGCGATTAAAGAAAATCGTATCACAAGAAAACTAACGCAAAAAGAGCTCGGAGATATATTAAACGTTTCTGATAAAACAATATCAAGTTGGGAAACAGGAAGAACATATCCAGATGTCTCAATGATTATTAAATTAGCAGAAACATTTGATTTATCTCTAGACACATTTTTAAAAGGAGACGATGAAATGGTGAAGAAGATTGATAAAGATTTACGATTTAAGAATATTTATAAGTATTTGCTAATATTCATAGGACTATCCATAATAACATTGACCCTATTTTTATATATTTACCAAGATAGAAATGCAATGGTGGATAGGTTTAACCCATTAATGGAGTATCAAATAGGTTATGCTGTATTACCAAAAGAAGTAAGATACATTGATGGGAAGAAATTTGATTCGACTAGAAAAAAAGGTCAGTATCCAGATCAATATAAAAATATTATTGTACTGGATTCACCATTTGGTGATACCTCTGTATTAGATTTTTATGGTGGTGAACCTCCAAAAGGAAGAAATTATGCAATAGTAAAACACAAAGGTCAATATGTAGAAAAAATGGCTTTTGTAAAATGGGAAGCAATACCCGAGTTATATCGACAAAATATGGAGAAGGATTTTATTGGTATTCCATATTAGCAATTCCTAGGAAATAAGGACTATAAATCATTTTATAGTCCTTATTTTGATGTATTATAAAGATATTAGATGGCGAGAATTGCCTTTGACAAGTTATGGTGAACGGGAAGGAGCTGTTGGATATGGATGTTGGAAATCAAATTAGAAAGTATAGAAAAGGGATGGATTATTCTCAAGCAGATTTGGCAGAGAAGATTTATGTTTCAAGTCAGACGATATCAAACTGGGAGAACGAGAGAAGTTATCCTGACCTACATAATTTGATCGCACTCAGTGTTCTATTCAACGTTTCTTTAGACGAACTTGTTAAAGGAGATGTAGTAGAAATGAGAAATGTAATTGATCAGAGTAGTATGAGTAAGTATTCATGGATGATGTTGATTTTTATGGTGTTAGGTTCAATTTCTATTGGGCCAGTACTAAAGTATTTAGGGGACTGGGGCTTAATCATTACTTTTGGTTTAATGCTCATAGGACTTTACTATGCAATGAAGATTGAGAAGTTAAAAACTAAATACAATGTGAAAACTTATGAGGAAATTGTTAAATTTTTAGATCATGGAACAGAAGGTAACCCTCAAGCAAGAGATAGAACTAAAGATATAATACAAATGTGTATAATTGTAATTGCATTTGTAGTAATTACGGTAATTCTAGCACAAACAAGCTTGAATTTATTTCAATAATTCAAAAGGACAATCTTCGGATTGTCCTTTTTGTTTAGGAAATTAATTTTACTTTAGTTGGTATTTGTGAAATAATGGATATACAAATATAAATAGAGAAGGTGCCCGTTTGAAAATCAAATCACTAAGCGTTATCGCAATGTCTGCTCTTATGCTAACGAGTGTAATAGATACTGCCGCCTCAGCAGCAACGACTTCAACAACAACTAAAGCACCTTATATTATTGCTAAATCTACTGTAGATAAAGTAAAAGCAGGTACGTATGCTACAAAAATATTCATATGTTTGAATCCGAAAAAACTATGAAGGCTAAACTGAGTGAGCCGATTAAAATGGTTCAAACAGGTAGTAAACGTGTTTGGTACTATAAAGACTTCAAAGTATACACGCGTGTAGCCAATACGAATACGACAGAACAGGATTAACCGACTTTTATGGGTTCTGTATGGGGTAATGGAAGATATGTATATAAAATTGTCGTGAATACCGATTATAAAACCGTGAACTATAAGCGATTGAATGCAGCATATAAAAATGCATGGACGAAAGATGCTGATAAGATCTATGCCAAAATTGGTGATGGTAATACTGAAATAAAATTTGATATTCCGAAGTGGAAAACGAATCCTAACACATCATATGTAAAGGGTTATACAATTCAAATTAAGCATTTACCAGGTTTTTCATTAGAAGCACCGTATGTTGTTTATCCTAAGAAAGATATTCCATATTTAGTTCAAGACGACTTTATTAAAAGTATTAAAGCTAATGGTTTAAATTATAAAGGAATCTATTTGATCAATCTGAATCTCAGGTAAATCAACTTGTGGGTGAAGGCAAAGCACAGATGATTAATGATAATGAAAAATTTGTGACCTATACAATTGATACGTCTAGAAGTTATTCGATTCATTATAAGTTAAGTAATGCGAATACTTCGATGAAACCTGAGTATGGTTTTACAGAAGGTCAGTATTATGTAGATAGTATTCACATTAATGATATTGGCAATACGAAAGTATCAGACAATATGGTAGGCGATACATTTAAATCAAGTAGAATTGAAACGTCATTTGGTAGTAGTATAGAGAACATTAAATTTGGTTTAGAGAATTTACATGTAACTTACAACATGGATGTTATGCGACCAGATTTAAATCAAGTTTTATCGTATTCTATTCATAGATATCCAAGATATGATAGTAACAACTATGGACCGTATAAATAAGTATGAAATGCAGGACAATCAATAGATTGTTCTGTTTTTTATTATGTTTGATAAGTATGTATATGCATAATTCAATTTTTAATGTTTGAAATTCGGGTATACATATAATATCAATTTTTAAGGAGGAAGTACGATGAGTAGCAATCCATTAACAAAGCATTTTAATGATAAATTTGAGAAACAGCCTCAAGAGTACCCTGGTATTCAAAGTAAGATGACACCGGTACCTGATTGTGGAGAAGAAAGTTATAAAGGGGCTGAGAAGTTAGTAGGTAAGAAAGCACTAATTACTGGTGGAGACTCTGGAATCGGTCGAGCGGCAGCCATTGCATATGGTAAAGAAGGTGCGGACGTAGCGATTAACTATCACCCTGATGAGCAATCTGATGCTGAAGAGGTTAAGCAGGTTATTGAAGCAGCTGGGCAGAAGTGTATCTTAATCCCTGGAGATTTGCGCGATAAGCAGTTCGCAAAAGATGTAGTTGTAAAAGCTTATGAGGCTTTAGGTGGTTTAGATATATTAGTGCTTAATGCAGGTATGCAACAATTTGAATATGATATTGAAAACTTAGCTGAAGCGCAATTACGTGATACATTTGAAGTAAATGTATTTTCTAATGTGTTCTCAATTCAGCAAGCATTGAAATATTTACAGCCAGGCTCAAGTATTATTATTACAAGTTCAATTCAAGGCGTAAAACCAAGTCTACAACTTGTTGATTATGCAATGACGAAGAGTTGTAATATCTCTATGACGAAATCTTTAGCTGCACAACTAGGACCTAAAGGTATTCGAGTCAATAGT
Source organism: Macrococcoides caseolyticum (assembly GCF_021366795.1). GTDB lineage: Bacteria > Bacillota > Bacilli > Staphylococcales > Staphylococcaceae > Macrococcoides > Macrococcoides caseolyticus_A. Next base: position 170,302 of record NZ_JAHCPS010000003.1, on the reverse strand, counting down.
GTTGCACCAGGTCCTGTATGGACGCCTTTACAAATAAGTGGTGGTCAGTCTCAAGAGAAAATTCCTGAATTCGGTCAAAAAGAACCTTTACAACGTGCAGGTCAACCGGTTGAACTTGCGGACGTATATGTGTTACTTGCAAGTGATAATGCAAGTTACATAACAGGACAAGTTTATGGTGTGACAGGTGGATCTCCGATTAATTAACCATATTAAAAAGAATATGGTAGTAACGCAATAATGAAAATGATTTAAGCCTCTGACCGTGTCAGAGGCTTAAATCATTTAAACTTAGTATTTACAAATCACGCCACGTACTTTGTGCTTTCCTGAGGGCAGTCGTTTCTTCTTGCCTTGAATACCGAAATACTCTTCCAGTGTGACTTTATTCGCTTTAATACGTGTAGCATGTGTACGACCAACATATCTAATATGCCAAGGTTCGTACATAAACCCAGTAATATGCTCCTTACCTTTTAAATAACGTATGATAAAGCCATATTTATGTGCGTTTTTTTGTAAGAATTTTGAAGCGCGTGTGTATTCAAATGCTGTTGTTAAAGTACCGTAGTTTGAGCCATCTCTAATGTCCATAGCTAACCCTAATTGATGTTCACTTGTGCCTGGACGTGCGGATATACGATTAGCATACGTAGCACCATAATTATAAACATATTGATTATACAAATATTGCTGTGTTGCGTATGATCTGAAGCCATATGCCCCAGGTTGTCCTACAATATCAAGTACAATCCCTTGTTTCTGCGCTGCATATTTCATTTTTTTGAACCACTTTATCATTGATTTATTTGCACCGGGGTTGAAATGTCTAGACATATAGTATTGTTTGTTGGCTATAGGTATGCCGTTGATTCTTGAAATCTTTTTGTGCGAAACTGTAATCGTACAAGATTTTTTCTGAGTTACTGCTTGTGCTTGCTCAAGTGGCGTTATAGAAGTGAGGAGAAGTAAACTAGAAATGGCAACCTTTGATAAAGTATTCACTTTTATATGCTCCTTTTTATTTTATTCTTTATTTTATTATAATCTGAAGTGTAAAATTTTACTAGTGTTTGTAAAGTATATAAAATAAAAAAGCATCCGAATGGACGCTTTTTTATGATGGATATTATTGTTCATAATCAAATGCAGTTTGAATTATACCTTTTAATTCACTGATTAATGGTTCTTTAGGGTTAGCTGTTGTACATTGATCTTCATAAGCGAGCTCAGCCATCTTATCAATTGTTGAAGCAAGGACTTCTTCAGTTACACCTTGCGCTTTTAAGTTCATATCGATACCGATAGATTGACCTAATTCATATACTGCTGTAGCTAAAGCTTCTACAAGTTCTTCTGTAGTATTTCCTTTTAAACCTAAGAAGCGAGCGATATCAGCATAATCAGTATGAGCTCTAAAGAATTCATATTTAGGGAATAAAGCATGCTTTTGTGGATCTTTAGCATTGTAACGGATGACATGCGGTAATAGTATTGCGTTTGTACGTCCGTGAGGAATGCCGTATTCTCCACCAATTTTATGAGCGATTGAGTGTGTAATACCTAAAAATGCATTTGCAAATGCCATACCAGCCATTGTAGAAGCATTATGCATTTTTTCGCGTGATAATTTATCACCTTTTTCAACTGATTGTTTTAGATATTCAAATGTTAATCTAATTGCTTGTAAGCTTAATCCTCTAGTATAGTCTGAAGCCATAACAGATACGTAAGATTCAATTGCGTGTGTTAATACGTCCATACCAGTATCTGCTGTAACACTCTTAGGCACACTCATTACAAATTGAGGATCAATAATCGCAACATCAGGTGTTAATGCATAATCAGCTAATGGATATTTTACATGTGTTTCACTATCTGTAATTACAGCGAATGGTGTTACTTCAGATCCAGTACCTGAAGTTGTCGGGATACAGATAAATTTAGCATTCTCAGGTTTGCCAATTTTGTATGCACGTTTACGGATATCCAGGAATTTTTGTTTAGCACCAAAGAATGATGTTTCAGGGTGTTCAAAGAACATCCACATTGCTTTAGCAGCATCCATTGCTGAACCACCACCAAGTGCGATAATTGTATCAGGTTTAAAGTCCATAATGATTTCTAAACCTTTATACACTGTGTTAGTTGATGGGTTAGGTTCAACATCGCTGAATATTTTTACTTGTGGCTGAACATTTCTTCGTTGTAGTACTTCTTGTACAAGGGTCGCATAACCAAACTCAACCATACCAGGGTCGCAAATGAGCATAACACGTTCCACTTTTTCCATTTCAGCTAAGTATAATAATGAATTTTGTTCGAAATAAATTTTTGGTGGTAATTTAAACCATTGCATATTGTTACGGCGTTTTGCAATTGTCTTAATATTAATTAAATCTTGAGAAGATACGTTATGTGATACTGAGTTTTTACCGTGTGATCCACATCCTAATGTTAAAGATGGAATAAGTTCGTTGTACATATCGCCTATACCTCCAGCAGCAGATGGTGTGTTAACTAAGATACGGCAAGCTTTCATGCGTAAACCAAATGCTTTTTGTAATTGTTCATCTTCTGTATGGATGACTGCAGTATGACCAAGTCCACCAAGGTTTAACATACCTTCGCATAATTTTAATGCTTGTTCAGTTGTCGCCGCTTTAACCATCGCAAGAACAGGTGATAATTTTTCACGAGATAATGGGAATGCTTCACCAACGCCATCTAACTCTGCAATAATAATTTTTGTGCCTTCAGGAACTTTAATTCCAGCAAGTTCAGCGATTTTTGTAGCTGAAGCACCTACGATTTCAGGACGTACCGCATACTTACCTTCGTTCATAACGGCTTTTTCAAGTAATAGTAATTCTTTTTTAGTTACAAAATAACATTGATGCGAAGCAAATTCAGCTTTTACTTCTTCATAAACATCTTTATCTACAATGACCGCTTGTTCAGATGCACAAATCATACCATTATCAAAAGATTTAGATGCAATCACATCGTTAACTGCACGTTTAATTTGCGCTGTTTTCTCAATGTATGAAGGAACGTTACCTGGCCCTACACCTAAAGCAGGTTTACCAGTTGAGTAAGCTGATTTAACCATGCCAGCACCACCCGTTGCTAATACTAAAGCGATTTTTTCGTGGTTCATGAGTTGTTTAGTTGCTTCAACTGAAGGTGTTTCTATCCATTGAATCGCATGAATTGGAGCACCAGCTTTAACAGCAGCGTTTAATACCACTTGAGCAGCAGCTTTTGAAGATTCCTGCGCGCTAGGGTGGAATGCGAAGATGATTGGGTTACCTGTTTTAATTGCAATCATTGCTTTAAAGATTGTTGTAGATGTTGGGTTAGTTGTAGGTGTTACACCGCAAAGTACTCCCACGGGCTCAGCCACATATGTTAAACCTTTTTGTTTGTCCTCCCCGATCACACCAACTGTTTTGTTATTTTTAATAGAGTTCCAGATGTATTCTGATGCATATAAGTTTTTAATAGCTTTATCTTCATAGACACCACGACCTGTTTCTTCAAAGGCATGTTTTGCCAGGCTCATATGGTGTTCTACAGCAGCCATACTCATTTCGTGTACAATATGGTCGATTTCTTCTTGAGATTTAGTTGCAAGTACACTTAAAGCGACTTGTCCGTTTTCTGCTAAAGTATCAATCATTTGTTTTACTGTGATTTCATGCGCCATTGCTTTTTTCTCTGCTTCTTTTTTTTCTAATACTGCTACCATTGTTGTTTCCTCCTATATCTACCGGTTAACTTTTATTTGTGAATCATTTCACAAATAATATAATACAGTTTATATAACAGGTAAAGTGTATTTATAAAAAAAGATGTAGAGTGAATATAAATTATGTCCGAAGATTAAAGGAAGAAAGAAGTGAGTTTATGTAAGCGTGTGCAAACGTTTGTATATCAATTTGTGCATAATCATTTGAATTGATAAATGTGAACAACATAAAAATTTACCCTAAAATAAGGATAGAAATTTCATTAAAATATGAAATGATGACGTTTACATTTCATTAGATGGTTTAAAATCGTAGAACAAAATATTAAAAAAAATAAGTTTGTGATTTAAATCACAAACTTATTTTGTATTAATGTTGTGGAAAGTAGGTTATTTAAGGTTAGTCGCCAATCACTGAGAGTTCAATATCAATTGAGTTTTTTAATGCTTTTGAGTATGGACAGTAGTTGTGTGCTTTTTCAACGAATGCTTCTGCAGTTGCATGGTCTAAACCTTCAATTCTTACTTCTAATTCAGCTGCTAATTTAACGCCACCGTCAGCTTTATCAGCTAATAACATCGCAGTTCCTCTTACTTCAGGATCGATGTTAGTGTGACCGGCTTGTTTAAGAATCAGTGTTAATGCACTATTGAAACATGCTGCATAACCTGCTGCGAATAATTGTTCAGGGTTTGATTCAGTAGTACCTTTGCCGCCTAATTCTTTCGGAGCTTCAATGTCCAAATAGAATGTGTTATCTTCGCTAAATACTTTACCATTACGTCCACCTTTGCTGATGACAGTTGTTTCATATAATACTCTTTCCATGATAATAACTCCTTTTAGATTGATATAATTTTTAATCGTACACGATTGATGTTTATAATATTAAACCTTATAATAATTGGAGTCAATTAGAAGTGCTTATATTTTTAAAATAAATCGTGAACGATTGGAGTAAACTATGGATACTAAAGGAAACAAATTATCAAAGCAATTATGTTTCTCATATTATAATGTTAATAGGCTGTTTAATCAGTTTTATAAAACTTCATTGAAAGCTTTCAATTTAACATATACTCAGTACCTTGCATTAGTAAGTTTATGGGATAATCCAAGTCAAACATTGCATGAACTTGGGAAAGAGTTAGATTTAGCGAGCAATACATTAACGCCGTTATTAAAGCGTTTAGAAGAGAAAGGCTATGTTGTAAGGCTTCGCCCGGAAAAAGATAAACGCCAGTTAGTCATCCAATTAACTGAAGAAGGAAGAAGGTTGCAGCACGATGTAGAAAATCATTTAGTGACGTGCTTTTCTTCTATCGATGGTTTAAGTGAAGAGAAAGCAGTACAATTAATAGAAGAGAATCAGCGATTAATAGAGCAACTGCAAAGATTATCAGGAAAATAGTATTATTTCTATATGATGTAATGATTAATTATGAGGTGAAAATAATGTTAAAAGAGAAATTAGATGATGTATTTGTAGTAAGTGAAGGCGAATCTTTAGATGATGATACGGTGAACACAAAGTTATATCATATCATCAAGCAGTTATCATCTGAAGATGCATATCAATTGATTGATGAGGCGATTGAATATTTATTACAGTTACGTGATAGTGAAAGTATTTCTTACATGCTTGAATTTATTTCAAGTTTATACGGCATCGCAGGTACAAATGAGCTTACAGATCTTCACGAATTAAAGGCATCTGTTATCGACCGCCAAGTTGAAGTTTATGGTAATCAATTTGCACATAATGTATTGGATAATCTAAATAGAGAACTGGGTATAGCGAAATAATTATGTTCTGATGATATTATTTGTTATTTTTTGTAACAATTTATATGTTTTGTTATAATTAAACTAATACAAATGCAGGAGTGATACTTTTGAATCAGCAGGAATATATAGAAGCTAAAAATGCCCTTGAATCAGCACTTATAAATGTTAGTGATTTAAAGAAGCAGATGGGCGATGCAAATGCCTGGAGTTGGTTTGATATGTTAGGGGATAGCATTATGAATAGCTATTTCAAACGTAAAAAGATTAAACAAATCAATGAGCAAGTCGGTATATTGCAAAACAATCTTAACACTGCGGTTAAAGAATTAAAGGATATTAATCTGGATGTTGATTTAAGAATTTCTGATAATCAACAGGACGAACTCCTTGATGTATGGTTTGATAACATATTTACTGATGCCAGAGTGCATGGTGAATTAAAAGAACTGAGACAGAACCTGGGTATGTTAGAGGAACAGTTAATTAGAATTCTATGCGTAGTTAAAGAAAACAGCGAATATTAATCTAGCTCAAATAGATGACAAAATGAATTGGGCAATTTATTCTAAAGACATGTATATGCATGTCTTTATTTTATATGTTGAAAAATAAATTTTTAAATAAAAATTGAAGGAGAACAAAATGGAGAAAACGAATGATAAGGAAAAAGTGAAGGATACTCATTTTAAAACGAAAGATTTCGTCACTTTTGTCACTAAAATGAATCCTAAAAAGAGCGTCTTTTTAATCGGGATGATGTTCACATTGCTCACAAGTGGCGCCGCACTTATAGTACCACAACTTACAAAGAATTTAGTAGATGGTAGCAGGTTAACTCAAATGAATATGTCATTGCTATTTATATTAGTCTTAGCATTTGTAGTTCAACTTGCATTTGGAGCTTTAGGAAGTTACTTGCTAAGATTTAGTGGCGAACATACAGTGAAAAACTTACGAGAAAAGTTATGGGATCATTTACTCACACTTCCTGTAAAGTATTATGATGATCATAAATCTGGTGAGACAAGTTCAAGATTGGTTAATGATACAACAGTGATAAACGATTTGATGACGTCTCACTTTCCTAACTTTATTGCCGGGGGAATACAGCTTATTGGTTCAATGATTATATTATTTGTGATGGACTGGAAAATGGCTGGTCTAATGTTTTTGTCAGTACCTGTGATTGGATTTATTATGGTTCCAGTAGGTAGAATGATGTCGAAGATAGGTCGTGAATTACAAACTGCAACTGCAGCATTTAATGCAGATGCGAGTGAGAAGTTATCAGAAATACGTTTAATTAAATCAAGCAATGGTGAACGATTTGAACAACGTTCAGGTCGCAATTTAATTATGAATGTTTTTACATTGGGAATTAAAGATGCGAAAATTTCTGCTATATTACAACCCATTATGATGACTGCAATGATTGGGTTATTCGTTATTGTATTAGGATATGGTGCAGTTCGCGTGCAAGATGGTAGTTTAACGAGTGGTCAGTTTGTAGCTTTCTTACTTTACTTATTCAATATTATGATGCCGGTCGGAAGTTTCGCAACGTTCTTCTCACAATTACAAAAAGCAATGGGTGCTACAGAACGTGTGGTGCAATTATTGGAGATGCCGTCAGAAGCTATCAATCAAGGTTTAAAACAAGATGTTTCAGGTGAAACAATCACATTTAATAACGTTTCATTTCAATATGAAGAAAATCGTCCGATATTAAAAAATGTATCATTTGAAGCGAAGGCGAATACTGTCGTTGCGTTTGTAGGTCCGAGTGGTGGGGGTAAATCTACAATATTCTCATTGCTAGAGAGGTTTTATGAACCACATGATGGTGAAATAAAAATAGGGAGTATTAATATTGCGGATATGCAGTTACACTCATGGAGAAGTCAGATTGGATTTGTATCACAAGATAGTGCGGTATTTGCAGGGACGATTCGTGATAATTTACAGTACGGACTAGACAGAATATTAACGGATGAAGAATTATGGGACGGTTTATCACTCGCCTATGCAGAAAATTTTGTCAAAGGATTTCCTGGACAGTTAGACACTGAAATTGGTGAACGAGGTGTGAAATTATCTGGTGGTCAGAAGCAGAGGATTGCCATCGCAAGAGCATTCTTAAGAGATCCAAAAATTCTAATGTTGGATGAAGCGACTGCATCACTTGATTCACAGTCAGAAGAACAAGTTCAACGTGCATTAAATCAATTAATGGAAGGTCGAACAACGCTTGTTATTGCGCATCGTTTATCAACAATAGTGGATGCAGATCAAATTCACTTTGTTGAACAAGGTACAATTACTGGTTCTGGCACACATCAGGAGTTGATTGAGTCACATGTATTGTACCGTGATTATGTGAAAGAACAAATTGTGAGTTAAATGATAATCTAAAATGAAGGAATTGAGGAGTGGTTAGATTGACGACTTTTAACAATTTAGAATGGACAAGAGCACCTAAAGTTTACGAAATGACTGATGAGCGTATTCAAATTACGACAGAACCGAATACTGATTTATGGCAGCGTACGTATTACGGCTTTCAAAATGATAATGCACCTGTACTTCAAATGACAACGGATGAAGATTACTTTTCATTTACGGTAAAAACTGAGTTCGATACGAAACGTCGCTTCGACCAGTGTGGTGTAGCAATTTATTTAGATAGTGACAATTGGTTGAAAGCTTCTATTGAGTATGAGAATGATACGTTTCAACGTTTAGGTAGTGTTGTGACGAATGAAGGATACTCGGATTGGGCATCGTTTGATATTGATAGTGCTATCAAAACAATGTGGTACCGTTTGAGCCGTCGTGAAAGTGATTATTGTATTGAGTATTCAGAAGATGGTATTACTTATAAACAAATGAGAATTGCGCATCTTAACCATGGTGCAGGTACAATTCAGTTTGGTATTTATGCCTGTTCTCCAGAAGATTCTTCATTTGAAGCGGTATTTACAGAAATGCATGTCGGTCCATGTCAATGGCAATCACATGTATAATGAGAAACCCTAACACTGTTATCATAACGATGTTAGGGCTTTTATTGTGTATTTAGTTGTAAGCCTCCACAAAAGCTTCAATAGATTCGTAGTTTTTACGTTCTTCCACAGTGCTAGGATCAAGATGTGCGAAGAAATGGTCTTCTACTGAGAAATACGTGCCATCTTCAGAACCTGTACCAGAGACAGTATATGCTAAGTTTTTATCTGTGAAGTAAGTCTTTAATTCATTGAATAAGTTTTCACGTGCTTCAATGTATTCCTTTAATTCATGGTTTTCAAAATGATAGTTATCCACTAATGTAACGCCTTCAGCTAAACCTGCCTGCGTCATATCAGGAACTTCTTCCCAGTCAATCTCCACGTCACCTAGAAATGTTAGGTTTGTTAATGGATAAGTCACACCATCAACTGTATGCTCATAATATGGTGGCAATGCTTCGTACTTGATTTCATAATCATAGTCATCAATTTTCGTAATAAATGGAAGGGCTTCAACCCACGCAATTACTTTTTCTTCGTTTTCGAATATACCAATATTTTTAATGTGATGTTCACTTGTAAATTTTAATAAGAACATAACTGTTCACTCCTTAGTGATATTGTGCTTACGGCATCATAATATATGTTGTTTACTTATATTTCAAATAATAACATATAAATATTACTTTTCTTTACAGTACCCATAATGTTTTTATATGATAATCTTGTAATGGATTAAATATAAATGGTGCTTATTATGGATCATCACATAGTACGAATCATCAACGTGAGATTATCAGAAAGCAATTACAACATGATCAAGCATATACGATTGAAGTGAAGCATAAAGGTATAAATCGACTCTATGTTGTTTCTAAAGAAGTTTACGAAGCAATCAATAAAGGAGATACAGTTCATATCAAAAATGGCGTTGTGACTCTGAAAAATAAAAGATAAATGAATAAATCACGAGTACACGAATAATAAATTTTCTTTATATTGTATAAAGTTCAAGAAAACGAAAAAACTTCTTGAACTTTATTTTTTGGGTACACAACCCTATATATCAATGCTATAATGTAGAAATCTCAATGTAGTTTATTGAAATTTCAAACAATTAAAAATGAAGGAGGAAATACGATGGAGATGGAGAAAAAACTCTCACTGAAAGAAAATTTATTTATCGGTTCTATGCTATTCGGATTGTTCTTTGGAGCTGGAAACTTAATTTTTCCAATTCACTTCGGACAAACAAGTGGGTCAAATGTCTTTATTACGAATTTAGGGTTTTTAATCACAGCAATTGGACTACCGTTCCTAGGAATCATCGCTATCGGTATTTCCAAAACAAATGGTTTATTCGAGGTTGCCTCTCGTGTTAATAAATCTTATGCATACTTCTTTACGATTGCATTATATTTAGTTATCGGTCCATTATTTGCGTTACCAAGGCTTGCCACAACATCATTTGAAATTGCATTTACACCGTTTATCGCTAAAGAAAGTGTAAGGTTAAATCTATTTATTTTTAGTTTATTATTCTTTGTGGTGGCGTGGTTCTTTGCAAGAAAGCCGTCAAAGATTTTAGATTATATTGGTAAGTTTTTAAATCCGTTATTTTTATGCTTATTAGGTGTTTTATTCTTATTAGCATTTATTAAACCGATGGGTGGATTAGACGCACCTGTACAGCCTGATTATCAGAAAGGTGCATTACTTAAAGGATTTATTGATGGATATAATACGTTAGATGCACTGGCGTCATTAGCATTTGGTATTATCATCGTTACGACAATAAAGAAGATGGGTATTACCAGCCCAAGCCAAATTGCGAAAGAAACAATTAAATCAGGGTTTATTAGTGTGTTATTGATGGCGTTAATTTATACATTGCTTGCAGTGATGGGGACAATGAGTTTAGGTCAATTTAAAGTAAGTGAGAATGGGGGTATTGCACTTGCACAAGTGGCGCAATATTACCTGGGGAATTACGGTATTATCTTATTATCATTGATCATTATCGTTGCATGTTTAAAGACAGCGATTGGTTTAATTACAGCATTCTCTGAAACGTTTAATGAGCTATTTCCGAAGCGCAGTTATTTAATGATTGCGACAATCGTAAGTATCGTTTCATTTGTATTAGCGAATGTTGGATTAACAAAGATCATTGAATACTCAATTCCGGTATTAATGTTCTTATATCCTTTAGCAATTACATTGATTTTACTAACATTAGTAAGTGGTCTGTTCAATAATTCTAAAACAGTATACCAATGGACGACGTTTGTAACGATGATTGCAGCACTGATTGATGGTGTTAAAGCAAGCCCAGCCTTCCTTTCTAAATCAGGATTTGGTCAAGGTTTAACGAACTTCGGTGCAAAGTACTTACCATTCTTTGATATTGGAATGGGTTGGGTATTACCAGCACTGATTGGTTTTGTTATTGGATTTATTTTGTATAAATTGAAGAAACCTGTTAGAATATAAACAAATATTAAAGGAGGCATCAATATTTAGAGATGATCATTCGATAATGAAAACGCGCAAACTAAATTGCACAACGTTTGAGTTATCGGGATGAGTCTGTCTACATATTGTATGCCTATCGTATATAGGCTTATTTTGTGTATCCCAAACGTTGTGTGGGATACATTTTTTTATGGGGTGAGTCTATGAGATTAAATAGAACAGATATTTATGCAGGAGAGAAGTTATTATTTAAAGCTTTACACTTTGAAATAGAACAGGGGCGTCATGTTGCATTATTAGGGAATAATGGTATAGGCAAGACGACAATTCTAAACAAACTCATGCAACAAGATAATGAAATTGGACTACTGGAACAACAAATCAGTGTAACTAATATTAAAGATCAAACAGTTACGACAGTACTCGATTATATTATGCAAGGTAGAGCGGATTTATATGACTTAAAGCAGAAGTTATATACTGATATGGAGGCAATGAGTGAGTACTTAGACAAAGACGGATTTACATTTGAGTCTGAAGTGATTACGATGTTACAGAAGTTCAACCTTTCAGAAATTGATGTGGACAGAAAGGTGGCTAGTTTATCAGGGGGAGAACAGACAAAGATTTCTTTAATACGTTTAATATTATCAGGCAAGACGAAGTTTATCTTTGATGAACCGACGAATCATATTGATGATGAAACGAAACAATGGCTCATTAACTGGATGAAGCATAATGATTTTACGATTCTTTATGCAAGTCATGATAGAGCATTCATTAATCAAACCGCAGATTATATATTAGAATTGACACGTGATGGACTCAGAAAGTTTCACATGAAATACGATGACTATAAAGCGCAAATTAATTTAGAAGAGAAGACAAATACGGTGCTTGTTGAGAAAGAACAGAAAGAAAAGAAACGTATGAAGCAAATGATTCAAGAGATGAAAGAATGGCATCATGAAATGAATCATAAAGCAGGAGTACGTGATCCTTCTGAACAAAAGAAACTGGCTAAAATGGCGAAGCGCATGAAGGCAAGAGAATCTAGATTGAATCATGCGATGGCGAACTTTGAAGGAAAAGTCAAGAAAGCTGTGCGTACTGAATATGATATAGAGACAAGCGAAATTAATAACAAATATATATTGCAGTGCATTGATGTAAGTCATACATTTCAAGAACCATTGTTTAAACACGTATCATTCTCATTAGAACAAGGAGAAGTCGTACAAATCCATGGGAAGAATGGTTCGGGTAAATCAACGTTACTCAAATTAATACTAGGGGAAACACCACTCCAACATGGCGAAATAAAAATACCGTCAACACTTGAAATAGGATACTTCTCCCAAAAGCTTGAGAACTTAACGTTAACCAACACAGTGCTTGAAGAAATTACGACACTGGATATTAATGTGACGCAAGCACGCACAATACTCGCAGCATTTCGATTTGATGCATCACGAATGGCTGATTATGTGCAGGACTTATCTATGGGAGAGAAATGTCGACTATCTTTTGTGAAACTCTATTTTTCGAAAGCGCATTTACTCATTCTAGATGAACCGACGAACTACTTTGATATTGAAATGCAGGACGTTATTAGTAATCTAATTCAACAATATAAAGGGACAGTATTATTTGTCAGCCATGATAAATATTTTAGTGACATGATTAAAACACGTACGTTGACCATTCAAGATAGATGTTTAATTGATTCAAAGACGACAGTTGAGCAAACGATAGATACCAAAACTTTGAAACAACAGTTACAAAGTATAGATGAGTTGGAGGAATAGAATATGATTTGAATAGCGCGAAATTGTGGGATAAAAATGAGAATAGCAAGTTTTAATAGTATGAGGTAGTGATAAAAGAAAATATCGCTACCTCTTCTGTTTATTTATTAAGCTTATTATGACCTTAAACATTAAGTGTTGCAAAACGTAAAATTACGTAGTATATTAATTGTATCAAATATAATAATTATATCAAAGAGGCAAAGGATAATTATTACAGAAGAGGAGTGGATCATTATGAAAGAAATTAAACAATTAACAGGAATCCATCACGTAACAGCGATTACAAGTAGTGCTGAGAAAATCTATGACTTCTTCAATGAAGTATTAGGGATGAGACTTGTAAAGAAAACGGTCAATCAAGACGATATTAACACGTATCATTTATTCTTTGCAGACGACGAAGGTAATGCAGGAACGGATATGACATTCTTTGATTTCAAAGGAATATCTAAAGGGCAACATGGTACCAACGAAATCGCAAGAACATCATTTAGAGTGCCAAGTGATAAAGCAGTTGAATACTTCTTAGAACGATTTGAAACATTTAACGTGAAACATGACGGTATCCAAGAAATGTTTCGTAGAAAAATCTTACCTTTCGAAGACTTTGATGGTCAATTATATCAAATCATTTCAGATGAGAACGATAATGGTGTAGCACCTGGTGTAGCATGGAAGAATGGTCCAGTACCTGAGGAATACGCTATATACGGATTAGGCCCAGTATTTATTACAGTGAATCAATTTACAGCATTCAAATCAGCGTTTGAAGCGGTATATTTATTTAAAGAAACACAAGCTGAAGACAATTATCACTTATTTGAAACAGGTGAAGGTGGTAATGGTGCATCAGTTATTATTGTTGATGACACAACAAGCAGAACGGCATATCAAGGATACGGTACAATTCACCATGTGGCTTTCCGAGTACCTGATGAAGCGGAACTTAGAGCATGGATTGAACGTTTAGAATCATATAACTTACCAAACTCAGGGTATGTCGATCGATTCTTTTTCAAATCATTATATGCGAGACTTGCAATGCCTATTTTATTCGAAATTGCAACAGATGGCCCTGGATTTATGGGGGATGAACCTTATGAAACATTAGGTGAGAAATTATCATTACCACCATTCTTAGAAGGACAACGTGATCATATTGAATCTGTTGTAAGACATATTGATACTGTAAGAAGTAAATAAAACGAATGGAGGTTTATCATGAACTACTTTTATCAAAAGAATGACGCAAACGAATTAGTTGTGCTATTCCACGGAACAGGTGGTAATGAATATCAATTATTAGGATTAGCAGGAGAATTATTTCCGGGTGCTGATGTATTAAGCTTTGAAGGCGATAGTGGAGGTGCAATGAGTCGCCGCTTCTTTCCGCCTTTAATCAATGGTGAGATGGATCGTAATGCATATAATGATGCAATAAGACGTGTAACAGAAGTCATTAACGGATTAGATTTAAATTATGAAAAGATTACTTTCTTAGGCTATTCAAATGGTGCAAACTTTATTGTCGGCTTCTTAGAAAATGGCTTTGATATGGATGCTGCAGTATTGATGCATCCGTCAGACTTAAAGTATGATGTAACAAACGCAAAACGTGATACGAAAGTGTATATCACTGCAGGTGCAAATGATTATATGGTGCCACCTGGCCAAGCAAAAGCTTTAGAATTACAATTTAAATCAGCATTTGATAATGTGAATTTTATGTTGTTTGATGGTGGCCATGAGATTACACAGAAAGAATTGGATGAATTAAAAAGAGTGTTGTAGTCAAATCACTTTATTGTTGTAATTTGTTATCCTGTTCTAAAAAGGTTTATAATGTAAGTAAACATTTGGAATGGGAGCTGTAAAGTAATGAGACTTTATGCAAAGAAAAAGGTTTTATCCTGGACCCAAGATTTTTCAATTATGAATGAACGTGATGAAGTAGTTTACACAGCTAAAGGACAGTTTGATTTATTAGGCAGAAGAAAGTTGAGAATTCTTGATGCAAATGGTAATGAGTTAGCATTTATTAAGCAACGTGCAGCAGCGTTTTCTACAACGATGGATGTATTGGTTAAGGGTCATGAAACAATGACGATTCGTAAGAAAATGTTGTCATTTAGACCGACGTTCATTATTCAAGGTGAGGACTGGATTGTACGTGGTAATTTCTTAAACTATGAATATGTTATTGAAGATGGCAATGGTAGAGGAATAGCTGAAATAAGTAAGAAATTCTTTTCGTGGAGCGATACATTCGGTATCGATATTATTGATGAACGTGCTAATGTTGCACATGTGATTGCTGTTGTAATGGCAATACATACTGATATGCAAAACAGTAGTGTAGCTGCAACATCAGCATCGGTTTAATAGCTTATAAAAATAGAATATTTCAATAAGATAGAGCTAAAAGTGTTAGACACTATTTAGCTCTATCTTTAATGTGAAAAAATTATTATTTATTTTTATTCTTCATATATCCTGCAAAACAAGTAATGAAAAATATGAAGAATATTAAATAGAACATAAAATCATTCCTTTCTTTTATTAATATTTTTTCTCAAGCATTATTTTATAAATATAATAACCTACAACAGTTAGAAAAAATGATTCTGCAAGTGCTCCAAGTATATCCAACCAGTGAATGGATAATGGTAAGTCATCTACAAATACATGACCATAAATTGATAATGAAAAGTCCAAAGTAAAAACGAGAATAAAAATATGGATAAATTGAAGTTTAATTAACTTGAGTAAGCTCTTATAATGTTTCTCATCGTAATATTCGATTAACTGTGTATTATCAGCATCAATTAATTTTTTGGCTTGGCGACTATTGTAAAGCCCGATAAAAACTAGTATAGCAAGGATAATAAATGTACCAATTGACACTTGCTGCATATAAACATCAAAAATAGTAGATAACCATACAGATAAGATGAGAAGATAATACGTTAATACATTACATCTGGCAAGTAAACTATGAATGGTCTGTAGTTGGTATTCATCTCGATTCGTATCAAATCCTACATAACGTTTAATAAGTTTGTCGTGAAAGTTAGTCATCAAGATCACTCTCCTCGAATTCTTTTTTGAGATTATGTCTCATCACAAGATAAATAGTTATTCCAAAAAATAGAGCGCCAATAATATTAATAAATAATGTCTTCCACTCAAAAGTATATCTTTCACCTATCAACATAGGATTAATAATCTCAGTCCATACATACATCCAACTTCCCCAAATTACTGTAGCTTTAATAGATTTATTTTTATAGTAAATTAGTTTTTCTTTATATTCTTCAGGGCTATAAACTTCATTTGAAAGGATGTTTTTATTTCTACTACCATTTAGAAAATAAATATTTGCAATTTGACTTACAATTAATAATAAAGCGCTTGAAACAGGTAGATTATTATGTGTTATATCCCAGATAAATGACACAAGTGCAAGTATCATTATCGCAAAAAAACTATACACATGACTTACCGCCATGATTTTATTTCCTTCTTGTCTAAAATATTCATCACGGTCCATTTCTACACCCAGAAATGAGGGTTTTACTTTATCCAGTAACGTCATCGTTATCATCTACCTCCCAGAATAGTGTGTTTAAATCCGTGTTTAATGCTTTTGCGATTTTAATGCATAAGTCGAGTGATGGATTATATTTATCATTCTCAATCAAATTGATAGTTTGTCTTGACACTTCAACGTCTCTAGCAAGGGAGAGTTGTGAGTGTCCTTTTAGTTTTCTATATTCTTGTACGCGATTCATATATACCTCCGGATGTCATATATAAATGACACTTATTATATTAATATATGGTTTAGGTAGTGTCAACTATATATGACACCTAAATTTTAGAAAATAAAAATACGAATGGAAAATATCCATTCGTACTAGTTATATTGTTCTTTATTTAACTGGTTTTATTTAATTCACAATATAATCCGGTGTTTCATGATTTAACTTTTTATATACATTTTGTGTAACGATATCCGCCATCATATCACGTGCTTCAAATGTTGCATTCCCAATATGCGGTGTAATCACGACATTGTCTAATTTCTTAAGCTTCTCATTAATTTCTGGTTCAAATTCAAATACATCTAAAGCTGCACCTTCAATGACTTTCGCTTCAAGTGCATCTGCAAGTGCGGCTTCATGCACAACTGGACCTCGTGATGCATTGATTAAATAAGCAGTAGGCTTCATCATCTCAATTTGAGCTTTATCTATCATGTGTTTCATTGATGGATTGTAGCTTGCGTTAATTGTAATAAAGTCTGATTGTTGCAGTAATTCTTCAAGTGTTACATACTTTGCACCAGTTTCAGCTTCACGGTCTTCGTGACGATTAGGGCCAGTATATAGAATCTTCATATCGAATCCTTTAGCGCGTCGTGCAACTGCTTGTCCGATTTCACCTAATCCAAGAATACCGATTGTCTTTCCTGATACTTCTCGTCCTCGGAAGAATAATGGCGCCCAGCCATTGAATCCTGTAGTACGGCACACTTTATCGCCTTCAACAACACGGCGCGCTGCCGCTAGTAGTATAGCAAAAGTAAGATCAGCTGTTGCGTTTGTTGATGCTTTAGGTGTATTGGTTACATCGATATTTTTTGAGCGGGCATATTCACCGTCAATATTATTGAATCCAGCTCCATAGTTAGCAATAATTTTTAAGTTTGGTGCAGCATCGATGACTTCTTTATCAACATTTGTAGATAGTAAGCTGATTAATGCATCTTTATCTTGGATACGTTGAATCAATTCATCTTTAGTGATTAACGTTTCTCCTTCGAATACGTCGACAATATCAAATTTATCTTTTAAAAAATCGAGCCCTTTTTCTGGTATCTCTCCAGCTACGAGTACCTTCATAATAATACCTCCTGCATTTTAGTTAATATTTTTATCATATCCATTTTATCAATAATCTTTTCGATTCGCACAGATTGTGTAATCTAAATGTTTTAGTATTATTTGAAATTGATTATGATTTTATTCTCAGGGTAGAGAGTAATGTATGGAATTATGAAATATTTATCTGAAGGGACAGTGAAAAATAATGTCTAAAATTAAAGCAAGTCACGCATTAGTAAAAGCACTTAGACGTTGGGAGATTGATCACGTCTATGGAATCCCTGGTGATACGATAGATACAGTTATTGATGCATTAAAGACAGTGGAAGATGAAATAAAATTCTATAATGTACGTCATGAAGAAGTGGCTTCGCTCGCTGCAACAAATTATACAAAATTAACAGGTAAGATTGCAGTTTCAATCGCAATAGGAGGACCTGGCGCAATTCATTTGTTGAATGGGATGTACGATGCAAAAATGGACAATGTTCCGCAACTCGTGCTCGTGGGGCAGGCCAACACCAATGTTTTAGGGACGAAATACTTCCAGGAATTAAACTTAACAGCTATGTTTGAAGATGTTGCAGTATATAATAAACAACTAGATCAAGCTGAAAATGTTTATGAAGTGGTTAATGAAGCAATTCAAACAGCATACGACAAAAAAGGTGTTGCGGTTCTATCAATTCCTGGTAATTTATTAAAAGCGAAAATTGAAGATATTACAACGACTGAACCTGTTGTGCCACCAGTTCAAACAACAGTTATAGATAATACTCAAATTGCTGAAGCGATTAAATTAATCGAACAAAGTGAGAAACCTGTTGTGCTTGCTGGTACGGGTGTGAAGAATGCTAAAGATATTCTTGTGAAGTTTATTGAACATGCCAAGTTACCATCTATCGTTACTTTACCGGCTAAAGGATTAATTCCTGATACGCATCCTAATATGTTAGGAAACTTAGGTAAAATTGGTACGAAAGCAGCATTTGAGTCAAGTAAGGAAGCTGATTTACTAATTATGATTGGCACAAACTTTCCTTATGTTGATTACTTACCGGATGAGGATGTGCCGTGTATTCAAATAGATAATAATCCTGGCAATATTGGTAACCGCCATAAAGTAACAGTTCCGTTAATTGGTGATGCGAAAGAAATATTAACCGTATTAAACGAGCAATTGCCAGAAGTACCGGAACGACCGTTCCTTGAAGCTTGTAAAGAAAACATGGAACAGTGGAATAGTTGGCTAGATGAAGATAGAGAAAATAACAGCATGCCTTTACGCCCGGAACGTATTATGGCTGAAATTGAAAAGATTGCAGATGATGATGCTGTATTCTCAATTGACGTAGGAACATCAACTGTTTGGGGTACGCGCTACTTAAGATTAGATCATAATAACCGTTTCTTAACTTCACCTTGGTTAGGAACAATGGGTTGCGCATTACCAGGTGCTATTGCTAGTAAAATTGCATATCCAGATCGTGAAGCGATTGCAATTACAGGTGACGGTGCGATGGCGATGGTAATGCAGGATTTCTCAACTGCTGTGTACCACAATCTTCCGATGATTGTAGTGGTATTAAATAACAAACAGTTATCGTTTATTAAATATGAGCAACAAGCTGCCGGTGAATTAGAATATGCGATTGACTTTGGTGATATTGACTTTGCTAAGTTTGCAGAAAGCTGTGGCGGTGTAGGTATCACTGTTACTAAGCCTGAAGAACTTGCCGGTGCATTCAGACATGCAAAAGATGTTAAGAAACCTGTTATCATCAATGCTTATGTTGATCCAGATGCTGCACCACTTCCAGGACAAATTGTCTGGGACGAAGCTTTAGGATATGCGAAATTTGAATTACGCTCATTGCTTGAAGAGAATAAATTAGAAAAAATGCCACCATTAAAAACGATTATGAGACGTTTCTTTTAAGTGAGTGAAGCCTGTGAAAAGAGGCAATCAACAAAAGTTGATTGTCTTATTTTGATGGCTGTAAATTCTAGTGGAGAGGACTATTTAATGAATAATGGAATAATATCGGGATTATTACTTTATATTTTACTATGTATTGGGGATCGACTTGTAGGAACAGAGACGGAACGTATATTACTCAATATTGATTTTATAACACGGCAGAAAGACTTACCGCTATGGTTAGAATTAATTCCCCATTTATTAGTGAGTGTTGTAGTTTATATTATACTGAAATGGATTTACCGATATACAGATTGGATGAACATTGCTATGGTATCTATAATAAAAATTTTTATAATCCTATATTTTGTGTTAACTCAAATAGCGTTATACAATGATAATAAAATCTCTATACAAAGCTTTACGATTTGGATGGCTGGGCATATCATATACTTGATGATTGTGTACCGATTGATTAGAAGAGAGGCGCAACATGCAAATATTTAGAGTGAGTCAAGACCATGAAATATCAGCAAGATTTCTCGATAATCGAAGACTTTCTAAACAAGTACTTGAACTATATCAAATCATTCGTGTTTGTCTCGCTGAGTTGAAGGTTATTGAAGGCAACACAAGATATTTAAGTCATCCGATTGTAAAGCATATTTATAATGATGGTCATCCATACTTGTTCGATTGCTTTAAGATGCTTGAAGTTATGGATCAAGAGCATAGACGAAGAGGTGGGAAACGCTCAGAAACATTTAAAGCAGATATTGCAAAACTTGCTATGGTGATTTATGACCATCATCATTTATTTAATAAGGAAAGTATACCGCCCTTATATGTTTATGGAACAGACAAAATATATGGTGCATCTGCCTATGAAGCGTATCAAAAGTTGTTATATGAAAAATGGGAGCAGGATAAAATAGCACCGAGATGTGGTACAAAATTATTGGTTAAGGAGATAATAAATGAATAAAGAACAGCTTATTAGAAAGCTCAATTTACAGCCACACCCTGAAGGTGGGTATTACTATGAATCGTATAAATCAACAGAAACTACACAAGATGGAAGATTGTTATATACAAGTATTTATTTCTTATTGGAAGCGGGGAATATTTCGCACTTTCATAGAATTGATTCAGATGAGTTATGGTACTATCAAGGTGGCGACTCACTCACAGTACATATGATTCATCCGAATGGTCAATATGAAGCGGTCAAACTAGGATTAGATGTAGAAAATGGAGAAGTTCCTCAATTTCTAGTGCCTAAAAATACAATCTTTGCATCAAGCGTGGAAGATGATAATGCATGGAGTTTCGTAGGATGTATGGTTTCACCAGGTTTTACGTTTGAGGGTTTTGAGTTATTTACAAAAGATGCGTTAAAGAAAGACTACCCACACTTAGACACAGTTATAGATAAATATGCACTGACAAAAATTGAAAATAAATAAAGGAGATGATGTTATGAAGACGATAGTACGTAAGATACTTGGATTAGCTTTTACGGCAGCAGGTATATTACATTTCATTAGGGAACCCAATTTTACAAAGATTGTACCGCATTATTTACCATTCAAAAAAGCAATTGTATATATTTCCGGGGTAATGGAGCTTGTGATGGGGATATATTTAATATTCAAGAAGCCGAGTGATTATGCCAAGCAAATGATTAATCTATTTTTACTAGGTGTATTTCCTGCAAATGTGTATATGGCAAGAAAAGAGCTGCCTTTAGGAGATAAGCAGTTACCGAAAACAGCGCTCTATGGACGATTACCTTTACAGTTTATTTTAATGAAGGTGATTAAGTCATTATAAGTGAAAAAGCTAAAGGATGAAAATTTCATCCTTTAGCTTTTTATATTGCATATTTCTTTTTCGTAAGTAAAAGTATAACCTCAATGATGGCAATGAAAATGAGTGATATGCCAAATAAAGGCATTAATATACCCGTCATGATTAATAATATGGCAAAGAACCACGTGTATTTAGTATAGCCTTGAGCTTTCGGTGTTGAAAATTTCCCTTTTTGCTTACGCATCAAGTAAATTTTAATACCAAAGAACGTTAAGACTAATAATCCGACTAGGAATAATAAGTTAACAATTTTATTCGCTAATCCAAATAGATTTCCTTCATGCAAAGGAATACCCACTGCAATGAATTTCGCTAATGGGCCATAATCATTAAAGTCATAAATTGCCAGCTTCATTCCTGAATATTGATCTAAATGTATTGTACGTTCTTCGAGTGGATTGGCATCTAATCCAGTTACCCCAGTGCCAGCTGCTTTAGATAATACATATGTTCCTTTGTCATCCATTGGTACTGTGATACTGTATGGCTTCTTAAATCCTTCTTCTTTTGCAATTTCATTAATCTTTGTAATCGGTAAACGATTTCCTTCATGTGTTTTAGAGTTAGTATGTTCACCACGTGTTGCCCACGCAATCTCATTGTTTGACACAGGAGGTGTTTTGACTGATTCAGGATAACCCACTAAAGCATTATTCACAGCGAAGTTATAAATTTTATCACCCATAAATCCTGACCATGGCAATCCAGTAAGTACGATTAACAATAATGGAATACTTAAAATCGTTCCTAAAATTGCATGGAACTTCGCTTGATGCTTGCGTTTAATCTTTGATGTACTGTTTGTTATGTATTTACGGAAGAACGTCATGAATAATCCCGTAATGATTAAGAAAATCGCCCAACAAGAAGCAAGTTCAACTAAATAATTAATAAAGGTATTACCGGTTAATAGATTGGAATGTAGCTCACGTGAGAAATTTGAAAATAACTTTGACGGTTCAATTTCACCTTTCACTTGATTATGGTGATCTAAATAAACAACCTTTGATGCATCATTAGGACCCATAATAGAAACACGTGTGTTGTAATCACCTTTTAAGAAACTAATCTTCATGACATGGTAACCTGGATGATTTTTAAGAATATCATCGATTCCTTCATTTAAAGATTGTTCAGGTTTGCCTGTTTGTTCAAATAATAAATCATGATTCAGTTTGTTTTCGACTTCAGGATAGAATAAATACATCATACCTGAAATACTTAAAGTAATGAGTAATGGTGTAATAAATATCGCGGCGTAGAAATGCCATCTCCAAAAAACATTATTAAAATACTTTTTCACAATCTTACCCCCGTAATTTCACAATATGCTATAAATATTAGCACATAAATTTAATAGAAAAATCACATACATGTTAAAAAAATAGGTCAAAAATATGGAAAATTTGTGTATATATATTTCAAATGTATTTTTAATGAAGCGTCAATAATATAAATGTACATTGTAAATGTTATATATATAAAATGATTTTTTGGTTGGACATAGAGTTTATGATACTTTAAATGGGATATTTATGTTTAAGATTAGACATTAGATTACTTTACATCTAAAAATGAATATGAGAAAATACTATCAATCAAAAATATTATCTAGTCTTAGTACTAGGTTATAATTTGGAAAGAGGTATTAAAATGATTAAAATTGCTATTCCAGGCGGATCTCGTCCTGAAATTCTAGAAGTCATCACGAGAGCAAAACAAATATATAAAGATGTAGTATCTTTTTTTGTCTTTGATAGGAAAGAGAATATCGATAATGCGGATGTATGGGTTTACGAACAATGTGCAACTGATGAAGATAGTGTAAAGAAAGCAGTAGAAATGGTAGCAAGAGGTGAAGCGCAGATATTAATGAAAGGTATCGTTGAGACGCGTACTATATTAAAAGAGGTGCTACAAAAAAAACATAATTTAAAAAATCAATCTGTGTTATCTCACGTTGCTATGGTTAATTTACCAGGAAATAAGCCATTACTTTTAACAGATGCAGCGATGAACATAAATCCTACAACTGATCAATTGAAGCAAATTACGGACAATGCAATCAATGTCTGTCATCGTATCGGTATTGCATGTCCTAAAGTTGCCATAATCAGTTCAGCAGAATCGTTTAATTCAAAGATGCCATCATCAGTATTAGCACATGATGTAGCGAAACGCTTTGGAGGAAATAGTGATGCAATTGTAGCTGGGCCGATTTCGCTGGATTTAGCTATATCAATTGATGCGGTAAAGCACAAAGGATATACCGGTGCTATTGCAGGTGATGCGGATGTATTGGTGGTTCCAACGATAGACGTTGGAAATGTGTTATATAAAGCTTTCTCAGTAATCGGCAAAGCTGTTATTGGTGGAACGATTGTTGGTGCAAAAGTTCCAATTGTATTAACCTCTAGAAGTGATTCTACAGAAAGTAAGTTGTATGCATTAGATTTTGCAGTGCGACAAGTGAGGGATTAAATATGAATGGTAAATACATACTCGTAATTAATCCGGGTTCAACGTCCAGTAAAGTAGCATTATATAGTAGTAATCAATGTATCGATGAAAGTATCTTAAGATATTCAGTCGATGAAATTGCACAATATGACACAGTAATGGATCAAATTGATTTCAGAGAAGCGCGATTAAGAGATTTTCTAGCATCTAATCAAATTTATCCAGGCGATTTGGCAGCCGTCGTAGCACGTGGTGGATTGATGAAATCAATCGTTGGAGGGACCTATCTTGTCAATGAAGCAATGGTGAGTGATTTACGTTCAGGCAAATATGGTATGCATGCTTCAAATTTAGGTGCGATTATAGCGAATGATATTGCTAAGGTGTATGGTGTTCAATCGTATACCGTTGATCCTGTTGTTGTAGATGAATTTGAAGAGATTGCACGTATTAGTGGCTATAAAGGTATTGAGCGTCGAAGTGTATTTCATGCCTTGAACCAAAAGGCAGTTGCCCGTAAAGTCTTGCAATCAGAAGGTAAAGATTATTTTGCTTCAAATGTCATTGTGACACATATCGGTGGAGGTATTTCGATCGGTGCACACAGGGCAGGTCGCGTTATTGATTGTGTGAATGCTATTGATGGTGAAGGACCGTATTCACCTGAAAGAACAGGAGGATTACCACTAATCGACTTTGCTAAGAAGATTATTAATGAACATTTAAATATTACACAAGTGAAATCGATCCTTGCTGGAGAAGGTGGTATGAAGTCTTATTTAGGTGAAATAGATATTAAGACCATTGAGCAGAATACTTTAAATGGAGAAGTAGAATCAAAGAAGTATTTTGATGGCATGTGCTATCAAATTTCTAAAGGAATTGCAGAGATGGCAGCTGTGTTAAAAGGTCATGTGGATTATATTATATTAACGGGTGGTGTAAGTCATTCGAAATATGTAACAGATTTTATTAAATCACATGTGGATTGGATTGCCGAAGTCAAAGTGATGCCTGGAGAAGAAGAACTACAAGCTTTATATGAAGGTGTAATGCGCGTGTTAAAAGGTGAGGAACAAGCGAAATTCTACTAAGTTCGCATGCTAAATACTTAGCGTAAGACTTTTATGACCTACAGATGTTATACTTTTTATGAAGTCTAATAATTGGAGGTTCATATGAATATTTATATTTCAGATAGAGCATTGCAATGGTTTAAAGAAGAGGTTGATTTAAAATCGGGAGATAGTGTTAAGTTCTTTGCTAAGATTTATGGTGCAAGTAAAATACAGGAAAGCCACTCATTAGCGTTTACTGTTGATCCTGATCATGAAAAAGCTGTCGCTAAAGTTGAAGTAGATGGTATTACATTTTACGTTAATGAAACGGATGAATGGTTCTTCAAAGATTATGACTTATATATAGAATATGATGAAAAATTACAAGAAGTAGCGTACGATTATAAAAAATAACAGTATGAATAATTTATTTAAAAAGATTTAAAGCGTTAAAGCATGTGGGTGTAAGGGTTTTTCCTCGCACCCACTTTGCTTTCTCCTTAAAGTTAAAAAAAGTGCTTTAAATATTCTGAAATTATAGTATAATTTCAGAATAGTAAAGAATGTTTATTATATTTTAACAAAAGGGGATTGGAAAAATGGGAGATAATCATTTAAAAAGGGGTCTTAGTTCAAGGCAAGTACAGATGATCGCACTCGGTGGTACCATTGGGGTGGGGCTATTTATGGGAGCATCAAGTACGATTAAATGGACAGGTCCATCAGCTATTTTAGCTTATTTAGTAGCAGGTTTGTTTTTATTCTTAATTATGAGAGCAATGGGAGAATTAGTTTACTTATTCCCAACGACTGGATCATTTGCAGAATATGCATCAACTTATTTACACCCAGTATTCGGATATGTTACTGCATGGGCAAACGTATTCCAGTGGGTAGTCGTTGGTATGAGTGAAGTAATTGCAGTTGGTCAATATATGCAGTATTGGTGGCCAGAATTACCAACATGGATTCCTGGCGTCATCGTTATTGTTACATTAGCAGCAGCAAATATGGTTTCAGTTAAAGCATTTGGAGAATTTGAGTTTTGGTTTGCAATGATTAAGATTGTAACAATTGTTTTAATGATTGTAGCAGGTTTAGGTATAATATTATTTGGCTTCGGTAATAACGGAAATCCTGTAGGGTTGAGTAACTTAACCGAACACGGTGGATTCTTCCCTAACGGTATTGTAGGATTCTTCTTTGCTTTATCTATGGTAGTAGGATCTTATCAAGGTGTTGAATTAATCGGTATTACAGCAGGTGAAACGAAAGATCCACAGAAAAACGTTGTCAAAGCAGTTAATGGTATCATTTGGCGTATATTAATTTTCTATATTGGTGCAATTTTTGTTATCGTAACAGTTTATCCTTGGGATGAATTAGGTAACGTTGGCAGTCCATTCGTAGCAACATTTGCAAAAGTTGGTATTACAGCAGCAGCAGGATTAATTAACTTTGTTGTTATCACAGCAGCAATGTCAGGATGTAACTCAGGAATATTTAGTTCAAGCCGTATGATATACACATTAGCGCATGAAGGAAAAATGCCAAGATTATTTGCTAAAGTAATGAACAATGGTGTACCGATGTTCGCAGTACTAGCTATCTCAACAGGAATATTTATTGGAGTTATTTTAAATGTTGTATTACCAATGTTTATCGACGGATCAGAAAACATCTTTGTTTATGTATACAGTGCATCAATTTTACCAGGTATGATTCCGTGGTTTATGATTCTATTTAGTCATTTACAATTCAGAAAGCAAAGACCTGATTTATTAGAAAATCATCCTTTTAAACTGCCATTTGCACCATTTACAAACTACATTACAATTGGTTTCTTAGTAATGGTTCTTGTAGGTATGTTGATTAATGATGATACGCGCGTATCAGTTATTATTGGTATTATTTTCTTAACATTTATGGGTATTATCTATTTCATAAGAGGTTATAATAAATTAGATACGAAATAAATCAATGGTATATTGATTAAACTGAATTAAATTTCAAAGTAGTTGGAGAGTATTCTCCAGCTACTTTTTTTGTTTTTCAAAAAAATTTTTTTTAAAACAAATGTTCTTTCAATATAACGAGTAGATAATACAGAATTGACTGATTTTTAAAAACGTCAAAATTCAGTCAATTCTAAATATAAAAAATTTATATGGTTTGTGCATTTAGTATGGAAAAAAACAAAAACACTGTACATGAAAGATCGTAAATATCGTTATTTGTACACTTAAAAAATACATTAAAATTACTTAAATGTACAAAATAGATATATTTATTATATAAAATATCTTAAATATGTTAAGAAATACTTAAAATAATTATATAAAGAAACTTTAAACATTTTAATGTATTAAAGTGTGAACGATATTATCATATTAATTCCTTTATATTTAAAGTTTTTTGCGTTAAAATATAATAAAAGTGATAAAAATCACATTTCCTTATACATCATTTAACTATATTAAAATAACAAATTAAATGCTTTACAGCGTTAAAACCCTATAGTATCAAGGGAGTTGGTAATTAAAAAATAATTTAAATCTACTAAATCGTTACAAAAATTTACAATCAGGTGTGAAAATGAGTCAAAAACGTTCATAATTTATCTCTTGTATACGGTTTCAATCATGTTATTATGAGTATGTGAAGTACGTAACAAAGTATTTAGGATTTATAAAAGCGGCCGCTTTTAAAATAAAATATCAAAATTTATTATTTAAACAAAAGGAGAAAAAAGAATGGATATTATTATTGGAGTAGGAACATTAATAGTCGTATTAATCGCAATGACTTTATTTTTAAAATTTGCACCATACGGTAAACAAGGTCTTCAAGCTCTCTCCGGGGCTGCATGTTCAACATTTTTACCACAAGCATTCTTAAGTTATGCAATTGGTGGAGTATTCCACTTAGACTTCTTCGTTAAAGTTGGGGACACATTAGGTGGCCTTGGTGGTTTAGCAGTCGGCGTTTTAACTTGTATCAAATTAGGAGTTGCACCAGTTTACGCATTGATCGTTGGTCTTTCATTATTAGAAGTTAAATTATTACCTGCATTTATCGCAGCTTACTTAATCAGTTTCTTAATCAAACAAATTGAAAAACGCGTTCCAGAAGGTTTAGATTTAATCGTAGTAATCCTTATCGCACCAGCATTAGCAACTTTAATCGCAATGGCAATTCAACCATCAGTTATCGCAGTATTAACTCAAATCGGTTCAGCAATTACAGCAGTTGGAGATTCAAACCCATATGTATTAGCAATCGTATTAGGTGCAATCATTCCAGTAGTAGGTATGACACCATTAAGCTCAATGGTATTAACAAGTTTATTAGGATTAGTTGGTACACCAATGGCAATCGGGGCATTATGTTGTACAGGTAACTCATTTGCAAACTTCGTATTATTCAAAAAATTAGGTTACGGTACTAAAGCTACACCATTCGCAGTAGCAATCGAACCTTTAACTCAAATTGATATCATTGCCGAAAAACCAGTTCAATTATACGGATCAAACGCAATCATCGGTATGGTTAACGCTTGTATCATCACTGCATTCGGATTAGTTATCAACATCACTGGTATGGCAACTCCAATCGCAGGATATATCGTAGCATTCGGATTTAACGACACAGTACCAGTACTACTTTGTGGTTTAGCAGTTGCAGTAACTAGTATCGTAATGGCTTGGTTATTTGCTTCATTCTTCAAAAAACATGATGTATCAGTACCATTTAGCATGCCTCAAATGGGTAAAGCTGAAAAACAAAACGCAGAAGTTTAGAAATAAGATAATCGGATAAACTAATTAAAGAAAGTGCTTTAAAGCATTATCGAATTTAAAAACAATAATTGAAAAGTTAAAATAGTTGTAGTTAAAACAAATTAGTGTAAAATGTATTTGACATAAGACGATATAATAATTTTGGGAGGAATTTAAAATGGCAAGAACAGCAGATTATAAAAGCGCATTTGATGTAATCGGTCCAATCATGATTGGTCCTTCAAGTTCACATACAGCAGGAGCAGTAAGAATGGGTTTAGCAGCACGACAAGTATTAGGTAAAGAACCTGAAAAAGTTTCAGTTTCATACTACGAGTCGTTTGCTGAAACACATGCAGGTCATGGTACTGACTTAGCAATCATTGCGGGTGTATTAGACTTCCCAACTGAAGATCCACGTGTAAAAACTTCAATTGAAATCGCTGAATCTAAAGGTATCTCAATTGAGTTTATCGAAGAAAAAGGAGATAACGTTGGTGAACACCCTAACACAGCTTTAATTCGTCTGGACAAAGATGATAAACACATTGAATTATGTGCGAACTCTATCGGTGGTGGAACAATTAAAATCAGAAGTATCCATATCAATGGTGCTTGTGCTTTAATGAACCACACTTTACCAATCTTAGTGTTATATGGTGAAGAACCTATTGGTGAATTTAACCGTTGTATCACAACTTTATCAGAAGCTGGATTAAAAATTAACGAAGAAATTAAATCACAACGTGACGGTAAAACTGTTGTTGCTTTACACTTATATAAACCAATTAAAAAAGAATTATTAGAATCTATTAGAGAAGAATTCAAAACAATCGACTTCTCAAACATTATTTAATCAAGGGGGATAATAAAATGTATAATTCAATACAAGAAGTAGTAGAAGCTGCTAATAAAAAAGGTAAATCAATTGCTGAGTTAATGATAGAAATGGAAATGGAAACTTCAGATATGTCTCGTGAAGAGATTATCGCAAAAATGCGTAAAAACCTTGAAGTAATGAGATCTGCTGTACTTCGTGGATCCAGTGGCGAAGGGGTTAAATCTGTAACTGGGTTAACAGGACAAGATGCAATCAAAATGAAAAACTACCGTGAGCAAAACGAACCTTTATCAGGCCCTGACGTAGCAAAAGCATTACAATTCGCGATTGCAACAAATGAAGTTAACGCTGCAATGGGATTAATTTGTGCGACGCCAACTGCTGGATCATCAGGTACTATTCCAGGCGTGCTATTCTCTGTACAAGAGAAGTTAAACTTAACAGAAGATCAACAAGTTGAATTCTTATTCACAACAGCTTTATTAGGTATCGTTATTGCGAACAATGCATCAGTAGCAGGTGCTGTTGGTGGTTGTCAAGCAGAAGTAGGTAGTGCATCAGCTATCGCAGCTGCAGCAGCAGTTGCAATTAAAGGTGGAACACCTGAACAATCATCACATGCAATTGCACACGCATTAGGTAACTTATTAGGTCTTGTTTGTGACCCTGTAGCAGGTTTAGTAGAAATTCCATGTGTTATGAGAAATACAATCGGAGCAGGTAACGCATTAATCGCTGCTGACTTAGCCTTAGCAGGTATTGAATGTAAAATTCCAGCTGACCAAGTTATTGAAGCAATGGATAAAGTCGGACGTGGCTTACCAAGCGCTTTACGTGAAACAGGTATTGGCGGTTTAGCAGGTACTCCAGCTGGTCAAGAAATGAAAGCTAGAATCTTTGGACCACGCCCAACTGTAGAAGCTTAATTATAAAACTTTGAGTGGCGGTTAAGTTGTAAATAATAATAGGCAATGAATATTATTAATGTAACTAAAAATGACTTAGCTGCTACATCAATAGTTGTGCTATCTTCAATAAAATTCATATCAACAAAAGATATGATTATAAAAGCTAACATTGCACAAATTGTGTGAACTAAATAGTATTTCATTGAAACCACTACCTTTCTTATAATTTATGTAAATAAAGCGCTTTCATTTAAGTTAATTAATTATATTAAATGATTTTAAGAAAGTAAATAGAATTGTCAAAAAAGTCTGTGAAAATTCGCAGACTTTTTTTCATATTATAAAAAACTGACATTTTTATGATAGAATGATTATAAAATATTAGGTGTGTAGGAGGAAGTATGACAAATTTAGTGAATAATTTAAAAGAATTAAGAGCACTAAAGCAATATTGTATTATAGGGAATACTAATCAACAGCATGAAATATTGTCATACTTTAGACTTAAAGAAGCATGGATTGAAGAATTTTCTACACCATTTCATGAGCGCTTAACAGTTAAAGAACAACTGAAATTCTATATTAAGTGGTTTAATTATTATGAAAGTGCAGAGTCGATATTAAAAAAATTTGATTTATTAGAATATCAGAATATGAAAGTAAAGAAATTAGATTATGATGAATATGTACTGCTCAAAGTTGCACTAGCATTAGTGCAAGATAGGGAATATGTGGTATTTAAAGACATCTTACATAATCTTAAAGTAGAAACAATTGATCAACTACTTAACGTGATGCCTTTATTTAAAGAGAATCATAATGTATTACAAGTATTGTCTTATATTGATCATGCGATACTACTCTCTGACCAAGTGTACCAAGTTAAGAAAGAGCAATTGAAGCAACTTGAAATATACATAGATGAGCAAGAGAATATTCAATCGTTAAAACTTTCTGACGGCGAACAGAAACAAAGTGAAAACATAAGTAAAGAGGACACTCAACAAGATATTTCCCAAGAAATAAAACAACAGCTAACACGTAGCAATGTATTTAGAATATCTGTTAAGTCTGAAGATAAGACGATATTTATTAATCCGGAAGACATTGATTATATAGAAGGTGCTGAAGGAAAGGTAAACATTATCATCAATAATGAGTCATTTAAAGCAGATTATACATTAAATGACTTAGAGAATAAGTTAAAAGTATATGGTTTCTATCGATGTCATCGCTCATATATTATCAATCTACAAAAAGTTAAAGAAATGATTACTTGGTCTAAGAATTCATATTCAATAAAAATAGATGGACTGGAAAATACCTTTGTGCCATTATCTCGGAATAAGGTGAAAGAAATTCAAGGATATTTCAATAACCAGGAGGTACAGTTCACGAAAAGCTAGGTACTTTCTACGTGTATTATATAGTAAGGTGAGTATGTCTCTAATACAATTTGGGTAACAAATTGGTTGGAGGCTTATTTTTATGACATTAATACAAATGAATAATGTAGTGAAGATGTACGACAGTAAAAAAGCAGTTGATCATTTATCTTTAGACATCAACCAAGGTGAGATATTTGGGTTGCTCGGTCCAAGTGGTTCTGGAAAAACAACAACGATTAAAATGCTGACAGGAGAAACATCTATATCAAATGGAAGTATTCAAGTGTTTCATTATCATGATAAAGCTCTTCAAACACCTGAATACAGAGAACAAATAGGTATTCTTTCGGATAACAGTGCACTATATGAAAGACTAACAGTATTTGACAATTTAAAAATGTTTTCAGGGCTTTACAAGCAACCATTAAATAGAATTGTTGAAGTACTTGCATTTGTACAATTAGAAAATGAGAAGAAAACAGTCGTCAAGAAATTATCAAAAGGGATGCGTCAAAGAATATTATTAGCAAAAGCATTATTGCATCAACCCAAACTACTATTCCTGGATGAACCGACTTCAGCATTAGATCCGAATACGACAAGACATATCCATAAAGGTTTATTAAAATTAAAAGAAAATGGGACAACAATCTTCTTAACAACACATGATATGGATGAAGCGGAAAGTCTATGTGATCGTATCGCATTAATAGATAATGGAAAGCTTATTGCACTCGATACACCAGATAACCTACGCTATCGACATTCAGATCAGACAATCATTGTGGAAATGAATGATTTGACACACAGAAAAGTACATAAAGAAGATGTTGTGCAAATTACTGAATTACTCAATTCAAAACAAGTAAAACGCATTTATACGAATGAACCGACACTTGGTGAAGTATTTATAAAAGTGACTGGAAAGGAGCTTGTTTAAGATGAAGATGAATAGAATTATGGCAATTGCAGAAAAAGATTTTAAAGAATTTATGAGAAATATGATGTTACTTACGATGCCGATATTGCCGATTGTAATGTCGATAATTTTTAGTAGAACACCTTTGCAAGGCGAAGAAGGAATGTCCCTTGCAATATTAATTATAGCAATGTGCTTTGGAGCGGTATTAACAGGTACTATCATGACTATGATTGCTGAGGAGAAAGAAAAGCATACTTTGCGAGGATTAATAAACTCTCCAGCGTCAATGTTAGAAATATTGATTGGTAAAAGTTTAGTCGTTAGTTTAATTACTCTAATAACGGTTTTCATATGTTTAATTATTTTAGATATAAGTGTTCTAACTAACTGGAAGATGATCATTGGTTTTATTTTTCTATTCATTTTCTTTTTACTGATTGGTATTACAATAGGCTTATTTGTAAAAAGTGTATCAGAGACAAGTTTGTACTATCTTCCTGTATTATTTCTGTTTGCTATGGCTCCTACATTTGCACACATGGGGATAGATAAAGATAATATATTTTTGAAAATAAATAAGTATAGCCCAACAGCTCAATACGATTTATTAGCAAGTGATGGAGATTTATCCCATCTCTTAATTATCGCCTCATGGACATTAATAGCATTTATAGTTACAACACTTCTTTTCAAGAAAAATTCAATAGACTAAAAAAGAGAGCTGATAATGAAATATCAGCTCTCTTAAAGTTAAATCATATCGATAATCATCTTAACTGCTGCTAGAATGATGAGTGTTGTGAGTATATATCTAAGAACAGTTTGATTGGTCCTTTTAGAAACTTTCGTTCCAAGTGGTGCGAATATTAAACTCGCTATAATCAAAGGTATCGCATGTGCAATATCTACACTTCCAATTAAGAATTTCGTCACAAAAGTTCCAATCGATGATACAAATGCGACGATAATACTGTTAGCAACAACGACTCTAAATGGTACTTTGAATAGCGTGAGTAATATAGGAACAATTAAGAATGCGCCACCTGCACCGACAATACCTGACAGGACACCGATGATTCCAGCTACAATGAATAGTCCAGCTTTGTTGTAGGTTGCTTGTTCGTCGTTTGGTTTTACTTTAATAAACATCAGAATAACTGCGAGTATAGCTAGGAATGTATAGACGATATTGATGATACTTTCATCAAATATGGATGCAAGATACGCACCACTGATACTGCCTAACAGAATTCCGATACTCATTGGTATGATGATTGAAGTGTTTAAGTTGTCATTCTTTCTTTGACTGATACTTCCACTCAGTGTACTAAAGAAAACTTGTGCTGCAGTTAGACCTGCAGCTGATGTTGGTGTCATATCAATATTAAAGAGGGGAGGAATAAATAACAGCATGGGATACATAATAATTGCGCCGCCAATGCCGATTAAACCTGAAAGAAAAGCACCTACCGCACTAATGATGGCAAACAATATAAAAGCCATTAAATGGCCTCCCAATCAATCATTCCGCCTTCAATGTTGGTTGTCTCAATGCCTAAGCCACTTAAATACTGACAAGCATGTGCGCTTCGATTTCCTGAGCGACAAATGATATGATAGTGTTGATTACGATCGAATTGGTCAGTATTTTCTCCTAACACAGATAAAGGGATGTTGATGGCTTGATCAATATGATTATCATCATATTCAAAAACTTCACGGACGTCGATTAAATTAATATTTTCACTATCTAATAAAGTTTTAAGTGTTTCTACATCAATTGTTTGAAAGTTTTCCATTTTGATTACCTACTTTTGATTAGAAGATCAACAGCTTGTTTTACTAATTCATCTGTATCTTCATTATTTTTAACGCTTTCTTTAACGCATTCTGTTAAATTCTCACTGACAATAACACCGATTAATCTTTCGATACCACTACGTGATGCAGAGAGTTGCGTCACAACTTCACGACAATCTTTGCCTTCTTCCATCATTTTAATGACACCATTTAACTGGCCTTGTATGCGTTTAAGTCGATTCATTGCACTTTTATCGTATTCCATAATATAACCTCTTTCTTATTAGTAATGCTTACTACTATATACCTATTGGGGTATTTTTGTCAACGCTAAAAAAATAGGGGGTAGGGTATTTGACATATTGATTTATATGAGTTAATATACCCCTATAGGTATTCAAATACGAGGAGGAAATATTAATGAGTAGAAAAATAGTAATCGTTGGTGGTGTCGCTGGAGGCGCTTCAACAGCAGCACGTTTAAGAAGATTAAATGAACAAGATGAAATCACTTTAATAGAAAGAGGAAGTTATGTATCTTTCGCCAATTGTGGTTTGCCTTATCATATTGGTGATGAGATTAAAGATCGAAGCAAATTATTAATTCAAACACCTGAATTAATGGAAAGTCGAATGAATATTAATGTAATGACAGATACGAATGTCGTTTCTATTAATAGAGAAGCTAAAACTATCGACGTTGTAGCAAATGGAGAGAATCAAGCAATTGATTATGAGATACTAGTACTTTCAACAGGTGCTAAACCAATCCAAGTGCCAATTGAAGGTGCAGATCGTGGACATGTATTTTCATTAAGAAACATTCCGGATATGGATCAAATTATTGCATATATTAAGGAAAATAACGTGAAGTCTACAGCGGTCGTTGGCGGAGGATTTATTGGTTTAGAAATGGCTGAGAACTTAAAAGCTTTAGATTTGGATGTAGCGTTATTTGAGTTAGGTGACCAAGTAATGCCGGGTATTGACATGGATATGGCAGTTGAGTTACATAACCATATGTTAAGTAAGGACGTAGACTTGAGATTGAAACAATCAATTAAGAAGATTGATGAACATACAGTTGTATCAAGTAATGGTGATGTTGTTAATGCTGATATGGTCATTATGGCAATTGGTGTATTACCGGAATCTACATTAGCAGAAGAGGCTGGATTAGAATTAGGTATTAAAAAAGCAATTAAGACGAATGATGTATTCCAAACATCAGATCCATCGATTTATGCAATTGGTGATGTTGCAGAAGTTACGCATGCGATTAGCGAACAAGATGTGCATATTCCACTGGCATGGATTGCGAATCGACAAGGTCGATTATTAGCTGACCATTTGAATGGAAAACAGGTTGAAAAGTTTAAACCAATCGGTACAGCAATCGCTAAAGTATTTGATTTAAATGTGGCGAGCACAGGTTTGAATGAGAAGACGTTAAATACATTAGGTAAAAAGTATCATGTGATTCATGTGTCAGGTCAATCCAATGCAAGTTATTATCCTGGGGCGACACCGATGACTATCAAAGTCATCTTCTCACCTGAAGGACAAATTTATGGTGCTCAAATTGTTGGACGTAAAGGTGTAGATAAACGTATTGATTTAATTGCAAGCGCCATAACTTTCAATCAAAAAGTGACGGATTTACAACGTATTGAAATTGCTTATGCACCTCCGTTCTCTTCTGCAAAAGATCCAGTGAATATGGCGGGATATATCGCGCAAAACGTGATTGAAGATGAGATGAAGATGATGCAAGTGAGTGAAGTGGATGATACACTACATCAAGTTGTGGATGTCAGAGAACCGATTGAGCATGAAATGGGCCACATTAAAGGCTCTAAAAATATACCTTTAGGTGAGTTAAGAACACGTTTAAATGAAATTAATAAAAATGAACCAGTCGTAATTTATTGTCAAGTTGGTCAACGTGGCTACAATGCAGCACGTATATTAAAGAATGAAGGCTTCGATGTAATTAATTTAGACGGTGGTTTTAAATTGTATAAACAAAATTATTTGATGCAATCTCAAAGCGCGTCTCAACCAACAGAGATCAAGAAAGATAATAATAACGATAATAAAAATACTGAAAAAGTGAACATCACAGCACAAAATGGAGAGGTGAAACAAGTGTCGTTACGTGAAGATAGAAGAGTGGTTGAAGCAAGTGGCTTACAGTGTCCAGGTCCAATCCTTAAAGTTAAAGAAAACTTAGATGAAATGCAAGATGGAGAACAATTAGAAATCCACGTTACAGACTTTGGATTCTGTCAGGATATCGAATCATGGGCAAACGTTACGGGTAACACAGTCGTTAAAAATGAAACTGAAGGCAATAAAGTCGTTGCAGTGATTCAAAAAGGTCAGAGCTTACCTGTAAATGTGATGAACGATAGTAATGGTCATCAACTTGTTGAAACGAAAAATGGCGCAACAATGGTTGTCTTCAGTGGTGATTTAGATAAAGCTTTAGCTTCATTTATTATCGCAACGGGTGCAGCATCAATGGGTAAACAAGTTACAATGTTCTTTACTTTCTGGGGATTAAATGTGATTAAACGCCCTGGTGTTAAAATCGAAAAACAAGGTTTAGATAAAATTTTTAGTCAAATGATGCCAAAACATGCTGGAAAATTACCGATCTCTAAAATGAACATGGGTGGTATGGGTTCTAGAATGATTAAACATGTCATGAACAAAAAGAAAGTAGACTCTTTAGAAGTAATGATTGAAAAAGCACAAAGTATGGGCATCAAAATGGTTGCTTGTACGATGAGTATGGATATTATGGCTGTTTCACGTGAAGAATTAATCGAAGGTGTTGAATATGGCGGGGTTGCTACTTATTTAGGGGATACTGAGAAAGCGAACTTAAACTTATTTATTTAAGTTAACATTAGGAGGAAAACAAATGTATTTTAAATCATTTTTTAATCAACAATTAGCGCAAATGTCATATTTAGTTGGATGTCAAAAGACAGGTGAAGCGATTATTATTGATCCTTTAAGAAACTTAACGCCGTACATTGAAGCAGCAGAGTTAGAAGGCCTAAAGATTAAAAAGGTAACTGAAACACATATTCATGCAGACTTTGCTTCTGGGTTACGTGAAGCGAATGAAACTTTAAATGCGAAAGCATATGTATCTGGTTTAGGTGGAGAAGGCTGGGAATATGATAATATCAAAGGAGATTACGAATTACTAAAAGAAGATGACATTATTCAAGTAGGTAACGTAAAGTTAAAAGTAATGCATACGCCAGGACATACACCTGAGAGTATTAGTTTTGTATTATATGATAATCAAAAAGATGTCCCTATGGGTATCTTTACGGGAGATTTCATCTTTGTAGGTGATGTCGGTCGACCTGATTTGTTAGAAGAAGCGGCTGGGATGAAAGATACAACAGAAGTAGGTGCAAAAGATATGTTTGCATCGCTTAAGAAGATGGATACATTACCAGATTATATTCAAATCTGGCCAGGTCATGGCGCAGGTAGTGCTTGTGGGAAATCTCTAGGCGCAGTCCCTGTCACAACTTTAGGTTATGAACGTGTGAATAGTTGGGCATTTCAAATCGATGATGAAGATACTTTCATCAAGACGTTAACAAGTGAACAACCAGAACCACCATATTATTTTAAAGAAATGAAACGTATCAATCGTGATGGTGTAGAATTGATTGAACAAACAATCGTGCCACCATTACAAAATTTATATGAGGGTGTAAAAATCATTGATTTAAGAGCAAAAGAAGTATTTTTAGAGCGATTAAGTGATGGTATTAATGTTCCTTATAATAGTAAATTCTTAGGGTTTGTAGGATGGTATCTAGATTATGAAGCGCCGATTCAATTCATCGGAACTTTTGATGATGTACAAAGTGCAGCGAATGATTTGAAATTAATTGGTTTTGATAATGTGATCGGTTACCAAAAAGATGCGTCAGGTGAAGCAATCAAACAAATTGAACCAAGTGACTTTAAAGAGATTAATCAATCAACAATTAATATTCTGGATGTCAGAAATAATCAAGAATGGAATGAATCACATTTTGAAGGTGCAAAACATGTTCATTTCGGGAAATTAGAGAAAGAAACGATACCCTTTGATAAAGATGATGAAATCTATGTTCATTGCCAATCAGGTGTTAGAAGTGCAATTGCAGTGGGTGTCTTACGTAAACTAGGTTATCACAAACTAGTGAACATCAAAGGTGGATATCGTGCAGTAAAATAAAATAAGGCTAATACGTTTAAAACGTATTAGCCTTATTTATTTTCTATATGATTTATAGTTCAACCGATTCATTTATAGGTGTATTCGTTTCTTTATCATTATCTTTAGAAAGTAATGATTTAATACCTTCAATGATTGTTGTTCCTTTTTTATTTGTTGCCCAGTATTCAGCAGATTCAGCATTCACTTTAATTAACGTCACATTTGGATCATCGTAGTTCGTGTTTAAGAACATCTCAATTCCTTTATTCCAGTATTCTTTCTTCTTCACATCATCGTTTACAAGTTCAGCATTACCGGAAATTGATACGAATCCTTTTTGAGCAAATGCAACATTAACACGATGATCTGCTAAGATTTCCTGTGCTTTTTCTGCATTTCTAGTCGTAATAAACCAAATATCACCATTATCATCGACTTCTTGATAAGACATCGGGCGTGATACAAGTTTATCTCCTTGAATTGTTGTTAACATTGCGATATCATTTTTCTCAATCAGTTTAAATAATTCATCATAAGCTTGTTTTGTCATTGATAAAACCTCCTTAAGATTATAATTATCTATACCCTTAGAAGAAATTTCTATTCATTTTTAGGGAGTGATTACTTGCATAAAGAATTTGTAACAGATGAAGAAATTCATGAAATGGGTGTGCCTTTTGAATTACTGTCTGCATGGATGACGAACGATTTACTGAAAGTCGCTTATCAAGCGCATCATGTTCGTTTCTTCTGGAAGAAAGACGTTGAACGTTTAAAGGTACAATTTAATATTGATTAATAAAAACAGCAGCAACTTAAGTGAATAAGATGCTGCTGTTTATTAGATAGGTTATGTCATATTTTAAAGAAAGTTTTTTGAGAAGTTCATGTAAATCTTGCTCATGATGTTCAAATGTACTGATATATTTTTGATATGTCTCTTTTTCTTCTGTTGTAGCAATTTTCTTAAAGTATCCCCACATATGCTGATAACTATTGATTTTAGAACCTTTTGTAGGTGTCATTTGATATGTCTCATTAATGATTGCTTCTAATATTGACAAATCATCCAGTGATTCACGCATAAGTTGTCGTATAGTATTATATTGGTTCTGATTATAGTACATTACTTTGTATTTCTCTTTTTTCCATAATGATTCGACGGCTTTCTTTCCTTCTTTATTGACCATATAGATCTTCCAGTGCTGACTTGATTGTAGGGTACTTGAATGTGTAATTCTGTTGTATTAAGTGTGTAGGTAATACGTGTTGCCCATGCGTAATCATAGTGGATTGTTCTCCTAGTATTAAATTCATTGCTTTTGCAGGAGTGTGCGTCCAATGGGGTTTGTGTGTGACAGATGCAATGGTTTTACCTAATTGATCTTGGATAACTGGATTTGGAGCTGTTAAATTAAATACACCTGTTGTTTGTTGGTCATAAATAAATAATATACTATCCACAAGATCATCTATGTGTATCCAACTGTAAGGTTGATAGCCGTTTCCAATTTTCCCGCCGACCATAAACTGATAGGGTTTCATCATTAATGGTAAAGCACCACCTTGATTTGAAAAAATCACTCCAAACCTACAGATTGCAGTTGGTATTCCAAGTTGTGTAATCTTATATGCAGCTTGCTCCCATAAATATACGGTCTTTGATAAAAAGTCGAAGGGCTGAAATGTATTCTTTTCATCATAGATTAATGATTGAGACGGAGGATAATAACCTACAGCACTCGCTGAAATAAAGAAAGGTTTATTAGGTTGTAGCTTGAATAAAGAGATGAGCTTCTCAGTACTTTCTACACGACTTTTTATAATGGCTTCTTTATGCTGTTCGGTCCATCTATTGTTAAGTGATGCGCCAGCCAAATTGATAACCAAATCTAATGGAGGAATTGATTTGTACCATTCATCTTCAGACCAATTGATATAGGTAATGTAGTCAGTATTTTGCTGATCTTTTCTTGTCGTTATATAAATATGGGCATTAGAATAGGTTGAAAGAATCTTTTTAGTTAAAGCTGTGCCTACAAGACCTGTACCACCAGTAATAAGAATATTCATAAACTACCCCCATGTTAATTGGAATTATATTCTATTATAAGGGTTTTATTTTTTATATTCATTTTATATGTTTAAACAAAAATAAAAAAGTAAAAATATTAATTATTAATTAAATATTCAGAATAATCAATAAATATTATTGCATCATGTAATTTGTAACGCTATAATGAAAAGGTGAATGTTAACGTTATCGATATTAAGGGGTGTGGATATGGAGAAAATGGTTAGTTTTCTAAATGAGATCGTATGGAGTTTACCACTTGTATATGGTCTTCTATTTACTGGATTATTCTTTACTGTAATGATGGGATTCTTTCAAGTTAGACACATTAAAGAAATGATTCGATTAATGTTTCAAGGGGAAAAGTCACCAACGGGTATATCTAGTTTCCAGGCGATTGCACTGTCACTTGCAGGACGTGTTGGAACAGGTAATATTGTTGGTGTATCTACAGCAATTTATATCGGAGGGCCAGGAGCGGTCTTTTGGATGTGGATGTCAGCTTTCTTAGGAGCGAGTTCAGCATTTCTTGAGTCAACACTGGCACAAATTTATAAACGAGAAGAAAAGGGAGAATATCGAGGGGGTCCTTCATTTTATATCGAACAAGGTATAAAGGGGAGTTTTGGAAAGATATATGCAATTATTTTTGCAATTTTAGCCGCAATATCTACTAGCATATTGTTACCTGGTGTTCAGGCAAATGCAATATCAAGTTCTATGAAAAATGCTTTTGGTATAGAGGGGTGGATTGTAGGAATTGTTATAGCCTTCATATTGGCACTTATTATATTTGGTGGCGTAAAGCAAATAGCAAATGTTGCAACAGCTATTGTTCCGATTATGGCGATGTTATATATTGGTATGGCTTTAGTTATTATTATGATGAATATCGACAAAGTTCCAGGTTTATTCGCTTTAATCTTTAAATCAGCATTTAACATGGAATCAGCTTTTGGTGGTATTTTCGGTGCTATGATTGAAATTGGAGTAAAACGTGGTCTTTATTCTAATGAAGCGGGTCAAGGTACAGGACCTCATCCAGCCGCTGCAGCTGAAGTATCTCACCCTGCAAAGCAAGGATTAGTACAATCTTTCTCTGTATATGTTGATACTTTATTTGTATGTTCTGCAACAGCATTAATTATTCTTTTATCAGGCACATTCAATACGACGGATGGTGCAACTGGAAAAGGTGGTATGCCGAACTTAATAAAAGATGGTGGTATATTTGTTGAAGGTGCAGATGGTACGAAAGACTATTCAGGAACTGCAATGTATGTGCAAGCAGGAATTGATAAAGCCTTCTCTGGTGGCAATTATCATTTTGATCCCGCTTATTCAGGCATTGGTTCATACTTTATAGCCATTGCATTATTCTTCTTTGCATTTACAACGATACTAGCTTATGCCTATATTGCTGAAACGAATATCTCTTATCTTACGAGTCAATATTCTGGTTCAGTGACGAAACTATGGATAAATGTTGTACGTTTGTTTATTATTGCAGCGTCGTTTTATGGTGCAATTAAAGCAGCAGATTTAGCTTGGGCGATGGGGGATTTAGGGGTAGGATTAATGGCTTGGTGTAATATTATTGCTATCTGGATTCTTCATAAACCAGCAGTAAAAGCATTAAGAGATTATGAAAAACAGAAGAAAGAGAAAGGATCAGGTAAATATGTAGTCTATCATCCGGATCCGCAAGAACTACCAAATGCAACATTCTGGCTAGTGGATTATCCAGAACGATTACGTAAAGAAAAATTTGAAGAAAGTAAACATTAGAGCGCATAAGCGCTCTTTTTATTGTTTATTTATATTTTGAAGAATATCATTAAAAATTTTATCTTTATCTGCACTTGTTGTCATTAAATGGCCAGTATGGGGATAATGATTGATGGACTTATCAGAATTTATATTGTCAAAAATATATTGAGCACTTTGATGATAGCTCACATCGTCTAAATCACCATAAAAAATTGCAGTAGGGCTAATGATCTTATTAAGGTCTTTCATTACCTCATCTATAAAATCTACGAATTTATTGGCGCCTTCATAGTTTTCAATAAGATTAAAGTGTGATTCTGGAAATGGGACTTCTGTTATTAGCTTATGCATTCGTGGTGCAAATTGACGCAGACGGTATTTAATTCCGTCAACATCTTTTTTCATAGGAACACTCATTACAATTAATTGATTAACATCATATTGCTCAGCAAGCTTCAATGAGAAAAGACCTCCCAATGAAACTCCGATTAGACTGACAGAGGTGTATGTTTCTTTTAATTTTAGATAACTTTGTTCAACAGTTTTGTACCAGTCTTCAATATCATACTTAATAAATTCTTCTATAGGTAATCCATGTCCTGGATACGAAGGGATATGAACTGAGTAACCTTCTTTATTTAAAAAAACTCCGAGCTGTTTTACATCTCGAACGGTACCTGTAAAAGTATGTAATAAAAGAATAGCATGATCATTTCCTTCTAAAAAAATTGAATCTGGGTTCTTAACTTTAATCATTGGAATTCCTCCGGTGTTATAATGGATATATTCTTATTATACTATTACGGTTAAGGGGATTGAAGAAATGACAATGACATTTGAAGAAGTAATGGTTGAACTTGAGTCACTTGGCAAAGAGCGTATGAAGAAAATTTATATGGGGAATGGTGCACAGGAACCTCTGTTTGGGGTTGCAACAGGAGCGATGAAACCTATGCGTAAAGCGATAAAGAAGGATCAGGTGTTAGCTGAACAGTTATACGCTACAGGGAATTATGATGCTATGTATTTTGCGGGCGTGATTGCAGATCCAAATGCTATGACAGAAGCGGATTATGAACGCTGGATTGATGGAGCATACTTCTATATGCTATCTGATTATGTTGTGGCGGTAACACTTTCTGAAGCAGATATTGCACAACAAGTAGCAGATAAATGGATTAATTCTGGTGACGATCTCAAAATGAGTGCAGGCTGGAATTGTTATAGC
Organism: Macrococcoides caseolyticum; assembly: GCF_021366795.1. Lineage (GTDB taxonomy): Bacteria > Bacillota > Bacilli > Staphylococcales > Staphylococcaceae > Macrococcoides > Macrococcoides caseolyticus_A. Next base: position 126,324 of record NZ_JAHCPS010000003.1, on the reverse strand, counting down.
TGGTTATTAGGTCATAAGAAAGATGAAACCTTCGATACAGATAAATTAAGCACTATGTTAGACCGTGCTGAACAAGAAATTCATACAGCACCGGATAGAACAAAGGTGGGAATTGGTAATTTTATTCAGTGTGTTGCTATTTCTTACGTCGACTTACATGACAAGGCAACAGCCGTAGCTAAATCTGTTGGCAAAGTTCCATTTAATCGTGAGAATAAACCACCAGGAGAGGTCAATCCGTTAGAAACGATTGAAAAAGCAATTGAGAAAGATAGAATTGGTTTTAAACGTAAATATGTCCGTTGTTAATGTTTACAATTGATGATAATACGATATAATAAAATGTAATAGGTGACAATAATTTTGTTGGCAAACTTGCAGCGCCTTCCATTCGGAAGGCGCTATTTTTTTGGAGGTATTTATGAATAAAAATTTATTATTACTTGCGATGCTAACCTTTATCGCGGGCCTTACAGAACTTGTCGTATCAGGTATATTACCTTATATTGCACGTGACTATGATGTATCAATTCCTGTTGCTGGTAATCTTATAACAATATTTGCATTATGTTTTGCTATAGCGGGCCCACTTATTATGTCAGCTACTGCTAATATGAATAGAAAATCATTATTAATTGGTTTTATTGTATTGTTTATTTTAGGGAACTTAATGAGCGCATTGAGTGTGAATTTCATCATGCTTCTTGCTTCAAGGGTTATTCTTGCAGTATGCGTATCGATGCTAATAGGATTAGGGTTATCGATGTGTGTTGAAGTCGTAGAGAAAAGCTTCCAGACGAAAGCGATTAGTATCATTATGATGAGTATTAGTAGCTCGCTCGTACTTGGTATACCACTCGGTATTTTAATTACAGAGCATTTTAGCTGGCAAATGATTTTTCTGTTTGCAGCTGTGTTATCAGTTATTATATTAATTTTTGTTATATTTTATTTTCCGAACCTCCCTGGAAAGACATCTGTTTCGTTCTTTAGTCAGTGGGGTGCATTGAAGGAGTACAGAATATTATTTACACATATGCAATCATTCTTATTCTTTGTTGGGCAAAGTACATTTTATATGTATTTAACGCCTTATCTCAATACACTTGGAATGAATGCTGGCACAATAAGTTTCTTATATTTACTGTTTGGTGTAAGTGGGATTATCGGTAGTGGTTTAGGTAGTATTCTTGTAGAGAGGTACGGAGTGAAGCAGTCGTTGATTGTTTTGCTGAGCATTTATATTTTTGTTATGCTAATGTTTACGGTTTCCCAATATAACTTGTGGACGTTAAGCATTAATATCATATTATTTGGGCTTATCGGATGGTCGATGAATGCTCCGACACAAATGCGTTTAATTCAAATTTCTGATCATCATGCAGGATTCAATCAAACGTTTAGTACATCGTCTACTCAATTTGGAATGGCATTAGGTGCTGCTATAGGTGGATTTATCATTGCACAACATTTACCGTATGAAGTTTTAATGTGTGTGGGTAGTGTGTTTATCATTGGTGCTTTAATTTCAATTATATATTCATTTAGAACTGTTGTGAAATAGGCAACAGTTCTTTTATTTGAAGATTGACAATATTCTGAAAAATTAATAAAATATACTTTGGGAGGAATTTTTACACTTAAAAAGGAGATGGTTTCATGAATCAACAAGATTACAACAAAATCGCTGAATCAAAAGAATTCAATGATTTAGTAATAGCCAGGAAAAGCTTTATCTTTCGGATTACGATTTTCTTTATTGTCGCAACGCTACTCTTTCCGATATTAACAGGGTATACGACAGTACTGAATAACATCGCATTTTGGAATATTTCTTGGGCTTGGGTTTATGCATTTTTACTTTTTATTATGGTTTGGACGTTAGTAACGATTTATATGAGTAAAGCGAAAGCGTTCGATGATGCGAGTGAGCGTATCATTAGTGAATACAAAAGGGGGTCACACTAATGAATATGACCGTTATCATTATGTTTTTATTCTTCGTGAGCTTAACCTTATTAATTACTTATTTTGCTTCGAAACGTACGAACTCTGCTGAAGATTTCTACACAGCAGGAGGAGGGTTAACGGGTTGGCAAAATGGGTTAGCTATTGCGGGTGATTACTTATCTGCAGCATCATTTTTAGGTATTGCAGGTGCCATCGCATTATGGGGATTTGATGGGTTCTTCTACAGTATCAGGTATTTAACAGCGTATTTAATCGTATTATACATAGTAGCTGAGCCATTAAGAAATTTAGGGAAGTACACATTAGCAGATATGATTGCAGCGCGATTTGAGTTGAAGAAAGTGCGTGCAACTGCAGCTGTTTCGTCAATTACGATAGTAATTTTCTATATGTTAGCGCAGCTTGTAGGAGCTGGAGCGCTCATTCAGTTATTATTTAATATTCCGTATACGTGGGCAGTTATTATTGTAGGGATAATGATGACGATTTACGTATTATTCGGTGGGATGACTGCAACAAGTTGGGTACAAATGGTTAAAGCTATTTTATTAATGGTCGGAACAATTATTATTTCGTTCTTAGTGCTGAAACACTTTAATTTCAGTATTGCTGAGATGTTTGGGCAAATGAGAGAAATTAAGTCAGCTGATTTTAAAGGAGAATACATTAATCCTGGATCTCAAGGAAAGTCTCCTCTAGATAATATTTCTTTAATCATTGCGTTATTATTTGGTACAGCCGGATTACCACATATATTAATGCGTTTCTTTACTGTTAGTGATGCAAAGACCGCGCGTAGTTCAGTGATGTGGGCGACTTGGATTATCGGGATTTTCTATATATTAACGATATTTTTAGGATTTGGTGCGGCGAGTCTGTTATCTCGCGAGGAAATTATTAAAGCGAATCCAGCAGGTAATATGGCAGCTCCGTTACTTGCAGATAAGCTTGGTGGAGATTTACTGATGTCATTCGTATGTGCAGTAGCATTTGCAACTATCTTAGCGGTAGTAGCAGGTCTTGTATTATCAGGTGCGTCAGCTTTTGCGCATGATATTTACGGTGAGATAATTAAGAAAGGTAATATTAGTGAGAAGGAACAAATGAGTGCAGCGAAAATTGCTTCACTTGTAGTTTCTATTTTATCGATAATACTTGCGTTATTTGCTCAAAATATGAACGTAGCATTCCTCGTATCACTTGCGTTCTGTGTAGCGGCAAGTGCTAATTTACCTGTTATAGTGTATACAATCTTCTGGAAACGATTCAATACACAAGGCGCGATTGCGGGGATTGTAGTAGGGTTACTTACTTCTATTATTTTAGTAATATTAAGTCCAAACGTGATGAACACTATGGGAACTGGATTTATCAATATGGAACCAATATTCCCTATTGCAAATCCAGCGATTATTTCTGTGCCTGCTGGTTTTATCGCAGCATTTTTAGGGACATTTTTAGGTAAAGAGGAATCGGCTGATAAGTATAGAGAAGTACAAGTGAAGTCGGTAACAGGAATTGCAACATCAGAAGTGACACATTAATATATTATTAACACAGTAAAAGAGGGCGAGGCAAAAAGTCAAAGCCCTCTTTTTAATAGTTATCATTATCTTTCTTGAACCATCTTTCCACCTTCTAAACGATATAAGTGATCTGCATATTTAAAGATACGATCATCATGTGTAACGATGATACAAGCACTTTGTTGTATTTTCACACGTTGCTGAATTGCTTTAATCACTTGCACTGCACGCTCAAAGTCTAAGCTTGCTGTTGGTTCATCAGCTAATATTAAGGACGGTTCATTCATAAATGCTCGTGCAATCGCGACACGTAGTTTTTCGCCACTTGATAAGCTTTTAGGATATTGCTTTGTTCGGTGTGATAGTCCGAATGTGTTCAATAAAGATTCGGCTCGATGTGCTGCTTGCTGCTTATCCATATGATTTTCTAAAGCAACATGCATTAACTGTTCTTTTACTTTTAAGAAAGGAACTAAATGAGAGGCTTGAAAGATAGATCCAATGTCAATGAAGATAATATTATTTCTAACGGACTAGGGATGGCAATCGTAAAAGAAATTCTAGATGTACATAGGTTTGGTATTTCCATTGAAAGTACGCTAGATAAAGGTACTACGATTATTATTGACCTACAATAAAATAAAGCGCTGCACACTTTGTTAGCGTGCAGCGCTTTATTTTATAAATTTACTATGCTTCATATTTAAAGATTGTACGGGTTATCCATTTTTCAATTTCAATTAAGATAAATACCGCAACCCCAATCCCAATCGGAATCATCCATTGTGATAGTGTAAGTGGTGCAGTCTTTAAGATTGTATTTAAGAATGGCACATACGTAATAAGTAATTGTAATATAATCAGCAATCCAGTTACTAGAAATGCAATTTTGTTTTTAAAGAAGTCTTTGTTAATCGCAAACTTATTGAGATGACGGCAATTATATAGATGAAAAATCAATGCAAATACAAGTGAATGTAATGTTATGGTATTGAGTACTGATTTATCTAAATCGAAGTTTTTTAAATATAGATTTGAGATTAATATGCCTCCAGCAACAATCACAGATACAAGTAAAATTCTAAATAAGAAATATTTACTTAAGAGAGGTGTAGATTTGTGTCTAGGCTTTCTATTCATTGCTCCTGGTTCTAACGGTTCAAACGCCAATGCAAAGGAGATGGTAATTGCTGTCACCATGTTAACCCAGAGAACCTGTACAGGTGTGAGTGGAATAGAAATACCAAATAGAATCGCTGCTAAGATGAGTAAGCCTTGAGACCCGTTAGTAGGTAGAATAAATAGAATCGTTTTCTTTAAATTATCGTAAACACGACGTCCTTCCTGTACTGCACTGACAATTGTTTCAAAGTTATCATCTACGAGAATCATGCGCGCAGCATCTTTAGATACTTCAGTTCCTTTAATACCCATCGCAACACCAATATCAGCGCGCTTTAATGCTGGTGCATCATTGACACCATCCCCTGTCATCGATGTAATTTCATCATGTTGTTGTAAGGCTTTAACGAGTTGCAACTTATTCTCCGGACTTGTTCTGGCAAACACGTCATATTCAATGGCTGTTGTATACAATTCTTCTTCAGTCATCTGATCAAGTTGTCTTCCTTCAATGGCTTTTGAGCCATCACCGATACCAAGTTGTTTCCCGATTGCCATCGCTGTTTCTTTATGGTCACCTGTAATCATTTTTACAGCGATACCTGCTTTTTGACATGCTTGTACGGCTTTTATAGAAGACTCACGTGGCGGATCAATAATGCCGGCAAGCCCAAGAAGTGTCACACCACTTTCTAAATCTTTATGGCTGATTGTTGTTGTATCTTCAGGCATATCTTTGTATCCTGCAGCAATTAGGCGTTTTCCTTCTTTAGCAATTGTGCTGAGTTTATCTTCCCACACACCTCTTTCTTCAGTGTTTGTAAAGACTCTATCAAAGATTCTATCTGGCGCACCTTTAATGTATATGCGCTTCTTTCCTTGATCTTCTACAAGGTAGGCCATGTATTTATAGCGTGAGTCGAAAGGAATCTTATCGATTGCAGGTAAGTTTGGGATTTCTAAATTTGTCTTATGAACAAGTGTCATTAAGCAACCTTCTGTCGGTTCACCCGTAATTTGGTAATGGCCGATTTCATCTTGAGAAAGACGTGCCTCATTGACTGTTTTGACACATGTTAAGAACTGATATAATTCCTGCTCTGTTTCAGGTGTTTCTTTGTATTTGGGGATAATTTCACCGATGGGTTCATAACCAGTTCCAGTGACTGCATAATGATTATGCAATAAATCAATCGACGTTACTGTCATTTCATTTTTCGTTAATGTTCCGGTCTTATCCGTACAAATTACGGATACAGAACCTAATGTTTCAACGGAAGGTAAGTTCTTTACGATGGCATTGTTCTTTGCCATCGCTTGTACCCCAAGTGCCAATATGATGGAAATAACAGCAGGTAAACCTTCTGGAATTGCACCTACGGCTAGTGAAATTACTGAAAGTAATAAGTCTCCTGCTGGATAGTGATGGTATAGCAGACCAAATAAATAAATTGCAATCGATATGACAACGATACCGATACTGACAGACTTACCAAATTGACCTGTTTGTTGCATTAGCGGTGTCGTCATTTGTTCTGTTTCTGCCATCGACTGATTAATCTTACCGAGTTCAGTATCGCTACCAATTGCAACAACGATACCGATACCAGAGCCTGATGTAATCGAAGAACTTGAATACGCCATGTTCTTTCGGTCTCCGAGTACAGCATCAGCTTCTATGGGTTGCGTGTGTTTTTGTACAGCGACAGACTCGCCGGTTAATGCCGACTCTTCAATTTTTAAGTTATTCGCTTCAATGAGGCGTAGGTCCGCAGGGATTTTTTCACCTGATGATAAAATAACGATGTCTCCAATTGTCAGTTGTTCACTTGGGACAGTTTGACTGCGACCATCACGAACCACTATGGCCTCACTCGTCATCATATTGCGAATACTTTCTAGTGCTCTTTCAGCACGTGATTCTTGAACATAACCAATAATTGCATTAATAAAAGCAACGAGAATGATAACAGACATGTCTAAAAAGTGTCCTAGTAACCCTGTGATTGCTGCTGCAATCAATAAGACATAAATTAAAACATCATTGAAATGTGCTAAAAACTTTATGATTTTTGGCTTTTCTTTTTGTTTAGGTAATGTGTTTAATCCAAAACGTTTGAAATTCTGTTCAACTTGATTGCTTGATAAACCATTGTCTGGAGAAGAACTAAGTAATGAAATCGTTTCGTCTACAGAGAATTGATGCCAATTTTTTTTTGTCATAACGAACATCCCTTTACGTATATTATTACTTTAATCGTAACTGATATATGATTATTATTCTAACGAAAGGGTGGAGTACTTATTATTTATATTGAAAGTTTGTTAAATTTATGACAGTTATTCAGTTGATTACTTTCAGTGAGTTGATCCATCCAACGGCTAAAGAAAGTTTTTGCAAAGGGTTGCCATTTAGAAATGACATTGTCATTTGAATTGTTATAAGTATAGTAATGTTTGGGTAATGCAATCTCAATGCCTTTATTACAATCACGTATATATTCAGTATGGAGGGTGTTTGCTGTATATTCTAAATGTCCATTAATGTATAGATCTTTGTTATCTTTAGAAACTAATATATCTGCACCGTAGACTGGATGTGAACTTAAAATAGTTAAGTCTGTCTTTTGTTTAATGGCGTGTATATCAATATTGGTATATCGTGATTGAGGTACATGGTAGGATTGATAGCCTTGTGTTAAAGCATGTTTCTCTAATATATCGTATTCATATACACCGAAAAGTTTTTGGTGATTAAAAAATGGTGTTTTATCAAGATGATACTCACTGTATAACGCAAATTGTGCGCCCCAGCAAATGAATAAACGGTGATGTTGCTGACGTTTTGACCATTTAAGTATGGATTGTAATTCATTGAAGTAATCAACTGCTTTGAAGTCCAGATGTTCTACAGGTGCGCCAGTTATGATGAATCCTTGGTAAGTATTCAGTTTGGCTTCATCGAACGAGATATAATGTTTTTCAACATATTGTCTTTTCAAAGTGCTTGTCTTATGGGTTTTTAAATATAAGAAATCAATATGTGCATCTTGCAATTGGCGTCTTAATTGTAACTCAGTTTCAAACTTATTAGGCATCAAATTGACGATAAGAATACGTTTAAAAGGTACTTGATTCAACTTTATAGTCATTTAAATCACACTCAATCCGCGCTCTAAATCTGCGATAATATCATCAATGTGCTCGATGCCTACTGAAATTCGAATCGTTTCTGGGCTAACGCCTGCTGCAAGTTGTTCTGCTTCCGTTAATTGAGCATGTGTTGTTGAAGCGGGATGGATTATAAGGGATTTCGCATCTCCAACATTAGCAAGTAAAGAGAATAGTTCTAATGATTCAATGAACTTTTTACCTGCTTCATGGTCACCTTTCACACCAAAAGTAAAAATAGAACCTGCCCCTTTAGGTAAATATTTTTCCTGTAGTGATTTATAAGGACTGTCAAGAGTGCCTGCATATTTTATCCATTCTACTTTGTCGTGATTTGATAAGAATTCAATAACTTTATTAGTATTTTCAACATGACGTTCTACGCGCAATGATAATGTTTCTAATCCTTGTGCCAGCAAGAAAGCGTTAAAAGGTGAAAGACAAGCACCAGTATCTCGTAATAGAGTAGTACGTAATTTAATCGCATAGGCAGCTTCTTTAAAGCTATCTGTAAATACTAAGTTATGATAACTAGGGTCAGGTTCAGTAAGGCCTTTGAATTTTCCGTTATCCCAGTTGAATTGTCCACTATCGACAATGACCCCACCAATTGAAGTGCCATGTCCTCCAATAAACTTTGTTGCAGAATGGATGACAATATCCGCACCGAACTCAATTGGTCGACATAAATAAGGTGATGCAAAGGTATTATCGACAATTAAAGGAATACCGTGAGTATGTGCAATTTCAGCAAGTGCTTCCAGGTCTTCAACGTTACCTTCAGGATTACCGATTGTTTCTACAAATATGGCCTTTGTATTTTCTTTCAAAGATTTTTTAACATTTTCAAGTGAACTTGTATCGACAAGTGAAACTTCAATACCAAACTTCTTAAATGTGTGTTCAAATAAAGTATGTGTACCACCGTACAGACTGGTTGTTGCAACGATATGATCACCACTGTTTGCTATATTCTGTATAGCATATGTGATTGCAGCCATACCTGAGGCAACTGCAACAGCAGCAACACCGCCTTCAAGTTCTGCAATACGAATTTCAAAGGCAGCAGTCGTTGGGTTCGTAAGGCGTGTATAAATGTTACCGAATTCCTTCAAACCAAAAAGGTTCGCAGCGTGTTCTGTATCATCGAATGTAAAAGATGTCGTCTGATAAATTGGGAGTGCGCGTGCGTTGGTTTCTTTGTCAATAACTTGACCTGAATGTACTTGTTTTGTTTCAAATTTGTAGTGACTTGTCATAATATATTCCCTCCTAGAATTTTTAAAAAATAGACTTAAGAGGAGCAAAAAAATGAGCCTACCTCAAAGAAGTAGACTCATAAGCTCATCTTTCAGGTTTTCCCTGCTGGAATTAGCACCTAATCGAATAGGTTGCTGGGTTTCATAGGGCCAGTCCCTCCACCACTCTGGATAAGTGATATTCAGTTGTAAGAATTATTGACTATTCTAAAATAAATTTTTCGAATTGTCAAATAACTTTTTTCGGAATTATTCATTTTTTAGTTTTTCAATATACTCATATAATTTATCCTGGTTTTCTGCAGATATTTCTGGGAATTCAGGGTTTAATCTTTCAATCGTATCTATCATCACCTCTGTCACAATGCGTCGTGTATGCCATTCATCATCAGCGGGTAAGATGTACCAAGGACTATGTTCGGTTGAAGTAGCTTCTAACATTTCTGCAAATATCTTTTGATAGTCATCCCAATATTCACGTTCTTTCACATCATTAAATGAGAACTCCCAGTTCTTATTCTTATTCGTCATACGTTCAAGTAGACGATCACGTTGCTCGTCTTTTGACATGTTGAAGAAGAATTTAATGACTTCAAAGCCATTTTCAGTTAAGTAGCGCTCAAAATCATTAATCTGACGATAACGCGTTTGCCATAGCGTTTCATCATTGTTATCTGGCGTTTCATGACCTTCAACTGAATCATGAATGCGTGGTGCGAGCACATCTTCATAATAAGAACGATTAAAAATTCCGATTTGACCACGTTCTGGGAGGCCTTCGTGATATCGCCATAAATAAGCATGCTTCTGTTCAGTCTCATTAGGTTTACCGAAAGAAGTTGTTTTTAATCCTTGGGCACTTAAATTTGAGAAGATGTAGCTAATGACTTCATCTTTTCCTGCTGCATCAAGCGCTTGGAGAACCACGATAATACCATTTTCTTCTGCAGCATGTAGTTTTAAATGTAGGTCTTCTAATCTTTTTGTTAAATCAGGTACGATATTTTCTTTGATCTGCTTGTTATTTTGTTTTTCATTTTCAGTAGTTTTGAAATCGTTGAAATTAAATGCTTTATAGGGTGTAACTTTATATTGATTAATATCCATTACAATCACTCCATTTTTATTTATCTCTTCCCTAGAGAGAGAAAAATAAACGAAGAACAATTAATGAAATTAAATAAAATAAACCAGGCCAATACTAGCCTGGTTTGCAAATTATTTCATACCTTCATGTATGACTTTAATATTGTGTTCCATCATTTTAAAATAGCTGTCGCCATCTGTCTCTTTTTTACCAATGGAGTCTGTATATACTTCACCATGGATAGGGACGTTTGTTGTTTCACTTAAGGACTTCATACTTCTTTGATCGATACTCGTTTCTACAAATAAAGATTTCACGTGATTCTTCTTTACATAATCAACAGCTTTCTTCATTTGTTCAGGTGTCCCTTGTTTATCTGTGTTGATTTCCCAAATATAAGCATGACTGATATCATAATCACGAGCAAAGTATTTAAAGGCACCTTCACTAGTTATTAAATGGCGTTTGGACTTATCGATATCATTAAACTTATCTTTATATTTTTGATTAAGTTCTTTAAGATTCGCTTTATATAAATTTGCATTTTTAAGGTATTTTTGTGCGTTACTTTTATCTTTTTGTTGAACAGCATGAGAAATATTATTAACATATTGAATGCCGTTCTTTATACTAAGCCACGCATGAGGATCTAGAGCAGATTGATCATGCTTTATATCAAGATAAATAGGTTTAATCCCTTTACTTGCTTCAATTACTTCTTTTGATGATATATCTTTATTTGCTTGTTTTAATGCCTTTTGGAACCAGCCACTGCCAGTTTCTAAGTTCATGCCATTATAAATTATTAAATCAGCATCGGTAATCGCCTTAATATCCTGTGGTTTTACTTCGTATTCATGAGGATCCTGGCCAATGGGAACGATATTAGTAACGTTCGCGTGTTCACCGACGACTTGTTTTGTCATATCATAAAGGATAGAGTTAGTCGTTACAATTTTGAGTTGATGACTGTTTGGCTTTCCACACCCTGTAAGCATGATAGAAAGTAATAATATAATGGGAAATATTGATATTAATTTTTTCATGTGATAACCTCCATAAATAATTCATTGTATAATTAATTTTGATTGATTTAAGTATTACGAAATTTTATTTTCACTTTTAATTGCTGGATGATAAATATTGTTATATAGATGATGCTTGCACAAATAACGATACAAGCACCACTAGGGATATTGAAGATATAGCTTGAATAAATACCAACTAATGCACTTATTAGCCCAAACAGTGCCGATAATAGCATCATTTGATGTAATGATTTTGAAATTAAATAGGCACTGGAAGCTGGTGTGATAAGTAATGCAACGACTAATATGATGCCTACGGTTTGAAGACTAATGACAGTAATCAGTGCGAGAAGTAACATCATTGTATAATGCCAATATGTTGGATTAGTCCCATTCATCTGACTAAATATTGGGTCGAATGTTGTCATCTTTAGTGGTTGGTAACACACGATAATTACAACCAGGACACAACAGCTAATGATAATAGACGTCCACATCGCTTCACGTGAAACGGTCAGAATATTTCCAAATAGGATGCTATATAGGTTTGTTGATGTTTGGATTAAGCTGATGATAATCACACCTATAGAAAATAGACATGTAAATGCTATACCAATTGCAGCATCATTTTTAGTTTTAGAGCGTGTTGTAATAGTACCGATTAATAAACTTGTAATAAGTCCTGTAAACAGTGCACCGATGAATATGGGAATATTGAGTAGGTAACTGATCGCGACGCCTGGCAGGACAGCGTGACTCATTGCGTCGCCCATTAAACTAAGACCACGCAGCACAATCAGGCACCCTACAATTCCAGAGATAATGCCCACAACTGCAGCAGTAACTAGAGCTCTAGACAAAAAAGGATAGTGCATCAATTGAGAGAAGAAATCAAACATACGACATCCCTCCTGAATTAAAAAATGTCTTTGCAAGATTGTCCTGTGTTAAGGTTGTTTCAGTAGGGCCTGATGCTATAATCTTCTTATTGAGCATGATGATTTCATCAAAAAGTGAAGCAGCAGTATTTAAATCATGATGAACGATAAAGATAAGTTTATCTTCATTCTTTAGTTCAAAGATACAATGCTTGATAATTTCATAACTTTTAAAGTCAATACCAACAAATGGCTCATCAAGGAAATATATCATTTTGTCCTGCATTAAACTTCTGGCAAGAAGAACACGTTGTAACTGACCACCGCTTAAAGTGTCGAGTGTTCTATTTCTGTACTGGGACAATTCAAATTGAATTAGCAGTTGGTTCACCTTGTACATACCATTATGGTTATGCATGTTGAGCTTTCCGTTATATAAGCCGGAGAGAATAACGTGTTCAACCGTGATTGGGAATGTTAAATCGACTGTAGATTTTTGGGGAACATAACTACATAAACTTTTATTCGCTTTTATTGATTTATTATCCCAATAAGCATCACCTGTATGAGGAGTAAAACCGAGTATAGATTTAATTAATGTTGATTTACCAGCACCGTTTGGTCCAAGTATACCGATTATCTTGCCCTTAGATTCTTGTGTATAATGGATATGAGATAATATTGTTTGGTCATTAATAGTAACTGATAGGTCATTGATTTGAAACATAACATCACACTTTCTTTATTTTTAAAAATAATATTAGGTTACCCTAAACTTTAATTTAATCGTAGTATTGATTTTGTGTTTTTGCAATGATTAAATTGTGTTGATTTTGTGAACATGTATGAAAAGAGGGATAGAATGCTGACAGAGGAAAAAGAAGATTATTTAAAAATCATTTATTATCACAAAGGAAAAGATCATTTTGTATCCAACAAAATAATCGCTAATGCATTAAGTATTAAGCCACCATCTGTTTCAGAAATGATGACAAGACTTGAGAAAGAAGCTTTAGTTGAAATTAAACCGTATAAAGGTGTTAAATTAACACAGCAAGGGATGAAAGAGGTTGTCAGATTACTGAAACGCCATCGTCTGATTGAATGTTTTTTAATTGAATCGTTAAAGTATAATTGGGATGAGGTACATGCAGAGGCTGAAGTATTAGAACATAAAGTAAGTGATATGTTTATAGAACGACTTGATGAAATGCTTGGTTATCCGGAGTATTGTCCGCATGGAGCGAAAATCCCGCGCGACGAGCACATTGAGGAGTTTACAGACAGTATCCTTGAGCTCAATGAACGACAGACGTTTACCTTAAAACAAGTAGAGGATGAAGCGGCACTACTAAAATATTTATCTGAACATCATGTAAAAGTATCTGATACATTAACGATAACCAAAAAAGATGAATCAAATAAAATATTATATATCCAAAAAGATAATGATGAATTTGTATTAAGCTATGAAAATGCGAGTAAATTATACTACTAAAAAAAGACATGGATAACCATGTCTTTTTATTCTATAAAATTATTTTGTTAGTCTTACAACATCGTCTCTACGGCCATTTAGGTATGCATAAACTAAGCCGATAAATATTCCGCCACCGATGTAGTTTCCGATATAAGCGAAGACGATGTTTTTAAGTACATCTATCCAAGATAAAGCATCGATGTTATAGAACATCATTCCTGAAAATAGCCCGGCATTATAAACAACGTGTTCATAGGCCATAAATACGAAGATGACAACGCCTATACCGATAAAGAATACTTTTGCTAACATTTCTTTGCTTTGAAGCGCTAAATAAATTCCGATATTGATAAAAAAGTTGGCAAAAATCCCTTTAATCAAAATTGCATGCCAGCTTGCTTCTACTGTTTTGGCATTTACTGTTTTTGTTAAAGCAGCAACCATTTCTGGCGTCATAACTTTTGTACCTGTCATCATTCCGAAGAGAATAAATCCACCAATAATATTTCCCAGGAAACAAAGCGTAAATACTTTCATAATTTTGCTCATTGTGATTGTTTTGAAGTAGTAACCAACTGTAAAGAACATAAAATTACTCGTCAATAACTCAGATTTAGTAAGGACAATCATAATGAGTGCGATACTAAATGCGAGTGCACCAAGTAAGTTAACAAGTCCGTGGTTTGCTTCTGCGAATTGAGTTTTTACTGCAAGCTGCAATACTGCCATGATTGCAAGTAAAAAGCCAGACATTATTGCTTTGACCATGTATCGACCAGGTGTTTTGTCTACCATCACTTCTTTTGATGCGACTTGGTTCAATACATCTTCAATGTTACTTTTCGAAGGATAAGTATCTTCGATTGTTTTTGCTGGAATTTCAATAGCCATAATAGCGCCTCCTAATTTTAATATTCAATATGAGAAAGACAAAATTAATACACAAAACCATTATATCGATTCATAAAGATGGTGTATACATTTAATTTGTGAAAAAGTGAACATTATTCGACTGTTTTGATCATAATCCAATCTGTTTGAGCTTCATCCCCCATTTGAAAAACATGTGAGTCAATATGTTTAAAGCCCATTTTGCTGTAAAATGCGATGGCATTATAGTTGTGTTCCCATACACCTAGCCACATTTTTGATGTGTGATGATAATGCGCGCGCTCAATTGCTTTGTTATATAACAATTGACCAATCCCTTGTTTTTGAAAATGTTTGTCAACATAAATACGTTCAATTTCGAGTGCGTCCTGGCCCATATCTTCGGTTTGCGCATCCTTAACATTAATTTTCAAATAACCAGCGATACTATTGTTAACCATAGCAAAATAAAACTCTGAATTTATTTCATTTAATTGTGACAGCATCTTATCTTGAGTAAACGAAGTTAATAAATACTCATCAATAACTGCATCTTTATTGTCTGGTCTAAATGTGTCATCAAAAGTTGTTTTACTAATTGTGATAAGTTGTTCTAAATCTTCAATTGTCACAGGACGAATCTTTACGTTAGTCATATAAATCGCTCGCTTTCGTAGTAAATCTATATTTAATATTATGCAGTTAAAGGGTGTAATATGCAACTTGATGTCAAGTTAAGTTTTTTAAATCATATAGAATTAAAATAAAATTTCTCGTTGACAAAATAATTGGTAAATTGTACTGTTAAAATTAATAAATTGAATAAACGCACTAGGGGAGTTTGTAAAAACTGAGATAAGGCTGTAGTCTTAGACCCTTTGAACCTGATCTAGATGATACTAGCGTAGGGAAGTGTTTAGTCATTGTTTCACTATGACTATTTTCCTTGCGCAGTCTTCTTCTTGAAGGTTGCGTATTTTTTATGGAGGAATGAATATGAATCGTTCAGTAAGTAGTAAGGGTTTAAAGTTATCAGATATTTTAGTAACGGTGTTAGTCGCAGTATTGTTCGCTATTATTTATAACTTTGTGTGGCTACCGTATGAAGCGATGAAGCCCCTAGGATTACATTTAGAGCAATTGGTCTATGGGGTATGGTTTATGGCAGCGGTCGTCGCATATTTAATTGTACCGAAAGCAGGGATTGCGTTATTAGCTGAATTTGCCGCAGGTGCAGGTGAAACAATTGTGATGGGTAAATTTGATATTCCGACATTTGTATTTGCATTTTTGCAAGGCTTAGCATGTGAAATTGTCTTTATGATTTTTAGATATCAATCAAGAAGTGTCATTGTTTGTATTTTAGCAGGTGTATCTGCTGCATTAATCAGTTTACCAATTGAATATTTCTATGGTTATATGTCAGAAGTTGCTGGATGGAACGTGTTATTGTATGTTGTAATGCGTGTGATTAGTGGGGCGCTTGTTACCGGGATACTGTCATACTTAATCGTCAAAGCATTAGATCAAACGGGTGTAACGAAATTATTCAGAACATCAACACAATCGGATTACGACAGTTTGTAGTATATGCTATCAGTTAACAATTTAAGGCTGAAGTATCCCGGAGAAGAAGAGAAAGTTTTTGATGGCATTGATATTGCAATAAAAGATCAGGAAAAAGTATTATTGCTCGGACCATCAGGATCCGGCAAAAGTACTTTACTGAACGTTCTAAGTGGTATTGTACCGAATTTAATAGACTTACCAATGAAATATGATGCACTGCATATACATGAGGATTCCAGTGTTATATTTCAGGATCCAGATAGTCAGTTCTGTATGCCTAAGGTGTATGAGGAGCTGGCATTCATATTGGAGAATCGCCATGTTGACCGTGAATTAATGGATAGTCTCATTAGAAAAGCATTGCAGCAGGTAGGATTAGAAGTAGATAAAGAACAGCTTATCAATCAGCTCAGCGGTGGTATGAAACAGAAACTTGCCATTGCGGGTTCTCTTCTACAAAACTCGGATACATGGTTTCTGGATGAACCTACAGCAATGCTGGATAGCGACGCTACAAAAAATCTGTGGGAGTTAATGATACAAATCTGGCAGGACAAAACAGTCCTCATTGTTGAGCATAAGGTCGAGTATATTTGGGAACATGTAGATCGTATTATTTTGATGGATGATTACGGAAATATAGTGGCACAGGGACAACCTGATAAGATATTAAAAAATCATGAGGCCTTGTTGAATCATTATGGCGTATGGCATCCAAATGCCTATGAACAGGCGCCGAAAACAATGGAGTTCGTCAAACCGACAGATGCTTTCGAGTTGTTGTTACAAGATATTGTCGTGAAGCGTAAAGATAAAGTATTATACCGTGTTAATGAAGTGATTGTGAGAAGTCATGAATGGATTGCGATAACAGGAAAAAATGGGACTGGAAAAACGACGCTTCTAGAGTCAATTATGCAATTAATTCCATATGAAGGCATTATGTTTTATAACTCAAGAAGGCTGAAGCGGATTAAAGATGCCGCACAAAACATGTATCTAGTTTATCAAAATCCAGAGCTGCAGTTTATTCAGAGTAGTGTTTTTGATGAGATATTCTTTAATTTTCAGTTCTTAAATAAAGAAACGGCCAAGGTTAAGACCGAACAGTTATTAAATCAGTTAAATCTGCATCACCTCCGTCATCGTCATCCATACGAACTTTCAATGGGGCAAAAGAGAAGATTAAGCGTGGCAACTGCGTTAAGCACGAAAGCAGATATTATCCTACTGGACGAACCGACATTTGGCCTGGACAGTAAGAATACTTTTGAGTTGATAGAACTGTTTAAGCAACGCGTTCAAGCTGGACAAACGATTATCATGGTCACGCATGATGAAGAAATCATTACTCGTTACCCTTCAAGTATACTACGTATAGAAAGTGAAAAGCTTTCTGAAGTAAGGAGGGCTTTCGATGTATGAACAGTTTAAGGTTTATCACACATTTATGGACAAAGTTAACGTCATTGCGAAAATGATTTTAGGTGTATTGTTGTTTGCGTTTGTCATATTCGTTCACAACTTTGACTGGATGCTTTATCTTTCCATATTAATGTTCATCTTTATGATGATATTTAGCGGCGTACGAATTAAACTCATCGCTGCTTTTGTTAGTGTAATGATGCTATTTAGTTTCACCTCATCATTATTTATGATTTTTTATGGTGATGGTACAACGATGTTGTTTGAATGGGGCATTATTCATATTTCAAAAGAAAGTTTATTTAGAGGACTGCATCTATCTCTTAGAACATTAACTGTGAGCTTTTTTGGTCTCTGTATTGCATTTACGAGTGAAGTCGTAAAAATATTTTACAGCTTAATGCAACATCTTAAAGTTAAGCCAAAGTATGCATATGCTTTTATGGCAGTCATTCGTATGGTGCCGCTCATGTTTGAGTCTTATTTTCAGTTAAAAAATGCCTTGAAAATGCGCTATCATGTGATTGATTCAAAACAATATCGTGGTCTTAAACGTATCAAGCATATCCTGATTCCTCTATTAAGCCAAAATATCAGACGTGCACATCGTCTTTCTGTAGCGATGGAAAAAAAAGGATTTCATGATGGAAAGAGATCTTATTATTATGTTGTACCGTTCAGTTATCGAGATATAATATTATCTGCTCTGATTATCATTATGATTATTGGATCATATTGCCTGGCTAATTACTTCCCGATTACACATATATCAGATGTAAGATAAAAGTGATTGACGTATAAATATTAAACTGTTAGAATTGTCTGTAATATTAAACGAGAGAGGTAAAGCGAATGAATATTTTTGTACAAGCAAGTACAAAATTAAATATGTGGTGGCAGCTGTCATAACTTATATTTATGCTCGTCATAGATATAAGTGTCTATGGCGGCTTCATTAGCGTTACTTGAGGCCGATTGCGTATGCGTCAGGTCTCTTTTTTTGAGGTCGATGCGTATGCATTGGCCTCTTTTTTGTTTAAAAAATAATGAAATGAGTGATTACATATGGAGAAAAGATCGGCTTGGGGGTCAAAAATTGGATTTATTTTAGCAAGTGCAGGTTCAGCAATAGGACTCGGTGCAATGTGGAAGTTTCCTTACGTGATGGCTGATAATGGTGGTGCAGCTTTCCTTGTTTTGTTTATGATATTTACACTTTTTATTGGCCTTCCGTTACTATTAGCTGAATTTGTTATTGGTAGGCATGGTAAAACATACAGTACAGATGTCTTTGGGAAGATAACCGGCAATAAATATTATAATCTTATTGGGCATCTGGGGAATATTGGGGTTTTCTTATTGCTGAGTTTTTATAGTGTCATCGGTGGATGGATATTACTCTATATGATAAGAACGATTGTCGTTATTTTTACGGGTCAACATACTGATAATTATGAAGCTTTATTTGGCGAGTTAATCAGTCAACCTTTATATGCAATCTTTGGCGCATTATTATTTATATTACTTACAGCAGTGATTGTTTCAAAAGGTATTCAAGATGGTATTGAAAGAGCTTCTAAAGTCATGATGCCATTGCTTTTTGTCGCATTTTTAATCATAATTATTCGCTCTTTAACGCTACCGAATGCGATGGCAGGTGTGATGTATTTCTTAAAACCTGATTTTACAGTCATGAATACAGAAGGTGTTCTCTTTGCATTAGGACAATCATTCTTTTCATTGTCTGTAGGATTTGGTGGCATGCTGACGTATGCATCATACTTAGATAAAAAGACGGATATCGTGCAATCAGGTTTTTCAGTAGTGGGGTTAAATATTCTGGTCACATTATTAGCAGGGCTTGCAATATTTCCAGCAACAGCTTCGCTTGGTATCGAAAATGCACAAGGCCCTGGTTTACTTTTTATTGTACTACCTTATGTTTTTGATCAGTTGCCGCTTGGAAGTATATTTTATTTTATTTTCTTGTCGTTATTCTTTTTCGCAACGATTACTTCGTCAATTTCATTAATTGAGATTAATGTTTCGAATGCAATCAAAAATAATGAAAGAAAAAGGAAAAAAGCTGTATGCATAATTTCGGTACTACTCTTTATACTGTCTATCCCATCTGCATTATCAAATGGCTTATTAAGTGAAGTGAAGTTTGGTGCAGGTACTTTCTTTGATAATATGGATTATTTAGTATCAAATATTTTATTACCGATTGGGGCATTATGTTTCGCATTATTTACAGGATATCGTTTAAATCAAGCAATCGCAAAAGAGGAACTAAAGGATAATAAATATAGAGGTTTATTTAGCGTGTGGTCATTTTTATTACGTTATATTATCCCTGTCGTGATTATCGCTGTTTTCATTTCTCTTTTAATAAAGTAAATGAGAATGGATTTAAGTAATTGAAATGACATGAGTAAATTTAACAGAATCAAAATCTTAAACAGTGAACATTGTGTGAATGGAAGAGCATGATTAAATTAAATTTTTTGAGTGTGAGTTAGTTGACTTAAAATTCGTCACATGTAATAATAAGTTTTGTAGAGATTAGAATAATTCTAATCTAGAAACGGAAACTTATTCTTAATATATTCTAGGAGGAATTTATCCATGTCATTAATTAACAAAGAAATCTTACCATTCACAGCAAATGCTTACGATCCGAAAGAAGACAAATTTGTTGAAGTATCTAATGAATCAATGAAAGGTAGCTGGAGCATCGTGTGCTTCTACCCAGCTGACTTCACTTTCGTATGCCCAACTGAATTAGAAGATTTACAAGAACAATATGAAACATTACAAGGTTTAGGAGTAAACGTATATTCAGTATCATGTGATACACACTTTACACACAAAGCTTGGCATGACCATTCAGAAGCGATTAACAAAATTCAATATACAATGATTGGTGACCCATCACACGTTATTGCAAACAATTTTGATGTATTAGATGAAGAAGCAGGACTTGCACAACGTGCAACATTCTTAATCGATCCTGACGGTGTTGTTCAAACAATGGAAATCAACAACGATGGTATCGGTCGTGATGCTTCTGTATTAGTAGACAAAGTTAAAGCTGCGCAATACGTAGCAAGCCATGACGGTGAAGTTTGCCCTGCGAAATGGAAAGAAAGTGGCGAAACTTTAACACCTGGTTTAGATTTAGTAGGTAAAATCTAATAAATCAGTGAAATTAAAACCATATAGCTATAGCATTGTGCCACAACGCAAAACTTGCGTTGTGGTATCTCTTACACTTAAAAATAGAATTTTATCCTTAAAGGAGGAAATGTAATTGTTAAATGAAACATTAAAACAACAACTTGCACAATATTTAGAATTGATGGAAGGCGATGTTGTTATTGCTGCAAGTGCTGGTGAAGATAAGACGAGTCAAGATATGATGGAATTATTAAAACAAATTGAATCAATGTCTTCACGTATCACTTTAACGGAAACTTCATTAAAACGTACACCAAGCTTTACATTGGCACGTCCTAATGAAGAAGCACGTATTACATTTGCAGGTGTGCCACTTGGTCATGAATTTACTTCTCTTGTTTTAGCATTATTACAAGTTAGTGGTCGTGCACCTAAAGTAGATCAGTCAGTTATTGAACAAATTAAAAAGTTAGAAGGACCATTTAACTTTGAAACCTTCATTAGCTTGACGTGTACAAAATGTCCGGATGTTGTACAAGCACTTAACATGATGGCAGTATTAAACCCAAACATTACGCATACAATGATTGATGGTGCAGCGTTTAGAGAAGAATCTAAAGATATTATGGCGGTTCCTACAATGTTCTTAGACGGCACGGAATTTGGAAGCGGTAAAGCGACGGTTGAAGAAATCATTGCCAAACTTGGTGGTGGAGCTGATGCTTCTGAATTTGATGCTAAAGAAACATTTGATGTCTTAGTTATTGGTGGTGGACCAGCAAGTGGCAGTGCAGCAATTTATGCAGCGCGTAAAGGATTACGTACAGGTATTGTCGCAGAGCGTATTGGTGGTCAAGTCAATGATACTGCGAGTATTGAAAACTTTATCACTGTTAAAGAAACGACAGGACCTGAGTTCTCTCAAAATTTAAAAGAACACATCAATAGTTATGATATTGATGTAATGAGTGCTGTGCGTGTTGAATCGATTGAAAAAATTGATGATTTAGTACATGTGACGTTAGAAAATGGTGGACAATTAACATCTAAAACATTAATCATCGGTACAGGTGCAAAATGGCGTAACATGAATGTACCAGGTGAAGCAGAATATCAAACAAAAGGTGTTGCGTACTGCCCACACTGTGATGGACCATTATTTGAAGGTAAACGTGTTGCAGTAATTGGTGGCGGCAACTCTGGAGTTGAAGCGGCAATTGACTTAGCAGGTATCGTAGAGCACGTTACATTACTTGAGTTTGGTGACGAACTACGCGCAGATAAAGTGTTACAAGATCGTTTAGCTTCATTGAATAATACGGAGATTATTAAATCAGCAGCGACTAAAGAATTAACTGGTGATGACAAATTAAAAGCACTAACATACGTTGATCGTAATACAAACGAAGAACATACAATTGAATTAGAAGGTGTGTTTGTACAAATCGGTTTAGTGCCAAGTACTGAATTCGTTGGGGATGTTGTTGCACGTAATGAACGTGGAGAAATTATTGTTGATAAAAATGGTGCAACAAACGTACCAGGCATTTTTGCAGCAGGTGACTGTACAGACCAAACTTATAAACAAATCATTATCTCAATGGGATCAGGTGCAACAGCAGCTTTAAGTGCATTTGATTATCTTATCAGAAATTAAATAAGTATTATATCTCAAGACTTGTTACGTATGGAATAACTACGTAACAAGTCTTTTTTATTATGATAAAATATACCTATTAAAGGAGGCAGCTATGAAAAAAATATTAACCATGATAATTGTGTGTATGCTTATGTGTGCATGCGGTATGCAAAATAATAAATCCAAAGGTAAGGTTACCATTACAGTCTCAGCTGCAGCAAGTTTAAAAAATGCACTAGGTGAAATTGAAAAGTCATTTGAACAAAAATATGACCATATTGATGTTAAATTTAACTATGGTGCGACAGGTGCTTTAGCACAGCAAATAAAGTCTGGAGCCCCTGTTGACATTTTCTTATCGGCAGCACAGGATAAAATGGACGATTTAATAAGAAGGAATGTTGTGGATAAAAATGATGTCAAAGTGTTACTAAAAAATCATCTCGTCCTCATTTCAACCCATCAATTAAAATCAGTGAAGGATTTGAATGATGATACGATTAAAAAGATAGCCATAGGTAATCCAGATGTCGTGCCGGCAGGAAAGTATGGCGAACAGGCACTTGAAAAGTTAAATGTATATGAAGCTATTCACCCGAAACTTGTTTTCACGAAAGATGTGCGACAAGTATTAACCTATGTTGAAACGGGTAATGCTGAAGCAGGTATAATTTATACTTCAGATTTGAAGGCAAGTAATAAAGTAAAATATCATTTACCTATTCAATCACAATTACATGAACCGATTTACTATCCTATTGCGAAGATTAAATCAACAAAACATAAAGAAGAAACGGCGTTACTCTATAGATACCTACAGTCGAGAGAAAGTAAAAAAGTATATCAAAAATATGGATTTGATATCAAATAAATATATTTTTTTATATATTAAATTTGAAATATATTGTTTATAATATAATAAAAGCTCTGGAGGTGTTCTAAATGACTGGATTAACAACTGAGCAGAAGCTGGAGAAGTATTTCAATAAAGCATCACAGTGGCAATTTGCATATATTTTATTACGAAATATCATTAAGGAATACGATTTAGATGAAGAATATAAATGGATGCATCCTTGTTACACATTAAAAGGTAAAAATGTTGTGTTAATACATGGATTTAAAGATTATGTGGCATTGCTATTTCATAAGGGAGTATTACTCGAAGATAAATATAATTTATTGATTCAGCAGACAGAACATGTCCAGGTTGATCGTCAACTACGCTTCTCTTCCATTGAAGAAATTGAAGAGAAGGCGGATAAGATTCGTTATTATATAGAAGAAGCGATTCGTATAGAGAAGTCTGGTAAAAAGCTTCCTAAAAAAAATCATAAACCGCTCGAAATACCGGTAGAACTCGAAGAATCTTTTAATAACAATGAAAGATTAAGAGATGCATTTTACAATCTAACGCCTGGCAGACAACGTGCTTATGTGATCGAAATCAATAGAGCGAAGCGTAGTGAGACACGTCGTAATCGGATTGAAAAATATACAGAAAAAATTTATCAGGGTAAAGGATTACTTGAATGATAATTTTATGAAATTACCAGTTATTTTCGTTTATAGAATGTTACATTAGGTTAATTATCTAATGGAAAAGATTATAATATTTGTATAAAAGTAAGCTTTCTAACTAAACAATTCAAAAATATAATATATTAAACGACTGAAAAGTTTTAATACTACTAAATAAAGGACAATGATAATGGCTAAATTTAATTTTATCCCAATTATTTTGGGCGCAAACATACATGCGTATGCTGCTTCCGCAAGCTTTCATAAAGAGTATAAGAAGAAATCAGTGATTGTTGCAGCAGATTATCTTTCATTTACAAAATTCTCAAGTCTTATCAGTGAATATTATATCGATAAAATGATATATGATGATGAGGTATTTATCGATACTTTTGATCGTATCGCTAAGAAATATGGGAAGAAAGATCGTAAATTATTACTAGTTGCTACAACGGATGAGTATGTTAAGTTATTAATCAAACATGAAGGGAAACTAAGAGAGAATTTCACTTTTAATTTTCCGACGCAAGAACTATTCAATCGACTCTATTATAAGAAACATTTTTATGAAACGGTTGCTTCATTTGGCATCGATATTCCAACAACATATCATTTTAACCTGGCAACACTAGAAACATTTAAGGAACCTATTCGTTTTCCTGCAATAATAAAAGTAGATGATGGTACAGCTTACTTTAATTTAAAATTTAAAGGTAAACAAAAAATTTATGTTTTAAATGATTATGAAGCTATAAATGAAACAATAGCGCTTCTTCATAATAATGGCTACCGTGAAGATGTTATCATACAGGAGTTTATCGAAGGTAATGACCAGGACTTATGGGATATTGTGTATTACGGTGACTCAAATGGTAAAGCGCAAGTTATAACATTAGCACAAGTGCTATTACAGGAACCAGCTATGACAGCAATCGGTAATTATACTGCTCTTATTTCCAGATTCGATAAAGATTTAATGGATAAAGTGATTAGTATGATGGAATCTTTAAATTTTACTGGATTTGCTAATTTTGATTTAAAGTATGATCACCGTGATGGAAAGTATAAATTTTTTGAAGTGAATCTTCGTGCAGGACGTTCAAGTTCATATATTAAGGAATCAGGATATTCTATAGCAAAGTGCTATGTTGAAGATCTTATTTTGAATCAGCCACATCCATTGAAATATCTAGATACAACCCATCTGTTTACTGTTGTTCCTAAGGATATTTTGTTGAAGTATGTTAAACAAAAATCATTACGTAAAGAAATTAAGCAACTTATTTATAAGCATCGTTATTATAATCCTTTATATTATTCAAAAGATCTTTCTATAAAACGAAAAGCATACTTATTTATGAGGAATGCTAAGTACCATTTAAAATATAAAAATAGCCAGTGGTATAAAGATCAAAAGTAGACTTGGACATCTGTCTAAGTCTTTATTTTTTTATCCAGAACTTATGAACCTTTACAATAATTAAACAGAAACTTTATAGCATTTCAAAAGAAACCTCGTTAAACTAATGATAATACATCATTACGAGGAGATAGGGATGAAGAGAGATATAAAATTATTATTATCGCTACCTATTTTTAGCTGGGCCTTATACGATTTTAGTAACACGATTTTTAGTGCGAATATCGTTACATTATTCTTTCCGCAATTTGTGACAGAACAATTGGGTACTGATCCAGTGATAGCACAAGTTTCTTCCACTTGGATAGCATATTCCGCTAGTGTTGCTGCATTACTCCTTATTGTCTTGAGTCCCATCTATGGTGTGTATATTGATCACACTCAGAAGAAAAAGAAGTGGGTTATTATCTTTACTTTAGTAGTGTTTGCATGTACATATCTTATGGGCTATATCTATCAGGCAGATATAAAGCAGCAATTGTGGGGGATTCCTGTATCATTTTTAATAATAATTATACTGTTTACAATTGCAAAGTTTATGTATAATTCAAGTTTAGTATTTTATGATGCAATGATGAGTAGTTTATCACCAAAAGAGGATCATTCGGTGATATCAGGATTTGGCGTTGCTTTAGGCTATATGGGGACGTTATTTGGTGTCCTTACTATTATGACTTTGGTCGGAACAGATGACGCTGGAAAGACATTTATTCCCACAGCAATTTTATTTTTAGTCTTTAGTTTACCTATATTCGTATTTGGTAAAGATGGCGATAAAAGAGTTGAATTTACAAATAATATGAAGCAATCAACTTTAACGACAGGTTACAAAGAAGTGATTGAAACATTTAAAATGGCAAAAAATGAACCAGCAATCTATGTGTTTTTAATCGTTTATTTCTTTTTAAATGATGCACTTGCAACTGCAATTAGTATGATGCAACCATATGCTACAACAGTTGTTGGTTTTACATCTAAGGAATTTATCAAAATTTTTATGATTGCAACAATTTTTAGTGTAGTTGGTGCATTTATTTTTGGATATATTGCAAAGCATATCGGTTCATTAAAGGCGCTGCACTATGTTGCGCTTGTACTTATGATTGCATTGGTTTTAGCAAGCTTACCTTTGCCCAAACAAGCTTTTTATATCTGTGCGATATTATTTGGGATTGCGATGGGATCAATTTGGGTTATTTCACGAACCTTGATTATCGAGCTTTCACCTGAGGCGCATGAAGGTCAGTTTTTTGGCTTATTTTCAATGAGTGGAAAGCTCTCTGCGGTCTTTGGCCCCTTTATTTATGGAACAATTACTTTGTTGTTGAAAGATTTTGGCCCCTTTGCAAGTCGTGTAGCGATTTTATCTTTATTTGTCATGGCGTTTGTTGCGTTTATATTACACTACAAAGTGATTTCATTAAGTAAATCGATGAGGCCGAAATAAAAAATGAAAAAAATTGCGAAAGATTGAATCGCATTCCACAATATGTATTATAGAATGATATTGCATACAAATTTTACATTTTTTCAACCTTAAAAAAACTATTTTTCATAATTATAAAAATTATGGTTAATTTTGAGAAAACTATTTCGTAATTATTACTGTTTTGTTATGATTGAATTAAGTAAAAAAAACACTTGGAGGATCATTTATGAAAAAATCAAAAGGATTGATATTTGGTATTATTGCAGCTTTAGTATTATTAATAGGTGGTGGAGGTGCGGCAGCATATTACTTTTTAACGAACACACCTAAAAATGCGTACTTACTAAGTGAGCAGGAATCATTAAAAGCAATGCAAGATTATTTCAACAAGCGTTTTGAAAATGAAACTAAATTCCAGGAAAAAATGCAGGATGAACCTTATGCAGTTAATTTAAAATTAGGGGCAGATGTACCAGAATCAATGGTTTCAGAAATGGGTGTTCCTAAATCAGTCATTGATTCTTCACATATTATATTAGATATGGCACACGATAATAAAAAGCAATTATCAAACTTAAGTATTACGCCAACAATCGCCGATAACAAATTAGGTGTTTTTGCGTGGCAAGCAGATGAGAAAAATCAATATTTACAAGCTCCAATATTAAATGATGTATTAAGTGTACCGAACAATAAAATTATTGAGACAATAGATAAATTATCTGGGAGTTCTTCAGATGAGACGCTGACGAATGATTCATTAAATTTAAATAATATTCTTGGTAATGCGCAAGTTTCACAAGAAGATATTAATAAAATTATTGAACGCTACAGTAAAACATTCCAGGACAACGTTAAAGATGAAAATTTTAAAAAAGAAAAAGAAAAAGTAAAAATCTTTGATGAAGAGAAGAACTTAGATAAATTAACGATGACATTAGTACCGAAAGATATTAAAAAAATTACAATCGCTTTCTTAGAACAAGCAAAGGATGATAAAGAATTAAAAAAAATATTTTCTACACAAGCGCAAGGTGTTGATTTCGATAAAGCATTAGATAAAGCTTTGAAAGAAGCAAAAAAACAAAAAGAATCTGAGTATCCGGAAATTGTATCAACAATCTATGTAGACGGTAAAAAGATATTAAAACGCGATATGGATATTACGGGAAATGGTGAATTATTCAAGTTAAATGCATTAACACAAATTGATGATAACTTAAAATTGGATGTTACTGCTGGTTCAAAAGATATGCCAAAAGCATTTAAATTATCAGGTACTTCTACTAAGAAAGAAAATAGTTATAAAGATGACTACAAAATAGCAGTTGGAGTAGATCAAGGCAGTGAGATTACTTTTGTCAATGACTCTAAAACGGATGGGGATAAACGAACAGATAAAGGTACTGTTGATTTATCACAATTTATTGGCCAGGATTTAAAATTGGATTATACGAATGATTTAGTTACAGATGTTGGTAACAATGAACAGAAACAAAAGGCAGAAGTATCAATGGAATTTCAAGGTGAAAAAATAAAACTAATGCTTGATGGAATAACGAAATTAAAACAAGACGTTAAAGTTAAAACAGAGGGTGCAAAAGATTTAAGTAAGATGTCAGATAGTGAGATAGAGGACTTACAGGAAGAAATCTCTAAAAACGGAGAGAAAATTTTTGAGGATGTATCTAAAGATTTAAATTAAAACTTTAATTAAATAAAGGATAAAGCTTAAAGGGGTGATAAATGTGAAACGTCAAATATTCAGCATTTATCACTCTTTTCTTTTGAAAAAGTGGTATTTGCTATGCTATTTATTATTGTTATTCATTGCTGTCTTAGGTGGATTGTTATCTTTAAATTATGTCAATGAACAAAAAAATCATCAATTCTCAATTGGACTTGTCGATTTAGATCAATCAAAAGAAACCAAACTGATTTTAAATGCAATTGGTGATGGTCAAAGTATGGGAAAAGATATTGAATTGAAGCGTTATGATGAGCAAACGGCAAAGGAGAAATTAAAAGGTCATGAATTAGATGGTTACTTTGTTTTTGATAAAGGAATGACGCGTGTCTTTTATAAGCAGGGTAATTTACCTATTTCAGTATATACGTATGACAAACAATCTGTAGAGAGTATTATTATTTATCAACTCACGGATTCAGTCTACAGTCGATTGATGCTGTCGATGGGTGGCGCTAAAGCCTACAAAATATTATATCCTGAGACGACGAAAGATGATATGCTAACAATGATGACAGATATGTTATTTACAGGATTGGATCGTAATGGCGCTTTTGATGAATCTCCTGTAAAATTATATGATTCTTATCAATATTACACATTAGCAGTCTATTTTATTGGGATCTATCTGTTCTTTTTATCTTTGTTTAGTATTTTAAAAATGAATCAAGATAAAGCTTTAAAAGAACGATTGTCTATGTTTCATTTTTCATATGAAAAATTAACGATTGTTCGTGGACTTATGAGTTTAATTTATACATCCATTATCGCTGGATTATTGCTATATGTTTTGATTAAATGGATGTCTACAGATTTTGAAAGTTATAATACACAACCGTTAGTCATCAATATGGTCGCTTATATTATTATGATTTTCTTAAGTCTCATTTTAATTGAATTATTACCGAAGTGGAGTCACCTTGTATTAAAACTAATGCTGACAGGTCTTATCATTTTATTCTCAGGAGCAACACTCCCTTCTATTTACTTTAAAGATGTGCTGGGAGGAATGATTTATAATCAACCGTTTAATCATTTATTCAATCATCTAGTAGAATTGGTGTTAAATAATTATTTAATCAAGACTGAAATGCCGTTCTATATATCTTTCATTGTGTTATTGGTGATGTTAATCATAACACTTGTCTGGAGGTATAGAAGATGAAATCCATTCTATTTTTAATTGTTCGTAAACAATGGAAAGCTTATATCATATTAATGCTATCTTTTCTTGTAGCCTGTCTATTATTATATGGAGTACAGCAGAAAATGAATGCTGTTTTTAAAATGCCTATAGCAGTACAAGATTTAGATCATTCAAAAGCATCACAAAATCTAGTGCATGCGTTAGAAAATACACAATATATTACGATAAAAAAGCTGGATGAAAGTGATGCGTTTATAGAAGATAGCATAAAAGCAAATGTGGCGGTACTAAGTTTGTCGATTCCAGAAGGTTTCGAACAAAAACTTAAAGACAAATCGTTGCGCGATGCGATTACTGTTTATTACAGAGATGATTTTGTCGGAACAATTGCCCAGGAAATAACGAGTAAGACATTATATCAGCAACAGATTCCTTATATTGTTACAAGTCATATCAATCAACATAAGCATGTTTTACTCAAAGACGTCCAGCATCAATATCATAAAGAAACACCGACGAGTCGTATCAAACAATTTGCAATGCGTGAACATCAGGATACTTCTATTAGTTTAAGTGCTGTTTATGCAATGCTTTTATTTGTTGCGGCTATCCAAGTTATCTTGCACCAACGTCTTAAACAAAATGCAGCACTGAGTCGATTATTTATGTTTAATCATTCGCAAGTTAAATTACATACGGTATATGTGCTTATCCATACATTATTAATGCTCAGTACACTATTTATAATCGCACAATGGATGAATCAACAAATGAGTTTTAGATTTTATTTTGTTTGTTTTGGGTTGACAGTCATCTATGAGACTGTATTAAGTATCCTCTTGTTTAAAATCAACACAACAAGTCATCGATTGTTTATGACCGTTACATTTACTATTGCGCTTATTGTACTGTACATGTCATCAGTAACAGGGGGACTATTATGATAGAAATTCAAAATCTGACTAAACATTATGGTAAAAAGGAAATTTTCAATGAATTAACAACGACTTTTGAGCATCATGCAGTAACAATACTTCTGGGGGAAAATGGTGCAGGTAAATCAACTTTACTTAGAATGATTGCGAAACTCGAATCTTTTAATCAGGGTACCATTAAGTACTTTGGAGAAGTATTCACTTCAAAAGCATTGAAAGAAAGGTTAGGCTATATTCCACAAGATATTGCTTTATTTGAACATATGACAGTAAGGGAGAATATACGTTTCTTTAAAGATCTCTATAAAAATCCAATAAGTGAAGAACGTATCATGGAATATAAACAGGCGCTAAATTTAAATGAAGACAAAGCGACTATACAATCACTTTCGGGAGGTACGAAACGCAAAGTGAATATGCTTGTAGGATTATTAGGTAATCCTGATATAATCATTTTGGATGAACCAACTGTCGGAATAGATTTGAAGTCAAGATATGACATTCATCGCTTAATTAATCAGTTGAAACAAGATAAATGTATCATATTAACAACACATCATCTTGATGAAGTTGAAGCAATTGGTGATTATATTAAATTGATTGGTCGAGATCCATTTTATAAAGAGGTTTTGATAGAAAAAGGATGGGCTTTTGAAGATATGTTACAATAAAAATAAAAGCCTGATGGAGGATACTGTATGCATCAATTTGATCCGTTTTTTAATAAATTAGAAGATGTCAATCATTTAGGAAAGGCTCAGGCATTGTTTGAATGGATTGAAAAGACATTCCCGCAACTAGAGCGTGAATTTAAATGGAATACACCGATGTACTCTGATCATGGCACATTTATTTTAGGTATCAGTTCAGCGAAAGCACATCTTTCTATTGCACCTGAAAACCAAACAATGGCTCGATTTAAAGAGAAAATTGAAAAAGCAGGTTACCAACAAACAGCAGGATTATTTAAAATAAAATGGAATCAGGCAATTGATTACCCTTTAATTAAAGAAATAATTGAATTTAATATTGAAGATAAACAGGAAGTAACAACATTCTGGAGAAAATAAGTCAGTCTGAGTTACATTGAGGATAAATGGGACGAACCCAATTGTTTTAGGGCCGTCCTTTTTTGTATCTAAAAATAATTAAAACATTTATATTGACTATTTTTGATTTTTTAATATAATAAATATATCAAGTATAAAAAATAAACTTATTTTAAAAGGAGTAATACACATGACTAAAGTATTATACATCACAGGACATCCAAATGATGAAACAGTTTCATTTTCAATGGCAACAGGGAAAGCATTTATAGAAAGTTACAAAGCATCACACCCTGATCATGAAGTGAAACACATTGATTTATATGAAACATTTATTCCATTAATTGATAAAGAAGTATTTGCAGGTTGGGGCAAATTACAATCCGGAGAAGCATTTGAAAATTTAACTGAAACAGAACAACAAAAAGTAGCACGTTTAAATGAATTAAGTGATGAGTTTGCTGCGGCAGATAAATATGTATTCGTTACACCGATGTGGAACTTATCATTCCCGGCGATTGTAAAAGCTTATATTGATGCAGTAGCTGTTGCAGGAAAAGCATTCAAATATACTGCTGAAGGTCCAGTAGGCTTATTAACAGATAAAAAAGCTGTAATCATTCAGGCACGTGGTGGATTCTATTCAGAAGGACCAGCTGCAGATTTCGAAATGGGTAACCGTTACTTACAAACAATCTTAGGATTCTTCGGTATTCCAAGTGTTGAAGAAATCATTATTGAAGGTCATAATGCTGTTCCAGATCAAGCAGATGGGATTAAATCTGCTGCAATTGAAAAAGCACAAGCAGTTGCTAAATCATTCTAATGATATAAGCGTGCACCGATATCTCTTAAGATGTCGGTGCTTTTATTATGAAATAGTAGGGTGTTTAGAGCTATTATTACACAAAAAATGTCTCATCCGTTATAATAGATACATAGTAAACATAGTAAGTAGAGGGAGGTATTCATAATGGCTGAAGAGAAAAAAGGAACGATTTCTGGAACTGTAAAAGATGAAACAAAAGTTAAAATCGAAGGTAAAGTTAAAGAGGTTTCAGAAAATAAGAATAAGTAATATTTGATTGCTTAATTTTCACAACTTATATTAGAATTTTGCTAATATAAGTTGTGATTTTTTTTGATTAAATGCTATTCTTATTAGGAGTATTACAAATTTAAACATTTAAATGCAAATATTTAGGTTGTAAAAATAGGAAATAGCATGTATTATTAATAAAGTATTTCAATTATGTTACGTTTATGTTAAAAAGGTGGGTCAAATTTAATGAATAAGCAATATTTCCCTGGATTAGATGGTATGAGAGCAATTGCTGTTATCGCAATTATTATATTTCACCTTAATCCTAAGTGGCTACCAGGTGGCTTTCTGGGTGTTGATACATTTTTTATTATATCTGGTTACTTAATTACAACTTTATTAATTAAAGAATATGAAACAAATGGCTCAATCAATTTACTACATTTTTGGTATAAACGTATAAAACGTTTATTACCACCTGTTTTATTTATGATGTTTATAGTCATTCAATATATTATATTTTTTGATCGTGAATTGCTTTACCAGGTAAAAAAGGATATGTTTGCAGCACTTGTGTATGTATCGAACTGGTGGTACATCTTTGATGGACTTGATTATTTTCAAAGTTTGGAACCAAGGCCATTAAAGCATTTATGGTCACTTGCTATTGAAGAACAGTTCTATTTATTATTTCCATTCGTATTATTATTATTATTTAAATATTTAAAGAAGAAGTCTAATATTTTATTATTATTTTTCTTTATATCGATTGTTTCCATGGCTATAATGTGGATGATGTTTGATCCGGCTAAAAGCATTTCACGTATTTACTTTGGAACAGATACGCGTCTGCAAACATTATTATTAGGTGCGATGCTCGCTTTAATTTGGCCGGCATATAAACTTAAAAATAATCCACCACAATGGATGGTATGGAGTATTGATATCATTGGGTTAGCAGGATGTATCTTTTTAATCCGTTCGTTCTTTGTGTTTACAGAGCATAGTGCATCTGTATTCCAAGGTGGATTATATTTTTTAGGTCTATTCACATTATTTTTTATTATGGCAATTGTACACCCTGATACAATATTATCTAAAGTATTAAGTATTCCTGTCCTGACATGGATTGGTCGTTATTCGTATAGTCTTTACTTATGGCATTATCCAATTATCGTATTAATGCAATCTCATTTTATTCAAGGTCAAATACCATGGTATGTACATCTTTTATCATTAATATTAACAGTCATTATGGCGATAATTAGTTATCAATTGATTGAGCAACCTTTCAGAAGAAGAGGATTAAAGGCATTTATTGATGTGAAAACAGCTAAACAATTTGCAACAATTTTGATGAGTTTATACTTACTACTATCAACACCATTTTTACTTAAAACAGTGAAAGCTGAAGCACCAGCCAACGAGAATAAAATTGTTGTCACACAGACAAAATCGATTGCGCCTGCTTTAAAACAAATTTCACCGATTGATGCACCAGATGATATTCAGCAAGAAGGTCAGACGAAGTCGTATCCGTACGCCCCATTATTTATTGGTGACTCAGTATTGGTTGACATTAACTTCGAAATTAAAAAAGTCTTCCCAAATGCTACAATAGATGGTGAAGTCGGACGTAGTATTTATAAGGCGATCCCAGTTGCAGATAATTATCCTGAATTCAATCGAAAAGATGGCATCGTCGTGCTTTATTTAGGGACAAATGGAGATTTTCAGGATATCCACATGGAGACTATCCTCAAAAAGTTTGATAAAGCACAAGTGTTCTTAGTAACAGCGCGTGTGCCTAGAGATTATGAGGCACACGTAAATGAGGAAATGCATCGTTTCTCAAAGAAATATAAAAATGTGCATATTATAGATTGGTATAAAGAATCTCAAGGCCATCCTGAATACTTTGCACCAGATGGTATCCATCTTGAATATCCAGGTGTTCTTGCAATGAATAAAATAGTAACAGAAGAAATTTTAAAAGTTGTAGATAAATAGTGAGATGGTAAAGGGACCGGGATTACATATTCTGCTCCAAAAAACCGGACAAAACTAGTAAATCGTTCTCTGATTTATAGATTTTGTTCGGTTTTTGTCGTTTGGCACTT
Organism: Macrococcoides caseolyticum; assembly: GCF_021366795.1. GTDB lineage: Bacteria > Bacillota > Bacilli > Staphylococcales > Staphylococcaceae > Macrococcoides > Macrococcoides caseolyticus_A. Next base: position 91,709 of record NZ_JAHCPS010000003.1, on the reverse strand, counting down.
TCTATTCCGCCGTTTATTCTGTTTAACAATAAAAGTTTAATGCTTATGTCCCATCTACTTTTATGATTCATTACATTCCTTTTTTTCGTTGTTATGGTTATAATGTGAGTGACTAAGGAGGCTATTATGTTAGAACTTTTTATATTTTTACTTGAACGTGTTGGACTCATAATCCTTGTAGCATATATTTTAATGAATATCCCGCACTTTAAAAAAGTGATGAGTGAACGTGATAAGCTTTCCTCTCAAATTCAGTTATTTATTGTCTTTGGTTTATTTGCAGTCGTGTCAAACTTTACGGGGGTAGAAATTCGTGATAATCATATCGTTTCCAGCCAAATATTTAGAACGATTTCTAATGATGCTGCAATTGCGAATACAAGAGTGCTCACAATTAGTGTTGCTGGTCTAGTTGGGGGACCCGCTGTTGGTATTGCTGTTGGTATTGTCTCAGGTATTTCCAGATATTTAATTGGTGGTGTCGATGCTTATACTTATGTGATATCTTCTTGTATTATCGGATTATTATCGGGTTATTTTGGACATCGTGCGTTAAAGAATAACCAATATCCGACAATTATACAGGGGATTGTTCTTGGTGCTGTTATGGAATTGATACAAATGATTTGCATTATGATTTTTGCTTCTGATTTCAATCATGCAAAGGAACTCGTGTCTTTAATTATGCTACCGATGACGTTAATTAATAGCTTAGGAACGGCCATATTTCTTTCAATTATTCTCTCGACATTGAGACAAGAACAACATATGAGGGCGGTGCAGACGCATGATGTATTAAACCTCGCTAATCAGACGCTACCATATTTCAGACTTGGATTAAATGAAGAGAGTGCGACACAAGCGGCACAAGTGATTAAAGATTTAATGAAAGTGTCAGCTGTATCTATAACGAGTAAGACGGATATACTTGCTCATGTCGGTGCTGCTAGTGATCATCATGTACCAAAGAAGAAGATTATTACTGAATTATCTAAGCAGGTCATTCGTTCAGGTGAAATTAAAGAAGCACACAGCAAAGAAGAAATAGGTTGTACGCATCCAGGATGTCCTTTAGAAGGAGCAATCGTTATTCCACTATATGTTAATGATGAAGTCGTAGGAACTTTAAAAATGTATTTTACAGATAATAAGAAATTAACTTATGTAGAAAGACGATTAGCAGAAGGATTAGCAGCGATATTCTCAAGTCAAATTGAGCTGGGCGAGATTGAAATGCAGTCGAAATTATTAAAAGATGCAGAAATAAAGTCGTTACAAGCTCAGGTAAATCCTCATTTCTTCTTTAATGCAATGAATACAATTTCTGCTTTGATACGAGTTGATAGTGAAAAGGCACGTGAATTATTACTCAACTTAAGTCAATTCTTTCGTTCTAATTTACAAGGGGCAAGACAGAATACAATTACGATTGAAAAAGAAATACAACAAGTGGAAGCTTATTTGTCTTTAGAGCAAGCGAGGTTTCCGAATCGTTTTAATATAAAGTTCAATATAGAGCCTTCATGTAATGATGCGTTGGTACCACCGTTTATTATTCAGATATTAGTTGAAAATGCAATAAAGCATGCTTTCCATAACAGAAAGACAGGTAATAATGTATTTGTTGATGTAAAAAAAGAACACGATGAAATCATCATTTCAGTGTCGGATAATGGAAATGGTATTCCATTAGAGCAACGTGATAAGATTGGATTAATTGAAGTGGATTCGACTTCTGGTACGGGTAGTGCCCTTGAAAATTTAAATAAGCGTTTAGTAGGCTTATATCATCTGGATGCAAAATTACAATTCGAAACAGGAGATAACGGAACAAAATTTTACACACATATTCCTTATGAAAGAGCGGAGGTATAATGATGAAGATATTAATCGTAGATGATGAACCTTTAGCACGTAACGAATTACAATATTTGATTCATAAAATAGATGAGAAGCATATCACTGATGAAGCGGACTCAGTTGAAGAGACATTAACGGCTTTACTCTCAGAAACGTATGATTTGTTATTTTTAGATATAAACTTAATCAATGAAAGTGGTTTAGATTTAGCACAGAAAATAAACAAAATGAAGTCACCACCTATGATTGTATTTGCTACGGCACATGATACATATGCGGTGAAAGCATTCGAACTGAATGCTTTAGATTACGTGTTAAAGCCATTTGAATTTAATCGTATTAAAGTAGCTTTAGATAAAGCAAATGATCGATTGAGCCGAAACGACACAAATAAATGCTTTAATGTAACTGTATCCACTATTTCAGTACAAATTGATGATAAAATTTATGTCATTAATACGCATGACATTATTGCATTATTCGTTGAAGAAGGCCAATTAAATATTGTAACAGTGAATAACACATATACCATTCATGAGCCGCTCAGTGCATTTGAGAAGAAATTGCCACCAGATAAATTTTTGAGGATCCACCGCTCAAGTATTATTAATAAAAACCACATCAAATCTGCAGAACAATGGTTTAATAATACGTACCAGGTTAAACTGACGCATGATGTGAAGTTACAAGTTTCCAGGTCTTATATTAAACAATTTAAACATGAAATAGGGCTAAATTAATTTTAGCTCTATTTTTTTGCATTTCACCATCTTATTTTTGCATCTCGGAATGAAAACGCTTTATTGTAGGGTGTTTCGTTGTAATATGGACTCAAGATAAAAACGGGAGGTCATTCAAATGACAAATACAAAAACTTATAACTTCTTTCATCAAATCATTGTTATTTCAGTAATCTTACTCATCTCAAAAGTAATTGAAACATTTATGCCGATACCAATGCCGGCATCAGTGATTGGACTTGTACTCTTATTCATATGTTTGTGTACAGGTATTGTAAAATTAGGACAGGTAGAGAAAGTCGGAACAGCTTTAACAGATAATATTGGTTTACTGTTCGTGCCAGCCGGAATTTCAGTAGTTAAATCTTTAGGATTAATCAGTGCACACCCATTCTTAATAATCGGATTAATCTTTATTTCAACGTTATTATTACTTTTATGCACTGGTTTCTTCTCACAAATGATTGTGATGATGACTGAACGTAAAGAAAGTCTTTCAGAAAAAAGTAAGAAAGAACTTAAAAAGTATCGTAATGCGGAGGTGCGTTAATTATGACGTTAATGGATCATTTAGGGGTTAACACAGTATACTTTGGTATTTTACTGACAATTGTTCCTTTTGTTATCGGACAAATTTTGTTTAAAAAATCGAATGGCTTCTTCTTATTTGCACCACTCTTTGTCGGAATGGTCTTTGGAATTACATTCTTAGCGGTTACTGGGATTGATTTTGAAACATATAATAAAGGAGGCAGTATCATCAGTTTCTTCTTAGAACCAGCAACTATTTGTTTTGCAATACCGTTATATAAGAAAAGAGATGTATTACAAAAATATTGGTTACACATTATTGGTGGTATTGCATTAGGAACAACAGGTGCAATCTTCGGTATTTATGGTGTCGCAAAACTCTTTGGCTTTGGAAGCGATATTGTCGCTTCAATGTTACCTCAAGCAGCAACGACAGCTATTGCGTTACCCGTATCAAAAGGCATCGGTGGTATACCAGAGTTAACATCATTAGCGGTTATCTTAAATGCAGTGATTATTTATGCCCTCGGTAATAAAATGTTACGTTTCTTTAAAATTAGTAATCCCATTGCCAGAGGTCTTGCATTAGGTACAAGTGGTCACGCGCTCGGTGTATCTGCCGCAACTGAATTAGGTGAAACTGAAACTTCAATGGCAAGTATCGCACTTGTCATTGTAGGTGTGATTGTTGTGGTAATCATTCCAATGCTTACACCAATTTTACTCGGTGTATAATACGTTAGTTAGAAGTATTAAATGAAAATGACGACGAAATAACCCCCAAAGCGAAAAATTTTATCACTTTGGGGGTTTTTGATGAGTAAAATTTTTAGATGTTACATAAACATATGATATAATGTTTATGTAACATAGGAGGGCGACATGATAAAATCCACACCTATCAAATCCGTTTCAGATATTCAGGTATTAAAGTCATATTTTGCACAAGAACGAACAAGAGATTATATATTATTTGTGTTAGCGATTAATGTACCGCTTAAAATTCAAGATATACTTGAAATGAAATGCGAAGATTTAATTGTTAAAGATAATCGCTTTGTATTTATGGTGAACGGTTATTCAATATATTTAAATTCACATGACAGTAATGTGTTATCATCTTATATCCAGTCAAAGTCAAAGGATGATTATTTATTTGTATCAATTAAAACGAAGTCGCCATTAACAAGACAACAATTTCATCGCATATTAAGTAAAGCTGCATCTGAGATTGGTTGTACATTTTCTATTGGAGCACAAGCATTAAAAAAAACATTTGCATACCATGCTTTTGTTCAAGGAATACATATTTATGATTTAATGCATTTATTGGGGCATCAAACAAAATCTGAAACATATCAGTTTATGGATATAGAGCCACCTGATTATAAAAAAATCGAGTTACAAATTTAATGAATAAAGGATGTGAACGATGTTAAATATTATTTTCGTTATAGGTCTAGTCGTGGTTTTACTGATACAGTTATTTAAAAAGCATCTTTCTAATCTAGGAATAGGATTACTATCTTTACTGTTTCCGTTGATTTCTGTAGTGGTAATAATGAATACACCGAAATTAGAGACATTTACAATACCTTGGATACCTCACGCAGATCTCTATTTCTCTTTGAGATTAGATGCAGTGTCATTCTTTTTCTTCCTACTTATCTCAGTTATTAGCATTTTCGTCATTTTTTATAGCCTTTTTTACATGCAAAAATATAACAGACATGCTTACTTCTATTCCAGCTTGACATTATTTATTTTAGCTATGTATGGCGTCGTACTATCCAATAACACCATTATACTTTACTTGTTCTGGGAGTTAACAAGTGTTGCATCTTTCCTGTTAATTGCCTTTCATTACAATCAGAAACAGTCTTATGCGGGTGCTAAAAAGTCATTTGTAATTACCATTTTAGGTGGCAGCATTATGCTTGTCGGTTTGTTATTACTCAATTATATTGCGGGGACATCTCAGATTGATGAATTGTTAAAGATGGATTTACATCATCATACGTTATTTTCTTTGAGTATGTTATTGATTATGGTAGGTGCGTTAAGTAAGTCAGCGCAATTTCCATTTCATATATGGCTGCCTGATGCGATGGCAGCACCAACACCTGTAAGCGCATTGCTTCATTCCGCAACAATGGTAAAAGCGGGTATTTATCTACTCATTAAGTTATTGCCTATCTATGCAGGAATTGAATCGTTATCATTCGTACTATTAATAGTAGGAATTATAACGATGCTGATGGGAAGTTTTGTTGCGATTTCTAAACACGATATGAAAGCGCTCCTCGCTTATTCTACAATCAGTCAGCTTGGAATGATGGTCGTCTTTATTGGAATCATCGCATTTCCTGGGAATGAATCGATTGTGAGTTATGCATATGACGGTCTTTTTTTGCTTATCATTGGGCATGCTTGTTATAAAGCTACACTGTTCATGGGAACAGGCATTGTTGATTTAGCAACGGGAACTCGTGATATGAATAAACTCAGTGGGTTACGTAAACAATTACCCCTGACATACTTTACAATGGTTGTATCAGCGGGAGCAATGGCTGGATTACCTTTTCTTAGTGGTTTTTTAGCAAAAGAGTATTTGATAACTTCTTTGTTTGAACTTAAATCATTACATTTTATTGTTTACATTATATTTATTATTGCAATTATAGCGAGTATTGGAACTTTTATTTATAGTTTTGTCCTTATCATTCGACCATTCTTTGGTCATGCGAATATACAAACTCAGAAACTATCACCTTTTATTGTCGTCAGTAATATAGTATTGACGCTGATCACATTTACTTTATTTTTTATTCCCAATATCATTCAGTCATCATGGATTCAACCTATTGCAAATGAGCATCGTGCTTTACATCTTAAGCCAATTACAGCATGGCACGGCGTCACACCACCATTAATTATTACAATTCTTATCTTTATCATCGGTAGTTTTGTATTAATTAAGGGAGATTATAAATACTTATATAGTGCATTTAATAGAATAGCGCTTAATAAAGCATATGAAAATTTCGGGGAAATGAAAGATCGGATTGCAAAGCGTAGTTTATCACTTATTATTTCTGAATCGTTAAATGTTTATACGATTTATTTATATCTCTTTATTATTGCTTTAATTATGCCGAATGTGTTATTTGAGATAAATCCAATATTGACCTTACAACGTGACTTCACGATGTTTACAATGATAATAGGTATTATTATGGTTGTCAGTGCGCTTTGCTTACTCTTTGTAAAATCACGCATGACTGCTGTTGTATTAGTTGGAATAGTCGGTTATGGTATTAGTATTTTATTTATGAAGATGAAAGCACCAGATCTTGCACTGACACAACTTGTGATAGAAACAATTACCACCGTATTATTCTTAGCATGTTTCTATCATTTGCCAAATTTAAAGAAAGAAGAGACAAGCAAAGGTTACAAGCTTATCAGACATATAATTGCGCTATCCATTGCGATGATTGTATTTGTAATAATGGTATACGGCCATCAAGCAAATTCATTTGCTACAATATCAACTTATTATAATAATAGTTACGCGTTAGCAGGTGCTAAAAATGTCGTGAATGCAATACTAGGTGATTTTAGAGCTTTTGATACAATGCTTGAAGGTGTTGTCATAATGATTGCTGGATTTGGTATTTATACTATTTTGAAGAAAGGAGCTAAGCATGAAGGAAAATGATTTATTACTTGAAAGTATTTCGAAAATCGTCATTATTATTATTTTGACATTTGGTTTTTATATATTCTTCAATGGGCATAATGCACCAGGTGGTGGCTTTATCGGAGGACTAGTATTTAGTTCAGCATTTATCTTAATGTTTTTAACTTTTGATGCATCACGCATTAGAAAGTTATTACCATTTGAATTTCATAAGTTAATTGCGGTAGGTATTATTATTGCTTTAACGGTACTTGTGATTCCTTCATTGTTTGGTCATGCGTTTTTAACACATGAAGATATCGACCTTACATTACCACTGCTCGGTGAGATGCATTTATCAAGTGTAACATTATTTGAATTTGGTATCTTACTTACTGTAGTTGGTGTTGTCATGACCATTTTGCTATCCATAAGTGGTGATATCAAATGATGTTAATTACAATAATCACTACTATTTTAGTTTATGTCGGGGTCAATCTCATTTTATCTAAAAACTTAATTCGTGTCGTTTTGGGGACAAGTATTCTGAGTCACGCTGCACATTTATTTTTAATATCTATGTCGTATCCTGGAAGTGATATGCCGTTTGTCGATGCGTCTATTCCTGATGTCGATGCTTTACCACAAGCTTTAATACTGACAGCAATTGTTATTAGTTTTGCGACGACCGCATTGCTATTAGTACTTATCTATAAAAATTATCAAATGAATAAAGACAATCAGGCAGATCATTTAGGAGGTAGCGATGAATAATCTATTAATCATTCCAATACTTATACCCATTTTATTAGGTGTATTTACGTATCTGAAAGAGAAAAGAATATTTATTATCGCGATGATTTCATTAACGCTATGTGTCTTGATTAGTGGCATACTTGCTTATGCATCCACTCATACACCTATTATTATTGATTTAGGTGGTCATCATGCACCATATGGTATACAGCTATATGGAGATTTTATGAGTCTTTCTTTTGTCATCGTAAGTACAATTATCGTGATTGCTGTGTTGTATTTTCAGCATATCAATCAATTAAGAGATTTAGCAGTACCCTTTATATTATTTATTTTGGCTGGCGTAAATGGTTCATTTTTGACTGCGGATATTTTTAATTTATTTGTAATGTTTGAAGTGATGCTTTTATCGTCATTTATCTTAATCGTTGTGGGTAAGAAAAAGTATCAGTTTAAAGTAAGTATTTCCTATGTCGTTCTAAACTTAATCGGTTCATGGGTTTTTCTTATTGGGATCGGTATATTGTATCGTGTATACGGCACATTAAATTACGCACACTTGGGGATGAGAATAGCGCAGAGTGGTTATATTCAGGAACATGCTGTAATTGTATTATTATTTATTGTGGTATTTAGTTTAAAGTCGGCATTACTTATCTTTATGTGGTTGCCTAAATCATACAGCGTCCTATCCTATGAGTTGGGTGCTTTATTTGCGGCGCTATTAACTAAAGTGGGTGTGTATGCAACGATTAGAACAACAACTGTTATCTTTGTACCGTATCAGGATATGTTACAGGAAGTGCTCTTATATATGGCTGTGGCCACAATAATTATAGGTATGTTAGGTGTCATAAAATATAGGGAAATAAAGCTGATGTTTTGCTATCAAATCATTTTATCTATCGGCGTTATCTATTTTGGTATTGCAACATTTGAACGGCTAGGGATAAATGGTGCGATTCTATATACATTTAACGATATGTTGATTAAGGCGTGTCTCTTTTTAATCGCAGGTTTAATCGTTAAGCGCTTTGGGATTATCAACATGAATGCGCGTCATGGTTTATTGTTTAATGCGCAAGTAACAGCAATGTTTGTCCTCTTCTTTGTATTTGCAATTGGTGGAATGCCATTTACAGGCGGATTCCCCGGGAAATTAATGATTTTACAAGCGGGACTTAAAGTGTTTCCTGTATATTATTCAATTATCGTCGTTCTTGGAACTTTTGTTGGTATGTTTTCAATGTTACGTTTATTTATTTCATTGTTCTTTGGAAATCGTACTATAGATCAAGAAAGAGAAATGGGTATACAAACGATGGAAATGAATCGTGCTTATCACAAAAAGTTAATGACAATCGGTATACTCACAGTAATAACGTGCTTTATAGCACTTTTTGCCGGACATCTGGATAATTATTTAATGGATATCACACCTGAAATGTATATAAATCAAATGATAGGAGGATAAGTTTATCGCACAAGTCGTATTAAATATATTTATTGCTGTAATTTGGGTATTGATGGTTGATGAAGATCATATATATTTGTCTACCTTCATTAAAGGTTATTTAATCGGTATAGTTATTCTTTATATCCTTCATCGATTTTTTGGTCATCAGTTTTATATATGGAAGCTAATATCGCTATTCAAACTTCTAGTCATATTCAATTATGAATTGATAAGTTCAAGTTTATCTACTATGTATCATATTTTATTTAATCCACACAAGATAGCACCTGGCGTCGTTACGTATAATACAGTTTTAAAGAACCAATGGGAAATTACAAGTTTAATGATGCTGATTATTCTAACACCTGGTTCTGTAGTATTAAGGCTATCGCATGACAATAAGAAATTGTTTATACATACATTACATGCATCTACAACTGAAAACATAAAACTCTTAAAATCCATAAAGCGTTATGAGCGCGTTATTAAGGAGGTTACTCAAACATGAGTATGATTCTAATAAAGTCAGCACTAGTAATATACGGACTAGCGATTATGATTGTGATGTACAGAGTGATTGCTGGACCATCATTACCTGATCGTATTGTGGCCTTTGATAGTATAAGTGCGATGATAATGTCTAGCGTAAGTATTATTTGCTTAATTATGGATACGACGTTATTTTTAGAAGCGATATTAATTATTGGTGTACTATCATTCATCTCCACAATAGCGACATCCCGATTTATTGAAAGAGGTGTTATATTTGAACGTAAACGATAGCATCAATATTGTGTTAGCATGTATTATATTTATAGGAAGTATTATGGCCTTTATTAGCGCGTTAGGTATATTGAGATTTAAAGATGTATACACTAGGAGTCATGCAGCTACTAAAAGCTCCACGCTTGCTGTATTACTTACACTGATGGGTGTGTTTGTTTATTTTATAATAAACGATAGTTATATCAGTTTCAGACTATTACTAGGGATTTTCTTTCTGTATTTAACAAGTCCTGTTGCAGGGCATTTGATTACGAGGGCAGCGTATAATAGTGGTGTTGAGATGAACGTTTCTGGTTCTAAAGGAAAACATTTAAATGACTTACTGCCAACTCAAAAGAAGAGAACAATAAAATAAGTAAAATCGCTAAGTGATGAGGTGTCATATGACCATTCAATCTATATTATTTAATGCAATGATAAAGATAATGGATCAGTACAAAGATTATTTTAATCAACAGCCAGAAGGAATACGCATTGCAAGTGAAGTCGAATACAGTCAACGTCATCAAAATAATACTCTGAATATATATTATCCCAAAGTGCGTCTTGATAAGTATCCGGTCATTATAAATGTACATGGTGGCGGTTATGTTTATTCAAATAAAGAGACCTATGAAGGCTACTGTATGACGTTAGCTGAACATGGCTTTGCCGTTGTGAGCTATGATTATGATTTAGCACCAAAGCAGAAATATCCTACCCCCATCGTTCAATTGAATGAATGTATGCATTGGCTGAAAAATCATTATGAAAAATATCAACTTGATATCGACCAATTGTTTATGGTGGGTGATTCTGCTGGTGCGCAAATTATGTCGCAATATGTTACGTTACTGACGAGTCATAAGTATAGTAAGCATTTTCAATTTGAGCTTCCGAATATAAATATCCTCGGTATTGCAATTAATTGTGGTTTCTTTAATGCGATAGATATTGCAATAGCAAAGAAAAAGTCAGTGACGCGTTTTATGGTTCGTGGACTGATGGAGGACTATGTGGGTAAGGATTTTCATACTAAACATAAAGAGATTAATTTTGAACCCTACATTAACAAAAATTTTCCTGCGACATATGTTGCAAGTAGTGTAAATGATTTATTAGTAGGTAAAGCTCCGGATATACTTTTGTATTTGAGAAGGAATGAAGTAAAAGTGATTTACAGGGAGTATGGCCACAGTGATTTTTTTGCTCAGCATAACTTTCAGATGGATATTAGAAGACCTAATGCTAAGCAATGCACATTAGATGAGATGAATTTTTTTAAAGGTATATTAGAAGAAAGCCCCCTGTAAACATCAACAGGGGGCTTTCTTCTAATTATTCCGAGCAAAATTACCATGGACTTCAGTTGTTTCATATACATTGATAAAGCAATTTTCATCGTTTGCTTTTGCAATTTTAATGACATTTTGAAGTTCATAGCGTGTCAGAACCATTGTTATCATATGTTTTTGGTCATTTGAATAACCACCGTAGACATCTGTAACAGTAATCCCTCTATAAATTTCTTTAACTAATCCCGCTCTTACGCCTTCATAGTTTGTAGTAATGATATTAACGGTTAATTTGATGTTAGAAGTAAATATCGTATCTACAGCTTTACCAGTAATATAAATAGAGAGTAATGTCATTAGCGCGAGATTCCAGTCAAACAAGAATCCAGAACAAAGGACGATGATACCATTTAATATGGTCATGATAAGGCCGATAGATATATTACTGTTTTGGCTAATAATCATAGCAACGATATCCATGCCACCAGTCGTTCCGGAATATTTTAATATAATCCCAACGCCAATACCTACGATTACGCCACCGAAAATAACATTGACAAAAAGTTCATCTGCAATGCTTTTTGCAGGTATTACTGTAAGAAAGAATGATACAACGCCAACACTCAGTACAGTATTATACATCACCGATTTCTTTAATTTCATAAATCCAAGTACAAGAAGTGGTAAATTGAGCAATAAATTCAATAGTCCTGCATCTACATGAAGTAATTTATTGAGTAATAAAGCTAATCCTCCAATTCCACTACTTAATACATCATTCGATAATAAGAAGACGTTGAATGCAAAGGCAATAAGAAATGATCCGAGTATCGTAATAAACGTTTTAAAAAATATATTGTCCTGATAGTTCATTGTCAAGCTCCTTTAGTCATGTATAGCCATTATATCAAGTAAATTATCGAATGAATAGGTGCTTATTCTACTAAGTTACTCGCCTGCATAAGTAAAGGGTAAGAATGGATGAATACGTTGGATAAACAACGGTGTTACTTGTATTGGGAAAGTACCGCCACCCCAGCGATTTGCAATACCATGATAATGATGTCAAGCGCCTTACCAATATTGTCTAATAAGCTGACAAGTGTATAGACAATTACCGTAAATGCTAATCCAACGATAATCGCTTGCGCGACACTTATAAGTAAGAATAGAATCATATGTCCCGAATAAATTTCTCTTAGACTAAATTTATTTTTTAATGATTGATCCTTAAGTTCAGTAGTAAGAAGGTTTCCGCAAAGTAATGCACCAACCCAAAGTGCTAATGCTGTATAGAAAGGTGATAAAAAACACAATAAAAAAGATAATAGAAGTGGAAAATATTATGAAATATCTTCATTGTATAATCATTCACCTTATGTGTACTTTCATGGTAAAATAAATTAACTAGAAAATGAGGTGTGATGGATGAATGAAGAAGAAAAAATTTCATTACTAATTGATGAACGAACTGAATTGATTCCACATGAGACGATTTATGATAAAGCATCGATTTTAAGTAATGAAATGATAATAAATGATGATATTCAAACTTTAATACAACAAGAAAAAATGACAACTGAAGAAATTTTACGTGAAATAGCAGAGGAAGAGGAATTAGAATCCGAAAACAAGCAGGCTGAAGAAGAAGTAAGGTTGTATAAATATATTATTAGTATGATTGAACATTATGAAGGTAAAACAATAACCATTCAACAACTGCGCAATATGTCAGCACATAGTGCGTCTCAACTGACTGAAGAAATGTTAAATGAAATTTTAAGTGATTACGTAGAAGCGGGATATATAAGAATTGAAGAAGATAAATTATATGTTACATTTCTCGGTTCTCATGTAATGACATTATTATAATATAAAGAGACTGGAACCAGGCGTTCTGCTCACAAAAAAGCGAACAAAAATGTATAAATCAAAGTGCGATTTGTACATTTTTGTTCGCTTTTAGTCTTAGGTGCTACTTCTTATCCATTTTTTCATCTATTTACCAGTATAGGTTTAATATGTCGTTCTAGTCTGGTTTACTATCTTGTAATAAAAATAATTCTTCATCACGGGAATGGATTTCATTAACGATAATAAGGCTTCTAAAGTAATCAATGATTTGTGTAGAGAATCCTTCCTGCTCCATCTGAGTTTTAATTTTTTCAACAATTTGTCTCATAATATCGTGATCACGTGTTAACTGTTGAACTTTATCGTAGAGTTCAGGGTTTTCTTTAACTGTTTCTGTATAGAATCCATCTGCTTCTTCTTCGGCATCAGCATGACTTAAGACGCGTGATTGGAAGAAATCAACAAGTGCAATGACTTCCTGAATGACGTCTTCTTCTGTTCCATTCTTATAAGTTCTTATCAGTTCATCTGTCATATTAACAGCAAGGCTTAAACCTGTATCGTGTATTTGTTTATGCGCATGTAATTGTCTTAAAGATGGTCCGACTGGCATATTATCATCTCCATTATATTATTTATATCTATTGTATTATAGAAAATACAAGAAAAAGACTAGGGGATTCCCTAGTCTTAAATATTTGTTTTATGATTGTTTGCTGTGTCCACGTTTACTCGTTACAAATCCAATCACTAAGATTGAAAGTAATACACCCCAGAAGATAAGTTGCCATTGTAATGAATGTGGGAATGCGTGTGGTAGTACATGGATTGATTCGTGAGCGAGCACTAGTACTACAAGCTTAACACCAATCCAGCCGACAATTGCAAAAGCGGCTGCTTCAAGTCCAGGATATGTTTCAAGAATCTTTATAAAGTAAGTTGCAGCAAATCGCATTAATACGACGCCGAGCATCCCACCGATGAACATGACTGTAAATTGACCTGCGTTTAATCCCATGAAGTCAGGGCCTACTTTAGGCAATGTGACTGCAATTGCAATCGCTGCAAGCATTGAATCAATGGCAAATGCAATATCTGCCCCCTCAACTTTAAGAACCGTCATCCAGAAGCCGCTACCTTTAGGCATTGCTTCTTCTTCCGCGATATCTGGTACACTGTCGTCATCTGAATGATTCTTTTTCTTAAAGTATGCGTACAAGCTTTTGACGGACATAAAGATAAGATATGCGGCACCTAAAGCTTGAATTTGCCAGTATTTCGCTAAGAATGTAATGAAGAATAATGAGATAAATCTAAAGATAAATGCACCCATTAAGCCATAAAATAATGCTTTCTTACGTTGTTCTTCCGGCAAGTGTTTGACCATTACGGCCATAACGATAGCGTTATCGGCTGCAAGTAAACCTTCTAATACAATTAAAACTAATACTACCCAGGCATATGCCATTAAAATACTTGGATCCATTGTAATTCCTCCTTATTTTAATGAATATAAAAAGACCCATGCCAAAAATATTGGCAAAGGTCTCACTGAACAGTATGTTCCATAATACCGGAAGTTCCACAACTTCGTAATGACGATATTATGCTTGGGGTTTCCCCCTGAGCTACTCCCCTTCGACATAAGTCTTAGGATATTCATTTGTTCATTTATTCTATAAGAATAAACGTTATTAAAAATACTGTAACATAAATTAATATAATAAGCTATAAAAATGTATTATTTTTTCTTCCTCATAAACAGCCAAATTATACCGCATATGATGAATAGAATCATTATGATATAAAATATATTTGAATATAAATCGAAATAATGAAGAACAAGCGCCCAATTCTGTCCAAGGACCATACCTAAATAAATAAGAACAGCATTCCAGATTAAAGTACCGATTGTGGTGTAAATAATAAAAGGAATAATTGCCATTTGACTTAATCCTGCAGGAATGGAAATGAGACTTCGAATGAGCGGTACAAAACGACATAAAAATACTGCGCCATAGCCATATTTATTGAACCATTGATTTGCATTGTGTAAATCATGAATGTCTAATCTTAGAACAAACCCATATTTGTCTACAATCATTTCAATACGTCTTAAGCCAAGTAGATGACCGGCATAATATAAAACAATCGCACCGATAACGGCACCTAGTGTAGAGGCAATAAGCATTCCGATAAATGTGAGTCGAGGTGACTGATCCACCATAAAACCGCCAAACGTTAAAATAACTTCTGAAGGGATAGGGGGGAAGACATTCTCAAGTAAGATTAAAAAGAAAACCCCGAAATACCCAAACTGTTCCATTACTTTCATAATCCATTCCTGCATATCGTCACTCCAAATCATGTTATTCGTTATTATCTTAACCTATTTTAGCTAATAAAAACAAAATAAACGACCGATTTGATGTATGAATCAGTCGTATTCTGTGACAATTGCGCTGAAATAAACAATGCAGAAATAACAGATGAAGGCTTTACAATGCATTTCCATATCGGAAGTATTCCAATGCATCATATATCAAATGGTGACACCGAGCAGTTTGTAAATTATATTAATGAACAGATTGAAGCAGTAAAATTACGACAAGAAAAAGCGCTAGAATAAAATAAACCGCGTCATCGACAGATATTCAATGTATCTGTCGATGACGCGGTATTTTAATGCATTATTCTACGATTTCTAAAGCGATTTCCATCATTTTTGTGAATGACGTTTGACGTTCTTCTGGTGTTGTTTCTTCGTGTGTTAATAAATGGTCACTAACTGTGAAGATACCTAATGCACGAACATCTCCACCAGCATAAGCAGCATTCATGTAAAGGCCTGCTGATTCCATCTCAACAGCTAAAATACCCATTGAGCGCCATTTGTCAGTCGCTTCCTGGTTAGCATTGTAGAAGATGTCTGATGATAATACATTACCAACGTGATTTGGTACCCCTTTTTCGTCAGCTAATTGTTTTGCACGTGCTAATAAGCTGTAATCTGCGATAGGTGCAAAGTGTCCAGGTAGGCCGTATTGTGCAACATAATTTGAGTCAGTCGAAGCACCTTGTGCGATGATTACGTCATAAACATTAATATTTTCTTGCATTGCTCCGCAAGAACCCACACGGATTAAATTTTTAACACCAAATGTATGGATTAATTCGTAAGAGTAAATTCCGATAGATGGAATCCCCATACCTGTTCCCATAACAGAGATACGCTTACCTTTGTAAGTTCCAGTGTAGCCAAACATGTTACGTACTTCATTAAACTGAACAACGTCTTCTAAATAAGTTTCAGCAATAAATTTTGCACGTAATGGATCTCCAGGTAAAAGAATCGTTTCTGCGATTGGATTGTTCTCTGGCTTAATGTGAGGTGTTGATTTTGTCATAATTGTATTCTCCTTTAGTTTCTGTATTCAATTTAAGTCTACAGAGTAAAGCGTTTTATTTCAAGTGATTGTATTGGTTTGTCAAAGAAAGGACTTATTCATATGAATATAGATTTTATGAATAGAACTATAATAAAAATTAATTTGTGAAATCATTCACAAGATGGTATATTGATGGCGTAGCAAAGAATGAATAGATTAAAAGCATGTGATTTGAAATAAAAGCTTTGTATAAATTTGAAGGAGGTCATTATGATGACAGAGATACAAGAAAGACTAACAGCGAAATCTTTTTTATTTAAAGTTTTAAATGGTGTGGCATTAGGTATTGTTGTAGGTTTAATTCCTAATGCAATTTTAGGAGAATTGTTCAAGTATTTAACACAATTTCATCCATTTTTCGGTACTTTATTAAACGTTGTCGTCGGTATTCAGTTCACAGTACCTGTAATCGTAGGGGTGCTGATTGCAATGCAATTTAAACTCAATCCTTTACAGACAGTTATTGTAGGTACAGCTGCTTTTGTAGGCAGTGGTGCTGCAGTTTTTCAGGATAAGGCATGGATGTTAGTTGGCATTGGTGATTTAATTAATACAATGTTAACAGCTTCTATTTCAGTCTTAATTATTTTATGGATTAAAGATCGATTAGGCTCTTTAAATATTATTTTACTCCCTATTATTGCAGGTGGATTGGCAGGACTTTTTGGATTGTTAAGTCTACCGTATGTTAAGTTAATTACGAGCTCGTTAGGACAACTTGTTAATAGTTTTACTAATTTACAACCAATATTAATGTGCGTATTAATTGCTATTGTGTTTAGTATTCTTATTATTTCTCCGATTTCAACTGTTGCGATTGCGATGGCTATCGGCATATCTGGCATGGCATCTGGTGCTGCCAACTTAGGTGTGGCTGCTGCAGCAACAATGCTTGCGATTGGTTCTATTAAAGTGAATAAATCAGGTGTCACTTTAGCAATTCTCATGGGTGCAATGAAAATGATGATGCCAAACCTAATTAAATATCCTATTATAGTCTTACCTATTGCAATAACAGCAGCTATGAGTGGATTAGCAGGCGCAATCTTTAACATTCAGGGGACACCTGCTTCTGCTGGCTTTGGTTATTCAGGATTAGTGGGTCCGATTAATGCACTTAAGTTTATGGATGGCAATATACTTGTTAATTTAGGTATACTTGCTATATCTTATATTGTTATACCGGTTATAACAGGTTTAGTCGTGAATGCACTTTGTTTGAAATTGAAAGTGTATGGACCTGAGGTGTTTAAATTTCAGTCTGGAGAATAGGAGTGATGATGATTGATGAGAATAATCATGTTTGGCACACGAGAAGATGAAAAGCAGGCAGCAACTGAATGGGCAAAGCGTGAAGGTATTGAAGTAACATTCAATGAAGGACCATTAACAATGGATACGGTGCATCTCGTAAAAGGATATGACGCGGTATCCACGAGTCAAACGGCAAAGTTTGATGATGGTATATATGAAGCTGTAGCACGTCTAGGTATTAAACAATTAGCACAACGTTCTGCAGGATTTGACATGTTTAATTTGGAGAAGGCAACAGAGCACAATATCATTATTTCGAATGTCCCAAGCTATTCTCCAAATGCGATAGCTGAGTTTGCGGTCACATCTGCAATGAATATTATTCGAAATACTGAGAAGATTCAGCGTAAAATGAGATCGCATGATTTTACGTGGAATAAATCAATCATTAGTAAAGAAATGCGTTCCATGAAAGTTGCTATTATTGGTACAGGACGTATCGGACGTATAACGGGTCAAATCTTAAAAGGTTTTGGCGCTGAAATTATTGGCTATGATTTAGTACCAGATGAAACATTAACATCATACCTTACATATGTGGATACTTTGGAGGAAGCGGTCAGTCAAGCGGATTTGATTTCTATTCATATGCCACTTACTAAGGAGAATACACATATGTTTAATCAAGCTTTATTTGATAGAATGAAAGATGGCGTATATATTGTCAATACGGCACGCGGGGGTATTGTCGATACAAAAGCATTAATTGATGCATTAGATGCTGGTAAAGTCGCTGCTGCTGCATTAGACACCTATGAATTTGAAGCGGATTATTTCCCGAAAGACTATAGAGAAAAGTTGATTGAAGATAAAATGTTATTAGAACTCATTGAGCGTGACGATGTTCAAGTAACACAACACATTGCTTTCTATACAGAAACTGCAGTAATGAATTTAGTTGAAGGTGGATTAAATTCAGCGAAAGAAGTAATAGAGGCAGGTACATGTAAAAATAGAGTGAATTAGATAGTTTAAAAAAGAGGCGTTCGTTATAATAACGAACACCTCTCTTTTTTCTCTTTATTTTCTTAATAATTGTGTAGCCATCATCATTATGAATGATAAGGTAATCATAATCGCGACCCATCCCCAGGCAAGCAACATCTCGTTATTATCAATTGCTACGTAAATTGCAGTTGGCATTGTTTCAGTGATACCAGGTATATTTCCCGCAAAAATAAGTGTAGCACCAAATTCACCAATCGCACGTGCAAATGAAAGAAGTAGTCCTGTCATAATGGCAGGTCTGCAAAGTGGTAAGATGATTTGTGTGTAGACTTGCGTTTTTCTAGCACCATCCATGATTGCAGCATTTAAAAGAGATTGTGGGACTTGCTCAATGCCAATTTTAAGAGACTGGTACATCAATGGAAGTGCAACGATTGTTGAAGCCGTTATTGCAGCATATATCGTAAAAATTATGGGTTGATGAAAGACTTGTTCGATGAATCGACCGATAATACTATGCTTTCCGAGGCTTATAAGCAGAATAAATCCAACAACAGTGGGAGGCAGTACCATCGGTAACATAATGATAGATTCGATAGTTGATTTCCCCGGAAAAGATTGATAACCAATTACATAATGAAGTATAAGTGCGAATGTTAAACTCAGGAGTGTTGCAATCGTCGCAACCTTTAGTGAGATGATAATAGGTGATATAAAATTTTCACTAGTTAATAGTTCGTACATGCAATTACTCCTTGGTATCAGTGTTGATTATTTTACGCTCATTATAGCATGATTAAACAATATATTTGATTATTAACTGTATTTGCTATTTAATTACAGTAAGAATAGACGGGCAGGCGATGTAGATGAATAAATTAGTACTGAATATTAAACCAAAGACACAATGGTTTCCTCATTTTTATTTATTAGGGTGTGAAGCTGTAGCTGTGTCAATGGGATTGAAATATAAAGGTATAAAATTATCAGCACGTAAAATATTATCCGAAATCCCAAAACATAAAACCAATCCATATAAGGGATATGTTGGTCCGAAACGTATCATTAAACCTGACCGTCATCAGACTGTATTTCCGAATGTGATGGTTGATTATTTAAAACAATATTTTGATGCGATTGATAGCACAGGACAATCTATGGCTCAGTTAGAGCAGGCAATTATGGATAATCATTCTGTAGTACTTTATGCGACACACTTTAAGATTGAGCCTATTTTAAGAAAATTTAAAGTGGAAGGTGAGATTCAGGAATTCGTCTCCAATATTCACATTGCGTTACTTGTAGGTATGGATGATAAATATTATTATATCATCGATCCTTTATGGGCTAAATTTGGCTTCATTAAAATACCTGCAATATTCCCAATGAAACAACAGCTAATGAAAGTCAAGCGACGTAAGTTGGAGAAAAGATATGAGAATGCCGGAAGAATGAGTATTATTATTTGAGGTGAAATCATGGAAGAAGCATTATTTTTAGAAAGTAAATTAGAACGTATTTGGCGTGAGAAATTTACAGAGCATCGAGAATGGATTGAGAAAAGTGCACAACAAGCAGATAAGACATCTCATTTAAATCATCAATTGATTGATTGGCTAATCGCGCAACAATACCATACATTAACACTTCCGATTGAATATGGTGGTATGGGCGCTTCAATAAAGGAACTTATCTATATTCAAGCACAATTAGCCCGCTTAGATGAATCAACTGCATTATCAATTGGCTGGCATCTAGGTATTGTTGGTGAAGTATTCGAAGGTAATTTGTGGCCAGAAACAATGATGCAACGATTTATAGAAGATATTAAGAATGGAGCGATTGTAAACCGTATTGTTTCAGAAAGTGAAATGGGTAGTCCAACACGTGGTGGTAAACCTGGGACGAATGCGATACGTGAGGGTGATAATTTTGTGATTAACGGCACCAAGACATTTGCATCAATGAGTGAACGTTTAACACACTTTATTGTAGGTGCATTTGATTCTAACCTTAATGCGATGTGTTTTTACTATGTTCCGTCTGAAATAGAAGGGATAGAAATTGTTAAGACCTGGGATATGGTCGGCATGCGAGCAACAGCAAGCCATGATATTATTTTTAAGGATGTAAAGATACCTAAACACTATCTTCTGGAAGTAAACCGTGAGCGTACGCCGAATCCCTGGTTAATGCATATTCCTGCAATTTACCTGGGGATGGCTGAACGTGCTGTTGATGAAGCAATAACATTTTGCAAGTCCTATCAACCTAATTCTATTAACACAACGATTTCAGAAATACCACATATTCAGGATAAATTAGCGAAAGCCGAGATTTTAAATATGCAATCCAGACACTTTATATATCATGCGTGTGATTTACACCTGTCAGGCAAAACAGAGGATTTAGCTGAAACATTTGGACTTGCGAAATATATAGTGATTAATAATGGACTAGAAGTGATTGATTTGTGTATGCGTGTATTCGGCGCGAAAAGTCTAGAACAATCACGTATTATTGAACGACTGTATCGTTCAATGCGTGCCGGCTTACATAATCCACCGATGGATGATGCTGTTGAAAGAATAATTATCAATCGACTATTGAATAAAGAATAGACTTTAAATATTTTAAGTCTATTCTTTTTGTGTAAAATTGATATAAAAATTGATATAATTTATATTTGCTATTTTTTTGAAAGAGATTATAATTAAATGGAATTGATAATCAATCTCAATTAGGAGGATGGAAAAATGAAAAAGTTATTAGCGCTCTTTATTGCGTGTATTATGGTACTTGCTGCATGTGGTGGAACAAGTGAGAAAAAAGAATCAAAAGATACATCAGGTAAGGCTGAAATGGTAGATTTCAAATTAGATAATGGTAAAACGATTAAAATTCCAAAAGAACCAAAACGTATTGTCGTGATGGGTGCAAGTTATGTAGGTAACTTACTCGATTTAGGTGTGAAACCCGTTGGTGCAGATCAATATGCATTTCAATCAGATATTTTAAAGCCAAAGTTAAAAGGTGTTGAGAAATTAAATCCAGGTGAAATTGAAAAAATTATTAAATTAAAACCTGACTTAATATTAACGTTTGATACAGATAAAGATAATGCAAAATACGCAAAAATTGCTCCGACAATTCCGTTCACATATACAAAGCATGGTTACCTGGACGTGCATGAATTATTAGGTCAAATTGTAGGCAAAGAAAAAGAAGCAAAAGCATTTGTTGATCAATGGAATAAAGAAACGAAAAAAGATGGCGAAGAAATTAAGAAACATTTAGGTGACGACAAAACATATTCAATCTTCGAGTCCTTCCAAAAAGAAATTTATGTTTATGGGGATAACTGGGGTCGTGGATCTGAAATTATTTATCAAGCATTCGGATTAAAGATGCAAGATAAAATCACAAAAGATGTTAAACCGACCGGCTGGAAGAAAGTTTCTGCAGAAAGTTTAGGTGATTATGCAGGAGATGTCGTTCTTGTATCTAGTGACACTGGTAAAATTTCTAATACAGTAACGGAATCTAAAGTGTGGAAAAACATGGACGCAGTTAAAAATAATAAACTCGTCCAATACGATTCAGAAGATTTCTGGTTTAATGATCCGATTTCTTTAGAACATCAACGTAAAGTGTTAAAAGAAGCATTATTGAAATTAGAGAAATAGGCGTTGAATAGATAATAGACTGAGGCAAAAGCCTCAGTTTTTTTTAGAATGATTGTAAACTTTATATTTATTTAGGTTAACAGTATTGCTATAATAGGGTTATTCTGTGAGAAATGAGGCTTAATATGAAGACGAAAGATTTAGTAATTGTAGGTATGTTTACAGCATTAATCGCTGTATTAGGACTATTGCCACCAATCAGTATCCCAGGTATTCCTGTCCCCTTCACATTTCAGAATTTAGGTTATATTTTAGCAGGATGTTTACTGGGTAGTCGTTTAGGTGGTTTATCTGTTTTAATTTTTATAATATTAGTGGCGATTGGTTTACCTGTATTATCAGGCGGACGTGGGGGCTTCGGATTATTTTTTGGACCGACAGGTGGCTATATTTTATCTTTTCCACTCGTAGCATTTCTAATTGGGCTAGCAGTAGAGCGCATGAAATCTCCTAAAGTATGGCAAGTATTTATAGTTAATGTATTGGTTGGTGCATTACTATGTAATTTGATTGGCGGCATTTTTATGGGGTTAAACTTAAAACAAGACTTATTTACTGCATTGAAATCAGTGTTAGTATTTATTCCAGGGGATTGTATTAAAGGTTTAATTGCTGCATTTTTAGCAGTGAAGTTACGTCATAACCCATCTATCAGAAAAAGTTTACGCATAGATTAATGTGCGTAAATTTTTTTTCTTATATTTAAAAAGAAATATTACACACTTCATGATAAAATATAGTAATAGAAGTAGAATTATGTTTTCTTATCAAATACAAGAAAGCGTGGGGAAATAGTGTGGAGGCTTTTTCGATTAGTTTTTCTGCTGAAGACGTATCATTAATGAACGGATCCAATTATTTTGTACCCGATGTTCTATTGATTAAAGCATGGTATGTTTCAACATATTGTAAAGAAAACATACATCGTCATCACTTAAAGCAAACCGTGACTTGTAATCATCTCATTACAGAAACAAAATATGACGTTGAGATTGTGTTATTAGATGAAAGAACGATTAAACAAACGAAACACTATACATATGAGACGAGTTATTATTTAAATGGGAAATTAAAAGCGAATGTTCTATCAACATATTTAGAAGAGGTGCCCCATGCAGTTTCAAATTTCAGCAGATGACGTGAAATTATATTGGCGAGCAGTCGGTCATTGTGCAAGCTTGAGTGATACAGTGCCAGGAAATATGGTGATGCATAAGGTCGTAAAAGTGCTCAATATTCCACACATGCTTTCTCATCAGGCAATGTTTAAAAATGACGTTTACATAGATGAGTTACTCCATCTGGATTTATTTCAAGCGAATGACGTCATTGAATACAAAGTAACATATGGCAGACAGTTGAAACTTGCTGGCACGATACAATTAAAAGGAAGCAGCAGAGAATAAAGTGCTACCCTATGTAAAAATCGAACACAAGAATCAATCGTGTAATTGATCCTTGTGTTCGAATGTTTGATGTAATGATAATTTCTGTTCTATCCCTTAAACGATGATTCTTTCTGGATGACTGTAAACATTAAATGAATCATTTCGAACAAATCCAACCGCTGTAATATTTAGATCCTCAGCTAACCCTATCGCTAAATCTGTTGGAGCAGATTTACTTAATATAATACCAACACCTATTTTAGAAGCTTTAATTAATATTTCTGATGAAATTCTCCCCGAGAAGATTAAAACTTTATCACGAATTGGAATATTATTTAATATACAGTGTCCATACAGTTTGTCTAAAGCATTATGGCGACCAATATCATTTCTATGTAAATAAAAATCATGGCCATCGCTGAGACAAGCATTATGTAACCCACCCGTCACTTTAAAATCAGTACTTTGACTTTGCATAGTATGCATCAGTTTTAAAATTTCATTTGGGGTTATTGTACGATTTGTTGTTGCAATCTTTGATGTTTTCATATCATTTACAAAATAAAACTGTCGGCTTTTGCCGCAACAAGAACTAATCATACGTTTTGTAAATTGACTTTGTGTCGTATCGACATTATTCGTTAGTTCAATATGGCAAAGTCCTTTAGAATCATCAAGATGAAAACTTTTTATATCGCTATGCTTTCTAATCACGCCCTCAGAAGCTAAAAATCCAATAGCAAGTTCACGTAAATATTTTGGAGTACATACAATTGTTGCGAACTCTTCTTTATTGATATATAGCGTAAGTGGAAACTCATTAGCAATTGTATCTTCCAATTGTACGAGTTGACCATCAATATATTTCAAAATATTTTTCTCCTGATATACAACATGTCCCATCCATATCACTCCTCGTAAAACAATTATATAATAGCTCAGTCAAAATAGAATAAATAAATTTTTATAATCTATATAATCAAGATATAATGTTGTAAAAGCGCTTACAATAGGGGTATTATAATAATTATAGTATAAAAGTGGAGGTAAACATCATGGGAAAAACAAAACATATGGGTCCAATGAAAAAAGACCATACGATCAGACCTGACTTATGGGTAAGTCCTGTACCATTCGGTTTAGGACGCGTAAAGCCACATCATATTCGAGACACAATGAAAATTGCCTGGGATAACAGAGATAACTTAAATTATGCCAAAAATATATTAACACAAGGCGTATGTGACGGATGTGCATTAGGTGTAAGTGGTTTAAAAGACCAAACGTTAACAGGCCCACATATGTGTACAACACGTTTTAGTGTATTGCGTTTAAATACTGCACCTGCGATTAAACAGGAAGTGTTGCATCAACCGATTTCTGAGTTGAAAAAATTATCAAGTAAGGAATTGCGTGAATTAGGTCGTATTCCATATCCATTAATTCGTCGTAAAGGCGAAGACCGTTTTAGTCGTATTTCTTGGGATGCCGCTATGGATTTAATTGCAGATAAATTTAAATCAGTTACACCGAAACAGACAGCATTTTATTTAACAGCACGTGGTATTACAAATGAATCCTACTATGTCGCAGCAAAAGTATCTCGCTTCTTAGGAACAAACCATATTGATAATGCATCACGTATATGCCACTCACCAAGTAAAACGGCGATGAAACGTTCAATTGGTGTCGGTGCATCTACTGCTAACTACCAAGACTGGATTGGAACAGATGTCCTTGTATTCTGGGGTTCAGTAGCATCTAATTCTTCACCGGTTTCAAGCAAGTACATGTTAGAAGCGAAGAAACGTGGTACGAAGATAATCGTTATCAATCCATACAGAGAGCCTGCAATGGATAAATACTGGATACCTTCAGTTATGGAATCAGCATTATTTGGAACGAAAATAGCTGATGACTTCTATCAAGTGAATATTGGTGGAGATATCGCGTTTATGCATGGGATTATGAAGCATTGGTTTGAGATGGAAGCGGTACGTGTTGGTAGTGCGTTAAATCACAAATTTATTGCGGAACATGTTACAGGGATTGAAGATTTAAAAGCAAAAGTTGAATCAATCACATGGGAAGCTATCGAGCAATCAAGTGGCGTGACAAAAGCACGTATTATTGAATTATCAGAGCTACTTGCCAACAGTAAAAATGCAGTATACGCATGGGCAATGGGATTAACAATGCATGAATTTGCAACAGATAATATTTCACAGGTTGCGAACTTAGCATTATTACGTGGTCATTTAGGACGTAAACATGCAGGTTTAATGCCGTTTCGTGGTCACTCTTCAGTACAAGGATCTGGTGAAATGGGTGCTGATCCATTCGTATTACCAGGCGGTGATTTTGATGCGAAGAATAAAGCACGTATCGAAGAACTATGGGGGTTTGAGTTACCAGACTGGCAAGGTCATTCTGTCGGTGTCACTTTAGAAAGCGCACTATTACCAGAAGATCATGAACATAAATTAAAAGCATATTACATGTCAGGTGGCAACTTCTTAGAAACAATGCCAGAACCCGATTATGTTGAACGTGCATTAACGAATTTAGAATTACGTGTTCATCAGGATATTATTTTAAATACGTCTACATTATTAGAAGCAAAAGAGACAGTTATTGTATTACCAGCGAAGACACGTTATGAACAAGATGGTGGTGGAACGTCTACTTCAACAGAGCGTATGGTATACTTCTCACCAGAAATTAAAGGTAATGCTAATGTGATTAAAGAAGCGCGATCAGAATGGAAGATTTACTTAGATTTAGCGAAACGTATTAAGCCTGAAAGTTATGATAAAGTACATTTCGAAGATGGTGCAGCAATCCGTGCAGAAATCGCAAAAGCAAACCCTAATTATGACGGTATTCAATATTTAAGTAAACAAGGTGACGTATTCCAATGGGGTGGTGCTTGGTTGTGTGAAGATGGTATTTGTCCAACGCCAGACGGCAAAGGCCATTTAATTACGGTAGATATTCCTGATTTAAATAAAGAACCAGATGATTTTGTACTGACAACACGTCGAGGTAAACAATTTAACTCAATGATTTATAGTGATAAAGAAGCATTTAATGGCGGTGGCCGTAATGATGTATTAATGTCAGCTGAAGATGGTAAACGTTTAAGTATTGCAGAAGGTGAAGGTATCGTTGTACACAACCAATATGGTGTATTCCAAGGCCGTGCAAAATTTGTTGATATATTACCGACAAATGTAGAAGTTTATTTCCCGGAAGGCAATTTCTTATTACCACACGGACGCTATGAATCTTTCGCACAAATTCCGGACTTTAATGTTACAGTGAAAATTGAAAAAGCAGACCGATTCCATGCAAAGAAAGACCGTGAATATGTAGAAAAACCAATAGCTGATTTAGAAGAAATACCTCAATAACGTATGAAAAAGAGTAGTCGATGAAAGTTTGTCGATTACTCTATTTTGTTTGGGGTGTAGTTTTTGGTATTTCTGGGGTGAGTGAGCCGGAAGAGATGTTTGCAGCTCACTCGAGGTTAAATATGGGTATGAGTGAGCCGGAAGAAGTGTTTGCGGCTCACTCATTTTTTACATATCTCGAACTTTTGTTATTACCAACAATATTGCAATATTTTTTTAAATATCTTTTGATGGTAGAAACATTTACTTTGGTATAATCATTTAATTCTTTCCTTTTGAATGGGGTGGTTTTAAGAAGCGTGATTTCATCAATTGCTTGTAATATATAAGCTTCTTTAGATATTTGAGAACCACAACTACACATCATTATTCTTTGAGTTTGTGCTACAAATGTACCAATCGCGCCACATTGTTTGCATTGAACACCTTTGATCATCGTTTCATAAGGATAATAATGTATTCGATTTCTAGAAATAGGTGAGTGATGATTACATAATAAATGCCCCGTTTGAACATCAATTTCTGAATATGTTTTTTGTCTTAAATAATCCAAAAAAGTATCAAGTTGATGCAGGAACATGATACGTTTGTCTCCTGTGTAATGATCTAATCTAAAATTAGGATTGATAAATAGTAATCTACTGAATACTTGATAATCTAAATTATGATGTTTTACGAACTGTTCTAACTTTGTGTGAGCGCGCTCGAGTTGACTAATTAATCCTTGATGTACATACCCACTCTCATTCTGAAAATTACCATCTTGATAATGATAAATACCAGAATAATTTTTGATATCAATGTGAATGATTCTCTTGTCACTAATAATTAGAAAATCATATTGAACTTCGCCGTTAATATTCAAAACTAAATCCCATAAACAAACAATACCTTTAATATCTTTTATGAGGTTATAAAATTTCCCTTCCCCTTGAAGACCTCTCTTGTATTGCTGTAGATTACGATAATCATTATGATCTAACGTTGTTCGAAACTCAGCGGTCAATAAGTAATTAATATAATCATCTGGTGCATGCAATTTTAAAAACATAGTATCCTCCTGAAAAAGTATTCACTATATTATCGTGAAAATTTGCCAAAGTATTTTTTATATTTTCGTGACAATTATTAATGAATTGTAATGAAAGTTGAGTGGGCGATAAACTACCCAAAACGTTCACTCATACAGAATCATTCTAGGGTTTCCCCTACATCCTTAGGGAAATCCCCAATACCAATCAATTGTGAAAAGTTTCATAATCTATGTTAAGAGGGCAAATCTGCAACTAAAGGAGTGTTATGAATGGCAATTGGTACTGGGTTACGTTTTTTTAAACCTACTGAAAGATTTAATGGCAATTGGTCTGTTTTAGAAGAGAAGAGTCGTGAATGGGAGAAGATGTATCGTCAACGTTGGAGTCATGATAAAGTCGTTCGTACGACACATGGTGTTAACTGTACGGGTTCATGTTCATGGAAAGTCTTTGTGAAAAATGGAATTATTACTTGGGAGAATCAACAAATTGATTATCCATCATGTGGTCCTGATATGCCAGAGTTTGAGCCTCGTGGTTGTCCGCGTGGGGCATCGTTCTCATGGTATGAATATTCACCGTTACGTATTAAATTTCCATATGTTCGTGGTGTGTTATGGCGTTTATGGCAACAAGCATTAGAAGAACATGGGGATCCTGTACGTGCGTGGCAATCCATCGTTGAAGATCCAGAAAAAGCACGCAGTTACAAACAAGCACGTGGTATGGGTGGTCATGTACGTGTAAACTGGAGAGAAGTGACACAATTAATTGCCTCTCAACTGATTTACACCATTAAAAAATATGGTCCTGACCGTATTGCTGGATTCACACCAATTCCTGCAATGAGTATGATCAGTTACGCGGCAGGTGCACGTTTCATCTCTTTACTAGGTGGTGAAATGTTATCATTCTATGACTGGTATGCCGATTTACCACCAGCATCACCACAAATTTGGGGTGAGCAAACTGACGTGCCTGAATCAAGTGACTGGTATAACGCAGGTTATATTATTATGTGGGGTTCAAACGTGCCGTTAACGCGTACACCAGATGCACACTTTATGACAGAAGTACGTTATAAAGGAACAAAAGTGGTTTCAGTGGCACCAGATTATGCGGAAAACGTAAAATTCGCAGATAACTGGTTAGCACCAAATCCAGGTACAGATGCTGCAGTTGCACAAGCGATGACGCATGTAATATTAGATGAGTTCTATGAACAAAGACAAGAACCAATGTTTATCAACTATGCAAAACAATATACAGATATGCCGTTCTTAATCATGTTAGATGCGCATGAAGATACATTAAAAGCAGGTCGTTTCCTACGCTCAAGTGATTTAGGGGATACGAGTGAACATAGTGAATGGAAACCAGTTGTATTTGATGATATTTCAAAACAAATCGTTGTACCGAATGGAACGATGGGACAACGTTGGGAAAAAGATGTGAAATGGAACATTAAATTAGAAACAGCAGATGGTACGAAAATTGATCCATCAATGACAGTTAAAGATAACGACCATGAAGTTGTCGAAATCGTCTTTCCATTCTTTGATAATGCAGGTAATGGCACATTTAAACGACCAATTGCAGCGAAGAAAGTAACTTTAGCAAATGGTGAAACGAAATATGTTGCAACAATTTATGACTTAATGTTATCTCAATACGGAGTGAATCGCTTTAACACAGATTTAGAAGCAAAAGGCTATGATGATGCACAATCAATCTATACTCCTGAATGGCAATATAAAATTGCGGGCGTGAAGCCATCTGTTGTTGTGCAAATTGCACGTGAGTTTGCGCAAAATGCAATCGACACAGGTGGTCGCTCTATGATTATTATGGGAGCAGGTATTAACCACTGGTTTAACTCAGATACAATTTATCGTTCGATTCTTAACTTAGTAACACTTTGTGCAACCCAAGGTGTTAATGGTGGTGGTTGGGCGCATTATGTTGGACAAGAAAAATGTCGTCCGATTGAAGGATGGTCAACAATTGCATTTGCTAAAGACTGGCAAGCACCACCACGCCTACAAAACGCAACAAGCTGGTTCTATTTTGCAACAGATCAATGGAAATACGAAGAAGCAGGTGTTGATACATTAACTTCACCACTTGCTGAAGATGTGAAATTTAAACATCCAGCGGATTACAATGTGTTAGCAGCGCGTTTAGGATGGTTGCCATCATATCCACAATTTGATAAGAATAGTTTATTATTCGGTGAAGATGCACGTGATGCGGGCAATTTTACGAATGAAGAAGTATTGAAACGTGCGGTTGAGTCTGTGAAATCACGTGAAACAAAATTTGCAGTTGAAGATCCAGATGCGAAACAAAACCATCCGAAAACATTATTCGTATGGCGTTCTAACTTAATTTCAAGTTCTGCAAAAGGTCAAGAGTACTTCATGAAACATTTACTTGGTACGAAACACGGTTTACTTGCTGAAGCAAACGAACGCGAAAAACCTGAAGAAATTACATGGAGAGAAGATACTGAAGGGAAATTAGATTTACTTGTCGCACTTGATTTCCGAATGACAACGACACCGTTATATGCTGATGTTGTATTACCAGCAGCAACTTGGTATGAAAAGCATGACCTATCTTCAACAGACATGCATCCATTTGTACATCCGTTTAACCCGGCTGTAGATCCTTTATGGGAGTCACGAAGTGATTGGGATATTTACAAATCACTCGCGAAGACGTTCTCTGAAATGTCAGAACGTTATTTAAAAGGTACATTTAAAGATGTTGTTACAGCACCACTTGCACATGATTCACAACAAGAAATTTCAACACCTATGGGTATCGTAAAAGATTGGACGAAAGGCGAGGTTGAACCGATTCCAGGTAAGACAATGCCTGGATTTGCAGTAGTCGATAGAACATACACTGATGTTTACGATAAATATATTTCAGTTGGTCCATTACTTGAGAATGGTAAAGTTGGTGCGCACGGAGTTGCGTTTAGCGTAAAAGAACAATATAACGAATTACGCTCTATGGTAGGTATGTACGAAGATGATACAGTGAAGAACGGGAAGCCAAGAATTGATACTGCAAAACGTGTTGCAGACGTCATCTTAAATGTATCTTCTGCGACAAATGGTCAAGTCTCTCAAAAATCATATGCAGATTTAGAAGAACAAACGGGCGTTGAATTAAAAGATATTTCTGCAGAACGCGCGGCAGAAAAAATCACATTCGCAAATATTACGGCACAACCACGTGAAGTTATTCCGACAGCGGTATTCCCTGGTTCAAATAAATTAGGTCGTCGTTATTCACCATTCACAACGAATATTGAACGTTTAGTACCATTTAGAACGTTAACAGGTCGTCAAAGTTACTATATTGACCATGAAGTATTCCAGCAAATGGGTGAATCTTTACCGGTGTATAAACCGACATTACCGCCAATGGTATTTGGTACAAAAGATAAACAAATTAAAGGTGGCGTAGATAGCTTAGTATTACGTTATTTAACACCACACGGTAAGTGGAATATCCACTCAACTTACCAGGATAACCTTCACATGTTGACATTATTCCGTGGTGGTCCAACAGTTTGGATCAATAACGAAGATGCAGCAAGTCATGAAATTTACGACAATGATTGGTTAGAAGTTTACAACAGAAATGGATTGGTCACTGCACGTGCGGTTGTTTCTCACCGTATGCCACGTGGCACAATGTTTATGTATCATGCACAAGATAAACATATTCAAACACCAGGTTCTGAAATTACAGATACACGTGGTGGATCGCACAATGCGCCAACACGTATTCATTTAAAACCAACACAACTCGTTGGTGGTTACGCGCAAATTAGTTATGGATTTAACTACTACGGACCAATCGGAAATCAACGTGACGTATACGTTGCTGTTCGTAAGATGAAGGAGGTTGATTGGCTTGAAGATTAAAGCTCAAGTTGCAATGGTCATGAATTTAGATAAATGTATCGGTTGTCATACATGTAGTGTGACGTGTAAGACAACATGGACAAACCGTCCAGGTGCTGAATACATGTGGTTTAATAACGTAGAAACGAAACCGGGGATTGGTTATCCGAAACGTTGGGAAGACCAGGAACAATATAAAGGTGGATGGCAATTAAGCCGTAAAGGAAAGTTAGAATTGAAATCTGGTTCTAAACTTTCTAAAATCGCCTTAGGTAAAATCTTCTACAACCCTGATATGCCAGAAATGAAAGATTATTATGAGCCTTGGACATATAACTACGCTGATTTAACAAATGCTAAAGAGAAGAAACACTCTCCTGTTGCCCGTGCAGAATCTTTAGTTACAGGTAAGAAGATGGACTTAGAATGGGGTCCAAACTGGGAAGATGATTTAGCAGGTGCACATATTACTGGGCCAACTGACCCGAACATTGAAAAAATTGAAGAAGAAATAAAATTCAATTTCGAACAAACGTTTATGATGTATTTACCAAGACTTTGTGAACACTGCTTAAATCCTAGTTGTGTGGCAAGTTGTCCGAGTGGTGCGATGTACAAACGCGATGAAGATGGTATCGTACTTGTCGATCAGGATGCGTGTCGTGGATGGCGTTATTGTATGACCGGTTGTCCTTATAAAAAGGTTTACTTCAACTGGAAAACGAATAAAGCTGAAAAATGTACATTCTGTTTCCCACGTGTTGAAGCAGGACTTCCAACGGTATGTTCTGAAACATGTACAGGTCGTATGCGTTACTTAGGTGTATTACTTTATGATGCAGATAAAGTATTAGAAGCAGCATCTGTAGCAGACGAAAAAGATTTATACCAATCTCAATTAGACTTATTCTTAGATCCACATGATCCTGAAATTATTGCACAAGCAGAACGTGATGGTATCAGTCAGGAATGGATTGAAGCTGCCCAAAATTCACCAGTGTATAAATTAGCAATTGAATATAAATTAGCATTCCCGTTACACCCGGAATATCGTACATTACCAATGGTGTGGTATTGTCCACCACTTAGCCCGATTATGAACTACTTCGAAGGGAAAGATTCAATTAAGAATCCTGATATGATCTTCCCGGCAATCGAAGAAATGCGTTTGCCAATTCAATATTTAGCAAATATGTTAACAGCAGGTGATGCTGAAACAGTGAAACGTGCATTACAAAAAATGGCCATGATGCGTAGTTACATGAGAGCAATATCAAGTGGTAAAGACTTTGATGAATCAAGACTTGATCGTGTTGGTTTAACAGCACAGCAAGTAAAAGCGATGTATCGTTTACTTGCAATTGCAAAATATGAAGATCGCTTTGTTGTGCCTACATCTCACAAAGAAGGATATGTAAATACGTATAGTGCGCAAGGTGGCGAAGGCTATACGAGCAATAACTTCGGTGCAGATTGTGATGGATGTGGGCCAGTACCAGCTGGTAAATCAGGAAGAGAAGTGTATGAAGACAACTTCTATGGAGGTATTTGGCGTGATTAACTTAAATAAATTATACGCGTATAAAAAATCATTTGGTTTTTTTAGCCACCAACTCGTATATCCTGAAAAATTAAATTTTCATCCACGTGAATATGAAGGTGTATTTGATACATCACATCCTGCATACGAAGCGGTTAATCAATATTGGAAAGACATGCATGAGATTAGTCTTTCTGAAATTCAGGAAGTGTATACATCTACATTTGATTTTGAAAAGAAGACTACATTATATATGACGTTTGTTAAGTTTGAAGATAAAAAAGAACGAGGTCAAATGCTTGCGCGCTTAAAAGTACTATATGAAATGTTTGGGCTTGAGATGCCCGCATCAGAATTGTCGGATTTCTTACCGTTGATGTGTGAATTTATTTACGCAGCTGAATGGCGTGGGGACGATCGTGCTGAAGAAAGTATGCAACTTGTATTGATGGTGATTGAAGATGGTACGTATAATTTACTGAATGCACTCGAAAAAATCGGTAGCCCTTATTACAATTTAATCCTTGCAATTCGTGAAACATGTAAAGCGTGTCTTTTAGTTGATGAAAAAGAGGTGACGTCACATGCTTAGTCAATTACTTTGGGTAATCTTCCCTTATGCATGTATCGCAATATTTATTATCGGGCATATTTTCAGATTTAAGTATGATCAATTCTCGTGGACAGCTAAATCAAGTGAATTCGTTGAAAAAAAGCAACTCATGTGGGGAAGTATTTTATTCCATTTAGGGATTATTCCTGTTATCATGGGACATGTCGTTGGTTTAGGTATTCCTGCGAGCTGGTTAAGAGCAATCGGGGTTAATGACCATCTATATCATATCGGTGCAGTATATATCGGTAGTATCTTTGGTATAGTAACTTTAATTGGTATGATCTTACTTACTGCAAGACGTATTACCAATGAGAATGTACGTCGACTGAGCTCGGCTTCTGATATATTAGTCAATATCTTACTTCTTTTAATCGTATTTTTAGGGTGTTATTCAACAATCGTTACAAATGCGACAACACCGGATTTTGACTATCGTACAACGATTTCAGAGTGGTTTAGAGGACTACTTTTCCTACGTCCACAAGCTGAGTTTATGCTTAATGTACCTTTAGCATTTAAGCTGCATGTATTAACAGGTTTCTTAATCACTGCGTTATGGCCATTTACACGTTTAGTCCATGTGTGGAGTGTACCGATCAACTATGTCGGACGTAGTCATATTATCTATCGTAAACATAAATAATCAATTGAGGAGGGTGCGCATGGACGCAATAAAAAGTCATAACTATCAGGCTGAAGTAGATGAACTAAGAGAAAAACTGAATGTTGATTTCGTTGGTCTAGCGATGCCCTCTGATTTAATTACACAAACTAATATTCATTGGACACATGTGTCAGGTGCTTTGAATGAACGATATAAAAAAATTGAACTTCAAAAAGGTAAAGGGATTGCAGGTTTCGTCTTTAAATCAGGACGTGCATGGATAGAACTCGATGTTGCTTCAAGCAATATAGCAACGCACCTCTTTGATTTCCCAATTGTTAGATTTGAACGTTTAACTAATTTTATGGCGTTACCGTTGTGGAAATATAATAAAGTGGCAGCAGTTCTCTTGTTAGGTAACAGAGATAAGAAACCTTTTTCTCTGGAAATATATGAAGAAGTAAATAGTGAGCTTGATAAAGGCTTCGGTGCATTATATCGCAAGGATGTGATTAATAGTGCCACATAATCCATATTTGTTAGAAACACTCATGTCACATTATTATAAAGACACGCAGGAGCTCATTATATTTATTGATGATAATAACGCAATTCTAAAAATGAATGATTCTGCAAAAGAAGTGTTGTATTTTAATGAAAATTTAGATGAACTTATCAAGTCTTTTTGCACGACATGTATTGGTTATACAAATGAACAGGCTTTGATGACTTGTGTGAATTGTTTCATGAATACAAACGAGAGTAATCATTCATTTCAATTATTTTTAAAGAATAGAGCAGGTGAAGCAATCGCTTACTCTGCTTCTTTTGTAGTATTAAAAGAATTGCCTGAGATTAAAGTATTAACTTTACAAAACGTATCTCCGCAGCTTAGAACGCAGGAAATCTTACATCAAAAAACGATTACACAAAAAATCATTAATGCGCAGGAAAATGAGCGAAAACGTATCTCACGTGAACTGCATGATTCTGTTGTGCAAGAGTTGTTAAATGTCGTCGTTGACTTACGTCTGATAAAATATAAAGAGCATGCTGAATTGGACAAACATGTTCGACTCATTGAAGGATCCATGACACGATTAATGAATGACATTAGAAATCTATCCCTTGAATTAAGACCATCTTCACTTGATGATTTAGGGTTAGTTGCTGCATTTCGTTCGCATTTTAAACAACTTGAAAAAAACTATGGACTTGAAGTGCAATTTGATAATAATATTCAGTCTGAAAGATTTTCTAATGAAATCGAAACTGCCGTATACCGTATAACACAGGAAGCAATATTAAATGCACTTAAATATGCTAATGTGGATGAAGTCAATGTATTAGTTCAGAAAGAGAAAGATGAACTTATTGTTGAAATTAGTGATAATGGCGATGGTTTTGAAATTGGACAGACACCACAGGGGACGGGTTTAGGATTATTTGGCATGCAGGAGAGAGCTGAGATTGTAGGTGGCTCTGTAAATATTAACAGTGAGAAAGGTAAGGGGACGTTTGTAACACTCACCATCCCACTGTAGGGGGGTTAATATGAAAATAGTAATCGCAGATGATCATGCAGTTGTGAGAACAGGATTCTCTATGATTCTTAATTATCAGGAGGATATGGAAGTTGTGGCAACAGCAGCTGATGGGCTTGAAGCATTCCAGGTTGTTGCGACACATAAGCCGGATGTACTAATAATGGATTTAAGTATGCCACCAGGTGAATCCGGATTAATTGCAACAGGTAAGATAAAAGATGCTTTTCCGGAAACAAAGATATTAATACTAACAATGTATGATGACGATGAATATTTATTTCATGTCTTAAAGAATGGTGCGAATGGTTATATCTTAAAAAATGCACCAGATGAAGAGCTTGTTCAGGCTGTAAAGACGGTTTATGCAGGGGATACATATATTGATCCGAAGATGGCGACGTCACTTGTTCATGAACTCATTCATCATAATAATGAATACTCAGCGAGAAATGATCATTTAAAGATATTATCAAAGAGAGAATTAGAAATATTACCTTTAATTGCAAAAGGTTATGGCAATAAAGAAATTGCTGAAATGTTGTTTGTGTCTGTTAAAACAGTAGAAGCACATAAAGCACGTATTATGGAAAAGTTACAATTAAAATCAAAACCAGAACTCGTAGAATATGCATTAAAGAAAAAATTATTAGACTTTTAGGATGTGGCAATATGCAACAATTCCAGACGAAGATGAAAGCATTACGTATATTAGAAAATGAGCATATGCTGATTAGAAGTTTGCTTCATGAGTGGTTTAGTGAAATGCAAATAATTAAAACATGTGCACCACCTGCACGATTTGAGCATGTGAATAACATTCGAAAGTTACTGACTGAATTTATTCCGGTATTGATTAAACATCAGGAAAAAGAATCGCGTTTCTTCTTTCCGATATTAGGATCATATATCGGTACAGATCAGGGACCAATCATCACTATTGAGGCAGAACATGATGAAATGATGCAATACTTTGAGCATTTTTTAGAAGTGACTGAAGTGATGAACTATGAAGTAGATGACATCCCCCTTATTATGCAGGACTTGAATGAAGGTTACGAAATCTGTATGGTACATATGTATAAAGAAGAGAATGTGCTATTTCCAATGGCAGAGAAAGTATTTAAAATTAAAGATGAAGAATTGTTATTGGAAACAGTCAATACGAAAATAATTTAACAAAATACTAACATAAAAATCATCCTAAATTGAAAAAGATTAGGGTGATTTTTTCTGTCCAATTTGTTCGGCCCTAACCGCATTTCAGACAGCCTCTTGAGATATAGGGAAACTCACCGCATCATAGGGGAAATCCCCAATTATATACCTTCGTAAAAAGGCTTAAAATAAGTTTGTATAAAATATCACAAACTTATGAAAAAGGGTGAAGCGTATGAACAAAGCGTCAGGTAAAGTGCAGTTAACACTCCAAACATTCAGTTTATTAGCTGGGTTTATGGCATGGACAATTATCGCACCATTATTACCATTCATGTCACAAGATTTTTCTATTCCAGAAAGTCAAAAGGCAATAATTCTAGCGATTCCAGTTATTTTAGGATCAGTATTACGTATTCCATTAGGCTACTATGCCAACCTTATTGGTGCACGTAAAGTATTTTTAGGTGCCTTTATTTTCTTGTTAATTCCAGTGTTTTTATTAAGTATGGCAGAGTCTACAACAATGTTAATGATTGCAGGTCTCTTCTTAGGGATTGGAGGCGCAATCTTCTCAGTAGGTGTGACAAGTGTTCCGAAATATTTCCCTAAAGAAAAGCATGGTTTAGCAAATGGTATTTATGGTATGGGTAATATCGGAACTGCCATTTCAGCTTTCTTTGCACCACCTTTAGCGAATGCCATTGGATGGAGCAATACAGTTAAATCATATTTAATTGTTATGGCGTTATTTGCATTACTCAACTTCTTATTTGGTGATAAAGACGAACCAAAAGTAAAACAGCCATTAATGGATCAGATTAAAGGTGTATTACCAGATTATAAATTATATTTATTAAGTTTCTGGTACTTCATTACATTCGGTGCGTTCGTAGCATTTGGTTTATTCTTACCTAATTTCTTAGTCAACAACTTCCATCTAGATAAAGTAGATGCAGGGATACGTACAGGTACATTTATTGTCCTTGCAACATTACTTCGTCCTATCGGTGGTGTATTAGGGGATAAATTACGTGCGATGGACGTGTTAAAAGTAGTATTTGTCGGATTAATCATTGGTGCAGTATTACTTTCAATCAATCATCAAATCTTCTTCTTCACAATTGGATGTTTAATCATTGCAGCGTGTGCGGGATTAGGAAATGGACTAATCTTTAAACTTGCGCCAACATACTTCTCTAAACAAGCAGGTATCGTGAATGGTATTGTATCAATGATGGGTGGTTTAGGTGGTTTCTTCCCACCTTTAGTGATCGCAGCATGTGCAGCAAACTTTGGTACAAACAAACCTGCTTTCGCATTCTTAGCAGTGTTTGGTATAATTGCCTTAATAACAATGTTCTGGATGGACAAAAAAGAAGGCAGAAAGTAAAGAACTGAGGGGTAGTCATGACGAGATACGATAGACAAATTAAATTTTACGGGATAGGTGAAGTTGGACAATCTCGTATACAAAACGCCACGATAGGTATTATTGGCTGTGGCGCGTTAGGGACGCATTTAGCAGAATCCATTGCTAGGAGTGGCGTTAAGAAAATTGTTATCGTCGACCGTGACTATGTTGAAGTTTCGAATTTACAAAGACAATCGTTGTTTAAAGAAAGTGATGCTGACAATAGCGTGCCAAAAGTTATTGCATGTGCACGTGAACTCAAATTAATTCAAAGCGATTTGGAAATCGAAACATATATTGAACATTGTGATGCGTCGCTTCTTGAAGCGGCGTTTTTGCAATGTGACTGTATCCTGGATGCAACCGATAATTTTGAAACACGACTTCTAATCAATGATTTTTGTTTTAAATATAATATTCCATGGGTATACGGGGCTTGTGTAGAATCCACTTACGTTGCTTGCCCATTTATACCGGGTATAACCCCATGCTTTAACTGTGTAATGGGGATACTACCTGTTATGAATAGAACATGTGATACGGTAGGGATTATCGAACCAGCAGTCAGTCTTGCGACAAGTTATCAAATGATGTATTGTCTAAAAATTATTACACACACGCCATTTGATGCGAAACTCGTGTTCGGCGATGTCTGGCAAATGGATCACACGGCACTTAAGTTCGCTAAGATGATGGATACAACTTGTACGTCGTGTGGCCATCATCCGACATATCCAAATCTATCAACCAGACAAAGTGAAACAATGCTATGTGGACGAGATACGGTTCAATTTACAACTATAAAGTTTAATACGCATGAATTAATCCAACATTTAGAACAACATAATATTAACTATATCGTCAATCCATACTTCATAAGATTTAAGTTTTTAGGTCATCCTATGATATGGTTTAATGGAGGTAGATTATTAATTCACGAAGTGAAGTCAATGAATGCTGCAAAGAAAATCTATCATCAATTATTTGGCTAGGAGGATTTATATGAGTAATGAGCACGATAATATTAAGCGCAAAGACTTAAAGGTAGGCGTTATTACAGTAAGTGATACGCGTGATTTTGATACAGATAAAGGTGGAAAGGCCGTTATTAATCACTTAGAAGAAATGAATATAAAAGTAGATGAATCACATTATGTGATTGTTAAAGATGATCAGACAGATATTCGACGCGAACTTCATCGTTTATTAAATGATGAAGTTGATGCGATTATCACAACAGGCGGTACAGGCATTGCAAAACGAGATGTAACGATTGAAGTTGTTAAGTCTATCATCGATAAAGAAATGGAAGGTTTCGGTGAAATATTTAGATTTTTAAGTTATACAGAAGATGTGGGGCCGCGTGCGATTTTGTCACGCGCAATATGTGGAACAAAAGATCAATCGGTTATCTTCTCAATTCCTGGTTCGGTAGGTGCAGTGAATCTTGCAATGAAAAAGCTCATTACACAACAGATTCATCACATTGTGCATGAGCTTAACAAATAATTAACGCTGATAGTCACCATTTTTACCACCGGATTTTGAATCTAGATATGTAGGACCAATCATCATACCTTTATCAACAGCCTTTGTCATGTCATAGATGGTAAGGGCTGTTGCACTTGCACCAGTTAAGGCTTCCATTTCAACGCCTGTTTGACCTGTTGTCTTTACTGTGCATGTAATTAGGATTTCGTAACCATTTGTTAAATCCCATTCAAATTCAATATTAATGCCACTTAAATTCAGTGGATGACACATTGGGATAATTTGTGCGGTATTTTTGGAGGCCATTATACCGGCAACTTGAGCGACACCTAGAACATCACCTTTTTTATTTTTATGATGAATAATTTGATCATATATTATTTCATTCACTTGAATAGAGCTTTTGGCTACAGCAATACGTGTCGTAATTTTCTTATCTGAAACATCTACCATTTTGGCACGACCTTGTTCATTGAAATGCGTTAATTCATTCATACGATTACTTCCTTTCCATTTTTCTTATATTTATCATACTACAATATTTAAGGGGGATACATATGTTAGAGAAAAGAACACCAATACCCGTACGTGAAGCCATTGAAAAGTGTATAGCACATGCGCAACAAAAAGAAATAATTAAAGTAAATTATCTGGAAAGTTTAAATTATGTTCTGGCAGAAGATATTATTGCGACATATGATATTCCGATGTTTAATAAATCACCCTATGATGGATTTGCGATTAGAAGTGAAGCAAGTATGGGGGCCAGTGGAGATAATAGAAAGGCTTTTACTGTAATTGATCACATTGGTGCTGGAACGGTAAGTGATAAAGAACTGCAAGATAATGAAGCGGTTCGTATTATGACTGGTGCAGAAATTCCCGCAGGTGCAGATGCAGTGGTTATGCTGGAACAAACGGTTGCTACTGAGGATGGCTTTACACTGCGTAAGCAATTTGTAAGTGGAGAGAATATCTCTTTTAAAGGAGAGGAATGTCGACAAGGTGACGTCATTATTCAACGTGGTACGAAGATTAACGCGGGTGTGATAGCAGTACTAGCTACTTTTTCATATGCTGAAGTTAAAGTATACGCTAAGCCAACTGTTGCGATTATTGCAACCGGTAGTGAATTGATTGATATTGATGCAGAACTTACGCCAGGAAAAATTAGAAATTCAAATGGACCAATGATTATGGGGCTTTGTAAAGCATTTGCTATTGAAGTGGATGATTATGATGTTAAAGCGGATGATTATGACACATTATATGCTGCAGTGAAAGATGCATATGATACACATGACATCGTTATTACAACAGGAGGTGTTAGTGTAGGTGACTTTGATTATATGCCGCAAGTATATCAGGATTTAGAAGCAGACGTTTTATTTAATAAAATAGCAATGCGACCTGGTAGCGTAACGACTGTTGCTGTAAAAGATAATAAATTCTTATTTGGATTATCCGGTAATCCTAGTGCTTGCTATACTGGTTTTGAGTTATATACTCGTCCAGTCATCCGTCATATGATGGGTGAACAAGCTGTTTATCCAACATTTGTGAAAGCAAAGCTATCTGAAGATTTTACGAAAGCAAATCCATTTACGAGATTTATACGCGCAGATTTGGATTTTGCAACAATGACTGTTAAACCGAGTGGTTTTAATAAAAGTAATGCGGTGATTGCGATTGCGACAAGTAATAGTATGATTGTTCTGCCTGGAGGGACGCGTGGATTTGTCGCAGGAGATACGGTTGATGTCTTAATCAATCGTCTATCAACCTCAGTTGGTGTGCCATGGTGAAAATATTGCAGGTCGTTGGATTTAAAAAAAGCGGCAAGACCACCACAATGAACACCATCATCCAACAAATTAAATCCAAAGGTTATAAAGTCGCTGTGATTAAACATCACGGCGATCAGCGTGGTCGTGAAATCGATATTCCTAAGTCCCGTGATCATATTACTTATATTGAAAGTGGTGCTGA
This sequence comes from Macrococcoides caseolyticum, assembly GCF_021366795.1. Taxonomy (GTDB): domain Bacteria; phylum Bacillota; class Bacilli; order Staphylococcales; family Staphylococcaceae; genus Macrococcoides; species Macrococcoides caseolyticus_A. The sequence goes on along the minus strand of NZ_JAHCPS010000003.1, from coordinate 49,259 downwards.
TGAGAGTATCGTGCAGGGCTATCAATATATGCATAAATTGATTCTACAGGAGGATATATCTGCTCTTGATAATTTGGAGCATATCATATCGAATGAAGTAACGACGAATCCCGATATTATTCTCATTGAAGGATATAAACAGGCAAACTATGATAAAATAATAGTATTTAATAATGCGAAGGACAAGCAGTTATTAAATCAATTAACTAATATTTCACTTTCATTAGACACTTCATTAAATAAAACAGAAAGTGATCAAATATTAGAAATTTTTATAAACAAATGGGTGGATGATACACGTGAAACAATTTGAAATTGTAACGATGCCAATTGATGTTGAGCATTATAGAAGGTTAACAGTTACACCATACCAAGGTGCTGTCTGTGTGTTTACTGGTATTGTTCGTGAGTGGACACAAGGGGTTAAGACTGAGTATTTAGAATATGAAGCATATGTACCAATGGCAGAGAAGAAACTTGCCCAAATTGGTGATGAAATAAATGAAAAATGGCCAGGAACGATAGTAAGTATTGCACATCGCATTGGCAACTTACAGGTTTCTGAAATTGCTGTTGTCATTTGTGTATCGAGTCCGCATCGTAAAGATAGTTATGCAGCAAATGAATATGCAATTGAACGAATAAAAGAAATTGTTCCAATCTGGAAAAAAGAAATATGGGAAGACGGAGAAGAATGGATTGGTGGGCAACGTGGCTACCATCCAAATTATAAAGGGTGATAATAATGAAAGTATTATATTTTGCACATATTAAAGCGAAAGTAAATCGTGCGCAAGACGAGTTTACATTTACTGAACCGATTTCAGTCGCTGATTTAAAGATACATCTTGGACAAACGTATCCGAATATTCAAGGCGAATCATTTCAAATTGCAGTGAATGAAGAGTTTGTAAAAGATGACGAAATGATTTCGAATCATGACATCGTCGCGTTGATACCGCCAGTAAGTGGTGGTTAGATGATAGGTGTTATATTAGCAGGTGGTAAATCATCGCGATTTGGGAGTCATAAGTCACTTTATCCTTTAGATGAAAAGCCTTTTTATATTCATGTATATCATGCGATGAAGGACAGTGGTGTTGACCGTATTGTTCTAAGTTCAAACAAAATGTTATCTCAATATTTTATTGATGATATAGAAAAACGTGGGCTAAATATTGAAGTGATAGAAGATGTTGTTGCATATAAAGAATGTGGTCCATTATCAGGGGTTTATGCTGTGATGAATGCAATCCCTAATGAAGATTATTGTGTAGTTTCTGTAGATACGCCATTTGTCACTGCCGTTGCATTACGCTATTTAATTCAAATGGCAGGTATCCATTCAAATCATCATGCAATAGTTTATCATGATGATTTACAAATTCATCGCACAATTGCAGTATATCGCTATGAATTATTACCACGCGTGAAATCCTCTTTGGATAGTGGTCTGTTGGCATTAAAGGTATTGACAGAAATGAATACAAAATTAATTCATGTAAATAGAATCAATAGTACCCCGTTTTGGTATGAAAATATCAATACAAAAGAAGATTTAGAGCATGTTTTAACTTTAAGGAGTGGATATAATGGGACAAATCAAAGATAAATTAGGGCGTCCAATCCGCGACCTTAGAATATCAGTGACCGATCGTTGTAACTTTAGATGTACATATTGTATGCCAAAAGAGATATTTGGAGATGACTATGTATTTTTACCGAAAGATCAATTATTAACCTTTGAGGAATTAGTCCGTCTGGCAAAGATTTATGCGAAACTTGGCGTGAAAAAGATTCGTATTACAGGTGGTGAACCTTTATTACGCCGTGATTTACCAGATTTAATAGCATCACTTAATCAGATTGAGGGTATTGAGGATATCGGTTTAACAACGAACGGCTTATTACTAAAAAAACATGGACAAGCTTTATATGATGCAGGGTTACGTCGTATTAATGTATCGCTTGATGCACTAGATGAATCTTTTGAAGAGATTAATGGACGTGGTATTAAAGCTGGTCAAATTTTAGAGCAAATCGATTACGCGGTATCTATTGGTCTGAAAGTTAAGATAAATATGGTGATTCAAAAAGGATTGAATGATAACCAAATGATACCGATGGTCCAGTATTTTAAAGATAAAAAGATTACGCTTCGTTTTATTGAGTTTATGGATGTAGGAAATGATAATGGCTGGAATTTTGACAAAGTCATTTCAAAAAAAGAAATGATTGAAATCATTTCAGAGCAATTTAATATTCAACCTGAACCGCCAAAATATTTTGGAGAAGTTGCAAAGTATTATACACATGATAATGGCGCGAAACTAGGATTTATCACAAGTGTTTCGGAATCATTCTGCTCAAGCTGTACGCGAGCTCGTTTGAGTTCAGATGGCAAAATATTCGGTTGTCTTTTCGCGACAGATGGCTATGATATTAAGTCGTTTATGCGTAGTGGTATAAGTGATGAAGCATTGGAAACGAAGCTTACGCAATTATGGAATAATCGTACTGATCGATATTCTGACGAGCGTACGGAAGAAACAGTGAGAAATCGAAAGAAAAAGAAAATTAATATGAATTATATTGGTGGATAATTTTTTTACTATATTTATATAGTAACTATTTTATATGCAAATAGAATATATAAACATTATTTCATTATAAATAATAGCAATATAGCATTTGGTCTGTTTTTAAGACTAGGTGCTATTTTTTGTGTTTTATTATTTGTATTAAACGTTTATAATATAAAGGTAATAACTTTTTGTAACTGATTAGGGAATACTGGCTTCATTATTATTTTATTTAAGAGGTGACCTATGGAAAGGGATAAAAAGTTAATGTTAAGAAAAGCAGTAAAACCGTATGAGAAATCTGAGTTTCAGTTAAGTATCATACAAATATGTAATACGCTTGTTCCGTATTTACTTTGTGTTATTTTAGGGATGATGAGCTATCAAATTTCACCATGGCTTTCCGTAATATTTGGCGTTATTGGTGCATTCTTTTTAGTGAGAAGCTTTATTATTTTTCATGACTGTTGTCATGGCTCATTCTTTAAGAATAAAAAGTGGAATGATTGTTTAGGGAATTTCACAGGATTTCTTACGCTATTTCCATACCAACAATGGAGAAGGGAGCATAATATTCATCATGCAACGAGTGGAAATTTAGATAAAAAAGGTGTTGGCGATATCTGGATGATGACGATTGAAGAATATGAAGCAGCCGATAAGAAGACTCAACTTGCTTATCGTGCTTATCGTCACCCGTTTGTGATGTTTATTTTAGGACCGATTTATTTATTGTTGATTGCAAATCGTTTGAATAGAAAAGGTGCAAGACAGAAAGAACGTATGAATACATGGTTACACAATATCGCTATATTCATTGTGTATGGTGCAATCATTTATATTTTCGGTTTTGGTATGTTTGCTGCCGTTTTCATTCCGATATTGTTTATTGGTGGGATGCTTGGTATATGGATGTTTTATATACAGCATACATTTGAAGAATCATACTTTGAAGAGAATGCTGAGTGGGATTATGTGAAAGCAGCCGTTGAAGGAAGTTCATATTATAAATTGCCGAAGTTACTTCAATGGTTAACAGGTAATATTGGATTTCATCATGTGCATCACTTAAGTCCGAGGATTCCAAACTATTATCTGGAGAAGGCACATAAGGAAACACCGCCATTACAACATGCAACGACGATTACATTAAGGACAAGCTTAGAATCAATTCGTTATAAACTGTATGATGAGAAGAAGAAAGTATTCATTACATTTAAAGAATATTATCAAAACTATGCAAATAAGAAAGTAATATAAAAAGGAATCTGGATGTGGTTTTACATCCGGATTCCTTTTTGTTTATTGGCTGAAGAAGACGGCAATAATATGTTCTAATTGCTCAGGTGTTAAATTTAAGCTCGCTTCATCTGTTTTAGCAAGGAGTGCTTTTGTATTTGTTTCATCAAACGTAACGGATCTTTTGAAATAGGGTTGAAATACTTCAATATAACCGTTTAGTATTGCTTCCTGACTATTCATAGTATCGCGTTCAGAAGTTGGTGCTACAGTTAAATTATCAAAGTTTAAGTATTTTTTGATGATAGATAATACTTTTAGATTTTCTGGGGGATTATTGTTGGTGATATGATAGATTTTCTTATCCTCAGCATATGGAATGGCACGTGTCAGAACACGCACAACATAGTCGACTGGTACAAGATTAGAAGTACAATTATCATCCACAAAGAAACGAAACGTTTGATTGTTATACGCCGGGTTACGATCCATCTTTCTTTTAAATACTTTTAATGCTTTCATAAATCCGTATAAAGTGAATTTTGAATCTGCTTCACCGGTTACAGAGTCACCAATAATAATCGCTGGTCTTAAAATAGAAGTTTTCATATGCGATGATTGAACCAGATGTTCAGCCTTTACTTTGCTTTCTTCGTATGGATTATTGGTAGGTGCATTCATATCATGCATTATTTCTTCGGCGTGTTCTTTGAGCCCAACGGTATAAGCAGTTGATACATACAGAAAATGATTTGTATGTACTTTTTGTGCAAATTCAAGCGCGTGTTTTGTACCTTCGTAGTTGATTTTAAATAATTCGTCTCTTAAGTGTTCATCAAATTTAACGAGGGCGGCAAGATGATAGAAATAATCCATCGGTGGTAGTTTAGCAATTGTTTCATCATCGACACCGAAACCTGGTAATGTAATATCGCCTTTAATGAAGTGGAGTTGAGCTTTATTATCATCAGTGATTAACTTATTTTTGCGCGACTCATCACGATATAAAATATAAAGTTCATTTGATTTATCTTGAAGTAAGTTATGTATTAATTGTCCGCCTACGAAACCAGTGGCACCAGTTAAAAATATTTTCAATATGTTCACATCCAGTATTAAAATTATAAGCACTTACTATTGTGCTAAAAAATACTACTTAAGTAAAGGAAAAGCACAAAAAAGACTAAGACAACGTCTTAGTCTAATGCATCATACATTCTCGCTTTTCTTCCGTGGAGTATAAAATATGCAATCATTCCAAAAATGACAACGATACTCATCCAGAAATAAAGTTGATGTAAACCGATAATTGGAATAAAGATACCTAATAAATAAGGTCCAAATCCTAGTGCAAAGTCTAAAAAGATAAAGAAAGTCGATGTTGCAAGACCGATTTTCTTCGGTTCAGTACGTTTGACCGCAGCTGCCTGAGCAATGGATAGAAAATTACCATACCCAAACCCTAATAACATGGCACTAATGATTAACATAAGCGGCGTGTGTGTCATACTAAGTGAAAATAAGCCGGCAACATAAGATATCATTGCTGGAAACATAACGATATTTGTGCCATGTGTATCCATAAGACGACCTGTAAATGGGCGAGAAATTAATACAACAATAGCATATGCTAAAAAGAAGAAACTTCCAGCTGTGACTAAATTGTTTTCTTTAGCGAAGAAAGAAATAAAACTTAATACACTAGAATAAGCTGTACAACAAATTAATACGACAATTGCAATTGGAATGGCGTTTGTATCAATAAAGTTAGAGATATGTAGACCTGTAGGTGTTTGTGACTTCATGTCTTCTAAGTCTTCGTTAACTTTAATGCTTGGTAACATGAAAAGTGCGACTAAAGCGAGAGCCAGACAAAAGATAAATAATTGTCTGAATGTAATAAATTGAAGTAAAAACATTCCGAGAAAGGGGCCAACTGCTGTTGCCATAACAGCACTCATACTAAAATAACTAATACCTTCTCCTCGACGTTTCTTTGGTGTGATAAATGCGGCAATTGTTCCAGTTGCTGTTGATGCGATACCGCAACCGATGCCGTTAAGTAATCGGACGATAATTAGAATCGTTAAATCAAACGATGCAAAATAAAGTGCAGTCGTTATTGTGAATATAATTACACCTATTGTCAGTGTTTTCTTTTGACCGATAATGTCGATATATTTTCCAGCCCAGAATCGACCAATAAGACTACCGACAATAAATATTCCGGATACCAAACCAGCAGTACTTGTTGAAACATGATAGTGTTCTACTGCATAACCACCAATTGTAACAAGTAATAAAAACATGGATAACATAATAATAAAATTAATTAATGAGACAAGTACAAATTCTCGGGTCCATAATTTATCAACGGAGTGTGACAAATAATCATTCCTTTCTTATATATTTTCTCTGATTAAACAACTTATATATTATATGCCTATGCATTTTATAAGTAAATAAATAAGCTTATGATTGCTTCCATCATAAGCTTAAATGAATTTATAAAAATTTAGTGTTAATAAATTTAGCAGTTACATATTCTTTAATACCTAAATGAGAATTTTCTCGGCCAAATCCAGAATTTTTCACACCACCAAATGGCGTTTCAGGATTTGAAATTGCGACAGCATTTATACCTACCATGCCATATTCTAAAGATGTTGCTAATGTGTGGATGGCCTTACTATCTTTCGCATAGGCATAACTTGCTAAACCATATTCACTATCATTCGCCATGTCAATCGCTTCTTCTAAAGACGTAAACGAAATGATAGGAACAACGGGACCAAACGTTTCTTCGTAGAAAATATCCATCGTTGTGTTGACATTATCTAAAATCGTTGGCTGGAAAAAGAACCCGTTATCGTACACATCTCCAGTTAAACGATGTCCACCGGTGATAAGCGTTGCGCCTTTATCTGTCGCATTAATAATTTGCTTTTTAATTTTGTCAATCGCATCTTCTCGAATTAAAGGTCCGACATTTGTATCTGCTTCAAGACCATTGCCTACTTTTAACGCTTCTACTTTTTCTTTGAGTTGCGCTAAAAATGTTTCTTTCACTGATTCATGGACGAAGATTCTATTTGGCGCAATACAGACTTGTCCGTTATTACGGAATTTGGCAGCCATAAGACCTTCTACAGCAGCTGTAATATCAGCATCATCATTCACGATAAATGGTGCATGTCCACCCAGCTCAAGTGACATTTTCTTTAATGTATCTGCAGATTGAGCGTATAAAGTCTTACCAATCGGTGTTGATCCTGTAAACGTAATTTTCTTTACCAGTTTAGAAGTGGTGAACGCTTTACCAATATCTTTTGAGCTTCCCATGACGATATTTGCAACACCTTTGGGTAAGCCGGCTTGTTCGAATAATTCGAAGATAGCAAGGGCTGAAAGCGGCGTATCGCCTGATGGTTTGAGGACAACTGTATTACCAGCAGCTAGAGCTGGGGCAAGTTTACGGGTAATCATGCCTGATGGGAAGTTCCATGGCGTAATTGCACCAACGACGCCTATCGGTTCATAAGCGACTTCGTATTTATGATCGTTTGGTGAAGGAATTGTTTCGCCATACAAACGACGCGCTTCTTCTGCATTCCATCTGAAGCTTTCTGCCCCGCTAATAACTTCAAGTCGCGCTTCTTTAATTGGTTTACCTTGTTCTACTGTCATAATTTCTGCTAATCGGTCAGCATTTTCTTCAAGTAAATCTGCTATTTTATGCAGATAAGTTGTACGTTCTTTAAGTTCTAGTGATTTCCAATGTTTAAATGCATCGTGTGCCGCCTGAATCGCATCTTCTACTTGTTCCTTTGATGCCTGAGCGACTTGAGCTATGACCTCGTTCGTTGCTGGATTGATTACGTCTTTATATTCTGTAGATGTTACCCATTGCCCATTAATATATAAATCTTTTTTGAGATTGTTAATTGATTCAGTCATATCTATCCCTCTTTCAGATTTGTGATTATAGTTATATTTTCCCTTTCATAAATGAGTTAAACAAGTGATATGCATTGTAAGTTAATGTATACTTATTATTATTTTTAATTGGAGGTTAATATGAAACATCAACCCAAAAATCGATTCCTGCTTGTCATCGTGCTAGGATTACTTGCGGCATTTGGACCGTTGTCGCTAGATATGTATTTACCGGCGTTACCGAGTGTTGCTGATGAATTACATACGACAGCATCTAATGCACAATTAAGTTTAACAGCTTGTATGATTGGCTTAGCAGTTGGACAAATATTTGTTGGGCCACTTAGTGATATAACAGGCCGTAAGAAACCTTTAGCCATTGTGCTGCTTGTGTATGCAGTTGCATCATTTTTAGCTGCAATGAGTACATCGATTGAAATGCTCGTTGTATTTCGATTTATTCAAGGGTTCTCAGGGGGAGCCGGAGCAGTATTATCCCGAGCGATTTCAAGTGACTTATATAAAGGGAAAGACTTGACGAAATTTATGGCAGTGCTGATGCTGGTTAACGGCTTAGCACCCGTATTAGCACCTGTTATTGGAGGGGTGATATTAAGTTTATCAACATGGCAGACCGTATTTATAATTTTGGCAATTTACGGTGCGTTCATGTTTGTACTATCATTTACCTTGAAAGAAAGTTTACCAAGTGAGGCACGTCATGAAGGTGCTTTGAAATCTGTGTTTAATGATTTTAAGATGCTATTAACGAACAAACAATTTGTCACGGTACTCTTGTTACAGTCATTAACGTATGGTGTATTGTTTAGTTATATTTCAGGGTCACCTTTTATTACCCAGAAAATATATCATATGAATGCGCAGCAATTCAGTTATTTATTTGCGTTTAACGGGATTGGCTTAATATTATTTAGCCAACTTACTGCGAAGTTAGTCGATAAAATGAGTGAAGTAGAAATATTGAAATTAGGTCAGATGATTCAATTGATCGGTATGATGGTTACATGTTTAGTGCTGGTGATACATTTACCGATGTGGTGTTTATGGCTAAGTTTCTTCTTGTTAATAGCACCTGTAAGTATGATTGGAACGACAGGATTTTCAATTGCGATGCAAGTTCAGAAACAAGGTGCAGGTAGTGCGTCTTCTATATTAGGATTAATGCAATTTTTAGTAGGTGGATTATTGTCACCACTCGTTGGAGTGATGGGTGAAACATCACCTGTACCGTTTATGGTTATCATATTCGTTTGCACGATGTTAGCGCAGTTCATACGTATACAATATTTGAAGCACATCACAGTATAGTGGTGTGTATTTTTAGAAATTTTTTAAAGTGTTGTAATATGTAATTTACAATATTTTGTTATAAAGGTGGTAACAAACATCGGAGGACAGACATGATACAACCACCACGTATTGTTGTGCTTGAAGATATATTGAAACGTCGTTTGCCAACATATGAATATAGTGAAGATTATCATAGAAGTTATTACGGATATTTAGGTGAAGTACAATTTTTAAAAGAATTCCCCGTTGATGAAGCATATGTGCAGTTGTTTAATATTTGTATTGAATATGATAAACAGAGATTTGAAATTGATCGTCTTGTGCTAACAGGCGACAAAATTTTTGCATTTGATGTTAAGAATTATTTTGGAAACTTTCAATATAATGAATATTACTGGAAAAAATCAGGTGGGTCATTAAAAAATCCGGAACCACAATTTGTGACGATGGATAGTACGTTCAGTGGCTTAATTGATTTTATGAATACTGGTCATAGTGTTCATAGCCACATGATATTTATTAACAAAGGTTTTTCAATTGATAGAAAAGTAGATGGAGTCGTGAAGTATTATGATATAGGGCGTGTGATGAAACGTATTGGTGAATGTTCACCTGCAGGGAGTTTAGAAAGGAAAATGGCTAGTTTTTTTACCGATATTCATCGGCCGATTGAATTGCACCACCGTAGACCAAATTTTAATTTCGAAAAGGTAAAGTCGGGGATTCAATGTACGCGTTGTGGATTGAATGTGACGATAGAAGCCGATAAATGTAAAAACATTGTTTGCAAAGGATGTCTGAAACGTAATGCGAAGATGGAACTTGTTCGCGAAAACCTGGTTGAACTAGAGGTATTACTGGATCGACCGATAACCTTAAGTGAAGCAAATAAATGGATAGGAAGGGGGCAGAGGAATATTACTAAACGCGTATTAGAAAGAAACTTTAATAAATGTGAACGTGGTTTTTATAGTTTTGAGAAATATTATAATGACTTAAAATAATGTCACGCACCAGACGTGATGCGTGCCAAAACTGAGAAAGTGTCACGCACCAGCTGTGATGCGTGCCAAAACCGAGAAAATGTCACGCATCAGACGAGATGCGTGACAACTTTCTATAATCAATATCTAGTACCACTTTCTCAAACCAACATCTTCACCACAAACCAGCAACTGCCTAGTTGTATAGTTACAAACAACAAATAGTAAATCAATACGGGTAATCTCGTTAACTGACTGAGCATCGCACCGTCCCACGTCGTATTTCGTTGTAGATATATCAACGTTATTGTATAACTCGATAGAAGCGTATCTGCCAATAGAATACCTAAAACAATATAAATTGCCCAATTTCCTATTACCCACAATGAAACGACATCAGGATATTGGTAGTACAGGTAACATCCACCTACAATGAGTAACATAACGAAGAAAGGAAATATCTTTCTAGATGTTTTCGCAAAATAATAGAGAAATACAAGGCCAAACATAATCCAAAATCCTGTTTGCCACATCTTTAACAAACAATATACGCCTATAATCAAAAAGAGTGGAGGAAACAAATAACCTGCAATATATGTTGCAAATCGATTCCATCCAGAAGTTGTTTGAGAAACAACATATCCGTTTCGGCCTGTTCTTAGTCGTTCAGACTTTCGTGTCACAATAACGATATCGCGTACTTTACCACCGGTTAACTGACAGACAATGGCATGACCGAACTCATGTAATAATGTTGGTAAATAACTTAGCCACAGCATCAAGACATTCAGTCGATTATAGTAATATAATGCTAATATTAAATAAATGCTAGCAATTGCTAACAATAAATACGTATTCATAACCTCACCTCTTCAAAAGAGTAGCACAAAAAAAGATGCAACGCCTCAATCTGGCGTCGCATCTTTCTAGGTATTTATGCTTTTTTATTTTGGTGTGGTCGAATGATTGCTGCTAATATAATTGCTATTCCACCAACAATTCCAAAGCCTAAGAACATCTGCATAGGAATATTAAATTCTAATCCATGACCAAGATAAACGAGTTGTCTAATACCGTCGCCATATATTTTAAATGGATTCCAGTCAAAAATATGTGCTTGATAAAATTCAGGTAACATTTGTTTCGGTAATGCTAGTAACTGCATACTAAAGAATAATCCAATCATAAATAGAGGAATCGCTGGCATACCTAGCCAAGACATTAGTCCTAAGATAAGCATAATGAAACCAAACATTGCAATACTAATATAAATACTGACACTTATTGCATCTGGCATATTGAAATTAAGAATGGTTGTAATATACCAGACACCACCGAAGCCGCCAATCAGAGCTGCAGCACCTGCTGCAATAAGTTGTATGATGGCTGCTCTGAAACGCTCTGTTCTAGGTATTAAGTTAGCATTTCTAAACGCATAGTATAATAATACGGATGATATCAGTGAACCTAACCATATTGGTGTAAAGAATAACATCGGTGCGTTACCCATCGCTTGATGATCTTCAATTTTATTGATGACATTGTGGTCAACTTTAACCGGGTGCATAATTCGCTCTATCTTCTGAGCTGAAATTTTAATGTTCGCTTTATCCAACTGGGCGATAGATTGCTGTGCTAAAGTGTCATTAATTTTAGTTGCTATATTAGTTAAAATACCGTCTGTAATTTGTGCACCTTGTGGAGAAGCACCTTGGTTAATGATTACTTTTAGTAAAGCTTGTTTTGATACAACTGGTTTAAGTAAAGCCTTGTTTGCTTTCATTGTTTGTGTTTGTTTTGCTTGCATCTCTTTAATAATTATTTGAGCTTGAGCTGGTGAAATAGTGCCACTAGCTATTTTACCCTGAATCTCAGCTTGCATAGCTTGTGCTTTCTTTTTTGCTTCAGCTTTTTTAACAGTTTGAATCTCTTTGCGCATAGTACTTGTTGCATCATTTGTAAATGTTTTTGGAATGACTAAGGCACCGTAATACTCTGCGTTATTAAATCCTTCTTCTAATTCATCTTCTGAATCGATTTCAATTAATTTTACTTTTTCAGTAAAGTCTTCGTTTGATTTTAGCATGTCAATAAATGTTTTTCCAATATTTTGTGATTGGCCTTGAATGTTTATGCCGGCATCTAAGTTGACGATTGCAATGGGCATTTCTTTTGGCTTTGGATTATATGCTGGAAGAAAAGCTGTTGATAACAATGCAATAACGAATAGTGCGATTAAAGGTAAAGCATAAAGTGATTTGTTCTGTAATATTTTCATCTGATTGTCCCTCCTAATGAACATTGTGTTGATTAGTTGATATATTGTTTATTATAATGAGTTTAATAATTGATACAATAATCAAAAAAGAACGGTTCGTATTTTAAACAACACAAGTCGATGATTATGTTGATTATCCGACGAAATATTTTTAAATAATCATTAATATTTATCTAAAAATGTATATTTAGGAGTGAAAGAAGTGGAAGACAGACGTATCAGAAAAACAAAACAAAGTATTCGAAGTGCATTACTTGAATTAATGCTGGAAAAATCTTTTGATAGTATAACTGTAAATGATATTGCACGTACCTCAGATATCAACCGAGGGACATTTTATTTACATTATGTAGATAAATATGCGTTGCTTGAGCAGATTGAAAATGATATGTTGGAGCAATTTATAGCATTGCAGCAATCGATGGATCTAACCAAGATTATTCATGAAGTAGATATTTTTCAGGAAGTATTTATTAAGAAAGTGATGCATATATTAAAAGAGGATAAATTATTCTTTAAAGTGATGTTGCACCCCAATTTAAACACCACATTTGAGTATAAATTCAGAAAAATTATACAGCAAAATTTTGAACGCATGATAGATGTAGAAGAGATAGAAGGGATTCCTTTTAATTATTATTTTGCTTTTATCTCAAGTGCACAAATTGGTGTGATTAAGCAATGGGTGAGAACAGATATGCAGGAATCACCAGAAGAAATTGCGAAGTTTGCTTATGAAATGGCATATCAAGGTCCGATAAAATTATTGCAAAAAGAATTAAAGAAGAACTAGAATTTCTAGTTCTTCTTTAATTTTGGCCAGTAATAATAGAGCATCAATACCAAGCCTGATAAAAATGATAAAACTAATAGAAAAATAATTGTTTTGTGGTGTTCTTTCCAGAATTGTTTTTTCTTGTATTGATTATAATCTTCATATTTTACAGTTGAGGGATGATATTGATCTGAAACAAATTGTCGTTCGTAATCATAATGAATGCGTCCATCTTTTAAGATGAGCTTACCGGCTTGTCCTTTTCGGACGACGTCATATAAATCATTATGAATGTAATAGGTTTTGCCGTTAAAGGTATGTTTCCCTTTGGAAAGAATCTTTTTATATTGGTACTTGCTATATACCAAATCTAAAATAGCATTTGCCATTTCATTGCGATTGAATTCTGCAGGCGGATCATACCAATCACCAACACCTAATATAACTTCAATAACGCGAAGATGGTTTCTTTTAGCAGTTATGGTCGTATTAAATCCAGCAGTATCACTTGAACCCGTCTTTAATCCGTCCACACCTTTTGCGGATAGACGTGCACCTTCTAATGAATGATTGTAAGTTGTAAAAGACTCTTCGTCCTGTGTCCCTTCTTTAATAACGACACTTGTTTTTTTAGTGTACTTTAGGATTTCAGGATGTTTAGCAATGATATGCTGAGCTAATATAGCATAATCACGTGCTGTCGAAATATTATCATCATCTTCTTGATAGCGCTGAGCTTTGTATTGAAGCATTAAGTTATTAGGGGGCCCAGCCGGATTAAGGTAATGCGTTTGCGACATACCTAATTTTTTTGCTGTGGCATTCATTTTATCTACAAAATTTGAGTCATCTTTTTCGATTAAGTTAGCTAGCATATATGTCGCTGCGTTACTTGATGGTATGAGTGCAAGTTGAATTAATTCCTCAACAGTATATGTAGCACCTAATCTAAATTTATTGTTACTAAGTGCAGGTAATCTTGAAATACCATAATACTTGTCGTTGACTTTTACTTTCGTATGAAGTGAAATTTCTCCTTTGTCAATTGCTTCGTATACTAAATATAGCGTCATAAGTTTAGACATGGAAGCGGGAGGCCACTTTGTATCGATATTTTCACCATATAAAATCTGTCCGTTGTCCGCAATAACAAGTGTTCCTTTTGGGTTGTCTTTTTGTGGCACATCATAGCCTGCATTGTTCGCTATTTCAAAAGGTGAGGCGGCTAATACTACGGGATTAAATATAATAAGCAGCATTAAGCTTAAATATAAAATTCTATTAAAGATTTTTTTCATAATATAAAGACTCCTGATAATCGAGTTTGCAATGACTTCATTTTAGCATACAAAACGATAAGAATAGTGAGATTCACACAAATTTAATGAATAATGAGCACAAATACAAATGGTAATTATAAGCAAAGTTTCAAAATACAAATATTTTTTGTATTAAAACGTTTTCAAATTAATAATTATTCGATTTTTAACACCTATATTTTGACTTGAGTGAAAAAATGTTCGTGAATAAATGAAAAAAAGTGTATTGTTTACGAATTAATCGTGATATAATCTAAAACATAAAAATTTAAAAAAAGGTGGAAATCATGAATACTTTCTTATTACTTAATGTTCTAGGTATCTTTGTTTTTATTTTAGTTGCATTTGCCTTTTCGCGTGACAAGAAGAATATCGACTGGAAATCAGTCGCGATTATGCTTGTTATTAACTTATTCTTAGCATGGTTCTTTACACAGTTCTCTATCGGACGTAACGGTGTTAAATGGGTAGCAGATGCATTTAGCTGGATGTTACAAGCGGCGTATGTCGGTATCGGTATGCCATTTGGTAGCTGGACAGCACCAGGGCCAGGTAAAATGGATATGGCGGTTTCAGCATTATTACCAATTCTATTTGTAGTACCATTATTTGATATTTTAATGTACATCGGTATCTTGCCATTCATTATTAAATGGAGTGGTTGGTTGATTGGTAAAATTACAGGTCAACCTAAATTTGAATCTTTCTACTCAGTAGAAATGATGGTTTTAGGTAACACAGAAGCGTTAGCGGTTTCTAAAGCGCAAGTGGCTAAAATGAGCCAAGCACGTGTTTTAACGTTAGCATTAATGTCGATGAGTTGTATTTCAGGTTCAATTGTTGGTGCCTATGTAACTATGGTGCCAGGTGAATTAGTATTAACAGCAATTCCATTAAATATTATCAACGCAATCATCATTGCTACAATTTTAAACCCAGTGAAACTTGCACCGGAAGAAGATTATGTTGTTGAAATTAAAGAAGAAAATCGTCAGCCATTCTTCTCATTCTTAGGTGACTCAGTTTTAGGTGCTGGTAAATTAATCTTAATCATCATTGCATTCTTAATTGCTTTTGTTTCTTTAGCGCATTTTATTGATATGTTATTAGGTTTAATTAACAAAGATTTAAAATTAGATTTAATTTTAGGTTGGGTAATGGCACCATTTGCATTATTACTTGGTTTACCTTGGGAACAAGCTGTTACTGTTGGAGCACATATGGCAAAGAAAATTATTACAAACGAATTCGTTGTTATGATTGACATCCAAAAATCATTACCAAAAATGGATGCACATATGAAAGCAGTATTAGTTACATTCTTAATCTCATTTGCGAACTTCTCAACAGTGGGTATGATTATCGGATGCTTAAAAGGTATTGTTGACATTAAAACATCTGACTTTATTGCAAAATACGTACCAATGATGTTACTTGCTGGTATTTTAGTATCTTTATTATCTGCAGGTTTCGTTGGATTATTCAGCTGGTAAGATTTAATATTAACTTCATAATAAATTAATAAAGACTTGTTATAATGATGATGTAAATAAGCGAAATAAGGGAGACGGTTCTTGTGAAAAGACTGTTAAGAGATCTTAGAAGACGCTTGAAACGTGCATTTAAATCAAATAAGAAGTCGCTCGCAAATTAAAGGTGGATACTTTCTGCCTTTAACACAGCCGAACAAAACTATTGAATCACTTTTGATTTTTAGTATTTGTTCGGCTTTTTTATTACAATTCCATTGAATGGTTTTTGAAGCATGTGATCTTTTGTCACACTTTTTTGTTTCAGTTTATTCAAATTTACTTCAGGGTATGCAAAAAATAGAACCCTAAAAACCCTTGATTTACAAAGGATTTTAGGGATTAAAAAAATAAATGTGAAATAAATCACAAAAAAATGCTTGCTTATCCATCTAATCCGTTGTATATTGTAACTGTACTAAGCAACGTGGTTAAAAAAGTAATACAGTTTTCTTTGTTTTCATACCTTGTCATTGCTGCTTAAAATAGAAAATTAAGAGAGAAGGAAAAGAGATGTTCGTTAGTTCATTTGATCCATTCGGTAATCTAGCGCTTTCAGCTATCGTTGCAGCAGTTCCAATTATTTTGTTTTTATTATGTCTTACAATCTTTAAAATGAAAGGTATTAATGCTGCTTTACTGACTTTAGTTGTAACAGCATTAATTGCATTATTTGTATTCAAATTACCTGGTGCTGTTGCAGTAGGTGGTGTAACAGAAGGCGTCGTTCAAGGTTTATTCCCAATTGGTTACATCATTATTATGGCAGTATGGCTTTAT
The DNA here is from genome assembly GCF_021366795.1 of Macrococcoides caseolyticum. Lineage (GTDB taxonomy): Bacteria > Bacillota > Bacilli > Staphylococcales > Staphylococcaceae > Macrococcoides > Macrococcoides caseolyticus_A. The sequence continues at coordinate 32,527 of NZ_JAHCPS010000003.1, read as the reverse complement.
AAAGTTACTGTTGAAAGTGGTAAGTTTAAAGTGATACAGGATTCAATTTCTGGTATATCACAAGACCAACGTATTCAATTATTACTTATTGCATTCTGTTTTAATGCATTTTTAGAAGGTGCAGCAGGATTTGGTGTGCCTATCGCAATTTGTGCAGTATTACTTGTTCAACTTGGATTTGAACCTTTAAAAGCTGCAATGTTCTGTTTAGTTGCTAATGCTGCTTCAGGTGCCTTTGGGGCAATTGGTATTCCGGTAGGGATTGTAAACACATTAGGTCTTAAAGGTGATATTACAGCAATGGACGTGTCACAAATGACCGCGTACACTTTACCGATTATTAATATTGCTATCCCGTTTCTATTAATCTTTATTTTAGATGGATTAAAAGGTATTAAAGAAACGTTACCTGCGATTTTAGTCACAGGTGCTGTGTATACAATTGTTCAAATGATTATCACACTGTTTATGGGGCCTGAACTTGCAGCATTATTACCAGCATTAATCGCTATGGGTGCACTCGCTTTATTCTGTCAAAAATGGCAACCTAAAAACATCTTTAGATTAACAGATGAAAAAGTAACATTAACAAAACATCCACTAAAAGAAATTGTCTTAGCATGGAGCCCGTTCTATTTATTAACAGGATTTGTTCTTGTTTGGAGTATGCCAGTATTTAAAGCGTTATTCTTACCAGGAGGCATGCTTGAAAAAGCGGTATTACAATACCAAATGCCTGGTACGTTTAATGAAACACTACAAAAAGGTGTAATGTTAAAACTCGATTTAATTGGTGCAACAGGAACAGCAATATTATTATCAGTTTTATTAACGATTATCTTATCTCCAAAAATTAATTTTGAAACAGGATTTGAATTGTTAGGTAAAACGATTAAAGAATTATGGATTCCGGTATTAACAATTTGTGCAATCTTAGCGATTGCTAAATTAACAACATATGGTGGACTTACAGTTGCAATGGGTCAAGCTATTGCTAAAACAGGTTCAATCTTTCCGTTACTTGCACCGATATTAGGTTGGATTGGTGTATTCATGACTGGATCAGTCGTAAACAATAACGTATTGTTTGCTTCTATACAGGCAACAGTAGGTCATTCAATTGGAACGAACCCAGCGTTACTTGTTGCAGCAAATACAGCAGGTGGTGTTATGGCGAAACTCATTTCACCTCAATCTATCGCAATTGCGACAGCAGCAGTAGGCGCAGTTGGTCAAGAATCTAAATTATTAAGTATGACATTAAAATATAGTATAGGTTTATTGCTCTTCGTTTGTATCTGGACATATGTTTTAAGTATGGTGCTTTAATTTAAATAGTTATTAATTATATTTAACAAAAATTATTTCTCAAAAGGAGTCTTTTATAATGGAAAAATTCAGAGGTAACAAAGTAGTATTAGTGGGTAATGGAGCAGTTGGTTCAAGCTATGCATTTTCAATGTTAAACCAAGGTATTTGTGATGAATTTGTTATTATCGATTTAAATGAATCAAAAGCTATTGGTGATGCTATGGACTTAAACCACGGTGTGGTCTATGCACCAAGGCCAATGAATATTAAATATGGTACTTATGCAGACTGTAAAGATGCTGACTTAATCGTAATTTGTGCAGGTGCAGCTCAAAAACCTGGTGAAACGCGTTTAGATTTAGTAGGTAAAAACATGAAAATCTTCAAATCAATCGTTGATGAAATCATGGCGTCAGGATTTGATGGCATCTTCCTAATCGCTACAAATCCTGTCGATGTCTTAACATATGCAGTACAAAAATTCTCTGGATTACCTGAAAACCGTGTAATTGGTTCTGGTACGATTTTAGACACAGCACGTTTCCGTTATTTATTAAGTGAAGAAATTGGTGTAGCAGCCGATAGTGTTCATGCATATATTATTGGTGAACACGGTGACTCTGAACTTCCAGTATGGAGTAGTGCTAACGTTGCAGGCATTAAATTAACGAGCATTTTAGACAACGATCAAGAAAAAATGGAAGAAATCTTTGTTAACACACGTGATGCAGCTTATGAAATTATTAAAGCTAAAGGTGCAACTTACTATGGTGTAGCAATGGGATTAACACGTATTTCAAAAGCAATCTTAGGTAATGAAAATTCAGTACTTACAGTATCAGCGAAGTTAAATGGTGAATACGGCCATGAAGATGTATATATTGGCGTTCCAGCACTTGTTAACCGTAATGGTATTAAAAAAGTATTCGAAACACCATTATCAGAAGACGAAAAAGCGAAATTCGCAAAATCAGTTGAAACTTTAAAAAATATTCAAGAACCATTCTTTAAATAAAACGTTTAATAAAATTGTTTTAAGGGCATCTTGCTAATAAGATGCCTTTTTTTTGTGCGCTTAGCTTGAAACGTACAATAATCTTAGATACACTTACAAACGACTTTATGTTTAAAGGAGGATAAGATGAACTATTTAAAAAGTTTAAAAATCACATGGAAATCAATCATCTTTGTATTATTAGGATCACTTATATTCTCACTAGCAGTGAATGTCTTTATTATCCCTGCGAACTTAGGTGAGGGTGGTGTTACAGGTATGTCCTTAATTTTCCTATACAGTTTTGGATGGTCACCTGCAATTACGACATTAATTATGAACTTAATATTACTTGTTGTGGGATATAAATTCTTATCTAAGCGTTCTATGGCGTTAACGATTTTATCTATTATTGCACTTTCTATCTTTTTAAAGTTAACAGAACCATTTCAACTCCATTTAAAAGAAGTGCTTGTCAGTACGATATTCGGTGGATTTCTTGTAGGTGTTGGTATTGGACTGATTGTACTTGTAGGAGGTACGACAGCTGGTACCACAATACTTGCACGAATTGCACATAAATATTTAGATGTAAGTACTTCGTATGCGTTACTGTTCTTCGATTTAATTGTTGTGGCGATTTCCCTTACTGTTATACCAGTTGAGAAAGCTTTGCTTACTGTTTTAAGTCTATATCTTGGAACAAAATCAATGGATTTGATTATCGAAGGTATCAATCCTAAAAAGGCAATTACAATTATTTCACAAAAGCCTGATTCAATTGCTAGAATGTTAGATGAGGACATTGGTCGTGGTATCACGATTCTTAATGGCCGAGGGTATTATACGAAAAGAGAAACAGAAGTGTTGTATTGTGTGATTAATAAGTTACAACTGACAAAAACAAAACGCATGATTAAACAAATTGATGAAGATGCGTTCGTTGTCGTCCATGATGTTCGTGATGTATTAGGGAATGGTTTTATCAATGAAGATTAAGAGGAGAATGATAATGGAATTTATTAATTTAGGTGATACTAAGCTGGCAACACAGTTCGTAGCGATTGCGTTATTCAGGGAAATTCAACGTAATAAACATGCTAAATTGGGATTAGCAACAGGTGGTACGATGGAGGCCGTCTATGAACACCTTGTACATTTAATACAACGTAATCCTATAGATTTATCAGAAATACAAACGTTTAATTTAGACGAATATTACGAAATAGATACTCAAAGTGAGCAAAGTTACTTATATTATATGAAACATCATTTATTTAACCATGTAGATATTAAGGATTCACAATATCATTTCCCGGGTAATGCTGCAGAGCATTTTGAAGCTGATTATCAGGCGTATGATGATCTTATTATGAAAGGTGCACCAATTACGCTTCAAATCTTAGGAATAGGTACAAATGGTCATATCGGATTTAATGAACCGGGAACATCATTTGATTCTGTGACGAGAAAAGTTGATTTAACAGAGGAAACAATTCGTGCTAATGCAAGATACTTTGAAAGTATTGAAGCGGTACCAAGACAGGCAGTGACGATGGGTATCAGTACAATTATGAAATCAAATCGTATTATATTACTTGCAACAGGAGAAAAGAAAAAGCCGATTATTCAGAAGTTATATCAATTAAATAATCCAGATGAAACTATCCCGGCGAGCGTATTGTTACGCCATTCAGATGTATTAATTGTAACAGATGATGCAGCATCACCTTATTGAGTCGTATTGAATTATATAAATAATCCCCGGCTGATGAATTATCTCAGTCGGGGATTATTACTTTATTCGCTTTCGAACAGTTTCTTTTTGATTTTTTCATTTTCTGCTTCAAAGATTGGATTATGACTTGATACGATGCCGTGTGACGCAGCTTTTGGATCTAAGTACATCTTGATTTGGTTAATTGATGTTGCAGCATCATGAAAACAACCAATAATTAAATTCACTTTCGCATCATGTTTTAAAATATCCCCGATTGCATATATGCCCGGGATGTTAGTAGATGTATTTGGCTGACCTTTAATATAAAAGTCGTCGACACGCTCAAACTGTACGGAACTTTCATTTAATAAATCACAATCCATATGAAAACCATGATTAATAATGACATCATCGACATCTAATGTGCTGATTGTGTCTTCTGTATTATGAATAATCTCTACTTGTTTAATTTCATCATCTTCTGCAATCAAAGAATGAATGGTTTGATTCGTAATTTTATGCACGCCTAATTCATCTAGTTGACGCACAGTCTCTTCATGACCTTTAAAGTCTTCTTTACGGCATACAATGTGAACACTTTTTGCAAAGGGTGCAATATCATGTGCCCAATCTACAGCGGCATTCCCTCCACCTGAAATAAGTACGCATTTATTTACAAAGCGTTTTAAAGATGGTACAACGTAGTGCAAGTTATTGACTTCATAGCGCTCAGCACCTTCAATATCAAGTTTGATGGGTTTGATAATACCTGAGCCCACTGCAATGATGACGGCCTTTGAATGATAAGTTTCATTAGTTGTTTCTACAATAAAATGAAAATCATCTTGCTTTTGAATATCTGTGACAACAGTATTTAATATGACATCAGGATTGAAAGTCGTCCCTTGAGCAATTAAATTCTTCATTATATCTGCTGCAGGTTGAGGTGGGATACCACCAGCGTCCCATACAATTTTCTCTGGAAATAGATTAAGTTTACCACCAAGTGTATTGTTTTGTTCGATGATTCGGACCTTTAATCCGCGTAAGCCGGCATAAAATGCAGCATACAGCCCAGCAGGTCCTCCACCGATAATGGTTATATCTAATAAATTATTCATAGACAAGTCTCCCTAATTATCTTGCTTTGCACTTTATTATACTATAGAATATAACAATATTGATAATGATTATCAATTAAATGAAAATTATTTTGATTTATTATATAATAACGTGTATGTGCAAGGTTTATATCAATAGTGAAAGAAGGATAATAATGAATCGATTAGAAGGTAAACAAATTACCATCAATTATGGTGATCGCGATATCATTAAAGCATTAGACGTCTCTATTCCAGATGGCAAAGTGACTTCTATTATTGGGCCAAATGGATGTGGGAAATCAACGCTGTTAAAAGCGCTATCTCGTATACTCAATGTTGCAAATGGTGAGGTTGTACTAGATGGTAAAAATATTCATCAACAACCAACAAAAGAAGTAGCAAGAAAAATTGCCATACTACCTCAGTCACCTGATGTTGCAGATGGATTAAGTGTTTATGAGCTTGTGAGTTACGGTCGTTTCCCATACCAAAAAGGATTTGGCAGATTAACAAAAGAAGACCATCAGGAAATTGAGTGGGCAATGAATGTCACGGGAACAATCGACTTTAAGGATAAAAATGTGAATGATTTAAGTGGTGGACAACGCCAACGCGTGTGGATTGCAATGGCCCTTGCACAAAAGACAGATATTATCTTCCTTGATGAACCAACTACTTATTTAGATATTTCTCATCAGTTAGAAATATTAGAGTTAGTGAGAACGTTAAATGAAGAAGAGCATTGTTCGATTATTATGGTACTTCATGATATTAATCAGGCGATTCGATTCTCTGATCATATTATTGCAATGAAAGACGGTGCTATCGTTAAGCAAGGAGATACGATGAATGTGTTAACGAAAGATGTTTTAGAAGAAGTGTTTAATATCGATGCAGAGTTAAGTGTGGACCCTAGAAATGGAAAGCCAATGCTTGTTACGTATGACTTATTATGCAAGCATTATAGTAGGGATTAAGATGAATAAACAAAATCTTCTTGATAAACGTCATCTATTCTCTGGGCATTTAATCACCTTAATGAGTATATTAATACTTCTACTGATGGCTATGTTAATCCTTTCATTTATGTTGGGCGTTAAAAATTATAGTTTGCATATGATTTATAATGCGATATTTAATTACCAGGATATCTCAGCGCATAATATCATTCGTGATATACGAATACCAAGAGAAATAGCAGCAATGTTAGTAGGTATGAGTCTAGCGTGTGGTGGCGCTGTGATGCAAGGTGTAACAAAGAATCCACTCGCTGATCCTTCACTTATCGGATTGAATTCAGGTGCAGCTTTAGGTATAAGTATATTATTTGCACTTAATAGTGGCGCAAATTTCTTTTTAATTATACTGGCTGGTTTTGTAGGTGCAATGGTTGGAGGCACTATCGTATTGTTAATTGGTCTGAGTAAAAAAGGTGGTTTCAACCCGATGCGTATCATATTGGCAGGAGCAGCTGTGAGTAGTTTACTGCTTGCATTTGCTGAAGGTATTGCAATATATTTTAAAACGAATCAGAGTTCAATGCTTTGGTCTAGTGGTGGTGTTGCTGGTACTACGTGGCTTCAACTAAAATATGCAGCACCTGTGATATTGTTCGTTATCATACTTATTTTATTAATTGGCCATCAGCTGACTGTTCTGTCATTAGGTGATGAAATGGCACAAGGATTAGGTGTTAATTTAAATTGGGTTCGTGTTATTTTTTCATTATTAACAATGATACTTGCAGGTGTTGCTGTAGCAATGGCGGGTACGCTTGCATTTGTTGGACTAATGGTGCCGCATATCGCTCGTATATTAGTAGGTGTGGACTATAGAAAGTTACTACCTGTTTCAACGCTCTTAGGTGGTATATTTCTTGTGTTTGCTGATATTTTAGCACGCATGTTAGGTGAATCTCCGGTTGGTGCAATCATCTCGATAATGGGCGTACCATTCTTTATTTATTTAGTGCGAAAGTTGGGGATATCATAATGCAGACAAGTTTGAAAAACACTATGACATTAATGCTGCTATGTATTGTGCTAATTGTAATCGTTACAATTAGTATGACAGTAGGTGACTTTAAGATGGCACCTGTTGATTTCCTGAAAACTTTAGCTGGTTTAGGTAATGAAACAGATACAATGGTGCTTTACGAATTTCGTATGCCACGCTTAATCGTTACCATTTTGTGTGGGGCTGCATTAAGCTTAAGTGGTGCATTACTCCAAAGCATTACTAAAAATCCACTCGCTGATCCAGGAATTGTAGGCATTAATGCAGGTAGTGGGTTCTTTATTGCTTTATTAATGATTTTTATGCCTGTTGATAGTAGTAACTTTGTGTATGTATTACCGATGTTTAGTTTAATAGGTGGATTGATAACTGCAGCAATTGTTTTTATGTTAAGTAGCTCAAGACGTGGATTGAACCCGATGCAGATGATATTAATTGGTGTGGGTCTATCAACTGCATTGAGTGGTGCTATGATACTTATGACGTCTACTTTTAATAAAGAGGATGTTGAATTTATTTCTAAATGGCTTGGTGGTAATATATGGGGTGATACTTGGCCGTTTGTATGGATGATTTTTATTGTATTACTGATAACATTACCGATTGTGTTCATGAAATTTAATATATTAAATATATTAAATACACATGAACATATTTCAACGGGCCTCGGAATAAATATTAATCGTGAAAGGTTAATTATATTAGTTATTTCAGTCATGCTTTGTGCAAGTGCAGTATCTATATGTGGAAGTATTGCTTTTGTAGGTTTAATTGCACCGCATATTGCAAGACAATTGGTTGGCCCAAGACACCAAGTATTTATTCCGATTACATTTATTTTAGGAGCGATACTACTTAGTTTTGCTGATACAATTGGCCGATTATTGATTGAACCTTCTGGTATGCCAGCAGGAATTATCGTAAGCATTATTGGTGCACCTTATTTCTTATATTTAATGCGTAAAGGTTTATAATATTAGCTATATTTTCATAATGAAAATATAGCTTTTTATGCTTGTATAGAGGATAATCGGGAATAAGAATAGAAATAATAGCGGAAGGGTGACTGAAATGAATAAGCATCCATTAGTAAGAGCATACGAGACGTTCATACATAATAGATCATTGAATAAGATAGGTATTATTGGACAACCGGATGCAGGTAAGAGTGCCTTAATCAATCAATTATGTCAATCGAATGCACATACTTCTGTTCATACCGATGCGACCCTTGAAACAACAGCGTATCAATACAATAACTATGGTTATTTAGTGGATTTTCCTGGTGTTGGAACAGAAGAAATTTCAGTTCAAAAGTATAAAAAGATTATTCAAAATGAACGCATTGAACATTATTTTTATGTCTTTTCCAGTAAGATTAAAGAAGTGGATATAGAAATGATTAAATATTTAAGTAAACATAAAAAATGGATTACATTCATTTATAATAAAGTTGATACATTAGTGGATGTAAGTGGGAAAGACAATCAGACAGTATTAATGCGTGATAAAAACACTGAACTGAAGGTTACTTTAAAGCCTTATATAAAAACGCCTTTAGCTTATCATTTTACGAGTACCTTAAATGGTACAGGCATTGATGGATTGAAAGGACATATTGACAGTATATTTAAATCTGAGCAAGCAGCTTATTATCAACGCTATCAGGATGTTACATATGTCGATAGTTATTTAAACTATAAAGTGAATTCTGCTTTTCCCAAGCTATTTACCCCGAGCTTTAAAAACATTGTTTTAAAGCAAAATTTTAAAGTGATTGAACGCATCATAATGACCCACTTTAAAATTCAGGAAGATGATATTATGGATCGCAGAAAAGAATGGATTGATATTGATAAATACATTAATGAATTTGAGCAATTGAAAGAAAAAGATAAAAATACGTTAACACAACTGATGGAAATTACAAAGATTGTGAAATTAATTAAAACATCCTTTAAAATGAAGAGTATAAATCCTGTGACAATGGCAGTCACTTCCATAGTTGAAATGGGATTAAGCAATACTTTTCCTATATTCCAGGCAATTGCAAAATATGTCGATGAGATGAAACAAATTGCACGTGAAATAATTGAAGATGACCAAAAACAAAAGATTAAAGAAGATCAAACACACTAGGAGGTCGCTATGACAATCGAAAGACAATGGTGGAAAGAAGCGGTTTGTTACCAAATTTATCCGAGAAGTTTTAAAGACTCAAATGGTGATGGTATAGGCGATATCAATGGGATTACAGAGAAACTAGATTATCTGAAAGATTTAGGGATTGATGTCATTTGGATAAGTCCGATCTTTGAATCTCCGAATGATGACAATGGATATGATATTAGTAACTATCAGGAAATTATGCGTGACTTTGGAACGATGGAAGATTTCGATAGATTGTTACTTGAAGTGCATGAACGAGGCATGAAGCTTATTTTAGATTTGGTGATTAATCATACAAGTGATGAGCATCAATGGTTTGTTGAAGCAAAGAAAAGTAAGGATAATGAATATCGCGACTGGTATATTTGGCAAGATGGAAAAGACGGTAAAGAGCCGAACAACTGGGCAAGTATATTTGAGGGTTCTGCCTGGGAATATGATGCAACCACTGATCAATACTATATGCATGTCTTCAGTCGTAAACAACCTGATTTAAACTGGGAAAATGAAGATATGAGACATGCGATATATAATATGGTGAACTGGTGGCTGGATAAAGGCATTGATGGATTCCGAGTGGATGCTATTAGTCATATTAAGAAAAGTTTCGATAAAGGTGATTTGCCGAACGCTGACGCGTTAGGCTATGCAGAATCATTTGCAGGGCATATGAATCAACCGGGGATACAAAAGCATTTGCAGGAATTAAAAGAGAATACATTTGATAAATATGATATTATGACAGTCGGTGAAGCGAACGGTGTAACAACTGAAGATGCGGATGAATGGGTAGGTAAAGACAACGGTAAATTCAACATGGTATTTCAGTTTGAGCATTTAAATTTATGGGATCATAATGTCGGAAAGAGCTTTGATATTATTGGCTATAAAAAAGTTTTAAATGAATGGCAAAAAGGGTTAGAAAAAAGCGGATGGAACGCATTATTCATTGAAAATCATGATCGCCAACGCGTCTCATCTACATGGGGTGATGATGTAGACTACTGGTTTGAAAGTTCGACAAGTCATGGCATTGTATACTTCTTATTGCAAGGTACACCGTTTATTTATCAAGGTCAGGAAATTGGGATGACGAATTACCCATTTGAATCCATCGATGACTTTGACGATGTACATGCGAAAAATATTTATAACCAGGAATTGAAAAAGGGTGAAACGAAAGAAGCGATTCTTGAAATGTTAGGTCGAATTTCTAGAGATAACACACGTACGCCAATGCAGTGGGATGATACGAGGCATGCAGGTTTTACAACAGGCACACCATGGATTAAGGTCAATCCGAACTTTGAAACTATTAATGTATTTGTTCAGGAAAAACAAGAAGATTCTATGTTGAATTTCTATAAAAAGATGATTCGACTGAAAAAAGACAACCTCACATTAACATATGGAACATTTGATTTAATCTATCCGGATCATGATAAAGTATTTGCATATACGAGAACATTGAATGATGAACAATTCATTATATTAGGTAACTTAAGTCATGATACCGTTACTTTACCAAAAGATGACACGCTTGATTTATCAGTTGAGCGTCAAATATTAAATAACTATCCAGTTGATAAGCAGTCTCGAGATGTATTTACTTTAAATCCATTTGAAGCGCGTGTTTATCAAGTCCATTAAGTGGATAAAAGAGATATAAAATGACGAGCATTTAAAGTGTTTTCACTTTGCATTAGCAAAGACAAAATACTTTCAGTGCTCGTCATTTTTATTTAACAATAAATTTACATACAAGCAACATGAAATCCACAAACGATTGTTAAATTATAAACATATAAAATAATCTAATGATGTAACAGCTAAATCTGTTAATGAACATTCAGAATACATTGTAGAAGATAAATCAAGAACAACATTTATGGTAAAAGCTAAGTCGGGAATTGAAGTGGGTAAGACATATCATACGCTCACAGGTGTAGTTACATATAGTTATGGTCATTACAAATTATTACCTACAACGATTACTGAAAAAGAAATCATTAAAGAAACACTAAAAGCAGTACAGGGTTATGCATTTATAGATATCAATCACAATGGTAAGTATGATCGTCCTGATAAAGTGTTAAAGCATATAAAAGTTTCTATTTTTAAGGATGGTCAGTTGATTGAAGAAGTAACGACGGATACGAACGGTGAATATAAAGTATTATTACGCGATGGTGAGTATGTAATGAAATTTGAGCAACCTACTGGACTCATTGAGACGTTTAATAACCGTGCAGCTGAAACAATTGATTCTGACATTGTTGACGGTGTTGTTAGTCTTTTAATCAATGACCAACCAATCAAGCATATATCTGCGGGTTATACAAAACCGGTAGGTAAAATGAAACAAAGATAATCAATGACCGAGCAACTTATAGCACTTTGTGTCTATAGATTGTTCGGTTTTTTATCATGCGATGTGTTTATTCTTTGAAAATGCTTACATAAAAAATTTCCTTTGTTATAATAGCACCAATAGTATAATACGGGGGAATGAAAGTGGTTAAAAAAGTTGTGAAAATAGAGAAGAAAAAGTTGTACGAAGAAATTGCAGATCGTATTAGCAATGAAATAAAAGATGGCACGTATAACGTTAATGAAAAATTACCTTCAATTCAGAAATTAGCTCAGGATTATGGTGTCGGACAAGCCTCTATTCGTGAAGCATTAAATGCATTGCGTGTCATGGGATTGTTAGAGATTAGACATGGTGAAGGAACGTTTGTAAAAAATATAAAACCTAAAGTATTTTCTAAAGAAATGGCTGTATATACTAAAAAAGATATTATTGATTTGCTGGAAGTCCGTAAAATTATTGAAGTAGGCACAGCGGGTAAAGCTGCAATGCTCAGAACGGACGAAGATATTTGCAATATAAAGCAAGCATTAGAACAAATGAAGCAAGCCATTCATAATCAAGCGATTGGTGAGGAGAGTGATCTTGCGTTTCATTTAGCAATAGCGAATGCAACAGAAAATAAATTACTTATTCAGCTGCTGGAAGAGGTATCGGATAAGATAAAGACAACGATGAAAGAAACACGTAAAATCTGGATATATACTGAAACAAAATCGATTGAAAAACTTTATAACGAGCATTTAGAAATCTTTGAAGCAATTGAATCACAAAATGAAAAACGCGCACAAGAAAAGATGCTTAAACATTTACAAGAAGTGGAATATGTATTAATAGAACATCTTAACCTTGATTAGAAAGCGTATGTATTTTTCTGACACTTGCATTTTGGTAACGATTTCAATAGAATAAATATGTTAGAGATACAGTCATCGGATGACTAAAATCATCGATATTGGGCAAAATATCGTTAAACTAGAGGGGTGTCATAATATGAAAGTCAGTTTATTTAGTACGTGTTTAGTAGATGTTTTTGAGAAAAGAGTGGGTATTGCAACTGTCGAGTTACTAGAAAAATTAGGGTGTGACGTAGATTTTCCAGCGTCACAAGTATGTTGTGGGCAACCAGCATATAATTCTGGATATCACGAAGAAACAAAGAAAGCAGCGCAAAATATGATTAAGGCTTTTGAAGCGTCTGAGTATGTTGTAGCACCATCTGGATCATGTATTACAATGTTTAAACATTATCCTGATTTATTTAAAGATGATATCGTGTGGCGTGACCATGCACAACGTCTGGCAGACAAATCATATGAAGTGACGCAATTTATCGTCAATGTATTAGGAATTACGGACGTGGGTGCAAAGTTAAAAGGAAAAGCGACAATGCATCCTTCTTGCCATAACACACGCTTATTACATAATTCAGAGCCACCTAAAAAATTACTTGCAGCTGTGGAAGGATTAGAAATTGTAGATCTTCCTGAATATTATAATTGTTGTGGTTTTGGTGGAACCTTTGCCGTTAAGATGAATGATGTTTCAGGTGAGATGGTTGATGATAAGGTCGATTGTATCGTTAAGAGTGGTGCTGATTATTTAGTTGGTGCAGATGCAAGCTGTTTAATGAACATTGAAGGTCGATTAAAACGCCGCGGCGAAAAGGTAAAAGTATATCACATCGTTGAAATTTTAAATAATAATACAGAGGCGGTGACTGTATAATGAGCATGAAAATCGGGAATGAGACATTTAAGAAAGCAGTTAAAACAGAACTTAAAGATGATTTTATGCGTGGTGCAGTATCAAGTGCGCAAGATAGATTACGTGAAAGAAAAATCAAATCTCAGGAGTCATTAGGTAACTGGGAAGAATGGCGTAGTCATTCTGAAGAAATACGCCAACATACATTAGAGCACTTAGATTATTATTTGAATATGCTCGCAGAAAATGTTGCTGCAAAAGGTGGTCACGTATTCTTCGCTGAAACAGCAGAAGAAGCAAATGAATACGTACAAAAAGTATTAATCGAGAAAAAAGCTAAGAAAGTAGCAAAATCTAAATCAATGGTAACAGAAGAAATTGATTTAAACAAAGCGATGGAAGCGGTTGGATGCGAAGTCATTGAAACGGATTTAGGAGAATATATTCTTCAAATTGATGATCACAATCCACCGTCACATATTGTAGCGCCGGCATTACATATGAATAAAGAACAGATTCAAAAAGTATTTACAGAAAAATTAGGTTACGATAAATCAAGTGCGCCAGAAGAATTAGCACTTTTTGCACGTGAAAAGTTACGTCAGGAATTTCTTTCAGCAGACGTTGGTATCACAGGCTGTAACTTTGGGGTAGCAGAAAGTGGTTCATTTACGCTAGTAACAAACGAAGGAAATGCACGTATGGTCACAACGTTGCCGAAAACGCAAATTACGGTGATGGGGATGGAGCGTATTGTACCGACACATGAAGAGTTAGAAGTGTTAGTATCCATGTTAACACGAGCTGCTGTCGGCCAGAATTTAACAAGTTACGTTACGACGCTTACTGGGCCACGTGCCGATGATGAGATTGATGGACCGGAAGAATTCCATTTAGTAATTGTAGATAATGGTCGTTCTAAAATATTGGGCACACAATTCCAATCTATTCTGCAATGTATTCGCTGTGCCGCGTGTGTGAACGTGTGCCCAGTGTACCGCCAGGTTGGTGGTCATTCATATGGTTCAATTTATCCGGGGCCAGTGGGCGCAGTATTATCTCCGTTACTTGGTGGGTATGAAGATTATAAAGAATTACCATATGCATCTACATTATGTGGTGCTTGTACCGAAGCATGCCCAGTAAAGATTCCGTTACATGATTTATTATTAGAACATAGACGTGTTATTGTTGAAGAAGAGAAGATGTCACCAGTCGCTGAACGTCTAGTTATGAAAGGATTTGGCATGGGTGCATCGAATGCAACATTATTTAAATACGGGACAAAAGTAGCACCGTCAATTATGAAACCCTTTGAGAATAAACAAGAACATATGATAACTAAAGGTCCAAAACCATTACATGCATGGACGGATACGCGTGATTTCCCAATGCCTGATGAAGAAAATTTCCGTGACTGGATGCAAAATAGATTGAAAAGAGGTGCGAAATAATGAAAGGAACGATTCATAATAAAGATTCATTTTTAAGTAACATCTCTAAAAATTTAAATCGTGCGATGCCGCACAAAGTGGATATTCCAAAGTGGACCTACAGACCTCAGGATAAAACTTTAACGGGTCTTACCCAAGATGAATTATTAGATGTATTAAAACAACAATGTGAATTTATCCATACGGATTTAGTTGTAACGAATAGTAAAGATGTGAATCAAACATTAACAGCAATTATTGCTAAATACGGTAATGGAGAAGTCATTGCAACAAATGATACGCGTTATGCAGAACTAGGTATTGATTTATCTCAACACAATGCATTCATTTGGGATGAGGCTAAAGGTGCTGAAAATTTGCACGTTGCTGAACGTGCGAACGTAGGTATCACGATTAGTGAAAAAACGCTTGCTGAAAGTGGTACAGTAGTTCTTTATGCAGATAAAGGTATCGGAAGAAGTGTGAGCTTATTACCAGCAACATATATTGCCATTGTACCAAAATCAACAATCGTACCAAGATTCACCCAAGCTGCACAGGAAATGAATCAAATGATGAAGGAAGCAAGAGACTTCCCAACATGCATTAATTTAATTACAGGACCATCGAACTCAGCGGATATTGAAATGAAACTCGTTGTAGGTGTACACGGTCCAATTAAAGCGACATATATTGTTATTGATGATAAATAAATTAATATGCCTGAGCACTTTATACAAGGGCTCAGGCTTTTTATATTAGAGATAGGTAAATTCTTTAATTTAAAAGGACAATTGTATAAAATAGATATGAAATTAAAAATATACGTGTTGAGGTTATTATGAATTTACAATTTGATCACATTATACATTACGTAAAAGGTATTGATACATTACATTTTCCGGGAAATAAATTAAAGCTTACACCTGGTGGGCAGCACATGACTTTAGGAACAAAAAATATATTAAGTCGTATTGATTTATCGTACATTGAGTTTATTGATATATTCAATCAACAATTGATTGAACAAGCGATGCAAGATGAAAATGAACGCTTAAGTTTTGCAAGTAGCTTAGGGCGTACGGACTATGAAGAAGGATTTGTTCGTCTTTGTTATCGTACAGATAATATCGAGGATTTAAACGAACATTTCAAATCAAAAGGATTAAAGACAATCGGACCACTCCAAATGGAAAGAGTTACACCAACAGGAGAGTGCATTCGTTGGCAGTTGTTGTATATAGATAAAGCCTATGATTTTGAGTTGCCATTCTTTATTGAATGGGGAGCAAATGATAAAACCCGTTATCATGAATTAGAGGGCGCAATGCAAAGACATCTTAAAATTGATACGATTGTGATTGAAACGACTGACTTTGATCGTACAGCTGAAGTCTTTGTCGAATGGCTGGATTATGAGGTTGTTGGTGGGGTTATTAATACTTACTTCTTACTAAAGAAAAAGGATGCACCAAACATAAAGATTATACCAGGCAATAGTAATAAAATCAGACGGTTAGAAATGAAAACACAAGATGCATCACTGATTGGTGAACATCTTGTGCATGAAGCAGTTTATGCATTTATTTAACGTAAACGTATGTGTATATTACCATGACGATAAAGTAAATATGAACACCTGCTATCAGTAATGTGAACCAGGCTAAAGACTTCGTCATTTTAGTGATATGTGTTATTAAAAATAAAATTGAAATAATAAAGGCAAAACCTGCACTAATCACGTGAAAACTTAGAAAGTGTATAGATGGATCAGATGTTATACTAAAGATGAAGTAAAAATTAATTAACGATAAAATAATTAATAAAATATTTTTAAACATGCTAAAACCTCAATTTTTATAAATTAGTGTTACAGTAATGCGTAAATCAATCGTTAGTTAGATTATAGCAAAAAAATATAAAATGTTGTTTATAGACGAATGAAAGGAATTTTTTAAATGACTATTACAAAAATCAACATAACCAATGAAATGCATGATACCTTTGTGAAATCACATCCTAATGGTGATTTACTGCAGCTAACAGATTGGGCGGTTTCAAAAAAATTAACGCACTGGTACTCACGTCGTATAGCAGTTGCCAGAGACGGTGAGTTAGTAGGTGTTGGTCAGCTATTATTTAAGAAAGTTCCAAAACTACCATTTACAATGTGTTATGTGTCTAGAGGTTTCGTTGTAGATTATTCTGATAAGGAAGCGGTTGAAGCATTAGTGAAAGATGCGATAACTGTTGCGAAAAGAGAAAAAGCATATGTTATAAAAATAGATCCAGATGTTGAAGTAGAACAAATGGATGATATGGTAGAACATTTAGAAAGCATTGGATTTATTCATAGAGGATTTAAAGAAGGGTTAAGCAGTGATTATATTCAACCACGTATGACAATGATTACGGATATTAGTGTTGATGATGAGACACTGATTCAATCTTTTGAACGAAATAATCGTTCGAAAGTTAAACGTAGTTTAAAAATGGGAACAGAATGTGTTAAAGCTGAACGTAAAGATTTACAGACATTTGCAGACTTAATGAAAATTACTGGGGAACGTGATGGTTTCTTGACGCGTGATGTCTCTTATTTTGAAAATATCTATGATGCCTTAAATCCTAATGGAGATGCAGAATTATTTTTAGTGAAATTAGTACCAGTTAAAGTGCTCAACAACCTAAATCAAGAAATTGGGACACTTGAAAAAGAAAAATTAGCATTAAAGAAAGATCAAAAGAAAGCACAAAATCAATTGAATGATTTAGCTGTAAGAATGGATAAACTAAAAAAGCAAATTGCTGAGCTTGAGGCATTACAAACAACACATCCTGAAGGTAAGGTGCTATCAGGTGCTTTGTTAACTTTCTCAGGTCATAAATCTTATTATCTATATGGTGCATCAAGTAATGAGTTTAGGGATTATTTACCAAATCATAATATGCAGTTTAGTATGATGCAATATGCACGTTCTGTTGGCGCAAAGAGTTACGATTTTGGTGGTACAAATAATAATCCAGACAAAGATTCTAAATACTTTGGTTTATGGCAGTTTAAAAAAGTATGGGGGACACGTTTAAGCGAAAAAGTTGGAGAATTTGATTATGTTCTTAATCAACCCATGTACCAATTAATCGAAGTAGTGAAGCCTAAATTAACTGACCTTAAAAAGAAAATTCAAATTAAGAAAAACTAATCGTAACATTTTGGGAGGCGAATCGTAGTGAAAATCTCATTTATCGGTGGCGGCAAAATGGTAAAGGAAATGGTTCGTGGCTTTAATAGAAGTGGATTAACAAGAGATAACATGGGAATTTGGTTACGTAATAAAGATAAATTACAAACATTTAGCACTAAACATAACATTACTCCTTTATCAAAGATGAGTGAAATTGTAGATTATGATGCTATCGTGCTAGGTGTTACACCGAATAATTATAGAGATGTTACGTCTAAATTATCTAAACATTTATGTGATCATCATATCATTATTTCGATAGTTGGTGGATTATCGATTCAGGAAATTGATGATGAGTTTGATGAACATCCAAAGATTATTCGTTTAATGCCGAATACGCCAGTAGGTGTAAATGCAGGTGTATTAGCAATGAGTAAAAATGAATTTGTTGAAAAGAAAGAAGCTAAACAAGTCGAAGAGCTACTGAAACGATTAGGTTATACACATTGGATTGATGAGTCACTGATGCATTTGATGCCAGCTGTGACAGGTTCAAGCCCGACATTTATTTACTTACTTGTTGAAGCAATGGCTGACAATGCGGTCAGTGAAGGTCTGAATCGTGAATTAGCTTATCAAATGGTCAGTGAGATGATTATTGGTGCCGGCACGATGGTACGTCAGACGAAGGAGCATCCTGGTGTTCTAAAAGATCAGGTGACAACACCTGGGGGTTCGACTATTCAAGGTGTTAAGATGTTAGAAGAAAAAGGATTTAGAGATGCAATCTCTAAAGCGATGGATGCTATAAATGCATATAATAAAGCATAGCAACTGTTTATAACTTTAAAATACAACCGAACCAAAACGTAATTTCGAGTAAGAGTTACAATGTTGGTTCGGTTTTATGCTATTAATTAAATAAATTAAATAATGATTGTTTTGTGTTCATATAAAGAAAAGGATTAACGAATGTAACATATAATATAAATAGAAAATTAAACACACTAAATGAGGTTAAGAATATTGCGAGTAAGCGATATGAGAGATGCTTGGACAGTATAGGATCATTAGAAAAGTGAAAGTGTACACCCATTAAAAATGTCACGATACAAAAGATTAACCAGAAATAGGTGGTTAAAAATATAATACCGCTATGAATAAAATAACTCATTAAAAATACGATATGCATTATGATTAATAGTGTCATCATTACTTTTTGCATGTCTCAAACCTCCAATTATCTTTATTGTAATACATATTTAGAAATAAAAATATAAAAAAAGTGAAAGGGAGTTTAGTATGAAAATTGGTTTTATTGGAACAGGGGTTATGGGACAAAGTATGGCTATGCACTTAGGAGAAGAATTATTTATACATAACAGAACAAAAGCTAAAGCACAGACTTTAATTGATAATGGTGCTTTGTGGTGTGAATCTCCGAAAGAAGTCGTACAGTCTGCAGATGTGATTTTTACAATGTTAGGGTATCCCCATGATGTGGAAGCAATTTATTTAGGAGAGAATGGTCTGATTACACATGGTAGAGCAGGACAAATATTGATTGACTGTACAACAAGTCGCCCTGAACTTGCCAAACGTATCTTTGAAGCGGGACAAAGAAAATCTATAGAAGTACTTGATGCGCCAGTAAGTGGTGGAGATATTGGTGCAAAAAATGCGACATTATCAATTATGGTAGGTGGTAATGAAACGACCTTTACAAAAATGTTACCGTTATTTGAAAGAATCGGGCAATCTATTACATACTTTGGCCAGGCAGGGAGTGGCCAACATACAAAAATGGCGAATCAAATTGCCATTGCAACGAACATGATTGGTGTCGCAGAAAGTCTATATTATGCTAAGTCAGCTGGTCTGGATGTTGAGCGGGTTCTTAAGACCATAACAGGAGGTGCTGCTGGTAGCTGGTCGTTATCAAACTTGGCACCACGTATGCTAAAGGAAGATTATGCACCTGGATTCTATACCCATCACTTCCTAAAAGATATGGGTATCGCAATAAATGAATGTAAAAAAATGAATATACAGTTGCCTGGATTACAACTCGCATATGAATTGTACGAATCATTATCTCAAGACATGAAACAAACAACAGGTACACAAGTGATTTATAAAATGTATCATGAAAAATAAGTTTATGAAGATTTAATTAATTTGGCGTATTTTAGGTGATTTATTGACAATATTCCTGTAAAATTGCCTAATGATATAAGCATATATTTTGAATGGAGGAAAAGTATTGATAAAGAAAATAATTGATTTTTCGTTGCATAATAAACTGGCGATTTGGCTAATGACATTAATCGTTTTAGCAGCAGGCATATATAGTGCTACGAAAATGAAGATGGAAATGTTACCAAGTATGTCTACGCCGGTAATCTCTATTACTACACCTTATCCTGGCGCAACACCTGAAGATGTATTAGAGGGTTTAACGGAACCCATCGAAAAGAAAGTTAAAAATTTATCTGGAGTTGAAAAAGTTACAAGTCAATCTTTAGAAAATGCATCTGCTGTGACGGTACAGTATAAATTTGGAACAGATATGGATGAAGCACAAGCCGAACTAGAAAAACAAATTGATAAGATTGATATGCCTGAAGGGGCACAGGATAAACAAGTCTCACAGATGTCGATGTATACTTTTCCAATCATTAGTTATTCTATTTCAAGTGATAAAGCAGATATTAAGACGTTAACAGAAAAAATAAAGAAAGATTTAGTCCCTGAAATTGAGGGAATTGAAGGTGTTACGAATGTCACATTCTCTGGTCAGGAAGTAGAACAGGTAGAACTTCAATTTGATGATAAGAAATTAAAAGAAAAGAATTTAACTGAAGAGAGTGTACTCCAGTTTATTAAAGGTGCAACAATGGATGCACCACTTGGTTTATATACTTTCGGAAACGACTTAAAAAGTATCATTGTTAATGGTCAATTTACGAATGTTGATGCATTAAAATCTTTAAAGATTCCTGTCACAAGCAATGCATCTCCTCAAAATGGGCAGTCACAAACGGCTCAGATGCCACAAGATCAAGCTACAGAAGAAGTAATGATGGAAGCAATGAAGAACGCGAAAGTACCAACAGTTAAGTTATCTGATATTGCTGAAATAAAAACGGTTCAAAGTAGAGAATCTATTTCTAAAACCAATGGGAAAGATGCTTTAAGTGTTCAGGTCATTAAATCTGATGATGCAAATACAGTCACGTTAGCAAATGAAGTAAAAGAGAAAGTGAATGCATTTAAGAAAGAACATGATGTGGACGCTGTATTAATGATGGATCAAGCTAAGCCGATAGAAGATTCTGTAAAGACTATGGCAGAAAAAGCAATTATTGGTGCTATTTTTGCCATTATCATGATTCTCATCTTCTTAAGAAATATTCGATCTACTTTAATTGCAGTTGTTTCCATTCCTATGTCAATATTAATGGCGATGTTAATATTAAAACAGATGGATATCTCGCTCAATATCATGACATTAGGTGCAATGACTGTAGCCATCGGACGTGTTATTGATGACTCTATCGTAGTAATAGAAAATATATTTAGACGCATGTCTTTGAAAGATGAGAAATTAACTGGTTTCGAATTGATAAGTAGTGCGACTAGAGAAATGTTTGTACCTATTATGAGTTCGACTATGGTGACCATTGCAGTATTTTTACCACTTGCATTAGTTACGGGTTCAATTGGTGAAATTTTTAGACCATTTGCCTGGACTGTCGTATTTGCATTACTCGCATCACTATTAATTGCGATTACAATCGTACCGATGTTGGCGCATAGTTTCTTTAAGAATGGTATTAAAGGGCATCATGACGATGAAGAAAAAGTTGGAAAAATAGCATTATTCTATCGTAAGATACTAGATTGGTCATTAAAACATAAAGTCATCGTTTCAATACTTAGCGTGCTACTTCTGATCGGTAGTTTATGTTTAACACCTTTACTTGGTACTTCATTTATTTCAACAGGTGAAGATAAGTTATTAGCATTAACTTATAAACCAAAGCCAGGTGAAAAAGAAGAAGATGTCGTTAAAAAAGGCGAAGCAGTTCAAAAAATGCTCTCTAAAAATGACAATGTCGTTAATACACAATTCTCAGTCGGTGGAGAAAATCCATTTAATCCTATCGCATCAAATGATATGGCGATGATGGTAGAATACAAAAAGGATACGCCAAATTGGGAAGATGAAGCGGATAAAGTATTAGCTAAAATTGCTAAAATGAATCATTCAGGTGATTGGAAGAATCAAGACTTTGCAACAGGTGGTGCGACGAATGCAGTCACAGTCACAGTTAATGGACCATCTACTGAAGCGATTCGTCCAGTCGTAGAAAAATTAGAAAAAGAGCTAAAAGACGTTAAATCTTTAACGAATGTAAGTACCTCTTTATCTGATAGTTATGATGCATATACACTCAAAGTGAATCATAATAAGTTATCAGAACTTGGATTAACAGCTGGACAAGTAGCCCTTGTATTAAATCAGAGAAATGATAATAAAGTTGTCACTAAGGTCGGTCAAAAAGGTGAAGCAACAGAAGTGATACTCACAAAGAAAAAACAAACCGACTGGACAAAAGAAAAGCTTGCGAATACAAAAATCACGTCACCTTTAGGTAAAGAAGTTAAATTAAGTGACATCGTAACGATAAAAGAAGGAAAAACATCTGATACCATTAAACGCGAAGATGGGAATATCTCTGCGACAGTTGAAGGGAAGATTAAAGGTAAAGATGTTGGTATGGCAACTCAAAAAGTCACTGAGAAGGTAAATAGTATGAAGCCCCCTGGCAATGTAGATGTTCACGTAGGTGGTACGAGTGAAGATATTGGTGAAAGCTTCTCTCAACTTGGTCTTGCAATGCTTGCCGCGATTGGGATAGTATATTTAATTTTAGTGCTGACATTTAAAGGTGGACTTGCACCACTTGCAATTCTGTTCTCTTTACCATTTACACTGATTGGCGTTATTCTAGGATTACTTGCGTTTAACGAAACATTATCGGTGCCATCAATGATTGGTATGCTGATGTTAATCGGTATTGTTGTGACGAATGCAATCGTGTTAATAGACAGAGTAATTAATAAAGAAGCTGAAGGTCTACCGACACGTGAAGCGATATTAGAAGCAGCGACAACACGTGTAAGACCGATACTAATGACAGCGTTAGCAACGGTTGGTGCATTAATGCCACTACTCTTTGGTGGAGACGGTTCTGTACTGATTTCAAAAGCACTTGCTGTTACTGTAATTGGTGGATTAGTATCTTCTACATTACTGACACTCATTGTCGTTCCGATTGTTTACGAAATACTCATGGGTGTTCGCAGAAAATTTATTAAACAAGGGTAAACAATTTGAGTATACGTTTTTGAAAATTAAATGATACAGAATTGGTTGACAATTCTCACAATGAATAATAATATAATAAACATATTACAAATTAAATATCTTATCCAGAGAGATGGAGGGAATTGGCCCTGTGAAGTCTCAGCAGCGGGCTCTATAAGAGTACTGTGCTAAATCCAACAAGCTTTATGGCTTGATAGATAAGTGACTCATATAAACGTCATTGCTATTAAGCAATGACGTTTTTTTCTTTGGATAGATACTTGGAGGGGTTAAGGTGTCAATAGAGTTTATCGATGTCAATAAGACATACAGAAGAAATGGTAAGACGACGCAAGCATTAAAAGATATTTACTTGTCTATTCCGACAGGTAAAATATTTGGCTTGATTGGATATAGTGGTGCAGGTAAAAGTACATTGCTGAGAACGGTAAATTTGCTGGAAAAGCCAACAAGCGGTCAGGTGATTGTGAACAATGTCGATATGACAACACTGAATAAGCAAAAATTGCAACAAGCACGTTTAAATATTGGGATGATTTTTCAGCAATTTAATTTAATACAATCTAAAACAGTCGCTGAAAATATAGCGTTTAGTTTAAAGGCGGCTAATTTTCCCAAAAAAGAATACGATGCACGTATCAGTGAATTATTAGATTTAGTTGGATTAACCAATCGACGTGATAGTTATCCGAGAGAACTTTCAGGGGGACAAAAGCAGCGTGTTGGTATAGCACGTGCGCTTGCCAATGATCCAGAAATATTATTGTGTGATGAAGCGACGAGTGCGTTAGATCCGGAAACGACAAAGAGCATTTTAAATTTAATTCGTGATATTAATAAAAAGTTAGGTATTACAGTTGTTGTGATAACACACGAAATGGACGTGATTAAAGAAATTTGTGACGAAGTTGCTGTGATGGATAATGGTGAAATAGTAGAGCATGCAGATGTATTTACTGTATTTTCAAATCCACAAAGTGATTTAACACGACATTTTGTGAATGATATTTATCATATGGAATTACCGGAAAAATATAATCATTTAAAGAATGAGGATAAAGAAATTGTGACAGTGAGATTTATCGGTGACAGTGCAGAAAGTGCATTCATTAATAATTTATATAAAAAATTTAATGTGGATATTTCCATTATACAAGGACGTATTGAATACATACAAAATCAGCCGATTGGTATTTTAACGTTTGAAGTGACAGGGGCACTGATAGAACGACAGGCGATTAATGAATATATTAATCAATCAACGGGCATTGAAAGGGTGGCATAAGATGAGTGACAAATTTCAAACACTATTACCGGAACTTTACAAAGCTTTTTTAGAAACGATATTAATGTCCAGCATTGCTATAACGTTATCTGTAGTCATCGGATTACCTTTAGGTATTTTACTGTATTTAACGCGTAATAACCTATTGTTACCAAGTGGAACAGTAAATACAGTTGTAGGATTTATCGTAAATGTGATTCGTTCGTTTCCATTTATCATTCTTATGGTTGCTATCTTGCCATTTGCAGCAAAACTCGTAGGTCAATCTCATGGTCCCTATGTCGCAAGTGTTGCTTTAACAGTAGCAGCGATACCATTATTTGCACGATTAATAGAGACATCATTAAAAGAAGTGGATAAAGGTGTGATTGAAGCGTGTGTTGCAACAGGTGCATCTTTAAAACAAATTATTATTGATGTGCTTATTCCTGAGAGTATGTCTGGTATTTTTCAAGCGATTACGTTATCGATTATTAGTATTCTAGCATACAGTGCAACGGCTGGTGTCATTGGTGGTGGTGGTATCGGTGACTTAGCCATTCGATATGGTTATTATCGTTATGATAATGTAACGATGTTTGTTACAGTTATTATTTTAATTGTTTTAGTGCAAAGTATTCAGTTTGTTGGAGATATTATCAGCAAGCGTGTAGATAAACAATAAATTTTTGAGGAGAAATGAAGTTATGAAAAATATTGTTATTTTTATTTTGTCAGGTATTATTGTTATCTTATTATCTAGTATTTTATTGGATAAAGCTAATCCATTTGATAACAATGCATCAGGAAAGAATAGTGCGTCACAAAATAAAGGCGATGTTACGATTGGCGCAACGAGTGGTCCCTATGCAGATATGGTTAAAAAGGCCATACAACCAGGCTTGGAAAAAATGGGTTATACAGTGAAACTCGTTGAGTACTCAGATTATATTCAACCGAACCAATCATTGTCTAAAGGTGATTTAGATGCTAACTTATATCAGCACATTGAATTTATGAAGCAATTTAATAAAGAAAATCACACGGACTTAGCCGCAACGGGACAAGTCCCAACAGCGCCTATGGGTATATATTCTGGGAAATATCAATCGTTTGATGAAGTACCTGATGGTGCTGAAATTGCAATTCCCAATGATCCTGTGAATGCAGCACGTGCCTTTAAGACATTGAAAGCTGCAAAGCTGTTAGATGTTAAACTGGGCACAAACGAACTTAAAATATCGGAACGCGATGTAATCAACAATAAGAAAAATTTAAAATTTGTTGCGATAGAAGCGGCACAATTACCACGTAGTAAAGATAGTATCGGTTTATCTGCGATACCTGGAAATTACGCGCTCGCTTCAAAAATTGATTTAAACTCAGCTTTAGAATTAGAGAAGATGGATGAACATTATCGTAATCGAATTGTGGTAAACAAAAAAGACGAAGAAAGTCAGTTAACAAAAGATATTAATCAGGTGATTACTTCAAAAGCATTTGATCAGGTGATTGATGAATCATTTAAAGGATTTGATAAACCGTAAAAAAGACACAGTTAAATGGAGGCTATAACATGGCATATACAAAAGTATTACAAAGTATACCGGAGAGCTACTTTGGTAAGACAATGGGAAGAAAACTTGAGGTTGGCACGAAACCGCTTATTAATATGGCAGTAGGTATTCCCGATAAGCCGGTACCAGACACGGTATTGCAAGCATTAACTGAAAGTATTCAAAACCCAAAGAACAATAAATACGGTGTCTTTCGTGGTAAAGCAACATTAAAATCAGCGATAAAGACATTTTATAAAGAAGTTTATGATGTTGAGTTAGATCCAGATAAAGAAATATGTATTTTGTATGGTACAAAAAGTGGTTTAGTTCATTTGCCAACATGTGTTATTGAGCCAGGTGAGGGTGTTTTATTACCTAACCCGGGTTACACTGACTATTTAGCTGGTGTAAAGCTAGCACGTGGTGAACATTATGAATTAAAGCTCTATCCGGAAAATAATTATTTGCCGGATTTTGATCAGGTTGTTCATGAAACGCTTGAGAATACAAAGCTAATTTACTTGAATTATCCGAGTAATCCTACTGGTGCAGTGGCTACACGTGCGTTCTTTGATGAGACGATTGAGCGATTTGCAGGTACAGATACACGCATCGTTCATGACTTCGCATATGCTGCATTTGGGTTTGATAGTAAAAATCCGAGTATATTACAATCACCTGGTGCTAAAGATATTGCGATTGAAATTTATTCTTTATCTAAAGGTTTTAATATGTCAGGTGTACGTGTCGGGTTCGCTGTCGGGAATGCTGAAATAATTGAGAACTTAAATTATTATCAGGACCATACACAGGTAGGGATGTGGGGCGCAATTCAAGATGGCGCTACTGCAGCTTTAAATTTAGGAGAAACATTTTTAAACGAACAAAGTGAGTTATTTCGTAAACGCCGTGATAAAGTATGCGCAGCTTTAAAACAGGCTGATATTCCATTTCATCCTATGCAAGGGGGCATTTTCTTGTGGGTAAAAGTACCGCCTGAATTTAAAAGTGAGTCATATGTAGATTTTCTACTTAAATCACAAAGTATTTTAGTTACACCAGGCATTCCTTTCGGTAGTTTAGGAGATGATTATATACGTGTATCCTTAGCAGTAGAGGATGCAGCGTTGGATGAATTCATCCAGCGTATTGTTGAAACCAACGTGCTTTATGAGTAACCTTAATATATTAAAAGAACCGTATTAAACGATTGATTCATGCGTTTGATACGGTTCTTTTATATCTATAGTGATACAGCAATTATCACTATGAGCATTAAGGCAATAATAATAGAGAAGATGTCTAAAATCATTTTGGCCTTTTTATCATTAAATTTATTCTTAAAAGCTGTTATTTCAACATTCATCCACAAGCATAACGCAAGTAATGTTATCCAGTATTTTATATTACCCGGGACATGCATAACAGCTGTGTAAATAAAGAAGACAACCAATAAACCAAGCATAACACGTAAGCAATTTAAAATATTCATATTGAATTGATAAATGCTCGTATAGCTAATGATTAAATACATAACAATAAATAAACTGATTAATATAATCATATTGTACGTCCCTTCTTAAAGTACATTATTAACACGATCGAACCGATAATTGTTGTGAGTGCACCAAAGTAGAACGGTGCATCAATTTGGCGCGCTAATATTCCTGTAAAAGCAAGTGGCCCTAGGATACGTCCTAAACTATCCATGCTATAACTCACCGACGTCAGTTTCCCCATATTGGCGCGACTTCCTTCTTTCGTTAATTGACTTGTAAGGAGTGTTCTCACTAATGCATTACCAGCCATCAGCAGCACTAAGCATAACCCAGCAAACCACAAGTTCATTGAGAATGGTAATAGTAAAAAGGCAATAACAGTTAATATTTGTCCAGTCATGATAACAGGTTTTTCATTACCATCTTTCACTTTTCTTAAGTAACCACCTTGTAACCCGGCATTGACTAATCCACCAATCATGAATAATATTCCCATCTGTGTAGAAGTAATATTGATTTTTTCAATTTCAAATAATTGAAAGGTACTTTCCATACCGCTCATTGTAAACATGACAATAAACGTAGAGACTAATATGAGCTTAACTTTATGCGTATACATGGTTGACTTCATATTATCTTCTTTCTGGTGTGTGTTGCCATGATAAGTTTCTGTTAACGTTGTCGCCGATAATATTGCAATTATTACAAGAATGATACTTGTTGCAAAGTATGGGATTTGATAACTCAAACTTGATAGTAATCCGCCGACTGCCGGACCAAAGATAAATCCTAATCCAATCATCATACCCATAAGGCCCATATATTTATTACGTTCTTCTTCAGACGTCATATCACTGACCATGCTCGTAGTGGTTGAGAAACAAGCGCCAGAGAAAATGCCTCCGATAATACGCGCGATATAGAGCATCGTGAGATTGTGGATAAAGAAGCCAAACAGCAGAAAGCTTAATGTGAATCCAGTTAATCCAATAATAAGAATTTTCTTACGTCCGATTGTATCTGAAAGATTCCCCCAGAAAGGTGCCGCTAAAAATGAAAAGATTGAGTAACTCGCAAGTAACATCCCCATATGAAAGGCGTTTAAGTGCATATGATGAACCAGTGCTGGGATGACAGGAATCACAATACTAAAGCCAAAATATATAAAAAATTGAATTGCCATAAGTAATTTAATTTGTTTGTTCATAGTCACACTCCATTATGATAATAACTCTATTGTAGCGAATTATGATAAAAAATAATATATAGAATTTAATCTGTATCTGATAAATGGTAAAGACCGTACAAATGATGATAAATCTTGAAAGATTTATTCATTCTGCACGGTCTTTGAAACG
Source organism: Macrococcoides caseolyticum (assembly GCF_021366795.1). Lineage (GTDB taxonomy): Bacteria > Bacillota > Bacilli > Staphylococcales > Staphylococcaceae > Macrococcoides > Macrococcoides caseolyticus_A. The sequence goes on along the minus strand of NZ_JAHCPS010000003.1, from coordinate 3,443 downwards.
TGGTTTTACATTTTTTCTCTTACTTGTTGAATGTCTTTTTCAATTTCAATCAGTTTTTCTTCTAAGCGTGGTGATGTTTGACCTGTAGATTCTACTTTTTCCAGGTCATTTTGAATACGCATGTATTCTTCTTTTAAAGTTAAGAGCTGTTGTTCTAAATCCATTATTCATTTCCTTTCTACAGGAATCCAAATTTCTACCTTTGGATTATCTGTTTCAAATTCCATACCGAGTGGATAAAATTCCAAATCAGCTGTCTGAAGTGGGATAAACGGTGCATCTTTGAACCAAGTACCGTATATGTATTCAAATGTTTCTTGTATGGCGGTTGGGATTGGTCCGACGGCTTCAAACACGACCCAGAGTGATGCTGGAATAGAGATAGATTCATAATGTTCAATAGGTGAATGACTTGCGACAGAAATTAAATAATTGAGATTGGGTGAAGGTTCTGATTTTAAACAAGCACCAATATATCCATTTAGTATCTCAACATCATTAAAGCGATGTAAATCAATGAGTGTACCGTCATCTTCTAACGCATCCCAAAGTGGTTTGATTTCTCCCATTGTTTCAGTGCTAAATTCTTTTCTGATACCTGAAAGATAAAAAGCATCAAGCGATACAACCTTATATGTCATTTTAAATCCCCCCTATATCTGAAATATACATGAAAAGTGGTATATTATAAAGTAACAAGTATATTGGAGGCAATGTAATGAGTAAGCAAATTAAAACCAATGCTTTAAGAAAGCTTGATCAAAAGAAAATACCGTATGAAACATTTACTTATACTGTAGAAGGAGACCAGGTTGATGGGATTACAGTTGCGAATAAAATAAAACAACCAATAGAGCAAGTCTATAAAACACTAGTTCTCCATGGTAAGAATGGTCATTATGTCGCGGTCATTCCAGTCGCTTCATCACTAAATATCAAAGCGATGAGTAAAGTAGTAGGAGAGAAGAAACTTGAAATGCTTGCAGTAAAGGACTTAGAGAAAACGACAGGTTATATTCGTGGTGGATGTTCCCCCGTAGGAATGAAAAAAGCATTTGAAACAGTCATCGATGATTCAGTTAATACATTGGAAGAAATGATAGTAAGTGCAGGACAAATTGGTATTCAAATGAAATTACGAGTTGATGATTTAGTCCCGTTTATTCGTGCGAAAGTGAGTGCGATTACGGATGAAGATTAAAGATAATTACTTAACGATGCCTATTAAAGACCGTCGTACGATTGTTGTATCTGATATTCATGGCGCACTCGATTTATTTAAAGCATTGCTGGATAAAGTGAATTATGTTGATGAGGATAGATTAATTATTTTAGGCGATATAATGGATAAAGGGCCCAATGGTATTGAATTGGTAGAATTCATCGCACAACTTTTGAAGAAAGATAATGTTTTTATGGTACTTGGTAACTGTGACTGTATCTTTGATGAATTAGAAGAAGACTATTTATATGATTACATGTCATATCGTCATACGATTGTTCATGAAGCTTTAGATCAACTCGGTAAGACGCTTGATGATTATGATTCCCAAAGAGACTTAGCACTTGATATGCATAAGTATTTTGGTTATCTGCATAATGTAGTTAGGGATTTACCACTGATGATTGAAACAGAAGATTTTATTTTTGTTCATGCAGGTATTAATCCTCAAAACTATATGGAGACACCTAGATATGATGCGCTCAATATGCCTTATTTTTATCGTCAATCGCATAATACAAATAAGATCGTTGTTGTTGGCCATTTTCCGACAAGTAATTTTGTAGAAGGCGGATTAATGGATAATAATATTAAATACAACGAACAAATGCGCATCATTGATATTGATGGTGGTAACCAGGTGAAATATAGTGGACAGTTAAATGCACTGATTATTCAATATGAGGATGACGATTATCAATTAGAAACAACATTTGTTGATGGCTATCCTAGACGTGAAGTAATTCAATCATTTGAAGTGGCTTATCAAACGCCACATACGTTTACATACCCTCATCTTGAAATTGAAATAGGTGAAGGGGATGAATATTTTACCCAGGCAAAACATATTCAAACGGGTATTGAGTTTATGGTAAAGACGGAGTTTATATTGTCAACAGACAGTGGCTATCGTTTAAAAGATGATTATACGGATTATTTTATGGATGTAATCGCAGGTGAAGAGGTTGCTGTGATTGATGACCGTTATTTAGGCTATACTTTAGTGATGAAAGATGGCGTAACAGGATGGGTGCCTGAAGAAGTATTGTAAATATGCGTTTAACAATGAAGGAAGAAGGTATCGTATGGCACAGAGTTTTATGACTGTGATAGGTCTAATTGTATTAGGATACTTACTGAAAAGGTTGAATTATATAAAAGAATCAGACGGACGAGTGATTGCAGTCTTAGTTATGAATGTAACGTTACCATCTTTAATCATCGTGACATTAAGTGGCATGAAGATAGATACGTCATTATTAATGTTGCCGGTAATAATGATTCTGTATGCACTCTTTGCTAAAGGCATCATGATTTATCTGTTTATGAAATATAGCAATGAAATACGCGGCTCAGTCGGAATGATGGCATCTGCATTTAATATTGGTATATTTGCATATCCATTTGTTGAACAAATGTTTGGACCAGTTGGTTTGCTTTATTTTGGTATGTTTGATGTAGGTGGCGCCATCGTTATGTTTGGTATTACTTATTTTATAGGTAATTATTATAGTGACGGTGGTGACACGTTTAATTTCAAATATTTAATAACAAGTATTTTGAAGGCAATACCATTACTGGTCTATATTATAATGTTGATATTCAATTTAATGAGTATCTCCTTACCTGATGGTGTCATTGAATTCTTCAAAGTGATTGCAAAAGCAAATATGCCGTTATCGATGATTATTTTGGGTGTATTTTTTAATTTCAAAATCGATGCTCACTATTTACCGATTGCAGTGAAATACTTATGTATACATTACGGACTCGGTGCGATAGTAGGCACAATATGTTATTTTATACTCCCGTTTAATGAAATGTTCAGAACGACCTTATTATTAGGTTGGCTGTTACCAATAGGTGTGGCAATTGTCCCTTACGCAATAGAATTTCGTTACAAGACAATCTCGCTTATAAGTATGGTTACAAACCTAACAATTATTATTTCAATCGTTATATTATATGTATATCAAATGCTAATGATATAAAAGAGGCTATCGAAAGGACGTTAAGACGCAGATAAACTGGAGACAAAGGCGAAAAATCGCTGTTTGATTTTGAAGGATTTGTCGAAGTTTAACCAGCGTCTGTCCGAGAGATGCCGTAAATAAAAGAGGCTATCGAAAGGACGTTAAGACGCAGATAAACTGGAGACAAAGGCGAAAAATCGCTGTTTGATTTTGAAGGATTTGTCGAAGTTTAACCAGCGTCTGTCCGA
>NZ_JAHCPS010000002.1 GCF_021366795.1 Macrococcoides caseolyticum | reverse complement strand
CTTAAAAGATTATAAAAACGAAAAATCCTTAAATATGCGACAATCTTAAACCGCTAAAAAACGACATTTTCAAACCGCCATAAAACAGCATTTTTAAACCGCTATTGACATTAGGAATTGCAATTTCTATCGAAGGTTCATTATGTTGTTCAAATCCATAATTAAAGATACGACTATTTTTTATTTGCTCATTATCAAGAATTGTTAATGAATTATTTTTTACTTCGTATTTAAAGAATCCTAATTATATATAACAATATAGTGATATTAAAATGATACTCCTTTTCCAACTATATTGAATATCTCATTAGTGAATAATCATTGTGCTTTCATAACGTTATGGTTTTTGTAAAATATCTTGTTTTATTATCTTTATTTGCTTTATTAAATGCTATTATATATAATAAAACCATAACGTTATGGTTTGAGGGGGAGTAAATTGGGAAGTACAAATTAAAAATTGGAGAACTTGCAAAATTAGCAGGTGTTACAAATAGAACGATAGATCATTATACAAATTTAGGGTTACTGGATTATCAAAGAAGTGAAGCCAACTATAGATTCTACTCAATAGATATGGTTGAACGTATTGAAGAAATTGAACGATTAAAACGTGAAGGTAAACATTTAAATGACATAAAGAAAATGTTTACAGCTGAAGAAATCATTGATGTTCAGGATTTACGATTAAAAATAAATCAACTTGAAAATGACATTCGCCATATTGCTCAGACTAATGATTTATCAGAAGCTAAAACACTCGCTAAGAAAGACTTAGCTTTAATTAAAGCTTTATTATTATTTATACAACAATAAATGGAGGTGAATATTCTGTCCATAGACAGAATATATTATTGGAAACAACTATTAATTTAATTATTTTTACGGTGCTGATCATATTAACAGCATTTTTCGTTGCAACTGAATTCGCTATTGTAAAGGTGAGACATTCAAGGTTAAACCAACTTGTGAATGAAGGTAAACCGGGTGCATTATCTGCTCATAAGGTTGTTAATCATTTAGATGAATATTTAAGTGCCTGTCAGTTGGGAATTACAATTACTGCACTAGGTATCGGTATGGTAGGTGAGAAGACGTTCGAATTTATATTACACCCATTGTTTAGTGCAATCGGCATACCTACTAATTTAATTCATGTCTTCACTTTAGTTTCAGCATTTATTATTGCCACGTTCTTACACGTTGTTGTAGGGGAACTCGCACCTAAAACAATTGCAATACAAAAAGCAGAAGCTGTTACACTTGCTTTCAGTAAACCAATCATTTTCTTCTATCGAATTTTGTATCCATTTATTTGGTTGTTAAATGGTTCGGCACGCTTATTATTAAGATTGATTGGTATTCAACCAGTTGGTGAACATGAATTAACACATACGGAAGAAGAATTACGTATGTTGCTTGCAGATAGTTATCAATCAGGAGAAATCAATATAAATGAACTTAAAGTGATTAACAATGCATTTGAGTTCGATGAAAAAATTGCACGCGAAGTGATGACGCCACGTAATGAAGTTATTGCAATTGATATTCAATCAAATATAGTGAATGTTATCCAAATGATTCAACAAGAAAGGTATACCAGATATCCTGTCTATGAAGGTGATAAGGATAATATTGTAGGATACGTACACATTAAAGATTTTATTGATTTAACTTTACAAGATATCCGTTTTGTACAAGAAAAACAGTTAACAGACTATATTCATCCCGTAATGAGAGAAATTGAAACTGTTTCATTAACCAAGTTATTACATAAAATGAAAGCTGATCGCGTTCATTTAGCCATTCTAATGGATGAATATGGTGGTACAAGTGGATTAGTTACAATTGAAGATATTATTGAAGAGCTTGTTGGGGAAATTCGTGATGAGTTTGATGCGGACGAAAAAGAAAAACTCATCAAAATAAATGATAATCATTACAGAATGCACTCAAGCGTATTAATTGGTGATGTTGAGAAACTGTTAGGTGTTCAGTTCGATGTCGATAATGTTGATACGATTGGTGGATGGATGTTATCGTTTATCGATGAGAATAAAAATGAAATTTATCATGATGATTATTTATTTAAGATTATTAAAAAAGAAGGCAATCACATCGAAGAAATCGAAGTGATGAAAGCACAGGCACCTATTGAATCGTAATAACTTAACAGTACTTATTCTTAAGTACTGTTATTTATTTGAGGAGAGAACAAATGGAGCAATCGATTAATATTATCAAGTATATCTTTTTAGGTTTATTTCAAGGATTTACAGAACCGATTCCAGTATCATCAAGTGGTCATTTAGTATTATTACAACACTTTTTTGGCATTAAGATTGAGGGTATGAGTTTTGAATTACTCGTGAATGCGGCGTCACTTATTGCTGTTCTACTGATTTATAGTAAAGAGATTATAGCACTCATACAAAACTCACTCAAATATATAGCAACTAGAGAAAAACAATATTTGAGTGACTTTAAGTTTGCGATATATCTTATTATCGCAACGATACCTGTAGCAATAGGGGGTATTTTATTTGAAGATGCAATTGAAAGTGTTGTAAAAAGTTCGGCTAAAGTTGTAGGGGTTACATTGATTGTGACGGGTATCGCACTGTGGCTCATCCGTAATTTAAAAGGTAGAAAAAAAGATGGCGATTTAACTTTAAAAGATGCCATTATTATTGGATTAGCACAAATGGTTGCGCTTATTCCTGGAATAAGTCGTTCTGGTGCAACAATTGTTGCCGCAATGGGATTAGGTCTAAAACAAGAACTTGCATTACGATTTAGTTTTTTATTATTTATTCCTGTGAGTTTAGGTGGATTTATATTGAGTATTTCAACATTATCTAAAGATCCACATATCAATACATTAATGCTCCCTTATTTATGTGCATTTATTGCTTCGCTCATCGCTTCGTACTTTTCATTAAAGTGGTTTATGAATGTTATGGCGAAAGGAAACTTAAAGTACTTTGCGTACTATTGTTTTGTCGCAGGTATTTTGGCTATTTTAATGGGATAACTAACATTTATAAAATTAGTAAGGCAAATCTTTCAAATAAGTATTGGCTTATTGGGCAACAAACATTGAAGGAAGACATCTGAAATTTAGTCAGATGTCTTCTTTTCATTTACGATGATGTCTCCAGGCTGGCAATCGAGGTAGTCACAGATAGCTTCTAGCGTACTGAATCGTACCGCTTTCGCTTTCCCAGTCTTTAATATTGAAAGATTTGCAATCGTAACATCAACTGCTTTTGAAAGTTCTGTTAGCGAAACATTTTTTTCTTTTAATACCTCATCCAATTTGATTCTTATCATATTTTACACCTAAATTGTTAAGTCGTTTTCTTCTTTGATTTTCTTAGATTCGTCGTAAATCGTAAGGTAAGTTAATGTTGCAATACTTAAGATAATCAGAAGTAGATTCGTGTCTACTGATGTATCAAGCAATGTCTTATATTCGAGAGGAGCTCTTAGATAACCTTTCGTCATATTAAGACCACCATATAATATCGTCAGCGTAGCAATTAAAAAGATTTTATCATAATTATTATGGTTGAAATAGTCTTTTGATTCTACATTTTGCATAAACTGATACGTTAAGAAAAGTATCAATAATAGTAGTATTGCCTGAATGAAAAATGCCAGGAAATAATAGAGACCTTTGTTTGTGATACTCCATAAACTATCGCTAATATCATTTGATAGAAAGTTAATGACTGCTATGACATTAGAAATAAGTGCAATGAGAATCGAGAATAGTATGAAATACTTTGTAAATGATGCAGATTTATTACTGTTTTTCATAAGAACACTCCTTTTATCGTTTTTCAATAAAAATATAACATGTAATTTATCGAAAAACAATAAGAATTATCGTTTTTCGATAAAATAATTATAATAAGAAGTTTAAAATTATAAGAAAAATCTCTTTAGATAAAGGAGGATGACCTATGAGTGAAAAGAATAATAATTGGCCACCAAAACACCATGGTGAATACAATCCAGAAGGTAGATCAGGGAATACAAACTATGATTCTCCAGGGTTAAAAGGTAAAGAAGATGCTACTTTTGTAAAAGTAGCATTTGGTGGTGCCGACTTTAATAATAATTTATTCGGTAGAATCGCAAATATTTTCATTAACAGAGAGGAAGGTAGAGATTCGAAGAAGTAAGAATGATAAACCTTTCAGTAATTGAAAGGTTTATTTTCTATTGAAATATCAAAATGGTGAATACCGTTGTTATCCTTTAATTGATAAGAAATACCATAATCAATTTTATAAGATTTTAGTATGTGCGTAGTTTTGTAAATAATATTAAATGTTTTTATCGAGACTTCATTTTTTGATGTATTTCGAATAGATATTATATCGTATTTTTCACCTTCAAGATTAAATGTTTTAATCAATTTCAACTCATCTTTTGAGAGTATTTTCATGATTTCATCCATGACTTTATTCATTTTGTTGTAATCCCCTTTAACTTTAATTTTTCACATGATTATCGCCGTGGTGTAATATGTAATTGGAAAGAGAGGCGCTGTAACACCTCCTTTGCAGATAGTTTTAAGATGATGACTAACTTAATGATAATAGTTTTTCATAACGATCAAGCGCGTCAAAGCTTTATTGATGGTTATTTTTTATGACTTTTTCCAAATCAAAATAATAAGGACTGTCAAATTTGTTACGTTTATAATCATGATTCAAATGTTCAAAAAACGTAATGAGTCCTTTATTTACTGCAGATTTATACACTTCTAAAGGTATAGTATAAGTATGGATTACTTCCTTAACGTATTGATTGATATCATCTACAAATCCTTTTTGAATCAAGCGTTTTCCTTCCTCATTCAACTCTGTATCATGTACTTCAAACTTTACTTGATCTGTAATGATTTCAGTTTTTATCGTATAATCACAGTCTAGATAAGAAATTTTATAAGATTGATGTGTTGTTGATAAATATAGATCATGCCAAAGTAGATACAAGTCACTTGTATGAATGCTTCTAGGAATTATGATTTCACCATTGAAGATTAATTCGATACTACCTTCGAAATATCCTTCGTTTTCTATTAATTCAATACGTTCTAGTTTTTTGAAGATTTCACCTGTTGGCACTGCATCAGTATCAGGATATTCATCTAGTAGCAAATAGTACATAGATGTGTGCTCATAAGGATTGATTGCTATGGTACTTGCGAAAGTATCGATAGTTATTTTGTCCATTTTTAACCTCTCTATATAATATTTATCCAATATCTTTCTACATCGATGTTGTCATGATCATCGTGAACACTATTTTCATACATACCGCCGCAAGACAGTATTGTTTTCTTACTTCCAATATTATTGTAATCACAAGTGACAAGAGCTTTATCGACATCTTTTGTTTTAAGGAAGTTTAGTGATTCTTGCAACATCCACTTCGCAATCCCTTTTCTTCGTTCATCCGGTCGTACAGAATAACCCACGTGCCCACCGATTTGAATTAAGAAGTCATTGAGATAATGACGGATATTCACCATACCAACGATTTTATTTTGCGCATTTACACATAAGAATTGTGTCGCAGGTACCATGCCGTGTGGAATACGTTCGAGGTTATCGCTATGTTGTACTTTTTCAAACCACTCATCAAAATTATCAAATTTATGAAGTGACGAAGATCCATGGATGACTTCTTTTGTTGCTTTAAATTCTTGTTTGTATTTCAAGATATCTTCTTTATGTTCGATTGTTGGACGGACGAGTTTAAGGTATGTCATTATGAGAACCTCCTTTTATTTTTTATGATTATACACAATTTTATGGTAAATTTATATAAAATTCAAAAAACATAGGACGTGATGATATGGATTACGTTATTTCATTTTTCAAGGAAGATGATGCTACAGAGATTAAACAGTTAATCCACCGTGCAATGCTGGAAACAAATATTCAGGATTATTCGTTAGAAAGCCTTAAAGAAGATATGAAAGCAATTGATGAAGCGATGTTAATTCATCGCGCGAGTTTTACTCATTTTTATGTATTTAGAGATGGGAGTAAGATTATAGGAACTGGTGCAATCGGTCCTTACTGGGATAGTTTAACTGAAAGTAGCTTATTTACAATATTTGTGTTGCCGGAGTACCAAGGAAAAGGCTTAGGCCGATTGATTATTGAAACGCTAGAGCAGGATGAATTTTATATGAGAGCGCGTAGGGTTGAAGTTCCAGCTTCGATTACCGCTGTGAATTTTTATAAGAAGTTTGGCTATGAAGTAAAACCAGGTGTGACAGGGCCAGATGAAGAGGGAATCATTAGAATGGAGAAGTATAGATAGCTAGGAGGAATCTATTATGAAAATCGAACATATCGCGATGTACGTCAAAGACTTATAGCGAATGAAAGATTTTTGGGGAATCAAATTGAGATAACGGTATAATAATGGGATTTTTATGTAATTTTAGTTATAATTGAATGAGAATGGAGTTAAACGAGGTGCTAATATGCTAAAATTTTTTAACCGTAAAAAGAAAGAAACTAAAAGCCCATACCCACCGAAACACGCGACAAAAGAATATAATCCGGATGCGAAATATTCGTCATATGAAAAAGCGAAACAAAATAGTGACACGAGTTATAAAGTGCCGTTGAGTAATAATTCGTGAATTAGTTCATAAATATTTAATTTCACCACCACTTATGTGGTGGTTGTTTTGATGCAATCATTTTATTTGAATATAATATCGTGTACTGTACAATGAGGGTACAAATTTGAAAGGATGATGTTGATGAAGACTTTAATCATTGGTGCAAACGGTCAGGTAGGAAAGCAGTTGGTAGAGAAATTAGCCAAACATATTGATATCACGCCAATCGCTGTCATACGTAAAGCTGAACAGAAAGCTTTTTTTGATGAATTAAATGTTGAAACAAGATTCCTTGATTTAGAAGAAGACTTACCGAAGTATGAAGGTGTCTTTACTGGAGTAGAGTGTGTTATTTTCACGGCGGGATCAGGTGGTCATACGGGTGCTGATAAGACGATGTTGATTGATTTGGATGCAGCTGTGAAATCAATTGATACGGCCAATAAATTAGGTGTGAAACGCTTTGTGATGGTAAGTTCATTTGATACAACGCGCGCTGCAATTCAGGAAGCAGATAGTGGTTTCAGACCATACGTCGTCGCAAAGCATTATGCAGATAATCATTTACGTGCATCTGGCTTAGACTATACGATTTTGCATCCTGGAATACTTTCTGATGACGCTGAAACAGGTAAAGTGAAAGTAGCAGAGCGATTAGAAGTCGCGAAAATCACACGTGCTGATGTTGCAGAAGTGTTGAAAACAGTCATTGAGAATGATGATACAATCGGTCAAGAGTTTCAAGTGATAAATGGTGATGTTGAGATTGAAGAAGCAATTAAAGCAAATCTAAGTTAGTGAACTGGAGGATGTTAGAAATGTCAGATTATATCGATTCATTAAATATCATGAATACAAAGGGCTCTGTCATTCACAATGCATCAGATGACGAATTTATTCGACTGCTGTTACCGCATTTAAAGCTAAAAGATATGAAATACTTTCTGGATTTAGTAGGTGCCGATGAATATAAAATGCTTCTGTTATACAATTTAGGTTTACGTAAAGTAGAATCAATAAGAAAGTATAGATTAAATGAAACTTTTAATATTACGAACTGGAAAGAGCATGATGTGTCATTTGAAGAAACACCCTACCCGGTTAAATATATTGAAGTCAATCACGTAAAACCGAGTGAGATTGTGAAGCACTTTAAAAATATTAAATATCGACGCAGTTTTCCTTTAATTATAAATTTTGTAGCAAAACAAACTGTAATTAGAATTAATCCATTTTTTATCGATATCGTAAGTGAAGATAAAGCATTGATTGCAAAACTACGAGAAGATTACCAAGAAGCATTTGAAAAGTTGTGGGAAGCGGAAAATTAACTTGTACGTTACACCATAAAATGTAAATTCGTGCCCGACTAAGGACTATTTCGGGCACGAATTACAAATAAAAGGAAAATCCTGCGCGAGCGACCAAGATTTTGCGCAAGATTAACCATCCAATACCAGTCACCAGACTAAAAAACTATTTAATAGAATTTTCAGATAAATGGTTGACAGCAAGAAACATTCTCCTTATAATGTGTATTAATTCAATAACTTAGAACGTACAAGAGGAAAGTAAACTAACGGATTTCTACAGCGAGCTTCAGATGGTGAGATGGGGCGATTGAACTTAGTTGAAAATGGCCTCTTATGTTGACTGCTGAACGATATCTAGTAGGTGAATGTCCGAGAGTTGGCGCTCGTTATCAACGTCAGAGTATAATATTGTACTCGCTGAGGTATAGCTAGTGATGGTTATACGAATAAAGGTGGTACCGTGGGAAACCTCTCACCCTTTACTTAAACAGTAAAGGAGTGTGAGGTTTTTTATTATGGCTGAAAGTGATATGAGTGACATGACAAACATTAATTTAAAAAATCAAAATCAACTTACTGGAGGATATTTAATATGACAAATTCAATTCAACAACCAAAATATGATTATGTAGGCAGTTTCTTAAGACCAGCACGTTTAAAAGAGGCACGTGAGCGTTTCAAAAATAATGAAATCACTCAAGATGCGTTAACTCAAGTAGAAAATGAAGAAATCATTAAGTTAATTAACAAATTAGATGAACTTGGCTATCAAACAGTGACGGATGGTGAATTCCGTCGTAGTTACTGGCACTTAGATTTCTTCTTTGGCTTTAATGGTATCGAGCAACAATTACTTGATCAAGGTTATCAGTTCAATAAAATTGAGACGCGTAGTGATTCAGTAAAGTTCGTAGACAAAATCAACGGTCAAAACCATCCGTTTGTTGACCATTTCAAGTTTGTTCGTGACAATGCACCGCGTCACTTAACAGTAAAACAAACGATTCCTGCGCCAGCACAATTGCTTGTGGAACTCACACGTCCTGGTGTAAAAGAAACGGTGGATGCTGTTTATCCTGACAAGCAGGAACTTTATGATGATATTGTTGCAACATATAAACAAGTCATTGATGATTTACATAAAGAAGGGCTTAAAGTACTACAACTCGATGACTGTTCATGGGGGATTCATATTTCTGATGACATCCGTAAGAAGATTCACGGTGAAGGTAATGAAATTGAAATCTCGAGTGAAGCATTAATTCAACAGATTCTTGATATTAATAATCGCGTCATAGCGAATGCGCCAGATGATTTAATAATTAATACGCATGTCTGTCGTGGTAACTATAAATCTGACTATGCATCAAGTGGGCCTTATACGAAAGTAGCTGATGCATTATTTGGTAAAGAAAATGTTGATGGCTATTACTTAGAATATGACACAGAACGCGCTGGTGGATTTGAACCACTGCAACATGTGAGTGGCGAAAAGAAAGTGGTACTTGGGCTGATTACCTCAAAGTTCCCTGAACTTGAAGATAAAGAAAATATTAAAGCCCGAATTAAGGAGGCAGCACAATTTATTTCGCTTGAGCGTTTAAGTTTAAGTCCGCAGTGTGGCTTTGCTTCAACAGAAGAGGGGAATATCTTAACCGAAGAAGATCAGTGGAAGAAATTACAGTTGATTAAAGAAATTGCTGAAGAGGTGTTTAGCGATGTCGAAGTTGATAGAACTGTTGAATCAGTATAAAAAAGTGAGCTTATCACATCAAGTTCATGCAGAAATTCCTTATTTTCCTGCTTTCAGTCCTATAGAAATCAGTAATTTAACGACGGTAGAAAATGATGGTTTCCTTGGACAACAAGTAAGTATTGGAACGCAATACGGTACACACATTGACGCCCCGCACCATTTTGTAAACGGATTAAGGTCACTAGAGGAGATTACGATTGATGAAAGAATTCTTCCGCTTTATGTGATTCATAAAGAAAGGGAAGTTGAAGAAAATCCCGATTATGAACTAACCAAACAAGATATTATAAATTTTGAAAATGAGTTTGGAAAAGTTTCGGAAAATAGTTTTGTAGCATTTTCTTCTGGGTGGTCAGATAAATTTTCAAATAAAGATTTATTTTATAATAAGGATAATGAAGGTATTGAGCATACACCAGGTTGGTCGTTAGATGCACTAAAATTTTTGCATGAAAAAAGAAATGTAACTGCTATTGGTCATGAGACACTAAATACTGATTCAGGTATTTATTTTGCTGAAAATAATAAATTAGATGCGGAATTATATTGGCTTGCACAAGATAAATATCAGATTGAACTACTAAATAATCTTAAAGAAATTCCTTCAGTTGGTTCAGTGATTGTAATAGGTGTCCCGCAGGTAATTGGCTTATCTGGTTTTAATGCTGAAGTATTTGCACTTGTAGAAAAAGAGATATGACAACTAGTGGTTGTCGTATCTCTTTTTTTGGTTAAGATGCCATCTTTTTTCTAGGGTGAAACGACCAATATGTAACGACTCGAATAATATACTCAAGTGGTCCGTATTTAAAGTATTTCAAATAAGATATACTAAACAGGATTTGTATCCCGAAGAAAACGAGCGCAATAATGATGGATAAAGTAAAATTACTGTCACCGAAACGACTGAATCCATGACTATAATAAATAAAGCCGTGGAATACAGATTGCCCGATGTAATTTGTCAGCGATAATTTGCCTACTGCTTCAAAGCCTTTAAATATCTTTGCTTGATGATATCGGTGATATAAATAATAAAATAATGCGATATAACTGAAACTTAATCCGAAATTAGAAATAATTGCTAACACGCTAATCATCTCATTCATTGGGTTCAGTTCAAATAAAGCTTTTAATATGAGGAATACTGGCGTTAAATACATCAGTATTCTTTTGGCTTTTGTCATATCTGTTTCAAAGAATTGATGACGTGCAAAGAGCATCCCCACGATAAAAAATGGTAAATAGAAAAATATTGATATGAAAAAAACAGTTAAATAATGCTCGTCTAAATTTAAAAAAGGATCTTCTGTTTCGATAAAAAAGGCATTACGCTCATCAAGCGTACCATGAGCATTTACTTGTATTTCTTTCTCTAAATATTGAGCTTGTGCTTTTGTTAAAGTTTCTGTCATCGGTATTTCTGACAAAGCTTTTAATGCATTGGACTGACTTAATATTAACCCACCACATAATATTATACTTATAGCCATAACAATATACATGGTCTTAGTTGAACGTTGAGCTAACCAAAAGAGTATAAGTGTAATCATACCGTAAAGATATAAAATATCTCCTGAGAATAAGTACGTCGCATGAAGTAATCCAAAGATAAATAACATACAGCCACGACGAACAAGTGCGCGTTTCACTGGCAAATGGCGTCGTGCTAAACTATCGCTCATCTTGACTAAACCAAAGCCGAATAGTAGTACGAATATTGGCATGAAGCTACCATGAATAAAGACTTGATCGATGAATAATAATCCTTTACTTAAAGGATCTAAATGGTAAAAATCAGGATAACTTGCTCCAAAATTACCAAATTGAAAAATTAATAAATTAGCGAGTAAAATGCCAATTAAACTCAATCCTCTTAAACTATCTACTATTGTAATACGTTTCATTCTATATCCTCCATCATTTAGTTGAATATAGTCTAACATTAAATATACGAATGAATGTTAAAAGGATTGAAGATTTAAGATAGATTTAAGGTTAAAGTTATTGCGTGTAATATGTGAACTAAATAAGTTTCATCCTACACCTTTTAGGGAACAGTTTAGTAACTATATTACTAGGAGTGAGCGTATGAAATTCATCGAAACATTCACAAGTGAGCAGCCACTACACGGGAAAATTGATCAGTTACGTGAAGAAGGTATTGATTCACGTGATTTGTATATCGTATCGAAGAATAAAATTGATGGGCTGGCTTTAATCGATCAGGATGTTAATTTTATCAGTGCCGATCGTAATACGACAGATCATATTAAATCATTTTTCACGGGTGATGATGTGATTAATCATCATTATGACACGCATCACATCACCAACATCACGAAAGAAGCTTACAAAATGGCGTTAGATGCCGGACAATTATTGTTATTTATAAAACCATTGGGGGAACAACAATGATAAAACAAGACAAACGATTTACAAATTATAAGGATGGTTCAGGGAAAAGTTCAAAAATGTTAAGTACATATATTATTGTTGACGAACAGACTGGTGTTCAGTATTTATATGCAGCAATGGGCTATGGTGCTGGGGTTACGCCGATAATTGATAAGGACGGAAAACCTGTGCTTGCTGATGGATATCCTAAGTAAGATGAGACATATGTCTCATCTTTTTTGAAATAATAACATAATATATTTCACTAAAAGCGTTATAGTATAATATTTCTATCAGCAGACAAGGAGTTATTTATGACGAAGTTATCAAAAGAGCAAGTTCAGCGCAACAAAATCATTTTAGTCCTCATATTATGTGCAATCGCACTTGTCATTTACTTGATGATTGTGCAATCGATTAAAAATTACGAAAAGAAAATGATGAATCATAAGGTGAATGTTCAATATACCTACCAGGAAGCGTTGGCACTTCAAATGAAAAGTGGTGCACAATACTCTGACGGCGTTCAGTGGTCTGATGCCACAAAAAGTCAAATGGATGAATACTTAAATCCAGTGAAATTCTATCATCATCCAGAACAAAAATATCAGTTTTTAAATCTCGGGATGAGTCAAAAGGTGTCTTATGTTAAATTAAATCAACTCTTAAAAGGAAAAGGAATACTAGATGGATTAGGGAAATCATTTGCTAAAGCAAGCCGTATTGAAGATATTAATGAAATTTATTTAATTAATCATGCGCTACTTGAGACGGGCAAAGGCACAAGTACGCTTGCGCGAGGTGTTACAGTTGATGATAAGGGGCGCGTTGGTTATGGTGAAAAGAAATATTATAATTTCTTTGGAATAGGCGCCTACGATCATGCGCCTGTAAAAGAAGCAGCAAAGTTTGCATATCAACAAGGTTGGGATACACCGGAAAAAGCAGTAATGGGTGGCGCACAATTTATAAAAGATGCGTTTATTCAACAACAAAATCAGAACACACTGTACGGCATGCGCTTTAATCCTGCAAAGCCAGGTAAGCATCAATATGCGACAGATGTTAGGTGGGCCCATCATAATGCACGAGGTATTGCTCATGATTATAAAAAATTAAAATTAAAAGGGAAATACTTTACACGATATTATTATAAGCAGCAATAATAAAAAGACCTTGAGTTTTCATATTACTCAAGGTCTTAATCTTATTTTTCTTCAGTTGAAGAACCATTTTGTGCTTTTTTCTGCATTTCTTTTTGATAAGCTTCAAAAGTCTTTGCATTTTTAACTTCTTCTGGAATAGTGATATCAGAAACTTTGTTAAATTTATCGTATTTGATTTCAGTTACTGACTTTATTTCTTTATCATTAATTTTTGTAGTTGATTCTCTCTTAGAAGATTTAACTAAATAATTTTTATCAAAATATATAGTTTCTTTACCCTTTATATCTTTTAATTGTTTTTCAATTGATTTAATTAGATTTTCAGAACCATTCTCTTTAAGAAGGTTTTTGTACTCATCAATATTACTATATGACATCGTCAAAGAATATCCATCTTTAGTTTTATTATAGACTGCGTTTTTGAAGGTATCTAAAGAGTTTACAAAAGAATTGTAATTAATTTGGTCAATCTGTTTATTAACTTCTTTTCCCATCTGTTTAGTTACATCTAGGTATTGTTGATCATTTTGATTTGCAACTACTTTATTATTGAATATATATAGGTTTGATAATTGTTGATCAGCATCATTTTCAACTTTAGTTGTACCTTTATTATCTTGGTCGAATACCATAGAAATATTATTGCTTTGTCCATCTGATTCCATAGATGCATCTAACACTGCATGATAACTTTTAATATCTTTACCGGCTTCTTTCGCCTTATCAATTACCTCGACTGATTCTTTTACTTCAGAAGTGTTTTCTTCTGAAGCTTTTTCCTTAGAAGTACTTTCTTTATTTTCAGTTGATTTAGTATCCTCATTTTTCTTATCTTTCGCTTCAGTTTCCGTCTTGGCCTTATCTTCTGTTTTTTCTGCATCATTACCATTACCACATGCCGCAAAAATGAGTGTCGACCCGAGTAATACGGATAATAACTGTTTTGATTTCATAAAAAGAATCCTCCTTAAGTGATTAAATAAATCATAGCATAATTTAATGACTTATTAAAATGAGACCTAAGGAGGAATTTAATTTGATTAATCTATCTATCTATGGGTGCTTGTTGTAATACTTTATTTCGCTTAATTGGATCAAGCCGTCTCTCGATAAAACCTAAGATGATATCGGCCAATACAGCCATTATTGCTGTCGGTAAGGCACCTGCTAATATAATAGAAGTACCATTTGTTGCATTCGTACCACGTATGATAATATCCCCTAAACTCGGTGCACCAATAAATGAACCAATCGCTGTAACACCAATCGCGATAACAAGTGCAATACGAATGCCTGCAATAATGACAGAAAGACTCAGTGGCAATTCAACCATTGTTAAGAGTTGACGTTTCGTCATCCCCATACCTTTTCCTGCATCAATTAAATGACTATCGACAGACTTAATACCTGTATATGTGTTTTTGATGATAGGTAAGAGTGAATATAGGAAAACTGTCGTGATAACAGTAGTTTTACCGAGACCAAGTGCTAACATTAGTAATGCGAGTAGGGCGATTGCAGGAATCGTCTGAATAATATTAGCAATCGCTATCACTGGAGCAACTAATTTCTTATGACGCGCGATCCAGATACCAATTGGAATACCGACAATTGCAGCAAGGAGTACACCGTAAATACTAATTAAAAAATGTTCTAAAAATAATTCGAATACATAACCTGCATTATCCTGGAAGTAATGGATGAATTGTTCGAATGTATTAAGTTGCTCCATCTTATTTACCTCCTTCAAAATAGTTATGTTTTTTTAAATATTCTTCTGCAACAACAGCAGGTTCTTTTAAATTGTTGTCTACTTCATAGTTTAATTTCTGCATCTCTTCAGTTGAGATTTTGTTTTTCATTGAATCAAGAATTGATTTCAATTCAGGATTTTTCTTTAAAAGCGCATTTGTTGCTACTGGATTAGCATCATAAGGTGGGAAGAAATGTAAATCATCTTCTAAAATTTGGAGGTCGTAACTTTGAATACGTCCATCTGTTGTATAACCTAACACAACATCCATTTTATTCGCATTAACGGCTTCATAAACAAGTCCAATTTGCATAGGTTTCGTATCTTTAAAGTCAAAGCCATACTTTTTCTTAAAGGCTTCGTATCCATCACCTTTACGCTTCATCCACGATGAATCGACACCGGCTTTCAGTTTTGAAGCAACTTTTTTTAGGTCACTGACTGTTTTTAGATTGTATTTCTTCGCAGTTTCTTTAGTGACCATAAAGGCATACGTATTTTCAAAGCCGTATGAATCAAAATAGTGCTGATCAAAGTCTTTTTCGAATGCTTGTGTCACAACGTCACGCGCCTTCTTAGGATCTGTAATAGGCGCTTTACCTAATGCACCGGTTAAGTCTGTACCAGTGTAACGTGCACTAGAAACATTGGCATCTCCACGTACCATTGCTTGATGAACAACTGTACCTGAACCGAGATTATTAATGATTTCTACAGGTAAGTCGGTATCTTTTTCAACGAGAATTTTAATCATATGCGCGAGGATTTGACTCTCAGTTGTATAAACTGATGCGATTTTTACAGTATTTGTGTCATTTTTATTAGAACAAGATGCAAGTGTAATTGTGAGTATGACAGCTAATAAAAGCAGACCAAATTTTTTGATTTGAGATGACATATTATAAATCCCCCTTCGTGACTTTTAAACCTTTTGGGGTTGTGTAATGTTCTACTAATGATAATAAGAAATCCGTGATTAATGCTAACAAGGTTACTAGGATTGCCCCTGCAATAATCAGATTAGGCTGAAATAAATTCAGTCCGTTAAAGATGAAATCACCTAGGCCACCAGCCCCAATGTAAGATGCGAGTGTTGCCCAGCTGATTGCGTATACGGCAGATAGTCTAATCCCACTCATAATAACAGGTACTGCAAGGGGTAATTCAACCATGCGCAGAATTTGATTTTGCGTCATCCCCATCGCACGTCCTGCTTCTTTCGCATCTTTCTTAACAGATTGTATACCTAAATAAGTGTTATTTAATATAGGGAGTAGAACATAAAGAAATAATGCGATAACAGCAGGTACTGTCCCAATGCCAAAGAATGGTATCATCATCGCTAGTATTGCAAGTGACGGTACGGTTTGCAGTACACTTGTAATAGATAGCACGACTTTCGCAAGTTTATCTGATTTCGTAAGCAATATACCTAGTGGTACGGCTACGATGACGGCTGCAAGTAAACTTAATAACGAAATTGAGATATGTTCTAAAGTCTTTGTAAAGAGTTCGGCTTGATTTTGTTTTAAGAATTCAATCATTATTATGCCTCCTCTTCCTCGTCACCCCAAATGGTATCGTATACAATATCAACTAAGTTGGCACGTGTAATAACACCAAGTAATTTATCTTGTTTATCTAATACCGGGATAACGCGTATGTTACGTTTTAAGATTGTACGTACTGTATCTTGTAAATAAACACCTGAGCGCACATAATAAACTTTATGGTTCATAATGCGTGAGAGGCTTAAATGCTTCTTATGTGCTTCAGATAAATCCTCTATATCAACGTATCCTACAAGTACATTTTGAGCATCCACGACAAAGAGGGTGTCGACTCGAGAGGCACGCATAAGGTTGATAGCTTCTCCTATTGATTTATCTGGTGTGATTGAGATCGGTTTATGCATCGCCTGATCAACAGTTTTAATATTTGGTGTCGTTTGAATTAATCGATTTTCTCCAATAAAGTCTTTGACGAAATCATTTGCTGGATGGCGTAGTATATTATTTGGCGTATCGATTTGAATAACTTCACCGTGGCTCATTATAACAATTCTATCCGCAAGTTTAATTGCTTCGTCCATATCATGAGTTACCATGATAAATGTTTTATTAAATTTTACTTGTAAGGCTTTAACTAAATCCTGTAATGTATCTCGTGTAATGGGATCGAGTGCGCCGAATGGTTCATCCATCAAGATAATTTCCTGATCAGCTGCAAGCGCTCGTATAACACCGATACGTTGCTGTTGCCCGCCTGAGAGTTGAGAAGGGTACATATCAAGGTAAGAGACAGGAAGGTCGACGAGTTGTATCAATTCTTCTGCTTTACGATTCTTATCTTCTTCTGACCATTTCAAAAGTTTTGGTACGAGTGTGATGTTTTCTCGAATTGTCATATGAGGAAGTAATCCAATTTGCTGTATCACATAGCCGATGCTTCTTCTTAATTGAACGGGATTTAAGTCTTTAATATTTTTGCCATTCAATGTTATCGTACCACTCGTTGGTTCAATCATGCGATTAATCATGCGCATGGCAGTTGTTTTACCGGATCCACTTGTTCCGATGAATGCAATAAACTCTCCCTTTTCAATAGTCATGTCCAAATTGTTGACTGCTTTTTTTCCGCCTCTATACACTTTTGAGACATTTTTAATTTCTAACATGTTGTCACCTCTACATAATTTTTAGCACAAGATAAATTTATTTATTTATCTAAAATCCCGCACTTTAAGTTTCTTTACCCTATTTTTTGATAATATATATACAAAAGGAGGAACTTTTTATGAAAATTGCAGTTATCGGGACAGGGGTAGCAGGCGTTAATGTACTGAAATATTTATCTAAAGAGAAGAATATAGCAGCGGATATTCTTTGCTTTGATGATCAGTTGTACTTAGGAAATGGTCGTGCATTTCAATATGATGATCCGGAGTTACTGATGAACTATCCAGGAAATTTAATCAGTATGAAACCAAATAAACCAGGCGATTTCGTGAAATGGATAGAAAAGAATGAAACGAATATTAAACTGGATATACACCTTGAAGAAAAAGAAAATAAATCGGGTAATCAATATTACTCAAGACAGTTATTTGGTAAATATATGACAGCGCATTTTGAGAAATATACGAAGAAGAAAAATGTGACGATCATCAGGAATCATGTCAGAAATATAGAGAAAATAGACAATGGTTATCTTATATCTACGCAGGATGAATCGTTTACTGTGGATGCTGTATTCTTATCGCCAGGTCAATTTGGACCGATGGATCCCTATCAGCTAGTAGGCATTGAAAATTACTTTAAATGGCCTTATCCACTTCATCGCATTCAAATAGAAGAAAATAAAGATTATGCTGTAATTGGAACGGGTTTATCCGCTGTAGATGTTGTTCGTTATCTAACACCTGAATTAAACACAAAGCTTTATCTAGTGAGTCGCGACGGCAAGGTGCAATCCGTCCGTGGTGAAATGGCTGAAATTAAATTTAAATATATGACGCAGACAAAACTTGAAAAACTGAAAGCGAAAAACAATGGATTCCTGCCACTAGAATCATTAATTGAATTATTTTATAAAGAGGCAGCGCATCATGAAATTAATATAGAACAATTATTTCATATCAGCCGCGTCAACCCACTAAAAGCCATTACCTTTGATTTAGGACATCCAGTTGAGGTTGGATACTTGCAATCTTTTGTATATAATCTAACACAAATGGGGGCTTTCATCTGGCCATTTATGACAAGGTCAGATAAACAAGACTATCTTCAAAACTATGCGCATTATATAGAAGCGTATGCAAACCCGATGCCTGAAGCAACGGCGATGCAAGTTGTTGAATTAATGAACAATAACCGACTGGAAATATTAAGTGGTATTGAACAGATTGAATATAAATATAATAAATTTAGAATTCATACGAAAGATAAGGAAATTCGTGTACACTATGTGATTAACGCAACAGGTCCGGCAAAGCATTTCAAAGATGCGATAGAACCTAATCCTTTAATTGAAAATCTGGTGAATCAGGATTTACTTATCGCGCATCCTGACGGTGGATTCTATGTAACGCCGATTCATAATGAGGTCATTGGCGCAACAGGAAAGCTTGAGCATTTCTACTTGTTAGGTCAAAAATGTGGTGGTGTCAATTACATGAATAACGGTATTGTTGAATTAGCTTTAGAAGCTAAGCGAACGGTTGATTGTTTCAAACAAACTTTATTGGAGGGATAGTGATGTATAACAAAGGGGATGAAGCGTGCTGGAAAGGTAGAATAGACGATACTAAATTACGTGCGCATTTCAGAAACTTTCAAGTAGTGTCTATAATAGATGCTTACAAAGATAAAATGGAAGAACATGATGTCGGTATAATCGGTTATGCTGTCGATCAAGGTGTTTATCTGAATCAAGGCCGAAGAGGTGCAGTAGACGGTCCAAATGCTATACGAAAGAAGTTTGCCAATTTACCACTGAAGCATGATATATCAATCGCTGATTTCGGTAATGTTACAACGGATGAAGATACAGTTGAACATGTCCAGCTGGAATATGCAGATTTAATGGCACAAACAAATAATGCCGCTAAATTTCATTTCCTGATAGGGGGTGGGCATGATATATCATATGCACACTACAAAGGCTTAAAGCGTATTTATCCTGATGCCAAAGTCGGTGTGATTAACATCGATGCACACTTTGATTTACGTGACGCAAAGCATGCGACCAGTGGCACAGGATTTAAGCAGATCCTTGATGAGGATAAAGATGCTGGGTATCTGGTGCTCGGGATTCAGGAAACAGGTAATACACAGCATCTATTTAACATCGCAAATCAATATGGTGTACACTATGTGCTTGCTGAAGAGGTAGACGATGTCACTACCAATGAAGTGATTAAGACGTTTATCGATCAATATGATGTCATTATGTTGACTTTATGCTTAGACGTGATTGATAGTAGTTATGCCCCAGGCGTCAGTGCACCGTGTAGTTTCGGACTCACGCCTCAGCAGGTTGAGCGTCTCATCAGAAACGTACTCTCTTTTAATAAGACAAAACATTTCAGTATTGCTGAAATGAATCCAGAATACGATATCGATGACAGAACTGCTAAACTTGTTGCACATATCATGTTTCATACTGTCCATCGAAATCCCAATATTGAATAAATGCATCAATTAGAGAAAGTACTCGGTCAGAGTGCTTTCTTTTTTTGTGGTAATTGATATATATCGTTCTGCTGATATTCGGATGAATGGCAATGGCACTAAGGTGGGATGCATTGTTGGACTGATAATAAATTTTAGGGATAACAGCGTATCCCATCCCCGCATGAACATAGTTAAGGGCTGTTTCAAAACGATCGACTTCGAGCACGATTTGAGGACGGATTTCATGACGCATAAAATAATCATTTAAATGCTTGCGGACCTGAAACGTATCATTCGGTAAAATCAATGGTAAACCCTTAAGTTGAATCGACTTAATATCAGGAAATGTATCGATTGGGGCTGTAAGGATATAATCCTCACTATAAATAGGAACGGATATCACATCATTATGATTCAACTGTTCATTAGATAAAGCGACATGGACATCGTAACGCGTAATTGCGCTTGCAATCTCATCCGTACTTAATATCTCTTTAATCATGTAATGCTGTCCTTCATACATATTACTGTGTTGACTAACAACAGTACTTACCCATTTACTTGTTGACTCTAAAATGCCTATTTTTATTTTGGGGTTATTACTGTAGTTTAAATCATACATTTGTTCAACTGTCTGATGATATTTATGTACAATCTCTTTTGCATACTGATAGAACAGAATACCTCGTTCCGTAATTTTTACATCCTTCGTACTTCTCATGAGTAACTGGTAGCCGAGTTCATTTTCGAGTTTTTTAATTGCAGCAGTAAGTGAAGGTTGACTGATATGTAAATAAGCACTCGCTTTTGTGAAACTTTTATATTCTACAACAGCAATATAGTATTCAAAATGCAGTATTTTCAATAGATAGCCCTCCATTTATAGTTTAAAGCTATTAATAAATAGTTTATTGATATTAGATAACTATATGATAACAAATTATAATAAAATTGTATTCAGAAAATTCTATGAATTAAACGTTTAATGATTGGAGGATGCGTCGATGAGAAACATTAGAGCAAAAAAAGGTTTAGAGATTGAATGTAAAGGCTGGGAGCAGGAAGCGGTATTGCGAATGCTTTATAATAATTTAGATCCTGAGGTTGCTGAGCACCCTGAAGACTTAGTGGTTTACGGTGGAATCGGTAAAGCAGCACGTAACTGGGAGAGTTTCGATGCGATTGTTGATAGCTTACGTAATTTAGAGAAGGATGAAACATTACTTGTTCAATCAGGTAAGCCTGTTGCAGTATTTAAAACGCATGACCAGGCGCCACGTGTACTATTATCAAACTCTGTTTTAGTTCCGAAATGGGCGAACTGGGAGCACTTCAACGCATTAGATAAAAAAGGTTTAATGATGTACGGTCAAATGACTGCGGGTAGCTGGATTTATATTGGTTCTCAAGGGATTGTTCAAGGGACTTATGAAACGTTTGGTGAGCTTGCGAATCAACATTTTGGTGGTGATTTAGCGGGTACGATTACATTAACTGCCGGTCTTGGGGGGATGGGAGGTGCACAACCTTTAGCTGTAACGATGAATGGTGGAGTTGTCATTGGTATTGATGTAGATGAATCACGCATCGATAAGCGTATTGAAACACGCTATTGTGACGTCAAGACATACGATATTGATGAAGCGATTCGTTTAGCAAATGAAGCGAAAGAGAAGAAAGAAGCTTTATCAATTGGTTTAGTCGGGAATGCAGTCGATGTGTATAAAGTGTTACTTGAAAAAGATTTCAAGGTTGATATTGTAACAGATCAAACATCAGCGCATGATCCGTTAAATGGATACGTGCCAGTTGAATATTCTTTAGAGGAAACAATTAAACTTCGTAAAGAAAATCCAGATGAAATTGTACGTTTAGCGAAGAAGTCAATGGCGAAACATGTTGAATATATGCTGGAATACAAAAAACGTGGTGCGATTGCATTTGATTATGGTAATAATATTCGTCAAGTTGCGTTTGATGAAGGGGTTAAAGATGCATTTAGTTTCCCAGGCTTTGTTCCAGCTTACATCAGACCTTTATTCTGTGAAGGTAAAGGACCTTTCCGATTCGCAGCGTTAAGTGGTGATCCTAAAGATATTGAACGCGCGGATGAAGAAATGCGTAAATTATTCCCGGATAATAAGAAATTGATGCGCTGGTTAGACTTAGCAAGTGAAAAGATTGCATTCCAGGGCTTACCTTCTCGTATCGCTTGGCTGGGATATGGCGAACGCGCTAAAATGGGATTAGCATTAAATAAACTTGTAGAAGCAGGAGAAATCTCAGCACCCATCGTTATTGGACGCGACCATCTGGATGCAGGTTCTGTTGCGAGTCCAAACCGTGAAACAGAAAGCATGCAGGACGGTAGTGATGCAGTCGGTGACTGGGCTGTATTAAATGCATTAATCAATACTGCAGCAGGCGGCTCATGGATTTCATTCCATCATGGTGGAGGCGTTGGAATGGGTTACTCCTTACATGCGGGTATGGTTGTTGTAGCAGATGGCACGAAGAATGCAGAAGAACGTCTAAAACGTGTGTTAACGACTGATCCTGGTATGGGTGTTGTAAGACATGCCGATGCTGGATATGATATTGCGGTGAACGTAGCAAAAGAAAAAGGTATCAATATTCCGATGCTATAAAAAATAATCTTAAGCGAAAGGATGGAGTCAATGAACGATTTAATCATTCAAAACATTAGCGAGCTTATTTTACCCAAGAAATCAGCTACACCACTAAAAGGCGCAGAATTTGGAGAACTGAAGATCGTAAAAAACGGTACAGTCGTGATTAACGACGGAAAAATTGTATATGTGGGTGAATTCACAGAAGAATATTCAGCCCAGGAAACAATCGACGGAACGAATAAAACGGTTTCTCCAGCTCTAGTAGATGCGCACACACATTTAGTACATGGTGGTTCTCGTGAACATGAAATGAGCTTAAAGCGACAAGGTGTTTCTTATCTTGAGATTTTAGAGCAAGGTGGCGGCATTCATTCAACAGTGCAAGCGACACGTGTTGCATCAGAAGATGAACTATTTGAAAAAGCAGAGCATGAGTTACTGCGCATGATGCATCATGGGGTGCTTAGTGTTGAGAGTAAAAGCGGTTATGGTCTAAGTCTTGAACATGAATTAAAACAATTACGCGTATCAAAACGTCTTGAAGAAAAATACGGTATTAATATGAAACACACGTATCTTGGGCCACATGCGGTACCGAAAGATACAGATAGTGAAGCGTTTATCGAAGAATGTATCAACGACTTGGAATACGTAAAAGAGCTTGCAGACTTTGCTGATATTTTCTGTGAAACGGGTGTATTCACCATTGAACAATCACGTAAATATATGCAGGCAGCAAAAGCAGTGGGTTTACCTGTTAAGATTCATGCGGATGAAATTGATCCTTTAGGTGGATTAGAACTTGCAATTGAAGAAGAAGCTATTAGTGCAGATCATTTAGTCGCTGCAAGTAATAAAGGTAAAGCGATGTTAAGAGAGAGCAATACAGTTGCAGTACTACTACCAGGGACAACGTTCTATCTGGATAAAAATGAATATGCAGATGCTCGCGGTATGATAGAGAACAATGGTGCGATTGCAATTGCAACAGATTATAATCCAGGTAGTTGTGTAACAAGTAATTTGCAGATGGTGATGAGCATTGCAGCACTTAAGTTAAAGCTTTCACCAAAAGAAATCTGGAATGCAGTGACAGTCAATGCAGCTAAAGCGATTGGATTAGATGCTGGTACACTTGAAGCTGGGGATGAGGCAAACTTAGTGGTTTGGCGTGCTTTGAACCATGAATATGTACCGTATCATTACGGTGTAAACCATGCTGAGAAGGTCATTCATAAAGGTAAAGTGATTGTGGATAATCAGTTCATATTAAAATAAAATATAGTTCATAAACCCATACACATTCAGTGATGGGTTTATTTTTTAAATCGTTAAAATACTTTGCGTTGATTTTTTTATTTATATTCGCTATGATGAAGATGTCTTAATTGACATACAAGTGAATATTATTCTTTCGGGGCAGGGTGAAATTCCCAACCGGCGGTGATAGTCCGTGAGCTGATAATGTAAATTTGATGCTGATTCTGTGAAACTCAGAAACCGACAGTATAGTCTGGATGGGAGAAAGAATAAGACGCCATTTTAATGGTTTATTTGTTGATGCCTATTTTCAGCAGAAACCATCAATCTGGTCTTATTTATTGAACCTAAAAATAATCAACGTCCTGGGAATTCCCGGGACGTTTTTTTTATAGGAGATGAATAAGTTGTATATAGACAAAGCATTTGAACTTGTGAAATGGACGGATGGACAGACTGGCAGTAATCCTGCAGTCGGTTGTATTATCGTAAAAGATAACAAGATCGTAGGCATTGGCGCGCATCTTATTGAAGGTGAAGGACATGCAGAAGTGAATGCCATTAATATGGCAGGTGAGCGTGCATTTGGTGCAACACTCTATTGTACGCTTGAACCATGTAGCCATTATGGTAAGACACCACCTTGTACGAAGAAGATTATCGAAAGCGGTATTAAGCGCGTCGTTTTTGCCGCACGAGATTTGACTCTGCAATCTGGAATTGAAGAGATGCAGTCGAATGGGATTGAAGTAGCGCATAGTCAAGTTCATGAAATTGAAGCCTATTATCAACCATTCTTTAACGCGAAGCTTCACAAAATGCCATATACCATTTTGAAGATGGGTGTTACGCTGGATGGTAAGACAGCAGATGATCAAAACGTAAGTCAGTGGATTACGAATGCTGAATCAAGACGTCATGCGCATCAGGTTCGCTACAGTTGTGATGCAATACTTGTGGGTTACGGGACATATAAACATGATCAACCTACACTGGACAGTCGAGATTACAAGGACAAATGGATTCGTAAAGTCGTCATCTCGAATGGCCGATTTGAAATCAATGACAAAGATAATAATGATTATGATAAATCACGCTTGATTGTAGTGACCAATGTCCAGCAAACGATTGAAGATGTTCTTGTTATCGTATTACCTGAATTAACACCGGAAGCCATTTTAAAAGCATTATATCTACATAAAATTAATCGATTAATAATAGAAGGCGGAATGCAGACGATACGTCTGTTTGCATCTGCACATTGTTATGATGAAATACACCAATACATTGCCCCGAAATTATTAGGTGGATCCTCAAAACATCAGTTTCTAACAACTGATGAACCTTCCAAAATGTCAGCAATGACACCACTCCAACTTGTTACAGTTAAGACTTTCGAAGACGATGTTTTACTCGTTTATAGAAAGGATGATTCAGATGTTCACAGGCATCATTGAAGAAGTAGGCAGGATTAATCAAATAAGTAAGCAAGGCGACACAACATTTATGACGGTAGAATGTCGTCTGATTACTGAAGATATGCATATCGGAGATTCAATTAGTGTGAACGGTGTGTGTTTAACCGTAACAGCGTGCACAGCGTCATCCTTTAATGTTGATATCGTTGAAGGGACCAGTGCAGTCACTTTATTTAAAGCAATGAAACCAGGCACACGTGTTAATTTAGAACGCGCATTATTACCAACGACACGCCTTGGTGGACACTTCGTTAGCGGTCATGTTGATACACATCTTATGATTGAAAGTATTAGACATATGCAGAAAACGATGGTGGTGCGCTTAAGATTACCGAATGCATTCAGAAGCAATGTTATTCCGAAAGGTTCGATTGCCGTGAACGGGATATCACTGACGATATTTCAATTGGACTCGTGTATTGAACTGCATATTATTCCAGAAACCGTGCGTAGTACGATGCTAAGTGATTTGAAGGTAGGCGACAAAGTCCATATTGAATTTGATATGCTCGGAAAATATATCTTGAACAGTCAAAAGGAACCAAGTGAAATGACTTTATCTAAACTGGAGATGATGTTGTAATGTTTGATGATATAGAAAGTGCGATTAAAGAATTAAAACAAGGTAAGCCGATCATTGTCGTTGATAATGAGGACCGAGAAAATGAAGGCGACCTCGTTGCATTAACCGACTTTATGACAGAAGACACGATTAACTTTATGATTAAACACGCGCGTGGTTTAGTCTGTGCGCCCATTTCAACTGAACGTAATAAAAAGCTTAACTTGTTACCCATGACTTTTAATAATCAGGACCCAAATCAGACAGCATTTACCGTAAGCGTCGATCATGTGTCGACAACGACTGGGATTAGTGCATTTGAAAGATTCTGTACAGTGAAAGCATTAGCAGATCCTAATGTGTCGTTACAAGACTTTAATCAGCCAGGACACATCTTTCCGCTGATTGCGAAACCAAATGGTGTATTAGAACGTGCGGGACATACGGAGGCATGTGTTGATCTTGCGAAACTCTGTGGGGCAAGTGAAACAGGCGTCATTTGTGAAATAATTAAAGAAGACGGTACGATGGCAAGAAGAGATGATTTAGCAGAATATAAATTAGAACACAATCTTTTGATGATTACAATTGCTGATTTAGTGGATTATATTAAGACAGTTAAGCCGCTTGTAAAGCGTGAAGCAGAGATTAAAATGCCGACAGAATTCGGTGACTTTAAGATGTATGGCTTCAGTGAAATTTACGGAGATAAAGAACACGTTGTATATGTTAAAGACTACGAAGGTGTACCTGATATACGGATTCATTCTGAATGTTTAACAGGTGATGTCTTCCACAGTAAACGATGTGATTGTGGTATTCAGCTGGAGCGTGGTATGCAGCATATCAATGAACATGGTGGCATACTTATTTATTTACGTCAGGAAGGGCGCGGCATTGGACTAATCAATAAATTAAAAGCGTACGAAAAGATTGAACAGGGCATGGATACCGTTGAAGCCAACCATGCGTTAGGCTTTGAAAGTGATATGCGTGATTATGCAGTTGCGGCATCGATATTAAAAGATTTAGGTGTTACGAAAGTCAACTTAATGTCGAATAATCCTAGAAAAATGGTCGGTTTAAGTAAATACGGGATTGAAGTACAGACAAGAATTCCCCACCAGTTTCAAAGTAATGAAGTGAATAAATTCTATCTATCGACGAAAAAAGAAAAATTAGGACATTTATTGGAGGAGAAATTAATATGAACTATAGTGCACAATTAACAGGACAAGGATTAAAAATAGCAATCGTAACATCACGATTTAATCATTTTATTACAGATCGTCTAACTGAAGGCGCAATGGATACATTAATTAGACACGGCGTTGCAAGTGAAAATATCGATACATTCTTAGTGCCAGGGGCATTTGAATTACCGTTTGTTGCTAGTAAGTTAGCCCAGAAAGAGAAATACGATGCAGTGATTACATTAGGATGCGTGATACGTGGAGCCACTACGCATTATGATTATGTATGTAATGAAACAGCAAAAGGAATTGCGAAAGCCGGAGAATATGGTACACCGGTTATCTTTGGTGTTGTAACGACTGAATCGATTGAACAAGCGATTGAACGTGCTGGCACGAAAGCTGGAAATAAAGGTGGAGAAGCAGCAATCAGTGCAATTGAGATGGCGCATCTTAATAAGATGATTGAAGAGATATAATATAATATCCCCAATTTCGATCAAGAAAAAGAGAGTGAAATTGGTAGAACTCCAATTTCGATCAAGAAAAAGAGAGTGAAATTGGTAGAACTCCAATTTCGATCAAGAAAAAGAGAGTGAAATTGGTAGAACCCCAATTTCGCGCAAGAAAAAGAGAGTGAAATTGGTAGAACTCCAATTTCACGCAAGAAAACCATAATGAAATTGGTAGAACCCCAATTTCGAGCAATTAAAAATCAAAAAAAGTGAACCCCATCCACGTGAGGTTCACTTTTTTTATCTTATTTCCTTAATAATTTACGTAATACAACAAAGCCAGCTAATGCAGAACCGGCAATGATAGCACCTTTTTCAACTTCTGGTGTAACGATTGATTTATAAACAAGTTGTAAATTTTGAGGACGTTCTGCTAAACGTCTCATGAAGTAACCGTACCAGTCTTCACCGTATGGTACATACGTACAGAAGTTGTAACCAGAGTTGGCAATTTCAACTTGTAATTCTGAACGGAAACCATAAAGCATCTGGAATTCGATTAAATCTTTATTGAGATTATGTTGTGCGATAAACTTTTTCACATGATCGATAATATTATGGTCATGTGTTGCAATTGAAGTGATTGCTTTTGCATTTAATAAGCGTTGTTCAATAATTTTAATGAAATTTGCATCAATTTCTTCTTTTGTTTGATATGCGACTGAAGCATCTTCTTTATAAGCACCTTTTACTAAGCGTAAACGGACGTCTTTATATTTTTCAATTTCTTCTGTTGCGCGGAATAAATAGGCTTGAATTACTGTCCCTACATTTTTAAATTCACCTTTTAAACGGTCTAACATTTCAAATGTTTGTACTGTATGATGATATTCTTCAGTATCCATGTTAATGTGCATATTACCACATTCATGTGCTTTTAAAAGAATCTCACGTACATTCTCATAGCAGAACTCAGGATCTACATCTAAACCTATTTGAGTAAGTTTTATAGACATATGCGCATCGACACCTGCATCATACAGCGCCTGTATCATATTCAAGATGTTATTTTTAGCTTGCGTTGCTTCTTCTTTAGAGAAAACAAATTCACCTAAATTATCAACTGTCGCTGCAATATTTTGTGCATTGAGTACGCGAATTGATTCAATTGTCGTTTCAATATCCGTACCAGCAACTACTTTATGAGCACCTAAAGCTAAACCGTATTTTTTTGCAGCTTCATTTAAAGTTGCGTTTTCACTTAATGCAATAAAAAAATCTCTTGATAATCCCATTGTTGTTCCTCCTTCAATTAAGTAATCTATGATTACTTTACCCTAATAAAATAATCATAATGAAAACGCTTTAAAAGGTCAAAGAAAATTTTTAAATTTACCGATTATTAAGTATTATTTAATAAATCGTTCACAAATTGTTCACTTTTAAAGTAAAAATAAAAAGCTTAGTCATTGGACTGAGCTTTTTTCATATCTGCTACGAATGATTTTTCGATAGGTTCGTTACTAATTTCGATAAAATGGGGTAAAGCTAAAAGAATAGATAATGCGATGATTAACTTTTTAATGAATTTCATAACGATCCTCCTCAATCATTTAATTTAAGTATATATATTGAATATGAAGTGGACATGAATATTGTGTAAATTGTTTATATAAGAATTGTAAATAATAATAAGATAGCTAATTATCGGATAATTGTTATAATAATATTAATTTATTCAAAGGAGCTAAGACACATGAGAGACTTAGGAATTTATTTTGGAACATTCGCACCGTGTCACGTTGGGCATCTAGAACAAATCATTCGTGCGAAACGTGAAAATAATCATGCACTTGTCATCGTATCAGGTTATAACGGTGACAGAGGCGATAAGGCAGGTATGAGTTTAACAAATCGTGTTAAGGCAATGCGTGAATTATTGAAAGATGATTCAAATGTAACCGTACTGACATTGGATGAAACAGATATTCCGCGATACCCGGATGGATGGGCACCATGGCTTAAATTACTTGAAGAAAAAATTAGAAATGCAGTGAGTGAAAATCATTATGCAATGGATCAAGTGACCTTTTATGTAGGTGAAGAAGAATACATTACACCGCTTGAAACATATTTTTCTGATGCGTTCAAAAGCAGTGATGTATTAATCACAAAAGTAGATAGAAGAATTACAGGAATTAGTGGGACATCCATTCGTGAAAATCCAATCTTAAACTGGGATTTTGTAACGCGTCCGTTTCGTCGATTCTTTGTCAAGAATATTTTAATTATCGGGACAGCAAGTACAGGAAAGACAACATTAGTACGTGACCTAGCGAGACGTTATTCTACATCGTATTCACTTGAATATTCAAGAGAATATCAAACGACAAGACAAGTTCGTGATGATGAATTAGATATTAAGGATTTACATGCGATTGGAATTGGACAATTTGAGTTAAATCGAAAGCACATTCACTCACCGGGTACACGCAAAGTCTTTTTTGCGGATACAGATGTGATGACAACAAAACTTTATACAAAATTATATGCATCAAAAGAGGATTACGAAAAAATTGCACCAGTATTTGATTATTATATCTCACTTCAAACTTGGGCATTAATTATTGTCTTACCACCTACAACCCAATATGTAGATGATGGTTTCCGTGATATGAGTATGGCAGACCAAAACGCACGTATAAAAATGCATCAAATGTTTTTAGATGAGATTAAATATCAAGGGCTAGAGGATAGAATGGTCGTTCTAAAAGGGGAAAGCTTCCAGGACAAATATGAAGAGGCACATCGTCTGGTTGATGAAATACTTGCAGACGGCAAAGATAATTAGGATTTCTTTATAAAGGAGATGGGTTATGTTTATTGTAAAAGACTTTAGAGGTTTTTCGACCTATGAAAAAGTGTTCTTTGGATTGTTTATCCTGGCACAAATTGCTGTATTGATTTATTTTTATGATCCGGCTCAAGGGGTGGACTGGATTAATGTTATTGCTAGTGTTTCAGGTATATTATGTGTAATCATGAGTGCCAAAGGACGACTGAGTACCTTTATTTATGGATTAATTCAAGTAGCGACATATGGCTGGATTAGTTATCAGGCCAATTTAATGGGGGAAGTTTATTTACAGGTTGTCTTTGGAATTTTCCAGTTTATTGGTTTATATACATGGATTCGTAACATGCATACGATCAACACAAAAAGCATAGAAGTACAGGAAGTGGATACGAAAGGATTAACGTTACTGCAATGGGTTATCACGCTTGTCGCCGGTGCAGCATTCTACCTTGCATTTGCTAAATACTTAGAACATATTAAATCAGGTCAGCCATTTTTAGATGCATTTAATGTGAGTTTAAATTTAACTGGCCAGGTATTAATGTCACTTCGCTTTAAAGAGCAATGGTTCTTCTGGATTGTGGTCAACATTGTTTCAATCACATTATGGGTACGTAAAATGTTACTTGCTGGTAAAGCTGATGATACTGGTGTAACCATGGTATTAATGTGGGTCGGTTTCTTGATTAACAGTATCTATGGGTATTATTATTGGAAGAAACTACAAGTAGCAACAAAAACATCTTAATCAGTGCAATCTCTCTTCATAAGAGAGATTTTTTTGATTTTCAATTATACTGATAAAAAGGAGAGGATTAAATGAAGTTACAAAGTGTTATGTTATACGTTAAAGATCAGTTGAAGTCGGTAGAATTTTTTACAGAAGTGATGGGGTTTGAAATAAAGGCTACTACGCCATTAATGGAAGATTATCAATCGTATGAGGTCGCAGCAGGAAAAGACAGTGAAACGACAATTGTGATATTTGACCGTGCATTTATTGAAAAATATAGTCCCGGTGTAACGTTAGATCCACCTTCATTAATGTTTGAAGTCGATGATTTAGATGCATTGTATCAGCATATGCAATCTATGCAGATTACAGTTGGTGAATTGGTTGATATGCCTGCTGGACGTGTTTTTAATTTCTCTGATTATGAAGGGAATTATTTTGCAGTGATGCAAAAGCACAAATAAATTTAGGGGTGGTACAAACCATGGATAATCGATTAATGATGGATGTTGCATCAACGTAAAGTAGATGTCAATACTGATATTATACGATTATTGAAAGATAACGAAGTGGTAGTGTATCAAGCAAGTATCCATAAGAATAGATTTGAAAAAGTGCTGGGTCAAGGACCAGAAATGATTGAATGTAATGAATTAGAGGTGAATTAAATGGATAAAGCAAGTCTAAAGGATGAAATACTAAAGGCACATCATTTCCGTCATGCAACGCGTGTTTATAATGAAAAAAAGATATCAGATGAAGATATGGCATTTATTCTTGAGGTAGCAAGATTAAGTCCTTCTTCAGTAGGGTTAGAGCCCTGGCGTTTTGTTGTATTAGAAAACGAAAATATTAAACAACAAATCAGCACGGTTGCATGGGGTGCGAAAAAACAACTTGCTTCAAGTAGTCATTTTGTTTTAGTGATTGCAAGAAAAGATGTACAGTATGATTCAGATTATTTTTATAATCACTTCAAATCAAGACAACCTGATAATGATAAATTAAACCGTATGATTGAGATCTATAAAGAATTCCAGACGGATCATATAGAGGTCACGGGTAATGCACGTGCATTATTCGATTGGTCAAGTAAGCAGACGTATATTGCTTTAGCAAATATGATGACTGCTGCGGCACTTATTGGTATTGATTCTTGTCCGATTGAAGGCTTTGATTATCAAAAGGTCAATGCGATTTTATCTGAATCGGGCATTATAGATAGTAACGTTGAGGGGATTTCAGTAATGGTATCGTTTGGTTACCGTTACTATGAACCACGTACAGATAAGATAAGAAAAGATGCGAGTGAAGTGATTCAATGGGTAAAATAGTTTTGTAAATTCTTTGTAAACATAAAACGGCAATCTTTAATAAATCTTAACATTGCAAGTTGAATTTTGGTGTTAAACTAATATTGAATTGATAAAGTTATATGAAGAGGTGTCTATATGTTTAGAGATATGGCGTATTATATTTTTGGTGAGTTGGATCCATTTTTCCAACTGTTTGTATTTGAGCCAATCGTCATTACAATTATTGCTTTAATCGTTGCAATCGTAACTAAGAAATCTTGGTTAATGGCGGTTGTTATTATTTTATTAAATTTAGTAGATAGTGCAATTGATGCCAACTACGTCTTCGCTGCAGAAGGTATCGGTTCAGTCATCTCACATACTTTTACGTATTTCTTTGCTAATTTCTTCTCTATGTTCTATGAATTTGTATTCAGCTTTGTCATTGCTGGTTTACCATTCATGCATAAGAAATTTGGTATCGCATAATGAAAAAAGTGAAGTCACCTTAATCGGTGGCTTCACTTTTTTCATGTAAGGCTTTATATATTTGAGCTTTTTCTTTATATTCGCGTTGAATGCGCGCCATATCTTGTTTATCTTCTTCTGTTAAAGCACGCACCACTTTCGCTGGTCTTCCCATAGCAAGCATGCCTGGTGGGATTTTCTTCCCTTGTGTTAAAAGTGATCCTGCACCTAAAAATGCACCTTCCCCAATTTCTGCACCATCAAGCACAGTTGAATCCATTCCGACGAGTGCACCTTTACGAATAATACTGGAATGTAGTGTGACGCGATGGCCGACCGTGACATTGTCTTCTATAATAAGTGGTGCATCAGGTGATTGATGAAGACAGCATAAGTCTTGTATATTTGACGATTGTCCAATAGATACTGGACTCACATCACCTCGAATGACCGTACCATACCAAATAGAAGCATCGCGTTTAATTTCAACATCTCCTGTAATCACAGCGTTTGGTGCTACGAATGCACTTTCATGAACAATAGGATATTTGTTATTATATTCATAAAGCATATGTTATCCCCCTTATGTAACTTTTGTTATAATAATGATATCATGAGAGAGATGCATTAAGAAATAATTAAAGGAGTATCTGTATGTGGAAATGGGAAACTGAAAAGACACCAAAAGGGATTGTCGTGATTGTACATAATATATTAGAGCATCATGGCAGATACGCTTGGTTTATTACACATTTAAGACGTGATGGCTACCATGTGATTATGGGAGATTTACCTGGTCAAGGACAAACGTCACGTGTCAATAAAGGCCATATTGAAAATTTTGATGAATATCGCGAGAAAGTGCTGGAATGGATTGAAGTGGCTGAAGAATATCATTTACCAGTCTTTCTACTTGGTGTAGGATTAGGCGGATTAATCGCGATTAATTTACTCGAGAAAGTGAATATTAAACTCGAAGGTATGATGCTTATATCTCCTTTATTGGGCTTTCAAAATAATATCACAACGCGTAAGAACTTCTTAGCTTCCGGGTTAAGTTCGATATCTAAAGATGCGAAGTTTGATATGAATATTCCACTTGAAGATTTCTCAAGAGATAAAGAAATTATTGATGAAATGAAAAGTGATCCGTTAATGCTTCAAAAGGTGAGTTTTAACTGGTACAAATGCATTATTGAATGTATGAAAGAGACGATGGAACATATTCATAAAATCAATGATATACCAGTGTTATTAATGTATTCTGATGCGGACCTTATTGCTGATGTTGAACAAATCAAATTGTTTGCTTCAGAGATAAAGTCGTCTGAAATATACATTAAAAACTGGCGAACGCTCTACCATGAACTCCATAATGAACCAGAAAAAGATAATGTTTTGTATTATATTGAATCATTTATGAACAATAGAATGAATTATATTGGGTTGATTACGGAAGAATCGGGTATAGACTAAGATAATGTAAGGAACAGAGGGTGGAAAATATGTCAAGAGAAATACATGAAGTAAGCGATATGGTACTTCTAAATGATTTACAAAAAGAAATAGATGAAATTTTTGAATTGATTTCTTCTCAATTTAATTTAACGAAAGAAGAATATATTGTAATGGTGGCACTTTGGGATAAAGGCCCAATGCCGATGAAGGAATTAGATAAATATTTAGATATAAAACCATATAAAAGAACGCGATTCTACAACAATTTAGTTGCAAATGGCTGGATTAAAAAGGTACGTCCAGCTGATGATGAGCGTACAGTAATGATTTATTATAATGAAGATAAAGTGTCTGAAAAAGATAAAATCGTTGATCTTGCCTGTTCAAGTTTAAAAGGTAAAAAAGATATGTTAAAACGTCAATTTGATGCGATAATGGATATTTGTGATTAATCATGTGATAAATTAAAGAGACAGGGCTTACGTGCTCTGTCTCTTTTTAATTTATCTTTTCTCTATACCGACCACAAACGGTGGATTATTCTTCTGATTAATAAATTCATATTTAAAGATATGAGCTTTTAACTGGTCAATACCTGCTAAATAATCAAGTAGCGCTTCTTTCTCCAATTGGCCTTCTTTATGTCCTGGATAGATGACTAGAATAATAATGCCACCTTCTTCGAGAAGCGTAAATATTTGCTTTATTGCCAAAATGGTTGTTTCAGGCGTCGTTACGATGGATTTATCGCCTTTGGGTAAAAACCCGAGATTAAATATAGCAAGTCTGACAGGAGTGGCCACCACATCCAAGACGTGTTCATGTCCTAAATGATGAAACGTAATATTGGCATAGTCTTGCGTACGTTGTTGCGTATTCTTTATCGCTTGTTGTTGAATATCAAATGCATGAATGTGACCTTTATGATTTAATGTCTGAGCTAGAAATAATGTATCAAATCCATTACCGCATGTGGCATCGATAACGGTTGCCTCAGGTGTGATATATTTTTGAATTAAGTCGCGTGCAAAGGGAAGAATACCTAAAGCTTTCATTGCATCGTTTCCTTTTTGTAGTGTTTGCCCTGATAACTGTTACGTCTTTTAAGTTCAGCATCAATGCCATTTAACACTTCCCATTTATTTACACTCCACATCGGTCCAATCATTAAATCAATCGGACCATCACCCGTAATTCGATGGATAATCATTTCTTCAGGTAAGACTTCCAGCTGGTCTGCTACTAGATTAATATAGTCTTCCTGACTCATGAATTGAACCATTCCTTTTTCGTACTGTTTAACCATCGGTGTCCCTTTTAAAAGATGCAGTAAGTGGATTTTAATCCCTTGAACATCCATATTTGCTACGGTTCTAGCTGTTTCCATCATCATATCATAATCTTCCAGTGGCAGTCCGTTGATAATATGTGTACATATATTTATGTTGTGCTTTCGTAGTTTATTAACACCATCATAATAGCATTGCATATCATGTGCACGGTTAATAATATTAGATGTTTTTTCGTGTACGGTTTGTAAACCTAATTCAACCCATAAATAGGTGCGTTCATTAAGCTCTGCTAAGTATTCAACGACATCATCTGGCAAGCAGTCAGGACGTGTTGCAATGGATAGTCCCACAACGCCAGGCTGAGCGAGCGCGGCTTCATATTTCTCTTTTAATATCTCAAGTGGTGCATGTGTATTCGTATAGGCCTGGAAGTAGGCGATATACTTTCCATCGTTCCATTTTTCGTGCATTTTATTTTTGATTTTTTCGAATTGGACGGGAATAGGATCAACACGATCTCCTGCAAAGTCGCCACTACCAGCTGCCGAACAAAATGTACAGCCGCCGAAAGCCACCGTGCCATCTCTATTAGGGCAGTCAAATCCACCTTCTAAAGCAACTTTAAAGATCTTAGTACCAAATTTTTGTCTTAAATGATAGTTCCATGTATGATATAGTTTTGAATCAAGTGCATATTTAAATTGTGTCATTTTTTCTCCCTCTTTCTTACTTAATGGATTTTAACATATAATAGAGATAATCGGGGAAAAATAATGCTTAAAGAAGGAAGGTATATTCATGAGAATGCCAAAGCTTGTTTGGCTACTGGTTATTGGTATGGCAGTTAATGTAACGGGTTCTAGTTTAGTATGGCCACTTAACACAATCTATTTGCACAATGAATTGGGTAAAAGCTTAAGTTTAGCAGGGTTTGTACTTATGCTTAATTCTTTTGCTTCTGTGCTTGGTAACTTACTTGGTGGGACGATGTTTGATAAGTATGGTGGTTATCGTTCGATATTAATTGGTATTATTATTTCAATGGTCAGTTTAATTGGCATTATATTTTTACATGGTTGGCCATGGTATGCCATTTGGCTTATTATACTGGGATTTGGTTCCGGTATTGTATTTCCTTCCATCTATGCTATGGCAGGAACTGCATGGCCGCAAGGTGGCCGTAAGACATTTAATGCAATTTATTTATCCCAGAACATCGGTGTCGCACTTGGAGCTGCGCTTGGGGGATTTATCGCTGAACTGAGTTTTGATTATATCTTTATGTTAAATCTATTATTATATGTTGTATTCTTCGGTATAGCTTTCTTTGGCTATCGTTCTGCTCACGTCGTTCAGACGGGTGGTAATGTAATGAAAGATGTCGGTAACATTAAAGATAAAAATAAATTTACAGCATTAATCTTAATTTGTGTAACGTATTGTGTGTGCTGGATAGGATACGTACAATGGCAATCGACCATCTCAAGTTATACACAGGATTTAGGTATTTCATTGAAGCAATATAGCCTATTATGGGCTGTCAATGGCGTATTAATTATTGTCGGCCAATCCCTTATTAGACCCGTTATTCATTTAATGAGTGAAAAGATTAAAATGCAGATTGCGACAGGCTTGCTGATATTTATTCTCTCATATATTGTGACGAGTTTTGCTGCCGACTTTACAATGTTTGTTGTCGGTATGGTTATTTTAACGATTGGGGAGATGTTTGTCTGGCCAGCAGTACCGACAATTGCTAATGAACTTGCACCGCCAGGAAGAACTGGTGTTTATCAAGGCATCGTTAATTCTACAGCAACACTTGGACGTGCGATTGGCCCTGTATTGGGTGGTATGATTGTTGACATGTATAACATGCATATGATGTTCTATACCATGATTGGTTTTGTTTTATTAGGCTTTGTGTTTTTATCTATATACGATCGCCGTATCAAACATGATGTATCATGATTATGGAAGTTAATATTTACACTAAATTTTTAAAATATTTGTATAATTCAAATTAATTGCATAAGATGTTTTTAATATTTTAATAAAAAACTTGAAAAAGCAGCAACGCTCCTATATAGTAAATATATCTAGAGTAGTAGTAAGCAAACAATTTCAAGAAAGCCAGTGGTTGCTGTGAACTGGTAATTGTAACTTATGAACTTGCTAGTGTTAAATAGTATATTTAAAGCTGCACTTTTAAAGTGAATTGCGGGTGGTACCGCGGTTGTCATAGATGACAGTCGTCCCTAATTATTAGGGATGGCTGTCTTTTTTTATTATAAAGGAGGAAATGAACATGAGCTTTAATCATCAATCAATTGAAAAGAAATGGCAGAAATACTGGTTAGACAATAAGACATTTAAAACAACGGACGAAACGGATAAACCGAAATTCTTCGCACTAGATATGTTCCCTTATCCATCTGGTGCTGGACTTCACGTAGGACATCCGGAAGGGTATACTGCAACAGATATCGTGTCTCGTTTCAAGCGTATGCAAGGCTATAACGTTTTACATCCAATGGGTTGGGATGCGTTCGGTTTACCAGCAGAGCAATATGCCATTGATACTGGTAATGACCCGGCAGAATTTACAAAGAAAAATATTGCGACATTCAAGCGTCAGATTCAGGAATTAGGTTTTAGTTATGACTGGGATCGTGAAGTCAATACGACAGATCCTGACTATTATAAATGGACACAATGGATTTTTATTCAACTGTATAAGAAAGGTTTAGCTTATGTGGATGAAGTGGCGGTAAACTGGTGTCCTGCACTTGGTACAGTACTTTCAAACGAAGAGGTCGTTGACGGCGTATCTGAACGTGGCGGACATCCTGTTATTCGTAAACCGATGCGTCAATGGGTATTAAAGATTACGGAATATGCGGACCGTTTATTAGAAGATTTAGAAGACTTAGATTGGCCAGAATCTTTAAAAGACATGCAACGTAACTGGATTGGTAAATCAGAAGGTGCAGAAGTGACGTTTATTGTTGACGGTAAAGATGCATCATTTAAAGTATTTACAACGCGTCCAGATACAATCTTTGGTGCAACATATGCAGTACTTTCACCAGAGCATGCATTAGTTGAATCTATCACAACAGAAGAACAACGTGAAGCGATTACTGCATATCAGGAACAGGCAAGTCGTAAATCGGACTTAGAACGTACAGATTTAGCGAAAGATAAAACTGGTGTATTTACCGGAAGTTATGCAGTTAACCCGTTTACAAATGAATTAATGCCAATCTGGATTTCAGATTATGTATTAGCATCTTACGGAACAGGTGCGATTATGGCAGTACCAGCGCACGATGAACGAGACTATGAATTCGCAAAGCAATTTGGATTAGAGATTAAAGCAGTACTTGAAGGTGGAGATATCGAGAAAGAAGCATTTACTGGTGACGGCGTACACATTAACTCTGGTGAATTAGATGGCTTAAATAAAGAAGACGGTATTAATCGTGCCATTGAAATGCTTGAAGCTAAAGGCATTGGTGAGAAGAAGATTTCTTATAAATTACGTGACTGGTTATTCTCACGTCAACGTTATTGGGGTGAACCTATTCCAGTCATCATTTGGGAAGATGGTTCAATGACGACTGTACCTGAAGAAGAG
Source organism: Macrococcoides caseolyticum (assembly GCF_021366795.1). GTDB lineage: Bacteria > Bacillota > Bacilli > Staphylococcales > Staphylococcaceae > Macrococcoides > Macrococcoides caseolyticus_A. The sequence goes on along the minus strand of NZ_JAHCPS010000002.1, from coordinate 316,502 downwards.
TTACCATTGATGTTACCGAAGACAGATAAAATTATGCCATCTGGTACAGGAGAATCACCACTTGCAAATATTGATGAATTTATTAATGTTGTAGACCCTGTTACAGGCATGAAAGGTCGTCGTGAAACAAATACGATGCCACAATGGGCGGGAAGCTGCTGGTATTACTTACGTTACATCGATCCACATAATAGTGAAGCATTAGCAGATCCTGAAAAATTAAAATACTGGCTACCAGTTGACTTGTATATTGGCGGTGCAGAACATGCTGTACTACACTTATTATATGCACGATTCTGGCATAAAGTGCTTTATGATTTAGGTGTTGTTCCGACGAAAGAACCATTCCAGAAGTTATTTAACCAAGGTATGATTCTCGGTGAAGGTAACGAAAAAATGAGTAAGTCTAAAGGCAATGTTGTAAATCCGGATGACGTTGTAGAAAGTCACGGTGCAGATACGTTACGTTTATATGAAATGTTTATGGGGCCACTTGATGCATCGATTGCTTGGAGTACAAATGGATTAGACGGGGCACGTCGATTCTTAGACCGTGTATACCGAGCATTTGTTACTGAGGATGGTGCATTAAATGCAAAAGTTGTAGAACATGCAACACCAGACCTTGAAAAAGTATATCACCAGACAGTTAAGAAAGTAACAGAAGACTATAACACATTAGGTTTTAACACAGCGATTTCTCAAATGATGGTATTTATCAATGAAGTGTATAAACAAGATCAAGTCAGTCGTGAATACGTGGAAGGCTTCGTGAAATTATTATCACCAATCGCGCCACATATTACTGAAGAAATTTGGGCTATCTTAGGTTATACTGATACGATAACGTATGAAGCATGGCCGACATTTGATGAAAGTAAACTTGTGGATAATGAAGTTGAAATTGTTATTCAAGTGAATGGTAAAGTGAAGTTAAAAGCAAAAGTTGCGAAAGATACAGATAAAGCTGCGTTAGAAGCATTCGCATTAGAACAAGATGCGATTAAAACACATATTGAAGGTAAAACAGTTCGTAAAGTGATAGCAGTACCGAATAAATTAGTAAATATCGTAGCGAACTAGGTGACTTTATGAATATTAGTACAGAGGAATTTGTTGAGAAAGTAAAACACGATGAAAAGATTAACATCATTGACGTACGTGAGCAGTTTGAAGTGGAACAAGGTATGCTTAAAGGTGCACTGCATATACCAATGAATGATATCCCTGAACGAATGGATGAATTAGATTCTGAGCATGAATATTATATTGTATGTGCACATGCAGTTCGTAGCGCACATGTTACTCAATATTTATTATCAAGTGGATATAAAGCAATTAACGTAGAAGGTGGCATGGCAGTTATTGAGCCAATGTTAAGTGAATGAGAAAAGAGACGCGATAAGTTGTATCGCGTCTCTTTTTGTTTGAATCGTTAAATGCAAGCGCTAGTAAATCAAAAATACAGCCGCTTACTCAGGCAAGCTGGAACAAAAAAAGACGCAAGCGGTAGTAAATCAAAAATACAGCCGCTTACTCAGGCAAGCTGGAACAAAAAAAGACGCAAGCGGCAGTAAATCAAAAATACAGCCGCTTACTCAAGTAAGCTGGAACAAATAAGGACGTAAGCGGCAGTAAATCAAAAATACAGCCGCTTACTCAGGCAAGCTGGAACAAAAAAGACGCAAGCGGTAGTAAATCAAAAATACAGCCGCTTACTCAGGCAAGCTGGAACAAATAAAGACGCAAGCGGCAGTAAATCAAAAATACAGCCGCTTACTCAGGCAAGCTAGAACAAAAAAAGACGCAAGCGGCAGTAAATCAAAAATACAGCCGCTTACCAAATTGCTATTTACGTCTTAAATAAATCACTTTCTATCTACAACTCATCCCAGCAACATATCCAGTCACTAATGCACTTGTTATGTTATATCCACCTGTATAACCGTGGATATCTAACACTTCTCCACAAAAATACAAATTATCATGCAGCTTTGACTGCATTGTTGCTGGCACGATTTCCTTAACAGACACGCCACCTCCTGTAACAAAGGCTTTATCGATGGACAATGTACCGTTCACCACAAACTTAAATCCTTTCAACAATTCGATAAATGTTTTTAAGTTTTCTTTTTTGATGTGGTGGCCATTGTCTTCCAGATTGATTTCAGCACGTTCTAATAAGAAATGCAGATATCGTTCTTGTACAAGTCCTTTTAGACTATTTTTTATCGACTTATCTTTATTGTCATTTATCATCTTTTCAACGCGTTGTGTCAGTTGTCCTAATGTTATTTCCGGAAAGACATCAATCATCATTACAATATCTTTTTTCTTCTGACTTTTTTGTTCATGATAAATAAATTGTGAACAGCGTAGTGCGGCTGGTCCTGATATGCCAAAGTGAGTAAACAGCATATCCATTTGATGTGTTATACGCGGTTTGCCATTTTTACGTAACACACTCAAAGCAACATTTTGTAAACTTAACCCTTGTAAAATTTTTGACTTGATAAAGGGTTCGCTTGATGTAATCGGTACTTCGGTCGGGAAGAGCTCTGTAATTGTATGGCCGGCCTGTTCGGCAAATAGATAGCCATCGCCTGTTGAACCTGTATGTGGTACGGATTTACCACCTGTTGCGATGATGATATTTTCTGCATCGACTGGAATATTTCCGTTTAGCATTACACCTGTTATTTTATTATCTTCTATTATAAGGGATTCCACTTTTGTGTTTGTTTTAACCTCGACTTGATGGTTAATCAGTTGTTGTTTTAATGCATTTACGACATCTTTTGCGTTATTAGAGACGGGAAACATTCTCCCATGATCCTCTTCTTTAAGTGCAACACCAAGATTTTCAAAGTAGTTAATGATGGCGTAATTATCAAATGTATTAAATGCACTGTATAAAAATTTACCGTTCCCTGGTAAGTGTTTTATAAGTTCTTCATGTGTGACATTGTTCGTCACATTACAACGGCCACCACCAGAGATTTGTAACTTACGACCGAGCTGATCTTTCTTATCTATGAGTAATACTTTTTTCTTATTTTCACTAGCGCTAATGGCAGCCATCAAGCCACTTGGTCCGCCACCTATAACAATCGTTTGATACATTTTTAAACCTCCATTCCAAATTATTATACATATTATTTATGGTAAAATATATGAATTCAGTAGTTAAAAATTTATAATGGTGGTATGATAATCTACATTGAAAAATGGATTGTCATTTTAGTTTTAATGTATCAAATATAAATTGAAGATAGGGATGAAATTATGTCACAGAAAGATTCACTCGTCAGAAGTACGTTCTTACTGACAGCGAGCATTTTTATTACTAAGATTTTAGGGATTCTATATATTATTCCTTTCTACGCCATCATTGGAGGTGAAGAAAATTTAGCCCCTTACAATATGGCCTATCCACCCTATGTCGTTATGTTAACGATTGCTGCTGGGGGTATTCCGTTAGCGGTTGCTAAATATGTTTCGAAATATAACGCGATTGGGGCCTATAAAGTGAGTTATAAACTTTATAAATCATCACTACTTGTAATGGGTCTAACAGGGTTTTTAGGTTTCGTTATACTTTATTTCTTAAGTCCGATGATTGCTGAAGCGTCATTAGCCGGGTCAGAAGGAATTTGGACAGTTGAAGAAATTACAGAAATTATACGTATTATTTCTTTTGCTGTGTTATTTATTCCGTTTCTTGCGACTTGGCGTGGAATCTTTCAAGGTTACGATTCGATGGGACCTACAGCAGTTTCACAGGTGATAGAGCAAATTGCCCGTATATTATTTCTGCTCGGTGGAACTTTTATTGTACTGAATGTTATGCATAAGTCAGTACTATTAGCCAATGAAATAGCTGTATTTGCTGCTGCGATTGGTGCGATTGGTGCCATACTTACATTATGGTATTACTGGAGAAAGCGTAAACCATATATTAATAAAATGGTTGAATCAGACGACTCCAATACAGATGTTAGTTATGGCAGTATGTACAAAGAAATACTAAAATACAGTATTCCATTCGTGATAGTCAGTCTATGTGTACCATTATATACAACGATTGACCAGTTCACACATAACTATGCATTGGGATTAGCGGGTGTACCAGGTAAGATGAATGATATGTTACTTACTATTCTCAATACGACATCAAATAAACTGGTAATGATTCCGACTTCTCTTGCAGGTGGATTTGCTATTAGTCTAGTACCATCGATCACACGTACACATGCATCTGGAAAAATAAAAGAAATGCATCAGCAGATTAAAACGACATTTGGATTACTGATGTTCTTAACAGTACCAGCTTCACTTGGTATTATGGTTCTTGCAGCACCACTTTATACAGTGTTCTATAGTTATAACCCAGTTGCAAATCATATTTTATTCTATTATGCACCTGTTGGTATATTACTTGCACTTGTTTCAGTAACTGCTGCAATGATGCAGGGTATCGATAAACAGAACTTAACAGTATATATTGTTCTAGCTGCATTACTTGTCAAGCTTGTTATCAATATCCCGTTAATCATGGCTTTCCATACTGTAGGTGCAGTCATCGCGACTGCAATCGCAATGACGTTCAATATTATTTGTAATCTTTATGTCATTAAGAAATACGCTGGATTCCAGTACCGCACAACTGCACGTCAAATGCTGATGATTACACTGTATAGTTTAATCATGGTACTGACTGTCCAAATTGTGTATGTGATATTAATGCAATTCTTAAATGTTGCAAATAAATTTGATGCACTTATTATTTTATGTATTGGTGCATTTGTCGGTGCACTTGTCTATGCTTCGTTATCTATGAAGTCTAGACTTGCTGATCAGTTCTTTGGGTCACGTATACAGAATTTAAGAAACAGGTTGACACGATGAGATTAGACAAATATCTAAGTAATCATGGTGTTGGGTCCCGTAAAGATGTGAAGTCATTACTTAAGAAAAAAGTCATTGCTGTTAATGATGAGATTGTTACAAAGGCAGATATAAAAATAGATCCCGATCAGGATAAAATAACGGTTCAAGGTGAAGTGATTCACTTTGAACCATTCATATATTTAATGTTGAATAAACCTGCTGGTGTGGTATCCAGTACACAGGATAAGGATAAGACCGTCATTGATTTGATTGATGGACTGGAGCATTACGACCTTCATCCAGTAGGTCGCCTGGATAAAGATACTGAAGGTTTACTGATTTTAACCAATGATGGCCAGTTTACACATGATGTATTAAGTCCAAAAAAGCATGTCAATAAAACATATTATGCTAAAATTTCAGGTATCGTGACACAAGATACTGTTCTACAATTCAAACAAGGCGTAACGTTAGATGATGGTTATCATACGATGCCAGGTGAACTCAAAATACTCGCTGTAGATGATGTACAAAAGACAAGTGAAATCGAGCTTGTCATCCAGGAAGGTAAGTTCCATCAAGTGAAACGTATGTTTCTGGCACATGGTATGAAAGTAACTTACTTGAAACGTATTAAGATGGGAAATCTCACTTTAGATGAAACGCTGTTACCCGGTGAATATAAAACATTAACACCTGAAGCACTGAATTTAGTAAGAAATTGAATTTAAATGTTTACCATGTTCCACGGTGGGTATAAATACAGTACAAATCAAAAGAAGAGGTGTTTTAATATGGCGAACAATAATCAAACTGGACTTTTAAAAGCAGCATTAGTAATTGGAGGAACTGCAGTAGCAGCATTTCTTTCTAAAAAAGAAAACAGAGATAGAGTATTAAACGAATATAACAAAGCAAAGCAAGATCCTAAAGCATATGCAGATAATGCTAAAGTGAAAGCACAAAATTTACAACAAGTTGCAAAAGAAGAAATTAATAAAGTAAAAGAAGATCCAAATGCATACAAAGCAAACTTATCGTCTAAAGTTGAAGAAAAAGTTGCACCGTTAAAAGAAAAAGCAGCACCACTTGCTGAAAAATTAACAAAAAAAGATGGTACAATCGAAGAAGAAAAACAAAACTTCGATGACGAAGGTGGCGCTAACAACATCCATATCGTTACAGATAAAGATGTTGCTAAAAACAATCCTAACACAGTTTCTAAAGACGAAATTTAATAGATAAAGCCAGCATAAAGCTGGCTTTTTTATTTTGTATAAATTTACGATTATTATTTTCATTTCTTTTATGTATCATGTAATATAGATTATATCGTACGAGGAGGAATCATTATGTGGAGAGAAAAAGTAGCACAATATGAAGAACAAATAATAAATGATTTGACAGGCTTATTAAATATTGAAAGTGTACGTGATGACAGTTTAGCAGATCGTGAGCATCCTGTTGGGCCTGGTCCACGTCAAGCACTTGATTATATGTATGAAATGGCTAAACGTGATGGTTATAAAACAGTGGATATCGATCATATTGCAGGACGTATTGAAGCGGGTAAAGGTGAAGAAATATTTGGTGTGTTATGTCACGTTGATGTGGTACCAGCAGGGAGTGGCTGGGATACGAATCCATTTGAAGCAGTTGTAACTGAGGATAGAATTATTGCACGTGGTACATTAGATGATAAAGGTCCTACAATTGCAGCATATTATGCGATTAAGATTTTAGATGACATGAAAGTTGACTGGAAGAAAAAGATTCATATCATTATTGGAACGGATGAAGAATCAGGCTGGAAATGTACAAATCGTTACTTCGAAACTGAACCAATGCCTGACCTAGGTATTGCACCGGATGCTGATTTTCCGCTAATTCATGGTGAAAAAGGCATTACAACATTTGATATTATCCAAAATAGCAACGAACAAAGTGCAACAGCTCCAGAAGTCGAATTAAAAGCATTTAAAGCAGGTGAACGTTATAACATGGTGCCTGACTTTGCAGAAGCAAAGATTGAAGTGAAAGAAAAAATGGATGCTATTATTCAATCCTTTGAAAGCTTTTTAATTGATCATCAATTAACTGGTAAGCAATTTGTGGACAATGGTCAAATCCATTTACAAATTGAAGGGAAATCTGTTCATGGAATGGAACCATTTAAAGGGGTTAACGCGGGTCTTTATTTAGTACATTTCTTAAATACATTAGATTTAGATAAACAAGCAAAATCATTTGTAAACTTTGGAGATACGTATTTATTTGATTCACACTATGGTGAAAAATTAGGTATGGCGTTTGAATCTAAAGAAATGGGTCAGTTAACGACAAATTATGGTGTTATTAGCTATACGGATATAGACGGTGGTCATTATGGTGTTAATTTACGTTATCCAAATGGCTTTGATTTTGAAAAAGAAATTAAACAATTAGAAACTCAAATCGCTAAAGATGGCTTTGAAATTGAAGTAGAAACACATCAAATACCACACTATGTTGATAAGAATGATCCATTTGTTCAAAAGTTAGTACAGGCATACCGTAACCAAACGGGGGATATGACAGAACCATTTACAATTGGCGGCGGAACTTATGCACGTAACCTGGAAAAAGGTGTTGCATTTGGTGCAATGTTTAAAGATTCAGAAGATTTAATGCATCAGAAGAATGAATATATCAGTAAAAAACAACTCTTTGATGCAACAGCGATTTATTTAGAAGCGATTCATGCAGTTTGTGTAGAGGATGAGTAGTATGGTAATTTTCTTAAATGGTAATTACGTATCAGAGGATGAAAAAATAAGTTATAATGACCGAGGCATTCAGTTTGGTGATGGCATTTATGAAGTTGTACGTGTCTATTCAGGTAAACTGTATACTGCAACAGAGCACTTTGAGCGATTAGTACGTAGTGCAAATGAAATTGCTATCAAGAGTCCGTATACCGTTGATGAATATATCGCAATTTGTGAGCAATTAATTGAGAACAATCAAATCCATGACGGCTCGATTTATATTCAGGTGACTAGAGGCGATGCAGTGAGAAATCATGCTTATCCAGAAAATAGTAGACCGAATGTTTTATTATACACAAATGTAGTAGAACGCCCATTACAGGAGTTAAAAGACGGGATTAAAGTAATAACTGCTGAAGATTTTAGATGGTTACGCTGTGATATTAAGAGTTTAAATTTGCTGGGGAACATTATGAATAAACAGAAAGCTGTCGAAAATAATGCAAAAGAAGCCATCCAAATTCGTGACGGCATAGTCACTGAGGGAGCTTCAAGTAATGTTTTTATTGTAAAGGATGGCAAAATTAAAACCCACCCAGCCAACCAACTGATATTAAACGGTATTACACGTCGCGTTATACAGCAAATGGCAGAAGCATTACGTATTCCTTTTGAAGAAGAAACGTTTGATGAAGAAACATTAAAGTCAGCGGATGAAGTATTTATATCAAGTACAACGCAAGAAGTGATGCCTGTTATTCAGATTGATGAAAAACCTGTTCATAAAGGACAAGTCGGCCCAGTTGTTAAACAATTACAAGCACAATTTGAAGCACAAATTAGTGCATTACAAGCTTAATTGGCATCATATTACACATCGCGTAACAAATGAACATATATTCAGGTGACAAAAGAAACTTTGACTTGAATATTTTCATAAAAGGATATAGAATTTAATTAAGTCGTTAAAAACGTTCGAACGAAAATAAGGCAAGAGATTATTTCTCATGCCTTTTCTTTTTTCTACTGTAGGAGGTGAACATGTTGGAACATTTCTATCAACTTGGCTGGACATTAGATTCCGCTGGGGGTGCTTCAGGTGAAGCATATATGGCAGAGCAAGATGGCCAGAAACTATTTCTTAAACGAAATTCTTCACCGTTTTTAGCAGCATTATCTGCTGAGGGTATTGTCCCTAAACTTATATGGACAAAGCGTATTGAAACGGGTGAAGTGGTAACTGCTCAGCACTGGAAAAATGGAAGACACTTGACGCATGAAGAAATGGGTTCCAGACGTGTTGCACAATTACTCAGTAAAATTCATCGTTCAAAACCGTTATTAAATATGCTTAAACGTCTCGAAATGAAGCCGATGTATCCACATATCTTACTTAAGAAAATCAATAGTTCATTATCACGAAGTGTACTCGCCAATCATACGATTCGAAAAGCATTATTATATTTAGAAGAGCATATGCCAAATTTAGATGGTAAGTTTTATACTGTATGTCATGGTGATGTAAATCATAATAACTGGTTATTGTCTGATCAGGATGAATTGTTCCTGGTTGACTGGGAAGGTGCGATGATAGCGGATCCGGCAATTGATTTAGGTATGATTTTATACACGTATAGTAATGAAGTCGATTGGGAGGAATGGTTATCTACTTATGGTATTGACTATTCCATTGATCTTGAGAAACGAATGAAGTGGTATACAGTGATTCAGGCCATCGCTATGGTGGAATGGTATGAAGAAAAGAGCCGTTACCATGATATGAATGAGTGGCTGAAGTTTTTAAATGAAGTATTAACACAGAATCGATTTATTTAAAGGAGTAACACACATGAGAATGCGTAATAAACCGTGGGCAGAGGATTATCTGCTTGAACATCGTGATATTGTTAGTATTGATTTATCACAAAAAGACAATATTACATCATGGTTTGATGAAGTTCAACCTATCCATATTGAAGTAGGAAGTGGTATGGGTCGCTTTATTACTGAGATGGCAAAAGCGAACCCGGAGATTAACTATATTGGGATTGAACGAGATAAGAATGTTATGATTCGTATCGTCGAGAAAGCGATAGAACAAGATATAAAGAATTTAAGGTTATTAACGGTAGATGCTGAAAAGCTAACTGAATTATTTAATCCAGGTGAAATCGATAGAATTTATTTAAACTTCTCAGACCCTTGGCCGAAGACGCGCCATGCAAAAAGACGTTTAACACATGCAAACTTCTTAAGCATTTATAAAACAATTCTTAAAGAAGATGGAGAAATTCATTTTAAGACTGATAATCAAGGTCTGTTTGAATTCTCAATTGAAAGCATGAGTCAGTACGGTATGAAACTTAAAAATATCAACTTAAATTTACATGCCAATGAACCTGCAGATAACATTAAGACTGAATATGAAGAAAAGTTTTCTGCGAAAGGTTTTAGAATTAATCGTCTGGAAGCAACATTTAAATAATTAATGATGGTAAAGGTAGGGGTTCCTGCCTTTTTTTTATTGAGCGAATGGTGTAGACTTGAACTAAAAAGTCTATAAGTTTTAGGAGGGTGCTATGTATAATTTTAATGAGAATGTGAATCGTTTAAATACGAATGCAGTACAAACTGAAATGCTCCCATTAATATATGGTCGCCGTGATTTAATGCCTTTTTGGATTGCTGATATGGATATTAAAACACCAGACAAAATTACAGAAGCTGTGCGTCAACGCTTAGACCATGGCATTTTCGGTTATACGAGCTGGAAAAATGATAATTTTTATTTGCCAATTAAACATTGGTTTAACACGCGATTTGATACAAATATCTTAAAACAGGATTTAAGCTATGCACCTTCAGTATTATTTACGATTACAGAAGCAATGCGTTTACTGACAAATGAAGGGGACGGGGTTATCTTAAATACGCCAGCATATAATAACTTTATCAATCTCATTCAAGGGAACAAGCGTATGATTGTAGAAAATGAACTATTTTATGATGGGTATGAGTATACTATGGATTTTGTTCAGTTTGAGTATCTGTGTCAGATGGCCCAAAATAAAGTATTTTTACTTTGCAATCCACATAATCCAACTGGAAAGGTATTTAGCGAACAGGAAATTGAAAAAATCATTGAAATTTGTAGTAAATATGATGTTTATATTATAGCTGACGAAATACATATGGATTTTGTCAGACGTGCACAGCATATTACATTAGCAAAATACATGCATACGTATGATCAGATGTTAGTGACGACGTGTTTAGGTAAGACATTTAATGTCTCTGGCATGCCGCATGCGTACTTTATTACTAAAGATAAATTTTTACTTGAGGCCATTAACACAAAAGTCATGTCAGTATACGGCCTTGGCGCAGTGAATCTGATTGCATTAACGGTGATTAAGTCGGCATATTTAGAATGTGCAGAATGGGTCGATGCACTCAATGTGCATATCGAAAATAATATGACCATAGTAGAAGATTATATTGCAGACCATTTATCGGATTGTTTGTTCTTTCAGAAGCCGGATGCGACGTTTTTAGCGTGGATTGATTTTGCTAAAAGTGGTTTTAACGAAATGGAGGTACAGGATGCACTTCAAAATGTCGGGAAAATAGCAACAGGCATTGGAAGTACGTATGAACTTTCAGCCAGTACACATTTTAGATTGAATGTTGGATGTAGTGAAGAAAAGCTTTTAGAAGGACTGGAACGTATTAAAAAGTCCTTTGATTATTTAAAGCAATCAAAACATAAAGAAACGGAAGTTTAGACTTCCGTTAAATTTCTTTCGTATCGATAATTTCACCAGTATACGCATCAGCTGTAAATTCAAAGTCTTTGTCACGTGTGTTAATAATCCCACGATAGATATGTGCGACTTGCCCAAATTTTTCTTGTTTTTCTGGTTCATAAACAATCACTGAGCCTGTCACCTGATTAAATTGTGCAATGACATCTTTAAGTACTGTTTCAGGATGTTTCATTGCGAGGAATTGTTTAAGCTGATATAAAGTGAAGCCTGCAATAATAGCGATAGGGATAATGATTTGATATTTTTTCATTTATAAGATTCCTTTCGTTAATCATTAAAATTTTAACTAAAAAAATCAGACAAACTAAATTTATAATTGATTTTATTCTAACATAAGGAGTTAAGAACATGACAGAACAACTACTTGATACAATAAAAACGCTAACAGAATTACATGGTGCGCCCGGTCATGAACGTTTAATTCGTGCGTATTTAATGGAGCGATTATCCCCACTTGCAGATGAGGTACTTCATGATGGTTTAGGTGGTGTATTCTTTCTGAAGAAATCAAAGCAGGCATCTAGAAAGCGTGTGATGATTGCAGCACATATGGATGAAGTAGGATTTATGGTTACGGATATCACTGAAAAAGGATTACTTAAGTTTACGGAAATTGGTGGCTGGCCAGCTGATGTTTTACAAGCCCAAAAGATGACAGTCTTAACACAACAGAATCAAACATATACAGGTGTCATTGGAAGTGTACCGAAACATTTCAGAACAGGTAATGAATCAACACCGCAAATTAAAGATATGTTGCTTGACGTTGGTGCAGAAAGTAAGTCAGAAGTGCTGGAAATGGGTATTCAAGTTGGTGATGCGATTACGCCAGCCGTTGAATTTGAACAGTTAACCGAACATCGCTTCTTATGTAAAGCATGGGATAACCGATACGGTTGTACAATTATTATTGATTTGTTCGAACGATTAAAGGACGTGGACTTACCCTTTGATTTATATGTTGGTGCTAACGTGCAGGAAGAAGTTGGTTTACGTGGGGCATTACCGTCGACAAATATGATTCAGCCGGATCTAGCATTCGTTGTTGATTGTTCACCGGCGAATGATACTACAGGTAACCATGGCAATGGAAAGTTAGGCGAAGGTACATTAGTTCGTATCATTGACCGCACAATGATTTTAAAACCATCATTCAAAGCATGGATGGTAGAAGTTTATACGGCAAATAACGTTGCATATCAATACTATACCTCACCCGGAGGAACTGATGGTGGTGTTATTCATACGGCACTTAAAGGTACACCAACAGCTGTCGTTGGTGTCCCGGCACGTTATATTCACTCCAACCATACAATTTTTGATATGCGTGATTATTATGCAGCACGAGATGGATTACTTGCACTTATAAAAAATACTGACGAAGCTAAAATTGAATATCTTAAAAATAATTAAAAATATTAGGCGAATACGAAGAAGTATTCGCTTTTTATTTTATTTTTGAATCGAAAAAAATCTTTTTATTGACTTAAAAAAAAAATGCTTTAAAATAAGACCTATTCCGAGTAAATTGATAAGAATAGGAGAATGGGATATGAAAAAATTATTAACATTATTATTTGCAGCATTATTTGTACTTGCTGCATGTGGAGACAGTAATACAGATAAAAAAGACAGTACGAAAGAAATTACAATTGGTACAGAAGGTACCTATGCACCTTACACGTTTCATGATAAAAACAATAAGTTAACTGGATTTGATGTAGAAGTTGCAGAAGCAGTAGCTAAAAAAGCAGGATACAAAGTGAAATTTGTGGAAACGCAATGGGATTCAATGTTTTCTGGTCTTAATTCAGGACGTTTCGATACAATTGCAAACCAAGTAGGTATGGATGCTGACCGTAAGAAAAAATATAACTTCTCAAAACCATACACATACACACAAGGTGTTTTAGTTACACGTAAGAATTCTGATATTAAATCATTTGACGATGTTAAAGGTAAAGATTTAGCACAGACATTAACGTCTAATTATGGTAAATTAGCAAAAGAAAAAGGTGCGAAAGTAACATCTGTTGAAGGATTTAACCAAGCAATGGAATTAGTTCTATCAAACCGTGTTGAAGGTACGTTTAACGACAAAATTTCTGTATTAGACTACTTAAAACAAAAGAAAAGCGCTGACATTAAAATGATTGAAGGCGATGCCGAAAAAACACAATCAGGATTTGTATTTACTAAGAAAACAGACAAAAAAGTTATTGAAGACTTTAACAAAGCATTAGATGCTTTACAAAAAGACGGTACAATGAAAAAAATCAGTGAAAAATGGTTTGGTGAAGATGTCACGCGTCCTTAATGAAGAAATGTCACATGCCCTAAATGCAGCGGCTCAAGCTTTTGAGCCAATGCTTTGGGGTTTAGTCAAATATTCGATTCCGATTGCGATTGTTACGTTTATACTAGGATTTATTATTGCGATATTAACTGCATTAGCACGTATATCAAATAATAAATTACTGCGCATCCCTGCACGTATATATGTATCAATCTTCCGAGGCACGCCTATGCTTGTACAGATGTTTATCATCTTTTTCGGTATTCCTGAAATTGGCCGTCTGATTACAGGGGATCCCGATCAGGCATTTAAACTCGGCTCAATTACAGCAGCCATTATTTCACTTAGCCTGAACGTAGGTGCATATGGTTCTGAAATTATTCGCGGTGGAATATTATCAGTGCCGCATGGTCAGACAGAAGCAGCGTATTCTATTGGCATGAGTCCAAAACAAACAATGCAGCGTATTATTTTACCTCAAGCCATTCGTACAGCGACACCAGCGTTAGGTAATACGTTTTTAAGTTTAATTAAAGATACTTCTTTATTGGGGTATATACTCGTAGCAGAAATGTTTAGAAATGCACAGCAAGTCGCATCTACAACCTATGAATTCTTATCAATTTATTCATTAGTTGCACTTATGTACTGGGTCGTTTGTTTTATAGTTTCCATTTTACAGAGCATGTATGAAGCGAGAGTGGAAAGGAAGTATCAACGATGATTTCAATTCAGAATTTAGTAAAACAGTTTGGTGACAAGACTGTATTAAAGGATATTGATTTAGAAGTAGCCAACGGTGAAGTTGTCGTATTAATTGGTCGAAGCGGATCAGGTAAGACAACCCTTTTACGTACAATGAACGCACTTGAAATTCCGACATCTGGGACTGTTAGTGTGGATGGTGTGACCTATACAGCAAGTGATAAGAAATCACAAGTTGAAGTGCGTAAGAAAACAGGTATGGTCTTTCAGAACTTTCAATTGTTTCCGCATATGACTGCAATTGAGAATGTCATGGAAGGCCTTGTACAAGTTAAAGGAATGCATAAAACTGAAGCGGAAAAAATAGCACTTACTTTACTCGAAAAAGTAGATTTACTTCATGTTAAAGAGCAGTATCCCGTGTCATTATCTGGAGGGCAACAACAACGCGTTGGGATTGCAAGAGCACTTGCGATGAATCCAAAAGTAATGCTATTTGATGAACCAACTTCAGCACTTGACCCGGAACTTGTACAGGAAGTATTGAAAGTCATCAAAGGATTACGTGATGAAGGGATGACGATGGTAATCGTTACACATGAAATGGCATTTGCTCGTAGTGTAGCAGATAAAGTTGCGTTTATACATGATGGCCATATTGAAGAAATTGATCACCCAGAACAAATATTCACAAACCCTAAATCAGAGCATTTACGTAGATTCTTAAATATAATTACGATTTAAAGTGATTACTGATATGAATTGTTGAAGTACCCCCTAGCGTTGAATGAAAAGATTCAATGTTAGGGGGTTTTTATTTAAAATATGATTTGATTATTCGGACAAAAAGGGATTAAAAAATCATGTATTATTTCTAAATACAAATATGCTATGATAATGAAAATGACTTAAAAGGGGAGAATAATTTGAAAGCTTTACTTAAACGCTGGTTTGTAGATGGAATGAGCTTTATGGCTTTAGGTTTATTCTGTTCATTAATTATTGGTCTTATTCTTGAAACGGTAGGAACCGAATTAAAGCCATTAATCGATACAACTTTATTAATAGAAATCGGGAAACTCGCAAAACTTTATACAGGTGCTGCAGTTGGTGTTGCTGTCGCATATGGATTAGGGGCCAAGCCGATGGTGATATTTGCAAGTGCTGTAACCGGGATGTATGGCTACGAGCAAGGTGGAGCAGCGGGGACGTATGTAGTAAGTCTTGTAACAGCAGAACTTGGACGTTTTTATAGTGGTAAAACGAAGATTGATATCATTTTAACGCCATTGTTAACACTTGTTATTGGCGCTGGTGTTGCAAAACTTGTAGGGCCATTTATTCAGAAATTTATGCTTTCATTAGGCGAATTCATTACATTTGCAACAGATCAACAGCCATTATTAATGGGTATTCTTGTTTCGTTAATCTTTGGCCTTACGCTTTCAAGTCCAATTTCTAGTGCGGCACTTGCTTTGATGTTAGGCATTAATGGAACCGCAGCTGCTGCAGCGACAATTGGATGTTGTTGTCATATGATAGGATTTGCTGTGACAAGTTTTAAGGATAATGGTATACAAGGGCTCATTGCGCATGGCATAGGAACAAGTAAAATTCAAATCCCTAACTATATGATGCATCCATTTATACTTGTACCACCAGTAATAGCAAGTATTATTGTTGCACCACTGATGACTTTATTATGGCCAATGAAAAATGTCGCAGCAGGTGCAGGAATGGGGACGAGTGGATTGGTCGGTCAGATTATGACAATTAAGACGATGGGAAGTAGTATAACAACCTGGATGCAAATTGGGCTGTTTCATTTCCTTTTGCCTGGGGTTATCAGTTATATTGTATATATATTATTGTTGAGAGCGCATATAATTAAGCCAGGCGAACAAAAAATAAATACCGGAGGTTAATACTAATGAAAAAAATAGAAAATGTTGAACAATTTAAAGCAGCCATTGCTTCACCTACAATTGCTATGTTCACAGCAACTTGGTGCCCAGACTGTCACTTTATCGATCCGTTAATGCCAGAAATTGAAGCAGAAAATAAAGATTATCAGTTTATTGCTATCGATCGTGATGCTTTTATTGATTTAGCAGTTGAGTACGAAGTGATGGGCATTCCAAGTTTTATTGCATTTAAGGATTCAGAAGTTATCGGACGATTTGTTTCTAAAGATAGAAAAACGAAAGAACAAGTAAATGATTTTATACAATCACTTTAATGTATAGAAGTAGGGAATACGTGCTTCTTTTAAAAAACCGGACAAAATCTATAAATCAATCATTCTTTGATTTTATAGGTTTTGTCCGGTTTTTGTCTCCAGTTTACTTGCATCTAAACGCAAGTTCGACAGCCTCTCTTAAACGGCGTCTCACTTGCAGCCCTTTCGACAAAAACAAAGCTCGATCTAAATCAAAGAGCGATTTATGCTCGAGCTTTTTATTTTGCTTAGGGCTAAACGCAAGTTCGACAGCCTCTCTCTTAAACGGCGTCTCAAGGGCAGATGCTAGGTAAACTTCGACAAATTCTTCAAAATCAAAGAGCGATTTTTCAGCTTTGTCTCCAGTTTACTTGCATCTAAACGCCCTTTCGACAGCCTCTATTAAACGGCGTCTTCAATGCAGGACCTCGACAAATTTCAGTAATCCCAACGAAATCAAAGAGCGATTTCTTGGGATTACTTCCAATTTGTTCGGTCCTAAACGCATATCAGACAGCCTCTTAAACGGCGTCTCACTTGCAGCCCTTTCGACAAAAACAAAGCTCGATCTAAATCAAAGAGCGATTTATGCTCGAGCTTTTTATTTTGCTTAGGGCTAAACGCAAGTTCGACAGCCTCTCTCTTAAACGGCGTCTCAAGGGCAGATGCTAGGTAAACTTCGACAAATCCTTCAAAATCAAAGAGCGATTTTTCAGCTTTGTCTCCAGTTTACTTGCATCTAAACGCCCTTTCGACAGCCTCTCTCTTTAATACAATGTTGTTTTATTGTACAATGAAAGTTACGAAAGAATCATACTTAACAAGATTCATGAGGAGTGAGAGTGTGAATGTATTTGAAATTAGAGACCGATTGATAAAATCGCTTGATGAATCAGTTGTTACGACAATATTTGACCGTAAAGAAGAAACATTAAGGGTAGAACGTATTGATAACCATAAAGGATTGACGATTAAACTTGCACCTGTTGCAGCAAAATATAAAGAAAAGAAAGAGCGTATTATTGAAGAAGTACTTTACTATATCAATGAAACAATTCAGGCGATGGGAAATAAAAGTATTAACAAAAGCGCAAAGATATTACCTGTTTTACGTTCAACGAGTTTTCCAAAGGAACAAAATGACATTCCTTTCATTATTTCAGAACATACCGCTGAAACCAATATTTATTATGCATTAGATCTTGGTAATACCTACCGATTGATAGATACAGAAGTGCTAAAAGAACTTAATATTGATGCTGCACATATGAAAGAACAGGCATTGTTTAATATGCAAGGTCTAAAAACGACATATAAAACAGATGTCGTTAACGGCAACACGTATTATTTCTTTAATGCGGGTGATGGTTATGATGCGAGCCGTATATTAAATAAATCATTATTAAAAGACTTTGAATCACGTATTACAGGTGATATGTTAGTCGCAACGCCGCATGCTGATGTATTGATTATTGCTGATATTCAAAATGAAACAGGCTATGATGTTTTAGCGCAGATGACGATGTCGTTTTTTGCGAGTGGTTTAGTGCCGATTACATCGTTATCATTCCAGTATAAAGATAATCAACTGACACCAGTATTTATTCTGGGTAAAAATAATGCAAAACGAAATCAAGCGGCGATTCATCGTATTGAGAAGAATCGTCAAAAGTTTATGCAGGAGAAATTAAATCAAGAAAATGATAAATGATACATTCAAAAATAGAAGTGTAATATTTTCATTATTTTTAATTGTTTTTTTAAGAAAATACTATCAAATAAGCATATAATAGATAAAGAAAACTAATACAAATCACAAGGAGACATTTCATGAATATTTTTTATAATAAAGTTGTTGGAGATTATTTATTTATCACATTAGAACCAGTTGATGGTCCTTTCGAATATTCGACAGAAGGTGATATTGTAACCATCAAAAAAGAGGGCAAAATCGTTGGTTATAACGTAAGTGGTGTATCATCATTAGGATTAGATACAAATGGTCAAGTTAAATTAACGGAAGATTTAATGGCCCAAATTAACGATTTATTAATTCAAAAAGGACTTAATGCCCCCCTAGAAGTTGATTTATCTCCTAAATTTGTAGTGGGCTATGTTGAAACATGTGAAAAACATCCAGATGCTGATAAATTAAATGTTACGACAGTAGATGTTGGGACAGAAAAATTACAAATTGTTTGTGGGGCTAAAAATATTGCACAAGGTCAAAAAGTGGTTGTGGCCAAAGTTGGTGCCGTAATGCCAAGCGGTATGCAAATTAAAGATGCTGAACTACGTGGCGTACCTTCAAAAGGAATGATTTGTTCAGAGCGTGAATTAGGCTTAACGGATTCTGAAGAGAAAAAAGGTATTTTAGTATTAGATGAATCACGTCAAATCGGCGAAGACTTCTTTAAAGCAGAATAGGGTGAAACGTATGAGTTGGTTTGATAAATTATTTGGAGAATCATCAGACAAATCGATTGCCGAAGAACAAGAAACACCGCAAGTTGACGATGTTTACCGACGTCCAAGAGGTAAATTCAGATTTCCGGTGAATGTGGATCATATTAAAACAGACGATAACCCTCTTGATGCATATCCTTCAGGTGATGATATACCTCAAACTCAGCCACAAGATGAGTTGATGAGTTATCCAAATGAGGTAAATACTGAAGATATTAGAACGTCTTTTGAGACGGATTATGTACCAAGACGTGAACGCAGGAGAAAGAGACAAAGTGTTTATCCTGAAAATCAAGTGAGTCATCAATCTTCGCGTAATGAACGATATCAACCGAAAACAAGACAGCAAGATATCAATTATCGTTCATATGAACCACAAGTAAAAAGTCAAAAATCACATCATCGTCCTTCTTTTACAGAGAAACAATATAGTGTGCATCAGCCTAAATTTAAAGCATCCGTTGTACCTTCAGCGATATACGGGACAAAACCGCGTAAAGATCCTGCGCAGTTAAAAAATGTACCGGTTCCACCGATAAAAGGGACGAAGCCAATGCAAACTCGTCCAAAGACACCCACACATCGCAAAGAAGATAATACGGTAAATATTGAAAATGTCTACGCATCTCAAATTGTTGCTGAAATTAGACGTGAACGTGAGAAAAAATTACAGCGTAAAAAGCAATTCGAATTGGAACGCGC
Organism: Macrococcoides caseolyticum; assembly: GCF_021366795.1. Classification (GTDB taxonomy): domain Bacteria; phylum Bacillota; class Bacilli; order Staphylococcales; family Staphylococcaceae; genus Macrococcoides; species Macrococcoides caseolyticus_A. The sequence goes on along the minus strand of NZ_JAHCPS010000002.1, from coordinate 296,651 downwards.
GCAACTTAAGATGCAGCAAGACGAAGTGACCTCGATAATTGATAATCAAAAAAGTGAACATCACGATTTAGAAGCTCAAGACAGTATTACGGTGAGTGAGGAAACGATTGACCGTACACCGAAAATCAATCAAATCAATTTAACAGAGCAAAGTAATGAAGAAGCACCAGATGCATCTATTGAAACAGTTGCGCTCAATGAAGTAATTGATCGTGAAATCATTCAACTGGATACAGATGAAAGTGTCACGATTAAGACCGGTTCAAAGATGAACGAAGAAGTTGAAATTACTTCAATTCAAGACGCTGAAGCAATGATGAATGAAGCAAATATGGATGATGCTTCAGACGATACTGTTGAATTAATTCTTGATGATAATGAATCTGGAAGCATTGAACCAGATACTCAGGAACAATTCCTTGAGGAAAATGTCGCATTTGAAACTTTGGATGAAGTAGAGGCATTCGATGATTTAAAAGCGGACGCGTCCGATGAATTTCAACCCGATGAAGATTTTGAAAGTATTGAATCATCTGAAGTTCATGATGACGTTGAAGACATGTCAAAACCATCACTTGAACCTGTTTTGTTTCCTGAAATGAAATCAGTTTCAATTGCCCATAGTGATGATACTACTTCAGAGAACACAATCAACGAACAAAACGAACAACCGGAATTAATTTCAGAAAATATTGTACCGAATAGTGCACAGGAAAGTAGTCTTGAGCAGGAAGTTGAAACTGTCACTGATAATAAAGCACCTGTACAAAAGAAAGTATCTCCATTTAATGTTGTGATGACACCAAGTGACAAACGTCGTTTACTGGATAAACAAAAACAACGTGCTGTCATGCAACCAGAACGCAAGATGAAACAAGTTCAAGAGGATCAATCAGAATCAAACGATTTAGAACCAATTTCTGAACAAATGCAACCTGAATACCCAAATCCTGACCAAGCATCTTCACTAAAGATGTATCATAATGACGGTGATGCGGTAAAAAAAGAACCAACGAAGCGTATAGGACCAAAATATTTATTACCCCCAGTTTCTCTTCTCCATCCAGAAGATAAACAGGAACGCGATGCATCATGGGTTGACGAACATAAAGCACAGTTAGATGATGCTTTCTATCACTTTAATGTACCGGCGAAAGTTGAAAATGTTGTTGTGGGACCATCCGTAACACGCTTTGAGCTCTCTGTTGAAAAAGGAGTAAAAGTATCGCGCATTACGAACCTACAAGATGATATCAAAATGGCACTTGCTGCAAAAGATATTCGAATTGAAGCACCCATTCCTGGCACTTCACTTGTAGGTGTTGAAGTACCAAATGTTGAAACGCGTAATGTTAATTTAAGTGAAGTGCTGTTTAGCAAGAAAATGAAATTTGCTGAGAGTAAATTAACAGTAGCGCTTGGTGCGCGTATCAATAATGAACCAATGATTATGGATTTAGCAAAGATGCCGCATGGGTTAATTGCTGGTGCAACAGGATCAGGTAAATCTGTTTGTATCAATTCTATATTAGTTTCATTATTATATCGCAACAATCCAAATGAATTGAAATTATTATTAATTGATCCGAAAATGGTTGAGCTGGCACCGTATAATGACTTGCCGCATTTAATTGCACCAGTAATCACAGACGTTAAAGCAGCCACTGAAAGTTTAAAATGGGTTGTTGAAGAAATGGAACGTCGTTATAAAATATTTGCAGATATTCATGTCCGTAATATAACAGCATATAATCAAAAGGTAAGTTATGTTGAACGTCTACCTAAAATTGTGATCGTGATCGATGAGCTTGCTGATTTAATGATGATGTCACCGCAAGATGTTGAACATGCTATAGCGCGTATTGCTCAAAAAGCACGTGCGGCTGGTATTCATATGATTCTTGCAACGCAGCGTCCATCTGTTAATGTAATTACTGGTCTGATTAAAGCGAATGTACCGACGCGTATTGCGTTTATGGTGTCATCTGCTGTTGACTCCAGAACGATTATTGATAGTGGCGGAGCCGAAAAGCTTTTAGGAAACGGTGATATGTTGTATCTTGGTAATGGTATGAATAAACCGATACGTATTCAAGGGAACTATGTATCTGATGATGAAATCGATGCCGTCGTACAATACGTGAAGACACAAGGTGAACCTAACTATTTATTTCAGGAAAAAGAATTATTAAAGAAAGTTTCAGAAACACCTAAAGATGAACTATTTAATGAAATTTGTGATTTTATGATAGAAGAAGGGCATATCTCTACATCACAAATTCAGCGTAGGTTCCAGATTGGTTATAATCGTGCCGCACGCATCATAGATCAACTTGAAGAAATGGGCTACGTCAGTGGTCAAAATGGATCGAAACCAAGAGCAGTATTAATTACTGAAAAACAAGCAGAATATTAGGAGATGAAAGCATGACTTTATATCATTTTGTTGGTATTAAAGGTTCAGGGATGAGTGCATTAGCACATATTTTATTTGATATGGGTGAACAAGTACAAGGTTCAGATATCGAGAAAGAATTTTTTACGGAGATTGCATTACGTGACAAAGGGATTGTCATTTTACCTTTCGATGCAGATAATATTAAAGAAGGCATGACTGTTATCGCTGGGAATGCCTTCGGAGATGATCATGAAGAGATTGTTCGTGCACGTGAATTAGGTTTGACTGTTACGCGTTATCATGATTTCTTAGGTAAATTTATGGGTGAATATACATCTGTTGCTGTTACAGGTTCTCACGGTAAGACGAGTACGACTGGACTATTATCTCACGTTATGAATGGTGATAAGAAGACTTCATTCTTAATTGGTGATGGAACGGGAATGGGTCTACCGGACAGTGAGTATTTTGCATTTGAAGCGTGTGAATACCGCCGTCATTTCTTAAGTTACTCACCAGATTATGCGATTATTACGAATATTGATTTTGATCATCCGGATTACTTTGCATCGATGAGCGACGTTTTTAATGCATTCCAGGAGATGACCAAAAAAGTTAAGAAAGCAATTGTTGCATGTGGTGATGATGCACATCTAAAAGATTTAAAAACAGCTATTCCGATTTATTATTACGGCTTTGATGAGCATAACAAAGTGATTGCTAAAAATGTAGAAACTGTTGAATCAGGAACGAAATTTGATGTCTATATTGATGGTACATTCTTAGATACATTTAAAACACCGATGTTTGGTAATCATCAAGTATTAAATGCACTTGCCGTGATTACAATTTGTTATTTAGAAGCGCTAGATATGAAATTAATCAAAGATGCTTTAGCGACATTTGGTGGCGTGAAACGTCGCTTTAGTGAGAAGAAATTCGGTTCTCAAATATTAATTGATGATTATGCACATCATCCTACTGAGATTAAGGCAACATTAGAATCTGCATCTAAAAAATATCCTAACAAAGATATCATTGCAGTATTTCAACCACATACATTTTCAAGAACAAGCGCATTTCTGCAAGATTTTGCTGATAGTCTAAAAGTTGCAGATAAAGCCTATTTATGTGATATCTTCGGCTCAGCGCGTGAAACATCGGGTGAGCTTACAATTAAAGATTTACAAGTGCTTATTCCAGGTGCTGCTTTAATAAGTGAATCTAATGTTAATGAATTACATCAGCATGAGAACAGTGTGATTATATTCATGGGTGCAGGAGATATTCAAAAAGTACAAAAAGCCTATGAAAATTTGGTATAACTTATCATATATTATGTTTAACCTTAAAAAAGCAGGGTATTTGACTATATAACAAGAGTGATAAATATTAGGAGGCGTTTTTATGGAATGGATTTTACCAATCGCAGGATTAATTGCTGCAATTGCATTTTTAATTTTATGTATCTTCTTAGGGATAACGTTACTATCCGTTAAGAAGAATTTAGACCATGTAGCAAAGACACTAGATGGTGTTGAAGGACAAATTCAAGGGATTACACGTGAATCAACGGACTTATTACACAAAACAAACCGTTTAGCTGAAGATGTTCAAGGTAAAGTATTAAAGTTAAACACTGTTGTTGATGCAGTAAGTGGTATTGGAAGTACAGTACAAAACTTAAATAGTTCTGTAGACAATGTTACTTCATCAATTACACATAACATTTCTCAAAATGAAGATAAGATTTCGCAAGTTGTTCAATGGTCAAATGTTGCAATGGAAGTAGCGGATAAATGGCAAATGAGAAAGCAACGTCGTAATGCTGTAAACTTTGCTCAACCAACAACGAGTGATGTTAACCATGTTAACCAAAACAATTTTAATGAAACGCATACTAAAGATGATCATTTAGATCAAGATAAAATCAATGCAGGTTTAAAATAATCGTTTAAAGGGAATGTACCATAATGTACATTCCTTTTATTTTTGAATACAATAGAATAAACGATCGTTACGGAGGGATAAACATGACAAACACGTATAACAGAGATTTACATACGCATACAATTAAAGAATACAAAGTGCAAAAAGATACGACGGCAAGAGATTTTTCTATCGGGTTAACTGCAGGTTTAATCGTTGGTTCATTTATCGGCTTACTTGTTGCACCGAAGTCAGGTAAAGCACTTCAACAGGATTTAAACGATAAAGCTGAAACTTTAAAAGCAAAATCGACTGAGCACTATAATAAACAATTAGAAAATGCACAGGGATTTAAAGAAAAGTCAGCGGATTTCACAGCGAAGTTATCAGAGAAAACAGCTGCTATAAAGGAAAAAGTCACTCAAAAATCAGACAATCATGACCATGTAACAGCTGATGAATTAAAGCGTCAAAAAGATGCGATAAAGGAAGAAGTTAATGATGATACTTTAACTGAACCGATTGCAATTGTTGATAAAGCATTAGATACACCGATAAAAAATGAAGCATTAAAAGAACGTTATACAACAATTGATATGGCCAAAGATGCTGAAACAAAAGCGAAAAACAAATAATACACAATTATTTTAGGATTATGATAAAATAGTAGGCTGACGGTCTACTATTTTTTTAATTTAATATAAAAGAGGGAAAACGAATGAATGAATTGAATCATTTACGCGATAGAATAGAAGCAATCAATATAGAAATATTAAAACTCCTGAGTGAACGTGGCGAAATCGCACAAAAAATTGGAGAAGAAAAAAGAAAACAAGGGACTGCGATTTACGATCCTGAGCGTGAAAAGGAAATGATTAACCGCTTGCTGGATTTAAATCATGGTCCATTTGATGATGTTGTGATTAAACAATTATTTAAAGAGATTTTTAAAGCATCGACTGAACTACAAAAATCTGAAAATGAAAAACATTTACTTGTCTCACGCAAACTTCAACCTGAAGATACCATTGTATCTTTTGAGAATGGTGCAGTGATTGGTGATGGCAATAAATCATTTATATTTGGCCCATGTTCAGTAGAATCATTTGAACAAGTAAATGCAGTTGCACAAAATTTGCATGCTAAAGGTGAAAAGTTTATCCGTGGTGGTGCTTTTAAACCGAGAACGTCGCCATATGATTTTCAGGGATTAGGTGTTGAAGGTTTAAAAATACTGCATGAAATGAAGAAAAAGTATGATTTAAATATTGTCAGTGAAATTGTAAATCCTGCGCACTTTGCATTGGCAAATGACTATGTGGATGTATTCCAGATTGGTGCACGAAATATGCAGAATTTCGAGTTATTAAAAGAAGCAGGTAAGACAGATAAACCGATATTACTAAAGCGTGGACTAAGCGCAACAATTGAAGAATTTGTATATGCCGCTGAATATATTCATTCGAACGGTAATAATAAAATTATATTATGTGAGCGTGGTATCAGAACATATGAAAAAGCTACACGTAACACATTAGATATATCTGCGGTTCCTATTCTTAAACAAGGTACGCATTTACCTGTACTGGTAGATGTCACGCATTCCTCTGGCCGTAAAGATATTATGTTACCGATTGCCCGTGCTGCACTTGCAGTAGGTGCTGATGGTGTAATGGCTGAAGTGCATCCAAATCCTTCTGTCGCCTTAAGTGATGCAGGTCAACAAATGGATTTAGATGAGTTTGAAATATTCTATCAACAAATTATTCAAGCTGCTCGAAATTATTAATAATTTGTGAATTTCATAACTTGTTATATGAAAAAGTTATGAAAACGTGATAGAATAATAAATAAAACGGTTACAGGAGGAAACAATGACAGTTACAATATATGATGTTGCGCGCGAAGCTAAAGTGTCAATGGCGACGGTTTCTCGTGTCGTGAATGGTAATCCTAACGTAAAGCCAGCCACAAGAGAGCGAGTAAATGAAGTCATTCAACGTTTGAATTATAGACCAAATGCAGTTGCACGAGGTTTAGCAAGTAAAAAGACAACTACAGTGGGTGTGATTATCCCTGATATTTCAAATGTCTATTATTCTGAACTTGCACGAGGATTAGAAGATATAGCAACAATGTATAAATATCAAACGATTATTTCTAATTCAGATAACGATGCTCAAAAAGAACAGGAAATCTTTAATAACCTTTTATCTAAACAAGTCGATGGTATTATCTTTTTAGGTGGTACTTTATCCAAACATACAACAGATTTAATTAAGACATCTTCAGTGCCTGTTGTTGTTTCAGGAACGCATGATTTAGATGCAAGTTTACCCGCAGTAAATATTGATTATGTGAATGCTAGTAAAGAAATTACTGAGAAATTCATTCAAGATGGTGTGAAGAAATTCGCCTTTGTTGGTGGTGGGTATTCTGAAAAGGCACAAATTGATATATTAAAAGGGTTAAAAGATGTGTTGGCAGCACACAATCTTTCATTAGATGACAAATCCATTTATATTGGAGACGAACAATATTTAGATGGAGAAAAAGCATATGCGGCCATTCAATCTGAAAAGCCAGAAGTTATCTTATGTATCAGTGATGAACAGGCCATTGGAATTGTTCATGCAGCACAGGATGATGGTAAAGTAGTACCGGACGACTTACAAGTGATTAGCTTTAATAATACACGTCTTGTAAAAATGGTACGTCCTAAATTATCAAGTGTGATGCAACCGCTTTATGATATTGGTGCAGTTGGTATGCGTTTACTTACTAAATATATGAATGATGAGCCGATTGAAGAGTCTCATGTAACTTTACCATATGGTATTGTTTATCGTGGTACGACGAAATAATATCGCTAGGCTGGAATAGAAGTATTTATTTACTTCTGTTCCAGCCTTATTTAATAATGCATGATAATCCGTTCTAACGTTTGTTCATTCTTTTCTTCGATATCGAGTCTTCTCGGAATTGCTTCGTATCCTTCTAAGTCTGAATTCCAATCGGTTGGCATCTTTAGCTTTGCTTTGGGCTGCCATTTCTCTATCCACGCTTTAGGAATAGGACCATTAAGCGGTACATTCCCTTCCATCGCATTAAAAACTTGAGCCCAGGCAAGTGGGGTGACTTGAAAGATATTGTAACCACCACCTCCGATTGCAATCCACCTTCCATCGGTATAGCGCAATGCACACTGATGGACGATTTGTGGTATTTGCTGGAATGTACGATGGGTTACCGATAAATGCGTCAATGGATCTAAATAATGTGCGTCTGCACCATTTTGACTCAGTATTATATCGGGTTTAAAAAATTCACATGCACGTTTTATACTTGTTTCAAATGTATTGATAAATGAATCATCTTCAGTATAAGCATCGATTGGTAAATTCATGCAGTATAAATAACCGTCCCCGTCTCCTTTCTCATGTACATTACCTGTTCCAGGGAATAAATAGCGTCCTGTTTCATGAATAGAGTAGGTAAACACTTCATTATCATTATAAAAAGAGAATTGAACACCATCACCGTGATGCGCATCCGTATCGATATAGAGGACACGTTTTTGATAACGCTGTTTAATATATTCAATTGCGACAGTTGAATCATTATAGATACAAAAGCCTGAAGCACGTCCTCGGAATCCATGATGTAAACCACCACCAAAATGACATGCGGTCTTTGATTGACCTGTCATTACCGCATCAACTGCGGTGAGCGTTGCCCCTACGAGTAATGCGCACTTGTTATGCATATCTTTAAAGTTTGGTGTGTCTTTAGAATTGAGTCCAAATTTTTTGCAATCTGCTTCATTTAAAGTAGAGTGACTTGCCTCTTTTACCGCCTTAATATAATCAGCTTGATGACCGAGTAATAATTCTTCATCTGTTGCAATACGTGGTTTAATAATCTGATCATCCGTTAGAAGATGACAAGACTCAAGCAAAGTTTTCGTCAGTAATAAACGCATCTGGTTAAAAGGGTGATCATCACTAAAGCGATACGCTAACAATGCATCGTCATATACGAACAGGGTCATAGGCTATTTTCCATCGGATGATAGACTTGAAATCCTTTTAGTTCGAGTGCATTTATTATTTGCTTGGGTTGCATGGACAACATGCGTACGCTGACGATTTTTTTACCAGGGTTATGCTTATCACGAAATACGAGAATACTTTCAATACCTGTCTTGAAACGGTGAAATACTTCAGTCACTTCATGCATATTGCCTGGAATATCTGGAATTTGAATTTGAATCGTTGTTCCAGGTGTTACAACGCCTGTTAATTCAATAAATGTGTTCAACATATCTTTCGCTGTGACGATGCCGACAACTTTTCCGCGTTTCACTACAGGAATACTGCCAATCGATTCATGATAGAAGTCGAGTGCAATTTCTTCAACGAAATCGAGTGGATGGCATGTAATCACATTTGGCTGCATAATTTTTGTGATGGGTATATTTAAATCTATCTGACTACGCTCACTCAAATGAGATGGTAATGCTTGTTTAATATCACGATCACTAATAATACCATGGAGCTTCATATCTTCATCGACGATAGGGACATGATGAATGTTCTTTTCATTCATTAAAGTAATAATTTCTTCTATTGTCCCCTTTATGTTAAAGGTTATGCAAGGACTTGTCATAATGCGTTCTACTAACATAATAACCTCCTATAAGAAAAATCTATTTTGGAATCTTAAATTATCAAATGCTTGAATTTGATTGTTATCAATCCGTTTTCCGATTCGTGCCATGAGAGAATTGGCAGGGTGACTCGTTATTTCAGGGTCATTTGTTGAGAAGACTTTCATACCACAACTTGCCATCATGCGCTGCATAATTTCTTTATACTCAAAGACATCAAGGCCACTATTCTTTAAATCCCAATGCCAATAGTATTCGGTTGTAATCACGATGAAATCTTCCATCGCATCATCTAACATTGCAACTCGTAACATTTCACTGCCTAGTCCAAACGCACGATAGTCTTTGCTTATTTCAATGGCACCGAGTTCTAAAATGAATTCAAGGTTACCGTTAGACCAGCGTTCCATCGGGTCTGGATATAGATAGGTCGTATAACCTATAATATTAATGCCATCACGACAAATAATGATACGACCTTCCTCTAAATCAGCAATTTCAATAATCGCCTCAAATTGTTCATCTGGGCGTCTGAATGCAACGAGGCCTTTATCAAATGTGTATTTTTGGAGTGTGTGACCGTCTATGGGGCCTTCGACAATAATTTCTCGACCTTTAAATTCAAAAGTTGACTTATGATATGTCTTGATATGTTTCATGTATCCTCCTTGAATCATTGTGATTTAAATTTTATAAGACGATTTATAAAATTTATCTTATTTTTTGAATTATCAGTCAATTTTATTATATAATAATGTAGGAAATATTGAAAACGTTTACAAGGGGGATTATTTGTGAAAACAGAAATTTTTAAAGCGACACAAGGTAATCATAATATGAAAGACTATAACAGTACATATCAAAATTTTGACTGGCAAGATGTTGAAGCGCATTTCTCATGGTCAAAAACTGGTAAGGTAAATATGGCTTATGAATGTATTGATAAACATGTTGAAGATGGCTATGGTGATAGAGTGGCCTTACTCTACAAAGATGAAAATCGTAAAGCAAGCTATACATTCAATGATATGATGAAGCTGTCAAATAAAGCGGCGAACGTATTAGTAAAAGCAGCGGACGTGAAAAAAGGGGATCGCGTCTTCATCTTTATGCCACGTTCACCTGAGTTATATTTTGCATTACTTGGAACGTTAAAAATAGGTGCAATAGTCGGGCCTTTGTTTGAAGCCTTTATGGAGAAAGCGGTAAAAGACCGACTGGAAAATAGTGAGGCAAGTGTCATCATAACGACGAACAGTTTACTAAACCGTATACCTCAAGATGAACTGCCACATTTACAACATATCGTTGTAGTAGATGATACTGTTGAAGATAAATACATAGATTTTAACAAACATTTTGAAAGTGCTTCTAGTGACTTTGAAATAGAATGGCTTACACGTGATGATGGATTAATCTTACATTATACATCCGGATCTACGGGCCAGCCTAAAGGTGTATTACATGTACAAAATGCGATGATTCAACATTATATTTCTGGTCATTATGTATTAGATTTAAAAGAAGATGATGTTTATTGGTGTACAGCTGACCCTGGTTGGGTAACTGGTACAAGTTACGGGATATTCGCACCTTGGTTAAATCGTGCGACGAACGTTATTGTTGGCGGACGTTTCTCACCTGAAGGCTGGTATGGTACATTAGAAGAATTTAAAGTGACAGTCTGGTATTCAGCACCAACAGCATTTCGTATGCTCATGGGTGCAGGTGATACGTTGGTAGAAAAATATGACTTATCACATTTAAGACATATTTTATCTGTTGGAGAGCCATTAAACCCTGAAGTCGTGAAGTGGGGAGATAAAGTATTCAACTTACGTATTCACGATACATGGTGGATGACTGAAACAGGTGGGCATATGATTGTTAATTTCCCGGATATGGATATTAAATCAGGTTCAATGGGGAAACCATTACCAGGTGTTCAAGCTGCTATTGTGGATGACTTAGGTAATGAATTACCGCCGAATAGAATGGGAAATCTCGCAATGAAAGCAGGCTGGCCATCAATGATGAAGACGATCTGGAATAATGAAGCGAAATATCAATCTTATTTCTTGCCAGGTGACTGGTACATTTCAGGTGACAGTGCATATATGGATGAAGATGGTTACTTTTGGTTCCAGGGGCGCGTGGATGACGTTATCATGACTGCAGGAGAACGTGTTGGACCATTTGAAGTAGAGTCGAAACTGGTAGAACATCCAGCAGTTCAGGAAGCGGGTGTTATCGGTAAACCTGATCCGATTCGCGGAGAAATCATTAAAGCATTCATCGCTTTACGAGAAGGTTATAAGGAAAGTGATGAACTTAAAGAAGAAATAAGATTATTTGTGAAAGAAGGGCTCGCAGCGCATGCAGCACCAAGAGAGATTGAATTTAAAGATAAATTACCAAAGACACGTTCAGGTAAAATAATGCGCCGTGTATTAAAGGCCTGGGAATTAGATTTACCTACGGGAGATTTATCAACAATGGAAGATTAATAATAAAATTTCCGTAGAAATAAACTAAAATATTCGACATCTTGAAAGCGTTATCTTATTATTAAATAGTAAAGACACTTTTAAGATTAGGAGAATGTGAAATGACTAAATATTTATCAGATTTAGAAATCGCAAATCAAGCGACAGTTCGACCGATACAGGAAATTGCTGAGGCTGCAGGGGTTCCGGCTGAAGCAGTTGAGCCATATGGTCACTATAAGGCGAAAATTGATACATCTAAAGTAACGACGAACAAAGAAGGTAAAGTTGTTTTAGTTACAGCGATGAGTCCAACACCAGCAGGTGAAGGTAAATCAACTGTTACGGTTGGTATTTCTGATGCATTTAAAGAACTCGGTAAAAGTGTTATGGTTGCTTTACGTGAACCAAGTTTAGGACCAGTCTTCGGTATGAAAGGTGGCGCTACAGGTGGTGGTCGTGCACAAGTATTACCGATGGAAGAAATTAACCTGCACTTTAATGGTGACTTACACGCGATTACAACTGCAAATAATGCGTTAGCAGCATTTATTGATAACCATATTTATCAAGGTAACCAGTTAAATATCGATCCACGTCGTGTTGAATGGAAACGTGTTATCGATATGAACGATCGTACGCTACGTCAGGTTGTTGTTGGACTAGGTGGCCCGTTTAAAGGTGTACCACGTGAAGATGGATTCGATATTACAGTTGCTTCTGAAATTATGGCAGTATTCTGTTTATCTAATAATATTACAGATTTAAAAGAGAACTTAGGTAATATGACAATTGGTTATACGTATGACCGTAAACCAGTAACTGTTAAAGAATTAGGTGTTGAAGGTGCATTAACGTTAATTCTTAAAGATGCATTAAAGCCAAACCTAGTTCAAACAATCGAAGGCACACCTGCGTTAATCCACGGTGGCCCATTTGCTAATATTGCACATGGTTGTAACTCAATCATTGCAACGAAAACAGCACGTAAATTAGCAGATATTGTCGTGACTGAATCTGGTTTTGGATCTGATTTAGGTGCAGAGAAATTCATGGATATTAAAGCGCGTAAAGCGGAAATTCAACCAGATGCAATTGTTGTCGTTGCAACAATTCGTGCTTTAAAAATGCATGGTGGTGTAGCAAAAACTGATCTTGCAAATGAAAATGTTGAAGCATTAAAATCAGGTATCGCTAACCTTGAAAAACATATCGAAAACTTACAATTATTCGGAGTTGAGCCAGTCATCGCATTAAACAACTTTGTAACAGATACAGATGCTGAACGTGAATTTGTTCAAAACTGGGCGAAAGAACGTGGTGTAAAATTAGCTTTAACTGAAGTTTGGGAACATGGTGGAAAAGGTGGCGTTGAGCTTGCGAAGTTAGTCCTTGAAGTATTAGAAACACCACAAAACTTCAAACCATTATACGACTTATCATTACCAGTAGAAGAAAAAATCCGTACAATCGTACAAAAAATCTATGGTGCGGATGATGTAGTCTTTGCTGATAAAGCTCGTAAACAATTAAAAACAATTGCGGATAATGGTTGGAATGAGTATCCTGTATGTATGGCAAAAACACAATATTCATTCTCAGATGATCCTAAGAAACTAGGTCGTCCATCTGGTTTTAACATTACAATTCGTGAATTAATTCCTAAAACAGGTGCAGGATTTATTGTTGCATTAACAGGAGACATCATGACAATGCCAGGTTTACCAAAAGAACCAGCAGCATTAAAAATGGATGTTGATAGTGAAGGAAATGCAGTAGGATTATTCTAATCTTGAAACATAAGTCCTTTTCGCTATGAAAAGGACTTTTTTGTTAATACTAACTAGAAAAAGAACCTTGAACACGTCATCAATACGTTTTCAAGGTTCTTTTACTGTTTTTACTGGGCTGTTTTTTTCGTTTTCTTTACATTGCTATGTTCACTACCTACTTTTTTAGTTATCTTGCTACTTGTATTAGGATCTAACTTGATACCCAGTCGTGTTAATACACGCGCATCATTCAATTTCTTCTGACTTAAATCAGTCGCATTAAACACAAGACTAGACTTAACGGTTTCGCCACTATCACACTGACCTGATGTACTATTCGTAAGCTGACAAATTTGAGCTTCTGAAACACCAGGCGGTTGACTGAATCGTTTTCCTACACCCATTAATAATTGATCTTGTGCTGTAATTTGATTGATGATATCACGCCATAAGCGAAGCTGATAATGGTTTTCTTCATCAAATGTAGTCGGTATATCATAACCCATCCAAATACCCATTGTTACATTTGGATTATATGCGACAAATAAACTATCTTTTGCATCTTGTGTCGTTCCTGTTTTACCAGCCCAGTCCTGATTATACATAAATGTGCCTTTGATTTGATAAGCACTACCCGTATCTAATACGCCGCGTAGCATATCCGTCGTAATATATGCTGTTTCCGGGCTGTAAATACGTTTAGGTTTCGCTTTGTGCTGGTAAATCACTTTCCCGTCACGTGTTTTTATCGATTCAATCATATAGCTTTCCTGATAATTCCCTTGATTTGCAAGTGTTGAGAAACCATCGACATTGTTCTCTAATGTAATATCCGTTGCGCCAAGCGCGAGTGATAAGTTTTCTTGTTCTGTTTTCGGGATATTAAAGTTCATTTTATTGAGTAATTCCCATGGTTTTTTATCCATTATGCCTGAATATAGGCGCAATGTACTCAAGTTTAAAGAATTCTCAAGTGCATAACGTGTTGTTACAACATTATATTCCATTTTGGCATAGTTATCGGGTGCATATCCATTATAATCAAACTTTTTATCTAATAATGCTGTTTCAGGTGTTGTTACACCATATTCTATGGCTGGTGCGTAAGTTAATAATGGTTTAATCGTTGAACCAGGTGAGCGTTTCGTTTTTGTCGCATGGTTATTTTGAGAATCATTATGATCGCGTCCACCAATGAATGATAGTATTTTTCCTGTTTCATTTTCTTTAAGTAATACACCGACTTCCATATTAATGGTTTTATTCTTACCGTTAATATTTGTATTACGAGCATAAGAATAATAATTTGGATTATCTTTAATTTGATCCATTGTATCGAAAATCTTTTTATGAATCGTTGTATCGATAATGTATCCATTATTTCGAATAGCACGATTGGCAATATCTATATATTTTTCGTTGAGGACAGGTGTTTCGTCTAATTCTTCTTTTGAGATGTTATCTTTCTCTGCAAAGATATATTTTAAGATGTCAATTGCACGAGACTCAACTTCTTGTGTTAAAAACGGATATTTTTCATTAGGTGCCTGTACATCTTTTGCAAATGATTTCTGTAAATCAAATTGCTTTGCTTTCTCGTATTCAGCTTTTGTGATTTTCTTTTCCTGATACATACGTTCCAATACATAATGCTGACGTTTAATACCGTAAGCTAAATCCGCAGCTTTCTTAACTTGTCCAGTTTGTAGAAATGGTGTATATGTATATGGATTTTGTGGCATTCCTGCAATATATGCAGCTTGAGCGATATTTAACTCACGAGCATCAACTCCGAATATACCTTTAGCTGCAGCTTGCACGCCTGCAATGTTCTGTCCATTTGTATTTCGCCCAAAACTCACAACATTTAAGTAAGCTTCTATTATTTCTTTTTTAGATAAGGACTTTTCTACTTTAAATGATAACATCA
This sequence comes from Macrococcoides caseolyticum, assembly GCF_021366795.1. Lineage (GTDB taxonomy): Bacteria > Bacillota > Bacilli > Staphylococcales > Staphylococcaceae > Macrococcoides > Macrococcoides caseolyticus_A. The sequence continues at coordinate 281,467 of NZ_JAHCPS010000002.1, read as the reverse complement.
TTTCTTTTGCTTTTCGTTTGAATGACGTTTCGTTTGTAAGTAACTGATTTTTAATTAATTGTTGCGTCAAAGTACTCCCACCACTGGTAACGCCCATGTTAAGAAATTCTTGTGCCGTAGCACGAATGAAAGCTTTTGGGACAATACCATTATGGTGATAGAAATTTTCGTCTTCCGTTGCAATTAATGCATCGATGACATAAGGACTCATTTTATCATATGAGATGACTTCACGTTGAATGTCGGCATTAAGTGTTCCGAGTGATTCACCAGTTCCAAAATAAACTGTTGTACTTTCAGTCATCTCATAGAGCGATTTCTTTAAAGCGGCATTGTTTTTTACGGGCTCATCTTTAACGAGTGCCATGAAATAACCTGAACCTACACCAAGTAATAGTGCACCGGATAATAGCGCCATGATGAATAGAAATAAAAAAGTACGTGCAAACGTTTCATAAATACCATGGAACCAAACAAAAGGTGTATATTCAATCGATTGAAACTGTGATTTTATGTCATCTTTTTTATTCTTAAATGTCTTGATGAATGGCTTGTGTTTTTTTGGCATACATATTTCCTCCTGAATAATTTTTAGTATATCATAAATTTATACACTTGACGTTATAGAATCTATTGTATAAACTAGTATCATAATTTATATTGAACTTAATAGTTAGGTTGATAGGAAAAGTAATGTGGCACATTGAATGAAGAGACTTAGTGGTTGGTGCAAACTAAGCAATGGAAACATGAATACACCTACATTTGTGGCCTTAAGGATAATGACCTTTTTCATTAATGAGTGATGATGATATCATAAGTATGGTGGTACCGTGCTAAAAGCACCCTTACGTAATTGTAAGGGTGCTTTTTTAGTTCAAAATAAATTAAAAATCGTTGAGGAGGAACAGTGATGAATGCATTATTAGAGGAATTGAAGTGGAGAGGCTTAATTTATCAGGAGACGCACCCGGAAGAAATCGAAGCATTATTAAATAAGGAGAGCGTTAGTGTATATTGTGGCACTGATCCAACTGCAGACAGCTTGCATATTGGTCACTTGTTACCTTTTATGACATTGAAGCGATTCCAGCAACATGGACATCGTCCGGTCGTTTTAATTGGTGGTGCGACAGGAATGATTGGAGACCCATCAGGAAGAACAGATGAACGTACATTACAATCGCTTGAACAAGTGCAAAAGAATGTGGATGGTATTCGTGCACAAATGGAACAGTTATTTGATTTCGGTGGCGACACTGGTGCGATGCGTGTAGATAATAAAGACTGGTTAGGTCAAATTGATTTATTAACTTTCCTTAGAGATTATGGTAAACATGTTGGCGTTAACTACTTATTAAGTAAAGATAGTATCGCAACGCGATTAGAAACAGGTATTTCATTCACAGAATTTACTTATACAATCCTACAGGCAATCGATTTCGGTCATTTAAATAGAGAACACAATGTTAAACTTCAAATTGGTGGTAGTGACCAATGGGGAAACATTACGAGTGGTTTAGAATTAATGCGTCGTATGTACGGAGAAGTTGAAGCCTATGGTATGACAGTACCATTAGTTGTGAAATCTGACGGTAAGAAATTTGGTAAATCTGAAGGTGGCGCAGTATGGTTAGATCGTACGAAGACAAGCCCTTATGAATTCTATCAATTCTGGATTAACACACCGGATAGTGATGTTATTAAATTCTTAAAATACTTTACATTCTTAAGTAAAGAAGAAATCGATGCATTAGAAAAGTCGGTTGAAACGGAACCTCATTTACGTTTAGCACAAAAGAAACTAGCAGAAGAAGTAACAAAATATGTGCATGATGAAGCTGCGTTAGAAGAAGCCATCAATATTACTGAAGCGTTATTTAAAGGGGATTTAAAAGCATTAACGGCAGATCAATTACGTACGAGCTTTAAAGATGTTCCACAATCGACAGTAGCAAATACAAATATAATTGAAGTATTAATTGAAGCGGGTATTGCGCCAAGTAAACGTCAAGCCCGTGAAGATGTAACAAATGGTGCTATCTCGCTCAATGGTGAGAAAGTTACAGATACAAATCATGAAATCACTTCAAACGATAAGATTGAGGATGAATTTACGATCATTCGACGCGGGAAAAAGAAATACTTTATGGTGACATATCAATAATTCTTTGAGAGATGAAGTACTGAAGCACTTCATCTCTTTATTTTTTAAAATCCTATGATGTAGGCGTTTATTATCTGCTATATAGGGTAAAATGAAATACTTACTTAAAAGGAGAAATGTTATGAAAAAATTGTTGATACCAGTAATTGGAGTTGTTGTATTATTATTAATTGTAGGCAGTATGTTAGTTGGTCCATACAATAAATTAGTCGGACTCGAAAGTGATGTTGAAAATGCAGAAGCGAAAATTGATACGCAATTGCAACGTCGTTTAGATTTAATTCCGAACTTAGTTGAGACTGTAAAAGGTTATGCGAAACATGAAGAAAAAGTCTTTAAAGATGTTTCTGATGCACGTGCAAAGCTTGCTGGTGCAACGAAAAGTGGTTCAGTAGAAGATAAAGCCAATGCCAATTCAGAACTTAACTCAGCGTTAAGTCGTTTAATTGCGATTCAGGAGAACTATCCTAATTTAAAGGCGGATACACAATTTACTGGTTTACGTGACGAGCTTGCAGGTACAGAAAACCGTATTGCAGTAGCACGTAACGACTATAATGAAGTTGTAACGGACTATAATAAAGTCGTAAGAAGCTTTCCTGCAACACTTTATGCAGGTATTCTAGGTTTTGAAAAGAAAGATTTCTTTAAAGCGGATGAAGCTGCGAATAAAGCACCAAGTATTGATTTTAATTCTGATAAGGAATCTCAATAATGTTAAATAAAAAGTTCGCGATGTATATCGCGCTCTTTTTAATCTTCTTTATTACTTTACCGGCAAATGCAGCTGAGCCGCTGCCAAAACTTAAACAGCCAATATTTGTTCAGGATCATGTCGGCATATTTAAACAAAATGAAATTGATTTTATCAATCAGCGAGGTAAGTCTTTACAACAAGGGACAACAGCTGAAATCATGATTATGACAATGCCAACAATTGGGCAGGAAGTAAAGGGAGATTATGCATTACGTGCAGGGCGAGAATACGGTGTCGGAGATAAAGATAAAAACAACGGTATTGTTATTTTGTTTAATTTAGACAATGGTAATGAATACCGTAATCGAGGTATTAATGTTCAGGTCGGTTATGGACTAGAAGGCGTATTAAACGATGCGAAAGTTGGCGCACTGATTGATCAATATGCCATGCCTGATATTAAGAAAGCTTTAGCCCTAGATCCTAAAGCTCAAAGTGCAGAGAGTAAAGCACTTTATGCACAAGGATTAGGTAAGTTATACAACGCAGTATATGATGAAGTCAGTAAAAGCTACGGCTTTGATGGAGAGAAATATACACGTGATACGCCAATGGCTGATAACAGCAGTGAAGGCATTAGTGTATTTGAAATATTAATAGGACTATTTTTATTATACCTTGTTATTTCCATCTTTATGGGTGGTGGCCGAGGCGGTGGTGGTGGACGTAGACGTTCAACCGGACCGGTGATTTTCTTCCCAACAGGAGGCGGCTTTGGTGGCGGCTTCTCATCAGGAGGATTTAGCGGCGGTGACTTTGGAAGCTTTGGTGGTGGTGATTTTGGTGGTGGCGGTGCCGATAGAAGTTTTTAAGTAAAAGAGAGTGAATTGCTTACCCCAAATCAATAACACAGCGTCTCAGACTTCTCCCGTAATGAAAACCGAACGAACTTATCATTCTAAGAGCGATTGATAAGTTCGTTCGGTTTTTTAGTTATTTACTGCGAAGTTTAAGTTGAACTTCTTTTTCTTTACCGTCACGTATAATTTTAAATTTCACAGTATCGGTTGCTTTTTTATGCTTATAGAGATAATTACGTACCTCATCATCCGTATTGACTACCGTGTTGTCCACCTGGATGATGACGTCGCCTTCTTTGAAGACTTTTCCTGCGACCTCATCAGTGCCCGCGACGAGTGCCCCATGATCGATTGTCACTTCCATCTCATCTAAATATTGACGTGGGACACTTTCAACACTAACAAGTGCTAAGCCCATAAATGGGCGTTCTACTTTACCATTCTTTACAAGTTGCTCTATTAATACTTTTACGTCATTTGATGGTATTGCGAAACCTAAACCTTCAACTGTATCTGCGGATATTTTTAGCGTATTAATACCAATCAATTGGCCTTGATTATTAATTAAAGCCCCTCCTGAATTCCCGGGATTGATGGCAGCATCTGTTTGTATTGCTTTTACAGAAGACTCACCAGCAGATGTTTCAACATTCATCGTACGTTCTTTCGCACTAACAATCCCTTCAGTAACACTTCCTGACAGTTCAATACCTAAAGGATTACCAATTGCGTAAACTGTATCGCCGACTCTAATTTTAGATGAATCTGCAAATGCTATAGGTTTGATATTATATTGACCAGTTATTTTTAATACTGCAATATCAGTCAAAGCATCTGTTCCGATGAGTTTGCCATCTACGGTCTTGCCATTTGCAAGTCTTACTTTTAAGTCTTTCGCACCTTCTACGACATGATTATTTGTCACAATATATGCTTCATTATCATTCGATTGATAAATCACACCAGAACCTGTGCCTGCAGGTGTTTCTTCAGTTCCTGTATCATTTCCTCTTAGTATATCAAATATACTACTTTTTGCTTGTTGCATATTAATGACACCAACAACAGCAGGGGATACTTGTTCTAACATATCAGCGAGTTGTACATTATTCCCGTTTGTTTTTTGATTGACTTGAATAGGTGCCACTTGTTCATGCGTATTATCCTGATTGAAGTGTGGTAGGTGCGTTGCACCAATTGTTAATCCAGAACCTAGTATTGCAGCAAGAAATAGCTTGAAAAATCCCGGCCCGTTTTTATGTTGTTTTGTATTCGTTTTAAGTGGTGTAAATTGTTCGTTCATTTGTGTTTGTTGATGTTGTTCAAAATTATCCATTCTGTGCCTCCAAATCTTTCAGATAATAAAATAAGATAACATTAATTAATTAAAAATTCATACAATAACCCTTGAGTTCACTAATTTGCCATATTACGATTTGATAAAGCATATTTATTATTTTATGATAAGATTATATAATAAATAAAATTCATTGATTCAAGGAGTTTCGAGATGTATAAATTTCTTTCAACATTAATTTATTTTGTAACCAATATAATTTTACGTAAAGTTAAAGTTTTAGGAAAAGATAATGTACCTAAAAATGAAGCTTTTATCGTTACATGTAACCATAGAAGTATGGTTGAAATAATAATTCTTGCGATGGCTTTATATCCTAGAGAGATTCACTATATGGCTAAACAGGAATTATTTAAGGGTAAAGTACTTGATCGCTTTTTTAAATCTTGCAATGCTTTTCCTGTGAATCGAGATAATCCTGGTCCATCAACATTAAAAATTCCGGTGAAATTAATTAAAGAAAATAAAATTGTGGGCATATTTCCAAGTGGGAGACGTGTGGATAATGCACCAATGAAAAAAGGTGCAGCAACAATAGCGGTTATGAGTAAATCAAAGATTATTCCTGCTGCTTACATTGGACCAACACGATTTAGAGATGTTATTTTTAAGAAAGAACAGTGTTATATTAAATTTGGATCACCCATTGATAGTCAAGTTTTTGTGGAACAATATAAAAAAAGTGAAGCAATTGATCAGATTACTTCAACATTAGAAATTAAAACAAAGGCTTTAATTCAAAGCTTAAAAAATGAAGCGTAATCCTTACGCTTCATTTTTTAATGTCTTATAAAAATACGTTTCTTTATCCTCTGGATAAATAAATTCAAGTTTAATGATTTGAGGTTGATTCGTTTTGACTGCAATTGCTTCAGTTTTTTCTTTCACCTTATTAATGTAGGTCGTTTTCTCAACTTCATTTTGAATTAATTTATATTCTGTTTGTGCATCAGATGTGTAAGGATAAGACGTTTTCAGTACAATAATACTCATAAGTCTTCACCCACTTCCAATTGTATAATTCAATTTTATGCGCTTTAAATACTTATTATAGATATTCCCATATTCACTGTCTTTAAACGCAATCAATCGATTTATTTTCCGTTCATCAATTAATGGATGAAAACTTGTTATAGCATTTATTTATGTAAAAAAGAGAATGAATAAATATAAAAAACGTGAAAAATCAATATATTAAATATTCAGAATATATAGTATAATTTATTAAAAGTTACATTGGAGGTGCAACATGACCATACATAGAATAGAAAAAGATGACCGTTTAAGTGCATTTATCAATGCGATTGAAGATGAAAAAAGAAAACAAGATTGTATTCAGTTAGTCAATATATTTGAAGAAACTTCGGGCTATGAAGGTAAAATGTGGGGGCCAAAATTAATAGGATTCGGTAAGTATCATTACAAACTCAATGACCAGATTGAAGGGGATGCACCACTCATTGCTTTTGGTTTAAAGAAAGGGAAAATTAGTCTTTATTTTGCGCCAGATAATAGTAACCGTGATCGTTATTTAAAAGACTTAGGAAAACATACATTAGGAAAAACATGTGTTTATATCAACGATATTGAGCAGATTGATGTAAGGGTTTTAAAACAATTGATTAGGGATTCGATGAAATATCTCCTCAATCAATATGATAATAAATAAAAAAAATGAACCAAGTTATGCACTTGTTTCATTACTTTTTATTTCATTTGGAAACAGACTTTGCTCCAGTTTTTTTAGCTTTGTATATGTGTCATTATCTAAAGATTCGATTTGCTGTTCATCTGAAAACAGGGATTCAATAATTTCAATATCAATATCTGTCGCTGTAGATATTTGATAAGCAGTTAATCTACCTTTAAATAGATACGGAAGAGCTTTCATTCAATCACCCTTAAATAAGTTATTGATTAATTATATCGGATTCGCTATCATAATAAAAGCTTTTTATGAAGATTCTTTGATATTCTGACATAATTTATACGCATTGTACATAAAATATATACAATTAACATGAAATGTATATTGTAATCGTTGATGAAGAAAATTGCAAAGATGACTGCTGAGAATATAGATAATACTGGTTTGGAAGAGCAAAAGATGCATCAATCATCTATACAACATTCGCCTAACAGTAAATACAACACACTTGCTCAAGGCGTTATTAAAGGAGTAGGTGGGAAAGAGAATATTACGTCTGTAACGAACTGTGCAACACGTTTACGCTTTGAACTTGTCGATAATACGATTGTAGACGAAAGTATAATTAAGCAGGCAGGTGCAACAGGTGTGATGAAAGTAGGACGTAAGAATGCACAGGTGATTATTGGTACACATGTTCAGCAAGTCGCTGATGTTGTGGATGAATTATTAAAATAAAGATGATGTGTATACAAACCTTCAATGCGGTGAGGCATTGAAGGTTTTTTTATGTTAATACTTTAATATGATAACACGATACCTTAATACAATTTTTGGTATTTGTATTGTTTTGAAACCGTTTTCAATTTATAATATTAATGTCTGAATTATTAGAAAAATAAAAAAAAGGAGAATGATGATGACATTACGTTTAACTGGAGATAATTTAACAATTGATGCAATTAGACAATTTATTCACACAAATGAACAGGTAGAAATAGCAGAAGATGCTTTAATTCGCGTGGCTAATAGTAGAAAAACAGTAGAGAAAATAATAGAAAATAAAGAAACCATTTATGGTATAACAACAGGATTTGGATTATTCTGTGATGTTTTGATTGATCATGATAAATGTACAGATCTTCAGGAACATTTGATACGCTCACATGCTTGTGGTATGGGGCAACCATTTCATAAGCATGTATCGCTTGTGATGATGGTCTTACGACTGAACACGATGCTAAAAGGGCATTCTGGTGTAACTTTAGAATTAGTTGACCAATTACTATTCTTTATCAATCACCGCATTATTCCTATCATTCCAAGTCAAGGTTCATTAGGTGCATCTGGAGATTTGGCACCATTGTCTCATTTGGCATTAGCATTAATTGGTGAAGGAGAAGTAGAATATAAAGGGAAAGTAGAGCACAGTAATGATGTGCTGTTGAAGCTTGGCAGACCACATCTTGAATTACAGGAGAAAGAAGGATTAGCATTAATCAATGGGACGCAGGCGATGACAGCACAAGGTGTGATTAATTATATTGAAGCAATTGATATTGCATATCAGGCAGAATGGATTGCAGCATTGTCACATCAAGCATTAAATGGAATAACAGATGCATATCATGAAAATGTACATATCGTGCGTAATAATAATGCACAAGTGGGTGTAGCAAAGCGTATGCTGGAATGGTTAGAAGGTTCTAAATTAACGACACGTCAAGGAGAAGTTCGTGTACAGGATGCTTATTCATTACGCTGTATCCCTCAAATACATGGTGCGAGTTTCCAGGTCTTTGAGTACGTTAAAGAAAAGCTTGAGGCAGAAATGAACGCAGCAAATGATAATCCGCTCATATTTGGCGAGGGAGATGAGACGCTTGTGATCTCAGGAGGAAACTTCCATGGTCAGCCGGTTGCTTTTGCGTTGGATTTCCTTAAGATTGGTTTAAGTGAATTAGCAAATGTTTCAGAGCGTCGTATTGAACGCCTCGTTAATCCACAATTAAATGGTGATTTACCCGCTTTCTTATCACCGGAACCAGGATTACAAAGTGGTGCCATGATAATGCAATATGCTGCTGCAAGTCTTGTTTCTGAAAACAAGACACTTGCACATCCAGCGAGTGTGGATTCAATTCCTTCTAGTGCAAATCAGGAGGATCATGTATCAATGGGGACGATTGCATCTCGTCATGGTTATCAAATTTTAGAAAATGTACGTCATGTTATTGCGATTGAATGTATAATAGCGTTACAGGCAGTTGAGATAAAAGGGGTAGCAGCACTTTCTGAAAAGACAAAAGAAAAATATGATGAATATCGAAAAATTGTACCAAGTATTACTGAAGATAGACCATTCCATAAAGATATTAAATGCGTTTCAGATTATTTAAAAGAGAAAGCGTATCAATCATAAAAAAAAACCGCTCATATGAGCGGTTTATTTTTTAACATAAGATTCGTAGTATTTGTGACCTTTTTCGTAGTCCAGACGACCTTCCCAACGTGCGATAACGAGTGTTGATAAAGCGTTACCAACAACGTTAACAACGGTACGCATCATATCTAAAATACGGTCAATACCAATTATTAATGCTAAACCTTCCGGATGGATATTCATCGCTGTTAATGTTGTAATTAACACAACGATAGATGTTCCAGGTACGGCTGCCATCCCTTTAGATGTTAACATTAATGTTAATAATAAAATCAATTGTTCTGTCACTGATAGGTGAACACCATACATTTGTGCAATGGTCAATGCTGCAATCGATTGATAAAGGGCAGAACCATCCAGATTAAATGTATAACCTGTTGGTACTACAAAGGATACAATCTCCTTAGGTGCACCATACTTTTCCATCTTCTCCATGATTTTAGGCAATACAGTTTCTGAACTTGATGTAGAGAAAGCTAAGATTAACTCTTCTTTTAAAATAACAAGTAAGTGGAAAATATTAATTTTACACATTGCTGCTACGCCACCAAGTACTACGATAATGAAGAAAATCATTGAACCTGCAACAACTAATGCTAATTTTCCGAGTGGTATTAAAGCACCAAGACCTAAATTGATAATCGTAACGGCCATAAAAGCAAATACACCAATCGGCGCATATTTCATAATTTGATTTGTCATCCAGAAGATAACATCTAAGAAACCATCAAAAAATGCTTTAACAGGCTCTCCTTTTTTCCCAATTGCAGCGAGGCCTAAACCAAAGAACACTGAGAAGAAGATAACAGGTAACAATTGACCTTGTGCCATTGAATCAATAATATTCGTCGGAATAATATTAACAATGGTATCAATCATATGATTACCGTATGTTGACTGTGCTGCTGCTTCAGCATTTGTTGTATATTTTGAAACATCACCTTTTGGTAATAAGTTTTTATCAATACCTGAACCAGGTTTAAAGACGTTTGCGAATATAATCCCTAAACCAATCGCAACAGTAGTGATGATTTCAAAGTAAAGCAATGTTTTCCAGCCATATCGGCCAACTGTTTTCATATCGCCAGTACCAGCGATAGAAATAACAAGTGAACAGAAAACAATAGGTACTACGATCATTTTAATTAAATGTAAGAATATATCGCCAAGTGGCTGAAAGTAATTCACATACTCTGTTTTACCGTTAAGCATTGCACCAACAACAATACCTAATATTAATGCTAAAAGAATTTGCATCGGCAAACTTATCAATTTCTTTTTAGGTTTTTTTATCTCTGTAACTGAACTCATTTTTTCATCCCTCTTTTCTCCGTACTTGACTATTTTATTGCTAAAAATCAAAGTTGTCAATTTAAATCTAAATTAGTAGTCTGAAAATTCTGTGGTTATTATGTTATAATAATATCATTTTTATTTACACAACATCTTTTCAATATGAATGAATTGAAAAGATTTTTGAGAATTATATATAGGATGGAGTGTGAGTTTGTAACCGTTATCATCGTTTTTACTATTATATTTTTGGGGTGTTATTTATATGAATGTTGTATGATTTATTTTGTTTCCTGATAAAATAATAGAGTACACTAGAAGGAAGTTAAAATTATATGATAATAATTTATTTTAAGCGGTATTGCATCATCTTTTGATTCTATAATAGCTTGAAGTAGATGCACTTTGCATTTAAATGCTGTTACCATCTAAATAAATACCTTCAATTACAACGTTAACATTCCCTTTGAGTGCTCGGGTAATCATACAGTTATTTTCTGCTTTTGAAATAATACGTTTAAGCTTTTCTATATTTATTGAGTGGTCACCTTTCGTAACAAGATAGACATTATAATGGATACTTTCGTATGTTTGTAGCCCTCTATCAATCGAGATGGTTGCAACTGCATTTACATAATCCACTTCAGTGAATAAATTATTTTTCTCGAAATATGAACTCATGGTAATCGTAAAACACGTTACAGCTGCAGACATCAGCATTTCATCTGGATTTGTCCCTATATCAGGTCCGTTCATTTCTTCTGGAATAGATATTTGAGTGTTTAAATGTTTATTTTCAATCGTTCCAACCCCATTATATCCACCTGAAAATCGTGCTGTACATTTAAAAGTATGTTTAATCATTGGTAAAGTCCTCTTTTCTGAAATTTACTTTTGTAAAAATGGATTTACGATAAATTAATATGTCATTCATAAATCATTCATCGGATTAAAAAAATATTAATAAATTATTGATAAAGTAATCATATCAATTGAAAGGAGAAAGCGCATGAAAAAAACACTTGTTTCAAGTATGATTATTGCTTCAATCGTTTTACCAGCAACACCAGGTTATGCGGTATCACATTCAGAACAAAAGGTAATGAATATTGCACACCGAGGGGCGAGTGGCTATGCTCCAGAAAACACATTAGCTGCTTATGATCAAGCTGTGGCAATGAATGCAGATTACTTTGAGATTGATTTGCAGCTTACAAAAGATGGTCATTTGGTGTCGATTCATGATACTACTTTGGCACGTACAACAAATGGACATGGTTTCGTAGGGGCAACAACTTTATCCAAAATAAAGGCGCTTGATGCAGGAAGTTATTTTGATCCAAAGTTTTCAAATGAGAAAGTACCGACATTTGATGAAATACTAAAGCGTTATAAAGGTGCAAGAACAGGTATATTGGTTGAAGTAAAGTCGCCAGAATTATATCCAGGTATTGAAAATAAGATTAAATCAGCTTTAGAGCAATATCATTTAACCAATGGCGCAAATAATAAAATTATTATTCAATCATTTAACCATGATTATATTAAAAAATCTAAAGCATTATTACCTAATATAAAACACGGTGTACTCGTAAGTGCAGCATCATTAAAGACATCAGACGCGCATTTAAAAGCATTTCGTCGTTATGCAGATTATTATAATCCATCATATAAATTGATTAATAAAGATTTAGTGGATAGAGCACATCGTATTGGACTAAAAGTTGAACCTTACACGATTAGAAACCAAGAACAAATTGCACCGCTTATGGCTGCAGGTGTGGATGGTATCATTACGGATTACCCGGATTATATGTATCCCTATAAGAAAAAAACAAATTAAATTTAAAGATAATCGTCTGGTAAAAGCGTAGCCAGGCGATTTTTTGTTATTTTTGTAAAGTCATATGACGCTTTAATTGAAAAAATATAAAATCCTTTAATAATATTAACGAAAAAAATACTATCCTTAAAAGTCATTTAATATCTACTTGATATGATGAAGATATCTCAAAGTAAGGAGAGTGACGATGAAAAAGACCTTAAGTTTTGTATTAGCAGTATTATGTTTGATGCTATTAGTACCACAAGAGGTTAATTCAGTTACACAAATAAGTGAGGATATTATAACTGTTGCACATCGTGGCGCAAGTGGATATGCACCTGAAAATACTATGGCAGCATATGAACTTGCTTTAGCCATGAACGCAGATTTCATCGAAATTGATTTACAAATGACGCGTGATGGCCATTTAGTTGCAATCCACGATAATACGCTGGAACGAACGACCACAGGATTTGGAAATGTATGGGACATTACGCTCGCAGAAATTAAACAATTGGATGCCGGTGTTAAGTTTCATCAGAAGTTTCAAGGTGAAAAGATTCCAACATTTGAAGAAATTCTTCAAAGATTTAAAGGAGAAACAATTGGTATATTAATAGAAATAAAAACGCCGGAATATTATCCGGGGATTGAAGAAAAAATTAAGCAGTCATTAATTCAATATGGATTAGATCAAGCAAGTGACAGGATTATGATTCAATCGTTTAATCATCATGCAGTGAAAGTGTCAAAATCATTATTACCAGCACTTAAACATGGTGTATTGATTAGTCCTGATAATCCGAGGGTGCATAATAGGGATTTACAATGGTTTAAATCTTTTGCAGATTTTTATAATCCATCGATTAAGATAGTAAATACAGAACTGATTAATCGCGCACATCAATTTGGTCTGCAAGTTAAGCCATATACGGTTCGTGAAGCAGCACTTGTAGAACCATTAATCAAACAAGGTGTGGATGCCATTATTACAGATTATCCTGATTATGTAGCACCATTTGATAAAGAAATTATCGTAAGAGATAAGGAAGAAATAGAACGTAATAATAATGTGAGTATTTATTAATTGTCTTATATTTTTTTATTATTTTATAGAAAGTCTTTATAAAAAAAACACCAATCGATTGATTGGTGTTTTTTGATTGAACTTATTAACGAGAGTAGTACTCAACGATTAATTGTTCATTGATTTCAGCAGATAATTCGCTACGTTCTGGAACGCGTACGAATGTACCTTCTAATTTCTCAGCATCGAAAGTTAAGTATTCAGGAACATGGTTAGATAATTCAACTGACTCAACGATGATGTTTAATTTTTGTGATTTTTCACGAACTGAAATCACTTGACCAGGTTTTAATTGGTATGATGGGATATCTACGCGAGCACCATCAACCATGATGTGACCGTGGTTAACTAATTGACGTGCTTGACGACGTGTACGCGCTAAACCTAATTGGTATACAACTGCATCTAAACGAGATGCTAAAAGTGCCATAAAGTTAGCACCGTGGATACCTTTCATTTTACCAGCACGGTTAAAGATAGTGCGGAATTGACGTTCGTTGATTCCGTACATGTAACGTAATTTTTGTTTCTCTTGTAATTGTAAACCATACTCAGATAATTTTTTACGTTGAGTAGGACCGTGTTGTCCTGGTGCGTAAGGGCGTCTTTCTAATTCTTTACCAGTGCCGCTTAAAGAAATACCTAAACGACGAGATTTTTTCCAAGTTGAACCTGTAAAACGAGCCATAATGTGACTCCTCCTCTTTTTTGTTTTTTATGCAAAAAACAAAAACATGATAAATGCTAAAGCCGATATAATGTCTTTCCGTGTCTTCGCCTTATAGCTTCGGTTACACAACACGCCAACATAGGGGACACCATAGCGCGGCTTAATATTTATCTGCTATCTTCGTTTATTCACATAGGTGTTATTATATCATGTTGTTTAAAGATGTCAACAACTTATTACACTAATTTAGCAATATGCTTTTCAAGCACCTTTGTAAATGCTTCTAAACCTTCCTGATCCTCTTGTGTGAAGCGATTTTTGATTGGCGCATCAATATCTAATACACCAAACACTTCGTTGTTGATTAAAATGGGGATAACAATTTCTGATTGACTGGCTGCATCACACGCAATATGTCCTGGGAAAGCGTGTACGTCTTCAATATGCATTGTTTTTTTCTCACTTACAGCAGTCCCGCAAACACCTTTACCTACAGGAATCGTCACACAAGCAGGCTTCCCTTGAAATGGTCCTAGTTGAAGTAAGCCATTCTTCATTATGTAGAATCCGACCCAGTTAACATTGTCCAGAAATTCATTTAGCAAAGCACTGGCATTCGCAAGGTGACTGACGATATCATCTTCTCCTTCAAGCAGAGCATCGCACATTTGGTTAAGTGTTTGGTAGTCTTTAATATGGCTGATTTCAAACATATTGTCACTCCTTTTGTTATAATAAATTACTATAGTAATCATAAGTTTAACGAAATTATGACCATTTCACAATTAAATGTTTTTGTAAAACATAATTTAAGTTATAATAGGAAAGAGTACTTTGGAAGGAATGAAAATTTATGATATATGCCATCGTTGGAATCATCGTATTATTACTAATTATTATCGGTGTTCTATTTCTTTTGAGAAATCAGAAAAGAGTGAATGTAGAACAGGTTGAAGCACGAAAAAATGAAATTAAGAACTTGCCATTCCAGGATGAATTGGTAAAGGTTAAGACTTTAAACTTAAAAGGTCAAGCGAATAATCGTTTTGAAAAGTGGAAAAAAGAATGGCAAACTGTATTAAATGAAGATATTAAAGCCTGTGAACTGACGATTAATGATGCAGATGAAGCTTTAGATAAATTCAAATTTAAAGCAAGTGAAGAAAAAGTTGCAGAAAGCAATCATTTATTAGATCAGATTGAAAAGAAGTACAAACATTTCACAGAAGATATTAATGAATATATCAAGTCTACTAAAGAAGACGATAACAAATATGATGAATGTAAAATTATATACAGAGAAGCAAAACGTGATGTATTAGCGAATCGACACCAATTTGGTGAAGCTGCTGATCCTTTAGAACAACAAATAGAAACTTACGCACCAAAGATTGAATCATTTGAAGGGTTCATTGCACAAGGTAACTATGACGATGCGCATGAACATATTTCAATTTTACATCAGGAAATGACCCGTCTAAAGGAAGATATGGAGGATATCCCATTACTTATTCGAGATGTACAAAAGGAATTACCGGGTCAATTTCAGGATATTCGATTTGGCTGCCGTGATTTAAAGATTGAAGGCTATAATCTTGAACATGTTAAAGTGGATAGTCACTTACAAACGTTAAAAGGTAAATTAAACTTAGTTGAACCCTTGATTGCAAGACTGCAGTTAGATGAAGCTGAAACGATTATCAACGAGATTAATGATGACCTTGATGAAATGCTTGAACTCATTGAATATGAAGTCAAAGCCAAAAATAAAGTAGAAACAACAAAAGAAATGATTACAGATGAGTTATTCCATGCAAAAGATATGAACTACACACTTCGTACTGAAATTGAATATGTGAAAGCAACATACTATATTAATGAAGAAGATGTTCAAAAAGTACGTCAATACGATAATGAAATACAAAGTTTAGTTACAGTATATGATGAAATATTGACTGAAACAGCTAAATCAAGTGTCCGATATACTGAAGTAGCAGACAACTTAAAGTATATTGATGACCACGTAAAAGTGATTAATGAAAACCAGGATAAGATTCAGCAAAACTTAACGAATTTACGAGAAGATGAACAAGAGGCGCAAAAAAATATCTTAAAAATCCAGGCGAAAAAAGAAGAAATTTATCGTCGATTACTTGCTTCAAACTTATCTAGTGTGCCAGAGCGTTTCATTATTATGAAAAATGAAATTGATATTGAAACAAGAGAAGTTCATCAGCTCTTTAATAAGCGTCCGATGAATGTCACACAAGTGCGAGATAAAGTAAATAAAGTATTACTTACAATGAATACGTTTGAAGCAGAAGCAATCGATGTATTAGAAAATGCTAGATACGCAGAGAAACTCATTCAATATGGTAACCGTTACCGTAAGGAAAGACCGGATGTTAATAAAGATTTAAATGAAGCGGAACGTCTATTCAGTAATAATAGGTATAAACGTGCTGTTGAGATTGCTGAAGCAGCAATAGAGCGAGTTGAACCAGGTGTTACTGAAAAGATTGAAGCGAGTATAATGAATCAAAGACATTAGAATTAATAAGCTTAAAAGACTTGAATCCGTTCAAGTCTTTTATTCATTGAGGTGAAATGATGAACTATTTAGATAATTGTGCAACAACAATGCCAGATCCAGAAGTTTTAAAAACGTTTAACACTGTTAATTCAACATATTTCTTTAATCCGAATAGTCCTCATGCCAAAGGACTTGAAGCCAGTAAATTATTAGAATCTGCCCGCGAACAAATCAAGCAATTATTAGGCTTAAAGCATCAGTCTGTCATTTTTACAAGTGGTGCGACAGAATCTAACAACTTGGTGATTACTGGTATGGCAAGAAGTAAAAAACAATTTGGACAAACGATTATTACATCGAAGTTAGAGCATCCTTCTGTTCTTGAAACCGTAAGAGCATTAGAGGATGAAGGATTTACAATACAGTATGTAAGATTTAATGAAGATGCAACATTGGACTTAGAACATTTCAAGTCATTGTTGACACAAGATGTAGTCATGATTTGTTTAATGCATGTTAACAATGTAATGGGTGCGATTTTACCTATTAAAGCGATTCATGATTTAATACAAGATTATCCTAAAATTCATTTTCATGTCGATTGCGTTCAATCGTTTGGTAAATTACCGATAGATGCAAGCTTAATGGATAGTTTTGTATTAAGTGGCCATAAATTTAATGGTTTAAAAGGTCAAGGCATACTCGTCTTTGACCAACTGGTTACAGTGACACATACATTATTTGGTGGAGGTCAGGAATACGGCTTTAGAAGCGGGACAGTTAATGTAGCAAATGACGTCTCTCTTGCAAGAGCAATGCGTATTGCATTAGTCGAACAAGAGGCATTAGTAAAGCGTTTATCAGCGTATAAAACAACACTCGAATCATTTGTTGGGACGTATCCTGGTATTCGGGTGAATTCGGTTAAACAGGGTGCACCACATATTGTTAATATCGCATTCACTGGTGTTAAAGGTGAAGTTATTGTCAACAGTTTCTCAAAACGTGGTATTATGATATCTACAACGAGTGCATGTTCTTCGAAGAGAGCAAAGCTAAATGAGACACTTACAGCTTTACATGTGCCAGACAATGCCATTACGGGAAGTGTACGTATCTCGTTTGATAAATATACAACGCAAAATGATATTGATGCGTTTATCTTAGCATTTAAAGAAATATATGAAGAAATGAAGGAGTTATTAATCCGATGAAATTTGATCACATTTTAGTAAGATATGGGGAACTGACATTAAAAACAGGTAATCGTAATACGTTCGTCAATCAGTTAAAAAGTAATATAAAGTACGCATTAATCCCATTAGAAGGTTATAAAGTATTAGCAAATCGCGATAGAATGTATGTTGAAGTGACAGAAGAGGCTGATGTAGAGGAAATTATGCGTCGCATTTCAAAAGTATTTGGTGTGCATTCTGTCAGTCCTGTTGTGAAAGTGGAAAAAGAGATTGAAGCGATAAAACAAGCAGCAGTAGTTCTGGCGAAAGATATTGATGAACCTGGCAAGACATTCAAAGTTGATGCGAAACGTTCAGATAAAAGTTTTGAGTATGAAACATTTGATTTACAGCAAATTTTAGGAAAAGAAATATTATCAAATATTGAACACTTAAATGTGCAAGTGAAAAATCCAGATTACAAATTATTAGTTGAAATAAGACGTGATGCAGCATACTTATACTCACGTGTGATTAAGGGTGCCGGCGGTCTACCTGTTGGAACTGGTGGTAAAACGCTTCTCATGCTTTCAGGAGGTATTGACTCACCTGTTGCAGGGATTGAAGTAATGCGTCGTGGTGTGACAATAGAAGCCATTCATTTTCATTCCCCACCATTTACAAGTGAAGCAGCGAAACAGAAAGTTATCGATTTAACACAAATTATGGCAGAAACAGCAGGAGAGATTAAACTGCATATCGTGCCATTTACTGCGATTCAAAAAATGATTCACAAAACATTGCCAGAGAACTTAACCATGACATCGACTCGACGTATGATGATGCGTATTGCAGACCGTTTTGCGCGACAAATTGATGCGAAAGCACTTGTTAATGGTGAGAATTTAGGACAAGTTGCCTCACAAACCCTTGGGAGTATGTATGCTATAAATGCAGTAACAAATCTACCGATATTAAGACCTTTATTAACGTATGATAAAGAAGAAATTGTGATTAAAGCGAAAGAAATTGGTACATATGAAACGTCAATCTTACCATTTGAAGATTGTTGTACAATTTTTACCCCTAAGAATCCTAAGACAAATCCTAGACTTGATAAGGTTGAAAGCTTTGAAGAGAAAGTGGACTTTGATGCAATGATTACAGAAGCGATCGAAGGGATTGAAACATTAACACTGTCAAAAAATAATAAAAAAAGCGAAACAGATTTCTCAGACCTTTTATAAGGGGGCGTTAGAATGTTAACTAGAAATGTGGTGATTGCACACCGTGGAGCAAGTGCATATGCACCAGAACATAGCTTTGCATCCTATGATTTAAGTCATTTTGATATGCGCGCTGATTATATTGAACTGGATGTCCAAATGACCTTGGATGGTGAAATTATTGTCATGCATGATGAAACGATAGAACGCACGGGTTTATCAGAGGGCGTAATCAAAGAAATGACGCTGGAAGAGATTAAACAAATTCATATCGGTAAGTGGTTTAATGAAAAATTTCCAGAACTTGCTCAAGACTATTACGAGGAGCAAACTGTACCGACGCTTAAAGAAGTATTCGAACGTTACGGTCATGCAAATTACTATATAGAAACAAAAGCGCCAGATATCTATCCGGGAATGGAAGAAAAGCTGACGAAGATTCTTGATGAATTTGGATTATTGTCTGAAGAACGTATGAAGAACTATCAAACAGTTATTCAGTCGTTTAGTCTGGAAAGCTTAATCAAGATGAGTCAGCTCAAGACGGGTATCCCCTTGCTGTTGTTATGTAAAAAAGGTATGCTGAGAAACATGAGCGATGCAGATTTACTGAAGATTCAGTCTTTCGTGTATGCGGTAGGACCGAACTATAAAGACCTGGATGCAGAGCTTATTTTACGCATGCATACACTTGGATTTCTGGTATTTCCATATACGCTGAATAATGAATTTGATATGGAACAACTCATCAATGCAGGTATCGACGGAGCATTTACGAATAATCCTGACTTATTACGCAAACAATTCCGAATAGATAATGGAGAAGCGTTTGGAGATTGATGGATGATTGTTATGTTAGCGACAAATAAAAAATATCGTTAGCATGAATTCATGAAATCACTATAAATCGGATAGAGCTAGCGATAAAAAAATCGCCAGCTCTATTTTTATTTAAAAAATTGTTCCCTTTTAATATCTATCCATTCATCAGCATCGGGATTCACATCAACGAGTTGATTGACCAATATGTCATGCCATATGAAGTTTTGCATTAAATAAATTTGTTGAGGATCAATAGAATAATATGCTTGTGAATGTATAGCCAAGTCACTGCCATAAATCATTTCACTTTGGTCATTGATGATAATAAACCATCGCTTATCAGTAATAGAATGCGTATAACGCGTATGTCTATGAATATATATTTGATGCGCTTCATTTTTTAAGCCATGTTGATTATCAAATACAATGCCTTTAATCGAAATATCGTTTTCGTTAAGCATCGTTTTGACATTCTCTAGCGTTCCAGGCCAAAGTGATACATAAAGTGTATGTTTTGCATTGCTAATGATATCATTTATCTTCGACAGTATATCTTTTTTATTTTGATAGGTCTTGATCACTATATCCTTAGGCGTAACAGTGTCAATAGTGTTTAAATTCGTTTGTAGGTTATTCATCGTTGTGTCATATTCTTGCCGTTTACGCGCAATAAATGTTTGATATGGAAGCGCAACATAATAGACTTGGTCTGCTACGTCTATTTTCGATACGATTTGTTTTTCTATTAATTTATCAAGTGTGTCATAAATGCGCGCTCGTGGTACTGTAGATAACTTGCTGATTTGATAACCTGTTGTCTTTCCTAATTTAATACATGCCAAATAGCATTTCGCTTCATAGCTACTCAGCCCTAAATGCATTAGTTGCTGGATAATTTCTGTTTCCAATAAAACACCTCTTTACGAATAATAAAATATAAATTATAGTTACTATTATAGTAGTAACTAAAGGGGTGTTCAACTTGGATATTCAAATATTATTGATTTTACTTATGTTTGGATTTTTAGCAGCATTTATCGATTCAGTTGTTGGTGGTGGCGGATTAATAAGCATCCCAGCATTACTTGCAACAGGCATGCCACCATCAATGGCCTTAGGTACAAATAAACTCGCATCTTCATTTGGATCATTTACATCAGCAATCTCATTTATTCGCTCACGAAAGGTAGATATTAAATTTGTAGCAAAACTTTTCCCGATTTCATTTCTAATGTCGATTGGAGGCGCGTTAGTTGCTACTAAACTGCCACCTGAATATCTTAAGCCATTAGCAATCATTATGTTATCTTTAGTATTAATCTATACATTATTTAAGAAAAATTGGGGAGAGATTTCAACGTACAAAAAATTACCGATAAAAAAGCTGATATTATTTATTGCCGTTATCGGTCTTATCGGTTTCTACGACGGTTTTTTAGGTGGCGGTACAGGAAGTTTTCTGTTATTCGTCTTTCTGATGATAGGTTTTGACTTTCTAAAGGCTGCCGGTAATGCAAAAGTATTGAATTTTGCAAGTAACTTAGGTGCACTGCTGTTATTCATTGTATTCGGTCAGGTTAATTTTACCTATGGATTAAGTATGGGTGTGGCGATGATTGTAGGCAGTTATGCCGGAAGCCAGTTTGCAATACGAAAAGGCGTATCATATGTTAAAGTATTATTTATTTGTGTGACAGTATTACTAATTGGAAAAAATATTTATGACTATTTTAAGGAATACCTATAAAGGTGTTCTTTTTTCTTTACCTTAAAATTTCCTTAAATATCCTGACATGTTCTTTGTATGCCTAGTTTATTTTGATAAGATATATATGTAAACAAATTGTAATATGGAGGAGAAATAATGAGCAAACGAGTAATAGCAATAATTATAGCAGCAGTATTATTTATTCTTGGAACTTCGGTGAGCTTTTTTACGAGTGCGATGACAAGTAATTTCTCTAAATCGATTGAAGATGTTTCGAAATCTGCTGAGCAAGAGTTAAGTTCTAGTGTTATTGAAGGTACAGATGCAGCACATCAAATTGCACGTGTAGAAGTAGATGGTGTTATTCAGGATACGGGTGTACCGGGCCTTTTTGATGAAGCTGCGTATAATCACCAGCAAACTTTACAAGCATTAGAACAAATTAAAGAAGATGATCAAATAAAAGGTTTAATGCTTGTAGTCAATTCACCTGGTGGTGGTGTATATGAAAGCGCTGAAATTCACAAAGCTGTGGAAGCGATAAAAAAATCAGGTAAAAAAGTATATGTTACGATGAAGAATATGGCAGCTTCAGGTGGCTATTATATCTCTGCACCAGCTGATAAAATATATGCATCACGTGAGACAATTACGGGTTCTTTAGGTGTGATTATGCAATCAATGAATTATAAAGAGCTTGCAGATAAATATGGCGTGAAATTTAATACAATTAAGAGTGGTCCGCATAAAGATATAATGAGCCCTACGAAAGAAATGGATGAAGAAGAACGTCAAATTTTACAAAGCTTTGTAGATGAAAGTTACGATGCATTTGTAAAAGTGATTAGTGAGGGTCGTAAAATTGACAAAGCTCAAGTGAAAAAAATTGCTGATGGTAGAATTTATTCAGGTTTACAAGCTAAAAAGTTAAATTTAATTGATGAAATTGGTTTAGAAAAGGATGCATTAAAAGCGATGAGAGAAGATATTAAAGCTAAAAATGCACAAGTCATTGAATTCAATGAAGGAGATAGTTTCTTTGGTAAAAATTTCTTTGCTGCGAACAGTTTCGTAAAGCAATTTATGGGTCAAAGTGATGTAGATCGTGTTCAGCAAATATTATCGAAACGACAAGGTTTAGAACCAATGTACTTATATGGAGAGTAGGTGAGCAAATTTGACATCATATCAAACAAATCAAACATTAATACCAGATGGACAATGGGTCGAAAGAACCGAGAACGACCTAGCACATACACGTCAAATTGAAAATGATATTTTAACTTTAACACGTGCAGGATTTGGTTCAAGATGCTTAGCATATTTGATTGATTTAATGCTTATAGCATGTATTAAAGGTATTATTATTGGTCCGATTGTAGGCATTGGTGGACTTGAGAATCTTTATTTTGGTATACGTTTGTTTTCGATAGAAAATATATTAAGTGCCATCATTTATTTTGGATATTTTATTATTATGACTTATTGCTTTAGAGCAACACTAGGTAAAATGATTTTAGGACTTAAAGTATTAAGTGTTCATGAGGATAAATTATCTATGTTAACGGTACTTACGCGTGAACTGTTTGGTCGATATATTAATAATTTCTTTTTAAATTTATTATATTTTGTCGTTTTATTTAATCCGAAGAAGTTAGGTATACATGATATGCTTAGTGATACTTATGTTGTGAAAGAAAGTTCAGAACATATACGTCAATTTATTGCGAATGAGGGGTTACACTAAAGTCATATAGTTTTAATTTTCTCGCTATTCATGGTAAATTATTAAGTGACAACACTTAAGGAGGAAGACAAATGACTCAAGTAACTTTTAAAAATAATCCTGTAACATTATTAGGTGAGCAAGTAAAAGTAGGAACTAGTGCACCTGATTTCTCAGTATTAGATACAGATTTAAATGTTAAAACATTAGCGGATTTTGAAGGTAAAAAGAAACTTATCTCAGTAATTCCATCAATCGATACAGGTGTGTGTGAACAACAAACACGCAAATTTAATGAAGAAGCAAGCAGTGTAGATAATGCTGTTGTTATCACAATTTCTGCAGATTTACCATTTGCACAAAAGAAATGGTGTGCTGCTAACGGATTAGATAATGTCGTGACTTTAAGTGACCATAAAGATTTATCGTTTGGAACTAATTATGGTGTTGTAATGGAAGAACTACGCTTATTAGCACGTTCTGTTTTCGTACTTAACGAAAATAACGAAGTCGTTTACACTGAAATCGTTTCTGAAGGTACAAACCATCCAGATTATGATAAAGCAGTGGAAGCATTAAAATCAATTTAATATAATTTATAAGAAGTGATTACTGCCCCAAGTGGGCAGTTTTTATTTGAAAGGAAACCGACATGATAGAAGAATTATTTAAATTAATAGACGATAAAGCAAAAGCATTTCAAAGTGAAAATGGCCACAGTTTTATCGAAAACTTAGGCTTAGCGTTAGAAGATATTTATATGAATGAACGTGACACGTTAGAAAGAAGTACTGTGATTGAACGTAGAAAAGCTTTCCAGTTTGCTTATTTAAGTATGTTAAAGGAAGAAATGATTCAACCCAATCATCAAATGACACCGGATAGTATTGGATATCTGGTTGCCTATGTCATTCGTTTGTTTATGAAAGATACAAAATCATTAAAAATGATTGATTTAACAAGTGGTACCGGTCATCTGTCAGCCACAATTCATGAACAAAATCCGGATATCACGTTTGATCACGTGTTAGTTGAAGTAGACCCTGTCTTATCAAGATTAAGTATTCATTTAGCAAACTTTCTTGAAATTCCGATGGATGTCTTTCCACAGGACGCTATCATTCCTTTACCAGAGGGGGACTTTGATATTGCAGTTGGTGACTTTCCAATCGGCTATTATCCTGTTGATGAAAGAAGTAGAGCAATGAAACTTGGATTTAAAGAAGGGCATAGTTATAGTCACCATCTACTTATAGAACAAGCTATTGCATCATTAAAACCTGGCGGCTTGGCATTCTTAATTGTTCCGAGTATGCTTTTTGAAGGTGAAAATGTAGAACAGTTACAAAAATTCATTGCTACAGAAACTGTTATGCAAGCATTCCTGAACTTTCCAACAAGTTTATTTAAGTCTGAAAACTTACGCAAAAGTTTACTTGTATTAGAGCATAAACATGTTACAGATTCTAAGCCTGTGGAAGTATTATTAGCGAATATTCCGGACTTCAAAGATGAAAGAAATATGAAATCATTTTTAGATTCTTTAGAAAATTGGCATTCAGAAAATCGTAACAAATAATCCTGTATTATTATTGATTTAAATCTGTATTAATGATTAAATAAGAGTGTTATTAATATTTTAGGAGGATTTTCATGAAGAAAATTATGGCAGTCAATGCTGGTAGCTCGTCTTTAAAATTTCAATTATTTGAAATGCCGAATGAAAAAGTTTTAACAAAAGGTTTAGTTGAACGTATTGGTATGAAGAATTCAATCTTTACAATTACTGTAGATGGTGAAAAACGTACACGTACGTTAGATATTAAAGATCACGAAGAAGCAGTAAACATGATGTTAGAGCGTATGATTCATTATGGCATTATTGATAGTGTTGAAGAGTTAGATGGTACGGGTCACCGTGTCGTACAAGGTGGAGATTTATTCCCTACATCAGCACTTGTAGATCGTGACGTTGAGGAAAAAATTGGTAAATTAATTGAATTAGCACCACTTCACAATGCTGCGAACTTAATGGGGATTCAAGCTTTCAGAAGAATGTTACCAAATATCCCACACGTTGCAGTATTTGATACATCATTCCATTCTACAATGCCAGAATCTGCTTTCCTCTATAGCTTACCGTATCAATATTACACAGCACACAAAGTACGTAAATATGGCGCACACGGTACTAGTCATAAATTCGTAGCACAACGTGCAGCTGAAATGATGGATAAAAAACCAGAAGAAGGATTAAAAATTATTTCTTGTCATATCGGAAATGGTGCTTCGATTACTGCAGTTAAAGATGGTAAATCTGTTGATACTTCAATGGGCTTCACACCACTTGCAGGTGTTACGATGGGCACACGTACTGGAGATATCGATGTAGCTACTGTGCCATATTTAATGGAAAAACTGCATAAATCAGCAGAAGAAGTATTAAATGTTTACAATAAAGAATCAGGTGTTCTTGGTATTACAGGTGTTTCAAGCGACATGCGTGATATCGAAATCGCTGCGGAAAAAGGCGAAGGCCGTGCGCAATTAGCATTAGATATCTATGTTGATAGAATTCAAAAATATATCGGTCAATATGCAGCTGTTATGGGTGGCGTTGACGGTATTTTATTCACAGCTGGTGTTGGTGAGAACTCAGATACAATTCGTGCAGCAGTTTGTGAGAAATTAGAATTCTTAGGCGTTAAAATTGATGCAGAGAAAAACAATGGTTTACGTGGTAAAGAAGCGTTTATCTCTACTGACGATTCTCCTGTAAAAGTCATGGTTATTCCTACAGACGAAGAAGTAATGATTGCGCGTGACGTTATGGAATTTGGTAAGTTAGGTTAATCTAAAAAAGACTGTTCTTCAATTTGAAGAACAGTCTTTTTTCTAATGTACTGGAAAGCTAATGGCCTTCATGCGTATTATTTTTCCAGTCCTCATGGGCAACAAACACATATTGAGATAATGATTGCGAGTTACATCAATTTTATCTCCAATCAATATTTTTATTTATTCTGATCCATAAATTCCTTTGTAGCAACTTCCGGTTCGAAATTGTCTGGCATTGTTTCAGTACGGACAACGAGGACATCACACGCTGCATGACGAACAATTGCTTCTGATACAGAGCCAATAATAAAGCGTTCAACAGCATTTAAACCTGTTGAGCCACACATAATTAAATCTGCTTGTAATTTATGTGCGATTTTTTTAGGAATGATTGTTTTTGGTGAACCGTATTCAATGAGTGTATCAACTGCATTTACACCACGTGATTCAGCAACTTTTTTATAGCCTTCCAGTAAAGATTCAGCAAATTGAGTCGCGCGTTCAGAAATTGAACGATCATATGCTTCAACACTTGCATAACTTCTTGTATCAATAACGTTAATAATATGAAGTTTTGCATCATTACGTTTTGCTACTTCAACAGCTTTATTAAATGCCCATTCAGCTTCGCTTGATCCATCAACAGCAATTAAAATATTTTTGTAAACTAACATGTTTATTCCTCCTAATATTATCTTTTTATTCATTTATATTATACCACTTATCCTTGTAAAAGTATGTGATTTATTTATCATTATCAATTTATTCAGAAAATTTAAAAAAAGGGTTTGCCTATTTATTGTAAAGTGCTAATATTGTCATGTAAGCGTTATTATTTATTATTTAAGGGGATGAATGTAATGATTATTGGTATTCCAAAAGAGATTAAAAACAACGAGAACCGTGTAGGTTTAACACCTGCTGGCGTTCATGCTTTAGTTGAAAATGGACACACTGTGCGTGTTGAAACGAATGCGGGTATGGGCTCTTATTTTACTGATGAAGACTATAAAGAAGCTGGCGCTGAGATTGTCTCAGTTGAGCAAGCTTGGGATACTGAAATGGTGATTAAAGTAAAAGAACCATTATCATCAGAATTTGGCTACTTTAAAGAAGGATTAATCTTATTTACTTATTTACACCTAGCGCCTGAGGTTGAGTTAACAAAGGCATTATTAGATAAAAAAGTGGTGGGTATAGCTTATGAAACAGTACAATTACCAACAGGCGGATTACCGTTATTATCACCGATGAGTGAAGTTGCAGGGCGTATGGCGACTCAAATTGGTGCTCAATTCCTTCAAAAAACAAACGGTGGTAAAGGTATATTATTAGCAGGTGTTCCTGGTGTTGAAAAAGGGCGCATTACAATCATTGGTGGTGGACAAGCAGGTACGAATGCAGCGAAAATGGCAGTTGGTCTAGGAGCGAATGTTACTATTTTAGACTTATCACCAGTAAGGTTACAGCAATTAGATGATTTATTTGGTAACCAGGTACAAACGTTAATGTCTACACCACTGAATATTGCTGAATCAGTTAAAAATAGTGATTTAGTCATTGGTGCAGTATTAATTCCTGGTGCAAAAGCGCCTAAATTAGTAACAGAAGATATGATTAAATCTATGAATCCAGGTTCAGTTGTAATTGATATTGCAATTGACCAAGGTGGTATTTTCGAAACTTCTGATCGTATTACAACACACGATAATCCAACATTCGTGAAACACGATGTCGTACATTACTCTGTTGCAAATATGCCAGGTGCTGTACCGCGTACTTCTACAATGGCGTTATCAAATGCGACAATACCTTACGCATTACAAATTGCAAATAAAGGATACAAACAAGCAGCTTTAGATAACGAAGCAATCCTAAAAGGATTCAACACGTTAGATGGACATGTAACATTTAAAGCAGTAGCAGATAATCAAGGGTTAGAATATGTTGATGCATTGTCATTATTGAATAAGTAATTGAATGTAAAAGGCACGAGTACAATGATTGATATTGTACTCGTGCCTTTTTAGTTTTTTTACTTTTCATATTGCGTTAATACTTCATATCCATTCTCAGTCACAATAATATCATCTTCAACGCGTACGCCGACTTCACCGTGTAAATAAATACCTGGCTCTATTGTAAAACACATGCCTGGCTTGAATGTGTCTTCATTTGCAGATGAGATATCAGGGAATTCATGTACTGAAATACCTAATCCATGACCTAAGCGGTGTGGGAAAGCATCACCATACCCTTTTTCAGTAATGTAATCACGTGCAATGGCATCAATTTCACATACTTTAATACCTGGTTTAACGGCTTGTAATGCACGGTTATTTGCTTCAGTCACTATTGCATGAATTTCCTGATGATATGCAGGTGGATTGCCAAATGCGATTGTACGCGTAATATCTGAACAGTAGCCATTGTAAATGACACCTAAATCGAATAGTACATATTCATCTTTCTTTAATTGTCTGTTGCCTGGTGTACCGTGAGGACTCGCTGCATGATCTCCAAATAGGACAGTCGTACTGAAACTCATACCACTAATACCTTCGATTTTTAAGATTTCTGATTCAAGGTATTGTGCTACTTCTTTCTCTGTGATTCCCTCTCTTAATTGACTGACACCAAATTCAAGTGCTTTATCTGCATAGCGTGCTGCTTGTTTAAGAATCGTAATTTCATCATCAGTTTTAATGTTACGCATATCTTTAATGATTTGGTCAATTGATTCTAATGCGGATGGTTTAAAGGTGTGGTGTAATGCTTTTTCACGTTTCACTGTAACATGCTCTTCTTCAATATATAGTACTGCATTATCAGGGAACTTTAAGTTTAATTTTGCAATTTCAAAAGCATCTTCTGTATCAGAATAACCTATCGTTGTAAGTCCAGAAGCATGATAAGCATCTTCACTTTCCATATCAGGCACAACTAACATTGCCTCATTCTGAGTGATATATAATGCTGTTAATCGCTCATGTGGATCTGATAAAAATCCACTAAAATAATTAATGTTTTCTGGTGTTGTAATCCATGTGTAATCAATCGCTTCTTTCTTCATCAATTGTTGTAAATTTATGAGTGTTTGTTTCATTTATATTACTCCTTCTATACGCGTTTATTTTAAGTGTATGAAAGAAATGAAGAGATTTCAATGATTTATACCCATCAATCTTTTTAAAACATTCTATTATAATGTATAATGAATATAAGACAAAAGAAAGAGGTGCTCAAAATGGAGGTATTTTTTCATGGACAATCTTGTATTTCTTTTGAAAGTAACGGCAAAAAAGTATTAGTGGATCCATTTATTACAGGGAATAAGTTGTCAGATTTAGATGCATCTGCAGTACAGGCAGATTATATCATTCTTACACACGGCCATGGAGATCATATAGGTGATACAGTAGATATTGCTAAACGTACGAATGCGACAGTTGTTGCGACACCTGAGATTGTTTCATATTTAGGTGGGCAGGGGATTGATCATGCACATCCGATGAATATTGGTGGTAAGTGGCAATTTGATTTTGGTACGGTGAAATATGTTCAAGCGTTTCATAGTAATTCATTATATGATGATAATGGCAATATTATTTATTTTGGAATGCCTTGTGGATTAATAATCGAAGTTGAAGGTAAAACAATCTATCATTGTGGTGATACCGGCTTATTCTCAGATATGAAACTAATAGCTGAGCGTCATCCTGTAGATTTATGCTTTGTGCCGATTGGTGATAATTTTACAATGGGTATAGATGATGCAGCTTATGCAATTAATCAGTTAATTCAACCGAAATTAACGGTTCCAATTCACTATAATACATTCCCATATATTGAAGTCGATCCATATGCATTTCAATCACAAGTGGACGCCCCTGTTGAAATACTTGAAGCAGGTCAATCCGTAACAATTTAAGAGAGAACGTTAGAGAAACTAGGTGGCACATTGACTAAACATGAACAAATTATCGCACATATTACAGGCCTTGCTGTGGGCAGTAAGATATCTGTCAGACAGATTGCTAAAGATTTAAATGTATCTGAAGGTACCGCATATCGTGCGATTAAAGAAGCAGAGAATAATGGTATTGTATCAACAATTGAACGTGTTGGTACTGTAAGAATTGAAAAGAAAACAAGAAACTCAATTGATCGACTGACATTTGCCGAAATTGTAAATATCATCGATGGACAAGTATTAGGTGGTCGTAGTGGTTTACACAAATCATTAACAAAATTTGCGATAGGTGCGATGGAAGTCGAAGATGTAAGTAAATATATCGGAGAAAATACATTACTGATTGTAGGAAACCGTATAGAAGTCCAAAAGTTAGCGTTAAGTAAAGGGTCTGCTGTACTAGTAACAGGCGGTTTTGATACTACTGAAGAGGTAAAAAACCTTTCTGATCAATTAGGGTTACCCATTATATCATCGAATTTTGATACTTTTGCGGTCGCTAATATGATTAACCGAGCCATCTATGATCAATTGATTAAGAAAGAGGTTCTAACAGCGCAGGATATTTTAATTAAATTAGACGAAACCAGTTATTTACGTGAAAATGATTCAATTAATGACTGGCATGCTTTATCAGAAAGTTCGAAACATACACGCTTCCCGGTATTAGATGCAAATAATAAATTAAGTGGTGTGGTGACAAGTAAAGATATCATGAATCAGAATCCATCTGAAAAGATTAAGAAAGTGATGACGAAATCACCTGTCACAGTGAATCTTAATACAACTGTCGCAAGTTGTGCACACATCATGATTTGGGAAAGTATCGAGTTACTACCAGTTGTCTCCCGTTATAATAACCTTGTCGGCATTGTATCCCGAGAAGATGTTTTAAAAGCGATGCAATCAGCAGACAGACAGCCTCAAATGGGTGATACTTTTAATGACCAGATTCTTAAGAAGATGAAATTTACTAATGATCAGATTTCAGTACAAATTACCCCCCAAATGTCTAATCAATATGGTAGTTTGAGTAAGTCTGTATTTTTAGCGATCATGGAAGAGTCTGTTAAATTTAGTATGAAGCGACAAATTAGAGGTGACGTATTAATAGATAGTATCAACATTTTCTTTATTAGAACCGTTCAGATTGATTCAATATTAGATGTTGAAGTGAATCTTTTAGATGTTGGCCGTAAATTTGCAAAAATGGAGATTGCAATTTTGCATAATAACGTTGCAGTTGCTAAGGCAATGGCAATATTACAAGTGATTGAACATTACTACTAAAAAAGATTGAGGCATTTTGCCTCAATCTCTTTTTCATCATTTGCTAAATTCTTTTTTGTTTTTTAAATGCTTCCCATGCAGCATCTTCTTCTGCAAAGTGACTTTCAAAGTACTTTTTTGCCTTTACGGCATACTGATAGTTATAAATAGCATAAGCAATTAACAAGATACAAATAATAAAAGTTAAAACTTTAGGGAAGAGAATCATTTGATTGATCGCAAATATAAACATGAAAATTGCAAAACATTGTCTTGCGCGTGCTCTGTACCAGGCGCGTCTAACTTCTTTGATTTCCCTGAAAAACTTTGCAATATTATAAATCGTAAATATAAATGAGAAAATCATTATCGTTACCGTAAGAGAAACGATATAAGGTAAAATAGTTTCCATAAAAAAACCTCCAGTCTTAAAAATTATAGCATATCTTTAAGGACTGTAAATTAAACAATTGAAGGAGATATTATGAATAAACAATCAATCGGCCAATTAATAGACATGATTAATGCACAGGACACAATAATCATCTTTAGACATGTGCGACCGGATCCTGATGCAATCGGTTCACAGCTCGGTTTTAAGTATGCGATTCAAAAGCTGTTCCCAAATAAATCAGTTTATGCCGTCGGACAAACTGTAGATAATCTTAAGTTTATTGGCGAAATGGATGAGCTATCAGATCATCAATTCAAAGATGCATTAGCATTAGTGCTAGATACTGCTAACGCACCACGTATTGACGATTCCAGATATCAATTATGTAAAAATATCATTAAAATCGATCATCATCCACCTGTTGATCAATACGGGGAAATTAATATCGTTAATACTGAAAGTTCTTCAACCAGTGAAATGATTTACGAGATTTTAGTTGATATTGGGTATGGTCAGGATTTAATTACACGTGATATTGCAAGATGTTTATATATTGGTATTGTCGGTGATACTGGTCGTTTCTTATTTAATAATACAACAAGTAGAACGTTGCAAATCGCTTCTGAATTATTAAAATATGATATTGATCATACATTGATGATTAATGAAATGCAGCAACGTGACTTAACATCCATACGTTTTCAAGGCTATGTGTTACAACACTTTAATTTTGAACAAGGTGTTGGTTATATCCTGATCACTCAAGATATACTCAATCAGTATAATATTTCTGCAAGTGAAGCTTCATTATTTGTAAATAGTTTAGCGGACACTGAGGGGATTAAGGCGTGGGCATTTGCAATTGATGAAACAACTGAGATTCGTGTAAGACTAAGAAGCAAAGGTGCCGTTATTAATACACTTGCTACGCAATATAATGGTGGTGGGCATCCACTAGCAAGTGGTGCTTCTGTTTACAGTATTTCAGAATATAACCAATTGATATCAGACCTGAAGCATCTTGTAAATCAGTAATAAAAAAAGAGGTGAAAAAATGGTTGTACATTTAAATATACATACTTCATATGACTTACTCCATTCAACAATTAGAATCGATTCGTTAGTGACTTATCTTAAACAATTAGGGCATTCATCTGTAGCCATTACGGATTTAAATGTATTATTTGGTGTGCAATCATTTTATAGTGCGTGCAGGAAAGCAGGAATTAAACCAATCCTTGGCATGGAAGTCATTGTGACAGATGGCATAGCGGATTGTTATACGGTGTTACTCGCTAAAAATAACGCTGGTTTTAAAAGGTTGATGCAGCTTTCTTCTAGAATACAACTGAAGGGTTTAAATAAAATTACTGTTGAAATCCTTGCACAATATAGTGATGATTTAGTGATCATCTATAAATCGCTTGATATGAATCAAACCCACTTCCTTCTTTTAGATAAAGATATTTATGTCAGTCATGATAGCACAGTTGATGCACCGACTGTTTATATTGATGATGTGCGTTATTTAACGCCTGAAGGCATTGTTGATTTAGATATATTAAATGCAATAGATGAGAATAAAAAACTACCACTTGAAACCGTACAGCTCAAATCAGGAACAAAATATATAAAAACGGATGAAATGTTGTGCGATATTGGCGTATCACAAGCTGCAATTGATGCAACACATGAAATTGCAGAAAAATGTCAGGTTGAACTTGAGAAAAGCTCTCATTTACCAAAATTTAAAGTGCCTGAACATGAAACGAGTGATAGTTATCTTAAACGATTGCTCAATCAGGAAAAAATGAAATTGCCACAATTCGATGAACGATATGATGCACGATTAAAATATGAGTATGATGTCATATGTAAAATGGGATTTTCTGATTATTTTTTAATCGTAAGTGATTTAATCCATTTCGCAAAATCGAATCAGATTCTTGTTGGGCCGGGAAGGGGTTCTTCAAGTGGATCACTTGTGAGTTATGTGTTAAATATTACAACAGTCGATCCAATAGCACATGATTTACTGTTTGAGCGATTCTTAAATCCTGAACGTGTAACGATGCCAGATATCGATATTGATTTTGAGGATACAAGACGTGATGAAGTGATAGATTACGTGATTAAGAAATATGGTGCGTACAATGTAAGTGGTATTGTAACGTTTGGTCATCTATCGATGCGTGCAGCCATGCGAGATGTGGGGCGTATTCTACAGTTTTCTGAATCTGAACTTAAAGAAGCAAGCGCTCTGTTAGGGAAGGGCTTCAAAAATTTACAAGAAGCCTATGAAGATGACGACTTCGCTCGATTTGTTGATAATAATCAGCGTCGAAAAAAATGGTATCAAATTGCATGTTCTCTGGAAGACTTACCAAGAAATACGTCAACGCATGCAGCAGGTATCATTATCCATGATCAATTACTGACTGACTATGTTCCGCTTATAATGGGCGAAGATATGCCATTAACACAGTGGAATATGACAGAAGTAGAAGCAGTGGGGTTACTTAAAATTGATTTCCTAGGCTTGCGTAATCTGACGATAATACAAAATATATTGCGTTCAATTCATAAACAATATGGTACATGGCTAAATATTGAACATCTACCTATGGATGATAAAAAGGTCTTTCAGGCACTTTCCAGTGGTGATACGATGGGAATATTTCAGTTGGAAAGTGACGGTATTAGACAAGTGTTAAAACGGCTTAAACCAGAACATTTCAATGACATTGTTGCAGTACTAAGTTTATACCGTCCTGGTCCAATGGAACAAATTCCTGTCTACATTGAACGTAGACATCAGAAAGAAAAGGTACAGTTTATCCATGATGATTTAAGAGAAATATTAATGTCGACGTATGGTGTTATCATTTATCAGGAACAAATTATGCAAATTGCGAATAAATTTGCTGGCTTTAGTTATGGTGAAGCTGATATATTAAGGCGCGCAATGAGTAAAAAGGACGAACAGGTCCTTATGGCTGAACAAACGCATTTTCTTCAAGGAAGTATGAAGAATGGATATTCAGAAGATAGTGCACTTAGGATTTATGATTTAATCAAAAAATTTGCTAATTATGGTTTCAATAAAGCACATGCTGTCGCTTATGCAAAGATATCTTATATTATGATGTACTTTAAAGTACATTATCCGAATATATTTTATGCTGCGACGTTAAGTAATCAAATCGGTGTAGAAAACAAAACAAGAGAAATTATTTCAGAAATTAAAATGAGAATGATTAAGCTATATCCAGCTGATATTAATCAAGCAGGATGGTATTACAAAGCACAAAAAGATGGCATTATGATGTCACTCGGTATGATTAAAGGTGTTGGTTATAAAAGTGTTATAGAAATTGTTAATGAACGAAAAAATGGACCTTATAAAGATATTTATGATTTTTGTGCACGAATTCCAAAAAGAGTAAAGTCTAAGGCATTATTAGAAGCATTAATTCATGTGGGTGCCTTTGATAACTTTAAAGAAAACAGGGCAACATTACTGGCATCACTTGATGCAATATTAGATGTTGAAAAAGAAGCGTTTGGTGAAGTGAATTTTCTTGAGTCTCTTGGTTTGAATAAGAAAAAGACTTATCATTATCATGAGGAAATGTCTGATGATATAAAAGCAAATTATGAGATGGAATATCTGGGCTTTTATATTTCAAGACATCCAGTAGAATCACTTTTTAAAAAGCTTCAATATTTACCATTATATCGTATTAGTGAGAAAGCCAATCATCAGTATATACTTATATGGATAGAAGATATACGTCGCATTCGTACAAAAAAGGGGCAACCCATGGCCTTTGTAAAAGGAATGGATGGCATCCATCATATTGATTTAGTATTATTTCCAGTTGTATTTCATCAATATGAGACTATATTAAAAACGAATGAACCGATCATTATTAAAGGTAAATTTGATAACAAGAGAACCCAGCAAATCATTGTTAATGAAGTGATTAAAATTGAAGCGTTTATACGTATTATGCACCAGTCAGTAACGAAACTTTATATCCGTTCAGCAATAGATGACTCTATTACGTTAAATGATACAGGTCCAATTGAAGTAATCGATTTTAGTCGTAATCACACGCAATCTGTCGGGTATATATCAAGGCATCAAATTGATAAGGTGATTGAATGTCATGGTGCAGATGATTTTAGATTAATTTAACTTTTCAAATAATAATAAATTATGTTATAGTTAACCTTAGTGGTCAGACCACTAAGTTTTTTTTATATTACAAGGGGGTCAGAACTTGAATCCTATACCGAATAAAGGTTTTAATGCAGTAATTACTGCAATTAATGAAATCATTAAGTCTGAAGCGTTGAGAGCAGGCGATAAACTACCTTCTGAACGTTATTTAAGTGAGCAGTTAAATATTAGTCGTTCAAGTGTTCGTGAAGCATTAAGAGCGTTAGAGATGCTAGGTGTTATCGAAACAAGACGTGGGGAAGGTACATATATAACAGAAATGGATAACAATCAATTTATTGAAATGATTGCCGGTTATGTCATTACGACGGAGACCCAACAAGCTGAAATTACTGATTTTATACATATGATTGAGACGATTGCAACTCAAAAACAATCAAATTTACCTATGAATGAATCTATTGAATCTTGTAATACTATTATGTTTAGAGTTTGGAAATTACTTAAGCAATTTGAGAAGACATATGATGTAGAGGAGTCGCGCGATGTTTAAAGATATATTCAAAAGAAATAAGAAAAAGAAATATGTGGCAGTTCAAAATATGAAGGATACAGATGTACCTGAAGGCATCATGGTTAAATGTCCAAAGTGTAAAAAGATTATGTATACTAAGGAACTAAGTACCAACTTAAATGTATGCTTTCATTGCGATCATCATATGGCAATGGATGCTTATGAACGTATCGAAGCAATCGTAGATAAAGACACTTTTCAGGAGTTTGATCAGGTGATTGCCTCTCAAAACCCTTTAGACTTTCCAAATTATGCTGAAAAGCTTGAAAACGACAAAGAGAAAACTGGATTAAATGAAGCGGTTGTAACAGGTACCGGTAGGATAGATGGCCATTCATTTGGTATCTGTGTAATGGATTCACGATTTAGAATGGGTTCAATGGGTACAGTCGTTGGCGAGAAAATTAGTAGAGTCATCGATTATTGTACACATCATGAATTACCATTTGTCATTTTTACGGCCAGTGGTGGCGCGAGAATGCAGGAAGGTATATTATCGTTAATGCAAATGGCAAAGACAAGTGTAGCCATTGAACGACATCACGAAAAAGGCTTGTTATTTATCTCATATATGACGCATCCTACGACTGGAGGTGTATCTGCAAGTTTTGCATCTGTTGGTGATATTAATCTTGCAGAACCTGAAGCCTTAATTGGGTTTGCTGGCAGAAGAATTATTGAGCAGACAATTAATGAAAAATTACCTGACGATTTTCAGACAGCAGAGTTTTTATTAGACCATGGTCAATTAGACAAAGTAGTGCATCGTAAAGATATGAAGACAACATTAGCTCAATTAATCGCGATGCATTCGAAAGGAGAATAACTGTGGCATTAGAATTTGAGAAACCACTACATGAAATAGATCGTAAAATTGCAGAACTCAAGCAATATATGACAAAAGAAGGGGTGGATTTAAGTGATGAGGTTAAAACACTGGAAATATCCCGTTACGAAAAATTCAATGAAATTTATGAAAATTTAACCCCATGGCAACGCGTTCAAATTGCCCGTTTACCAGAACGTCCTACAACTTTAGATTATATCCAGTGTTTATTTGATGATTTTATTGAATTTCATGGTGATCGACAATTTAGGGATGATCCGGCTATGATTGGTGGTATAGCACGATATAAAGGAAAATCAGTTACAGTTATTGGTCATCAGCGTGGAAAAGACACGAAGGATAATATTTTTAGAAACTTTGGTATGGCGCATCCAGAAGGATACCGAAAAGCACTTCGTCTGATGAAACAAGCGGATAAATTTAATCGACCTATTATATTATTTATTGATACGAAAGGTGCATATCCAGGAAAAGCTGCTGAAGAACGTGGTCAAAGTGAATCAATTGCGCGTAATCTTGTTGAAATGGCAGGGTTAAGTGTTCCAGTAATTTCAATTGTGATTGGTGAAGGGGGTAGTGGCGGCGCACTTGGTTTAGGCATTTGTAATCGTCTATTAATGCTTGAAAATGCAACGTATTCAGTAATATCACCTGAAGGTGCGGCAGCTTTATTATGGAAAGATAGTAGTTTAGCACAACTTGCGGCAGAAAGCATGAGAATAACTGGACCTGACTTACTGGAACTTAATATCGTTGATGATTTAATTACAGAAGTAAAAGGTGGTGCGCATTTAAATATAAAGGAACAAAGTGACTATATCGATAAATATCTCGAGCAGCATCTTAATCAATTGCTTCAAATGACGCCGCAAGAACTCAAACAGCAACGCTATGAAAAATTCAGAAAAATTGGTAGTAAAATGTAAAAAAGTTAAGCTGTATTTAAACAGTTTGGAAATCTATGAAATTCTATTGTAAGCTTATTTTCAAACCTGTAGAAGGATTTTCTGCGGGTTTTTTTAAATGTTCACATATAAAACGTTTACATCTGTTATAATACATGATTTTGATGGATATAAGTGATGGATTGTGTTAATTTAAGAGTATCATATAGACAAAAGGTGAGGTTAACACGATGAAAAAAATTGCAGTATTAACGAGTGGTGGAGATGCACCAGGAATGAACGCAGCAGTTCGTGCTGTGGTACGTAAAGCAATTTATCATGATATTGAAGTTTACGGTGTCTATCAAGGATATCAAGGATTAGTAAACAACAGCATCCACAAAATGGAACGTGGTACTGTAGGTGATAAAATTCAACGTGGAGGAACATTCCTTCAATCAGCACGTTGTCCGGAATTTAAAGATCCTGAAGTACGTCAAAAAGGTATTGCAAATTTAAAAGAATTAGGTATTGAAGGATTAGTCGTTATCGGTGGAGATGGAAGCTACCGTGGTGCGCAACGTTTAAATGAAGAAGGTATTAAAACAATTGGTATTCCAGGTACGATTGATAATGATATCAATGGTACAGACTTTACAATTGGATTTGATACAGCATTAAATACAATTATTGAAGCAATTGATAAAATTCGTGACACAGCATCAAGTCATGAACGTACATTTATTATTGAAGTAATGGGGCGCGATGCTGGTGATTTAGCATTATGGTCAGGTCTTGCTGGTGGTGCAGAGACTGTATTAATTCCAGAGCATAAAAAAGATATTAAAGAAATTGCAGATAAAATTCAGCAAGGTATTGAACGTGGTAAAAAACACTCAATTATTGTTGTTGCTGAAGGTGTAATGAGTGGAGAAGAATGTGGCGAACAGTTGAAGAAATACATCAATGTGGATACACGTATATCTGTTTTAGGCCATATGCAACGTGGTGGTTCTCCATCAGGCTTAGATAGGGTTTTAGCAAGTCGTTTAGGTGGATATGCTGTTGAGTTATTAATGAAAGGTGAGACAGGCTTAGCAGTTGGTATTCAAAATAATAAATTGTCTAAAACAACATTCGATGATATTTTCAGTGCTACCCACACGATTGACGAACAAATGTATGAATTATCAAATGAGTTATCGATTTAATCATTCATACATGACACTAAATTGTTACTTCGCCGTATTAAATATAGGTTGTTAAATGAATTGTGAAGTTAATGTATGCGAAAGCTTTCTACTGATAATATATTAATATGTTTTATTTAATATGACGAAGGTATAGATATATTGATTGAGAAATATAAAGATAATAAAGTTACCGGAGGCTCATAAAAAATGAGAAAAACAAAAATTGTATGTACGATAGGTCCAGCATCAGAATCGAAAGAAATGTTAGAGAAATTAATGAATGCAGGTATGAACGTAGCCCGTTTAAATTTCTCACATGGAAGTCATGAAGAGCATAAAGCAAGAATCGATGCAATTCGAGAAGTGGCTAAGAAATTAAATAAAACGGTTGCTATTCTTTTAGATACAAAAGGTCCTGAAATTCGTACACATAATATGGAAAATGACAAAATTGAATTGGTTAAAGGTTCAACAGTAGCGATTAATATGAAAGAAGTACTGGGTACACCAGCGGAATTTTCAGTAACATATGAAGATTTAATTAACGATATTCATATGGGTTCTACAATTCTTCTAGATGATGGATTAATTGAATTAACTGTTAAAGATATTAAGCATGAAGAAGGTAGAATCATTTGTGATGTTATCAATGCAGGTGAATTAAAAAATAAAAAAGGTGTTAATTTACCGGGTGTTAAAGTTAATTTACCAGGTATCACTGAAAAAGATGCACAAGACATTATCTTTGGTATCGAACAACGTGTGGACTTTATCGCAGCATCATTTGTACGTCGCGCAAGTGATGTTTTAGAAATTCGTAAAATTTTAGAAGATAGAAATTGTGATTTCATCAATATTATTCCGAAGATTGAAAATGAAGAAGGTATTGAAAATATCGATCAAATCCTAGAAGTTTCTGACGGTTTAATGGTTGCTCGTGGTGACATGGGTGTAGAAATTCCAGCAGAAGAAGTACCTTTAGTTCAAAAAGAATTAATTCAAAAATGTAATGTTATGGGTAAACCTGTTATTACAGCAACACAAATGTTAGATTCTATGCAACGTAATCCGCGTTGTACACGTGCTGAAGCGAGTGACGTTGCTAATGCAATTTACGACGGTACAGATGCAGTAATGCTATCAGGTGAAACTGCAGCTGGATTATATCCTGAAGAGTCAGTGAAAACAATGCATAATATTGCTTATGCAGCAGAAGAAGCTCAAGATTACAAGCGCTTATTATCAGATAGAACAAAACTTAACCAGGCTTCATTGGTGAATGCCATTGGTGTATCTGTAGCACATACGGCGTTAAACTTAGATGTACAAACAATTGTTGCAGCAACAGAGAGTGGAACAACTGCTCAAACGATTTCTAAATATCGTCCTCACGCACATATTATTGCAGTAACACCATATGAAGAAACAGCGCGCCATATGGCATTAGTTTGGGGTGTAATTCCAGTTATTAAGAAAGGTAAATCAACGACTGATGAATTGTTAGACAAGTCAGTACAAGCTGCTATTGAAGTGGGAACAGTTGAAAATGGTGATTTAATCATTATTACTGCTGGTATTCCAACAGGTGAAGCAGGTACAACCAATTTAATGAAAATCCATTTAATTGGTGATGTTATTGCTGCAGGACAAGGGATTGGTCGTAATGCTGCAGTAGGTAAAGTATGCGCTGTAAAATCAGCAGAGGAATTAGCTGGCGTTGATTTATCAGACAAAGTGATTGTCGCACCATCAACAGATGCAGACATGGTTCCTTATATTGAACAGGCACTTGCGATTGTTACTGAAGAAGGTGGCTTAACATCACATGCAGCAGTTGTGGGATTAACATTAGGTAAACCAACTATTGTTGGTGTAGTTGATGTATTAGACAAGTTAGAAACAGGTACTTTAGTTACAGTTGATGCAGGACATAATAAAGTTTACGTGGGTCACGCAAAGATAAATTAATAGTTAGAGTGAAATGTGTTGAGCACATTAATAAATTATTAAAGAAGGTATGAATTTATTCATACCTTCTTTTTTTGTGGGTGAGGAGCCTAAAAATATAGTTTATAGTATACTCACGCCTTCAATGATTTAATTATGATAA
Organism: Macrococcoides caseolyticum; assembly: GCF_021366795.1. Taxonomy (GTDB): domain Bacteria; phylum Bacillota; class Bacilli; order Staphylococcales; family Staphylococcaceae; genus Macrococcoides; species Macrococcoides caseolyticus_A. Next base: position 239,962 of record NZ_JAHCPS010000002.1, on the reverse strand, counting down.
TTATGAGGATCGAAGTTATCCTTGTTAAATCCACCTTGTACTGCATACATTACTGCTAATAATATAAACCAGAGTGGTGATACGAATAATCCCATACGTGTATCTTCAGCCATAAAGAGAAGACCAAACATAAACACGAAGAATACTAGGATTGCGATAGCTGAGATTTTCCCACCAGGCATTTTGTAAGTACTTTTACGATGTAATTCTGGTCTCTTTTTTAGGTACACTAAATATGCTGCGAGTATAATTGACCATACAACGATAAAGAATACTGTCGCTACTGTTGTCACTAGTGTAAATACTGCATTTGCATTAGGCATTATATAGTTTAATAAAACAGATAGCAGTAATAATACACTTGAAAATACAACCGCATTCGCCGGCACACCAGCTTTATTGGTTCTTTGGAAGAAGCTGTCGTTTCCTTTTGAGTAATTCTTACTTAAACCAAATAACATACGGCTATTAGAGAAAATTCCACTGTTACATGATGATGCTGCAGAGGTGATAACGACAAAATTAATTAAACTTGCTGCAAATCCAATACCAATTAATCCAAAGAATTTAACGAAAGGACTTTCATTTGGATCAATTTTATCCCAAGGTGTGATACTCATAATGATAATTAATGAACCAATATAGAATAACACGATACGCATTGGTACACTATTGATAGCGCGTGGTAGTGTTTTTTCAGGATCTTGTGCTTCACCTGCTGTGACACCGATTAATTCAATACCTACGAAACTAAAGATCGCCATTTGGAAGCTCAGTAAGAACCCATTTGTTCCATTTGGGAAGCACCCTCCATGTGACCAAAGATTAGTAATTGTAGCTGTTCCGAAATTTGTCTTGAATCCAATGAACAGTAATACAACCCCTGTCACAATTAAAGCAATGATTGTAATGACTTTAATTAATGCAAACCAGAACTCAAGTTCTCCGAATAATTTAGCAGTTAATAAATTTAAGAACATTAAGACTAAAATACAAAGTAATGATGATAGCCATGTTGGAAAGTCTGGCCACCAGAATTGTACATACTTCGCGATGGCTGTGACTTCTGCCATACCAGTTACTACCCAGCAGAACCAATAAGTCCAACCCGTAATATAACCTGCAAAGTCACCTAAATAGTCTCGAGCGATATCAGTAAATGAATGGTAATTTAAATTTGATAGTAAAAGCTCTCCCAAAGCTCTCATGAATAAGAATAGGAATAAACCAATAATGAGATAGGTAAGTAATATTGATGGCCCAGCTAAATGTATTGATTTACCAGCGCCTAAGAATAATCCAGTACCAATTGCGCCCCCAATCGCAATTAACTGAATATGACGATTGGATAATGATCTTTGCAAATCATTATTGTCTTCAATCTTACGATGATGTTTCGACATAATAAATCCCCTTTTCTCCTAAAGTAATTTTATTATCTTATTATTATTCTCAAATTACAAATACTTTTTTAAATATTCTTAATATTTCTAAGAATAAGTTAATATTTATTTGTTAGCAATTTACGTAGAAATGTATTATATAAACATATTCATTGCATATAAAATTTGAAAATGATTTTTGCTTTTTATATAAAGCGTTATCAGTACTTTTCGTTTTTTAAATGAGCTATAAGTAAAAGTTATCAAGAAAGATAAATATTTTCTAAGTTCCTAATTCATTCACAAAAGGATATACTTTGGATATAATTAAGTTGTGAAAGCCGTTACATTGGGCATAACAAAAATATGGTGCAAAGGGGAGTTAATAATGGCAGAGTTAGTAAAGGGCCTTGAAGGAATCGTCGCTTCAAATACAAAAGTAAGTTCTATTATTGGAGATCAATTAACTTATGCTGGGTATGAAATTGACGATTTAACTGAGAATGCGCAGTTTGAAGAAGTGGTATTCTTATTATGGAACTTCAGATTACCGAATGCTGAAGAACTTGCACAATTTAGAAAAGAATTATTTGAAAATATGACGTTACATCCGAGAATGTATAGTCATTTTGAAGATTATGCAGCAGATCATGTTCATCCTATGACTGGCTTACGTACATCTTTATCATACTTAGCACACTTTGATCCAAGAGCTGATGAGTTTAATGAGGATGCACATATGAATAAAGCAATTCGTATACAAGCGAAAGTGGCTTCGCTCGTCGCTGCATTTGCACGTGTTCGACAAGGGAAAGAAGTGATTAAACCGAAAGAAGACTTGAGTTATGCAGCAAACTTCTTATATATGTTATTTGGTGAGGAGCCAACAGAAGTACAAGAAGAAGGGTTTAATAAAGCTTTAATCCTACATGCAGATCATGAGTTAAATGCATCTACATTTACAGCGCGAGTTGCAGTTTCTACTTTATCTGATATTTATTCGGGTGTCGTTGCTGCAGCAGGAGCGCTGAAAGGACCATTACATGGTGGCGCAAATGAGCAGGTAATGAAGATGTTAAGTGAAATTGGTTCACTTGATAATGTTGATGCATATGTTGCAGATAAACTAGAAAAGAAAGAAAAAATTATGGGCTTTGGTCATCGTGTTTATAAAAATGGAGATCCACGTGCGAAATATTTAAAAGAGATGTCACGTAAAATTACAGACGAAACGGGTCAAAAAGAATTATTTGATATGTCAGTTAAAATTGCAGACATTTTAAAAGAAGAAAAAGGTTTATTGCCTAACGTTGATTTTTATTCAGCTACTGTATACCATTCTATGGGTATTGAACATGATTTATTTACACCTATTTTTGCAGTGTCAAGAACTGCTGGTTGGATTGCACATATATTAGAGCAATATAGTGATAATCGTATTATTCGTCCACGTGCAACATATGTTGGTGAAGTGGGTCGTAAATATGTTCCGATAGAAGAAAGATAATAGAAAACATGCAAGTGTTTGATTTATGAAAGTCCAATCTGTCTATAATATATAATGTAAAAATCAAAATAATGAAACTGGAGGCAATCATAATGGCTGAAAAAATTACGAATTCTAATGGTGTATTAAATGTACCCAATAATCCAATTGTACCTTATATCATCGGTGATGGCACTGGTCCTGATATTTGGAATGCAGCGGTTCGCGTATTAGATGCAGCAGTAGAGAAAGCATATAACGGGGAAAAGAAAATCGAGTGGAAAGAAGTATTAGCTGGTCAAAAAGCTTTTGATAACACTGGAGAATGGTTACCTCAAGCTACTTTAGATACGATTGATGAGTATTTAATTGCAATTAAAGGTCCATTAACAACACCAATCGGTGGAGGTATTCGCTCTCTTAATGTTGCACTACGTCAAGAATTAGATTTATTCGTATGTCTTCGCCCGGTACGTTATTTTGAAGGTGTGCCTTCACCAGTAAAGCGACCTGAAGATACAGATATGGTTATTTTCCGTGAAAATACTGAAGATATTTACGCCGGTATTGAATACAAAGAAGGATCTGATGAAGTAAAGAAAGTTATTGAATTCTTAGAAAATGAAATGGGCGCTAAAAATATCCGTTTCCCTGAAACGTCAGGTATCGGTATTAAGCCGGTTTCTAAAGAAGGTACTGAGCGTTTAGTGCGTGCTGCAATTAATTATGCGATTGAACAAGGTCGTAAATCTGTAACGCTCGTTCATAAAGGAAATATTATGAAATTTACTGAAGGTGCGTTCAAACAATGGGGTTACGATTTAGCTGAACGTGAATTTGGTGATAAAGTCTTTACATGGAATCAATATGATAAAATTAAAGCTGAACAAGGTACTGAAGCTGCAGATCAAGCACAAAATGATGCGCTTCTAGCGGGTAAATTATTAATTAAAGATTCGATTGCTGATATTTTCTTACAACAAATCCTAACACGTCCTGCTGAGTTTGATGTTGTTGCTACAATGAATTTAAATGGAGACTATATTAGTGACGCTTTAGCAGCACAAGTTGGTGGTATTGGTATTGCTCCAGGTGCTAATATTAACTATGAAACTGGACATGCAATTTTTGAAGCAACACATGGTACAGCTCCTAAATATGCAGGTTTAGATAAAGTGAACCCTTCTTCAGTTATTTTAAGTGGCGTCTTATTATTAGACCATTTAGGGTGGAAAGAAGCTGGCGTCTTAATTACTAAATCTATGGAAAAAACAATTGCATCTAAGGTTGTAACTTATGATTTTGCGCGTTTAATGGAAGGTGCTACAGAAGTTAAATGTTCAGCATTTGCAGATGAGTTAATCAAAAATATGTAATTTTGAAAATAAAATCTTTAAATAAAGGATAGTAAGATGAATGTAATTTCATGTTTACTATCCTTTTTTTAGAAGGAGAGGCGTTAACATGACAAAAAAGAAAATTTCGATTGTAGGTAGTGGTTTTACAGGTTCAACTGCTGCATTTATTGCTGCTTCAAAAGGGTTAGGTGATATTGTACTTGTTGACACATATGGAAGTTTAGATCCGACATCAGGAAAAGCACTTGATATTTTACAATCAATGCCACTACTCAACCAAAATGTTAATATAAAAGCATCTAACCAATATGAAGATACAAGCAATTCTGATATTGTGTTAATAACATCAGGTATAGCACGGAAACCAGGCATGTCACGAGACGAATTAATACAAACGAATCAGTCGATTGTTGAAACTGCGACAAGAGAAATTGTAAAATATTCACCCGATTGCGTGATTATTGTACTGACAAATCCCGTTGATGCAATGACTTATGCGGTTTATAAAGCGTCTGGTTTTAATGCAAATCGTGTAATAGGGCAATCAGGGATACTTGATACAGCACGTTTTAGAACTTTTGTAGCTGAACAATTAAATGTAGCTGTTACAGATGTAACAGGATTTGTATTGGGAGGGCATGGTGACACGATGGTACCATTATTGCGTTATTCTTCAGTGAGTGGCGTTCCATTAACCGATTTATTAGACGACAGCACACTTGACGCTATCGTTGAAAGAACACGTAATGGTGGTGCAGAAATAGTCAACTTACTAGGAACAGGTTCTGCATATTTTGCACCTGCAGCAGCAATGATTGAAATGACTGAGGCAATTCTGAATGATCATCAGCACGTTGTGCCTGCGATTGCTTATTTAAACGGTGAATATTCACATAAAGATATTTATATTGGTGTACCTGTGGTGATTGGTAAAAATGGCATTGAGAAGATTGTTACGCTGAATTTAACAGAGGACGAACAAAAAGCATTCGATATTTCTGCAGAAGCAGTAAAAGCTACAATACAAAGTTTAAAATAATTGGTTTTACTCAATTTTTAATCTAACTCTCCGGTTTGTAAAGATTGTGTAAATTATTCTTATATACCTTGAAGAATGTTGATTTGGTGTAGCCATTCAATAATCTTTTAAGATATAATAAATTTGTATAATTATTTGGAGGGATTGGATGAGTCAGAAAGTTTTAGTAGTAGACGATGAACAATCAATCGTGACGTTGTTACAATATAATTTGCAGCAATCAGGATTTGAGGTCGTAACAGCTTATGACGGCCAAGAAGGTTTAGAAAAAATCTTTACAGAAAAACCAGATATCGTTGTACTGGATTTAATGTTACCTAAAATGGATGGCGTAGAAGTATGTAAATCTGTCCGTAACGAGAAAAATCAAGTACCAATATTAATGCTTACAGCAAAAGATGATGAATTTGATAAAGTGCTTGGATTAGAATTAGGTGCAGATGATTACATGACAAAACCATTTTCTCCGAGAGAAGTGATTGCACGTATTAAAGCAATACTTCGTCGTTCAAATGCATTGAAGATGATTGAAGAAGAAAAAGACAATAAAGAAATTATTATAGGGAAAATTAAAGTATTACCTGAACATTTTGAAGCATATCGCAATGATGAATTACTGGATTTGACACCTAAAGAATTTGAATTACTCATTTATTTAATTGAACGACAGGGCCGAGTGATTACAAGAGAACATATGCTTAACTCAGTTTGGAATTATGAGTTTGCCGGTGACAGTCGTATTGTCGATGTTCATATTAGTCACTTGCGTGAGAAGATTGAAGATAACCCTAAACAGCCACAATACATTAAAACCGTACGTGGTCTCGGTTATAAATTAGAGAATCCAAAGCGTAATGATTAGTTTTAAGAGTAAATTGTTACTGATGCTTACAACATTTATTGTTGTAAGTTTTCTTATCGTAGGCACACTTTTGCATCTGACTATCTCTGAACAATTAATCTCATTAGATAAAGCAACCCTTGAAAAAGATGCAAAGATTTTTGATGCGTACGTAAGTGGCGACGTACATGTTAAGCAATTAATTCAATCTTACGAAGAATCTTATCAAAGTTCAATATTAATTCTTGATTCAAAAGGTGAAATATTATATAAAACAGCAGGCATATCAAAAAAACAATTCGATAAATTTATCCATAAGTATACGATAAAGAATGATAATAAAGTGAACTATAGATATGATGGAAAAGATGAAAAAAGTTTAATGCGTTATAAACAAAAAAACACGGTTTATATCTTGAGCGATAATAAGACTGTTAAAGATGTTGAGTATACCATCATACGTTTCTTTTGTTTTGCTTTACTATTTATGATTCCAGTCATATTAATTATTGTACGCTATATCAATAAGAGCTATATTCAACCTATTAAGGAAGTGACGTATGCTTCTAAGTTACTCGCTGAAGGTAATTATAAAGTACGTGTACCGGAAAGTAGTGTGACTGAAACGAAAGATTTATTTAAGTCAACAAACATACTTGCAAGAACATTGCAGGATTTAAATAATGAGCAAAAGCTTCAACGAAATCGCCTTGAAACAACGCTTCAAAATATTCCAAGTGCTACAATGCTGGTCAATAATCATGGAGAAGTTGCGATTGCCAATGAAACATATATTAACTTGTTCAATCAACGACAGCCTATTGAATATGGACATTATGAAACAGTTATTCAAAACCAATCGATTAAACAAATGATAAAAGAAGCGATTGCGACGGAAAAACCTGTTAATGAAACGCTTAATATCACGGTTAGTGTGCATAAGAAATATTTTGATGTAGCAGTCGTTCCAGTACTTTCTAAAAAGAGGAAGAAAATTGAAGGTATCGTAATTGTGTTACATGATATCACACAATTAAAGTCACTTGAACAAATGCGTAAAGATTTTGTTGCAAATGTTTCTCATGAATTAAAAACACCTATTACAAGCATAAAAGGATTTACTGAAACGCTCATTGATGGTGCTAAAAATGAACCTGAGATGTTAGATATGTTCTTAGATATCATTTTAAAAGAATCAAATAGAATACAAGTGCTTGTGAGTGAACTGCTGGAACTATCAAAAATTGAACAGGCAAATCATTTCGAAATGACTAAAGTCAATTTAGCTCAGAAAGTGTTTAATAGTGTAGAAGTTGTACACCCGCTTGCTGAAAAGAAAAATATTAAATTCAATCTTGATTTTGAAAAAGATTTATTTGTGCTTGCTGAACCAAGTAAATTAAAGCAAGTTGTCATTAATTTATTATCGAATGCAATTAACTATTCGTATGATGATGCAGAAATTACTGTAAAAGTTTATCAGAAGAATAGAAATTGTATTCTGGAAATTACTGATCAGGGGATTGGCATAGAACCAGAAGAACAAATGCGAATATTCGAACGATTCTATCGTGTGGATAAAGCGCGAAGTCGTGATTCAGGAGGTACGGGTTTAGGTCTCGCAATTGTGAAACATATTGTCGAAGTTTTTAAAGGCGAAATAGAAGTTGAAAGTGAAGTTGGTGTAGGAACAACCTTTAGAGTGATATTAAAACAGCATATCTATTAATAAAATTAATGAAACTTCACGTCATTTTTACATTAGATTTACATTATTGAATTATAATCATTAATAGACCCCTTCATTTTAGAAACAAAACACAAGTGATCCTGAAGCAATCACTTGTGTTTTTTTATGTGTAAATCCATTGTTAACAATGTGTCTCATAATCAAGATGTGATAGACTAGAAGGGACATATAATGGAGGTAAACAAATGAAAGAAAAATTAATTTTAATTGATGGTAATAGTATTGCGTTTCGAGCGTTTTACGCACTGCCACTTCTTAAAAATGCTTCAGATCTGCATACCAATGCAATTTATGGTTTTACATTGATATTAGAAAAATTAATCAAAGAAGAACAACCGACGCATTTCTTAATCGCTTTTGATGCAGGTAAGACAACATTCAGACATGAAACGTTTGGTGAATACAAAGGTGGACGCCAAAAAACACCACAAGAATTAAGTGAGCAATTTCCCCATATCAGAAGATTGGCTGAAGCGTATCAAATCAAGCATTATGAATTAGATAACTACGAAGCCGACGATATTATAGGTACACTATCTAAAGAAGCGACTGAAAATAAAATTGAAACAATCATTGTTACTGGAGACCGAGATTTAACGCAGCTTGTCAATGACTATGTCACAGTGTACTATACGAAAAAAGGTGTAACAGATATAGATCGTTACACGCCTGAATTTGTAAAGGAAAAGTATGGGTTTGGTGCTGAAAAAATAGTTGATTTAAAAGGACTAATGGGGGATAAATCAGATAATATTCCAGGTGTTCCAGGTGTCGGTGAAAAAACGGCAATTAAATTATTACATGAATATGGGACTGTTGAAGGTGTTATTGCTAATTTAGATAAAATCACTGCAAAAAAACTCAATGAAAATCTTACGCATCATCAACAGGATGCACTGATGAGCAAGCAGCTCGCGACCATTGAAACCAACGCACCGATTGATGTGAATCTTGAGGACACACGTATTCCAGAAAAAGATGAAACGAAAAAAATTGAGTTGTTTAGAGAACTTGAATTTAAACAAATGCTTGAACATATTGATACTACAAGCCAGATTGAAAGTGATAAAGACATAACAATTCAAGATGATTATATAAACTATCAATTTGAAGATGTTGAAACTATTGCACTGCATCTTAAAGGTTATCAGGATAATTACTTAAAAAATGAAATACTTGCACTTGGATTGATTTATCAAGGATTAACTTTCGTAATTCCGGCAGATGAAATATGTAATAATACATCGCTCGTTTTGTTACTTGAAAATGAAGCGGTAAAGAAAAATGTGTATGATGCGAAAGCGGTAAAAGTTATGTTTGAACGACTGGGGATAAAGATTCGAGGCATCCAGTTTGATGTGATGCTTGCAAACTATCTGCTTAACCCATCAACAACAGTTGTGGATGTCCAGCAGGTAGGACAGGCATTTGGTTTGAATTATGTTGAATCAGATGATCATATCTTTGGGAAAGGTTCGAAAGCACATATACCTGACTTTAACGTCTTAAAAGAGCATATTGCCAATGAAGTGAATTTAATCAATGATGTTACACCCCTTATTCAGGAAAAACTCATTAGTTATGAACAATTAGCACTTCATGATGAATTAGAATTACCACTTGCTTTCGTATTAGCGGATATGGAGATGCAAGGCATTAAAGTAAATCAATCAACATTACAGGATATGCAAAAGGAAATACAAGTACGATTAAATACATTAACCGAAAGTATTTATACACATGCTGGCCAGAATTTTAATGTAAATTCACCAAAACAATTAGGTGTGATTTTATTTGAAACATTAAAATTACCTGTCATTAAAAAAACAAAAACAGGTTATTCAACAGCAGTAGATGTACTAGAAAAATTACAGGGTGAGCATCCGATTATTGATGACATCCTAGTATATCGTACATTATCAAAATTACAGTCAACGTATGTTGAAGGCCTTCAGAAATTAATAGGTGAGGATGGAAAAATTCATACGCGATTTAATCAGGTTATCGCACAAACAGGACGTTTATCTTCGATTGATCCAAACTTACAAAACATCCCTGTACGCTTAGAAGAAGGACGTAAGATTCGTAAAGCGTTCGTTCCTAGTGGAGATGATATGGTTATTTTTGCAGCTGATTACTCTCAAATCGAATTGCGAGTGCTTGCCCATATTACAGAAGATAAGCGTATGATGGAAGCTTTTACACAGGGGATTGATATTCATACGAAGACTGCAATGGAAGTCTTTAATGTATCTAAAGAAGAAGTAACAAGTAATATGCGACGTCAGGCAAAGGCTGTAAACTTCGGAATTGTATATGGTATTAGTGATTACGGATTAAGCCAAAGTTTAGGCATAACAAGAAAGGCGGCACAAAAATTTATTGATGATTATTTAGATAGTTTTCCTAATGTAAAGCAGTATATGGACGATATTATACAAAAAGCGAAACAAGATGGTTATGTCACGACTTTAATGCATAGAAGACGTTACATCCCTGATATTACAAGTAGGAACTTCAACTTACGTGGATTTGCTGAGCGTACTGCAATGAATACGCCTATTCAAGGTAGTGCAGCGGATATTATCAAACTTGCGATGGTACAATTTGATAAAGTCCTCAAAGAAACAAACTTTAAAGCAAAGATGTTATTACAAGTGCATGATGAATTAATATTTGAAGTGCCAAAAGATGAAATCGAAGCATTTAGTTTATTTGTCAAAGATATTATGGAAAATGCTTTAGCATTAAACGTACCACTAGAAGTTGAATATAATTCAGGTGAAAGCTGGTATGAAGCAAAGTAGGTGAAGATATGCCCGAATTACCAGAAGTAGAACATGTTGTTCGTGGATTACGACCACATGTTTTAAATGAAAAAATAGTAAATGTGACATTTTCAGAAGCGGTTAAGTCCGGGAAAGCTTTAGGAAAAGAAACAATCATTAAACAAATTGATCTAGAGGATTTCCGGGCATATGTTTCTGATTCAACAATAGAATTAATTGAACGCCGCAGTAAATATATTATTTTCCATCTGCTGAAAGGACGACATCAAAAGATATATTGCGTCGGGCATCTTGGAATGGCTGGTGCTTTCTTTGTTCAACCGAGTATTGAAAATATTCCAATACCAAATTACAAAAAACATTGGCATGTACAGTTTGAATTATCAAATGGACAAATGATGATTTATTCTGATATTAGACGCTTCGGTGAATTAAAAATATTAGATGAATCAGCGTTTCATTCATTTAATCGTAATATTGCACCAGAACCCTTCGATGATAATGCAATGGATTATTTCTTAAAACAATGTAAACAAAAGAAATTTATGAATAAACCGATTAAACAAGTCATAATGGATCACAGTGTCATTAGTGGGTGTGGCAATATATATGCATGTGAAGCTTTGCATAATGCACGTATATTACCAACACATATCACCCATACATTATCGACTCAGAGGAAAAAGAAATTATTTCTAGCGATTGTTGATGTACTCAATAAAGGCATACAATATGGTGGTTCTAGTATTTCAGATTATCGAAACGTTGAAGGTGAAAGTGGCAATATGCAAAGTAAGTTTAATGTATATGGTTTAAAGCAATGTAATACGTGTGGACATTCAATTACTACGTTAGTGATTGCAACAAGGAACACGCATTACTGTGAAAAATGTCAAAAGTAGGTGTAGCATGACAGTTATCGGATTAACTGGTGGTATCGCAAGTGGTAAATCAACAGTAGCGAAGTTTCTTGCAGACCAAGGTTTTGTTATTGTAGATGCTGATATTGCGAGTCGAAAGGCAGTAGAAATTGGTTCAGAAGGATTGGAAGCAATTAGAACAGTGTTTGGTGATGGTGTCATTCAGGCAGATGGTTCTTTAAATCGAAAAGCCTTAGGTGAAATAATTTTCAATGATACGTCTGAACGTCAAAAACTTAATGAAATCGTCCATCCACGTGTTAGAACTATTATGGAAGAAGAAAAAGATGCAGGTCTTGCACAAGGGAAACATGTCGTAATGGATATCCCTTTATTGTTTGAAAATAAATTAGAACACACTGTTGATGAAGTGTGGGTCGTTTATGTACCGGAATCGATACAAATAGAACGTTTAATGGCCCGCAATAATTTGACTATGGATGAAGCTAAATCACGTATTAGCGCTCAAATATCGATTGAAGAAAAGAAACGAAAAGCGGATACAGTTATTGATAACAGAGGTTCTCTAGACAATCTGTATGCACAGTTAAATCGTCTCGTTCAGCGGTACAAATAGTTAGAAATTTTTAAAAATTAAGAAATTATTTTTTCTTAAGAAAACGCTTCCTTCACGCAATCATTGTGCTATACTAATGAAAGAGATTAGTATAACACATTGCGAAGGAGAAGATATGATGAAAACAAGAGTAGCGATTAATGGGTTAGGTAGAATTGGTAGAATGGTGTTCCGCGCAGCATTATTAAATGATGAATTAGAAGTTGTTGCAATTAACGCGAGCTATCCTCCAGAAACACTAGCACATTTAACTAAGTACGACACTACTCATGGTAAGTTTGAATTAGATATTGAACCTGGTGACAACGCATTAGTTGTTAATGGAAAAGAAATTAAATTGGTTTCTGAACGTAATCCTGAATTATTACCATGGAAAGAATTAAATATTGATATTGTTATAGAAGCAACAGGTAAATTTAACGATGCTGAAAAAGCATCTGCACATATTAAAGCAGGTGCAAAAAAAGTATTATTAACTGCGCCAGGTAAAGGAAATGTTCAAACAATCGTTCGCGGTGTGAATTGTGCGCAATTAGATGTCGATACATACGATGTAATTTCTAATGCATCTTGTACAACAAACTGCTTAGCACCAGTGGCTAAAGTATTAAATGACAAATTTGGAATTAAGAATGGATTAATGACAACAGTTCATGCCTATACTAATGATCAAAAGAACTTAGATAATCCGCATAAAGACTTACGTCGTGCGCGTGCTTGTGCACAAAGCATTATTCCAACATCTACAGGTGCTGCAAAAGCATTAGCTTTAGTACTACCTGAATTAAAAGGAAAATTACATGGTATGGCATTACGTGTACCAACGACTAATGTTTCTTTAGTTGACTTAGTTGTGGATCTAGAAAAAGAAGTCACAGTTGAAGAAATTAATGAGGCGTTTAAAGCGGCAAGTGAGAATGAACTCAAAGGTATTTTAGATGTAACGAATGAACCGTTAGTAAGTATTGACTTTAATACAAATCCAAATAGCTCAATTGTCGATGCTTTATCTACAATTGTTATGGAAGGTAATAAAGTGAAGGTATTAGCATGGTATGATAACGAGTGGGGTTACTCAACACGCGTTGTAGAATTAGCAAAATTAATGGGTGAAAAATTAGCGAAGTAATATTAGAAATTTACCACCTCTCATGAAAATGAGAGGTGGTTTTCTTTTTACAACACGACATATTATTAATGTGTTATACTTTTGACTATTATTTGAGTAAATGAGGTATAGTATGAACTGGATAAAAATAATAATTGCAGCGATTTTTGAGATGTGCTGGGTGATTGGTTTAGCACATGCAGATACTTGGTATGAGTGGATACTTACCGTTATCAGTGTTTCGATCAGTTTCTATTTATTGCTCAATGCATCGAAATATTTACCTGTTGGTACAAGCTACGCTGTATTCGTTGGTCTTGGCGCAACGTTAGTAACGATTGCAGATGTAGTATTATTCAATGAGCCGTTAGGTTTTGAGAAAGTTATATTAATTAGTGTATTAATTATCGGTGTCATCGGCCTTAAGATGGCAACACCAGAGGAGGCGAAGTAATGTATTGGTTAATTTTAGTACTTGCCGGTATCTTTGAAATGCTGGGTGTTGTCGTGATGAATATGTATTCAAATACACATCAAAAGCGCTATGTTTTATTACTGATATTTACATTTGCATGTAGTCTTTATTTTCTTTCCGTTGCGTTAATCGCAATTCCGATGAGTACTGCATATGCTATATGGACGGGTATTGGTGCAGTAGGTGGCGCAATTGTAGGGATTTTGTTTTACGGAGAATCGAAGAATGTATTACGTTTATTTTTTATGGGTTTAATTTTAGCGAGTACTATTGGATTGAAGTTGTTGCAATAAAAGTAAAGTGTCACATACCGTATTTGGTGTGTGACACTTTTTAATCTTATTTTATTTTATATTTTTTGTCTTGGTGTCGTCTTTGCTTTAATTGTACAGGATAAATATCGGTAAACGTTGCTTCAATGACTTTTGCCATAATGTCGTAGCCGAATACATGCGGATGTAGTCCGTCATCTGTAAGTTCATTTCGTAAATAGTCGATGTCATCTTTCGTTTCAGTCATCGGTGTATAGTAATCGATAAATAATGCGTCATGTTTTGTACATAGTTGTTTGATTTCGTTATTTATTATCTGAACAAGTTTTGAGCGCGTTGTAAATCCTTCTAACTTTGGTCGATTCGTTGATGTGAGTGTTGTAACAGCAATATTTATGTTATTTTCATTTGCCATCACAATCATTGCTTCTATGTCTTCTAGTATACGTGCCTGAATGCGTCGCTGGTTCTCTACACTCTGGTCGTCATCGAGTTCTTTCGTGTTATTGATGCCAATCGATAACACTATCCAATCTGGTTTCAACTGCAAACTGTCCGCTTCAAAGCGATCACGTACCCATTGCGTGCGATCATTGCCGATGCCTCGGTTAATCATTCGCTTGCCATTGTTTAATTGCAGGTAACTTTCTATATCCCAGTAATCAGTAATTGAATCACCGATAAATACGATACCCACTGGATCTTGGTGATAGAGTATGGTTTCATTTCTTCTGTTGAAACTTGCTCTTAATTTATTTACCGGATGTCCTTCTTCTAATTTAGGTAATGATATAAATTTTGGTCTCATGTCAAACTCCTTTAGTAATTTAGTTTTTAATATTATTAACTTATATACCCTAAACGGTGTAATCTTATGGATTTTTAATTGTAAAATAATCATGTATAATTAAATAATAATATTTGAAAGGGTGATTGTCTTGAAATGTCCGAAATGTGGTTTTAATCAATCAAAAGTTATTGATTCGCGTCACGCTGATGATTTGGCTGCCATTAGAAGACGTAGAGAATGTGAGGAATGTGGGACACGTTTCACAACATTTGAAAGAATTGAATTACAGCCACTGATTGTTGTCAAAAAAGACGGTACAAGACAAACCTTTAATCGGGATAAAGTGTTACACGGCTTAGTACGTGCATGTGAAAAGCGTCCTGTTGCATTTGAAGCGCTTGAGAAAATTACGACAAAAATTGAAACGTCATTACGAGAAAATGGTACAACTGAGGTTTCAACGCAAGATATTGGTGAAATGGTTATGGAACATTTAATGACCTTAGATCAAGTATCTTATGTCCGTTTTGCCTCAGTTTATAAAGAATTTAAAGATGTGGATCAACTTTTACGTACAATGAGCGGATTATTGAATGATAAAGATAAGAAGTAGGTGCAAGCATGCAACATTATTTTACGGAGCTTAATGGCACAGATCAGTTTACAGTATCGACCAATTATATAAGTACGCATTTAACTGAAGATGTGCTGAAGACTTTATATACACCTTTAATCGGTATTGAATGTGTTGGCGTCTATCAATTTTTAAGTCAATTTTTAAATGATTATAATCAGGTAAGTAATGATTATACACATTACATCATTTTAAGCGAACTTAAAATGAATTTATCACATTTTGAAGTTATACGTAAACGATTAGAGGCAATTGGTCTTTTAAAAACGTATATGCGAATTGATAATGAAAATCAAAAATTTATTTATAAATTGATTAGTCCAGTGATGCCAGCACAATTTTTTAATGATCCAATGCTTTCAGTCTTTTTATATCAGCAAGTGGGCAAACATCGTTATCAAACGTTAAAAAGTCGATATTTTACAAATAACATTGATTATGAGGGTTATCAGGATATTTCAAGTAAATATATGGACGTATTTGGGACACCTAAATCACCTAATCCTGTGGTATTTGAATATAATAGTGAACTTATTAAACAAAGTGATCCATATGGTATTCCAGTACATCAGCAAACGTTTGATTTTGATATGTTGGAGACATTACTCGCTCAAAATTTAGTGACGAGTGAACAGTTACCCAAAAATACTCGAGATCTTATTTCGCAACTTGCAGCTTTATACGATATTGCTCCTACAGAAATGCGACAAATAATATTAAAATCACTGACAAGTGATCAGACAATATCACATGAAGATTTAAGAAAGAATGCACGAGATTTCTATAAAATTGAACATGATGGTGAATTGCCAACCTTACAAGTGCAGGAACACAGTCAAACAAAAGAGGTACCAGATGAAAAAAGCACGTTGTTAAACTGGTTTGAATTGCTTGATACAACGAGCCCGATAGAAATGCTTTCTACATTTAGTAAGTCTGAACCAACAATAAAGCAAAAGCGTATGATTGAATCGATTATTGAACGTGAGAAATTACCCTATGGTGTTCTGAATATACTTATTCAATATGTATTGTTTACAAAAGATATGAAATTACCACAAAGCTATATTGAAGAAATAGCTTCAAACTGGAAAAAAAAGAACTTTCAAACAAGTGAAGAGGCTTATCACTATGTGAAATCTATGCAGAATAAACGTGAAGTTAGACAAAAAGAAAACTATCGACCTAAACAATACACACCACCTTCAAAGGAAATGACACCAAAATGGCTGACTGAGGATCAACAAAACAATGTTCCAAAAGAAGATGCTTCTGATGATCTTGAATTAGAACGACGTAAAGTGCAGGAAATGCTGAATAACTTATGGGAGGAGGAAAAATAATGAAACCTATGGGTTCGATACTAAATGCAAACAATGAGATTTTTAAGCGCATCGCTAAAATTAAACAAGCAACCATAAATGATCCAGAGATTAAAAAATTTATCGAACAACATAACGTTACTGATCAGATGATTGATAATGACTTATCTATCCTTCAGGAATATAAAGATTCTTCTAAGATGTGTGAGGACTGCGAGTCATACGGAAAATGTAAAAACTTTGTACCTGGACATACGCCTGAATTATATATTGAAAATGAGCATATTAAGATTAAACACTTACCATGTCCATCAAAATTATCACATGATGCTGAACAACGAATGAAACAGTTTATTACAGCCATCCATATGCCTAAAGATGTATTAAACGCCAAACTTTCAGATATATACCTTGATGATAAAACGCGTATCGATATTGTCAGACATGCCGGTCTTATATGCCGAAATATTGCTAAAGGTTCTGAAACTAAGGGAATGTATATATACGGACCATTCGGTACTGGTAAATCTTTTATCCTTGGTGCAATTGCCAACCAACTTAAGGAACAGGAAGTTTATTCAACATTACTTTACTTTCCAGAATTTATTCGTGAACTGAAGAATGGATTTAATGATGGTACATATGCTGAACGCTTAAACAAGGTTAAAAATGCCCAGGTATTAATGCTTGATGATGTTGGGGCGGAAGACTTAACGCCGTGGGTGCGTGATGAAGTGTTGGGACCCATCTTAAATCATCGAATGATGCATAACATGCCGACATTTTTCAGTTCAAATTTTGACTATAAGGAACTGAGCCACCATTTATCGATTACGAAACAAGGTTCAGAACTTACAAAAGCGCGACGTATTATGGAACGAATAGAAACGTTAAGTGATGATTATATGCTTGGCGGAAAAAATTATCGTCGTCAAAAATAAGTTTGAAAATTACAATAATATGTGTATAATATGAATTAACAACAACAAAATTAAATTCGTATATATAAAATTGTAAGGATAAGATAGGTTATCATTAATTTTTAGAGAGCTGATGGTGCTGCGAATCAGTAATTAAGGTAGCGTGTTACTCCCTTGCATAAATGGCAGCTAATCCCTGCCCGGCACAAGACCGTTATCTTATGTAGAGTTGCTGAGTAATCAGTAATTAGGGTGGTACCGCGAATAGACTTCGTCCCTTTTTGGGATGGGGTCTTTTTTGTTGTTTTCAAAATAATAATAAAGTGAGGCGTTTACAATGACTGAAATTAAAGTGAAGTTTCCCGATGGTAATGTGAAAAATTTTGAAGCTGGCGTAACGACAGAAGATATCGCAGCGTCGATAAGTCCAGGACTTAGAAAGAAAGCTTTAGCAGGTAAATTCAATGGACAAATGGTCGATTTAAAAACAGCATTAGAAGTAGATGGAGATATTGAAATCATTACACCTGAATCACCTGAGGGTATCGAAGTATTACGTCATTCAACAGCACATTTAATGGCACAAGCATTAAAACGTATGTACGGCAATGTTCACTTCGGTGTAGGTCCGGTCATCGAAGAAGGTTTCTATTATGATGTGGATACGGAACACAAAATATCTAGTGAAGATTTACCTGAAATTGAAAAAACAATGCGTCAGATTGTCGGTGAGAATATTACAATTGAGCGTCGCGTAGTAAGTCGCGAAGAAGCGAAAAGAGAATTTGCGGATGATCCATATAAACTTGAATTAATTGATGCGATTCCAGAAGATGAGCATGTAACTTTATATACGCAAGGCGAGTTTACAGACCTGTGCCGTGGTGTACATGTACCATCAACTGCTAAAATTAAAGAATTCAAGTTATTATCGACTGCCGGTGCATACTGGAGAGGTGACGCGAATAATAAAATGTTACAACGAATATACGGTACAGCATTCTTTGATAAAAAAGATTTGAAAGCACATCTTCAAGTGTTAGAAGAGCGTAAGGAACGTGATCATCGTAAAATCGGTAAAGAATTAGAATTATTCACAACAAGTCAACTTGTAGGTGCTGGCCTTCCTTTATGGTTACCAAACGGTGCGACGATTCGTCGTGAATTAGAACGTTACATCGTTGACAAAGAAGTGGCTTTAGGTTATGACCATGTGTATACACCAGTGATGGGTTCAGTTGATTTATACAAAACTTCAGGACACTGGGCGCACTATCAGGAGGATATGTTCCCAGTTATGGACATGGATAATGAACAGATGGTTTTACGTCCGATGAACTGTCCGCATCACATGATGGTTTACAAAAACAAACCTCATTCATACCGTGAGTTACCAATCCGTATCGCTGAACTTGGTACAATGCACCGTTATGAAGCAAGTGGTGCTGTAAGTGGTTTACAACGTGTTCGCGGGATGACTTTAAACGATGCGCATATCTTTGTACGTCCGGATCAAATTAAAGAAGAATTTATTCGCGTTGTACAACTTGTGATTGATGTATATAAAGACTTCAAATTCAAAGATTACAAATTCCGTTTAAGTTACCGTGATCCAGAAGATACTGAAAAGTACTTCCAGGATGATGAAATGTGGGAGAAAGCTCAAGCAATGCTGAAAGAAGCGGTTGATGAAATGGGCTTAGATTACGAAGAAGCACCTGGAGAAGCAGCCTTCTACGGGCCTAAACTGGATGTGCAAGTAAAAACAGCGTTAGGTAAGGAAGAAACGTTATCTACAGTTCAATTAGACTTCTTATTACCAGAACGCTTTGACTTAGAATATATTGGTAGTGATGGTGAGAAACACCGTCCAGTTGTTATTCACCGTGGTGTAATATCAACGATGGAACGCTTTGTAGCATTCTTAACTGAAGAATACAAAGGAGCATATCCATTATGGCTTGCGCCAAACCAATTAGAAATTATTCCTGTATCTAATGAAGTACATTATGATTATGCAAGAAGTTTATACGATGAATTAAAATCTCACGGCGTACGCTGCCATATTGATGATCGCGAAGAAAAAATGGGTTACAAAATCCGTGAAGCACAAATGCATAAAGTACCATATCAAATTGTTGTCGGCGATAAAGAGGTTGAGAATAAAGAAGTCAATGTTCGACAATATGGTTCTAAAGATTCAAAAACAATGGAACGTGATGAATTTATCTGGTCAATTGTTGATGAAATTCGTCTGAAAAAATAATAATTATTATTCTTTAAGATTATTTCATTCAATTTAGGGTAGTAGTTTTATGTGTATGAAACCGTTTAATGTTTTAAAGTGATAAAAAAGTTGTTGAACTATTAAGTAATGTAATGTATATTAGTAAATAACTTAATATTCCTCGTTGAGGTAGAGGTCGCACTGTTTATGAGTAGATGATGGATATGTCATACACGTAAACGAAATTATTTGAAAGGAAACAGTGCCGAAGGAATAATGTGTATGAGCATTATGTCCTGGGCTAACATTTAATAGATGTTAGACTGTCACGTTAGTGATGCGCTACTAAATTTTGAACGATAGACAATTCAAATGAGTACGCGTATCATACGCGTACTCATTTTTTATTTTTGAAAGGGTGTTTATATGAATAGTGGCAATAATGAAGTACAAAGAAGATTAAAACAGCGCCATATCTCCATGATTGCGATTGGTGGATGTATTGGTACTGGATTATTTATGACATCAGGGGGCGCGATTCGTGACGCTGGTCCTGGTGGTGCACTTTTAGCATTTACAATTATCGGTATCATGGTATTCTTCCTGATGACAAGTCTTGGTGAGATGGCAACGTACTTACCAATTTCAGGTTCATTCTCAACATACGCAACAAGATTTGTTGATCCTTCACTTGGATTTGCGCTTGGTTGGAACTACTGGTTTAACTGGGTCATTACAGTAGCAGCAGATGTAAGTATTGCGGCAAGTGTTATTAAATACTGGGCACCAATGGACTTTTTACCAGGTTGGGCTTGGAGTTTAGTATTTTTAGCGATTATTTTATTTTTAAACACGTTATCCGTACGTGTGTATGGTGAAAGTGAATATTGGTTTGCAATCATTAAAGTTGCAACGGTAATATTATTTTTAGCAATCGGTATTTTAACGATTTTTGGAATTTTAGGTGGAGAGTACATTGGATTTAGTAATTTCACTACAGGTGATGCGCCATTCGTTGGACATGGTTTAACAGGATCATTTTTAACAATCTTAGGTGTGTTCCTAGTCGCTGGATTTAGCTTCCAGGGAACTGAACTTGTAGGTATTACAGCAGGTGAATCTGAAGAACCTGAAAAAACGATTCCTAAAGCGATTAAACAAGTTTTCTGGAGAATATTAATTTTCTACATTCTCTCTATTTTAGTCATTGGATTAATCATCCCTTACACGAATCCAAACTTAATGGGTGGAGATAGTGTCGCAAAATCTCCATTTACATTAGTATTTGAGAATGCTGGACTTGCTTTTGCAGCGTCATTTATGAATGCTGTTATCTTAACATCAATATTATCTGCTGGTAATAGTGGTATGTATGCTTCAACAAGAATGCTTTATGCAATGGGGAAAGATGGATTAGCATCACGTAAATTCTCAGAAACAAACAGTAAAGGTGTACCAATTCCAAGTCTTCTCGCAACATTTGTTGTAGTGCTTATCATATTTTTAGTAGAACGTGTTGCAAGTGGTGCGTATGAATATATTGTTGCAGCAAGTGGTTTAACGGGCTTTATCGCCTGGCTTGGTATTGCAATCAGTCATTATCGATTCCGTCGTGCATTCTATGCACAGAATAAAGATACATCGGTATTAAAATATAAAGCAATGTGGTTCCCATTTGGTCCAATATTCGCATTTATCTTATGCTTGTTTGTTATCATTGGTCAAGATACGGATTTATTATTAGGTGGAAAGTTTGATCTCAATGGCTTCTTAATCACCTACATGGGTATTCCAATTTTCTTAGCATTCTTCTTCTATCATAAATTAAAATATAAAACACGTAAGATTCCTCTTACAGATGTAGATTTATCACAAGATCACGATATGAGTGAATTTGAAAAAATTGATGTTGACTTATAAATGATGACCTGTTATACTAAAGTCTGTTGAATACGAAACGGACAAGTAGAAGCATCCCGCTTCTCGCCCTGAAGACGCCAATCGCAGTTACAGGGTTAAATAACATGGTTAGACATGTCTATTTTTTAGCGGGTGCATTATGCATTCGCTTTTTTTGTTTGTCTTCGTAAATCAAATAGGAGGTGTCAACCATAGCTAAAGATCAAACTCAAATCAATGACAAAATTCGTGCGAGAGAACTTCGTTTAATCGGACATGATGGCGAACAACTTGGTGTTAAAACAAAATTTGAAGCAATTGAAATTGCTGAACGTGTTAACCTTGATGTCGTGTTAGTTGCTCCAAATGCGAAACCGCCTGTCGCTAAAATTATGGACTACGGTAAATTCAAATTTGAACAGCAGAAGAAAGAGAAAGAAGCACGTAAAAATCAAAAAGTTGTTGTTGTTAAAGAAATTAGATTAAGTCCAACGATTGAGGAACATGATTTCAATACGAAACTTAAAAATGCGCGTAAATTCTTAGAAAAGCAGGATAAAGTTAAAGTATCAATCCGATTCCGTGGTCGTGCAATCACGCATAAAGAATTTGGTCAACGTGTGTTAGAGAAATTTGCAGAAGAATGTAAAGATCTTGCGACAGTTGAACAAAAGCCAAAGATGGATGGTCGCTCAATGTTCTTAATGTTAGCACCAATCGTCGACAAAAAACAAAACTAGGAGGAACAAAACATGCCTAAAATGAAAACTCACCGTGGTGGAGCGAAACGTGTTAAAAGAACTGGTTCAGGGAAATTAAAACGTTCAAGAGCTTACACTTCACATTTATTCGCAAACAAATCAACTAAACAAAAACGTGGACTTCGTAAAGCGTCATTAGTATCTAAAGGCGATCAAAAACGAGTAGCACAAATGTTAACTTACGTAAAATAAAAACTAGAAACACTAAGGAGGAATTATAATGCCACGAGTTAAAGGTGGAACAGTTACACGCGCCCGTCGTAAACGTACAATCAAATTAGCTAAAGGTTACTTTGGTTCAAAACATACATTATATAAAGTAGCAAAACAACAAGTAATGAAATCAGGTCAATATGCATACCGTGACCGTCGTCAAAAGAAACGTGACTTCCGTAAATTATGGATCGCACGTATCAATGCGGCTGCTCGTATGAACGACATCAGCTACAGCCGTTTAATGAACGGATTAAAAGTTGCTGGAATCGATATCAACCGTAAAATGTTATCAGAAATCGCTATCACTGACGAAAAAGCATTTGCTGAAATCGTGAAACAAGCGAAAGATGCATTAGCTAAATAATATCGCTTAGAGCCTTACCCATCGAATGGGTAAGGCTTTTTTTGTTTTTAAATTTAGAATTTGTAATGGAGAGTGCCCTAAATAAAAATTAGTAACTATTTATCGATTTCGAGTTATCGACAAATATAGAATATCGCTAGCTCGACAAATAAATTCGATGAAGCTGCCTATGAGCTAGCGACAAATATAGAATATCGCTAGCTCGACAAATAAATTCGATGAAGCTGCCTATGAGCTAGCGACAAATAGAGAATATCGCTAGCTCGACAAATAAATTCGATGAAGCTGCCTATGAGCTAGCGACAAATATAGAATATCGCTAGCTCGACAAATAAATACGATAAAACTACCTATGAGCTAGCGACAAATATAGAATATCGCTAGCTCGACAAATAAATTCGATGAAGCTGCCTATGAGCTAGCGACAAATAGTCAATATCGCTAGCTCAAGTACCAAATATACGATACTAAAATGCTATTTTAATAATAGCATATGCAAAACTTTATACTAAATTGCTTGCAATATTATTTATATAGGGATATCCCTATATATACAGCAATGTGAACATATTCACATTAAAATGCGTTATAATGAGAGAGTATTGTGAAAAGGGGGGGATGTAAGTGCAAGGTATCATTTATATTGCGCATGGTTCTAAAATGCCAGATAAGAATCAACTGTTTAGGGCTTTTGTTGATCATATCATACAGGCACGTTCAGAAACGGTGCAGCAATTGGCATTTTTAGAAAAAGACGATGAGAACGTTCCGATTATTACTCGACGCATGATTGATTTAGGGGTTACTGATTTTTTAGTCATGCCAATGTTATTATTCCC
This sequence comes from Macrococcoides caseolyticum, assembly GCF_021366795.1. Lineage (GTDB taxonomy): Bacteria > Bacillota > Bacilli > Staphylococcales > Staphylococcaceae > Macrococcoides > Macrococcoides caseolyticus_A. The sequence continues at coordinate 215,993 of NZ_JAHCPS010000002.1, read as the reverse complement.
GGCAATGCACGCAAGAGAGGATATTCCAGCACAGCTTGATGAAGTATTAGTTGATTATCCGCATATTTCATATCGTATCGCAGATTGTTTCGGCGATGAGCCTTCCGTATATCGTATTTGTGAACGTATCATAGCACAATTTAATCAAGATGAATCGATATTAATAACAGCGCATGGAAATAAACGTTTTGCAGAACCTGATGTGCGTTTAACGGACATGGTAAAGCGTATGAAAGAAGAGACAGATCAAGACCTAATACCGGCAATGTTATACGGTGCTTTAAGTTTTGAAGAAAAGCTTAAACAAATGGATAAAAGTAAGAAGATTGTTATTATGCCGTATTTCTTATTTGATGGGCATTTAGTACGTAAAATTAAGCGGTTAAGTAAGCCTTTTATCGAAGCAGGATATGATATTACATTTACAGACACGCTTGATTTAGATTTCGGTATGGCAGAAGGTGTATTAAATAAAATTTCTGAACTTGAGGAGCAAGCTTATGTATCCAGTCATGCTTAATCTTGAAGGGAAGAAGATATTAGTCGTTGGTGGCGGACGTATTGCCAAACGTAAAGTCACTGGTTTACAAGGCGAAGGCGCTCATATTACAGTAATGGCACCAGAAATTGATCCAGCGATTGAAGCAATGGATGTTAACTGCATTCCATATCCATTTACGAAACAAGACATCAGTCAATATGACTTGGTTTTTATCGCAACGAATGTTGAACGTGTCAATCAAGAAGTCATGGCATGTGTTCAGGATCATCAACTTGTTAATGATTGCTCGAATAAAGTGAATTCCAATTTCTTTAATGTTGCTTCATTTAGACACGATGGGATGCGCGTTATGATTTCAAGTGATGGTGCGAGCCCGGAAAAAAGTAAAAAATTAAAACAAAAGCTTATGGATTTACTACAATAAATTGCTAATAGTAGCAAAGGAGATAATAATATGAAACAAAAATTAGTTATGATTGGTAATGGTATGGCAGGGATACGTACAATTGAAGAAATTCTAGATCGTAATCCTGATTTATTTGAAATTACGGTAATTGGTGAAGAACCATATCCAAACTATAACCGTATAATGTTATCCAATATTCTTCAGAAAAAAATGAGCGTTCAGGAAACAATATTAAATGATTATGAGTGGTATAAAGAACAAGGGATTACACTTATTAATAATGATAAAGCAGAAAAAATTAACCGTACAACAAAAACTGTAACAACTAAAAATGGTATTAGTGTTACATATGATAAATTAATTATTGCAACAGGTTCAACAGCTTTCATGTTACCGATTGATGGGGTTAAACTTGAAGGTGTGGTAGGCTGGAGAACAATAAAAGATACAGAATATATTATCGAACAAGCACGTCATTTCAAGAAAGCTGTCGTTATCGGTGGTGGATTGCTTGGTTTAGAATGTGCACGTGGGTTACTCGATCAAGGTATGGATGTTACTGTTGTTCATTTAGGTGAATGGTTAATGGAAATGCAGTTAGATCGTAAAGCCGGCGAAATGTTAAAAGCGGACTTGGAAAAGCAAGGTATGAAGTTTAAATTACAAGGCAACACACAAGAAATTATTGGTAAAGACCGTGTTGAAGCCATTCGATTAAGTGATGGTTCAGTGATTGAAACAGATTTAGTTGTTATGGCAGTCGGAATTCGCCCAGTAACAAAACAAGCACGCGCTGCTGAACTTGAAATCGGTCGTGGTATTGTTGTCAACGATTATATGCAAACGAGTGATCCAGATATATATGCTGTAGGTGAATGTGCAGAACATAATTCTAAAGTATATGGTTTAGTTGCACCACTTTACGAACAAGGTAAAGTACTAGCAGATCATATTACAGGGCGCGAAACAGAGGGCTATCACGGCTCTACAACATTTACTTCACTTAAAGTATCTGGTTGTGACTTATTCAGTGCAGGTAAGATTTATGAAGGTGAGAACACACGTGGTATCGAAGTGTTCAATGGTTTAGATAACATTTATAAAAAAGTATTTGTAGAACAAGGCAAAGTTGTCGGTGCAGTACTTTATGGTGATACTGAAGAAGGTAACCGATTCTACAATATGATGAAAAAAGAAGAACCGATTGAAGAATTTACTTTAGTATCATTACTGCATAAAGCAGGTGAAGTGGATGCAATTAGTGTTGAAACGATGGCAGATGATGAAACAATTTGTGGATGTAATGGTATCTCTAAAGGTCAAATTGTTAAAGCTGTTCATGAAAAAGGCTTAACAACTGTAGCAGAAGTAACAGCTCACACGAAAGCGGGTGGTTCTTGTGGTAAGTGTAAAGGCCAAATCGCAGATCTTCTAGTGCATACTTTAGGTGATAAATTCCAGGCAGGTGGACCGACAGGTATTTGTGGATGTACGGATCTTTCGCGTGACCAAATCGTTACACAAATTCGCGCTAAAGGATTAAAAACATCTAAAGAAGTGCGTCACGTATTAGGCTTTAAAAACTTAGGAGGCTGTCCAAAATGTCGTCCTGCAGTGAACTACTATTTAAATATGTGCTGGCCACATGAACATGAAGACGAAAAAGATTCGCGTTATGCGAATGAACGTTTCCATGCCAACATTCAAAATGACGGTACGTTCTCTGTCATTCCTCAAATGCAAGGTGGGGTAACAAATCCTGATCAATTAATTAAATTAGGTGAAGTTGCAAAGAAATATGATGTGCCATTAGTTAAAATCACAGGCGCACAACGTATTGGTTTATACGGAATTAAAAAAGAAGAATTGCCACTTGTTTGGGAAGATTTAGGCATGCGTTCTGCATCAGCTTACGGTAAGAAATTACGTTCAGTAAAATCATGTGTCGGTAAAGAATTCTGTCGATTCGGTACACAATATACGACAAAACTCGCAATACGTTTAGAGTCAACATTTGAATATATCGATACACCACATAAATTTAAAATTGGAGTTTCAGGTTGTCCACGTAGTTGTGTAGAATCAGGTGTTAAAGACTTTGGTGTAATTGCAGTAGAAAATGGCTTCCAAATCTTTATCGGCGGTAACGGTGGTACTGAAGTGAAAGCAGCAACGTTACTTACAACAGTTGCCACTGAAGATGAAGTGGTTCAATTATGTGGTGCGATGATGCAATACTATCGTGAAACAGGTATTTATGCAGAACGTACTGCACCTTGGTTAGAGCGTATGGGCTTTGATAATGTGAAAGACGTATTATTGAATCCAGTCCGTCAAAAAGAATTGTATGATACGTTATTAGATGCAAATAAAGCACGCCAGGAAGAACCTTGGAAACAAATGCGTGAAAATGAGAAAAAAATGTATGAAGTGGAGCGCGTATAATCATGGAAAAAATTAAATTATTCAATGTGTCTGAATTAGAACCTCAAATCGGTAAAAAAGTATTTGTGAAAGACGAAGAAATTGGCATTTTCTTACTTGAATCTGGTGAAATTAAAGCAATCGGAAATCGTTGTCCGCATAAAAATGGCCCTTTATCTGAAGGGACTGTTAGTGAACATTACGTATTTTGTCCATTACACGATAGAAAGATTGACTTAAATGACGGACAAGTCCAAGCACCAGATGAAGCAGATGGATGTGTTCAAACATATAAAGTTGAAGTTGAAAACGGCGAGTTATTCATATGGATAGACTAGGAAAAGTTATATTTATAGGCGCTGGACCAGGTGACCCTGGTCTTGTTTCTTATAAAGCAATCAGAAGAATAAAGACAGCAGATGTTATCATTTATGATCGATTAGTTAATCCAATACTTTTACAGCTTTCTAAACCAGAATGTGAGTTAATTTATGTCGGTAAAAATCCAGATGTGAAATATAAAGCACAAGATGAAATTAATCGTATTATTAATGAAAAAGCAGCATTAGGATTAACTGTTGCCCGTTTAAAAGGTGGCGATCCTGGTATTTTCGGTCGATTATCTGAAGAAGTCGACAGCTTAAATGGCCAATACCCATTTGAAGTCATTCCAGGCATTACGAGTGCAAGTGCTGCTGCACTTTATTCTGGCTTTCCGTTGACAGACCGAGCACATGCACCTCACGTGACGTTCTCTACTGGTCACTTACAGAAAGACAGCTTGAAAGAAATTGATTTCCAGGCACTTGCTAAAGGTGGAACACTTGCTTTATACATGGGTATGAAAGCTTTGCCTGAAATCGTTGCAGTGCTATCGAAAAATATGGAAGCATCACTAAAAGTTGCAGTCATTGGTAATGCTAGCTATGGCTACCAAAAAACTGTGATTGGTGACTTATCAACGATTAATGATTTGGTCATTGAACATAAAGTGACACATCCAGCAATGATTATTATCGGTGATGTGGTGAAGGTACGTGACGGATTATCATGGTATGAAAAGTTGCCAGAATTCGGTCAACGTAAACTTATTATTTCAAGTGCACAATTAGATAAAGAAAGTATATTTGAAATGTATGATCAAGGTGGATTTTATTATGCAATCGATAGGTTAGATGACGAAACGATTCAAAAAAAATATAAAGCCATTCATGAAGAAATCTTATCAATTCATGGTTTCGATGAAGTGATTACGGATTCACTTGAAACCATTGCAAAACTTGAAGCAAGATTTAAAATAAAAATTCATCCATCAAAAATAAAAATAAATGAAAGCTTGGACAATTAGTTCAAGCTTTTTTAAATCAAGGGGACGCTTATGACGCTGAATAAACAACAGATTATCGATGTATTACCAAAATTAAATAATACGGAGCAAGTGTATTTAAGTATATTAGCTGAACGAGGTTTAAAGGTTAATCGTGATAGTATTCAAACAGAAGTGATATTACCGAATTTAGTTCAAGCGGGCATTATTGAAGCGACACATGGCGCCATTTTCTTTATGCCGCTTGAAATAATAAATACATACAATGAACAAGTATTGAATCATCAATTTCTTGAAATTGATGCGCCGACAGAAGAAGAAATGAAAGAAGAACAAGATGCTTTTGATGCGAATATTACAGGATATTTAGAGCAGATGGCGATAGAAGAACAAATTGATACGATGATTCAAACATATGGTAACCAACCATTAAAAGCACATTTAACGCATCTTGAAATTGTAGATTTAAATGCCATCGCAATGTTTTATCAATTAGATATAAATAAAGATAAACAAGCGCAAATTGATATCATCAATGAAGCGTTTTTCAAAGATTTCACGATGCTCGATAAGATGCTTAAATATATGGATTATGAGTTATTGCTCAATATCGAGAATGCATTACAATTCGATTATGATAACTTTACTTATATGAAAGGTGCGACACGAGAAATCTTCTTGTATGCGCATACGTTCAATGAAATTCTTTTTCTGCCGAGTGACGTTGCAGGACATATTAAAAAGTATCAAAAAGAAAAAGGATATTTAAATGCAGACATTGAGAAGATTAAATTTTATCGAGGGATATTTAATATCTATGGCTTTACCCGTATCGATATGATGCAACAAGTGTATCAAAAACTTTATCAAGAAGAATTAACACGTGAAATGATATTAAAAGATATTCAAACGTTCTTCCCGAATTTAGTGCCGAATATGAAAGGGAACTGGATTAAGCATGAATTGTATTCACATCAGCAACTGGATTTAGATGCAATGTTTAGCAATATGGAATACTATATCCCAAAAACAAAGGAAGCAATATACAAATTTGTACAGAATGCATACGTTGAACCAAGTCAAACGACCCGAGCACTTAAAGAAGAGTTAAAGCGCAATATGAAAGGTGAAGTCATTTACAATCAACAGGTAGAGTCACTTTATTCTGAAATTATTGAAACGTTCCGTGTGACAGACAGCTTTGAAACATCATTTGAATTCATTGCAGATTTAGGGGCGAAGAATATGATCAGTATTGTACCGACTGAACGATTAACGCGACTTTTGAAAGACGTCTATACAGAAGTGCGTTTATGGCGTTTAGGAGGTAAGAAGGTGAGTGAAATGCCAGAATTCAAAAGAAGTAAAGTACAAGTCGTGACGAAAAACAGTAAAAAGAAAAAGAAGAAAAAATAATGTAAACAATGATAAAAGCTGCTCTAAAGAGTAGCTTTTTTATATTGACCACTGCAATTTTCAGGCGTATATTGAAGGAAAATAAGGGGTGAATGATGATGATTGAAGTGGAAAATTTAACGAAGCAGTTTGGTAATCACAAAGGTGTATATGATTTAAATTTTACGATTGAACCAGGTACGGTGTTTGGATTTTTAGGGCCAAATGGTGCCGGGAAATCCACGACGATTCGTATGCTCATGGGATTTATGAAGCCGACTTATGGAAGAGTCATAATCAATGGGATGGATTCATTTAAAGATAGAGAGAAGATTCAAAAATCTGTTGGCTATATTTCTGGTGAGATAAGTCTGTTAAATGATATGACGGGTAAAAAATATTTGGACTTTATGTTAAAAGCAAGAGGCATCAATAATACAGCTAGAAAAGATGAACTCGTTCGTCGTTTACAACTCGATGAAAAAGTGAAGATTGGCAAAATGAGTAAAGGGATGAAGCAGAAAGTTGCCATCATTCAAAGCTTAATGCATGAACCGAGTATTTTAATGCTTGATGAACCGACATCAGGACTCGATCCTTTAGTGCAACAAATATTTTTAGAACTGATTAATGAAGAGAAAGCGAAAGGGACTACGATTCTAATGAGTTCACATAGCTTTACTGAAGTATCACGTACTTGTGATACGATTTGTATCATTAAAGATGGACGCATTGTTGATTTAGACAATATTGAACAAATTCAAGCAAATGCTCGTCAGCATTATATCATTCAATTTAAATCAGCAGAACAAGCGAAAGCGTTTATTAGTTTTTATCCGGAAAGTACTATGGACGGTGTGAACGTGAAGTTAAATATTAAAGGTCAAACAAATGATGTTATTCAACATTTAAGCAAATTTGAAATAGAACATCTTAATATTGAAAATGAAACTTTAGAAGAAATCTTCTTACATTTCTATGATAGAGGTGAGCATCATGACGCTGTTTAATTATTATATGAAGCAAGCCTTTACGTTTATGATGTCATTCTTATTTGGGGCATTCATGTATTTACTCATGATTGTTTATATCTATCCTACGATTGAGAAGTTGGATGGATTAGAAGAAATGATGAAACAAATGCCAAAAGAACTCAATGCCATCTTTAATATGAGTGCGGGATTACAAGATATTAACCAATTTATTGCGATGGAATATTACGGTATGATCTTTATCATTTTAATGCTGTGTTTCTCAATTATGCTAGCAAATAACTTATATGGTAAATGGATTGAGAATAAATCACTCGCAAATATATTAAACTTACCATTCTCTAGAACTTCAATTATGAGCCAAATACAGACTGCTGCAATCATCGTACATATACTGTTTGGTGTATTGATGGCATTTGCCTGCGTTGGATTGATTAACTGGATTATTGAGAACCCTGAATATGACTTTTGGAATATATTCCATTTGAATGTGTTAGGCACAGTCGTATTCTTGATCATATATTTATTTACCTTAACATGTATGCTCATATTTAATGAAGCAAAACATGGCTTGCTAGCTGCTAGTGGATTTGCATTATTAATGTATGGATCATCAATCGGATCTAAACTGAGTGAAGATGTGGCATGGATGAAATACTTTACCATATTTAGTTTATACGACAGCGCGAAAGTATCAAGTGGTGATGCTGATTTACTGATGAATTATAGTGTTAGCATAGGTATTATCGTATTGCTCTTTATTGTGAATTTAGTATTATTTAATAGGAAGAATTTAAGTTTATAAAAGGGGAGGCTGTCAGATATGCGTTTAAGTAAGTCACTTCATCAAATAACTTTTCTTATTTTACTTGACAGTTAAGTTTGGGTAAACTGATAAAAAAGAGTGGGGTGAGTGCATGCAATACGAAGTGAAAAGAATTAGTATTGGGCAAGTTGAAAAGAAGTTGTTTAATGGCAAAGAAAAAGAAACGGCATACTATAAGTATCCGATTGAAATGCCGACATTACTGACTTCAACTGGTTTTGTTGGCGATCAACAAGTGTATAAAGCCCATGGTGGTGTGAATAAGGCAGTGTGTTTATATGACTTTAATGACTATGCGTTATGGCAAGACTATATGAATACAGATACTGAATTTTCATTAATGGGTGAAAATATTACGACTGTTGGATTAGATAAAGATACATTGTGTATTGGAGATACGTTTAAACTCGGTGAAGCGGTCATTCAAGTGACTGAAGGACGTGGCCCTTGTAATACGATAGCACAAGTGCACAATGTACCTGATATCGTGAAAATGATAGCTGCGAGTCGTGCAACTGGTTGCTACTTTAGAGTGCTTGTTGAAGGCATTGTTCTACCAAATAGTCAGTTAGAATTGATAAAGAAAGATGATGTTTGTTTTACAGTACATGAATATAATAAATTGATGTATGGTGATAAAAAGAATAAAATTTTGATTGAAAAAGCGTTATCGGTAAATGCATTGCCTGAAGAACATCAACAAAAATTTGCTAAAAGAATATAAAATTTGAACCCCCTTTAATAATAAAGAATATTCTGATAAATTAGAAGTATATTCTTATTGTTAAAGGGGTGTTTGTATGAATTCATTGATTCCAGCAGATGATGTAATGAGTTTATGGGCGATTATTATTATTTTTAGTAGTTTAAGTATATTTTTGGAATTAAAGTTTAAGTGGGCCGCTAAAATATCAGGTGCGATTCTCGCGTTAATTTTTGCGTTAGTCTTATCAAATTTTAAAATCATACCAACTGAGTCTATCGTTTATGATCAAGTGTGGGGGTTTATTATTCCTATCGCATTACCCCTTTTATTATTCCAGATTGATATAAAAGCGATTTGGAAAGAGAGTGGCCGTTTACTAGGTATTTTCTTGTTAAGTTCTGTAGGTACTGTGATTGGCACATTTGTAGCATTCTTTGTACTAAAAAATTATATTCCATACTTAGATAAACTAAGCGCAATGATGAGTGCAAGTTATATTGGAGGGGGTGTAAACTTTGCTGCAATGGCATTAAAGTTTGATCCACCGAAAGATGTGATTTCAGCTGCAGTTGTCGCCGATAATTTAATGACAGCGTTATTTATTTTGACATTAATGGCGATTCCGACAATGCAATACTTTAGAAAGAAATTCAATACGCCGCATATTGATGAAGTGGAAGGGACGCATATTGCAGGACGAGATGATTATTTCAGCCGAAAAGAAATATCATTATTAGATATTGCATTAAATTTTGGTGCAGCATTTTTTATTGTTGCGATTTCATTTAAATTATCTGAAATGATGACGAATATTTTACCGAAACCAGAAGGGAACATTCTTTATGAAATGTTTACAGGGTTAGTGACGGATAAATATTTAACCTTAACGACATTTACGTTTATTTTGTTGTTACTTTTCCCGAAATTCTTTAAACAATTAAATGGCAGTAATGAATTTGGTACATATTTAATCTATTTATTTTTCTTTGTTTTAGGTATTCCAGCCTCAATTCCATTAATCATTCAAACAGCACCATTATTGCTAGTATTTGTGTTTATTATTGCGATGCTGAATTTATTGTTTACCTTGTTTGCAGGTAAAATCATTGGTGCAGATTTAGAAGAGATATTATTAGCAAGTAACGCAAATATTGGCGGACCGACCACTGCAGCCGCACTTGCAATTGCAAAAGGATGGCAAAAATTAATCGGGCCGATACTTGTTGTGGGGACATTAGGATATATTATTGGTAATTATGTCGGAACGGCTATTGGTTTATTTTTAGAACAATACATGTAATGATATAATAAGTGGGAAATATAATAAGGAGATGGGAAAATGGGTCAGCAATTAGAACTTCTTAAGAAAATGACAGAATGTAATGCACCATCAGGATTTGAGTTGCCGATGACTTATCTCATGCAGGAATTGTTTAATGAAATAGATGTAGAATCAATTCGTGATAACACAGGAAGTATATTTGGCGTAAGACATGCAGATAGTAAACATAGTATTTTACTCTTGGGGCATCTGGATGAAATTGGATTTATGGTGACAGATATTACTGAGAATGGTTTCATTAAATTTACTAGTCTCGGCTATTGGTCTCCAGTCGTTATGACAAGTCAGAAAGTTACAATTCATACACGTAATCGAGATATCCGTGGCGTTATTGGTGGTAAACCACCGCATGTCATGAATGCAGAGGAACGTAATAAAGTTGATTTAGATAATATGTTTATTGATATAGGGACGTCATCTAAAGCAGAAACAATCGCTTCTGGAATACAGATAGGTGATAGCATTACACCTTACAGTGAATTTGAAGTAATGGAAAATCCAAAGTATTTACTTGCAAAGGCATTTGATAATCGATTTGGTTGCGCGCTTGCATATGAAGTGCTGAAGAACGTTGAAACACCTAAAATAAAATTATTTTCAGGCGCTGTTACACAAGAGGAAACGATGTCAAGAGGTGCTAAAACAGCAGCACAATTCGTTCAACCAAGTTTAGCAATCGCGATCGATGTCTGCTTTGATACGTTAACACCAGGCATGGAACAGCATGGTACTGCAAAGATGGGAAAAGGACCTGTGATTCTATTATCTGACGCCTGGCATATCGCACATGTAAGTTTCAAACAGTTTATTATCGATAAAGCACGTGAAAATGGAATAGATATTCAGTTTGATCACTTAACAGGAGGCTATACAGACGCAGGGCATGTCGCACAAAGTAATACTGGAATACCCGCTGTGACCATTGCAGTACCGACACGTTATATACATAGTAATGTATCGATGATGCATCGAGGCGATTATCAGGCAGCAGTAGATTTAGTAACAGCAGTTGTTGAAGGATTGTGTGATGGGGTTGTTGAGAAAATAATAAATCAAACGTATGGTTTTGGAAGTAAGTAGTTGATATGGTAAAATAAGATAGAATACTTAACGAGGAGGTCAATATGAAAAGATATTATAATCAATTTATAATAGTTATTTTACTTTTGATGGTTGTCTCTTTAAGTCTGGTACTTGTGAAATCTTATTTTAATACGAAAGAAATAACGACATTAATTGATGGCGCTGAGAAAAATGGACATAGCTATCAGTTAGAGATTACTAACCCATGGACGAATGATTATTCATTTAAAGTTAAAGCATGAAACCCACTGAAAAGTGGGTTTTTTAGTGAATTAAAAATGCATTGAATACGTTGGAAAAAGTGATGTAATTATTTAAGTATGTTTTAGTAGAAATAAAGAGATAAATCAATGGCTCATTTAGTAACTATATTTGATATGTTATTTTACTAAACGCTGTATATAACAATAGATGTATTGATTTTATGGAGGAATAATGAGAACTGATTTTGAAAACTGGAATCCAGTTTCTATTAAGGAATTAATTAAAATAATGAGTCATGCTAATTTTACCTGGATACTTGCCGGTGGTCATGCATTAGATCAATACGTTGGATACGAGAGTAGAGAACATGGAGATTTAGATATTTTAATAGATATAAAATATTTAAGCGATGCTTTATCTTATTTTAATAATTTTAATATTTTTTTGGCTAGGAACGGGAAACTAAAAAAATACAATATGAATCAGGTTTTTGTGAATGATAGTTTATGGATTTCAAAAAACGCTAAATCACCATTTATTTTACAAATATTATTTTTTGAATCAGCGAATGACAATTGGATATACAAAAGAAATAAAAGTATCAAATTAAATAAGGATAAGATATATTTCATATCAGATGACATTAAAATATTAAATCCGGAGATTCAACTATTATACAAAATGGCTAGTCATTTAGTTAGAAAAAAGGACATCGATGATTATAATTTAGTATATCCACAATTAAGCAGTAATCAACAAGATTGGCTTAATAGGTGTTTAAATATAAATTAATAGCAACTATCTTATAATATAAGATAGTTGACTTTTTTTGTTTTCTAGACTATCTTATATTATAAGATAGCTATCTATAGTATGGAGGGTTCACATGTCAGTACATAATCAAATGATGAAAGGGTTGCTGGATGGAGCGATTTTAGGATTAATATCACAAGGAGAGACATATGGTTATGAAATTTTGGAGAAATTAAAAGAAAATGAGTTCCCCGAAATTAGTGATGGTAGTATTTATCCAGTTTTATTGCGTCTTGATAAAAAAGGATATGTGAGTACTCGAATGATTAAATCTAATACAGGTGGTCCAAAAAGGAAATATTATTCAATCACGGATGAAGGCATGCAGGAACTTGTTTTGTTTAAAGAAAAGTGGGATTTGCTGAATACAGGAATAAATAATCTAATGAGGAGTGTTGATGATGTTAAGTAATGAAGCTGAACATTTTTTATTACAGTTACGACTAGAACTTGCGTCTAGAGGAAAGAAAGATGAAGATATTGATGCAATAGAAGAAGAACTTCGTGATCACTTATATGAAGCGGAATTAAGAGGAGAAAGTGTTGAAAGTGTAACAGGGGGATCAGTAAAAGAATATATAAAGTCGATTTCGAATGAATTGCCGTTTGATAAAGGGATTTTTAGGTTTATTTTTTTATTGATCTTGGCAATGATTAGCTTCTTCACAGTCCCAAATTTAATTCAAGGTGATTTTGATATGACTGTAAATAGAGTTATTTATTATAGTCTATTAATGTTTGTACTAGCACCACTTGAATTATGGGTGATGAAAACGTTGCTTGTGAAATATGGCGATCGAAAGAAGTCCTATGGTCTGGCAATAGGTGTATCTTTATCTTTATTGGCATTTTGCATTTTAGGAGAATTCTTATTAAGAAAAACAGAAAGTCCAAGTTTAGTTACAATGGATGATAAGTATAGTTTTTATATAGGAATAACGATTGCACTATTGTTTATAATAATTTGTGCAATCATTAAATATTGGTTCTTTATCGGTGTAATGATATATATAGTATTACCAGATCTTTTAGCAAAGCTTTTTACGAGTGGTAATCCAAAAAGTGAAGATTATGTCACACTATCTGGAATTATTTTTACTGTATTAAACATAGTTTTTGGAACAATGCTATTTTTGTACTATAGAAAAGAAGAAAAGAAAGATAAGGTGAAGTGATGATAAATTTACTTGCTGATATTATTGGGTTTCTAGGAGAATTTTTAACTGCTATTGTAAACGGTGATGAAAAGAAAAAGAAAAATAAATGGTGATTATATGTACGGTCTAATTTTGAACGAAGCGGGTTATAGGACTTATCCATTCGAAGTATTAAAATATTTAGAGCCATATGTGAAATCATTAAAGTGGAAAATCAATGCACACGAACATAATGGGGATTTTCTATATGATGATTTTCCGTTTGACCAACCGAATAATCATTTAATGGATGGAGACACTTTTTATAAAACATTAGCATCCTATTCAGATGTTCAATGGGTATGGGGTGTACTTTCAGGATTTCCAAATGAAATCAGTTGGGAAGAAATCGAAAGAGATGCTGTAGAATATGATAATACTGAGGATCCGGTTATATTGAATAACAGTTTATCACATATTGAAAGTAAAGCTGTATTTGAAATTGTAGTAATGGATAGTTCAACAACAATTGTGTTAGCTGATGATGAAAGCGTAATGAATGAATTATTGGAACATTTTCCGAGAGGAGAAAAATTATGCATTACTTAATATCAAATGACAAAGAATCGTATAGAACAGTCATCCGTAAGTTATTAGATTATGCAGACACGATATTAATTACTTGTACGTTAGGTGAAGATTTTACTGAAACAAGTGTATACAAAAACTTATCGCCTGAATTCATTGAGATGAAAGTACGAAAAAAATGGCCGGGTACTCAAGGAAATCATCAAGGCAATTTATATTTTTTTCATTATAATCAGCGTGTGGTTAATGAGATAAAGTTGTTTAATTGTTTTTATAAGGAAGATGGTTTTGACTATTCACCAATTGATGTAGATATCGCATTTCTAAAGGATGGAAAAAGTGTTTTGTATTCCATTGCGCATGAGCGAGAAGTGAGAGTAATGGATAATCAGTTAGCAGGCGAATTGAAACAAATGGGATTGAAAGTAGTGAAGTATTAGGGGGATAAACATGAAGCAAATATATTTTATAAGACACTCTATTAGGGATATTTCATATAAACATGATGAAAGTGCACCGTTGACTGAAGATGGTGTTAAACTTGCACTGGATTTGGTTGAGATTTTTAAGAATAAAGAAATAGTTCAAATTTATTCAAGCCCTTTCAAACGTGCATTGGATACAGTTAAGCCGATAGCTGAAGATAAAGGATTGAAGATTGAGATTGTAGAAAACTTTTATGAACGTACGGTTGGTGATTGGATCGATAATTTCTCGGAATTTGCAGAACGTCAGTGGAAGGATTTTGATTATAAACTTGAGAATGGTGAATCATTGAATGAAGTTAAACAAAGGATTGTTCCTGCGTTTGAAGATCTTATTAATAAGTGTGAGGGTGGTTTAATTATTTGCGGTCATGGTACTTCTTTTTCAGTATTGTTTAATCATCTAACGGATGGAACGTTTGGATATGAGGATTTCTGTGAAATGAACATGCCGGATGTGTTTGTTTATGAAATTGGTGAAACAACTGTGAATAAATATTTATGATATGTTGTAAAAAACTTGAAAATAGTGCACACTATTCATACAAAGTGGGCGCACATCTCCATATAATGGTATCCATAACTAAAGAACCCCCGTCTCTACATATATTGAGTAAACGGGGGTAATTTGTTACGCTTTTTTATTCGCTTCAGCAAAAGCCTTAGAAATATCAATTAACTTTTTAGGTGCATCTTGAACACCCATATGAATTTCAACGAAATGTAGGTGATCTTTATCTGCATTAATTTTATCCATTACAGCTTTTAATTCATTCGACGTTTTCGCATCATGTACAACCACTTCATCTTTAGCACCAAATGCTTCTGGTAATTGTTTGTAGTGCCACATTTTAATATCGTTATATGGTTCTTCCATGCCATGGATTAAACGTTCTACTGTATATCCGTCATTGTTAATGACGAAGATAATGGGTTTAATGCCTGTACGTATTATCGTCGATAATGCTTGAACTGTTAATTGTAATGATCCATCACCAATAAGTAGTATGTTTCTACGATTTTCATCAGCATGTTGACTTCCTAATAGCGCTGGGAATGTATATCCAATTGATCCCCATAATGGTTGTCCGATATATTGGTTGCCTTTATACAGTGATAAATCATATGCACCGAAGAATGATGTGCCTTGCTCAGCTAACAGAATATCGTCTTTTTCTAAAAATGCATTAACTAATTTGAAGTAATTCTCCTGCGTTAACGGTTCATCATTTAACTCATAATTCATTTCTGAGCGTTTGAATGTTGGGTACTCTGCTGTATTTTTATAGTCGATTGTAAGTAATCCATCAACTAAGTCGATAATAGATACGTCGTCACTAACAACAGATCCAGCTTTGAAATCATCTTGGTTCATGAAGATGACTTCATTAATGTCGAATTCATAACTAAAGCCTGCAGTTGCTGAGTCTGTTAATTTTGCTCCTAAATTAATAATACAGTCTGAGTTATTTACATAGCGTCGTACATTTTCTTCAGCAATTTTTCCGTCAAAGATACCTAAAAATTTAGCACTTTCTTCATTGAATGCTGATTTCCCAAGTGATAATTGAGCTACTGGAATATTTGTTAAGTCTGCAAGTTGTTCTAATTTCTCATGTAAATCGAATGAATTAATCTCGTGCCCAACGATTAATACAGGTTGTTTTGCAGCTGTTAAACGTTCTTTCACAGCTTCAATATACTGGCTCACATCTTTTGCTGCATGCTGATATGCAACAGGTGCGTCAGTTACTTCAATTTCAGTGAGTGCAACGTCTATCGGTAAGTGAATGTGCACTGGACGTCGTTCACGTATCGCGGCATTTATAACGCGAGGAATTTCAGTTTGAGCGTTTTCTACAGTTAGTGTAGTTGTCGCGCATGTGATATGTTCGTACATTTTAGAATATGAATCAAATACACCTTCACCTAATGAGTGATGGACATAACGTCCCTCTTTTTGTGCAACACTTGATGGTCCGCCTGCGATTTTTACAACGGGTACGCGTTCAGCATAACTCCCAGCAATACCGTTCACTGCACTGAGTTCTCCTACACCAAATGTCGTACTTACTGCTGCTAATCCTTTCACACGTGCGTAACCATCCGCTGCATATGCTGCATTTAATTCGTTTGTGTTACCAATCCATTCTAATTTATCATGGCTTACGATATCGTCTAAAAAGGCTAATGTGAAATCACCAGGTACGCCAAATACTTTATCGACACCATTAACAGCTAATGTATCTAATAATAATTGTCCGATTCTTTGTTTCATTATTTTCTCCCCTTTATTTAATGTTTACTTATTAAATATAATATTTATAAATATTTAAGTCAATGTTATTGACCTATCTTGTTGAAAAAATAAATAGAGTGCGTATAATAAAGATAAGCTAAAGATGAGGAGAAAATTATGACGACTTCAAGTGATAATGAGCATATTTTATTTTATTTTGCTTATAAAACGTTTATTACAACTGCAGACAAGATTATTGAGCAATTCGGTATGCAGCGACAGCATCATCGCTTTTTATTTTTTATTTGCAAGAAACCAGGTATTACACAAAAAGAACTATTGCAAGTGCTTGAAATATCCAAGCAAGGGTCACACAATACGTTAAAAGTATTAAAGGAAAAAGCCTTGATTACTGAACAACCAGCAGCGACTGATAAACGATTAAAAGAACTGCATCCAACAGACGCGGGTTATTCACTTATAGAAGTGTTAAACCAGGCGCAACGCGATTTAATGGATGACATGTTCGCACAATATGGTCATGACTGGCATGCAGTTATGCAAGGATTATCGGAAAAACGAGATGGATATAGTATCATTATGAATGAACATGAGTCATAATAAGAGTATTAAGTAAAGGTGAGGTACATTATGGAACGTATAGAGTCGGTAAATAATTTAAAAATAAAGCAAATAGCAAAGTTACATACGAGAAAAGAACGTAAGAAATCAAATCAATTTCTTATTGAGGGTTTTCATTTAGTAGAAGAAGCGGCGAAAAGTAATATTGATATCGAGATGATTTTAACCGTTAATCCTGAAAAAATAACTGAAGTAATGGTAGAAAACAGCAAAGAGCAGTACGAAATTACCTTTAAAATTGCAGAAAAATTATCGCAGACTGAAGCTCCACAAGGTATATATGCAGTTTGTAATATACCTGATACTAATCATGTTGAATTGAAAAAAATTGTATATCTGGATCGTATTCAAGATCCCGGTAATGTAGGGACAATAATTCGTACAGCAGATGCAGCTGGTTTAGATGCTGTTATTATTGCTAAAGGTACTGTAGATATATATAATGATAAAGTTTTAAGGTCAGCTCAAGGCAGCGTGTTTCATTTGCCAGTTTTAGAAATGGAATTTCAGGAACTAAAAGATAAATTTGAAGGAAAAATATATGGCACAAGTTTAGTAAATGCTGTAGACTATAAACAAGTAGATGGAAGTGAATCGTTTATGTTAATTTTAGGAAATGAAGGACAAGGTGTAGATGAGGCTATTCTTGCCCAAACAGATAATAATCTTTATGTTCCGATTCATGGCAAAGCAGAGAGTTTAAATGTTGCTGTATGTGCGGGTATTTTAATGTATCACTTAATTTAAAACTATTTTACAGAAAGAAGTGTAGAGAATGGCATATTTTCACCTATTAGCAGCCTGGAGTAGTCAGGATATGGAGAAAATGAAAGACATTATTTCAAAAGATATACGCGCAGTATTTATTAATGATGAATGTGTAGCTTATGAAATGAGTTATGAAGAGTTGATGAACTTATTTAAAAACAGATTTATGAATGAACAAGACTGGAGATTTGAAGTCATTTATCGTGCGAATCGAAGCAATGGCAATATCGTTGTAACTGAAATCATGCGAGAAAATGAACGTCAGGAATTACTAGAAGATAAGGCACTGTGCACGATGTATTTTAATAAAGAAGAGACAAGAAATAAGTTGGTCCGTTTTGATATGGTAATGGGCTTGAAAGAATAAATCCTTCGTAAAGAAGGGTTATTTTTTTGCATTAAATTTACTTATTTTGGATACGTTCATTCCATTTAATGTTATAATTGGAATGAGGGGTTGGTAACCAATGAGAGAAGAAATAAAATTTTTTATTGATCATTTTTTTAGAACGGATGTCAGAATTGGGATTGATCGATATAAGAGACAACGTTGGGTTGCATTTTTAATTGTCATGCCAATCATTTTGTTAGGCTTATGGCTGATGTGGGATGACTTTGGTTATTCTGATGCGTATTTTGAGATGACTGAAAAAGAACAACGAGCCTATGATTTAAAGAAGCATTTCAAATTTGCTGTAACGTTTTGTTTGATGATGCTGTTAACGCATGGTATTAATCTACCTAATGAAATACATCGTGCGAACATGTTAAATAAGAACTGGCATGTAAGATTATGGATTCTAGCAGCATGTTTTATTCTTTATATCGGGATTGGAAGTTACTTTTATTTACACGAACAACCCGATAATTTGCAAGGAACATTTTTAATACTGCTACTTTCAAATTTCGTATTTGGCGGAAATCCGTATGCCACGGCGGATGAAGAAAAGTTAGGTGAGAAATCATGATAGAAGCGCTTACATTTTATTTTAGAACCATGTTTGATACGAAATTGAGTATTGATTTGAAACGGTATAAACAGCAGAATATGATATCTTTTTTTATTGTTGTTTTTGTTAGTGGTGTTTTTTTCTATTTGATTAAAGATCAGCCAAGCGTTTATAATGAGAATTTTTATAAACTATCTGAAGCTAGACAAAATGAATTATTAGTCAGAAATAAAATACCCTTTGTTATAGGCACAACGGTAATATTCCTCTCATTTAGATTACTTGATTTGCCAAATGAGATTCATAGAGCTAATCGAACTAAACTAAACTGGAAGAAAAGAACTGCAATTATGCTATTTATAGTTCTTGCTTACTTTATTATTATAGGATGGCAAATTTGGGACAACCGCCCTACGTTTCTTGGAATAACATGGGTTATACTGCTATTAACTAACTTTTGTTTTGAAAAAAATAATAAACCAACTGAAGAAGAGAAATTACAGGAAGAGAAATTGAACAAGGAGGAAGAAAATGACTGAAGCATCAAGTGGTATCGAATGGGGCACTTTATTTTTTACATTTTTCTCTCTATCGATGATGATCGTGATCGTAACCCTAGTAATTTATTTTTCACGTCGTCTTAAAGAAATAAAAGGGTTAGAGAAACGCGTAAGAGATTTAGAGCAGTGTGAGAGAAATCGAGACCAAATATAGCTTGAATATAACTTTTTAATTGATTATAATAATAATTAATGAAATAAATGACCGATAAAAAGACGTAATATGTGGATTTGTCAAGAGAGCTATCGTTTGGTGAGAGATAGTCACTGAAGCATGTTTTTTCATCTTTTTGGTTGCTTAATAAGAAGTTAAGCCGGTAGATACCGTTATCATCAACAAGTGTGCAAATTAGCAAATTTGGGTGGTACCGCGGAATTCTTTTCGTCCCTATATCAGGGATGGAAGGAATTTTTTTGTTTCTAAAAATTTAAGGAGGCATCATGATGGAATTAAAGGATAAATTACAGGCGTTGAAGGAAGAGGCTGTACAAAAAGTACAAGCGATTTCTGAGAAAAAAGAATTACAAGATATTAAAGTGTCTTACTTAGGTAAAAAAGGAGTTATTACTGGTTTAATGAAAGAGATGAAGTCTTTACCAAACGAAGAAAAACCGAAGTTTGGTCAACTGGTAAATGATGCACGTCAAACCGTTGAAAAGGCAATTGCTGAAGCCGAAGAGAAAATTCAACGTGAATTGATTAATCGAAAGCTTGCAAGTGAAACTGTTGATATTACATTGCCTGGTAAGGAACTTGTAAGTGGTGCAAGTCATCCATTAAATCGAATTGTAGAAGATATTGAAGATTTATTTGTAGGTTTAGGGTATGAAGTTGTTGAAGGTTATGAAGTAGAAAGTGATTATTATAACTTTGAAGCGTTAAACTTACCGAAATCTCATCCAGCACGAGATATGCAGGATAGTTTCTATATATCAGATGAAGTTTTAATGCGTACACATACGTCTCCAGTTCAAGCGCGTACGTTAGAATCACGTAAAGGTCAAGGGCCTGTTAAAATTATTTGTCCGGGTAAAGTTTATCGTCGTGATTCAGATGATGCGACACACTCACATCAATTTACACAAATTGAAGGATTGGTTGTTGATGAAAATATTAAAATGAGTGACTTAAAAGGGACATTAGAATACTTCGCGAAAAAAATGTTCGGTGAAGATCGTGAAATCCGCTTACGTCCAAGTTTCTTCCCGTTCACTGAACCTTCTGTAGAAGTAGATATTTCTTGCTTCAAATGTAAAGGTAAAGGCTGTAACGTATGTAAAGGCACAGGTTGGATTGAGATTTTAGGTGCAGGTATGGTACATCCAAATGTTTTAGAGATGGCTGGCTTTGATTCAAAGAAATACTCTGGTTTCGCATTTGGTATGGGTCCAGACCGTATCGCAATGTTGAAATATGGTATTGAGGATATTCGTCATTTCTATACAAATGATTTAAGATTTGTAACACAGTTCTTACGTGCTGAAGATGGAGGTAATGCAGATGTTAGTAAGTAAAGAGTGGTTAAGTGATTACGTCAACGTGGATATACCTGTAGAAGAATTAGCAGAAAAAATTACACGTAGTGGTATTGAAATTGAAGAAATCATTGATTATAAAAAAGATATTAAAAATTTAGTCGTAGGTTACGTTGAATCGAAAGAAAAACATCCTGATGCTGATAAATTAAATGTGTGCCAGGTCAACGTGGGTGAAGAAACATTACAAATCGTTTGTGGTGCACCAAACGTTGACGCAGGGCAACACGTTATCGTTTGTCTACCTGGCGGTCGCTTACCGGGTGGTGTGAAAATTAAACGTGCGAAATTACGCGGCGTTGAATCAAATGGGATGATTTGTTCATTAGGTGAGTTAGGTATTGCATCGAATCTAGTGCCTGAAGCGTACGCAGCAGGAATTTATGTCTTTACTGGTGACGTTAAACCAGGTCAAGATGCGTTAGAAGCATTGGATTTAATTGATGAAGTGATGGAATTAGGCTTAACACCGAACCGTAGCGACTGTATGTCTATGATTGGTACAGCTTTTGAAACAAGTGCATTATATGAAGAAGATTTATCATTACCGACTTCAGAAATTAAAGAATCAAGTGAAGCGGCAAGTGATTATATTGCTGTTAATATTGATGATGCTGAAGCGAGTCCTTATTACGCTGCGCGTGTTGTTAAAAATGTAAAAATTGGTCCATCGCCAGAATATATTCAAAGCCGTTTAATGAAAGCAGGCATTCGTCCAATCAACAATGTAGTAGACGTTTCGAATTATGTAATGCTTGAGTTTGGTCAACCATTACACATGTTTGATTATGACAAGATTGGTTCTAAGGAAATTTTAGTACGTTATGCGAATGATGGCGAAGTAATGACAACGTTAGATGATCAGGAGCGTAAATTAGTAGCATCTGATATCGTCGTAACTAACGGAGAACAACCAGTGGCACTTGCGGGTGTAATGGATGGCGATTTCTCTGAAGTGAAGGATAATACAGTCAACGTATTAATCGAATCTGCAATGTTTGCACCATTAAATATTCGTAAAACTGCCGGACGTTTAAACTTACGTTCTGAATCATCAAGCCGTTTTGAGAAAGGTGTTGCAGCTGAATTCGTTGAAGATGCATTAAACCGTGCAGCATATCTGTTACAAGAAAATGCACAAGGTGAAGTTTTAAGTGGTATTGTTGCAGCTGGTACATTACCAGAACTCACAACAAACGTTGAAATTACAACTGAAGATATTAACCGTTTAATCGGATTTGAAATTTCGAACACTGAAATTAAGAACATTTTTGAGCGTCTAGGTTTCGATTCTAAAGTAGATGGCGATGCATTTAACGTTGTCGTACCAAGTCGTCGTGGTGACATTACAATAAAAGAAGATTTAATTGAAGAAGTTGCGCGTATTTATGGTTATGATGCATTACCTGCAACATTACCTGTTACAAAAACAAATAAGCAAGTTGGGTTAACAGATTACCAAGCGAAACGTCGTGCAGTGAAATCATTATTACAAGGTTTAGGTTTAAACCAGGCAATTACGTATGCATTAGTTTCTAAAGAAAAAGCACAACAATTTGCTTTGAAACAAGCGGACACTGTGAAGTTACTTATGCCAATGAGTGCTGACCATGCAGAATTACGCCAATCATTAATTCCTCATTTAGTAGATGTTGTTGTTTATAATAATGCACGTCAAATGAAGAATGTGGCTTTTTATGAAGTAGGAAATACATTCTTTAAAGTTGAAGGTTCTGAATTACCTTCTGAAGAAGAACATATTGCCGGAATTATTACTGGAGAAGTCACACCAAGTTACCACCAAGGTAAGAAAGAAACGGTCGATTTCTTCCATGTTAAAGGAATTGTTGAAGCGATTGCTGAACGTTTAGGTATCAAATTTGAGTATCGTCGTTCGGAAGAGACATTATTACACCCGGGGCGTAGCGCAGATATTTATGCTGGTGATGAAAAAGTGGGTATTATCGGTCAATTACATCCTTCATTTGAATCTGATAATGACTTAAACGAAACGTACATTTTTGAATTAGATTTAAAAATGTTATTAAATGATGTTCAAGGTCAAATTCTTTATAACATGATTCCGAAATTCCCAGGTACGAGCCGTGATATCGCATTAGAAGTAGATCGTGCGATGGATACTGGTGAATTGATTAAAGTGATTGAAGCTACAGACAATAAATTATTACAATCAGCGAAAGTATTTGATGTTTACCAAGGTGAACATATTGCTGATGATAAGAAATCAGTTGCGATTCGCTTAGAATTCTTAAACCCAGAACAAACGTTAACAGATGAAGATATTAAACCAATCTACGATAAAGTGTTAGAAAACTTAACAGCGACAGGTGCGAAGTTAAGAGGATAATACTATTTTAGAGGTCATCTTTTTAGATGGCCTTTTTTTGTTGTGTTTTTTATTATTACTGTTGTATATTTGTTTTGTGTTAACTAATGTTAAGTGAGGTGGAAACTTTGTTTGTGAAGACAAGAGAACTCAATCCATATGAACGTTATATATTAGAAGTTGCTGATCGATATGAAATAGATCAGTATGATAAAGATAATTTATTTACAACTGAGAAAGGATTATTAGGTGAGCAATATTTTTATGAACGGATTAAAGATTGTATAGGCGGTGCGAAGATTTGGGATATGCGCCTCAGGTTGAACGGTCAATCACAGTATGATTTTATCATTGTATCAGATGGGAAGATTATGCATTTTGATACGAAATATTACGAAGGACAATATAATTACGTGAAAGGTAACTTTGTTAGTGAGAATGGATATGTCATACATAACCCATTGGCTTTACAAACGAAGCAACACATACGTTTACAACGATTTGTAGATAAAATGGGATTCGAATATGAAGTAGTAAGTTGTATAATTTTTGTAGGTGAACAATTTAATGTGAGTGGATTTGATGGGGATAGAAGAATATTATTTGATAAAGATATTCGTAAAATAGTTGAACGACTAAATCGGAGAGAAGTGACACCTGAAGAAATGACAATTGCACGGCTATTAGTTGATTACTATGATTATAAAGGATTGCATCCACGCATTCATTATTATCCATATGAAGAAATGAAAAAAGGCGTAAAATGCCTAAAGTGTCGTAAGTTTCTACCGATTGCTGAGAAGCATGCGAAAAAAGTGAGATGTCAATGTGGTTGCGAATATACGAAAAAAGAAGTTGTTCGTTTAGCATTTGATGCAATTTACGTACTGAAGAATAGTAGTGTTACTGTAAGAGATATCGTTGAATTCACAGGCGTGGGGAGGACTTTAACTAAAGAAGTACTAGGAAAAGAGTATCAGAAATTAGGTACCTTCAAAGATAGTAAGTATTTACCACATAACAATGATTTTTGGGTTAAAGAAGATAATGCGTTATATATGTATAAGGAGATTCAAGTGAACGGTGATTATTCTATTAACACGCGGCTGTAATGGAAAAATACAGCCGCGTACTAATAGAAAAAGAACAGATTGTGATAGCAGGCGGCTGTAAAAGGAAAATACAGCTGCGTACAAATAGAAAAAGAACAGATTGTGATAGCAGGCGGCTGTAAAAGGAAAATACAGCCGCGTACAAATAGAAATAGAACAAATTGTGATAGCAGGCGGCTGTAAAAGGAAAATACAGCCGCGTACAAATAGAAAAAGAACAGATTGTGATAGCAGGCGGCTGTAAAAGGAAAATACAGCCGCGTACAAATAGAAAAAGAACAAATTGTGATAGCAGGCGGCTGTAAAAGGAAAATACAGCCGCGTACAAATAGAAATAGAACAAATTGTGATAGCAGGCGGCTGTAAAAGGAAAATACAGCCGCGTACTAATAGAAAAAGAACAAATTGTGATAGCAGGCGGCTGTAAAAGGAAAATACAGCCGCGTACTCAAATTAATAAGAAAACAGAGGGGAAAAACGGCTGTATCCCCAAAATACAGTCACATAGATCACTTCTTACGTCGATCAATCAAATTCACTTTGATATACCACATCAAATACACAAATATGAGTACACCAAACGTCATATATAAGTAATCCATCACAGTAAATCACTCCTATTTTCTCTTATTTACTAAAGCCAGCGCTTTCGCGCGATTTTTAAAGTCTTTTTTCGTAATACTATCTAAATAGTCAATGCCTTTTTTCTCGATTATTTTAGCAGCTTCTAAATCTACTTTTGCGCCTGCGCCTTTCGTAATATGTATACCAGTTTCTCGAATGATTTGATCATAATACTTTACAAATGCATAGCGTGCAATAATTGAGCTTGCTGCAATCGCAATCGATTTCGATTCACCTTTCGTTTCAAAGCGGGTTTTATCGCGTTCTGGAATTGATGTCAGTGCATAATTCTCATAAACACCTTGTACAGCAAATTGGTCAATCACGATATAATCCAGTGGTGCATCATCAATTTTCTGTAACACATTTATTATCGCCTGGTTATGAAGAACTGCTTTCATTTTAACTTGAGACCATCCGATTGCTTTACGCTCGTTATATTTTGGATTATCTAATACGAGTAATGAATGTGGGATGATTGGAATAATCTGCTCTGCTAATTCAATAATCTTATCATCGTTTATATTTTTCGAATCCATCACCCCAAGTACTTTTAATATTTCAGCATTTTTCTTAGAAACATAACTCGCTACAACAGTCATTGGTCCAAAATAGTCACCTGATCCTGCTTCATCACTACCGATGCAGTTAAATGCATCATAATGAATTGAATTGCCATTGATTGCTTTCTTTTTCTCGCTATTTTCACCGGCAATTTTAATGCCAGCATTCCCAAGTAATTTCAAAGCAACAGCTTCACTCGCACTACCTTGAACCATAAATTTATTCGAGTTATAAACTGTAACGGTTTGTCCTTCGATTTTTTTTCTATATTTTGAACCTGAAGGTAAGTAATTATCACTACCTGGTAAAAAACTGATTAATTTATTAGCTGTCTTTTCATCAAGTTGATAAACATTTGAGCTCATTTTAATTTCACTCCGTATATTTCTTATAAGTATATGTTTTTATTGTATAACTTCCTCTAAAAATGGTAACATAAACAGTAATAAAAGACGATGTTGGAGTGATTATATGGGAGAATTTAAAAATCGTATCACTGTAACAATATATGACCAACATTATACAATTATTGGAGAAGATGAGCCAAGTCATATCAGGCATGTGGCTAGTCTTGTTGATGATCGCATTACTGAAATTGCACGTATGAGTGCAGGGTTAGATACTTCTCGAAAAGCGGTACTTGCAGCGGTGAATATAATGGATGATTATGTAAAGTTACAAGAAGAATATGAACAATTAAAGCAAAAGTTAAAACACATAGAAAGTACAGGCGAACACAATGATTAATTTAATCTTATTGTTCTTCTTGATTCTAGGTACAGTGATAGGATTAAGAAGAGGTTTTATACTACAGTCATTACACTTGATCGGTACAATCGGTGCATTTATTATCGCAAGACTCTACTATCAGGAGCTTGCTAAACATCTTGTACTTATCATTCCTTTTCCATCGGCAGAGGGAAATTACAAATCAACATTTCTTAATATGATAACAAATGAAATGACATTCTATAATGTTGTCAGTTTCCTGATAATCTTCTTTTTAAGCAAAGTCATTTTGCAAATGGTTGCTACAGTGTTTGATTATATTGCGCAGTTGCCACTCTTAAAACAACTTAATGTGTCTTTAGGTGCACTTTTAGGGTTTATAGAGTGCTATTTAGTATTATTTATTTTGCTCACCCTTTTCTCTATGATACCAAATGGCTGGATTCAGGGTCACCTGGAGGGGAGCTTTATTTCTAATATCATTGTGAATTATACCCCTATTTTGAGTGGTATAGCAAAGTCATGGTGGGAGAATATTGGATGGATTAACATATTAAACTAAGTCATAGGCGAAATGTGTCTATGACTTTTATTTTGGAGGGTTTACCTTGTTAAATAAAAAAGATTATATTAAAGAACTTGAGATGATTGCAACATATCTTGAACTTATTGGTGAGAATCCTTTTAAGATAGCAGCGTATAGAAAAGCAGCAGCAAATATTGAAACTTTTCAAGGGGATATTAATACTTTGAAACAATTCACTGATATTAAAGGTGTAGGAAAAGGTGTAGCAGAAGTCTTAACGGATATTCAATTAAATGGGACTTCATCGCTATTAAGCACTTTAAAAGAAACAACACCACCAGGTCTTGTCCAAATGTTGAAAATTAGAAATCTCGGTGCAAAGAAAATCGTAAAAATAAATGAAGCATTAGGTGTAGATGATATCGAAGCTTTAAAACAAGCATGTCTAGATCAAAAAGTCAGTAAGCTACCGGGATTTGGCAAGAAGAGCGAGGAAAATATTTTAAAAGGGATTGAAGAAATGCTTACGATGACTGAGCGTTTAAGCATTTATCAAATGCACCAATTAACGACAATGATTGATGCCTATTTATCTCAATCAGATGACATAGTGCAATTTAATGCGACAGGTAGTTTTAGAAGGAAAAATGAGTTTTCCGGAGATATTGACTATATCATTGAAACAAACGCACGTGATACTGTTGCAGAATATATAAGTAATGCACCTTTTATTAAAGCAGTTGAACTAAAAGGTCAGGAGAAAATCACTGTTCAGGTTGAGCGCGATGATTTAATCACTACAGCTGATTTCAGGTTTACAGATCACGCTGGATATGCACATATGTTGCAGCATTTTACAGGGAGTAAGGAACATAATATCCGCATCCGTCAGCTGGCAAAAGAGAAAAATGAGAAAATTAATGAGTATGGTATTTTCAAGGCAGACGGAACACACCTTCAATACAAAACAGAACAAGACATTTATCAACATTTCAACGTCGCTTATATTCCACCCGAAATGCGCGTTGATGGTTCTGAATTTGAAATACAGAATCAAAATGAAATCATCACGGTACAAGACATAAAAGGTGATATTCATATGCATTCAACCTTTAGTGACGGCGCACATACAATTGAACAAATGATTGAACGTGCAATTGAAAAAGGCTATGAATATATTGCGATTACAGATCATTCTAAGAGCCTTTTCGTAGCTAACGGATTATCAGAAGAGCGATTGCTAGAGCAAAATGCATTGATTAAGTCGCTTAATAAACAATATAATGAAATTGATATTTATTCAGGCATTGAGATGGATATTTTAGGTGATGGTTCTATGGATTATAGTGATGAAGTATTAAAAGAATTAGACTACGTTATTGCCGCTATTCATCAATCACTCACCCAACCTGAAGAAGACATAATGAAACGGCTAATTAATGCTTGTAAAAACCCATATGTGCGTCATATTGCACATCCAACGGGCCGCTTAATTGGTAAGCGCCAAGGATATGCTGTAAATATTGAACAGCTTATTCAAGTCGCACAAGATACGAATACAATACTAGAAATAAACGCACATCCGATGCGTTTAGATTTATCTGCAGATATATTAAGGCAATATCCAGATTTACAATTAACCATTAATACGGATGCACACGCGATTAACCAACTTGATTTAATGCCTTATGGTGTCGGTACTGCTATAAAGGGCCGTGTGAAAAAGAATCAAGTCATCAATACATTGGACCGTGAAGCATTTAAGGAATGGGTAACAAAAGGGAAGTAACGATATGAATAAAAAAGCATTAAATATATTAGAATATGACAAAATCATTGCGCGCGTCGTAGATTTCGCACAGAACGAATTATCAACACGTATTTTACAATCAACACATCCAACGTCTGATATCAAAGAAATTCACACTATGATGGAACATCTTGAAGAAGCACGTCTTGTTGAAATGGGTCAAAGTGAGCCTGGTATGAGTATGCTCTCTGATATTGATGGACTTGTACGTCGTGCAGTCATTGGTTCAGTATTATCTGTCATTGAACTGAATAAAATTAAAAACAATATTAAAGTCATTAACCGTTATAAAACTTACATCTTTAATCAATATGAAGAACGTGAAGTAGACATCCCGTTAATTTATAATCAAATGAAGAACTTACCGACGATTACTGAACTAGCAGAAACGATACAAGCGAAGTGTGACGAAACGAGTCTATATGATAATGCATCACCAGAACTTGCTCAGATCCGTCAAGAAATGAATCGAATCAACCGTAAAATAAAAGAAAAGCTTGAACAAATTGTGCGTAGTTCAAATAATCAAAAAAAATTATCCGATGCCATTGTTACAGTGCGTAATGGACGACAAGTTATTCCAGTACGAAGTGAATATAAACAAGATTTCCCGGGGATTGTACATGATACGTCTTCAAGTGGCCAAACATTTTATATTGAACCAAATAGTATTGTACAGCTTTCAACTGAATTGAGTAGTGTATCGCATCGTGAGAATGAAGAGGTTGAACGTATATTATATGAATTGACCAATGAAGTTGCAGCATACGATAATGCGTTAACTTATTCTACGATGGTGCTGGCTGATTTCGATGTAAATTTAGCAAAAGCAAAATATGGAAATCGTAATAAAATGGTTATGCCGCACATTTCAGAAGAACGTACTATTGATCTGCCGCAAGCATGGCATCCATTGTTACCGAGAGAAACTGTTGTAAAAAACAACATCGTATTTTATCCTGATGTCCATTCAGTGATTATTACTGGGCCGAATACGGGTGGTAAGACGGTCACGCTGAAAACAGTAGGTTTAATTATTATGATGGCGCAAAGTGGGATGATGATTCCTGCGTTTGAAGGTGCAACAATTAGTGTCTTTGATGAAGTTTTCTGTGATATAGGTGACGAACAGTCAATTGAACAGTCGCTTTCAACTTTCTCTAGTCATATGACAAACATTGTTTCGATACTGGAGCATATGACAGAGCGTAGTTTTGTTATGTTCGATGAATTAGGGGCTGGGACAGATCCAGCAGAAGGTGCAGCACTAGCCATGAGTATTTTAGACCGTTGTTTGAACCGCGGTGTGATGGCGATGGCAACAACACATTATCCAGAATTAAAAGCATACAGTTACAATCGTGATCATGTGATGAATGCGAGTGTAGAATTCGATGTTGATACACTTAGTCCAACGTATCGATTGTTGATGGGTATTCCTGGTAAAAGTAATGCGTTCGATATCGCAAAAAAACTGGGTCTTGATTTATCTATTATTAAAGAAGCACGACAAATGATTAACATGGACAATAAAGAAATCGATAATATGATTGCATCACTTGAAAAGAATGCAAAACAAATAGAAGATGATCGCGTATTAACAGAATCGTTGAAGCTTGAAGCGCAAAGCCTGCACAAAGATTTGAATAAAGCGTTTACAACATATGAAAAACAAAAAGAAAAATTAATTGAAAATGCGAAACAACAAGCAAATGAAATCGTTAAAAAAGCTGAAAAAGAAGCGGATGAGTTATTAAAACAGTTACGTGAATTAAAATCTAATGCAGATATTAAAGAGAATGAACTCATTGAACAACGTTCAAAACTTTCAGGATTGTATCATGAAACAAAGATTAAAGAAAATAAAAAGTCCACAAAAGATGAACTTATTGTAAAAGGCGATCATGTCAAAGTGCTAAGTTATGGTCAAAAAGGTGTCATCCTGGACGTTGATGGTGAAGAAGCAGTGGTGCAAATGGGCATTATCAAAATGAAACTCCCACTCAATGAACTCGAAAAAGAGAAAGCACCAAAACAAGACAAAGTACGCGTTGTCCCACGCGCCAATCGTCAGACGATAAAAATGGAACTTGATATACGTGGTGAACGCTATGAAGATGCACTTTATAAGGTAGAACAATACTTGGATCAGGCCATCTTATCAAATTATAATCAAGTCACTATCATACATGGTAAAGGGACAGGGGCCCTGCAAAAAGGGGTTCAGCAATTTTTAAGAAAGTCAAAAGCTGTTAATTCATTTAGAGGTGGCATGCCATCAGAAGGTGGTTTTGGTGTAACTGTAGTGGAACTAAAATAAGAAAGTAGGGATGACGTGGATAACTTTGATATGTATAAGTTGGCGAAAGTTTTGATTGTCATATCCATCATAATGTTAATTGCAGGTATAATTTATTTGTTTGTTGCGCTTTAATCTTGAGCAAATGGAGTGATTAAATATTTATATTTTGCTATACTCCATTTATATTCAGTAAGTTAAATTAGGAGGAATTTAAATTATGGCTATTATTACAGGAACAGATACAAATTTTGAAGAAAACATTAAAGAAGGCGTAACATTAGTAGACTTCTGGGCACCTTGGTGTGGGCCATGTAAAATGATTGCACCAGTATTAGAAGATTTAGCAAAAGACGTAGAAGGTAAAGCAAACATTGTTAAAGTTGATGTTGATGAAAATCAGGAAACAGCTGCTAAATTTGAAGTGATGAGTATTCCAACTTTAATCGTATTCAAAGATGGTCAAGCAGTAGATAAAGTTGTTGGTTTCCAACCTAAAGAACAATTACAAGCTGTTTTAGAAAAACATTACTAAGATTTAGCCGAAAAAGATATTTTAAGAGTGAAATCTTTTGATTTTGCTCTTTTTATTTTGTTGTTTTAAAATTGTGAGGTAAAGCGTGGTGATTGAATGGAAGCGTATGAACAAAGAATAAAACAAAAACTTGCGGTTTTACCGAATGAACCTGGATGTTATCAAATGAAAGATAAACATGGTCAAGTTATCTATGTCGGTAAAGCTAAAAATTTACGCAATCGTGTACGTTCTTATTTTAGTGGCGCACATGATGAAAAAACGACACGATTAGTACTTGAGATTAGAGATTTTGAATATATTGTCACGAACACAGAGATAGAATCCTTATTACTCGAACTTACATTGATAAAAAAATATTATCCAAGGTTTAATATTTTGTTAAAGGATGATAAAAGTTATCCATTTATTAAAATAACTAAAGAAAAACATCCAAGACTCATCGTGACTCGTACAGTTAAAAAAAATAGTGGTAAGTATTTTGGCCCCTATCCAAATGCCTATGCCGCGCATGAAACAAAGAAATTGCTCGATCGTATTATCCCTCTTCGAAAATGTAATCAAATGCCAAATAAATTATGTTTATATTATCATATCGGTCAATGTTTAGGGCCTTGTGTCTATGATGTAGAAGAAACAAAATATCAGCATTACATTCAAGTTGTAACCGACTTCTTAAATGGACACGACACAACAATCATTGACGATTTACGTCAAAAGATGGTGGCGAGTAGTGATGCGCTAAAATTCGAAGAGGCTAAAGAATATCGAGATTTAATTGCACATGTCGAGTCGCTAATGTTTAAACAGAAAATGATGACGAGTGACATGACGACACGTGATATCTTTGGCTATGCTGTGGATAAAGGATGGATGTGTATACAAGTATTCTTTGTCAGACAAGGGAATTTAATTGAGCGTAAAGTAACGATGATACCACTTATTGATGATTCAAAGGCACATTTCTACAGTTTTATCGGTCAGTTTTATGGTCTTGAAGAGAATATTTTACCAGCTGAAGTTCATGTCCCGATTGGACTCGATCTTGAAATGATTAATTCTGTTGTCGATACAAAAGTTATTCAACCAAAACGTGGTAAGAAAAAAGAAATGGTCGATCTTGCTGTAAAAAATGCACAAATTGCACTTTCCAATAAATTCGAAATCATTGAACGAGATGAGTCACGTACCGTAAAAGCAATCGAAGCGTTAGGTAATGCTATGGGAATTGAGACGCCTGTGCGTATAGAAGCATTTGATAACTCTAATATTCAAGGTGTAGATCCTGTTGCAGCAATGGTTTGTTTTATTGATGGAAAGCCATCTAAACGTGACTATCGTAAATATAAAATTAAAACTGTAACTGGACCTGATGACTATGAAAGTATGCGAGAAGTCGTTCGACGTAGATATTCACGTGTATTACGTGAGAATCTACCAATACCGGATTTAATTGTTGTTGATGGTGGTAAAGGGCATATGTCAAGCGTAATTGATGTACTAGAAAATGAATTAAATCTTGATATTCCGGTTGCTGGCCTGAAGAAAAATGAAAAACATATGACAGCAGAACTATTATATGGGGAAGATTTTGAAATTATTCCGTTGGATAAAAAGAGTCAAAGTTTCTATTTGTTACAACGTATTCAGGACGAAGTGCATCGTTTCGCTATAACTTTTCATCGTAATACACGTCGTAAGACTGGACTATCGTCTCAGCTGGATAGTATTGAAGGAATTGGACCGAAGCGTAAACGAATGCTAATGAAACACTTTGGTTCAGTAAAGCGTATTAAGGAAGCATCAGTAGAAGACTTGCAAAAGGCGGGTATTCCATTGAAGCTTGCGAATGAAATTCATCAAGTTTTAAATCAAGAAGTTAATCGCCAAAATGATATAACGAATTAACAATAAAACGTTTGTGAAATTTATTAATTGAGAATCATTTTCATATGCCATAACGCGTTAAAGAATGGTACAATAATGATGAAAAATAAATTCACAAACTTTTTTTATACTAAAATGTAATCGGTTTCTTGATTTACTGATTGAACAGGCGTATTATTGAATTTGTGAATTTACTTAATTAGATCTATAGGGGGGACTTCACTTGGCAAGCTCAGAAAAATCATTTGCACTACGTAGGTTACATTCTTTACTCGGAGTGATTCCATTAGGTGTTTTCTTAATTCAACATTTAGTGATAAACCATTTCGCGGTTAATAGTCCAGAAGCTTTTAATAAAGCGAGTGACTTCATGTGGAATTTACCGTTTAAAATTGTATTGGAAACAGTCGTAATCTACTTACCAATTTTATTCCACGCGATTTATGGTGTGTATATTGCTTTTACGTCTAAGAACAATGTAACGCGCTACTCAACGTTTAGAAACTGGATGTTCTTGTTACAACGTTTTACAGGTATTATTGCTTTTATCTTTATTGCAATCCATGTATGGCAAACACGTGTACAGGCAGCATTAGGACATCACATTAATTATGACATGATGCATGACTTATTTGAAAATC
Organism: Macrococcoides caseolyticum; assembly: GCF_021366795.1. Classification (GTDB taxonomy): domain Bacteria; phylum Bacillota; class Bacilli; order Staphylococcales; family Staphylococcaceae; genus Macrococcoides; species Macrococcoides caseolyticus_A. The sequence continues at coordinate 181,995 of NZ_JAHCPS010000002.1, read as the reverse complement.
CAATTAACTTAATTGGTTATGTTATTGGTATTGTAAGTGTGATTTTCCATTTTTCAAATGGATTATGGTCTTTTGCAGTAAGTTGGGGTATTACACAATCTGATCGTTCACAAAAAGTGATGGCATATGTATCTTTAGGGGCATTCTTAGTGATTACATTTATCGGATTACGTGCGTTATTTGCATTTATTTAAGATGAAATTTAGGGGAGTGACAATATAATGGCAAAAAGTAATATCATTGTTGTCGGAGGCGGTTTAGCAGGTCTTATGGCAACGATTAAAGCAGCAGAAGCAGGTACAAGTGTAGATTTATTTTCATTAGTACCAGTGAAACGTTCTCACTCAGTATGTGCACAAGGTGGAATTAATGGTGCGGTTAATACAAAAGGTGAAGGCGATTCACCTTTAATTCACTTTGATGATACAGTTTATGGTGGGGATTTCTTGGCGAATCAACCACCTGTTAAGGCAATGACTGAAGCGGCACCAGGTATTATTCACTTATTAGACCGTATGGGTGTTATGTTCAATAGAACACCTGAAGGGTTACTTGATTTCCGTCGTTTTGGTGGAACGTTATATCACCGTACAGCATTTGCAGGTGCGACAACTGGTCAACAATTGTTATATGCATTAGATGAACAAGTCCGAAAGTTTGAAGTTGAAGGATTAGTTACAAAATATGAAGGTTGGGAATTTTTAGGTGCAGTCCTTGATGATGAAGGTGCAGCACGTGGTATCGTCGCTCAAAACCTAACAACATCTGAAATTCAATCATTCGGCTCTGACGCTGTTATTATGGCGACAGGTGGACCTGGTATTATCTTCGGTAAATCAACAAACTCAATGATTAACACAGGATCAGCAGCTTCCGTTGTATACCAGCAAGGTGCGATTTATGCTAACGGTGAGTTCATTCAAATTCATCCGACTGCAATCCCTGGAGACGATAAATTACGCTTAATGAGTGAATCAGCGCGTGGTGAAGGTGGACGTGTCTGGACATATAAAGACGGTAAACCTTGGTACTTCTTAGAAGAGAAATACCCAGATTACGGAAACTTAGTGCCACGTGATATTGCAACGCGTGAGATCTTCGATGTGTGTGTGAACCAAAAATTAGGTATTAACGGTGAGAACATGGTATACCTTGATTTAAGTCATAAAGATGCACATGAATTAGATGTTAAACTTGGTGGAATCATCGAAATTTACGAAAAATTCACTGGAGATGATCCGCGTAAAGTACCTATGAAAATCTTCCCGGCAGTTCATTACTCAATGGGTGGTATCTGGGTAGACTACGATCAAATGACAAATATTCCTGGATTATTTGCTGCAGGTGAATGTGATTACTCACAACACGGTGGAAACCGTCTAGGTGCAAACTCATTACTATCTGCAATTTATGGTGGTATGGTTGCAGGACCGAATGCCATTAAATATGTTAAAGGTTTAGAGAAATCTTATACAGATTTACCAGAAGAAATTTATACACGCAAAGTTGAAGAGGAACAAAAGCGCTTTGATGCACTTTTAAACATGAAAGGTACGGAAAACGCTTATAAACTGCATAAAGAACTTGGCGAAATTATGACAGCGAATGTAACTGTTGTGCGTCATAATGATCGTTTATTAGAAACAGATAAGAAGATTGTTGAATTAATGGAACGTTACCATGATATCGATATGGAAGACACTGCATTATGGAGTAACCAGGCAGTATTCTTCACACGTCAATTATGGAACATGTTAGTGTTAGCCCGTGTTATGACAATCGGAGCTTATAACCGAAATGAATCACGTGGTGCACACTATAAACCTGAATTCCCGGAACGTAACGATGAAGAGTGGTTAAAAACAACAATGGCGAAGTTTAAAGGAGCGAAAGAAGCACCAGAATTCTACTATGAGCCAGTTGATGTGAGTCTAATTCCACCACGTGTACGTGACTATTCTAAAAAATCAACTAAAGGAGGTAAATAATCATGGCGGAAAAAACAATAAAGCTCATTATTACACGTCAAAAAGATCAAAATAGTAAGCCTTATGAAGAAACGTTTGTGATTCCTTACCGTCCTAATATGAACGTTATTGCTGCACTTATGGAAATACAGCGTAACCCAGTCAATGACAAAGGTGAAAAAACAACACCAGTAACATGGGATATGAACTGTCTGGAAGAAGTATGTGGTGCTTGTTCTATGGTTGTTAATGGCAAAGCACGTCAATCATGTTCTACCATCATTGATACATTAGAACAGCCGATTCGTTTAGCACCAATGGCAACATTCCCTGTGATTCGTGATTTACAGGTTGACCGTTCTAAAATGTTTGATAACTTAAAACGTGTAAAAGCTTGGGTACCGATTGATGGGACATATGATTTAGGACCTGGCCCACGTATGCCTGAGAAGAAACGTCAAACAGCATATGAACTTTCTAAATGTATGACATGTGGTGTTTGTTTAGAAGTTTGTCCGAACGTGAATGCAAACTCTAAATTTATGGGTGCACAACCAATTTCACAAGTACGTTTATTCAATTTACATCCAACAGGAAGTATGAATAAAGATGAAAGAATTCATGCGTTAATGGAAGAAGGCGGATTAGCGGAATGTGGTAACTCACAAAACTGTGTCAGAAGCTGTCCAAAAGGCATTCCATTAACAACATCTATTGCTGCCATGAACCGTGAAGCAACATTCCAAATGTTTAAATCGTTCTTTGGTTCAGACCATCAGGTAAACTAAGAGGCTATCTGAAATGCGTTTAGGACCAAACAAATTGGAAGCCACACCAAGAAATCGCGCTTTGATTTCGAAGGTGTGGCTGAAATTTGGCAAGGTCCTGCATTGAAGATGCCGTTTCAACTAAGAGGCTATCGACAAAGCGATTAGACTCAAACAAACTGGAGACAAGCCTAAGAAATCGCTCTATGATTTCGAAAGGTTTGTTGAAGTTTGACGAGAGTCTGCTTTGGAGAGGCTATAAAATAAGCGTTAAGCAACAAGCAAAAAGGTTTTGAGATGATTGTATATCTCAAAACCTTTTTTTATTGGGCTATAATTTGATATGATAGGTTCAAAGGTGAATAGAGGTGCAAATACAGTGGATAAGTCAATCATCACACTTGAATATGAATTAAGGCGTTTGGCAGATATTATTAAAGATGAGGGGCGAAGTGAACTTAAAAAACATGCGCTTTCAGATACTCAGTTTATCGCGATTCAATGGGTAAAAGAGCGAGGTCCTTTAAATATTGGTACACTGGCTAAACATATGAATTTAGCAATTTCATCAACCTCAGAACTCGTTGATATTTTACATCAGAATGGCTTTTTAGAGCGTACTAAAAGTATGGAAGATAGGCGGAAGGTAAGTATCCTGCTCACAAATAAAGGTGAGGCAGTCATCCAATCCGTGATTAAAAAAAGGCAATTATTCTTGAAAACGCTAATCAGTGAGAGCAATGAATTCTCTTTGCCTATTTTTACAGAACAAATACATGCGTTGTATCATGCAACAGAAGAAGGTGGAAAGTAGTGTCAGCTCCAATTGGTGTGATTGATTCTGGTGTAGGTGGTCTCACAGTTGCAAAAGAAATTATGAGACAGCTACCCAATGAATCGATTTGTTATTTAGGTGATGTAAGTCGATGTCCTTATGGACCTAGACCTGCTGAGCAAGTGAGAGACTATACAATTCAACTTGCTGAGTTTTTACTAACAAAAAATATAAAAATGCTTGTAATCGCTTGTAATACAGCGACAGCTGTGGCGTTAGAACCATTACAGAAGATGTTATCAATTCCTGTTGTGGGTGTTATTGAACCTGGGGCCAGAACGGCGATTATGACAACCAATAATAATCATGTCTTAGTCCTTGGAACAGAAGGTACAATTAAATCTGAAGCCTATCGTAAAAAAATAAAATCTATTAATCCCAAAATAGAAGTAAATGGTGTCAGCTGTCCAGGATTTGTACCACTCGTTGAGCAGATCAGATATAAAGATCCAACGATTTCTAATATTATTATTCATCAGACACTTCGTAACTGGCGCCATGATAAAAGTGATACAGTGATTCTAGGTTGTACGCATTATCCATTGTTACAAGGTTATATTGAAAAATATTTTTCTGGTGAGAAGAAAGTAATTTCATCTGGATTAGAAACTGCACGTGAAGTAAGTGCGCTATTAACATTTAGTCAAGATCATGCTAAATATAATGAAACACCGAAGCATACATTCTATGTAAATGGTGAAACCGAAAAATTTGGTCGCATAGCAAGAGAGTGGCTGAATGATGATACTTTAGAAATTCATTCAATTCATTTGGAGGACATATGAGAGATATCGTAATTGCAACAGGTAACCAAGGTAAAATCAATGATTTTAAACATATTTTTAAAGATTATAATGTTGTAGGTATTAAAAGTTTAATTCCAGATTTTGATGTGGAAGAAACAGGAACGACATTCGAACAGAATGCAGCCATTAAATCAGAATATGGTGCAAAAGTATTAAATAAGATTGTCATTAGTGATGATTCAGGATTAGAAGTTGATGCATTAAATAATGCACCAGGTGTATATTCAGCACGTTATTCAGGTGAAGGTGCAACTGACGAGAAAAATTTACAGCTTGTGTTACAAAATATGAAAGATAAAGAAGATAGGAATGCACGATTTGTATGTGTGATAGCAGTAAGTATCCCAGGTCAAACCACACAAACTTTCCGTGGTGAAGTAGAAGGGACATTATTACATGAACCAAAAGGTGAGAACGGATTTGGTTATGACCCAATATTTTACGTAGAAAGCGTTGGTAAAACAACAGCAGAGATGACGGGTGAAGAAAAAGCACAGATTTCTCATAGAAGTAAAGCGATTCAAAAAATGCTTGATTCAGGCATAATTGAGGAGGCGTAATTATGAAGTGGGTTGTCGTAAGTGATAATCATTCGATGAAAAATATATTAACGGATATTGTTTCAATTCATCATGATGCAGATGTGTATATCCATCTTGGTGATTCAGAGTTTGATTATCGTGATATTGAATTAAAGGAATATATCAAAATTAGAGGAAATTGTGATTATAGTAAAGATTTTCATGAGACGTATGAATTACAACAAAAAGATATTAATGCTTTTTTAACACATGGTCATTTATATCAAGTCGGTCATGGAAGAGAACGATTAGCTGAAGCGGCGAGTAAAGCAGATTGTCAATTAGCATTGTATGGCCACCTGCACGTTAAACGTATAGAAGTAATAGATGGTGTCGTATGTATTAACCCAGGCTCAATTGCGCAATCAAGAAGTGATGAAGAAGAAACGTATGCTGTATTAACATTTGATGAAAGTGATAAGATGGTGACATTTTACAATCAACGTCATGAAATTGTGGGTAAGGAAATATTAATTTTTTAGTAGTAATTTTTTGAAATAGCATTAAGGTAGTTTGAAACAAAATGAATGACCTTTGTTAGAACTACCTTAATTTTTATTGTGATAATAGAATAAATGTGTAAATATACTTTATTTATTATGCTTATAAATTAATTTCCTACTAAATGTTATTGACTTTATAGTCTGAAGTTGATTATAATTAATCTTGTCTTAAAAAATTATGTCCTGGTAGCTCAGCTGGATAGAGCAACGGCCTTCTAAGCCGTCGGTCGGGGGTTCGAATCCCTCCCAGGACGTCTAACCGCTAATATTCATTAGCGGTTTTCTTTTTGCACTTTTTTCAATACATTACTAATACTATCTTCAAATACAATTGCGTCATGTCTTACGGCTCTTAGTGGTGTTTTATTAATGACCACCAGATGTTTACCTCGGAACAGATCAACAAAGCCTGCTGCGGGATAAACCGAGAGGGAAGTACCTGCAACAATGAGCATGTCTGCATTTGATATTGCTTGTATTGCAGCTTCAATTGTCGCACCATCTAATGCCTCTTCGTACATTACAATATCTGGTCGTACGATACCACCATCATTTGGACATCGAGGTATACCTTCTTGATCGCGCACTAGTTCATCTAAACCGTAGTGAGTATTACATTCAATACAATAATTGTTAATCACTGTACCGTGTAACTCAAGAACGTTCGTAGATCCAGCTTCTTGATGTAATCCGTCGATATTTTGTGTGACAACAGTAACATCTTTACCCGCCTCTTCTAAATTTTTAAGAAATATATGCGCAAGATTAGGTTGAGCATCTGGATAGACTAATTTTTCAAAATGGAAATCAAAGTATTGTTTGGGATAACGTTTAAAGAATGAATGAGAAATGATTTGTTCTGGTGTAAATTCAGAATTTGTTTCCTGCATAAAAATACCGTTTGCTGAGCGAAAATCTGGAATACCGCTTTCTGTGGAAACGCCAGCCCCTCCAAAAAATACGATGCGTTTGCTATGTTTAAGGGCGTTTTCAAATTGTTGAATGGACATATATATTCTCCTTTCTAAATACCTCTATTTTATCATTATGAGATTTTCGTCACAATTTTGCATCATATCAATCTTTCCTATATAATCAACATTTGTGAGTCATCACGTTAATATGTGCAAAATCATTATGGATTGACTTAAATATATTTGAGTTGAAGAAGGAATTTAGTTAAAATTTAAATAAGACAGATTTAAGGAGTATTTTATGAATAAGTTTGATGAACAAATTATTGTGGTGAATCGTGAGACGATATTTAGTCATGAGAAGAATCATTTTAATGGCTTTATATCGATCGAAGACCAAAAGGCATTAGAAATTTATGAAACATTATCGAAATATGAAGTGAAACGTCGTGGCGATATGGAGGAGGATCCTTCTTATAAACAACTGATTTCTTATTGTATTTTAGAAAATGAAAATAATGAAATTCTAGTATATGAACGTCTTTCTGGTGGTGGTGAAGCACGTCTACATGGGTTAAGTTCAATTGGTATTGGCGGTCATATGAATCAATTAGATGATACTCAAATTGAAGGTGTATTATTAGAAAATGCAGCACGTGAACTTGAAGAAGAAGTTGGCGTAAAAAATGTTAATCCACAAAACTTAAATTTAATCGGGTTTATTAATGATGATGACAATGAAGTTGGCCGTGTACATATTGGCCTTGTTTTTAAACTTAAAGTAAAACAGCGTGAAGTGTTTGTGAATGAAACAGATACTTTAAAGATTGATTGGGTTTCAGAAACAGGGTTAATGAATGATGCTGAATATGAATCATGGTCACGTATTATTATTGAATCAATCTTTAATGTAGGTCATTAGTATGTCAGATATTATTATTTTTCCTAAATTAAAAGGAAATTTAATGACACAGATTAAACATGCGATGAAGATTAGTGACTTTGATTTAGCATATGATCTGTTTAATGAGTATGAGAAGCACTTTGAATTAACTGAAGATGAGCAATTAATTAAGTTGGATTGTCTCTATCAACTGGAAAGTTTTTTGGAACTTCGAGAAGAATCTAGTATACTACTCAATCAAGGGCACTATGCATATGATAAAATTGTACCGTACTTTATTGAGAGTCTGCTCAAATTAAAGCAATATAAAACAGTGATTGAACTTATCGATAGTCTACGCAGCGAAGATGTTAATCATCAATTATTGATAAGATTAATGCCGTTTTACGATGAAGCCAATCATCAATTAAATCAGCGTAAAGATGCGCATATGAAATTTATTCAGACATTTAAAGATAATGATATTGAAAAACAACTAAACTTTGTTATAGAGCTCATTCGAACAGAAGATTTTCGTTTTACTTTAAGTTTTGTTCAGTTGCTTGAACATGGGCAACTTCACCCGAAAGTGAGCAGCATGATGCTTGAATACTTAATGTTATCTGGATTCACAGGAGAGGTAAAATTAACAAAGTTAAATGTTGAGATGAGGATTGATGTGAAACAACAACAATCCATGCTATCAACAGCATTTATGTCCGAGGTATCACAAAGTGTGTTACATTATTTTGAGATAAATAGTCCGGATTTACTACCAGCAATTCAAAAAACACTCATTCAACATAATACAATTTTGTATCCTATACCTTTTGAAAAATATTTTAAGTGTCAGATTGAAGATGTTGCGGACGCATATATCATATTATTTGAAGGAATATTTAATATAACATCCTCTAATATAGAGGGTGATTATACACAAAATGAAACAATACAGGCAATTAATATGTTAGAAAAATTTAATCTCTTGAATGAATTATAGAAAAATATTTCTGAATTAATACAATTTATGATAATATAGTTTGGAATATCAACTCAAAAATGTTGAAGCATGCTTGTTATATGCTATAATTAATGAGTTGAAAAAATTTTAGAATAACGTGGAGGAATTACACATGTCAGCAAAATGGGAAAAACAAGAAGGTAATGTAGGATTATTAACAGTTACAGTTCCTGAAGAGGAAGTAAAAGCTGGATTAGATAAAGCATTCGCAAAAGTAGTTAAACAAGTTAACGTGCCAGGTTTCCGTAAAGGTAAAATGCCACGTCAAATGTTTGAAAAACGCTTTGGTGTTGAATCATTATTCCAAGATGCATTAGATTTCATCTTACCAGATGCATATGCTAAAGCAGTTGAAGAAGCAGGAATCAACCCAGTTGATCGTCCTGAAATCGATGTGGAACAAATGGAAAAAGGTAAAGAATTAATCTTTACAGCTAAAGTTGTAGTGGAACCTGAAGTTGAATTAGGTGAATACAAAGGCCTAGAAGTAGAAAAATTCGAAACTGAAGTAACTGAAGAAGAATTAAACGAAGCAATCAATGCTGATTTAGCACGTAAAGCTGAATTAGTTGTTAAAGAAGAAGGCGACGTTGTTGAAGGTGACGTAGTTAACTTAGACTTTGATGGTTATGTTAATGATGAAGCATTCGAAGGTGGAAAAGCTGAAGGTTATGATTTAGAAATCGGTTCTGGTCAATTTATTCCAGGATTTGAAGAGCAATTAGTTGGTACAAAAGTCGGAGAAGAAAAAGACGTTAACGTTCAATTCCCTGAAGAGTACCATGCTGAAGAATTAGCGGGTAAAGACGCTGTATTCAAAGTTAAAATTAACGAAATCAAAACAAAAGAAGTACCTGTTTTAGACGATGAAATGGCTAAAGAATTAGACGAGTCAGTTGATTCTGTAGATGCATACAAAACTAAATATAAAGCAGATTTAGAAGAGCAAAAGAAATTACAAGCTGAAAATGATACAAAAGAAAGCTTAGTAATGCAAGCAGTTGAGAATGCTAAAGTGGATATCCCTGAAGCAATGATTAACACTGAATTAGATCGTATGATGCAAGAATTTGAACAACGTATTGCACAACAAGGCTTAAACTTAGAATTATACTTCCAGTTCTCAGGTCAAACTGAAGAACAATTAAAAGAAAGCATGAAACAAGACGCTGAACAACGCGTTAAAACAAACTTAACTTTAGCTGCAATTGCAAAAGCTGAAAATATCGAAGTAAGCGATGCAGATGTTGATGCTGAATTAACTAAAATGAGCGAACAATTCGGTATGTCAGTTGAAGATATTAAAGCTGCTTTAGGAAATGGTGAAATCTTAAAAGACGATTTACGTATTCAAAAAGCGATTGATGTTTTAGTATCTGAATCTAAAACTAAATAATAGAATGATTAATTCTAAATTGAACATTTAGTATTAGCAAAATCCGAACAAACCGTAAAATCGCTTTTGATTTATACGTTTGTTCGGTTTTGTTTTTTACGATTTTTATGGACATTACTTTGTTTGATTATGAAATTAAAAGTTTGCAAACCATTCCAAACTTTAGTATATTCTTTAAAAGATAGGGGTGTTAAGTGTGTCAAAATTTAACGAAGAAGAAAACTTAAAATGCTCATTCTGTGGTAAAGATCAGGATCAGGTAAAAAAACTTGTTGCTGGTAGTGGTGTGTATATTTGTAATGAGTGTATTGAATTATGTTCTGAAATCGTAGCAGAAGAATTAAAAACGACAGAACATGAAGAAATCACTGAAATACCTAAACCGCATGAAATGCTTGCATTGCTGGATGAATATGTAATTGGTCAGACAAAAGCAAAAAAAGCGTTGTCTGTTGCAGTATATAATCATTATAAACGCATCTTTAAACCGATGGTGGATGAGGATGTTGAATTACAAAAGAGTAATATTGCATTGATTGGACCAACTGGTTCTGGGAAAACATTATTAGCACAAACTTTAGCCCGATCATTAAATGTACCCTTTGCTATTGCAGATGCAACGAGTTTAACAGAAGCAGGGTATGTTGGTGAAGATGTAGAAAATATATTATTACGCTTAATTCAGGCAGCTGACTTTGATATTGAACGTGCTGAGAAGGGTATTATCTATGTCGATGAAATTGATAAAATCGCACGTAAATCTGAAAATACATCAATCACACGTGATGTCAGTGGTGAGGGTGTGCAACAAGCATTACTTAAAATCTTAGAAGGTACAGTAGCGAGTGTTCCTCCTCAAGGTGGTAGAAAACATCCTAACCAGGAGTTCATTCAAATTGATACGACAAATATATTATTTATTTTAGGTGGAGCCTTTGACGGCATTGATGAAGTGATTAAGCGTCGTCTTGGTGAAAAAGTAATCGGATTTACAGGCATTAAAGAAAAAGACTTTGATGATGCGACGCTTTTATCTCAAATTAAACCGGAAGATTTACAAAGTTATGGTTTAATCCCTGAATTTATTGGTCGTATTCCGGTTGTAGCAAATTTAGAACAATTAGACGTGGATGCGTTAAAACGTATTTTAACACAACCAAAAAATGCATTGGTTAAACAGTATACTAAAATGCTTGCCCTTGACGAAGTTGAATTAGAATTTACTGAAGAAGCATTAACAGCAATTAGTGAACTTGCTATTGAACGTAAAACAGGTGCGCGTGGCTTACGCTCGATTATTGAGGAATCAATGATGGATGTTATGTTTGATATCCCTTCACAAGAAAATGTTAAACGCGTCGTTATTACAGCAAAAGCAATTAAAGATAATGCTGAACCAGAAATGTATGATGCAGAAAATAAATTAATCAATGATACAGTAACATCAGCATAAATTGTATCAATCTTATAAACCGAACAAACGAGGCATTCTATGATGAAGATATCGTTTTGTTCGGTTTTTGTTTGTGTAAAAATATTTTTTATTTGCACCATTTTTTGTAAATGAAACAAATGACATTTATTTTAATCTAATCTCGTGTATAATAGTAAGACGTAAATAAGAACAGGAGAAAGTTATGAATATTAATCCAAATAATGTAGAAATATTAATCAGTGCTGTAAAGCCAGAACAATATCCAGAGACAGGTTTGCCAGAAGTTGCTTTGGCTGGACGTTCAAATGTTGGTAAATCTTCTTTTATTAATACAATGATTGGTCGTAAAAGTATGGCACGAATCTCATCAAAGCCTGGAAAAACGCAAACCCTCAATTTCTTTAAAATTGATGATCAGCTTGTTTTTGTTGATGTACCAGGATATGGATATGCAAAAGTTTCTAAAAGTGAACGTGAACGATGGGGTAAGATGATTGAGACTTATCTTACGACGCGTGAATCATTAGCTGTTGTTATTCAGTTGGTCGATATTCGACATCAACCCACGGAGGATGATCGATTGATGTACGACTTTTTGAAGCATTATGACATTCCTACAATAGTAATAGCAACGAAAGAAGATAAGATTCCTAAAGGGAAAGTACAGAAGCATTTAAAGATAATAAAAGAAAATCTTGAGATGGATAAAGATGATATGTTGATCAGTTATTCATCTTTAAGTAAAGCAAAAAACGAAACGATTTTAAATGCCATTGCGCATTATTTAAAATAAATTTGTGAAAAATTTGTGACGTATTTTAAGAAATTGTAAATATAAAAGTGATAGATGTTACTATAAAAGTAATGGCAAAAATTTGGGGGCGGAATACATGCATATTGTTGTTGTGAGTGTTAATCACAAAACAGCTGACGTGAGTTTAAGGGAAAAGCTTACATTTTCTGATGATACGATTGAACGTGCGCATAGTACGTTAATCAACCAAAAATCAGTATTAGAAGGTGTGATACTTTCAACGTGCAATAGAACAGAAATCTATGCGGTTGTTGATCAGGTACATACAGGTAGCTACTATATTAAATCTTTCTTATCAGAATGGTTTGATGTGGATTTAGAAACTGTTAAATCTGTCACAGATGTTAAAGTTGGCAATCGTGCGATTTATCATTTGTTTAAAGTCATTACTGGACTTGATTCAATCGTCTTAGGCGAAACACAGATTCTTGGTCAAATCCGAGACAGTTTCTTATTAGCGCAGTCTGTTGGAACGACAGGTACGATTTTTAATCGTTTATTTAAAGATGCAATCACATTGGCTAAACGTGCACACGCAGAAACAGATATCTCTTCAAAAGCAGTTTCTGTGTCATATGCTGCAGTTGAATTATCGAAGAAAGTATTAGGTACTTTAGAAAATAAAAAAATACTTATTATTGGTGCAGGTGAAATGGCTGAACTTGCCTTAGAGAACTTGGTAGGTTCAGGGGCAGCAGAAATCACGGTAATTAACAGAACAGCTGAAAAAGCAATATCTCTTGCTGATAAATATGGTGGCAGTCAAAAATCAATGGAAGAGTTAATGTGTGCGTTAATTGAAAATGATATTGTCATTTCTTCTACAAGTGCACAGGACTTTATTATTACTAAACCTATGATGCAGGATTTAATGCATTTAAGACAAAATCGCTCTCTTGTGTTAATTGATATTGCCGTACCAAGAGATATTGATCCTTCAGTAAATGATATTGATTTAATTTTTAATTATGATGTAGATGATCTGAAGGGTCTAGTTGATGCTAACCTTGCTGAACGTCAGAAAGCAGCCAATATAATTGAAGATATGATTGATATTCAAGTCGAGGACTTTATTGCTTGGATTAACATGTTAGGCGTTGTGCCAGTCATAACAGCATTACGTGAGAAAGCATTGCGTATTCAGGAAACAACAATGGAGAGTATTGATCGTAAAATGCCGGATTTAACGGAACGTGAGCGTAAAGTGATTTCTAAACATATGAAAAGTATTATTAATCAATTATTAAAAGATCCTATTTCTCAAGCGAAAGAAATAAGTGGTTCAGAAAATAGAGCAGAACAACTTCAATTTTTCCAGGATATTTTTAATATTTCAAATGAAGTTGAAAGTATCACGAATAATGTTCCAATGGTTCATCGAACTGAAGCGCATTTACATTTAAGTCCTAAACAATAGGTGATGTTATGAATGAACTATTATTAATGCGTTTACATGAAGCAATACTTATTTTGTATATGATAAGTATTGCTTGTTATTTCTTTGATTTTGTCCAGAAATCACCTCGTTTAAAACGAATGGGTTATCATTTACTGTTAGGTGTCTTTGCTCTACAAACGGTTTCAATATTTCTGTTTATTCTGATAGTAGGTAGGATACCAATCGAAACAATTTATGAAGGTTTTTACTTTTTTACATGGCTTATCATTTTGTTATCATTAATATTGTCTAGAGTCATTCAAACAGAATTCTTTGTATTTCTAATGAATTTAATAGGATTTATCTTTATGATGATACACACCTTTCAACCGCTTGATTTATCAGCAGGAACAACAGTGTCACATATGATGAATGAGCTTTTATGGATACATGTAACGCTCGCAATCGTATCATATGTTATGTTTTTGATTGCAGCCTTGCATGCTTTACTTTATTTACTTCAGATGAATCAGCTTAAACAAAAGAAATTTAATCATAAATTCTTTAGAATAAGTGATTTAGAAACATTGAGTAAATGGGTTCAAAGATTTTCGATTATTGGTTGTGTCCTGTTTTTAATTTCGCTTATTCTTGGTATTTACTGGGGTATCATTTTTGAAGGACAAACTATTTGGACTGATTCAAAGGTACTTGGCTCGTTAATGCTTTTATCGGGTTATAGTATATATATCTATTTACATCAGAAGAACACATTGAAAATGCATAGATTAATGGATTGTAATATCATTTTATTCCTATTACTGCTCATTAATTATGTTATCATTTCACGTTTTTCTGGTTTCCACCAGTTATTTTATTAATCTTTGGAGGGTAATATGAAGAAATTTATTGTGGGTTCACGTCGTAGTCAGTTAGCTTTAACGCAAAGTAAGCAATTCATTGATCAATTGAAGCGTTTGAATCCTGATGTTGAAATTGAAATTAAAGAAATTGTAACAAAAGGTGACCAAATTGTTAATGTTCAATTATCTAAAGTCGGCGGTAAAGGCTTGTTTGTTAAAGAAATAGAAGCGGCTTTATTGAATAAGGAAATTGATTTTGCGATTCATTCTTTAAAGGATGTTCCAAGTGTTTTACCTGAAGGTTTAACATTAGGTTGTATCCCTGAACGTGAAGATCCAAGAGATGCATTTATTTCAAAAGGTCATATTCAACTAGCGGATTTAAAGGAAGGTGCAATCGTCGGAACAAGTTCTTTACGTCGTGGTGCGCAACTTTTAAATCAGTATCCTCATTTAAAAATTGAATGGATTAGAGGAAATATTGATACACGATTAAAAAAGCTTGAAAATGAAAACTATGATGCGATTATACTTGCTGCAGCCGGACTTAATCGTATGGGATGGAGCCAGGATGTAGTCACTGAATATTTGGCGCCTGATACAATGTTACCAGCAATTGGACAAGGTGCGCTTGGAATCGAATGTAGAAGTGACGATTTAGAGACTTTATCTTTATTAGCTACAGCACATCACAGTGAGACCGAAATATGTACACAGGCAGAACGTGAGTTTCTTAAATTAATGGACGGTAGCTGTCAAGTACCGATTGCAGGTCATGCAATGATGCAAGCGGATGAAATTCAGTTTACAGGATTAATTATGTCTACGGATGGTAAAGAAGTTTATAAAGTGACAGAACATGGAACTGATCCAGTCCGTCTTGGTGCAGAGGTTGCGCATCAGATGCAACAAAATGGTGCACAAAAAATAATTGAAGCATTAAATAATACACCACAATCAAATTAGAGGATGGTATACATGAAGCCAATTGTATTGATGACAGATAGTAAACCGTATAAGGATGCACGTGTAGAGATTATACACCTGCCTTTCATAAAGATGAAAGAGCTTCCTATACAACATACACGTCAACATTACGATTGGCTTATTTTTACGAGTAAAAATGCTGTGGATACTTTTTTTTCTAATTATCCGCATGTTTTATTCACATCTATCGCTGCAATTGGTGAGAAGACCAAAGCATATCTGGAAGACAAAGGTTATCCTGTTGATTTTGTACCGTCAAGATATAATCAGGAGTGCTTTATCGCTGAAATGGGGAACCGTTTCAATGAAAAAACGATTGGTTTACCTGTATCAAGTCAAGCACGTCCCCATATCTATAATGCATTGAAAAGTTGTGCAAATGTCGATAGAATTGAATTGTATGAACCCGTTGCTAATCATGAGAATGTCAGACAGGCGATTCAATTCATTAATGCACAGCACATTCACTGGATAACTTTTATGTCACCCTCTAGTGTCGCTGCACTGAATCGATCTTCACTACATTCCATCAATGTTATGGCCATTGGTCATGTAACGAGTGATGCACTGAAAAAGAAAGGGATTCAACATTATATTAGTGCGCTAGAGACGAAAGAGAGCATGATTTCAACTATAATTAATATAGAACATGAAAGAAAAGGTGAAATAAAATGAATTTTGATAGACATAGAAGATTACGTTCTTCGATTAATATGAGAAATATGGTTCGTGAAACAAGTGTAATGAAACGAGATTTAATCTATCCGATATTTGTCGTTGAAAAAGATGATGTAAAAAAAGAAATCCCATCCATGCCAAGGATTTATCAATGGAGCTTAAATATCGTAGAAGAAGAAATTACCAATGCCTATAATTTGGGGATACGTGCAATTATGTTCTTTGGTATTCCTAATCATAAAGATGCATGCGGTACTGGTGCATTTGATGATGATGGTGTCATTCAAAAGGCAACACGTTTAGCAAAATCTTTATATCCGGATTTACTAATCTTAGCGGATACGTGCCTTTGTGAATATACAGATCACGGGCATTGCGGCGTCTTAGATGATCATACACATGACGTCATCAATGATGAAACGTTACCGTTATTAGTGAAAACAGCGGTGTCACAGGCAAAAGCGGGTGCTGATATTATCGCACCAAGTAATATGATGGATGGCTTCGTTGCTGAAATTCGTAAAGGATTAGATGAAGCTGGTTTCTTAAATGTACCAATTATGAGTTATGGTATTAAATATGCGTCAGCATTTTATGGGCCATTCCGTGATGCAGCTGAAAGTGCACCAAGTCATGGTGACCGTAAGACATATCAAATGGATCCGGCAAACCGATTAGAAGCATTACGTGAACTTGAAAGTGACGAAAAAGAAGGTTGTGACATGATGATTGTTAAACCAGCCTTAAGTTACTTAGACATAATCCGTGATGTACGTAATAACAGCAATTTACCAATCGTTGCGTATAATGTCAGTGGGGAGTTCTCAATGACGAAAGCAGCCGCTGCAAACGGATGGATAGATGAAGAACGCGTAGTTATGGAACAAATGATTTCTATGAAACGTGCGGGTGCGGATATGATTATCACATATTTCGCTAAAGATATTTGTAATTACCTAGATAAAGGAGATTATTAAAATGAGCTACCTGAATTCACAAGCAGCATTTAATGAAGCGATTAATTTAATGCCGGGTGGGGTTAACAGTCCTGTTCGTGCATTTAAAAGTGTAGATATGGATCCTATTTTCATGGATCATGGCAAAGGTTCAAAAATCTATGATATAGACGGTAATGAGTATATAGATTATGTATTAAGCTGGGGACCACTTATTTTAGGGCATGCAGATGAGAATGTTACCAATGCTTTAAACCAAGCGGTATTAAAAGGAAGTAGTTTTGGTGCGCCGACTACGTTAGAAAATGAAATGGCAAAACTTGTGATTGAGCGTGTACCTTCAGTAGAAATGGTGCGTATGGTTTCAAGTGGTACGGAAGCGACACTTGCGGCATTAAGATTAGCACGAGGATACACTGGTAAAAATAAAATATTAAAATTTATTGGATGTTATCATGGTCATAGTGATTCATTACTCATTAAAGCTGGTTCTGGTGTCGCGACACTCGGTCTCCCAGATTCACCAGGTGTACCAAAAGGAACAGCTGAAAACACAATTACAGTACATTATAATGATTTGGATTCTGTACAACTTGCATTTGAAAAATATGGTGATGATATTGCATGTATCATTGTTGAGCCTGTTGCAGGTAATATGGGGGTTGTGCCGCCGAATGCAGGTTTCTTAGAAGGATTACGAGAAATAACGACTGAATATGGTGCATTACTTATTTTTGATGAAGTTATGACTGGCTTCCGAGTGGATTACAATTGTGCACAAGGCTATTTTGGTGTTACCCCGGATTTAACGTGTTTAGGTAAAGTAATTGGTGGAGGCTTACCAGTAGGTGCTTTTGGTGGTAAACGAGAAATAATGGAACAAATCGCTCCAGCAGGAAATATTTATCAGGCAGGTACATTAAGTGGCAACCCACTAGCAATGACAGGAGGTTACTACACTTTAAGTCAATTAACGAAAGAAAGTTATGATCACTTTAATCATTTAGGTGACTTATTGGAAAAAGGATTATACGAAGTTTTCGGTAAGCATAATGTACCAATCACTGTAAACCGTGCAGGTAGTATGATTGGTTATTTCTTAAATGAAGATAAAGTAACGAACTTTGAAATTGCCTCAAAATCTGATTTAAAATTGTTTGCTGCGATGTATAAAGAAATGGCAAATAACGGTGTGTTTTTACCACCTTCACAATTTGAAGGAATGTTTTTATCTACAAAACACACAGAACAAGATATTGCGCATACATTGAATGCATTTGATTTGTCACTAGCAAAAATAAAAAAATAAATCAGAGTAATATTACATCATTTGAGTGTAACATATTTTGTTAAATGATACAAAATTATTTCATTTTAAATGTTAATATATTGTGTATAATATTTTACTTTTGTACAATATTAAGTGTAATACAAATAATTAATGATTACACGGAGGTATTTTATGAAAGCTAAAGTGGCAATACTTGTTGCATTTGTAATTATCGCAGTTGTATTATTATTTATTGTTCCTGAAGAATATCGTCGATTTGTTAAAATCGGTGCCCTTGTTATCGGTATTCCATTAGCGATTAGTTTACGTGGAGATATTTTAGCAAATCAGGAAAATAAAAAGGCAAATGTTGAACCGCATTCTAAAGAGATAAATCGCTAAATTTGGTTGTAAAAGCATGAGATATAATTTAAATATGATGATGTAATGTCTTATCGAACACTACGAAAAAATTTATGATTTCGTTGGTGTTCGGTATTTTTTATAAATTTTTAAAAAGTTTTGAGGTATTGTTATCATAGTGTTTATCATAGATTGTAAAATTTTTTTGCATATAAAATGTTTATTATCATGATAATGAGGTTATCTTATTTATGTAATTAATTTTCAATTACATATTTTAAAAATGGAGGTCGTTATTATGACGAACAACAGAGATAACAACAAAGATACTAACAGAGATATCATTTATAATTCAGAAACAGACCGTAACAAAACGCATGTGACACATCAAGCGGATGGCGATACTTATAAAGATGGCCGTAAAGTGCGCGATGGTGAACATCATGATAAAGTTGTAGTAGAAGAGCGTGACCATACGCGTCATGATCATATCGAAAAAACACCTAAAAAGAAAAACCCATGGGCATGGTTGTTACCGTTATTATTGCTTGCTTTATTAGCAGTGTTATTATTAAGTTTCTGTAATAATAAAGACAAAGATAATAAAGATAATACGGATACTGAAACTAAAACAGAAGAAAAAGCAACAACAGAGGAATCAACGACTGAAGAAGCAACAACTGAAGAAGCTTCAATTAAAACGTTTGATTTAGCAACGATTACAAATTTTGATTTAGCATCATAATGATTAGGGTAGGACTCTTAGGAGTCCTATTTTTTGTAAGCATGTTTCATGATTTTATTGGCAAGATTTTATATAGTAATAATGAATACGTCTACTGGAAGTGTCTTTATGCAATATTTATTATTATTTTTCACAAGCTTCATTTTAAGTTATATACTCAGCTGTATTGGTATGATTTTACCGTGGTTATTTGGGTCAATACTTGCTGCGATATTACTTAAGCACTATACGACAATTGAATACAGCTTTCCAAAATGGCTAGGAGATATTGGTTTATATCTATTAGGTGCTCAAATAGGTGTTTCTTTTACTAAGGAAATTTTAGGCGATATTATCAATGAGTTTTGGTCTGTAGTATTTTTGACAGTGATGATTATTTGCTGTGCTATTATCATTTCAAGGGTATTTAGAAAAATCATTAACTGTACATCAGAAACTGCGTTGCTTGCATCGATTCCTGGTGCTTTAAATCAAATGATAGTAATGGCAGAAGAAAATCCCCGTGCTAATCTCTTAGTTGTGACATTAGCCCAAACATCACGCCTCTTATTTGTAATCATGATTGTACCATTTATATCCAATATGACATCTGGACATGGACTGCATCATCAAAAGCAGTTACCTCAAGATATGTTTCAAGTATTAACACTCAGCCAGATTGTATGGCTTACATGTATGATTGCTCTCATGATTTGCATATTAAAATACATACACTTTCCAGTTCCTGATATGCTTGGTCCTTCAATTGTTATATTACTCTGGAATCTTACGACAGGGCTTAACTTCACCGTACCATTGCCATTGATTCATTGGGCACAAGTCTTATTTGGCATTCGAATTGGCTTACAAATGTACGATTTATCTGGTCAGATTAATCAGCGCTTATTTATCGGTATTGTTGTACAAAATATTTTACTGTTACTTTGCGCGATTGTTTTAACTTTTATCTTAAATATTTTTAACAGCCATCAATTCAATGATATATTCTTAAGTGCAGCACCTGGTGGCATGGCGCAGATTGTAATTGTAGCACTTGAGACAGGGGCAAATGTTGCAATGATTTCAAGCTATCATATTTTTCGAATATTTTTTATTCTACTCATTGTTGCACCTTTCATGTCATGGTATTTAAATGGTCGACTAAAATATAATGAATAACAGCGCACATTGACATTAAAATAATAATCTTATACAATAGTTTTAACTTAATATTCCTACAGGAAGAGTAATTTAATGGATTTTTTAGAGAGTGCATGGTTGGTGAGAATGCATAATGAAGTTAAACGAAGGTAGCCTGACTTGATATGTATATTGAACACAGTAATAGGTAGATATACACGTGTTAGAGCGTTAATCGAATTGAGTGCAGCGTAAGCTGAATTTAGGTGGTACCACGGTTAATCCCGTCCTATTTGTTATAGGACGGGATTTTTTGTAGGAAGTTTTATTTAACAATAAATGGAGGTAACTAAGATGGATACTAAATATAATCCGAAGCAAGTTGAACAAGGACGTTATCAGGAGTGGTTAGATAAAGACTTATTTAAAGCAACTGAAGATGATAATAAAAAGCCATTTACAATCGTCATTCCACCACCGAATGTTACAGGTAAATTACATATCGGACATGCATGGGACACAACACTTCAAGATATTATTACGCGTATTAAACGCATGCAAGGCTATAACACATTATATTTACCAGGTATGGATCACGCAGGAATCGCAACACAGGCTAAAGTTGAAGCGAAGTTACGTGAAGAAGGTATTAGTCGTCATGATATCGGTCGTGCGAAATTTTTAGAGCATACGATGGAATGGAAAGAGGAATATGCAGGATTTATTCGCAGCCAGTGGGCAAAACTCGGTTTAGGTTTAGATTATTCGCGTGAACGTTTCACTTTAGATGAAGGATTAAGTGAAGCGGTTAAGGAAGTATTCGTTAAAATGTACGAAAAAGGTTTAATTTACCGTGGTGAGCGTATTATTAACTGGGATCCAGCAGCACGAACAGCATTGAGTGATATTGAAGTAATTCATGAAGAAGTAGAAGGTGCATTTTACCATATTAAATATCCATATGCAGAAGGTGATGGCTTTATTGAAATCGCAACGACACGTCCTGAAACATTATTAGGAGATACAGCTGTCGTTGTACATCCAGAAGATGAACGATATAAAGCTGTAATCGGCAAGAAAGTCATTTTACCGATTGTAGAACGAGAATTACCGATTTTAGGTGATGATTATGTTGAAATGGACTTTGGTAGTGGTGCCATGAAAGTAACACCTGCACATGATCCAAACGACTTTGAAATTGGGAATCGACATCACTTAGAACGTATCAATGTAATGAATGAAGATGGAACCATGAATGACTTGGCAGGTAAATATGCAGGCATGGATCGTTTTGAATGTCGTAAAGCGCTTGTGGCCGATTTAGAAGCAGCAGGACTCATGATAAAGATTGAGAAACATATGCACCAAGTTGGCCATAGTGAAAGAAGTGGTGCTATTGTTGAACCTTATCTGTCGAAGCAATGGTTCGTTAAAATGGCGCCGCTTGCTGAGCAAGCTTTAGACTTCCAGAAAACGGATGAAAAGATTGAATTTGTACCACCACGTTTTGAAGGGACATTTAATCGATGGATGGAAGGTATTCATGACTGGTGTATTTCTCGTCAGTTATGGTGGGGACATCAAATTCCAGCATGGTATCACAAAGAAACTGGTGAGCTATATGTAGGGAAAGAAGCACCAGCTGATATTGATAACTGGACTCAGGACGAAGATGTATTAGATACGTGGTTCTCAAGTGCGTTATGGCCATTCTCAACGTTAGGTTGGCCAAATGTTGATGCAGAAGACTTTAAACGCTTCTACCCAACAAATGTTCTTGTAACGGGTTATGACATTATCTTCTTCTGGGTTGCAAGAATGATCTTCCAGGGCATTGAATTTACTGGAACGAAACCATTTAATGAAGTATTAATTCACGGTTTAGTACGTGCAGAAGATGGCCGTAAAATGAGTAAATCATTAGGTAACGGTGTTGATCCGATGGACGTTATTGAACAATATGGTGCAGATAGCTTACGTTATTTCTTAGCGACAGGTTCTACACCTGGTCAGGATTTACGTTATTCTACTGAAAAAATAGAAGCAACATGGAACTTCATTAATAAAATCTGGAATGCATCACGTTTCAGTTTGATGAATATTGGAGATAACTTTACGGCAAGTGATATTAATTTAAATGGAAAGAAATCTTTAGCTGATGAATGGATTTTAACGCGTTTAAATGAAACGATTGAAGAAGTGACACGCTTAGCCGATAAATATGAATTTGGTGAAGTAGGTCGTGTACTCTATAACTTTATCTGGGATGAATTCTGTGACTGGTATATTGAAATGAGTAAGATTCCAATGAACGGTGATGATGAAGATGCGAAGCAAATGACCCGTTCAATCTTAGCATACACTTTAGATAACATTATGCGAATGATGCATCCATTTATGCCGTTCGTAACTGAAAGTATTTGGCAGAATTTACCGGTTGAAGGTGATTCAATTGTTACGGCAAGCTGGCCTGTGGTACGTCCTGAACTTTCAAATTTAGAAAGCAAGAAAAACATGGAACAATTGATGGAAATTATTCGTGCGGTACGTAATACACGTAACGAAGTCAACACACCGATGAGTAAACAAATTCCAATGATGATTAAGACCAATAGTGATGAAATTGCTGCACGTCTGGAAACTGAACGTCCATTTATTGAACGTTTCTGTAATCCAAGTGAATTAACAATTAACACTGAAATTGTTATGCCGGAAGAAGTAATGACAACAGCGGTCACTGGTGGACTTGTAGTATTACCATTAGAAGGCTTAATTGATATGGCAAAAGAAATTGAGCGTTTAGAAAAAGAATTAAAGAAATGGGCATCTGAACTTGATCGTGTCAATAAGAAATTAAGTAATGAAAAGTTTGTGTCAAAAGCACCAGAGAAAATTATTAACGAAGAAAAAGAAAAACAAGCACTATATACAGAAAAGTACAATAGTGTAGAAACTAGATTAAAACAATTGAACGGGAAGTAATCATATGAATTATTTAGAGAGTTTATACTGGATACATGAACGTTATAAATTTGGTATTAAGCCTGGTGTAAAAAGAATGGAATGGATGTTAGAACGTCTAAATCATCCAGAACGTAATATTAACGGAATTCATGTCGTAGGTACAAACGGAAAAGGTTCTACTGTAAGCTATCTGAAGAATGCATTGATGGCCAATCATTACAGTGTAGGGACATTTACTTCTCCGTATATTGAAACATTTAATGAACGTATTAGTTTAAACGGATTACCTATTACAGATGATGAAATTGTTGAACTTGTTAGTATAGTGAAACCAGTGAGTGAGATGCTGGATGCTGAAACAGATCTCGGTGTTGCTACTGAATTTGAAATTATAACGATGATGATGTTTGTATATTTTGGGCAGATACATCCTGTAGATTTTGTAATTGTAGAAGCAGGGCTTGGTGCTAAGAATGACTCAACGAATGTGTTTATGCCTATTATGACAATACTTACAAGTATTGGGTTAGATCATACCAATATTATAGGTGACACATATCTGGATATTGCAAAAGAAAAAGCGGGCGTTATCAAGACAGGTGTACCACTTGTGTATGCTGTTAAAAATGATGATGCTAAATCATATATCAATGATGTTGTAGCAGAAAAACACGCAAAAGGAATAAAGTTGAATCGAGACATTCAGTGTGTTTCAAGCGGCAAAGAATTTACTTTTAGATATAAAGATTATGAGTTAGAAAATATTGAATTAAAGATGATTGGTAAACATCAACAGGAAAATGCATCGCTTGCAATTGCAACACTGCTTGAAATGTTTGACCGTGGTATGATTATGTTAAACTTCAATGATACAATTGAGGCGATTGAGAACACGACCTGGACAGGGAGAATAGAAACTGTACAGGAGTATCCGACAATCATTTTAGATGGTGCCCATAATAAAGAATCCATAGATGTACTTGTTGAAACAATGAAACTTTATTATCCTGAGCGCAAAATTGATGTATTATTTTCTGCAATTGATGGAAAACCATTAGGTAGAATGCTAAAATCACTCGAAGCTATTGCAGATACTTTCTATGTTACGGCGTTTGATTTTCCTAAAGCTTTACCTGTAGATACTATTTATGAAAGTGTTGAACATGAAAAGAAGGTAAAGATTAAAGATTATAGTGATTTCATTAAAAACTATGATGGTGATTTGCTCTTAGTTACTGGAAGTTTGTATTTTATCAGCTCTGTAAAGGATAAACTAAAATAAAATTAATAAGTCATTAGAAAAAAGAATCTGAAAAACTTCGGATTCTTTTTTTTATGATAAATTTTCAGAATTTTAGGGAAGTATGATAGAAAGGAGGATGTAAGATGGAGAAGAAATTAAAGATGCCGCATACATATTTTTTATTAATGCTTATCGTATGTATTGCAGCTATGATGACGTATTGGATACCTGCTGGTGAATTTGAAAGAAAAGTAGAAGATGGACAGAACATAGTGATAAATGGATCGTATCATGAGGTGAAACAGAATCCCGCTAAACCGATAGAAATTTTTAGAGCAGTTCCTCAAGGATTGATTGAAGGAGCAGAAATCATTTTCTATATCTTTATCGTAGGTGGTGCTTTTGGTGTCATTCATCGAACTGATGCGATAACAACAGGTGTGAATGCTTTAATGAATCATATTGGTAGAAAGGGCCAATGGCTCATTCCTATAACGATGATTACATTTAGTATTTTAGGTTTTTCTATTGGTTTAAGTGAGGAAACGATTATATTTGTACCGATTGGTATCGCACTTGCAACAGCTTTAGGTTATGATGCGATGGTTGGTGCTGCTATGATTGCTTTAGGTGCAGGCATAGGTTTTCTTGGTGGAATGATCAATCCTTTCACTGTAGGTGTTGCACAAAAAATAGCTGAAGTAAAATTATTTTCTGGATGGGGCTATAGAACAGTCGTATATTTACTAGTATTAATTACAGGAATTGTTTATGTCATGATGTATGCTGGTAAAGTTAAACGTCATCCGCAAAAGAGTCTTTTACATGATATTAACGTAGAAGAACGCAGTACGATGAGTGAAGATGTTTTAGATACGAAATTTGATTCGTTTAGAAAAAGACATACTGTCATACTAATATTACTTACATTAACGATAATCATAAATGTATATGGTATTTTTAAATACGAGTGGTTCTTATCACAAATGAGTGCAAATTTCTTATTGATGGGTATCATTGCTGGGGTTATTGGTGGTCTTGGACTAAATGGAACGTTTGATGCATTGCTTGAGGGTATGAAAGATATTTTATTTGGAGCTATAATTGTTGGATTTGCAAAAGCAATCGTTGTGGTATTAACTTCAGGTAAGATAATTGATACGATTGTATATTATATGACAGATTTTATTGATCATCTACCTGTTGCAATTTCGGTGATTGCAATGTTTCTTACTCAACTTGTATTAAATTTCTTTATACCTTCAGGTTCAGGGCAGGCTATGACAACTATGCCGATTATGATTCCAATTAGTGATTTACTTAATATTAATCGACAAGTAGCAGTGCTCGCTTTCCAATATGGTGATGCAATCAGTAACAATATCATTCCGACATCAGCATCACTGATGGGATTACTTGCTGTCGCCGGTATCCCATATACGAGATGGCTAAAGTTTGTCTGGAAGATTTCATTAATATGGGCAGTGATATGTTTGTCAAGCTTAATTGTTTATGCATATTTCTTCTAGTAGTCAATTCTGTTCCAAAATTAAAATTCTGCAACTATTTTGTGCAGAATTTTAATTTTGGAACTTTTTTTTCTAAATTCAGCAATAAATTGTTGTAAAAATTGAATTGTTGCATTTTTACAACAATTTATTCTTACGCTATATTCAAATTAATAAAATTGAAAGGAGGTTAGAAAGATTGAACTTTTAATATTAATCACATTATTTTTCGTGGGTGCAATCATAGGCTCGTTTATGTTATGTCTCACTTATGAAAATGAGCTTTGCTTTCGTCGGTCACGTTGTGATCAGTGTCAACATATTTTAGCCTGGTACGATTTAGTCCCCATTCTTTCATATTTGCTCGTGAGGGGACATTGTAGGTATTGTGAAAGTAATATATCCCACAAATATTTTGTTTGTGAGGTGTTGACTGGTTTTTCAGTACTTTTTATTTATATGAATCCAATTTTAGATTGTTCAATTTTAATTTTAATTGCCATATTTATTATTCCGATAGCCATTTATGATTTAGAAACATTGATGATTCAAAACAAACTTCTAATTCTGCTTATGATGTTACTCATTATTTTAACCACAATTGAAATGGATGTAACACATGGTCACTTTGACTATTCAATGATAAGCTATAAAATACTCATTTTTATTTTACTTCATTTATTTTACTTTCTTACACAAAGTATTGGCTATGGTGATATTAAATTATTTTCAATTCTTCTTATCTTTTTACCCATACCTTTTTTTATCGCTTTATTTTTTGTGACATATTTAATTGGAGGGCTTGCTTGTATTATTTTTTTAAGTTATAAAACAGAACTTAAGAAAATTCCACTTGTACCAATTATAGCGAGTGCCTATTTTGTTGTAATTATTTTATATGAACCTATCAAAAAATTATATTTTGGAGGATTTGTAACATGATTGATTTTGCATTAGATATTGATAAGCCTCGAGAACGACTTATGTTATATGGACCGGATAAATTAACTAACCAAGAATTATTATCCTTGATTATTGGAAGTGGCGTAAGAGATGAATCTGTTTACCAAGTGGCGAATAAAATATTAAATCAGTTAACCAGTATCAGAGATTTAAGATATTTAACATTGCAGGAACTTACCGCTATAAAAGGTATCGGTGAAAAGAAAGCAGCGACAATTCTGGCGGTTATTGAATTAGCCCAGCGTATGCATACACATTCTCTGGAAGAAAAAATACGTATTAAATCACCACAATGTGTAAGTGACTACTTAATGGAACGCTTGCGTTATTTAACGCAAGAACACTTTATTATCTTAATGTTAAATACTAAAAACTATGTTATTCATGAACATACTGTATTTATTGGTTCACTTAATGCATCTATAATTCATCCGCGTGAAATTTTCAAACAGGCGATTAAGCGCAGTGCTGCAAATATCATTGCTGTTCATAATCATCCATCTGGTTGTGCTTTAACCATAGTATAATAAATAATAGTAGTTAAAGTAGTTCAGGAGGAGATGTTAAAGGGAGATTTTACTTTAAATAAAAATTAACAAGGTTTATAATTTGTAGTACTTAAAGTGTTTAAAGAGGGGGGCGCGTGTGAGGGTTCAAAGGATAGAAGTGGAGAATAAGCCGTATCCATTGTATTTATTACTAGATAAAGAATACCAGCTAATTGAACCAGTAATGAAATTTATTAAATACTTAGATAACACTGGTAAGTCTCCAAATACCATTAAAGCATACTGCTATCATTTAAAGTTGCTGTATGAGTTCATCGAACAGAGAGGCGTTATTCTTAATGATATTAACTTTGAGTTGTTAGCGGATTTCGTAGGTTGGTTGAGATATCCAACAGCAAATAATGTAATTGATCTTCAGTCAAAAGAAGCCATAAGAGAAGAAACGACAGTGAATACAATTTTAAATGCCGTTATGAGTTTTCTTGATTATTTAAGTAGATTAGGAGAATTTAAATCAATTGATGTATTTAAACAAGCAAAGGGAAGAAACTTCAAAGGATTTTTACATCATGTTAATAAGGGTAGATACCAAAAGAATGTCTTAAAGTTAAGGGTTAAAAAGAAACAGATAAGAACATTGACAGCAGAGGAAGTTAAGCAAATTATTGACGCTTGTCATACGAAAAGAGATAAGTTAATTTTAATGCTTATGTATGAGGGTGGTTTAAGAATCGGTGAAGTGTTATCGCTTAGGCTTGAAGATATTGCCACTTGGGACAATCAAATCCATTTAACACCTAGAGATGTTAATGTTAATGAAGCTTATATTAAATTAAGGAAGGAAAGAACAATACATGTGAGTAAAGAACTGATGTCACTTTATACAGATTACTTGGTATATGAGTATAGTGAGGAATTGGAGCATGACTATGTTTTTATTTCCTTAAAAGAAGGCTATTTTGGGAAACCACTAAAGTACCAAAGTGTTCTTGATCTAGTTAGAAGAATAGTTAAAAGGACTGGAATAGAATTTACATCACATATGCTTCGCCACACTCACGCAACGCAGCTAATTAGGGAAGGATGGGATGTTGCGTTCGTTCAAAAGAGATTAGGTCACGCACATGTTCAGACAACGTTAAATACCTATGTTCATCTTTCAGATAAGGATATGAAAAATGAGTTTAATAAATACCTTGAGAGAAAGGAGCATAAGAAATGAATGCTTCTAGTAAAAGGAAAATTATCAGTCAGAGTGAGATCAGCAAAAAAATAGCTGTAATGAATGAAGAAATGCAAGGGTTTTGGGCTAATAATAGTTGGGATATAAGAAAATGTCCACATCCTTCTGCCATAGAATTAAGTAAGAATCCTGCTTTAAGAAATCGTTGGGTTCGTTTTGAACGTGTTAAAAATCTGTGGTTAAGAACAGAATTGAAATATTTTTATTTTTACCATTTAAACAATGGAATATGGAATGCAAAAACTGTCTGGATTAGAAAAGGAACAGTAATTAATAAAATGTTGGATTTTTTAGATTTAAAGTATCCCAGCATTACTTCAATTACTGAAGTTCCTATTGATAAAGCAATGACGGAGTATAGAACATATTTGACAAAACAGGGTGTTAGAATTACCACCACTAATTATAAGATTACTGCTAATCAAGAAAAAACACCTGTAAAAGCTAATTCTTACTATGTTACTAATCTAAAACAATTTATTGAGTTTTATGAGGATTTTTATTTTGATGGAGAGGAGTGGGATAAAGACGTTTGGGATAGACGAAACTTACCTTTGCCAGATGATAAGGTTAACCCAACACAATATGAATATACAATTAACTTTAAAGGGTTTCGGAATACATATTTTAAACAGCTTGTAAAAAGATATTGTAAGTTAAGATTGAACATGGATAGCTTTTCCTATGTAAGTGATATTGCCCAAAAACTTAAAGAGTTCTTTAATTTTCTGGACATAAAGTTTAAACACGTTCAGAGAGTACACCAATTAACGAGAGTGGAAATTGAAGCATATTTAAGTGAACTAAACATGATGGGGATAAAACCTAGTACAATAACTGGGAGGATCTCTATATTGGAAGGACTATTTAGTACCCTTCATAGGCTAGAATGGGATGATGTTCCTTCCAAATTATTAATTTATCCCGAGGACTATCCGAAAATACCAAGAGCAAAACCTCGCTTTATAGACGAATTCGTTCTAGAGCAATTGAACAGTCATCTTGATAAATTACCCGAATATATAGCTACGATGACTATGATTGTTCAAGAATGTGGAATGAGGATAAGTGAATTGTGCACCTTGAAAAAAGGCTGTTTATTAGAGGACAAAGATGGAGATTACTTTTTAAAGTATTATCAATGGAAAATGAAAAAGGAGCATATAGTTCCAATATCTAAAGAGGTAGCTTTACTTATTAAAGTTCGGGAAGATAAAGTTTCAGAGGAATTTCCAGATAGTGAATACCTCTTTCCAAGAAAAGATGGATCGCCATTAAAACAAGAAACATTTAGAGGCGAGTTAAATAAATTAGCTTATGAGCAAAATATAGTGGATAAATCAGGCGAGATTTATAGATTCCATGCCCATGCCTTTCGCCATACAGTAGGAACAAGAATGATTAACAACGGGGTGCCCCAGTATATTGTGCAGAAATTTTTGGGACATGAAAGCCCAGAAATGACAAGCAGATACGCTCATATCTTTGATGAAACTCTAAAAAATGAATTTACTAAATTTCAAGAAAAACTGGTTACCAATAATGGAGATGTGCTCAATCTAGATGATGATAGTGAAGTCGATGATGTAGAGCTTCAATGGTTCAAGAAAAATATAAATGCACAAGTGCTTCCAAATGGTTATTGTAGATTGCCAGTAATAGCAGGTGGTTGTCCACATGCGAATGCATGCTTAGATTGCACTCACTTCTGTACCAGTAAGCAATTCTTACCACAGCACGAAGAACAGTTAGAGCGTACAGAAGAGTTATTAACCATAGCAAAGGATAAACAATGGCAAAGACAAATAGAGACTAATAGCCGTGTTAAAGAGCGTTTAGAACAAATCATTGGAAGTTTGACGGGGTAATTATCAATGGATAAACAAGTTAGAAATACAACAGAAATTGTACGTTTGGCGAAGCAGAAATCACAAAAGACAAGGGAAAAAGTAGACAAAGCGATTTCTAAATTTTCGATTGAAGGTAAAGCTATTAATTTTAATTCAATAGCAAAGGAAGCTAATGTTTCTAAATCATGGCTTTATAAGGAACACGATATTAGGCAAAGAATCGAATCCCTTCGTGAGCGTCAAATAACATCAAATGTAGTCTCAAACCCCAAGAAAAGTTCTCGTTCGGAGGAAATACTTATTAAAACCTTAAAAAGAAGAGTTATGGAATTAGAAAAAGAAAATAAAAAATTACAGAACCAAATTCAAAAATTATATGGAGATCTGTATAATAAAGAGTAGTTTTAATTATTAATCTGTAGACAGATCGTGAAAGGATGTACTTAAACTAATGGGGCAGGAGAGTAATTTCAATATGGCTAATAGCAAATACCATAGGGCTTTTGGAGTTTACGGCATTTATGTAGAAGATGGAAAACTCTTAGTTATTAATAAGAATGGTGGTCCATATATAAATCGTTTTGATTTACCTGGAGGTAGTTTAGAAGAAGGTGAAACTTTATCGGAAGCAATAAAAAGAGAATTCCATGAAGAAACGGGTCTTAGAATTGATATCGAGGAAAACATTGGGGTTATAGATTTTAAATTACCTTGGCTTTGGAAAGAGTTTACGGATGTTCATCATATTGCAGTCTATTATTCAGTTAGAAAAATTGGTGGAAATATAAAAATACCTGAACAATTTGAGGGACAAGATTCTTTGGGAGCTGTATGGGTGTCCGAAAAAGATGTTTCTTTGGATAATGCTTCACCATTAGTTTTGAAAGCGTTCGATTGGATAAAGACAAAGGATTTAGGTATAGATGCTGAGATATATAAAAATTGGAAAGTCTTAAAATGAATTTTGGTTTATCTGTCTGTCTAAATGAAGTTATGTCTGAACACTTATGGCGTGTAGAAATTGAACTTAAAAGAGATATGGTGGATTATTGGAATGATTGTTTTAATGATTTACATATCTTGAAACCAGATTGGACTTCGCCAGAAAAATTAAATGAACAAGCAATGGTTTACATGTTAATTCATGAAGAAGGCAAATGGGGAGAATTGAATAAGAGAACTAAATATAAATATAAAAAAATAATCAAAGAAATATCTCCAATTGATTTAACTGAAATAATGAAATTGACTTTACGAGAAAACGAAAAACAATTGCAAAAGCAGATTGATTTTTGGCAGCGTGAATTTAGATTTTGGGAGTGAAAAAACAATGAGGACTGAAAAAGAAATTTTAAATTTAGTTTCTGAATTTGCTTATCAACGAAGCAATGTAAAAATTATTGCTCTCGAGGGTTCAAGAACTAATGAAAATATAAAAAAAGATAAGTTTCAAGATTATGATTTTGCTTTTTTCGTATCAGATATTGAGTGTTTCACACATGAAGAAAGTTGGTTAAGTTTATTTGGAGAATTATTGTTTATACAGAAACCAGAAGATATGGAATTATTCCCACCTGATTTAGATTATGGTTACAGTTATATAATGTATTTTAAAGATGGCATAAAAATGGATATTACATTAATTAATTTAAAAGATTTAAATCGTTATTTTAGTGATTCTGATGGTCTTGTAAAAATTTTAGTTGATAAAGATAATTTAGTAATTCAAGAAATTGTTCCAGATGACTCAAATTATTGGTTAAAAAAACCAACAGAACGAGAATTTTATGATTGCTGTAATGAGTTTTGGAGTGTCTCAACGTATGTAGCAAAGGGTGTTTTTAGAAGAGAAATATTATTTGCTTTAGATCATTTCAATAATATTTTACGTCCTGAATTATTAAGAATGATTTCTTGGTATATTGGCTTTAATAGGGGTTTTGATTTTAGTTTAGGAAAGAATTATAAGTTTATAAACAAATATTTAACTGATAAAGAATTCAATATGTTTTTAGCTACTTTTGAGATGAATGGATATAGAAAGACATACCAATCTTTTAAGCTTTGTTGTGAATTATTTAAATATTATTCAAATAAAGTAAGTTGTTTAGGAAATTATAACTATCCAAATTACGAAAAAAATATTGAGAATTTTATTCGTAATAATTATGAGAATTAATTTTATTAGCAACCACATTTTTTGGTTGCTTGTGGTTTTGATTTTGAATTTGGTTTTGAACTTATGGACTGATTTATTCAGTCCATTTTTTGTGCTTGCACAAAAACTAGCCTCGCAGAGCACACGCATTAATGACTTATGAAACGTAGTAAATAAGTCTAGTGTGTTATACTTTACTTGGAAGATGCACCGAATAAAAAATATTGAAGAACAACTAGCAAAAGATTTTAAAGAGTTATTTTATTTTAAGTCTTTATAACATGAGTGAAGCGAATTTTTAAATTTCGATAGAAATTTTTACATCAAAAAGCCCCCTGTCAAAATTGACGAAGGGGGTTTTTTGGCGCACGCTTTTCGTTAGAAATATACAAGATTGAAAATCGTGTATAAGTGCGCCCTTTGTTTTGAACTTAGCACGTTACATCAATTTTTTAAAATGATGTATAAGTGCGCCCTTTTAAATTTTGAGTGATTATATTTTTTGAGTTAGAAAAAGGGATTGGGAAAATTTCCCAAAATAATTTAAAAAATAAGCAAAAATTTTCGATAGAGAATGTGCTATTTTTTGTCAAAGGTGTATACCTTGACTGTGCTTGCTGTTACATTAAGTTTATTTTTAAGTTATTAAAAAAGAAATAGCTTTTAAACGTAAAATTTTGCGTTCTAAGACGTTTTAAATATATCTGCGTATATTTTTATGTGTTTTATCTTTTCGTCGGCAAATGCGTTAAAATTTGCGAAATAAAATAGCTCAAGGGCGAACGCAGTGAGTGCATTTACCCTTGATCTATTTTTTTGAGTAAATTAGCTTTTGAAACCGACGGAAAGGAAACACAAAACTTTTCAGAGGCAAGGGGTTTTTAAGGGGCGCTTTTAGCCCCTTGAATTTATTTGCTTTAAGATATATTTAGTTTTAAAATAGTTTTAACGAAAAAAAGACATAAAAAAAGACGAGCAACGCTACCAACGTTCTCGCCCGGAATAACAAACCACACTTGTTATTCATTCGATGATTAGTATATCAATTTTTGATTTTGAATACAAAACAAAATGGACGAATGGATACAGGCGAAATTTATTTTGCGATTCCACTCGTCCTTTTTTCGTTCCAAAAATTATTTTAGGAGCGATAAAAAATGAAGAAAATTGATGAAAAATTAGCTGCAGAAATCTCACTAAAAAAACCGGCCGTCTCTAATAGCCGGTTAGGAGTGCATTCTGTGCACCCACAAAATCCTAAATTAAGTTTTGACGCTATGACAATAGTTGGAAATCTCAGTCGTGACAACGCTCAAAAGCTATCGTCATTTATGAGTATTGAACCTCAAATAAGACTTTGGGATATACTACAAACGAAATTTAAAGCTAAAGCACTGCAAGAAAAAGTTTATATCGAATATGACAAAGTGAAAGCAGATACTTGGGACAGACGTAATATGCGTGTTGAATTTAATCCAAATAAACTTACACATGAAGAAATGATTTGGTTAAAACAGAACATCATCGACTACATGGAAGATGACGGTTTTACAAGATTAGATTTAGCTTTTGATTTTGAAGATGATTTGAGTGATTACTATGCAATGACTGATAAAGCAGTTAAGAAAACTATTTTTTACGGTCGCAATGGTAAACCAGAAACAAAGTATTTTGGTGTGAGAGATAGCAATAGATTTATTAGAATTTACAATAAAAAGCAAGAACGTAAAGACAATGCAGATGTTGAAGTTATGTCTGAACACTTATGGCGTGTAGAAATTGAACTTAAAAGAGATATGGTGGATTATTGGAATGATTGTGAGAAATAGAAGTTCGGTCGTATTAATTAAGAATAAAAAGGTTGGACTGATTAAAAGGATTAGAGAGGGTTATGTATACTATGTGTTCCCAGGTGGTGGAATAGAAGAAGGAGAGACACCTGAAATGGCTGCGAAAAGAGAGGCTTTTGAAGAATTGGGAGTTGAAGTTAAAATTAATGAATGCATTGCAGAAGTTGAATTTAACGGATCTCAATACTTTTTTCTTTCTGAGATTATTAATGGGACATTCGGAACTGGACAAGGCGAAGAGTATACAGACGAGAATAAAAACAGAGGAACATACTTGCCAATTTGGGTAGATATCGAAAGACTATCATCTATTGACGTTAAACCAAAAGAAGTTGCTTTAAAGGTTCAATCCTTATTGAAGTAACGGGTGCTTTAGTTAAATAACAATGAATAAAAATCAGCCTGTATCTTATGTTACTATTAAGTAATTTAAGATACAGGTTTTACTATTTTTGAAATAATTACCTTTCACTTCAAACACATGTATCCAAAGTGAAAGTATTGATTTAAATGATTCTTTTGTAATTTACTCTTGATAATATGCAGAACCAAGTTATGAAGATATAGAAGTAACAAGAAGGCTTGTTAGTGTCGGTGAATTGGTTGGGATTGAATTATTAGATCATATTATTATTGGTGATGGTCAATATATTAGTATTAAAGAAAGGGGACAAATTTAATGGGTCTGGATATGTATATCTATATAAAGGATAAAGAAACAAATGAAATGATTGAGTTTTCATATTTTAGAAAATTTAATGCATTACATGGGTATTTCGATTTAAAGTACCATCTTGATAATCCGTGCTGTGTAGAAATTACGGATGAAGATATAAGACATTTAATGTTTAAAGTGAATGCAATCAAAGAGAATCCAAATGTCGCAGAAAAGGCATTACCTGTATATTACGGTCCATTTTTCGGGAGTTATGATTATGGTTTTGTTTATTTTGAATATATTGAACAACTCTACAAGGATTTAAAACGACTTACAAAAATCAATCGTCAACAGTATGAAATATATTACAAGGCAGATTATTAAACATTGTAAATAATATGTAAATTTTATTCGAAAGTCGAAATAAATTCGATTGAACTATTGAAATTTTCTGAAGATTATTTTAAGATAAAATCAACATAAAAAGGAAGGAGGAAAGTAAAATGAAACAACCGCAGCGATATTATGCTTTAGTAAAAAATTATATTTTCCTCCTACATTCGAATAAATAATTTTTGTTGTTCTAGCTATTTCAAGTAGCTAAAGATGAATTATTTGATTGTTTGTGGGAGAAATCCCACTCTTATAATGCGCACATGCTCATCAAAGGAGTATGTGCGCATTTTTGAGTGAGAAGGAGTGTGAACAATGTTAGATGTATTATTCAAATTAAGTTGGTTTTTTAAGCAAGAGAAAAAGCGATACATTATTGCTGTGTTTTTACTCTTATGCGCAAATGTAACTGAAATTATTCCTCCGTGGTTGATTGGTAAAACTATTGATGCAGTCAATTTAAAGTCACTAACACTTGACACGTTTCACTGGATTCTCATTGTTTTTGCAGTGACATTAACTTTAAGTTATGTGATTAATTATTTATGGCGATATTTATTATTTAATGGTTCTCAGTTATTAGAAAGTATTATGCGAAAAAAAATGATGTCGAAATTCCTGACAATGAGTCCTGGATTTTATGAAAAGAATAGAACTGGGGATCTCATGGCAAAAGCAACAAATGATTTAAGTGTAATAAGGCAAACTGTTGGTTTCGGTATATTAACGTTAGTAGATAGTACAACATATATGATTACAATAATCGCAATGATGGTGTTTGGTATTTCATGGAAGTTGACGTTAGCAGCATTAATTCCTTTACCATTTCTTGCATTGATTGAACAGAGGCTTGGTAAGATGATTCATGAACGTTATATCATTAGTCAGGATGCATTTGGAGAAATGAATGATAGTGTACTGGAATCAATTGAAGGTGTTCGTGTGACGCGCGCATTTGCCCAAGAAGAACAGCTAAATATTAATTTTAAAAGGATGACTACAGATGTCGTCAATAAATTTATTCATGTTGAGAAGCTGGATGCATTATTTAAACCGCTAACAATTATTGTAACTTCTCTTAGTTTTATGATTAGTTTAGGTTATGGTAGTGTCCTGGTCAATCAGGGAGAAATATCAGTTGGGGCATTAATTGCATTCAATGTTTATCTAAATATGCTTGTATGGCCAATGTTTGCAATTGGTCTCTTATTCAATATTATGCAGCGTGGTAATGCTTCATTGGATCGTGTGATGGAAACATTAAATACAAAGGATATTATGATGAATCCCGTTGATACTTTTGTACCAGATGATCATCATATTTCATTTGATGGTGTAACTTTCAAATATCCATCAAGTGAGATAGAGAACTTAAAAGATATTTCAATTGAAATAAAAGTTGGTGAGACACTAGGTATTGTCGGTCCTACTGGAAGCGGTAAGACGACGTTAATCAAACAAATTCTAAAAGAATACCCTATTGGACAAGGTAATATCACAATTGGTGATTTTAATGTGAATCATCTATCTAAAGAAGAGGTTCGAAATAAGATAGGCTATGTATCTCAGGAGAATATTCTATTTTCTCGTACAGTTAAAGAAAATATTCGATTTGGTAAAGAAAATGCGACAGATGAAGAAATAGATGAAGCTATACGTTTGTCCAACTTTGAGCAGGATGTTTTAAGGTTACCACAAGGCTTAGAAACACTTGTTGGTGAAAAAGGGATTGCGATTTCTGGAGGACAGAAGCAACGTATTTCAATAGCGCGCGCATTAATAAAAAATCCTGATATTTTAATACTCGATGATTCTTTAAGTGCTGTCGATGCTAAGACAGAAACGACGATTATTAATAATATTCAAACATCAAGACAGGGTAAAACGACAATCATATCGACACATCGTTTATCAGCTGTTCAACATGCGGACTTAATTGTCGTCTTAGAGGGTGGAAAAATTGTAGAGCGTGGTACACATCAGGAATTAATTCAACTGAATGGCTGGTATCGATCGCAATTTGACCGTCAGCAGTTAGGAGGTGTGTCTTAATGTCTACAACAAAACGATTATTTTTAGAAGCCAAAAAAGAACAACGATTATTTATTATCGGTTTTGTTATCTTGTTTTTCGCTGTTATTATGGAATTGATTGGTCCTGTCATTGGTATGTATATTATCGACCATCACATTAAGACAACAGAACAAGGGATAATTCATTTAAAACCTATCTTGTTATTATTGAGCCTGTATTTCATTATTGCACTCGTTTATGCGTTATTAAGTTATTATCAAACGATTTATTTTCAGACGGCTGGTTCAAATGTAATTAAGCATTTAAGAACGCGTCTGTTTAGTCATATTCAAAGTTTACCCATAAAATTCTTTGATAATTTACCAGCGGGTAAAGTCGTTGCCAGAATAACAAATGATACGCAGACGATTTTAGAACTTTTTACAGTGATGTTACCAACTTATATTGCTGGTATTACAAATATTATCGGTATTATCATTGTGATTTTCTATTTTAATGTAAAAATTGGTTTGCTTGCGCTCATCATTGTCCCATTATTGTTTGGCTGGTTAGTAATCTATAGAAAAATAAGTGATAAGTATAACCATGTTGTACGTGAACGTAATAGTGACATGAATGCAATGCTGAATGAATCTATCAATGGCATGACAATTATTCAGGCGTTCAATCAGGAACAAAAAATACAGTCAGAGTTTAATGCATTGAATGATGACTATTTAAAAAATTACAGTAAAATTATTCAATTAGATTCATTAACTAGTCATAATTTAATGGGAACTATCCGTTCATTTGTTTTCTTAATCATGATATATATTTTTGGACAATCTTTTTTAGATAAAGAAACGACATTAACTGCTGGTATGATGTATATCTTAGTTGATTATTTAACGCGTTTATTTAATCCGATGTTTAATATGGTCAATCAATTAAGTGTGTTGGAACAGGCACGTGTATCGAGTGAGCGAGTATTTGATATGATGGACGAACCAGCGGAACCCATTATTGTTGATACTTTAGACACATGTCATGGTCACGTGGTGTTTTGTAACGTATCGTTCGGTTACAAACAGGATGAACTGGTGTTAAAAGGAATTAATATCAATGCTTTACCTGGTCAAACGATTGGACTTGTTGGACATACTGGTTCGGGTAAAAGTTCAATCATGAATTTGCTATTTAGATTTTACGATCCAACAACTGGAAAAATAACGATTGATGGGATTGACACCACAACGGTTACAAAACAATCAATGCGTAAGCACATGGGCATTGTACTTCAGGACCCTTATCTTTATTCCGGTACAATTTTATCAAATATTACATTAAATGATCCTCGTATTACGCGTCAAAAGGCAATCGATGCATTAGAACGTGTAGGTGGTCAACGTGTTTTGCAATCTTTAGAACATGGTATCGACACGAAAGTCGTAGAAAAAGGTGCGACGCTTTCAAGTGGTCAGCGACAATTAATCTCATTTGCACGTGCATTAGCTTTTGATCCAAAGATTTTAATATTAGATGAAGCAACAGCAAGTATCGATAGTGAAACTGAGGCAATCATTCAACAAGCCATGGATGTACTAAAAGAAGGTAGGACGACATTTATCATTGCACACCGATTATCAACAATAAAACATGCAAATGAAATTATTGTACTTGATAAGGGCCAAATTATTGAACGCGGGACACATAATGAATTGATTGAAAATAATCAAGTCTATGCTAAAATGTATGCATTACAGTCTGGCGTGCAATAAAAGAGGTGTTGTATGTATAGCGTCGAACGAATGGACAGAGTAACAGCAGATATCATCAGTAGATGGGATTTTGGATTGGGCTTTGAATTTTATAATATAAACGAAGACCCATATGTCATTGAAACATTTTTAAATGGCCATTATTATACTGTCTATAAAGAAAATGAAATTTTTGGTTTTTTCTGTGACGGTGAAACTGCGCGCATGAATGAATTGTATGACCTTGATGAACATATTATTGATATTGGATTTGCATTAAATCCACAATATATAGGTAAGGGATACGGACAAATATTCGTTAAACAAATCATGCAATTTTATGCACATTACACTAATTTTAGATTAACGGTTGCATCATTTAACCAACGCGCAATTAAACTCTATCAAAAAATGGGGTTTCAACGGATTGATACTTTTAATGAGTTGATTGATGGTGAGCACTATTGTTTTTATGTGATGGTACTGAATCAATCTCAGGACTGATGTTGCATAATTGTTTTTCATGTATAATCTTCTAAGAAAGTAGGAGATGACATGTTTAAATTTATTAAGCGTTTGATAAAATTGAGTCTAATTGCTGCTATCATCGTGATGATTTATTTAGTCTATCAATTTAATCCGTTTCGAAATGAGCAGCCAGCTTTAAATCAACCGACAACTCAAAATGGCACAACGTATACATTAGAAGATAACTTGCTATTTAGTAATATCCCATTGTCACAAGTAAAAAACGCCTTTTATTTCATGGATAAACAAGAATTCATGGATGTTTCAGGACTCACGTTAATGGGCTATAATGCTGAATATATTATAGGTCAGCGTGGTAATGAATATATTATGTATAAATTTGGAGATCGTCAGGTGACTGTCTTTCAAAATGAAACAGATTTAAATCAAGCTTTAGCAGAACGCAGTCAATCGATTCAACTTAAAGACAGAAGTCAATACTAATTTAATTAAATAACAAGAACCGTACAATGAGACGTCAAGAGCGATTGAAACTTATTGTACGGTTTTGTTTTTTGTATAAAGTTGTTTATAATGATTACGGTATAAAAGAATATTGATGAAAAGTATTGGATGTGTTGACTTGACGATGAAGAAACGATTAAAACTGTTATGTATCTGCTTAACAATACTTCTTACAGGATGTAAAGCAGAATATACGACACAGGTTGCAGATAAAGGAATATCCGTTAAACATTTGGGTGAATTATCAATGATTCCATATCTTATAGACCAGATGACTTTAGAAGAAAAAATTGCGCAGCACTTTCTTTTGGGTTTCCATGGTACGACATATAATAATGAACTTGAAAAATTTAATCAGATGAAAATAGGTGGGGTGATATTATTTACACGTAATATAGAAAGTGCATATCAAACTCGGATGCTCAATCGTGACATAGAACAAAATCATCGTGGTATTAAGATGTTTATTGCAGTCGATCAGGAAGGTGGTAGAGTGAATCGTTTGCCGAAAGAATTAGTAAATATTGAACCTGCTATTCAAATTAGTCAAAGTGGAAGTCAGCAGTATGCTTACAATAAAGGTGAATATATTGGGCAACAATTAAAAGATTTAAATTTTAATGTAGATTTCGCACCAGTATTTGATATTTGGAGTAATCCGCAGAATAAAGTCATTGGGGATAGAAGCTTTGGTACAGATGCTAAAGATGTCATTCGATATGCGATTCCATTTAACAGAGGCATAAACGATCAATCGATTATCACAAGCGCTAAACATTTTCCGGGACATGGTGATACGTTTGTTGATAGTCACGAAACGTTACCAGTCAGTCATATTTCTAAAGCACAGCTATTTGATAGAGAGTTGAAACCGTTTGAGGCTGCTATTGACGCTAATATTGATATGATTATGGTGAGTCATATATTGTTTCCTAAAATTGATGCAAAGTACCCGAGCTCTATGAGTCGTGCAATGGTTACAGGAATATTAAGGGATAAGTTGGATTATCAAGGTGTTATTATTACTGATGATTTAGCAATGGGTGCGATTGCAAATGGTTTTTCTAGAGAAGAAGCAGTCCTTTATGCATTAAATGCCGGTGAGACGATGATTTTAATGGGCTCTGATATTGGGGATATAAATCAACTGGTTCAGTATATTAAATCATGTGTGACATCAGGACGATTAGATGAGAAAATTATTGATAGAAATGTAGAAAAAATTCTCAAGTTAAAGCAAAAATATGGTATCGTATAATATATTAATGACATTTTAATGAGGTGTTTATTTTGCCCAATTTTTATAAACGCAATAAATTAGTATTTTTCCTTTTTGGTCTAATTATCTTCATGGTATTGGTAGGTTTTTCACTCAGAGAAAGAGACACGTCTACATTTGAGTCATTTGTAGGTGATACGACTGCACTAGGCAACCGTATTGTATCCTACCCTGCAATGTTTATTACTGGCAATTTCGGTGACTTTATTGATATGTGGCATGCCAATGAAGAAAACAAGCAATTGAAACAAAAAATTAAAGGGTTTGCCCAAGTCGAAGCGGATAATTATCGTCTCGAAAAAGAGAATCAGGAATTAAGACAAGCGCTTAAAACGGAAAGTATCTCAGTGTATGACCCTGTTATGTCGACAATTATTGCACGTAACCAGGATCAGTGGATGAATACATTTATAATCAATCGCGGTCAGTCTGCTGGTATACGTGAAAACATGGCGGTACTCACAACAGAGGGACTTGTTGGTAGAATAAAGAAAGTAAACAGTTATTCTTCTCAGGTTGAATTGATTACATCCAGCATTAAATCAAGTAAAATCAGTGTGACATTACAGCAAGAAGGTCAGGATATATTTGGTATGATTGATTATTTTGATGAAAGTAAAAACTTATTGGTGCTGTCTGATATCGATAATAATGTAAAAGTAAAGCTAGGAACAAAAGTCGTTACAAGTGGTTTAGGTGGTCAATTTCCGAAGGGTATATTAATTGGAGAAGTTAAAAAAGTTGAAAATGATGAATTTGGATTAAGTCAGATTGCTTATGTTGAAACAGAAGCAGATATTAACGATTTATCACATGTGTATGTCGCAAAGAAAAGTCCGAAAGTGATTTCATTAGAAGGAAGTGGCGAATAATGCAGTTGATTATTTTGCCACTTATTGCACTAATGTTGTTCTACATTGATACGTTAATCAATTCGATTTGGCCTTTTACCATCTTTGGTATTCCTTACTTCTTCAGATCGCATTTATTATTGATGTATCTATTAATCATCACTGTCTATAAAAATCCTAAAATTGCTTTAATACTTGGTGTTTTATTTGGTTGTATTTCAGATATATACCTTGGAACAATCTATGGGATTTATTTATTTGGCTTTATCATTGCTATATTAATGATGGATCAGTTGTTTAAAGTGTTCTATAAAGATTTGAAAATGATGATGGTTTTATTTCTTGCATTTATTTTTATATTTGAACACTTTTATTATATCGTTTTTGCAATATTAGGGATTGCGCATATTAATTACTTTGTATTTATATGGACGCATGTTTTACCGTCATTAATTTTAAATTTTGCTTTAATTCTACTAGTCTTCCCGATTATTTTAAAAATACTTGATAAGTATGCTAAATAATGATTGACGACAAGCGTGTAAAATGATATTATATTGAAGTTGAGTAGTTTCAGAAGCTACATACAACCGCACAACATGAGGTTAAAGTGAGCAATCCACCTGATGATGGCGTGACTTAAATAAAATAGGAGGTGCAAGTATGTTTGCAATTATTGAAACTGGTGGAAAACAATTAAAAGTTGAGCAAGGTCAAGAAATCTGGGTTGAGAAATTAGACGCAGAAGCAGGTTCAACATTCACGTTTGATCAAGTATTAATGGTTGGTGGAGATTCAGTGAAAATCGGTTCACCTGTAGTTGAAGGTGCTACTGTTACAGCTAAAGTTGAAAAACACGGTCGCGGTAAAAAAATCACTGTATTCAAATACAAACCAAAAAAGAACTACAAACGTAAACAAGGTCATCGTCAACCTTACACTAAATTAGTTATTGAAGCGATTAACGCATAATGATTAATGTTACTATCTTAGTAAATGATGAAGGTCAAGTGACTGAGTTTACTATGGAAGGACATGCAGATAGTGCTCCACACGGACAAGATCTTGTTTGTGCAGGCGCTTCAGCAATCGTCTTTGGTAGTATGAATGCAGTAATTGGTTTGACAGATGAAAGACCTGACATTGATTATGCAGATGATGGTGGTTACTTTACTGCGAGAGTCGTTGATTTAAACAATAAAGAAGCACAACTCATCATACAATCAATGCTTGTATCATTACAGACAATTGAAGCTGAATATGGA
This sequence comes from Macrococcoides caseolyticum, assembly GCF_021366795.1. Taxonomy (GTDB): domain Bacteria; phylum Bacillota; class Bacilli; order Staphylococcales; family Staphylococcaceae; genus Macrococcoides; species Macrococcoides caseolyticus_A. The sequence continues at coordinate 138,217 of NZ_JAHCPS010000002.1, read as the reverse complement.
CAATATATTAAATTAAACTATAAGTGAGGTGTAACTCATGTTAAAATTAAACTTACAATTCTTCGCATCGAAAAAAGGGGTAGGTTCTACACGTAACGGACGTGACTCTGAATCAAAACGTTTAGGTGCTAAACGTGCTGATGGTCAATTCGTAACTGGTGGTTCAATTTTATACCGTCAACGTGGTACTAAAATTTACGCTGGTGAAAACGTAGGTCGTGGCGGCGATGATACTTTATTCGCTAAAATCGATGGTGTTGTTAAATTCGAACGTTTCGGACGCGACAAAAAGAAAGTTTCAGTATACGCTGAAGCAAAATAATTAATTTGAAGCACTGGATAAAATCCAGTGCTTTTCTTTTTTGTTCACCTCAGTCGTACATTTGGTGTTTACGTGTTATAATGATAAAAGGTGATTTTATGCATAATATAGATACTTATATGAAAACAAAACACGACTTAGCAAATCAATTGCAGTTGTTAGATGCTTACAATACATTAAACCAAACTGAGAAGACTGTACATCTAATACAACAATTAGTGAATTCATTTAGAGAAGAACAACAATTGCTAAAGCTTAATTGCCCAATGCTCATTCAATATTATATTGATACGGTATTAGAAGAACGCTTATTTCAGTGGTCATTTGAAATTGAGCTTTTAACCAGTGCAATTGATCATTTCGATCATATTTTAACATCATGGATTTCTTCGTGTGTGACCGATTTCTTAAAGCGTGTGACGAATAAAGCAATAATAACGTTAAGTCTGTTTGAATATCATGATAAAATTGAATGCTATATTACCTTATCAGGTGCGATAGAAAATATAAATCATGTAATGATGCAAGCGACCGTTACAAATCATGAAATGATTGAATATTATTATGAATTAGATTTAAAATCAATAGAAAATTAGAGGTGTTTATATGTTTATAGATCAGGTGAAAATTAATTTAAAGGCAGGAGACGGTGGAAATGGTTTAGTTGCCTACCGTAGAGAAAAATATGTACCATTAGGTGGCCCGGCTGGTGGCGATGGTGGTAAAGGTGCTTCAATCGTTTTTCAAGTTGATGAAGGACTTAGAACTTTACTGGATTTTCGTTTTCAGCGTATGTTTAAAGCAGAAAAAGGTGAAAATGGACAAACGAGTAATATGCACGGAAGAGGTGCTAAAGACTTAGTATTAAAAGTACCACCTGGCACAATTATAAAAAATGCTGAAACAGGTGAAATTATTGCTGATTTAGTGCTGCATGAACAGAGTGCAGTGGTGGCACGTGGAGGCCGTGGAGGTCGTGGGAATTCTAGATTTGCGACAGCAAGCAATCCAGCGCCAGATTTTTGTGAGAATGGTGAACCAGGTGAAGAACTTGAGGTAACATTAGAACTAAAATTACTCGCAGATGTTGGTTTGGTGGGGTATCCAAGTGTTGGTAAATCAACATTATTGTCTATCGTTTCAAAAGCAAAGCCTAAAATTGGTGCATATCATTTTACTACGATTAAACCAAATTTAGGCGTTGTTCAAACGAAAGATAATCGTAGCTTTGTAATGGCTGATTTACCCGGCTTAATAGAAGGCGCTTCTGAAGGTGTCGGTTTAGGTCACCAGTTCTTAAGACATATAGAAAGAACGCGTGTCATCATTCACATTCTTGATATGGGCCGTACAGACGGTCGTGATCCGTATGAAGACTATATTACAATTAATAAAGAACTTGAAAATTACAATAAGAAATTAGCAAAGCGACCACAAATCATAGTGGCGAACAAAATGGATATGCCAAATGCGGAAGAATACTTACAGGAATTTAAACAAAAAATTGGTGAAGATGTTGAAATTATTGAGTTGAGTGCAGCAACATACCAGAATATTGATACATTACTCTATAGAACGGCAGATTTATTAGATGCAACAAGCGATGTTGATTATGATTTAGATGAAGAACAAGCAGCAGTTCATCGTGTTATGTATAAACATGAAAAATCTGCAGATCACTTTGAAATCACACGTGCTGATGACGGTGCGTATGTCGTAAGTGGTAATTCTATTGAGCGTCTATTTAAGATGACAGACTTTACACGTGATGCTTCAGTTCGTCGTTTTGCGCGTCAAATGCGTACAATGGGCATCGATGATGCACTTCGTGAGCGAGGCTGTAAAAATGGTGACATCGTTCGAATTATGCGCGGTGAGTTTGAATTCGTAGAGTAGCAGGTGAATGAAATGACGGATCAAAACAAGAAGTTTTATTTAATACGTGAGGATGTACTTCCAGAGTCAGTTAAAAAGACATTATTAATTAAAGATTTACTTGATAAAAATCCTAAATTGTCAATTTTTGATGCAGTCAAAACATATGATTTATCAAGAAGTGCTTTTTATAAATATAAAGATACGATTTTCCCGGTTGATGAAAAAACGCGTGAAAGAAATATTACGATAATGGTACAAGTAGATGATACAGTCGGGCTATTAAGCAGAATTTTAGATTTTATTGCAAATGAAAATGGTTCTGTTCTTACAATTCATCAGACAATACCAATTCAAGATAAAGCAACGATTACTATTTCTTTAAATGCAACAAATATGGATTTAACTATAAATGAATTACTCGAGAAAGTTAAATCACTTGAAAATGTAAATCATGTACAGTTACTGGGTATGAGTTTATAGGAGGATAACATGTACGCTTATTTAGAAGGAAAATTAAATGAAATTTTACCGACACATCTTGTTGTTGGTGTAAATGGTATAGGTTATGAATGTCATGTTCCTAATCCTTATCGGTTTCAAAAGTATTTAAATCAATCTTTTAAATTGTTTACGCAGCTTATTGTGCGTGAGGATGCACATACTTTATATGGATTTGAAACTTTAGAAGAGAAACAATTATTTTTATCGCTCAATAAAGTTACAGGTATTGGACCTAAGTCAGCGCTCGCAATATTGGCATCAAGTTCTCCTAAAGATATTAAGCATGCAATAGAAAATGAAAATGATAGTTATTTAATAAAGTTTCCAGGTATTGGTAAGAAGACAGCGCGTCAAATGATACTTGATTTAAAAGGTAAATTAATCATTACAGATGAATCTGAGGTATTTAGTGACATCACTTCACAAAATAGTGAAGTCATAGATGAAGCTTTACTAGCTTTAGAAGCTTTAGGTTATACAAAGCGTGAATTACAAAAAGTTGAAAAAGTATTAAAGCAGGAAAAATTACTTACAGTTGATGAGAATGTTAAACGTGCCTTTCAAATGCTTGTGTCTTAAAGGAGTTGGTATGATTGGATGATAGAATTACAGACGAAGCATTATTAAATTCAGATGAATTTCAAGATGAATTAAGCCTGCGTCCTACAAAACTTTCACAATATATCGGGCAACATAAAATAAAACATAATCTTGATGTCTTTATTCAAGCAGCTAAATTAAGAAATGAATCGTTAGATCACGTCTTACTATATGGTCCTCCAGGATTAGGAAAAACAACATTAGCGACAATCGTTGCGAATGAACTGGGTGTCAATATTCGTACAACATCTGGTCCATCGATTGAAAGGCCAGGTGATTTAGCTGCGATTCTGTCGAGTTTAAATGCTGGAGATGTACTGTTTATTGACGAGATACATCGTTTAAGTCGTGTGGTTGAAGAAGTGTTATACCCAGCCATGGAAGATTTTATGCTGGATATAGTTGTTGGTAAGGGGGAAGAGGCGCGAAGTATTCGTATTGAACTGCCGCCGTTTACGCTAATTGGTGCAACGACGAGAGCCGGTAGTTTATCAGCGCCACTTAGAGATCGATTTGGTGTGCATCTTCGTCTGGATTACTATTCAATAGAAGAATTATCTCAAGTGGTAAGACGTACAGCTGATGTATTTGAAGTTGAAATTGATGCACCATCAATTCAAGAATTAGCGATGCGTAGTAGAGGAACCCCACGTATTGCCAATCGATTATTTAGAAGGGTGAGGGACTTTGCTCAGGTTAAAAATAATGGCTTGATTGACTTTTCTATTACTCAAAGCGCTTTAAACTTATTACAAGTTGATGCTTATGGTCTAGATTACATTGACCACAAAATTTTAACTGCTATTATAGAGCGCTATAATGGTGGTCCTGTAGGATTAGACACGATTGCAGTTTCTATTGGTGAAGAACGTATGACACTTGAAGATGTTTATGAACCGTACTTAATCCAAAAAGGTTTTTTAGAGCGTACGCAACGTGGTAGAATAGCAACAGCACTTGCTTACGAACATTTTAATATACCGTTTACTAATGAAAAGAGGAAATAATTTTGGAAGTTAATGAATTTGATTTTGATTTACCAGAACAACTTATAGCACAAACACCATTACTTGATCGAGCAGCAAGTCGTCTAATGGTATTAAATAAGGAAACAGGTGACATTCAACATACACATTTCGCCTCAATTATTGATTTTTTAAATCCGGGTGATACATTGGTACTCAATGATACAAAAGTAATGCCAGCTCGATTATTTGGCGTAAAAACGGATACAGGTGCTAAAATTGAAATGTTAATGTTAACAGAACACGACAATGGATGGGAAGTATTAATTAAACCCGCTAAGCGCATACAAGTTGGAACGGAAGTCTCATTTGGAGATGGAAAGATAATCGCGACCTGTGTTAAGGTACTTGAGCAAGGTGGTAGAATCATGCAATTAAGATACGAAGGTATTTTACAGGAACGCCTCGATGAATTAGGTTTAATGCCTTTACCGCCCTATATTAAAGAGACGCTCGAAGATAAGGACCGTTACCAGACGGTTTATGCAAGGGCGCTTGGCTCAGCAGCAGCACCTACAGCCGGACTTCATTTTACAAAGGAACTGTTAAATGTGATTGAACAAAAGGGCGTTAATATTGCCTATATAACGCTACATGTTGGTCTTGGTACATTTAGACCAGTAAGTGTCGATGCTATAGAAGATCATGATATGCACAGTGAATATTATGAAATGACAGAACAAACGGCACAATTACTCAATGAAACGCGAACAAAAGGAAATCGAATCATTTCTGTAGGAACGACATCAACACGTACACTTGAAACGATTGCAGATGATACTGGTCATTTTAAAGCGCAAAGTGGCTGGACAGATATATTTATTTATCCAGGTTATAAGTTTAAAGCAATCGATGCGATGATTACGAATTTTCATTTACCGAAATCTACACTCGTTATGCTTGTATCTAGCTTAGCGACAAAAGAAATAATATTAAATGCATACAACGAAGCAGTAAAAGAAGAATATCGATTCTTTAGTTTCGGAGATGCAATGTTTATTTATTAAAGGAGATAATTATGCCAGCAGTAACATATGAACATATAAAAACTTGTAAACAATCCGGTGCACGACTTGGTATCGTCCATACACCACACGGATCATTTGAAACGCCAATGTTTATGCCAGTAGGCACTCAAGCGACAGTGAAGACAATGAGTCCTGAAGAGTTAAAAACAATGCATGCAAAGATTATTTTAAGTAATACATATCATTTATGGTTAAGACCAGGTAGTGATATTATTCGTGAAGCAGGTGGCTTACACAAATTTATGAATTGGGATCGTCCAATCTTAACAGATAGTGGAGGATTTCAGGTCTTCAGTTTAAGTGATATGCGCAAAATTGAAGAAGAAGGTGTGCACTTTAGACATCATTTAAATGGATCAAAGTTATTTTTAAGTCCAGAAAAAGCAATGCACATTCAAAATGATTTAGGGTCCGACATTATGATGGCTTTTGATGAATGTCCACCCATGCCAGCATCCTATGAATATGTAAAAGCAAGTATAGAAAGAACGAGTCGCTGGGCAGAAAGATGTTTAAAAGCGCATCAACGTCCTAATGACCAGGCATTATTTGGAATTATTCAAGGTGGAGAATATGAAGATTTACGTACACAATCAGCAAAAGATCTAATCTCATTAGATTTTCCGGGCTATGCAATCGGCGGATTATCAGTTGGTGAGCCTAAACCGGTTATGTATCGCATGCTGGAACATACGACACCACTCATGCCATTTAATAAACCACGTTATTTAATGGGTGTTGGTTCACCGGATGCCTTAATCGAAGGTTCAATCCGTGGTATTGATATGTTTGACTGTGTTTTACCGACACGTATTGCTCGTAATGGAACATGCATGACAAGTGCTGGTCGTGTCGTTGTAAAAAATGCGAAATATGAGCGAGATTACACACCACTTGATCCAAATTGTGATTGTTATACATGTAAAAATTACACGAAAGCTTATATAAGACATCTCATCAAAGCAGATGAAACATTTGGTATACGTTTAACGACAATTCATAATTTACACTTCTTATTAAATTTGATGGAACAAATTAGAGAAGCGATACGTAACGATCGTTTACTCGACTTTAAAGAGGAATTCTTTGAAGCATATGGTTTAAATGTAGATAATCCAAAAAACTTTTAGGAGGCAACTATGTCACAGGAAATGCAGGCAATAATTATTCAGATATTACCTTTAATCGTTCTATTAGTTGTGGCTTATTTTTTGATGATTCGTCCGCAACAGAAGCGCGTAAAAGAACAGCAGACACTATTACGTAATTTAAAACGCGGAGACAAAGTATCTACGATTGGCGGCTTACAAGGAACAGTTAAGTCAGTAGATGAAAAATTTATCACAATTATCGTTAACAATAAAGGTACAGAATTAACATTTGACAAATTAGCGATTAAAAAAGCAGAATAATGTTGTGTAAATTTATGTCTAATTAAATTCAATTTTAAAATTTGAGTGTTGAGGTGGAAATGTGAAAAAACGTAGTAGATTAATAGCACTACTGCTATTAACCATCTTGTTGTTTAGTTCAATGGGTGTAACTGTTAAAAGTATTATGGATAAAGTGAATTTAGGACTGGATTTACAAGGTGGGTTTGAGGTCCTATACAAAGTAGATAAGTTAGATAAAGACGATAAAATTGATAGTGAGGTTGTTAAGGCAACAAGTAAGACATTAGAGTCACGTGTAAATGTCTTAGGTGTATCCGAACCAAAAATTCAAATAGAAAATAAAGATAGAATTCGTGTGCAACTTGCTGGTGTCAAAAATCAAAATGAGGCACGTGAAATATTATCTACAAGTGCGAATCTTTCAATTCGTGATGCTAACGATAAATTACTCTTATCAGGTAAAGATTTAGTTCAAGGTGGTGCCAAACAAGCATTTGATCAAAATACGAATGCACCAGTTGTTACTTTAAAATTAAAATCTGCGAAAAAGTTTGCGGATGTTACGAGAAAAATTTCTAAACAGAATCCAAATATCATGGTTATCTGGATGGACTTTGAAGAAGGTAAAGATAGTTATAAAAAAGAAGTGAAGAAAGAACAAGCAGGTAAACAACCGAAATATGTAAGTGCTGCTGGTGTTTCTCAGGAAATTAACTCTCAAAATGTTGAAATTTCAGGTGGCTTCCAAGGTGAAGAAGGATTAATCCGTGCGAAGCAAATTGCTGATTTATTGAATTCAGGGGCTTTACCTGTTAAATTAACGGAAGTATATTCTACTTCTGTTGGTGCACAATTTGGACAGGACGCATTACAAAATACGATGCTTGCTTCAGCTATCGGTGTTGGCCTCATTTTTATCTTTATGATTATCTACTATCGTTTACCAGGTATACTCGCTGTCATTTCATTATCTGCCTATATTTGGCTTACAATGATAGCGTTTAATTTAATTCACGGTGTTCTAACGCTTCCGGGTATCGCAGCATTGGTGCTTGGTGTAGGTATGGCAGTAGATGCTAATATTATCATGTATGAACGTATTAAAGATGAACTTAAAATTGGACGAAGTGTTAAACAAGCTTACAAAAAGGGTTCACAATCATCATTCCTGACAATACTAGATGCGAACTTAACAACAGTTTTAGCTGCTTTAGTTCTATTCTTCTTAGGAACAAGCAGTGTAAAAGGTTTTGCAACAATGCTATTATTAGGTATCCTAATGATATTTATTACACAAGTATTCTTTACACGTCTATTACTTGGATTAGCTGTAAACTCAGGTTTCTTTGATAAGAAGTTTAGCTTCTTTGGTGTAAACAACAAAAAACGTCATCATTTATCTGAAGGTATTGACGTGCATGAATTAAAGACACGCTGGGATCGCATTAACTTTGTAAAACTTGCAAAGCCACTTCTTGCAGCAACAGTTGCATCAATCATTATTGGTTCAATCATTATTGCTATGATGGGCTTAAACTTAGGTATCGACTTTAAATCTGGATCACGTGTGGATGTTAAGAGTGAAAAGGTATTGAAAGTTGAAGATGTTCAATCTTCATTAAAAGCATTGGATTTAGAAACAGATAATATTGTTATAAACTCAGAAACAAATAAAACAGGTGTTATTCAGTTTAAAGATCCACTTTCAAAAAATGAAATAAAAGATTTAAAATCAGACTTTACAAAGACGTATGGTCATGAACCAAATGTAAATACCGTATCAAGTGAAATTGGTAAAGAACTTGCAAAGAATGCGATTAAATCAGTGATTATTGCATCAATAGGTATTATCATCTATGTGACATTTAGATTTGAATGGCGTATGGGGTTAACATCAGTGTTATCGTTACTACACGATGTATTTTTAATCATCGCTTTCTTTAGTATCTTTAGGATAGAAGTAGATGTAACATTCATAGCTGCCATACTTACAATCATTGGTTACTCGATAAATGATACGATTGTTACATTTGACCGTGTCCGTGAGAATTTACAAAAGATGAAAGTCATTACACGTCCTGAACAAATTGATGATATTGTCAATCGATCAATTCAACAAACATTGACACGTTCGATTAATACAGTATTGACAGTTATTATCGTTGTTGTAGCTTTAATGTGTCTTGGTGCTTCAAGTATCTTTAACTTCTCACTTGCTTTACTTGTCGGTCTAATTTCTGGTGTATTTAGTTCTATCTTTATCGCCGTTCCATTATGGGGGATTTTAAAGAAACGCCAGTTAAAGCAGAGTGGTGGTAAATTAACAGTATATGAAGAAAAGAAAGCAAATGACGAAAAAATTTATGTTTAATCAATGAGAAAAAATCATGTCTATACATGATTTTTTCTTTTTTTGTCTAAAAATACACAAATTTCACTCATTTTTTATTATGATAGAGTTAATTGTAATATTTGGAGGCTTAATTATGAAGATTACTAAAATTAAAGGCTATTATATAAAACTTCCTTTAAAAGAACCCTTTATTATTAATTATGCAACTTATGACAGCATGCATTCTGTTATTGTGGAATTGACTACGGATAATGGTATTGTAGGATATGGAGAAGGGGTTGCGGATGAACATGTGACAGGTGAAAGCGCTCAGGGTGTGTATAGCAATCTTGAACTGCTTGCGCCTCATTTAATTGGCAAAAATCCCTTAAATATTGAGGCAATGCATCAATTTATGGACGAATGTATTGTATTTAATCCAGCTTTAAAAGCTGCAATTGATATTGCGCTTTATGATATTTTAGGTAAACATGCACAGTTACCGATTTATCAATTACTAGGCGGGAAGACAGTTGATACGTTAGATTATGCCAAAGTGTTGAGTGTCAAAAATATTAAAGAAACGAAAAAAGATATAGATTTACTTCTTGCACAAGGATATAAAGTAATAAAGATTAAACTTGGTGGGAAAATACAAGATGACATTCTAAAATTAAAACAAATACTTTCATACATTAAAGATACAGATGCAACCATTCGAGTAGATTGTAATCAAGCATGGTCCCATCCAAAAACAATAATTCAGGCCGTTAATTCAATTGATGATCCTAAATTAAAATGGATTGAACAACCATTAAAATATAATGATATAGCGGGTATGAAATATTTATTCGATCATTTGAATGTGCCTTTAATGGCGGATGAAATGATCCGAAATGTCGATGATTTAGCACGATTAAATACGCCTCATTTTGATTTATTGAATGTCAAGTTAATGAAATGTGGTGGTATACATAATGCTGTTAAAATCATTCGATTTGCAGAAGCGCTTGGCATTGAATGCCAAATTGGTTCGATGGTTGAATCGTCTATCGGTAGTGCAGCAGGATATCACACAGCAATGGCATTAAAGAATGTGTTAACAACCGAATTAACTGGACCGCTCTTGTTTAGTCAAGATATTGGTGATTTGAATTATCAGATACCTTTTGTTGAACTTGGTGAGGCACCAGGGTTAGGTATCAATATTAATACAAAGATTTTAGAACAATTAACAGTAAAACAGTTTGAATTAGAATAGATTTATTATTGAAAAGAAATTAAAAGGGGATAGGCATGGATTATACGGATTTTCATGACAAAATATTAGATATTAATCGAGAATTAAATTTAAGAGCTGAAGTAAGTTGGGATGAAGAAAAAACTACAAAATATATAGAAAAATTATTTAAAGAAGATTTTGATGTGAAACGATTTAATAAGACAGGGCTTTATATTAAGATACCTGGGCAGATTGATAAAACCATAGCATTTCGAAGTGATATTGATGCATTACCTTATAATTTTAAAGACGGATTAAAGGTCATTCATGCGTGTGGTCATGATGCACATATGACAACTTTAATTGGTATTTTATTTAAATTAAAAATAACCAAGTACCAACCCATATATAATCTGTTATTTATTTTCCAGCCTGCTGAAGAAGCTGGAAGTGGAGCTAAATATGTACTGGAACACGATATATTAGATGATGTTGAATATATGTTTGGTATGCACGTGCGTCCTAAAAATGAACTTAAAGGTAATGAATTTTCAAGTAGTATCCAGCATGGTGCAAGTGCAACATTACATGTAGATATTACAACGACTGAAGGACATGCAGGTCGACCGTGGGAGTCTATTAACAGTATTGACATAGCCATGGATTTAAATCAGCAAATTAAAGCGTTGTGTGATCCATATGATCGCTCTTTCTCTGTCAAGATGACAACAATCGAAACCTTAGGCGGTACGCACAATACTATACCAGGAACAGTAAATTGTGTATTTGATGTGCGTGCTCAATATAATGAAATGATGCAGAAACTACAGTATAATATTGATAAAATTTGCGAAAGGGTACTGCAGGCATACGATTGTACGCTCAACTATTATTACACGAGCAATACAGTTGCTGCTGATATTAGTGATGATGCAAAAAATATATTAACTGAAGTGTTAAAAGAACAGCAACATGATTATATTGAGACAATAGTAACGCCAGGTGCTGAAGACTTCCATACGTATTCTAATGCATTGCCTGAAATTAAAACGACAATGCTAGGGATAGGTTGTAATATGAATCATGGATTACATCATCCGGAAATGAAGTATGATAAAGAATCGATTTTTACCGCAATTAATATTTATTTTGACGTAATAAAAAAATTAGATAAAAAAGTTAGCTAATTTTGAGGCATTCATTTTCTTAAATGAATGCCTTATTGTATAATTTTAGATTGTGGGGGGAATTGTAATGATAAAAAAGCAGTGGCAAGTGTCTAAAATGGAGAATACAATTCCTGAAGACTTAATCAAAAAATACAAAATTTCTAAAATAAATCAAAAAATATTAAGTAGTAGAAATATGATTTCAGAAGAACAGTTGAAAGATATTTTTACAGATGGTGTGATACATGATCCTTATTTACTTTCTGATATGGATAAAGCAGTAATGCGTATTAAAACAGCGATTAACAATCAAGAACCCATTCTAGTCTATGGTGATTATGATGCTGACGGTGTTACAAGTGTAACTGTATTGGTCAAAACATTAGAATCACTTGGTGCAATTGTAGGTTTTTATATTCCAAACCGTTTTACTGAAGGTTATGGGCCGAATAGTGATGCATTTAGACAGGCAAGTGAAGAAGGTGTAGCACTTATTATCACAGTGGATAATGGCATTCAAGGGCATAATGAAATTCAACTTGCCAATGAACTTGGTATGGATGTTATTATTACAGATCATCACGAAATAGGTGAAACGCTACCGGAAGCATTTGCAATTATTCATCCGATGCATCCAGAATTTAACTATCCTTTTAAGTGTCTTGCTGGTGTTGGTGTGGCATATAAATTAAGTCACGCTTTACTTGGTAAAGCTAACGAACAATATTTGCCATTTGTTGCAATCGGTACAATCAGTGATTTAGTGTCGATGACAGGTGAAAATAGAGCATTTGTCAAAAAAGGTCTAAAAATGCTTAATGAAACACCGCCTGTTGGTGTTGAAGCATTATTAAAACAAGCGAACTATAGTGGAGAAATTACTGAAGAAACAGTTGGGTTTATTATTGGGCCAAGGTTAAATGCTGTTGGAAGGCTGGATGATGCAAGAATTGCTGCTGAATTACTTCAAATGACAGAGCATGAAGAAGCATCCTGGATGGCTGAACAAGTTGATAGTTATAATATTGAAAGAAAAGCGATAGTTGAATCGATTACAAAAGAAGCATTGATTGAAGCAGAAGAAAAAATAAGCAATGGTAATCGCTTTCTTGTATTAGCAAAGGAGAACTGGAATGAAGGGGTTCTCGGAATAGTGGCGAGTAAGATTGTAGAAAAATACCATTTACCAACTATCGTATTAAACATAGATTATGTGAATGACTATGCGAAAGGTTCAGCAAGAAGTATTGAACAAATTTCGATGTATGATAGTCTACAGCATGCACAGGAATGGATTTTGAAGTTTGGTGGACATCATATGGCAGCTGGGATGACGTTACCAATTGACAATATAGAACAACTAGAACGCAGTGTGAATGCTTATTTGGATGAAGTATTACAGGATGAAATGATTACATCAATAGTTAATATTGACGCAATACTAGAGCCAGAAGAAATCACAGTTACTAATATAAGTGATATGGAGAAACTCAGACCGTTTGGAACAGATTTTATTTCACCTGTTATTGCGCTTTATCATCAAACGATCAATGAAATAAAACAAATCGGCCAGGAAGGTGCGCATTTAAAGTTTAAGACGACTGATAATCTCAATTGTTTAATGTGGCAAAATGGGATGCTTTCTAATGAATTTCCGCCTGGAAGTGTGGTTAATATAGCTGGTACATTACAGTTGAATGAATGGAACGGAAATGTAGCACCACAGATGGTTGTTTCTGAAATTCAGTCGGAAAATACAAAAATGGTGGATTTCAGAAATGTACATCCTAATAAGTTTGCATTCTTAAAGGATGAAACGGTAGCATATATTATTCATCCTAACCAAACGAAACGAAATGAAAATTATTTTTATTATGGCGAATCGGTGTTCGGGCATGATAAAATAGTGTTTAGGGATATACCAGATTCATTTGAAAATTTCAAAAAAACATTTGACGCAATGGATGCAGATACAGTATATTTTATATTCCATAAGAAGAACCAAATTTATTTTGAAGGTATGCCTGATATGGATAGGTTTAAATTATTATTTAAATGCTTTAAGATGAAACCAGTGATTGATCTGGAAACAGATGGCGGATATTTAATAGATTTGTTAAAGGTTAAACCTGAAACACTTATTTTTATGTTGGACGTTTATAAAGAACTTCAATTTATCTTTCAACATGAAATGACTTATACATTAAATCATTCGCCGGAGAAGAGAGAAATACAAAGCGCACCAAGTTACCAAAAGCGATTAGATGCGCTTCAATTAGAAAAATTTTTCTTATTTTCTACATTTGATCACTTTAAATCACAATTACAGTAAGTCTAAAAATTTATGATATAGATCATGGAGGCACACAAATGAACTTAAAGAATTATATTGCAGAAGTAAAAGACTGGCCAAAAGCAGGCGTTAATTTTAAAGATATTACGACTTTAATGGATAATGGCGAAGCTTATTCTTATGCAACTGATAAAATTGTACAATTTGCAAAAGAAAAGCAAATTGATATCGTTGTTGGTCCTGAAGCAAGAGGGTTTATTATCGGTTGTCCAGTCGCTTATGCAATGGGGATTGGTTTTGCACCAGTCCGAAAAGAAGGTAAATTACCACGTGAAGTTATCCGATATGAATATGACCTTGAATACGGTAGCAACGTATTAACAATGCATAAAGATGCGATTAAGCCTGGTCAACGTGTTTTAATTACAGATGATTTACTTGCAACAGGTGGTACAATTGAAGCAACGATTAAGTTAATTGAAGAACTTGGTGGTATTGTAGCGGGCATTGCTTTTATCATCGATTTAAAATATTTAAATGGGATGGAAAAATTAAAAGGATATGACGTATTAACATTAGTTGAATACGACGAAGAATAGGTTATTTTTGTATAAAAAGATTGAGTATCAATAAATTGACTCAGTCTTTTTTATATTTCATTTAAAAATACGTGATATTATAGTATTATTAATACATTATAAAAATAGGTGGTGATAGAATGAACAATGAATATCCATATACAAAAGATGATGTCCTTGCAATGACGAAAGCTTATTTATCAGAAGAGGATTATCAATTCGTTGTTAAAAGCTATCAACTTGCCGAAAAAGCGCACACAGGTCAGTTTAGAAAAAATGGTCTACCGTATATCATGCATCCAATACAAGTAGCAGGTATCTTAGCAGAAATGAAATTAGATGGACCAACAATTGTTGCAGGATTTTTGCATGATGTTGTAGAAGATACGCCTTATACCTATGAAGACTTAAAGGCAATGTTTAATGAAGAAGTCGCTTATATAGTTGATGGTGTTACAAAACTAGAAAAGGTAAAATATCGTTCTAAAGCTGAACAACAGGCTGAAAATCATCGAAAATTATTTATTGCCATCGCTAAAGATGTCCGTGTTATCCTGGTGAAACTTGCAGATAGACTACATAATATGCGTACGCTTAAAGCAATGCCACATGAAAAACAAGTGAGAATTGCTAAAGAAACGCTGGAAATTTATTCGCCGCTCGCCCATCGCCTAGGTATTAATACAATAAAATGGGAGCTGGAAGATATTTCGCTTCGTTATATTGATAGTATTCAATATTTTAGAATTGTACATTTGATGAAGAAAAAACGTAGTGAACGTGAAGCATACATTGAAAATGCGATTGAAAACATTCGTAAAGAAATGGCGATTACTGCTATAGATGGTGAAATTACAGGAAGACCTAAACATATTTATAGTATTTACCGAAAAATGGTGAAGCAAAAGAAACATTTTGATCAGATCTTTGACTTATTAGCGATTCGTATTATTGTTGATTCTATTAAAGATTGTTACGCAGTATTAGGATTAGTCCATACATTATGGAAGCCAATGCCGGGAAGATTCAAAGACTATATCGCAATGCCTAAACCAAACATGTATCAGTCATTACATACGACTGTCGTTGGTCCAAATGGTGACCCATTAGAAATTCAGATTCGAACATATGAAATGCATGAAATTGCTGAACACGGGGTTGCTGCGCATTGGGCATATAAAGAAGGTAAGACACTTGTGAATCCCGATGAAGCAAAATCACTAAGTAAAATGAGCTGGATGAAAGAAATTGAAGAAACAGACTCAACATCACCTGATGCAGAAGCATTCATGGAATCACTTAAGTATGATTTGCAGTCGGATAAAGTCTACGTTTTCACACCAGAAAGTGATGTCGTAGAGCTGCCGATTGGTGCTGTACCCATTGACTTTGCATATGCAGTGCACAGTGAAGTTGGTAATAAAATGATTGGTGCGAAAGTGAACGGAAAAATTGTCCCAATTGATTATGAGTTACAGACTGGTGATATTATAGAAATTAGAACTTCTAAACATTCTTATGGCCCAAGTCGTGATTGGTTAAAGATTTGTAAATCCGCAAGTGCAAAAAGTAAGATTAAAAGTTTCTTTAAGAAACAGGATCGCTCTAGCAATATAGAAAAAGGAAAATTCATGGTTGAAGCTGAGTTTAAAGAACAGCAAATCAATATGGATGACATTATGGTCGATGAAAATATAACTGTTGTTATTGAAAAATATAATTTTTCAAATCTGGATGATGTATATGCAGCTGTTGGTTTTGGAGGACTCACAGCGTCTGCTGTAGTTAATAAATTAACAGAACGTTACAGAATTAAAGAAAAAGAACAACGCTTAAACCAAGTCCAGGAAGTTAATAAGACGTTAAATGTTAAACGAACAATCCAAACTGAAACAGGTGTATATGTTGAAGGTATGGATAATATGTTGATTAAATTATCAAAATGTTGTAATCCAGTACCAGGTGATGCGATAGTAGGTTATATCACTAAAGGTCATGGTGTTAAAGTTCATCGTACAGAATGTCCAAACGTCGTAAATGAGAAAGAACGATTAATAGATGTTGAATGGGTAAAAGCTTCTGAAAACAAGACATACCAGGTAGATCTAGAAATTACTGCTTACGATCGTTTAGGTTTACTCAATGAAGTGCTCCAGGCAGTAAATGCCACAAAAACAACACTGACCCAGGTTACTGGTAAAGCAGATATCGATAAAAATGCAAAAATCAATATAAGTATTATGGTTAAGAATGTCAATGAATTGATGCGTGTTGTTGAAAAGATAAAACAACTTGGAGATATTTATACGGTAACAAGGATATTAAATTGAGGTGTCAAATATGCGTGTTGTACTACAGAAAGTAAAAAAAGCATCTGTTACGGCAGGAGAATATTATCAAAGTATTGAAATGGGTTACTGTTTATTAGTCGGTATAGGTGCAAACACAACGGACGAAGATTTAAAAGTTGTCGCAAAAAAAATCGCGAATACACGTATATTCGAAGATGACAACGGTAAAATGAATCTATCGATTCACGATGTGGGTGGACAAATATTATCGATTTCCCAATTTACGTTACTCGCAAATGTAAAGAAAGGGAATCGTCCGAGTTTCACTAATGCTAAGTCACCGGAAATTGCACAGCAGATGTATGAAAAGTTTAACGATTATTTAAGAGATGAGGGTTTAATCGTACATCCTGGTGTTTTTGGTGCCATGATGGCTATTGAACTTGTTAATGATGGTCCGGTAACCATTATATTTGAGAGTGCTGAGGGTAAAATTCAATGAAAAAAATTGACTTAAGACCTCTACAACGTTCACGTCCATTACGAATTGCATTGCTAACTTTATCCGTTATTATTTTAATCATCGTTTTATTTTTACTTTTTACAAAACAAAATGATGAACCGACGAAGTTAACAATGATAGAAGATGGTGAATTACGCACTGGCCCAGAAGCATTTTATCCAGTTATCTTTGAAGTGAAAAATGGTGAAACGCTAAAAATTATTAAGCATACTGGAAAATGGTATTATGTTGCGGGAGATAATAAAAAAGGCTGGATAGCAGGTTGGCATACCAATTTGAATATTAAAGAAGATAAAGTTGTAGGGGAAAATCCATTTAAAGGTAAAGTGGTCATCATAGATCCGGGTCATGGTGGAAATGACCAAGGGGCTAGTAGTCCTAAAGGTACAATTGAAAAGGACATTACATTAAAAACAAGCATAATGTTAAAGCAAAAGCTTGAAAATGCTGGTGCTACAGTCGTCATGACACGTACAACGGATGAATATATTGAATTAAAGGATAGAAAAGGAAAAGCAGATGCATTTATTAGTATTCATGCTGATGCGCTTGATTCAAATCGTCCACATGGCTTAACTGTTTATTATTTTCATGAGTCACAGAAGATATTAGCCGATACTTTGCATATGGCAATCAAACATAAAGCATTATTATCAGACAGAGGTGTAAGACAGGAAAACTTCCAGGTTATACGTCAAACTAAAAGGCCAGCCGTATTGCTTGAACTTGGATACATCAGTAATCCAACAGATGAAAAGTTAATGAATGATAAAATTTATCGACAAATTGTTACAACAAGTATTGTTGATGGATTACACAATTACTTTTCTTATTAACTTGACTTTAGTCAGTTAACTTAGTAATATAAACCTATTCAAACTTAAAACAAACGCCGTTTTAGTCTATCATTTATAAATGATTTATTGAATAGAGACATCTATCCCGCTGAAATTAGATGATAAATGTTTATAAGATGTAACAATAGATGAGGCTGCAATATCAAAGTATTGCCGTTATACATGCGTTAAATGTACTAGAGTGGGTACGATTGTACCAATTAGGGTGGCAACACGGAAAATTTACGTCCCTTATGCATTATTTGTGATGCATAAGGGACTTTTATTATTTAAGGAGGATTATATGATTAATATACCAAGAGGAACGCAAGACATATTACCAGCAGAAACACCTAAATGGCGTTATATCGAAGATAGATTACATGAAATTGCTGCTTCTTTTAATTATAAAGAAATAAGAACACCTATATTTGAATCCACTGATTTATTTGCACGTGGTGTAGGTGATACGACTGATATCGTCCAAAAAGAAATGTATACATTTAAAGATAAAGGAGACCGTAGCATTACACTACGTCCTGAAGGAACAGCTGCAGTCGTTAGAAGTTATATCGAGAATAAAATGAATGGTGATGCCAATCAACCGATTAAGTTGTATTATAATGGACCAATGTTTCGTTATGAGCGAAAACAAAAAGGACGCTATCGTCAATTTGTTCAATTTGGTGTAGAAGCAATCGGTGCAGAAAATCCGGCGATGGATGCAGAAGTTATTCACATGATTTATACAATCTATAAATCTTTTGGTTTAAAGCATATTAAGATTGTATTAAATTCTATTGGTGATATGGAAAGTCGTAACACTTATAAAGAGGCGTTAGTTAAACACTTTGAGCCTCATATTGAAAATTTCTGTAATGATTGTAAGAACCGTTTGCATACAAATCCAATGCGTATATTAGATTGTAAAGTGGATTGTGATCAACCCTCTGTAAAAAATGCGCCGAAAATAACGGATTACTTAAATGACTATTCTTTAAACTATTATAATGAAGTGAAACGTTATTTAGATATTTTAGAAATTCCATATGTGGAAGATGCGAATTTAGTACGTGGATTAGACTATTATACACATACAGCATTTGAAGTGATGAGTGATGCAGAAGGATTTGGTGCAATCACTACGTTATGTGGTGGAGGACGATATAATGGTCTACTTGAAATGCTTGATGGACCTAAAGAGACAGGTATTGGATTTGCTTTAAGTATTGAACGATTACTGTTAGCGATTGAAGCAGAGCAGATTGAACTTGATATCGAAGAAGCAATGGATTTATATATTGTAACAATGCCTGAAACGATTGATGCCGGGGTTAAACTGTTGGCTGAATTACGTAATAAAGGTATAAAAGCCGATATTGATTATTTAAATCGCAAAATGAAAGGTCAAATGAAACAAGCAGACCGAATAAAAGTAAAAAATACAATTGTGCTTGGTTCAAATGAGATTGAAAGTGGCAAAGTAAATGTTAAAACAATGACGACAGGTCAAAGTACTGAAGTAAGTATAACGCATTTAGCGGCATTCTTAAAAGGAGAGAATTAGCATGGAAAAAAGAACAACGTATTGTGGGTTAGTCACAGAGGAATATATAGGTCAGGAAGTTATTTTAAAAGGATGGGTACAAAAAAGACGTGATTTAGGTGGTCTGATTTTTATTGATTTACGAGACAGAGAAGGGATTGTTCAAGTTGTTTTTAATCCTGATTTTTCTGAAGAGGCACTTAAAATTGCAGAATCAATTCGCTCAGAGTATGTCGTTGAAGTTAAAGGTAAAGTAACAGCACGTGACGAAGCGGTTGTTAATCCTAAAATAAACACAGGAAAAATTGAAGTGCAGGTGACAGATATAAATATAATTAATAAGTCTGAAACACCACCTTTCCAAATTGAAGCAGAAACAGATATTTCTGAAGATGTGCGCCTAAAATATCGTTACCTAGATTTAAGACGAGAACCATTAGCACAAACTTTTAAAATGCGTCATCAAATTACAAGAGCCGTACGCAACTATTTAGATGAGTCAGGATTTTATGAAGTTGAAACACCGGTGCTTACAAAATCAACGCCGGAAGGTGCACGTGACTATTTAGTGCCGTCACGCGTTCAGGAAGGAAAATTCTTTGCATTACCTCAGTCACCGCAAATCTTTAAACAATTATTAATGATAGGTGGATTTGATAAGTATTATCAAATCGTGAAATGTTTCCGTGACGAAGATTTACGTGCTGACCGTCAACCTGAATTTACACAAATTGATATAGAAATGAGTTTCATTGATCAGGAAGATGTCATGGCCATGAATGAAGGTATGCTTGCACGTATCATGAAAGATGTGAAAGGCATAGAGATACCTACGCCATTCCCGCGTATGACTTATGAAGAAGCGATGCGTGATTATGGCATTGATAAACCGGATACACGTTTTGAGATGAAATTAAAAACATTAAATGACTTAGCATCTAAAATGGACTTTAAAGTATTTAGTGAAGCAGTAAATAACGGTGGTGCGGTAAAAGCAATTGTTGTTAAAGGTGCAGCTGATAAATATTCAAGAAAAGATATTGATGCGTTACAAGAATTTGCAAAAATATATGGTGCCAAAGGTTTAGCTTGGGTGAAAGTTGTAGAAGAAGGATTAAATGGCCCGATCGCTAAATTCTTTGATGAAGCGATTACGACTGAACTCATTGCAATAACTGAAGCTGAAACTGGAGATTTAGTATTATTTGTTGCTGATAAATTATCGGTTGTTAATGCGAGCTTAGCAAACTTACGTAACAAATTAGGTAAAGACTTAGGATTAATTGATGAGAATAAATTTAATTTCTTATGGGTAACGGACTGGCCATTATTTGAGTATGATGAAGAACTTGATCGTTACTTTGCGGCACACCACCCATTTACAGCACCTAAGCCAGAGCATTTAGATTTATTAACAACTGATCCGATGCATGTACAGGCGAATGCATATGATGTTGTATTAAATGGATATGAATTAGGTGGTGGTTCAATCCGTATACACAATCAGGACGTTCAGGCAAAAATGTTTGAAGCATTAGGATTTACTAAAGAAGAAGCAGAAGAACAATTTGGATTCTTAATGAATGCCTTTAAATATGGTGCACCTCCACATGGTGGTATCGCTTTAGGATTAGATAGAATGGTGATGTTGCTTGCAGGTAGAACTAATTTACGTGATGTTATTGCATTCCCTAAAACGGCCTCAGCAACAGATTTATTAACTGAAGCGCCAAGCTCAGTTGAAACAGCTCAACTGGATGATTTACACATTGCTTTGAAAGTAAAAGAAGAAAAAGAAATGAATGAATAATACAATATATAATAGTTGCAATTTATCATAATTGTGCTATTATATAGACATAAGATAGGTGTCTGAAGAGTACGACATTTGTTTATTCTATTTTGACCTAACACTTTTTGATCGGGAGTCTAATAGGTTTTCTTATAGCGCACACGCCTCACTATGGAGGACTTGCAAAATAAGAAACGGGACACCCACCTGTTTATAGCAGGCCAAAATGATCAACACTTAAAATGACGGCTCACTTGGATACTATCGTAAGGCGAGAGACATTTGTCTCTCGTCTTTTTTGTAATGATTAAATCTTAGTAATATGATAGGATATATTTATTGACTAAATGAAATGGAGATATAGAATGAAACATCAATTTTCTAGAAATGAACTTGCATATGGTAAAGAAGGCTTAGATGCATTAAAAGGTAAAACAGTGATGATTTTAGGGGTAGGTGGCGTAGGTTCATTTGCAGCTGAAGCTTTAGCACGAACAAATATCGGACATATCATTTTAATTGATAAAGATGATGTCGATATAACAAATGTTAACCGTCAAATACATGCACTAACAACGACTGTAGGACAATCAAAAGTGACCCTTATGGAAGAACGTATTAAATTGATTAATCCGGATTGTAAGGTAACGCCATTACATATGTTTTATACAGATGAAACATATGAGGAAATTTTTAAATATGATATTGATTATGTTGTGGATGCTAGTGATACAATCATGTATAAAATTCACTTAATGAAAGAATGCTTAAAAAGAAATATAAAAATGATTTCGAGTATGGGTGCTGCGAACAAGACAGATCCCACACGATTTAAAATCGTTGATATTTCAAAAACGCATACAGATCCAATGGCGAAAGTAATTCGAACGAAGTTAAAGAAAGAAAAAATATATAAAGGCATTCCCGTTGTCTTTAGTGATGAAAGTCCGATCGTCATTCGTGAAGATGTTAAGGCATATGTCGGTAATGCAGATGCACCTGTGAGAAAAGCCCAAATGCCACCATCAAGTAATGCCTTTGTACCAAGTGTTGTTGGACTGATTTGTGCAAGCTGGGTCGTAAATGATATTTTAAAAGATTTTCCTGTGACACGTGTGAAGGATAAAGCGTAAATAATTTCTGATTTGCCTCTAGTTTATTTGTGTTTAAACGCAAGTTCGACAGCCTCTGTAAACGGCGTCTCAAGGGCAGATGCTGGGTAAACTTCGACAAATTCTTCAAAATCAAAGAGCGATTTTTCAGCTTTGTCTCCAGTTTACTTGCATCTAAACGCCCTTTCGACAGCCTCTTTACCTTAATTTTACCTTAAAAATGCCATGATTTTTCTAAATCGTGGCATTTTTGTTTTATGATAGGTATAACGGAGGTGTAAAAATGGAAGATAATCAATTGAGTCTTCAAGTGGAGAAACTAAACAAAATAATCAACAAAAAACACATCATTAAAGATTTAAGTTTTAATGTTAAAAGAGGTGAGGTGTTTGGCTTTCTCGGTCCAAATGGTGCTGGGAAAACGACAACAATTCGTATGATTGTTGGACTAACAACACCGACTTCAGGTGATATTAAAGTATTTGGTCGTTCACTTTCGCAAAATCGTAGTGACGTGATGAAAGATATTGGCGCAATAGTTGAGAATCCAGAATTATATCCATTTTTATCAGGTTTAGAAAATTTAAAGCAATTTGCCAGAATGCAACAAGGTATTACTAAGGCGGATATCGAACACGTTGTAAAACTTGTTGGATTAGAATCAAGAATAAAAGAAAAAGTAGCTAAGTATTCTCTAGGTATGCGCCAACGTCTTGGTTTAGCACAGGCATTATTACATCAACCTAAAATTTTGATTTTAGATGAACCGACCAATGGATTGGATCCATCAGGTATTCGAGAGATACGTGATTACATCAAAAAATTAGCACGTGAAGAAAATATGTCTGTTATTGTATCCAGTCATTTAATGAGTGAGATGGAATTATTATGTGACCGATTTGGAATTATTCAGAATGGAAAGATGATTCGTATCGAAGATGTTAAGACTGTTGTAACAGATCAGGATGTTGTGAGACATGATTTTGATGTTTATCCGATTGATCAGGCTGTTAAATTATTGAATGAGAAAGATATCGCTTTTCAATTAAATGATCGTTTAATTTCAGTCGATATAGCAGCCAAAGATATACCACAGTTAGTCCGTGACTTTGTTTATGGTAATGTCGATATTTATGGGGTTACGCAAGAAAAATTATCACTGGAAGATCGCTTCATGGCATTAACAAAAGAAGGAGGCGGTAAAATTGTTTAATTTAGTCATCAATGAATTTAATAAATATTTTAATCGTCTTGCGACTTATATTATGCTAGGTATCATCATTGCGTTTATGATTTTAGGAACTATCTTAAATATGCAGTTTGGCAGTAAAGAAGATAATAAAACGTATGGTGATAACTGGAAGACAGAAGTGAAATCAGATATTTTGCAGTATCAAAAGCGTTTGTCTGAAATCGCAAAGAAACAAGAGGACAAGAAGTCAATTGTAGAAATTACGGATGAAATGACACTTGGAGAACGTATATCGGAACTTCAGTTTTATTTAAAGAAAGAAGTTAAACCGCCAGCAATAAATAACTATTATCAAAAATTAATAGATACTGGTGGATTTGCATCGCTTGTAGCGATTATGCTGATTGTATTATGCAGTAGTTTAATGTCGCGCGAACACCAGCAAGGCACGATTAAGTTATTACTTATAAGACCTGCTTCTAGAATGAAAATATTTTTTTCTAAGTTTATCTTTTTATTAATATCATCGTTTATTTTTTTATTATTTACTTACCTGGTATCGGCAGTTATTAATATCTTTACTTCTCATATGAATAGTTCAACACAGTTAGCTGTTCAAGGTAAAAAAGGATATGAAATGGTGCAAGTCTTTGAATTGCTTGCCCAGCAATTCTTTGCAAACTTTATTTTCGTCTTAACGTTTGCAATTGTAGCATATGCACTTTCTGTCATCTTTAAAAACACAGCACTTAGTCTAGGGGTTACATTTGCATTAATGTTCTTTGGGGATTTAATCATTATGTTCATGCAAGGGAAGACGAAATTATTAGAATGGTTATGGCCAGTTAACTGGGATTTATCAAAGTATTTAGCAAACAATCCAGCAAAGTTAGTTGATAAGGATTTATCATTTGGTTTTAGTTTAGCCTATGATGTTATTATTTTAATTGTAATTATTTCAATCGCTGCATGGTTATTTAATAAACGTGATGTGGCGAATTAACAAAACAAGCATTGAGTTGAATACTCAATGCTTGTTTTGTTGGGCTTTGATATTTTCGTATATTTGTTTAAATTGATTTTCAGCTTTGCTTGTAGTTTTTGGTATATAGTATTGTTTCTTTTTCATCGTATCAGGTAAATATTGCTGTGGAATAAATCCAGAATCTGAGCTATGCGGATATTGATATCCGACGCCATTGCCGAGATTTTTCGCACCTTGATAATGTGCATCTTTTAAATGTTTAGGTATCGCACCGATTTTACCACTTCGTATGTCAGATAATGCAGCATCAATTGCCATTATTCCTGAGTTAGACTTAGGTGATAAACAGAGTTCTATAACTGCTTGTGTTAAAGGTATCCGCGCTTCTGGAAAACCTAATCGCTCAGCAGCTTCAATCGCTGCAAGTGTTCGGCTGCCAGCAGAAGGAGAGGCAAGTCCGATATCTTCATAACTTATTACAAGGAGTCTACGTGCAATTGTTGGTAAATCGCCACCTTCAATCAGACGCGCTAAATAATGGAGTGCGGCATCAACATCACTGCCACGTATTGACTTTTGAAAAGCACTCATCAAGTCATAATGCATATCACCATCTTTATCAAACTGGAAACTTGATCTTTGTAGACAGTCTTTCGCGTCTTTTAAAGTAATCTTGATTGGATCTTTTGTCTCTGATGATAAAATGGCAAGTTCTAATGCATTTAAACTCGTACGAATATCGCCATGAGCACTTTGTACAAAATGTTTGATTGCCGCTTCTTCTATTTCGATCTTTTCATTGCCAAAACCTTTTTCTTTATCATTGATAGCACGTATTAACGCTTTCTTAATATCATCTTCATTTAATGCATGTAGTTCGAAGATTTGCGTTCTTGAACGAATGGCTGGGTTAATAGCGTGATAAGGATTGCTCGTTGTTGCCCCAATCAGTATAATTTGTCCGTTTTCAAGATGGGGTAATAAAAAGTCTTGTTTTCCTTTATCTAGTCGATGTATCTCATCGAGTAACAATATGACTTGTCCGCTCATTTTAGCTTCTTCAGCAATCAGCTGCATATCTTTTTTTGTATTTGTAACAGCATTTAATTGTCGGAATTTAACAGCAGTACTTCCTGCAATTGCTTTTGCAATACTCGTTTTACCAACGCCAGGTGGTCCGTATAGTATCATTGATGACAACCTTTTAGCATTCACCATGCGGCGAATAATGCCTTGCGCTCCAACGAGATGTTGTTGTCCTATAACCTCATCAATAGTAGCGGGTCTCATTCTATAAGCTAAAGGTTCCAAATTATTCACTCCCTTTAGAAAAAGTGTACCTTATTTTAAGTGAAAATGTGATAAAATTGATTTATTGAAAAGGGGCGTATGAAAAATGAAGATTTCAACAAAAGGAAGATATGGATTAACGTTAATGATTTCACTTGCTAAACGTTATCAAACCAAACCCGTATCGTTAAAAATTATAGCAGAAGAAAATCATCTCAGCGATTTATATTTAGAACAATTGGTTGGTCCCTTGCGCAATGCGGGACTTATAAAGAGTGTTCGAGGTGCTAAAGGTGGCTATATGTTAGTGAAAGCCCCAAAAGATGTTACAGCAGCTGATATCATCCGTTTATTAGAAGGGCCGATTACTCCGGTTGAAGGTATAGAAGATGAACCACCGGCTCAAAAACAATTGTGGATAAACATTCGAGATGCTGTTAAGAAAGTACTGGACGAAACAACACTTGAAGATTTAATGAATTACAAAGACGAAGATTTAATTGAAGGTTATATGTTTTATATATAAAAAATAGAGGTCTTTTGACCTCTATTTTTCTTGCGTTATTTCTCTAAGCCATCTAAAGCTTTGATGAAGTTTATCTAAGTCATAGATATAACTAACAACAAT
Source organism: Macrococcoides caseolyticum (assembly GCF_021366795.1). Lineage (GTDB taxonomy): Bacteria > Bacillota > Bacilli > Staphylococcales > Staphylococcaceae > Macrococcoides > Macrococcoides caseolyticus_A. The sequence goes on along the minus strand of NZ_JAHCPS010000002.1, from coordinate 111,680 downwards.
GAATTCATCAACATTATATTCATCCTGAAAGGCTTGTAGCTTTTGTTTGACAGTTTCTTTTGAACCGATAAATCCTGTACGCGTACGAGACATCGCCATTTGTTTTTCTGCGGGTGTCCATAGTGCATCCATATCTTCTACAGGTGGTTGTAAAGGTAGTCTGGAATTTCTGACAACACTTAAGAAGAATTGATGGGTTGATGTTGCTAAGTATTCAGCCTCTTCATCTGTTTCACCTATGATGACATTTGTTCCAACCATGACATAAGGTTGATCAAGATAAGCTGACTTCTGGAAGAGATTACGGTAGATTGCAATCGCTTCTTTCATTTGTTCAGGTGCAAAGTGTCCAGCAAATGCATAAGGTAAACCTAATCGGGCTGCGAGATGTGCTGAATCAGTAGAAGAACCTAGAATAATTATCGGGACATTTGTATCCACACCCGGATAAGCTTTTACGTACCCTTGTTTTTCTTCAGGACCAAAATAATTAAGTAAATCCTGTACTTCATCTGGGAAAGTATATACGCTATCATGATGATCACGTCTTAATGCACTTGCAGTAAGCATGTCTGTACCAGGTGCACGACCTAACCCCAGATTTAAACGACCGGGGTAAATTGTTGCGAGTGTACCAATTTGTTCAGCGACTATTAGAGGCGCATGATTGGGAAGCATAATACCACCTGAACCCACTTGGATTGATTGCGTATTTTGTAAAACATGACTCATCAGAATTGTTGTAGCAGAACTTACAAGACTTGGTGTATTATGATGCTCAGCAATCCAGTAACGCTTAAACTCGAGCGCTTCAGCGAGTTGTGCGAGTGAAACAACTTGGTCGATCGCATCTTTATTAGAATCCCCTTTACGAACAGGTGCTAGATTAAGAATTGAAATCGGTACATTAATATTAGACATTCGATACGCTCCTTTTATTTTAGTACCGATAGTTTAGCACTTTGCTCGGGAATAAGGATAGTGATTTGCTTAGGGTGCGTTGGGTTAGTAAGAAAAAAGAAGAATCAAAAATTGAAAATACAGCTATTTCTCAAAAAACGTATAGGTCTTTATACTGAAGTATCCGTTCATTTGTCTTTTTTCACCTATAGCCCCCATCCTTAATTTTTCAAGTATTATTCTTTGCATAAAATACGCCCCCTATATATAGTGGGAAATCGTCAAAGTATTTTTAAAAACTTAAATCTTAGCAATTTTTATATTTGAGCAAATTAGATAGAGTTTTTATTAAAAGGGTGTTATGATAAGTTATTGAAAAAAACGAAAGGATGTTCTAATCATGGAGGTATATGCAGATTATGCAGCAACAACGAATGTAGCACCTGATGTGGTGACTGAGATTACTGAAGTATTAAGCAATCACTACGGTAATGCTTCATCAATTCACAATATTGGTCGTGCCGGACGAAGCATATTGGATCAAGCACGATTAACCATCGCTAAACGATTAAATGCTACACCACGAGAAATTATATTTACAAGTGGTGCAACTGAGTCAAATAACTTAGCAATTAAAGGTGTTGCATACAAAAATCAGCATAAAGGTAAGCATTTGATTACTACTTCGATTGAGCATCACTCTGTTTTACACGTGTTCGCGCAATTAGAAAAAGAAGGATTTGAAGTGACTTACTTACCTGTTGATGCACGTGGGTTTGTGTCAACAGAATCGCTAAAACAAGCGCTTCGCGAAGATACGATTTTTGTTTCAATTATGTTTGGGAATAACGAAGTTGGTACGGTGCAACCGATTGATGAAATTGCTGAATTACTCAAAGGTCATCAAGCAATTTTCCATACAGATGGTGTACAAACGATTGGACATATGCCAATCGATTTAAAAGCGCTTAACGTGGATTTATTTACATTAACTGCGCATAAGTTTTACGGACCGAAAGGTGTAGGGCTCTTGTATGTAAAAGATAAGACGCCTATTGAGTTTCAGCAACTTGGTGGGGCGCAAGAGACGAAGCGACGTGCGGGAACTGAGAATATTGCGTATATTGCAGGGATGGCAAAAGCTTTAGTACTTGCTACTGTAAACATCGCATCATCAAACATTCAATTGTCTGAACTAAAGCAAGAATTTATCAATGCTCTACAAACATTTGAAGTCCCGTTTGAACTGAATGGTGATATGAATATGACGTTACCACATATAATTAATTTATATTTCCCATTTAGCGACGTGGAAAAGATGTTAACCATTCTGGATATGAATGGTGTTTATGTTTCAAGTGGTTCAGCATGTACTGCCGGCAGTATTGAGCCTAGTCACGTTTTGACTTCGATGTTTGGTGAACATCCTAGAACGAAGCAATCAATAAGATTTAGTTTCTCACATCAAAATACAGTAGAAGAAATAAAATATATTGCAGAACAAATCAAAAAAATTTATGAAATGAACAGAAAAGAGTAGATGAAATGACAAATGAAAATATAAAAGTTGTTGTAGGAATGAGTGGTGGCGTTGATAGCTCAGTCACTGCTCTATTATTAAAAGAACAAGGATATGACGTCATTGGGATTTTTATGAAGAATTGGGATGACACAGATGAATTCGGGGTATGTACAGCGACTGAAGATTACGAAGATGTCATTCGTGTATGTAACCAAATCGGTATTCCATATTATGCAGTCAACTTCGAAAAGGAATACTGGGATAAGGTATTCACATACTTCTTAGATGAATATAAAAAAGGTAGAACACCAAACCCGGACGTGATGTGTAATAAGGAAATTAAATTTAAGGCATTTTTAGATCATGCATTAGCATTAGGTGCTGATTATGTTGCAACAGGACATTATGCACAAATCCGACGCAATGATGATGGAACTGTCGAAATGTTACGTGGTGTTGATAATAATAAAGACCAAACATATTTCTTAAATCAATTATCACAAGACCAATTAAAGCATGTCATGTTCCCATTAGGCCACCTTCAAAAACCTGAAGTGCGTGAAATTGCCATTAAACATGATTTAGCGACAGCGAAAAAGAAAGATTCAACAGGCATTTGCTTCATCGGTGAGCGTAACTTTAAAGAATTCTTAAGTGGATATCTGCCCGCTCAAAATGGAAAGATGATGACGCTTGATGGTATTGAAATGGGAATGCATAGTGGACTAATGTATTACACAATCGGTCAACGTCACGGTTTAGGTATAGGCGGAGACGGAGATCCTTGGTTTGTTGTTGGTAAAAACTTGAAAGAAAACATCTTATATGTTGAACAAGGTTTTGACCACGATGCTTTATACAGTGATTATTTAATCGCTTCTGACGTATCATTTATCAATCCTGTTGATTTAACTAATGGGTTTGAATGTACAGCGAAATTTAGATATCGTCAAAAAGATACGAAAGTTTTAGTTGAACGTATCGATGATAATACAGTAAAAGTCATTTTTGATGAACCTGTAAGAGCGATTACACCGGGACAAGCGGTTGTATTCTATCAAGACGAAGTGTGTCTTGGTGGGGCAACAATTGACGATGTTTACAAAAATTCAGGACAATTAAAATACGTCGTTACACAATAAAAGAAGACAGCGATGTCTTCTTTTTTATTTTTTGATATAATTAATCAATGATGATAACTTAGGAGAACGAAAATGGACGATAAACATTTAATGCAATTAATCGAAACTAAACAATACGAAGCTGCTTTGAAAATATTAATTGAAGCAATTGAAAATGAACCAGAAGAAGTAACCCACTACATTAATGTCGGAACAATTTTACTGGATTCAAATAAACCGGTTGAAGCCGAACGATTTTTCCAGAAAGCAATTACGGTTGACCCGACACATGGTGGGGCATATTATGGATTAGCGAATATTTATTACAATGTCGATCGCTTTGATGAAGCGGTGAAGTTGTATCATAAAGCGATTGAGAACGGTCTTGAAGACGGTGATACATATTATATGTTAGGTATGTCGTTTGTGAATTTGAGTGACTTCGCTTCAGCATTACCATTTTTAATGCGCGCGAACGAATTAAAGCCGGATGATACAGAAATAACATTCCAATATGGGCTCTTAATGTGTCAGATGAATATGTTTGATGAAGCATCAAAGACATTACAACGTGTATTAAGTGATGCGCCAGACCACACGGATGCAATTTACAATAAAGCACTGGCAGATTATATGATAAATGAAGATATTGATCGTGCAATAACAGAATTTGAGCGTGTTGTTGCGATTCAACCCGATCACTTGCTGGCGGGACATGCTATCACAACATTTAAAGCTATGAAGGAGGAATAATGTTGGAGAACGCCACTTTATTTGACGAATCTTACGTGAAAGGCACAATTAACCGTATACTTTTTCAAAATAACGATAACTTTTATACGGTTTTAAAAGCCGAAGTTATTGATACGAATGAAGATTTTGATGATGAAGTGACGGTCACAGGTTACCTTCCACAAATTGCTGAGGGCGATACATATACATTTAAAGGTAAGATTGTAACGCATCCAAAGTATGGAAAGCAATTACAAGCGGAAAAATTTGAAAAAGATTTACCTCAGTCACGTGATGGTATTGTTCATTATTTATCAAGTGATTTATTTAAAGGAATTGGTAAGAAAACAGCAAGAACAATTGTTGAAGTTCTTGGTGAAGATGCATTAAATATTATTTTAGATGATAAATCAAGTTTAGATAAAGTACCAAAACTCTCATCAGAGAAGAAGGATTTAATTTATAACACTATCAATGAAAATCAAGCCATTGAAAAAATAATGATTCAGTTAAATGATTGGGGATTCGGACCACAACTTGCAATGAAAATTTATCAGTTTTATAAAGAAGATACAATCCACGTCATTAAAGAATCCCCGTATCAACTTGTTTTAGACATTGATGGTATCGGTTTTAATAAAGCTGATGATTTAGCAAAACACATCGGTATTGATAACAATCATCCTGAAAGATTAAAGGCTGCACTCGTTTATGGCCTTGATCAAGCGTCCTTACAAAATGGTCATACGTATATTCCAGAACAAATTCTACTTGAAACAAGCTATTCCCTACTAACGAAAAATGGATCTGATGTCCATCCGGATCGGCTGGTAAATGCCCTAACTGAACTTTGTGAAGAAAAGAAATTTTTAGTTGAACATGAAAAAAATATTTATATCCCAAGTCTTTTCTATTCAGAAACTAAGACCGTACAAATATTACACCGCCTGATGAATCATCAGGACCAATTGAAACAGTTTGAGCAATCTGAAGTAATGCTTGCAATTGGTGAATTAGAACAATTGTTTGAAGTGACTTATGCAGAGAAACAAAAAGAAGCATTAATGCAGGCAATGAAAAGTAAACTAATGATTCTCTCAGGTGGACCAGGAACGGGTAAGACGACTGTCGTAAGAGGAATTGTCACGCTTTATGCTGAACTACATGGTCTTAGTCTCGATTACGATGATTACGAAGGACAAGATTTTCCTATTGTCGTTGCTGCACCTACTGGACGAGCTTCAAAGCGTTTGCAAGAATCGACAGGATTAGAAGCGACAACAATTCATCGCTTGATTGGTTGGACAAGAGATAATAAACCTGATGATATATTAGAAAATGAAATCACTGCAAAACTTATAATCATCGATGAAATGTCAATGGTGGATACATGGCTTATGTTTCAATTGATGAAAGCTGTACCAAATGATGCCCAAATCATCTTTGTTGGCGATCAGGACCAGTTACCCTCAGTAGGTCCTGGTCAAGTCTTTAAAGATCTCATTGAGTCCCAAATTATGCCACAAATCGAACTAAATGAAGTATATCGTCAGCAAGAAGGTTCATCGATTGTTGAGTTGGCCCATCAAATAAAGCGTAATGAACCATTTGATATTACGAAACGCTTTAGCGATCGTAGCTTTATCCCTTGCTCTGCAGATCAAATTCCTGAAGTTATAGAAAAAATTGTAACTTCCGCTGTAAATAAAGGTTATGATATGCGTGATATCCAAGTGTTAGCACCTATTTATCGCGGCAGTGCAGGAATCCGTGCATTGAACAAAGTTTTACAAAAAATATTGAATCCTGAAGATGATAAAAAAAGAGAAATGATATTTGGTGATGTAGTTTATCGCAATCATGATAAAGTTTTACAACTTGTTAATCGACCTGAAGATGGTGTTTTTAATGGGGATATTGGTGAGATTGTCGGGATTTTTAATGCAAACGAAAACGCATTAAATAAAGATGTAGTGATTGTAGATTATGATGGTAATGAAGTAACGTATACGAAAGCAGATTTAATTGAGATTACTCATGCCTATTGCTGTTCTATCCATAAATCACAAGGATCTGAATTTCCAATTGTTATTATGCCAGTGGTCAATCAATACTTTAGAATGTTGCAAAAAAATATATTATATACAGGATTAACGCGAGCAAAACAATCTCTTATTTTTTGTGGTGATGTCAATGCATTTAATGAAGGTATAAAACGTCTCGGCAATACACGGTTCACATCATTTTATCAATTTTTAATGGATTATTTTGCACGTGATGCGCAAGTGCATTTAAACTCAGCTGAAGATAATACAAAGACCGATGTATTACCTTTTAAAGTGGGTGAAATGACAGCAGATAATATGCACCTGGTTTCTCCAATGATTAATATGGAAGATATTACGCCTTATGATTATCTTTAAGTTGACGTGTATCAATCATATCAATTATAATTTAAATAATTCAAATTTAAAGATGAGTAAGTAATCACTCAAGACTAAGAGACATATCGGTTGGTGCAAGATATGCTTGATATTACTGAAGCTACTTTATCTCATTCATGATGAATATGTAACGAGTGATGACATTGTCATAACTAGGGTGGTACCGCGAACACGTTCGTCCCTTTTATAGGGGTGAACGTGTATTTTATTTTAAAGGAGAAGATATTAATGAAACGCTTAACAGCAGCAGAAATTAGACAAATGTATTTAGACTTTTTCGTAGAGAAAGGGCATATGATAGAACCATCAGCACCACTTGTGCCAATCGATGATGATACATTATTATGGATTAACTCAGGGGTTGCGACATTAAAGAAATATTTTGATGGTCGTGTTATCCCGAAAAATCCACGCATTACCAATGCACAAAAGTCAATTCGTACAAACGATATTGAGAATGTTGGCTTTACTGCACGTCACCATACATTCTTCGAAATGTTGGGTAACTTCTCTATCGGTGATTATTTCAAAAAAGAAGCCATTTTATTTGCTTGGGAATTCTTAACGAGTGAACGTTGGATGGCGATAGAACCTGAAAAATTATATGTGACGATTCACCCTGAAGACACTGAAGCCTATGATTTATGGGTGAATGAAATTGGTTTAACTGATGACCGTATCACACGTATCGAAGGTAACTTCTGGGATATCGGTGAAGGGCCAAGTGGTCCAAATACAGAAATTTTCTACGACCGCGGGCCTGCATATGGGCAAGATGATCCTGCTGAAGAAATGTACCCAGGCGGTGAAAATGAACGTTATTTAGAAGTATGGAACTTAGTATTCTCTGAGTTCAACCACAATCCTGACCACACGTATTCACCACTACCGAAGCAAAACATCGATACAGGGATGGGATTAGAGCGTATGGCCTCAATCTCTCAAGACGTTCCGACGAACTATGATACAGATTTATTTATGCCAATTATAGAGCAGACGGAAGTCATTTCTGGCAAGAAGTATCGTGAAGATAAAGCACTTGATGTTGCGTTTAAAGTTATTGCTGACCATATTCGTACGGTAAGTTTTGCAATTGGCGATGGTGCCTTACCATCAAATGAAGGAAGAGGTTATGTATTACGTCGTTTATTACGTCGTGCAGTACGTTTTGCACAAAAATTAGATATCAATCAACCGTTTATGTATGAACTTGTTGCGATTGTTGCTGAAATTATGAAACCCTATTATCCAGATGTAGATAAAAATAAAGATTTCATAAAAAAAGTGATTAAATCTGAGGAAGATCGTTTCCATGAAACGTTGGAAGAAGGTCTTGTGCACTTCAATGCTTTAAAAGAAACAGCGAAGCAATCAGATAATATATTAAAAGGTGAAGATGTCTTTAAACTATACGATACTTTCGGATTCCCGGTTGAGTTAACTGAAGAACTTGCAGAAGAAGCAGGCGTTGAAGTGGATCACGAAGGATTTGAAATCGCGATGGAAGCGCAACGTACACGTGCACGTGAATCGCGTCAAAAAACACAAAGTATGCAAGTTCAAAACGAAGTATTATCAAGTCTAACTATGCCAAGTACTTTTGTGGGCTATGACACGTTAACAAATGAAACAGAAATTGTTGCAATCATTGAGAATGGCGAAAGTGTTGAGACGTCTAAAGAAGATACGATTCAATTCATTTTATCTGAAACACCATTTTATGCAGTAAGTGGTGGACAAGTGGCTGATACAGGTGTTGTTTCTAATGATGATTTTGAAATTGAAGTGACAGAAGTAACAAAAGCACCGAATGGTCAAAACTTACACACAGGAACAATCCGTTTCGGTAAAGTAAGTATTGGGGCGAAAGTATCGACGCAAGTTGATCCTAATTTCAGAACATTTGTTATTAAAAATCATAGTGCAACGCACTTAATGCATCAAGCATTAAAAGATGTGTTAGGAACACATGTCAATCAAGCAGGTTCTTTAGTCACGCCAGATCGCCTGCGTTTTGACTTCTCTCATTTCGGGCCAGTGACGCAGGAAGAAATTGCTCAAGTTGAACAAATTGTCAATGAAAAGATTTGGTCGAACTTACCAGTTGAAATTAACGAAATGCCGATTAAAGAAGCGAAAGAAAAAGGTGCAATGGCATTATTCGGTGAAAAATATGGCGATATCGTCCGTGTTGTTGAAATGAGTGATTATTCTATTGAATTATGTGGTGGTGTTCACGTACGTAATACGGGCGAAATTGGTTTATTCAAAATTGTTTCTGAATCTGGTACAGGTGCAGGTGTCCGTCGTATTGAAGCAGTTACGAGTAAAGCTGCATTTGAATATTTATCAACATATCAGTCTACAGTAAACACAATCTTACCTAAAGTAAAAGTGAAACAACAAGATCAGTTAATTGGAAAGATTGATGAACTTACAACCACGATACGTACACAAGAGAAATCAATTATTGAATTAAATAAAACGATTGCAACACTTAAAATGGGTGATATTACTGAACAAGTTGAAACAATAGGTGAAGTAAAACTACTTGCTGTAGAAGTTGAAGCACAAGATAACAAAATGTTAAGAGACATTATGGATGACTATAAGTCTAAATTGCAAGATACAGTCATCTTCATAACTGCTGCTAATGATAAACTAAATTATATGGCAAGTGTTCCTAAATCCCTTGTATCTAAAGTGAAGGCAGGCGATATTATTAAAGGTGTCGCACAGGCAACAGGTGGAAAAGGTGGCGGACGTGACGATTCAGCACAAGGGGCTGCAAATGATCCGTCGCTTGTTACAACTGCATTACAATTTGTAAAGGACTATATGAATACGTTGTAATTAAAAATTGTTTTATAGTATGATAATATTGTATAAATGTCATACAAAGGAGTGTATTGCAGTGGAAAATTTCGACAAAACAATGAAGTTTAACTTTGATGAATTACCGAAAGAAGAAGTAAGAACTGTATTATTGAATGTTTATAATACATTAGAAGAAAGAGGATATAGTCCGATTAATCAGATTGTGGGTTATTTATTGTCAGGTGATCCCGCGTATATCCCTCGACATAATGATGCAAGAAATCAAATTAGAAGATTAGACCGTGATGATATCATGGAGCAACTTGTTTCGAGCTATATTCAAACTGAGAAGCAAGATAATGAATAAAGTTATCGGTTTAGATGTTGGTTCGAAAACTATTGGTGTTGCACTCAGTGATGCCATGGGTTGGACTGCACAAGGTCTTACTACACTCCACATCGATGAATCAAATAATGATTTTGGTTTAAATGAACTTCAAACGATTATTAAAGAAAATAATGTTGATACTGCAGTCATTGGATTACCAAAGAATATGAATAATTCAGTTGGTCCAAGAGGAGAAGCATCCATTAAATTCAGTGAATTGTTGAAAAGTGCTTGTCCGGATATTACAATAGTGATGTGGGATGAGAGACTTTCTACAGTCGGCGCTGAAAGATCACTACTTGAAGCGGATGTTTCCCGCAAGAAAAGAAAACAAGTTATCGATAAGATGGCAGCAGTATTTATATTGCAAGGGTATTTAAATTCAAAATAAAAAGGATGATTAACAATGACAGAAGAAATGAATAATCAAGAATTAAATGAAGCTACTTTAGACATTAATAACGAAGAGGAATTATTAACGTTATTTGATGAAGATGGCAATGAAGTTTTATACCGTAAACTTGTAAGTTTCTATCACCCTGGTTTTGAAAAAGAATACGTTATTTTAGCTGAAGAAGGTTCAGATGAAGATGAAGAAATTGAACTTATCCCTATGATTAATGAACCGGATAGTGAAGGTGATGGCGGTAAATTTATGCCAATTGAAACAGATGAAGAATGGGATATGATTGAAGAATTCGTCAATACTAACTTTGATGAAGAAGAAATTTAATAAAGCATTGCTTACAGTTAAAGGAGCATTTTATGTCAAATAGAAATAAAGAAATTAGAGATTCAAAATCTTTCTCTAAACTTCTTTCTTCTATCATTATTGGTCTAATTTTAATCAGCGTATGTATTGTAGCAATTGGAAGTTTCTTATATATTAACGCGAGCCAAAAGCCACTGAATCCAGATGATAAATCTACAACAAAGATTGAAATATTGCCTGGTGAGTCTGCGACAATGATTGGAGAAAAGTTAGAAAAAGAAAAAATTATTAAAAGTAGTACAATGTTTAAGTATTATTTAAAATTTAATAATATATCTAACTTCCAGGCAGGTAATTATGAATTATCGCCATCTATGACGTTTAAACAAATCGCAAAGAGTCTTCAAAAAGGTGAAGTCTATATTCCGGTTGTGTTTAAAATGAATATTCCTGAAGGGGTTACTATTGATCAAATCGGAGATATCGTTGCAAAACATACTAATATTGCGAAAGAGGATTTTGTTCAAACGGTAAATAATCCGGAATTCATAAAAAAAATGCAGAAAAAACATCCTAAATTAATTACGAAAGCTGTATTTAATAAACAAATAAAAGCGCCACTTGAAGGCTATTTATATCCAGCAACGTATGATTTCACAGAGAAAAATCCTTCAACTGAAGAAATCGTTGATAAAATGTTAACAGCTACTGAAGATAATGCATTTCCACTTTGGGATAAGTATGGCGGTATATTGATTAATGAAGCAGGTAAAGAACGTCGATTAAGTTTCCATGAATTTCTTACATTCGCTTCACTCGTAGAACGTGAAGCAACAGGTTTGACAGATCGTGCGAAAATTGCATCAGTATTTATTAATCGTATGGCTTCTAATCCAGCAATGCCACTACAGACAGATCCAACAGTATTATATGCACTTGGCCGTCACAAAGCAGTTACTTATGAAGAGGATTTAAAAGTTGATTCTCCGTATAATACGTATAAAAATACAGGACTTCCACCTGGACCGATTGCGACAAGTGGTAAAGAATCAATGGAAAGTGTATTAAATCCTGCTAAGACGGATTATCTATATTTCTTAGCTTCAAAAGATGGCAAGAATTACTTCTCTAAAACCTATGAGGAACATTTGAAGTTAAAAGAAGAACATATTGATAGTCAACAATAATAGCGTTAAAGAATAGAACGAATGAAGTTCTATTCTTTTTCTTTTTCATAATGGTAATTTTACCATTACAATTTTTATGAATATGTGATACAATATCATGAAAATAAAAAACAAAACTACCAGCCTTTGTGGTTGGTAATTTTTTCGTTAAAGGATTGTTTTATTTGATAAAAGAAGAGACGTATATAAGTAAATTAAATCCAGTTAATGCTGTAGATGCGCTGATTCAGGTTGCAATTCAGAAAGAAGTACCCATTATGGATAAAATTTCTGTAGAATTTGTTAAACAACTTATTCGTATTCATCAAGCGCAAAATATTCTAGAAATAGGCACGGCTATTGGTTACAGCGCCTTACATTTTGCATCAGTAAATGAAAATATTCATGTAACAACCATTGAACGAAATGAAACAATGTATCAATTTGCATTGAAGCATATCGCATCATTTGAAAAAGATGACCAGATTCGACCGATATTTAAGGATGCACTTGAAGCATTTCCTGACGTTAATGATAAAGTTTATGATATATTATTTATCGATGCAGCGAAAGCACAGTCGATGAAATTTTTTGAATTATATAGTCCACTCGTAAAACAAGGTGGTTTAATCATTACGGATAATATTTTATATCATGATTTTGTGGGTAATATAGAAATTGTTAGAAGCCGTAATGTGAAGCAGATGGTAAGAAAAATTGAAAAATATAATACATGGCTAAGTGAAAACAAAGATTATGATACAAATTTCATCGATATAGGCGATGGAATGAGTATTTCAGTGAAAAAATAAAGGAGTATATTATGACAGAATTATTAGTAACACCAAAGTCTATATCACATATTAAAACTTTGATAGAAGCCGGTGCAGATGCATTTGTTATTGGAGAACAACAATTTGGATTGCGTTTAGCTGGAGAATTTAATCGTGAAGCATTAAAGGAAGCCGTTGAATTAATTCATACTCATGGGAAGAAAGCATATGTTGCAGTCAATGGAATTTTTCATAATGAACATTTAGATGCCGTTGAAGATTATATGAAATATTTACATGAAATAAAACCTGATGCTATTCTTTTCGGTGATCCTGCAATCGTTATGTATGAACGTGAGATGGGGAACACAATTCCTCTACAATGGAATCAGGAAACTTTAGTTACAAACCATTTCCAGGTTAATTACTGGGGAGAACGTGGTGCAAATCGTGCAGTATTAGCACGAGAATTATCACTCGATGAAGTGATTAATATTAAAAAGCATAGTAATGTTCAGATTGAAGTACAAGTTCATGGTATGACATGTATGTTCCAGTCTAAACGCCAATTACTTGGCAATTATTTCTTATATCAGGATAAAGTTATGAAGATAGAAAATCGAGAAATTAAAGATGAAATGCTTTTATATGATGAAGAGCGCAATAACAAATATCCTATTTTTGAGGACCTTAATGGAACACACATTATGAGTCCTAATGATATTTGTGTAATTGAAGAGTTAGAAGAGTTAATTGAAGCTGGGATAGATTCATTCAAAATTGATGGCGTAAGACATTCTGAGGAATATATTACTACTGTTACAAAAGCGTATAGAAAAGCACTTGATTTATATGAAGAAGATGTTGAAGCTTATGAGGATGCAAAATTTGATTTAGTGGATATGATTGAAGAAATTCAGCCGGAACACCGACCACTTGACCAAGGATTCTTATTTAAACAAACTGTATATTAAGGAATGATTTGATGAAAACGGAATTAGAAATAACGAAACCAAAACAAATATTAAAGAAACCTGAATTATTAGCACCTGCAGGTAATTTAGAAAAATTAAAGATTGCAGTCCATTATGGTGCAGATGCTGTATTTTTAGGTGGACAAGAATATGGATTACGTTCAAATGCGGACAATTTTACAATTGAAGAAATTAAAGAAGGTGTAGAATTCGCTAATCGTTACGGCGCAAAAATTTATGTCACAACGAACATTATTGCGCATGATGAAAATATGGATGGTTTAGAAGATTATTTAATCGCTCTGGAAAGTACTGGCGCAACGGGGATTATCGTTGCAGATCCGCTAATTATTGAAACGTGTAAACGCGTTGCACCTCGCTTAGAAATACATTTGTCAACGCAACAGTCTTTATCAAACGTTAAAGCGGTTGAATACTGGAAATCAGAAGGATTAGAGCGTGTCGTATTAGCGCGAGAGACGAGTGCTGAAGAAATAAAAGAAATGAAAGAAAAAATTGACATTGAGATTGAAGCTTTTATTCATGGTGCGATGTGTATTGCATATTCAGGGCGTTGCACTTTAAGTAATCATATGACGGCACGCGACTCAAATCGCGGTGGATGTTGTCAAAGTTGTCGTTGGGATTACGATTTATTAACGGTTGATAATGGTGAACTTGATGTCGTTTATGAAGGTGATGCGACACCGTTTGCTATGAGCCCAAAAGATTTGAAATTAGTCGAATCAATACCTAAAATGATTGACATTGGTGTAGATTCATTAAAAATTGAAGGACGTATGAAGTCCATTCATTATATCGCAACTGTTGTATCGGTTTACCGTAAAGTGATTGATGCATATTGTGCTGATCCAGAAAACTTCAAAATAAATCCTGAATGGTTGATAGAATTAGATAAGTGTGCCAACCGTGATACTGCGAGTGCTTTCTTTGAGGGTGTACCTGGTTTTGAAGAGCAAATGTTTGGCCATGAACAATCTAAAAAAACACCTTTTGATTTCTGTGGATTAGTGTTAGACTATTCTGAAGAAACACAAATTGCTACCATTCAACAACGTAATAATTTTAAACCAGGACAAGAAGTAGAATTCTTTGGCCCTGAAATTGAGAACTTTAAACAAGTGATTGACGTAATTTATGACGAAGAAGGCAATGCGTTAGATGCTGCACGCCATCCATTACAAATCGTTCAAATAAAAGTTGATCACCCAGTTTACCCAATGAATATGATGAGGAAGGAATTAAACTAATGGCACATACAACAATCATCGGTATTGCTGGGGGTTCTGGTTCTGGGAAGACATCAGTAACTTCAAAGATTTTAAAAAATTTAGAAGGCTATAGTGTAGCCTTAATTGAACAGGATTATTATTACAAAGACCAAGATCATTTAACGTTTGAAGAACGTCTGAAAACAAATTATGATCATCCGCTTGCCTTTGATAATGATTTATTAATCCAGAATTTACTTGATTTAAAAAATGGGAAAAGTGTAAAAGTACCAACATATGATTATACAAATCATACAAGAAGCAAGAAAACGATTACATTTGAACCAAAAGATGTTATTATAGTAGAAGGCATTTTTGCTTTAGAAAATGAAACTCTTCGTGATTTAATGGATGTTAAGATATATGTAGATACGGACGCAGATCTTCGTATTTTAAGAAGAATGGTAAGAGATATAGAAGAACGTGGCCGTACGATGGAATCTGTTATCGATCAGTATTTGACGGTCGTAAGACCAATGCATAATCAATTCATTGAACCAACGAAACGATATGCCGACATTATTATCCCAGAAGGTGGTAGTAATGCAGTCGCAATCGACATTATGACAACAAAAATACAATCATTAATTCAAGTGAATTAGTAGAAAGAAGGATTTATCAATGGAAATGCAAAAAGAATACCCAATGACAAAAGAAGGCTTTGAAAAATTAGAAGTAGAATTAGAACATTTAAAAACAGTAAGACGACCAGAAGTCGTTGAAAAAATTAAAGTTGCCCGTAGTTTTGGTGACTTATCAGAAAACTCAGAGTATGATGCAGCAAAAGATGAACAAGGCTTTGTTGAACAGGAAATTACAAAAATTGAAATGATGTTACGTCATGCGGTCATTATTGAAGATGACGGTTCTAAATCAGAAGTTCAATTAGGGAGAACAGTTACGTTTACTGAAATTCCAGGTAATGAAGAAGAATCATATAAAATTGTTGGTTCAGCAGAAGCAGATCCTTTTGAAGGGAAAATTTCAAACGAATCACCAATTGCCAAAGCGTTACTAGGTAAAAAAGTTGGCGATGAAGTTAATGTTCCACTTCCAAATGGTAACGAAATGCGTGTTAAAATCATAGAAATCAACTAAAATAGACGATATATTAAAGTAGATCTTTTGATCTACTTTTTATTTAGGAGGAACAAACAGTGATTGGTATTATCGGTGCAATGCAAGAAGAAATTGAAATATTAAAAAATGATATGGTCGATTTAGTTACAGAAAAACAAGCGCATGTAGAGATTTACAAAGGTTCTCTTTATGGTAAGGAAGTTGTTTTAATGCAAAGTGGTATTGGTAAGGTTAATGCCGCGATTTGTACAACATTGTTGATTAAAGAATACCAACCTGATGTTATTATTAATACAGGTAGTGCTGGAGGTCTTGGTGCTTCTTTATCTGTAGGAGACATCGTTATAAGTCAGGACGTTCTACATCATGATGTTGTTGCAACAGCATTTGGCTATGATTTAGGGCAAGTTCCTGGCATGCCAGCAGTTTATAAAGCAGATACTAATCTCATCTCAGTTGCAGAACAAGCAATTCAAGAAAATAACTTGACAGCACACATTGGATTAATCGTTTCAGGTGATAGTTTTATTGGTTCAGCTGAACAAAAACAAATCATTTTAAATCATTTTAGTGACAGCTTAGCAGTTGAAATGGAAGCTGCTGCAGTTGCACAAACGTGTCATCAATTTGAAGTGCCATTTATTATTACACGCGCTATTTCTGACTTAGCAAATGGTGAAGCAAATATGAGTTTTGATGAGTTCTTAAAAGTTGCTTGCGTATCAAGTTCTAAAATTGTAAAATCAATATTAGAGACATTACCTGCTTAAGGGGATAGGAGGCGCTAATTATGGTATTTATTATGGCTTTATCTGTCATTGCAACAGCAATTATTGGATTTTTAATTTACACGGGTACTGAGGTAGATTACGCTCCAAATCAAGAAATTGAATAATATTGGCAACCCCAATCCTTATTGGATTGGGGTTATTGATTGAATAAATGGGTAAAATAAGAATAAATGATTTCTAAGAGGTGAATTATGGGAGTATTTCAGAAATATTTACTACCGAGTAAATATGCTAAATCAATTTTTGAAATCACGCCAGAAGAATTATCAGGGCGTGGCGTTAAAGCTATTATTACTGATTTGGACAATACGTTAGTTGGTTTTGATGTCGCACTTGCAACACCGGAAGTAATTAACTGGTTTAATCAAATGAAAGCAAATAATATTAAAGTAACGATTGTATCTAACAACAATCAGGCACGCGTAGCAACGTTTGCAACACCATTAGAAGTTGATTATATCTTCAATGCAAGAAAGCCTATGGGTCAAGCATTTAAAAAGGCTTGTAAGGCGATGAATGTTCAACCGTCTGAAACAGTTGTAATTGGAGATCAGATGATGACAGATGTTCTTGCAGCGAATTCCAATGGCTTTTATTCGATTATGGTGGTGCCTGTGAAATCAAATGATGAGTGGAAAACACGATTTAATCGAATGTTAGAACGAAGATTTCTGGCATATTTTAAGAAAAAAGGACTTATCAACTGGGATAACGAATAAACAATTAACCGTATAAAACATATCCATGCTTTAGATATGTTTTATACGTTTTTTGTATTCAACGATAACCTTAAAATTACCTTAAAAATATCGTTATGAGCGAAATAACTACCAAGTATTTGATAAAATGAGCATAAGTATTATATCAGTTAAGGAGGATGGAATTGAAAATATTACTTATTTGGCTGATGATGCTCATCATTCTTCTAATCATACTCTATTTTTTACTAAATAAAGTTTATGATTATTTTAGTCAGAAAGAAGCAAAACAGAGTGTGAAAGAAGCAGTTAAACAAAATGATCGTCAACTGGCATTAAATCAAGCAGCACTGAAAAGTAAAAAAAAAATGTTAGAACGCGAATTATTTGCAAAATCAGACATGGTCAGTGATATTGCTGAAATCAATCATTTAGAAAAGGAGCTTTTAGAAGTTAATGAACTCATCGACAGAATCAATCAATTTGAAATCACAAAAGAAAAATAAAAAACAATTCAAAAAAAAATCATTCATTATGACTACAATTTTAGGGACATTGTTACTTTTCGGTATTTTATTAGCTTTTATGTCTATTGAAAAAGTACCGCAAGGACATCAGGCTGTTATTTATTCAGTGAGTGGTGTTAAGGAAGAAACAAAACCTGCAGGATGGCATTTAATTTTTCCGTTAGATAAGGCTGTTCATTACCCAATACGTACACAAACAAAGGAATATACAGATTTAAATGTGGCAACGAGTGACGGTAAAAATTTAAATATGGATATTAGTGTGAATTATCATGTGGATCCAACAAAAGTTGTGAAAATTTTTAATAAGTTTGGTAATGCAGATATTGAAGGATTAGAGAATGGATTTTTACGTACAAGAGTATTAGACGGCTTACGTCAATCAGTCGCAAAGTTTTCTGTGATTGAAACGTTTGGCGTTAAAACGAGTGAAATAAAGAAAAATACAATCGAGCAGCTTCAAAAAAATTTAACTGATCAGGGATTTATTGTGGAAGATATTGCGATATCAAGCCCAAAAGCAGATAAAGCCACTCAGGCTGCAATTGATGAACGTGTGAAAGCGAACCAGGAACTTGAGCGTGCAAAAACAGATCGTGCGATTGCTGAACAAAATGCCAAAAAGAAACAAATTGAAGCAGAAGGTCAGGCAAAAGCAAATGAAATTCTTGAAAAATCATTAACAGATAAGATTATTCGTAAACAGATGATTGATAAGTGGGATGGAAAACAGCCCATTACTGTTGGTGGCGACGGCGTCATTGTAGATTTAAAAAATAATGAGTAGTCCATAAAATCAATCCATTTCAATAGATGGATTGGTTTTATTTTTTAATCAATTTACGTTACAAAAAGTAAAGTAAATATTATTTTCCATGAAGTCTTTACAAAATAATGATTTTTCGATATTATATTTATACAAATTTAATCCATGCGGGTGTAGTTTAGTGGTAAAACCTCAGCCTTCCAAGCTGATGTTGTCGGTTCGATTCCGATCACCCGCTTATAATGAGGGTTGTGCCGGTACGCACTGCCCTTTTATTTTGTCCAACAATACTTAATGTATATTATGTGCTAGAATAGAACTAATGATTAATGATATTCAGGAGGAACAATAGTTGAGTAATGAAATGAAGTGTATTGGCTGTGGTGCAGTATTGCAATCTACAGATCAATCAAAGCCAGGGTACGTTCCTAATTCAAGTTTAAATAAAGAAGATGTCATCTGTAAACGTTGTTTCAGATTAAAACATTATAATGAAATACAAGATGTTCACTTAACAAGTGATGATTTTCTTGCAATGCTCAATGCGCTAAGTGATAAAAGTGGCATTATCGTAAATGTTATAGATGTTTTTGATTTTCAGGGATCATGGATCAATGGATTGAAACGAATCGTTGGTAACAAGAAAGTCATTATTGCTGCAAATAAAATGGATTTATTACCAAAACTTATCAACAAACGCCGTGTTAAGCTTTGGATTGAAAAGCAGGCGAAAGATTTAGGAATGAAGCCAGATGACGTTGTGCTGATTTCTGCACAAAAAAATCATGGTATCGATGAATTACTTGAATCAATTGAAGCGCATCGAAATGGTGAGGATGTATATGTTGTTGGTACAACAAATGTTGGTAAATCTACTTTAATCAATAAATTAATTGAAACGAGTGTAGGCGAAAAAAATGTGATTACAACATCACACTTCCCGGGTACAACACTGGATTTAATTGATATTCCGTTAGATGAAGATTCTTTCATGTATGATACACCAGGGATTATTCAAGCACATCAGATGACGCACTATGTGACGGATAAAGAATTAAAGATTATTATGCCTAAAGATGAAATAAAACCGAGAAATTTTCAGTTAAATGAAGGCCAAACGCTATTTTTAGGTGGTTTGGTACGCGTGGATTATATGACAGGTGGACGTCGTAGTTTGAATTGTTTTGTATCTAATTTATTAAATATTCATAGAACAAAACAGATAAATGCAGAGGATTTATGGCATCGTCAAATTGGTGACTTGTTAACACCACCGGGTTCAAAAGATTTTGATTTTAGTAATATTAAGAAAACAACGTTATCAATTAAAGAAGATAAACAGGATATCATTATTTCTGGTCTTGGATTTATCACAGTTGAAAAAGGTGCGGTGATTGATGTCTATGCACCATCACAAGTAGATGTTTATTTAAGATCAAGTATTTTATAAGAAGGTGTGACAATGAATTTCGCTGTTATTGGACACCCGATAAGACACTCCCTGTCACCCATCATGCATCATGCAAATTTTAAAGTTT
The DNA here is from genome assembly GCF_021366795.1 of Macrococcoides caseolyticum. Lineage (GTDB taxonomy): Bacteria > Bacillota > Bacilli > Staphylococcales > Staphylococcaceae > Macrococcoides > Macrococcoides caseolyticus_A. Next base: position 91,439 of record NZ_JAHCPS010000002.1, on the reverse strand, counting down.
TAAGTCGTGATGATACGTATTGTGCATTAAATATTGATCCAAATCATTTCCATCATATTAAATCAATTGTGGAAGAAAAAGCTTTGGATGGTTTTAATGTAACGATTCCTTATAAAGAACGCATCATAGATTATTGTGATGTACTGGATGATGCTGCAGAAATGATTGGAGCTGTCAATACGGTCTATATTAAATCGGGTGTTTGGTATGGTTATAATACAGATGGTATTGGGTATTTAAAGAGTATTCAGGCACTATTACGTGATAATATGAAAATTCTTGTATTGGGTGCTGGAGGTGCCAGTCGTGCAATCAGTTACACATTAAGTCAATCTTACGATGTTAGCGTTGTTAATCGTAATTTAGAGCGCATGAAGGACTGGCCATTCGAGGTAGAGAAAATAACATATCCAGAATTAAAAGAGATGGCTCAATATGACTTAGTCATTAATACTACACCAATAGGTATGACAGGATTTAACAATACTACGTTGATTCAATTGAGTAAATTATCTCAATCGTGTATCGTAAGTGACATTATTTATACACCGGAAACAACAGAATTTTTAAAATCAGCACAAGCAAGAAACTTAAAAACTATAAATGGATTAGGTATGTTTGTTCAGCAAGGTGCTAAAAGTTTTGAAATCTGGACAGGCGTTAAAGCAGATATCGATGCTATGACTTTAGCAGTACAAACAGCCTTGAAAGGAAGAAGATAATGTTAACAGGTAAACAAAAACGCTATTTAAGAGCAGAAGCGCATCACTTAGATCCAATTTTCCAAATTGGTAAAGGTGGAATTAACGATAATTTAATTGAACAATTAAATGACGTATTAGAAAAGCGTGAACTCATTAAAGTGAGCGTTCTTCAAAATAACGATGATGATAAACAAGAACTTGCTGAAACAATAGCACGTCGTGTATATGGTGAATTAGTTCAAGTGATTGGATCAACAATTATTTTATATAAACCCTCTGTGAATAATAAGAAAATAGAATTACCACGATGAATATTATTGTTTATGGTGGCTCATTTGACCCGATACACATTGGTCACTTAACAGTTGCAAACGAAGTGTATCAGCAAGTTCAACCTGATTTGTTTTTATTTATTCCAACGGGTCAAAGTCCCTTAAAAGCAAGTGGGGCGCGTGCGAGTAATGAGGCACGTGTTGCAATGTTAGGATTGGCGATTGATTATTTAGGTTTCGGAGAAGTTGATACAGTAGAAATAGAACGCGAAGGAAAGAGTTATACTTATCATACAATGTGTTATTTACAAGAAAGATATCCTCACGCCGAAATTTCACTAATTATCGGAACCGATCAATATGAATCGCTTGATCAGTGGTTTGAAATTGAAAAGCTTAAAACAATGGTTCAATTTATTGTTGTGAATCGTGATGTTGATGCTCAAGACTTACCATCACCTTTCAAAGCCTTTCACATTCCAAGAATGGATATTAGTTCAACAATGATTCGTAAACGTGTTGCTCATGACGAAACAATTCGTTGTTTCGTTATTGATACGGTTGAACGTTTTATCAGAAAGGAACATCTCTATGAAACAAAAAAAAGCGAAAAAAATAGTTGAAGAAAAATTACCTAAAAAAAGATATGAACATTCAATTCGTGTAGCTGAAACGGCAGTAAAATTAGCAGAGATTTTTGGTGGAGATACTGATATAGTTGAAATGGCAGGAATCTTGCATGATTATGCTAAATACGATGAATTAAGTGTGTTGTATCAGTCTGTAACGCATTATGGACTTGATAATCAGCTACTAAGCTACAATTCAGAGATTCTCCATGGACCTGTTGCAGCTGCGTATATGAAAGATAAATATGAAATTGATGATGAAGTATATGATGCAATTTATTATCACACAACAGGCCGAGCGGGTATGGGCTTAAATGAAAAATTAATATTTATCAGTGATTATATTGAACCGAATCGCTCTCAACCTGGCGTAGAACGAATTCGCGATATTATTTATACAGAAAAAAATCTTGATAAAGCGATTTATGAAATTTCTAAAAATACTGCACTGTATTTAATCGAAAATGATAAACACATTTATCCTAAAACGATTGAATGCTTAAATTACTATAATTTAGAAAAGTAAAGGAATGATGAAATGGAAGCGAAATCTTTATTAGAATTAGCATTTAATGCTTGTGATAGCAAAAGAGCAGAAGATATTATTGGCATTAACGTAGCAAATGTCACTGGAATAACAGATTACTTTGTTATTTGTGAAGGAAATAGTGATCGTCAGGTTCAGGCGATTGCACGTAATGTAAAAGAGGAAGCACTGAAAGCAGGCATTGAGGTACAACGCTTAGAAGGTTTTAATGAAGCACGTTGGATTTTAGTCGATTTAGGGGATGTTGTTGTCCATGTCTTCCATCATGAAGAAAGAGATTACTACAATTTAGAAAAGTTATATCGTGATCAGGAAATCATTGTTTATGAACCGGAGCAAGTATAATGGCTTACAACCAATTTGCATTAATTTATGATCAATTCATGTATGATCAGCCTTATGAGAAATGGTTAAATGTGGTTCAACCTTATTTGAAGGACAACGTACTGGATATCGCGACTGGTACAGGTTCATTTTTAGAACTGATTCCACGTGACATTCAAGTAACGGGCGTGGATTTAAGTGAAGACATGCTGACGATTGCACAAACGAAAAGAAATGATGCTACATTGGTTGCCCAGGATATGACGCAGTTAGCATTAAACAAAAAGTTTCAGACCATTACTTGTCTGTGTGATAGCTTAAATTATTTACAAGAGCCACATGATGTTAGCGCAACATTTTCACGTGTACATCAACATTTAGAAGATGAAGGTTTTTTTATTTTTGATGTGCATAGTACAAAGAAATTTGAAGCGTATTTTAATAATGACACATATAGTGATGAAATAGATGATATGCTTTATGTTTGGCATGCCATACAGGGCGATGCAATTTATTCAGTATTCCATGAATTAACATTTTTTATAAAAACAAATAATGTCTATCACCGCTTTGATGAAGAACATTATCAAAGAACATATCCTATCGCAACGTATAAGCAGTTACTAAAGGATAGTGGTTTTGAAGTGGTACGTGTATTTGCGGACTTTGATTCAGAATGGATAGTAGATGATTCGACTGAAGCATTTTTTGAACGTGTATTTTTTATTGCAAAAAAATCTTAATCCATAAAATTTAATTTAAATTATGACAAAAAAAATAAATTAAGCGCTTCTACCGATAAATAGGTGGAGGTGTTTTTTTGATGGAAAAAATTAAAAGATGGATTGAAATGAACAAGATAAGTTTCTATGGTGGTATAGGTGTACTTGTGATTGTATGTTTAGTTGCGCTAAATTTGCGACCACAAACTGAAGAAGGAATTAAGCTGAATCATTTAAATGCACTGCAAACTGAGACAGATGCAAAAGTTATGCCTTTAAAAGAAGAAAAAGCAATTGCACAAAAAGGAAAACAAGAAAAATCTATTCATGTGGATATTAAAGGTGCGGTCAAGTATAGCGGTGTTTATCCAGCGCAATCAAATCAAATTGTAAACGACATAATTACGCTAGCAGTCCCTTTAAAGAATGCTGATCTTGACGCAGTCAATCGTGCGCGCATGTTACAAGATGGGATGGTAATATATATCCCTTATAAAGGAGAAGTGAAAGAAAACAAATATCAAATCTATAATAATCAAAATGATGAAACACAGCAATCAACTAGTACTAACAACAAAGTTATTAATATTAATACAGCAGATGTAAAAGCACTTGAAGAAATTCCTGGTATAGGTCCAAAAAAAGCACAGGACATTCTACAGTATAGGGAACAAAATAATGGTTTTAAATCAATCGATGAAATAAAAGAAATAAAAGGCATTGGCGACAAAACATTTGAAGGTTTAAAAGATACGATTACTATAAATGAATAGAGAACATCAACTTGAATAAACAATCATTATTTATTACAATGAGGTCAAAACAACAAAGGTGATGTTATGGAAAGAATTCAATGGAAAGAATATTTTATGGCGCAATCTCAATTACTTGCACTGCGTTCAACGTGTACACGCTTAAGTGTTGGCGCAACTATTGTAAAGGATAATCGTGTCATTGCAGGTGGATATAATGGTTCAGTTTCTGGTGAGGTACATTGTATTGATGAAGGGTGTTATATCGAAAATGGTCACTGTATTCGAACGATTCATGCGGAAATGAATGCGCTTTTACAATGTGCAAAGATGGGCGTTTCGACAGAAGGTGCAGAAATTTATGTGACGCATTTTCCATGTATTCATTGTACCAAGTCCATTATACAGGCAGGTATTAAGAAAATTTATTATGCCAACGATTATAAAAATCATCCTTATGCGATTGAATTACTAGAAAAAGCAGGTATTACTACTGAAAAAATTGAATTTAATCCAAAGCATGTTGCCGGGTATTTTGACCAGATGTAAGGAATGGAGGCAATGTGGGCATCGCTGTTGTTTTATTCATATTAGCTGCGATATTATGGTCAGAATCAATGATGGGTTCAATGATTTTAATTTTGATATCATGTTTATTGATTTATCGGAAAAAAATGTATCGTTTCATGGTTATCTTTGCTCTGGCATTTATCATTCCCATTTATTTTTATACGCAATTTGAATTTAAACGGCCAGTACATTCCTTTGATTATCAACGACATGATCGAATGTCTAGTCATTTTAAATTGAATGATGATTATAAAATAGATGGCAACTTATTTATGGGAACACTTGAAAGTAATGGTTTAACCTATCAATTTTTTTATACTATTAAGCATGCACATGAAAAGGTAATGTTACAGAATCAAAATTTATCATTTTATTCGTGCTATGGACATATGGAAGGGATGCATGTATTACCGAATACAAATATATCAGGATTTGATTATGATGCATATATGTTTTACAATCATCAGTCAGGTAGTATAAAATTGTCACAAGTTGATTTTTCGGAATGCAAGCTTACATTGAATAACATGATTGAAGCAATTAAGCATTATCGTAAAGGCCTTGCATTAAAAATGTATCATTCATCATTTATGCATAAATCATATTTGATTGCATTAACACTTGGTGATACCTCTTATTTGACTAAAGATGAAATGAATGTTTTAAAGACGCTCGGTATATATCATTTATATGCCATAAGTGGCAGTCACGTCGCACTTATTTCTGTTCAGTTTTATTATTTATTACGCCGTTTTTCTATTCCAATCTTTATTTGCAAATCTATATTATTATTACTTTTACCAATCTATTTTTTATTAACTGGAAGTGGACCATCTGTTGCGCGGGCAACATTATTTATTATACTGATATTAATTAATCCGTGGCCGCGTCTACCACTAACAGATATACTGTCGTTAACTTTTGTCATCAATTTAATCGTCAATCCGTATGCAATTTATGATATTGGTTTTCAACTTTCTTACGCAATATGTTTTGCGTTTCTATTAATACTTCCTGTTTATCAACAACATTCAAAGTTTATTCAGTTTTTCCTCATAAATTTCATTTCACAAATCGCAACAGTACCGATTCTCTATTATCACTTTAATCAGTATTATTTTATTGGATTTCTGACCAATTGTTTTTATATACCTTTATTTACTTTTTTAATTTTTCCAATTAGTACATTTTATTTACTATGTACTCTATTTTCCATACCGACTAAGTACTTGAGATGGATGATAGATTTCTCATTTAATATCAATGATTTACTGACAAAATTTTTTGTTCAATTGCCACACTTTGAACTTGTACTATTACATCAATCCATCCTGTATTATATTTTTTTGATGCTAGTGTTACTTATTTTTTTCAGTACGTACCATAAAGTAAAAATCGTTGCCTTGATGATACTTATCGTTTTAGCTCTATCCGTTACAAAACATAAGGAAGTTGTCCATTTTTTAGATGTGGGACAAGGGGATGCTGCCATTATTGAAGCAAATCACCAAACGATAATGATAGATACGGGGGGTAAAGTTGATTTTAGTGAGGGGTTTGAGAAAAGAAAGAATGCCCAGACCATCAGTGAAAAAGTAACGATACCTTTTCTAAAATATCAGGGTATTAATACTATCGATTATTTGATTTTGTCACACCCTGATGCAGATCATTTTGGAGAAACAGAACAATTAATACGAGAGAATTTAGTAAAGTGTATTATCTATAAGAATGGCGTGGGCAGTGAGAAATACAATAAAGTGATACGACAAGCGAAAGAGAAGGGGATAACATTAATAGATGTGAATCAAATGAATCAGTTCAACCATTTTCAATTATTAAAGTTAAGAACAATAAGCCCTGCGATACAATTACAGTTTTTCAGTGGTCAAAATGCTACCGATGAAAATGATGATAGTATTGTTGTGTTTCTAAAGTATAAACATTCAGGACGTAATATACTATTTTTAGCAGATGTCAGCAAGCCGTATGAATCACAAATATTATCTCAAATTAAAGAGTCGATTGATATTGTCAAAATTGGCCACCATGGTAGTGATACAAGTACAAGTGAAGAACTGCTGGATAGACAGCCAAAAGTGGCTGTGATATCTGCAGGTAGAAACAATCGATTTAATCACCCGCATCAAGATACTATTACTGCATTACAAAGTCACAACATTCATATTTATAACACACAATCTGTCGGTAGAATCTCAATTGATTTAAAGTCGGGAACGATTGATACACAATACGATACATTATTTCGTAAAGGTGAATAAGTGAGCAAACAAGATAAGTGATAAAGCGTCGTTCACTTAAAAAGAATAGCATAGCCATCTGAATAAAAGGTGCTTACATAACAAAAACCGAACGAGAGGGATTAATCAGTCTCGTCCGGTCAAAAAGTGTGGCAAAGTACTCTTAGTCTTTGCTTTTTTGTATTGTTATTATTTCGCAACTAAATCAAAGATTTGAGCAATAATATAAATTGTTGCAAATCCACCAAAACCTAATAAAAATGCATAGCCTGAGTCTTGAACATCATTATTTTTTGATTGTGTATTTTTTTCGAAATGATTCATTTCTAATACCCCCTACTTTTGTATCTATTTAAGTATATGATAATGCGCAAAAAAAAGCTATAATGAAATAGAGATTTTTTATGTGAGGAGTGCTCGTTTTGAGTCACATTTTTTTAGTATATGGTAGTACAAAGCCTCTGGTTGAAGATAAGGTCAATAAGATTATTAGTCATTACATCGATGAAATCGATGACTTTAATTTTAGTCGGTATGATTTAACAGAAACGCCTTTTGAAGTGATTGAAGAAGATGCAATGACGTTACCTTTTCTGAGCGAACAAAAAGTGATTGTTGTTAATAATAGCTATATTTTTACTGGAGAGAAATTAAAAGTAGTACATGAAATAAATTTAGATCATGTGGTGACCTTTTTAGAGAAATTTGAAGGTCCGAATATTGTGATTTTTAAAGTGATGCAGGATAAACTTGATGAACGAAAAAAAATCGTTAAACGTATAAAAAAAGACCATACTGTTGAAAAAATCGAACCACTTGATGAAGATGGAATGAAAAAGTTAATACAGCAAAATTTTAATCAGCAGTTTAAAGATATTAAAGCAGATGCATTAGAGGAAATGATTCATTTAACGGGCCTTAATTATAGTAATGTTGTGAAAGAAATTGATAAACTTATGCTTTTTGTTGGGGATCAACCGGTCATTACAAAGCAGAATGTCACAGAAGTTGTGAGTCGTAGTCTTGAACAAAATGTCTTTTTACTGACTGATTATATTGCACAAGGTCAAAAGAAAGCAGCTTTATATTTGTTAAAAGATTTAATCAATATGAAAGAAGAACCGATTAAATTACTTGCACTCATTTGTAGCCAGTATCGTTTATTTTATCAGGTGAAAATATTGTCTCAAAAGGGATTTTCAGAAGCGCAGATTGCTAAACAAGTGAAAGTTCATCCATATCGTGTCAAACTTGCAATGCGGAAAGTGAGAACAATGGAACTTAAACAGTTACTTTCGATTATGTCAAATTGTGCTAAAACGGACTACGAACTTAAGTCGAGTTATATAGATAAAGCACTAATTCTGGAATTACTCATTTTAAAGATTTAAAAAAGCGACCCAAGGGTCGCTTCATTTATGCATTATTTGTTACGCATAACTTGTGATTTTAAACGGTCAGCTTTGTTAGAATGGATTAAGTTGCTTTTTGCAGCTTTATCAATCTTTTTAACAGCTACTTGTACTAATTCTGATTTATTGTCAGCGTTGTTTTCAATTGCCGCTTTTGCATTTTTCACAGCAGTACGCATATCATTCTTTTGAGAAATGTTAGCTTGTTGTGCTTTATTGTTAGTTGTAACACGTTTGATTGCAGATTTAATGTTTGGCATAATGTCACCTCCTAGAAATGTCTTGCACTTAAAATAGATATTTTGATTGCAACAAGAAATATTTTATCAAATTCACGCGTTATATGCAATCTATATTTTTAAAACTAATTGAAGAACTGTTTAAGAGTTGTTATAATCAAATATACGTACAATTTAAGAAAGTTGGGCAAATAAACATGAATAATGAACAGCGATTAAGCCGTCAGGAAAAAATAAGGAACTTCTCAATTATCGCACATATCGATCACGGGAAGTCAACGTTAGCAGATAGAATTCTTGAAAATACAAAAACAGTTGCATCACGTGAAATGAAATCTCAGCTCTTAGATTCTATGGATTTAGAACGTGAGCGTGGTATTACGATTAAATTAAATGCTGTACAATTAAATTACACAGCAAAAGATGGTGAAACTTATATTTTCCATCTTATTGATACACCTGGACACGTCGATTTCACATATGAAGTGTCAAGAAGTCTTGCAGCATGTGAGGGTGCTATTCTCGTTGTTGATGCAGCACAAGGCATTGAGGCGCAAACACTCGCAAATGTTTATCTTGCATTAGATAATGATTTAGAATTACTGCCAGTTATCAATAAGATTGATTTACCGGCGGCAGAACCTGAACGTATCCGTCAGGAAATTGAAGATGTGATTGGTTTAGATGCAAGTGAAGCGGTCTTAGCCTCTGCGAAAGCAAATATCGGTATTGATGAAATATTGGAACAAATTGTTGAAAAAGTTCCTGCACCAACAGGAGATCCACAAGCGCCACTTAAGGCATTAATCTTTGATAGTGCATTTGACGCGTACCGTGGTGTTATTTCATCTATAAGAATCATTGATGGAACTGTTAAAGCCGGCGATAAAATTAAAATGATGTCGACAGGTAAAACATTTGAAGTTGTTGAAGTTGGAATCAATACACCGAAACAACTGCCTGTTGAAGAACTTACAGTTGGCGATGTTGGTTATATTGCTGCTTCAATTAAAAACGTAGCGGATTCTCGTGTTGGGGATACGATTACGTTAGCGAATAACCCTGCACCAGAACCATTACAAGGTTATAAGAAAATGAATCCAATGGTATTCTGCGGTATCTATCCAATAGATACTGGAAAATACAATGATTTACGTGAAGCACTTGAGAAACTTCAGTTGAATGATGCTTCACTTGAATTTGAAGCAGAAACATCTCAAGCATTAGGTTTTGGTTTCCGTGTTGGTTTCCTGGGGCTTCTACACATGGAAATTATTCAAGAGCGTATTGAACGTGAATTCGGAATTGAATTAATTGCGACTGCACCATCTGTAATTTACAAATGTGAAATGACAGATCGTACTGAAGTGATTGTGGACAATCCATCCAAGATGCCAGATCCACAAAAAATAGATAAAATTTATGAACCATATGTAAAGGCGAGTATTATGGTTCCGAATGACTATGTAGGTTCTGTTATGGAATTGTGTCAAAGAAAACGTGGTAACTTTAAGACAATGGACTATATGGATGATATCCGTGTGAATATTATTTATGAGATACCATTATCTGAAGTTGTGTTTGATTTCTTTGACCAGTTAAAATCAAATACAAAAGGTTATGCGTCATTTGATTACGAATTAATCGGCTATCAGGAAAGTCGATTAGTGAAGATGGATATCTTATTAAATGGTGAAAGTGTCGATGCGTTAAGCTTCATCGTACATAGAGATTTTGCCTACGAGCGTGGTAAAGTTATTGTTGAGAAGCTTAAGACTTTAATTCCACGACAACAATTCGAAGTACCGGTTCAAGCAGCGATTGGACAGAAGATTATTGCACGAACAAATATTAAATCGATCGGTAAGAACGTCCTAGCTAAATGTTACGGTGGGGATATTTCACGTAAACGTAAGTTACTTGAAAAACAAAAAGCAGGTAAAGCGAAGATGAAAGCAGTTGGATCTGTTGAAATCCCACAAGATGCTTTCTTAGCTGTATTAAAAATGGACGAAGAATAAATTTGGAACACGATTGTATCTTTAAGAGCAATCGTGTTTTCAATTTGGAGGGACAAGCGTGAGAAGTCTATATATTCATATTCCGTTTTGTAATCGTATTTGTACGTATTGTGACTTTAATAAATTTTTAATTAAGAATCAGCCAGTAGATGAATATTTAGATGCACTTATCAAAGAGTTGGATATGATTGAGGAAGATACCATTTATACAGTTTTTATTGGTGGAGGAACGCCGACTGCTTTATCTAATAATCAGTTAGAACGTTTACTTCACTTTGTGACGAACCGATTTAATATTACTAGTGAATTTACGGTAGAAGCCAATCCTGATGAACTCACAACCGATAAAATTGCGATTATGAAGCAGTTTGGTGTCAATCGTTTATCACTTGGTGTCCAAACATTTAATAATCGTTTATTAAAGTCTTTAGGCAGGACGCATGTTGAAAGTGATATTAAACAAGCTGTAAATGATGCGAATCGTTTAGGCATTCAATCGGTGAGTATTGATTTAATGTACCATTTACCGACGCAAACATTAGAAGAGTGTATGTATGATCTTGAACAAGCGGTTCAACTAGACATTAATCACATTTCTAGTTATTCACTTATATTAGAACCGAAGACGCAATTCTATAATCAATATAAGAAAGGTTTACTTCAAATGCCGGATGAAACGTTGGCTCAGGAAATGTATGAATACACAATGGATTTCTTAGCACTACATGGATTTCATCAGTATGAAATTTCGAACTATGCGAAAGGTGACTTTGAATCACTGCATAATAAAGTATACTGGACAAATAATGAGTATTATGGAGCCGGTGCAGGTAGTCACGGGTATGTCAATGGGAAACGGTATTACAATGTTGTGCCTGTACCACATTATATAAAAGCGATGAAAGCAGGCAATGCTGTTAAAGAAGTGATACCCGTCGATAAAGAAGCCTCAATGGAAGAATATATGTTTTTAGGATTACGGTTAAATGAAGGCATTAATGTGCTTGATTTCGAACAACGCTATGGCGTCAATTTTAAAGAAGTGTTTGGCACTGTCGTTCAACGTTTGCTAAATGAAGGTCAAATTATATATGAAAATAATCAAATGAAACTGACCCGTCAAGGTCGAATGCGTGGAAATGATGTCTTTGAGAAGTTCTTATTAACTGTGTAATAACACGGTTTTTAAGAACTTTTTTTGTTTTTATTATTTTTGAGTGTTATATGTTGACATACTTTGACCAATTTGATAAATTGTTATTAGCACTTGAGGTAATAGAGTGCTAATGAGGTGGAATATGCTAACAGATAGACAATTACATTTATTAAACGTAATTGTTGAGGATTTTGTTGATAGTGGATCACCTATCGGTTCAAAGAAACTGATTGAACAACATAATTTAAATGTCAGTCCAGCGACGATCAGAGCGGAAATGAAACGCCTTGAAGACCATGGTTTAATTGAAAAGATGCATTCTTCAAGTGGTCGTATCCCTTCTGAAGCAGGCTACAAATTTTATGTTGAAGCGTTGCAAAAGGAATTTCCTTATGAAGAACATTTCTTTACAGATCAAACCAACTTTGTTGACTTTAGAATGCTCGCGAAGGAAATTGCGATGGATACACAATATTTATCGATTGCAACGACGACAGAAATCGATAAGCGATCAATTTCGCAAATTCATTTGACGTATTTAACACCGACAAATTTGGTATTAATTATTGTCTATGAAAATGGTAATGTTGAACATCAACAAATTTCATGGCAAGTACGTTTAACGAGACAAGAAATTGAGCGTATGAATAATTATTTAAATCAGAATTTACTTGCAATTATTGAAGGTAACATACACTTTGATGTGAATCATCAAGGGTTTAAACAATTACCGTTGTCACATTTAAAATCTGAAATTGTAAAGAAAGCACAAACAACTTCTCATGCCATTTATTTTGAAGGAAGAGAATATTTGTATGAATTAATTGATTCAGATAATGTGCATGCAGTAAAAGAAACTTTGAAGTTTATTGATTCTGACAATTTACCTGCAATTTTGAGTAATTTAGAATCCAATAATATTCAAGTGACTTTAGGTCAGGAAATTGATAAGAACTTACAAGGTATCTCAATTGTAACGACACCCATTCATTTAAATAAAGTGAATGGTAAAATTGCGGTCATTGGACCTACACAAATGAGTTACCGAAAAGTCTTTAATAAATTAGCAAGTATTCATCACTTGTTATAAGGAGGTACTATCTTGTCAGAAACGAATGAAGACAAAAAAGTTGAATCAGTAAATGAAACAAATGAAACAGTAGAAAAAGATGTTACGGATGAAATTGTACCAGAAGCACCTATTGAAGCAATTGAGCAAGAAGAAGAAATCGATGAATTAACTGAAACGAAAAATGCATTAAATGCAGCAGAAGAGAAGTATTTACGACTTTATGCTGAATTTGAAAATTATAAAAAACGCACACGTGCAGAATTAGATACAGAACGCACTTATCGTTCACAAAATGTGTTGCGTGACATCTTGCCAACACTTGATAATATTGAACGTGCACTCGCACAAAAAGGTGAAAGTGAAGAGTTTAAATCTCTACATAAAGGTGTAGAGATGGTTTATGAAAGTTTATTAAACTCTTTAAAAGAAAATGGCCTTGAAGTGATTGATGCGATTGATCAACCTTTTGATCCAAACTATCATCAAGCAGTGATGCAGGAAAGTGATCCTGATAAATCATCAGGAATCGTTTTAGAAGAGCTTCAAAAAGGTTATAAATTAAAAGAGCGCGTATTACGTGCGTCAATGGTTAAAGTAAATGAGTAGTTTTTATATCGGTTAGCATCATTATGGTATAAATTTTATTTTTAAATACTTTAATCAAACAAAATGTAAATTTAGCTAAATAATGGAGGAATTATATAATGAGTAAAGTAATTGGTATTGACTTAGGAACAACAAACTCTTGTGTATCAGTATTAGAAGGTGGCGAACCAAAAGTTATCGCTAACCCAGAAGGTAACCGTACAACACCATCTGTTGTAGCATTCAAAAATGGAGAAGTACAAGTTGGTGAAGTAGCGAAACGTCAAGCAATCACAAATCCAAATACAATTATTTCAATTAAACGTCATATGGGTACAGACCATAAAGAAACGATTGATGGTAAACAATATTCACCACAAGAAATTTCAGCAATGATTTTACAAAACTTAAAGGCAACAGCAGAAAGCTACTTAGGAGAAAAAGTTACTAAAGCAGTAATCACTGTACCTGCATACTTTAACGATGCGGAACGTCAAGCGACAAAAGATGCTGGTAAAATTGCTGGTCTTGAAGTAGAACGTATCATCAATGAGCCAACTGCAGCAGCTTTAGCTTACGGTTTAGATAAAACTGACAAAGAGCAAAAAGTATTAGTATTTGACTTAGGTGGCGGTACATTTGACGTATCTATTTTAGAATTAGGTGACGGTGTATTCGAAGTATTATCTACTGCCGGTGATAACCGTTTAGGTGGAGATGACTTTGACCAAGTAATTATCGACTTCTTAGTTGAAGAATTCAAAAAAGAAAATGGTTTAGACTTATCAAATGACAAAATGGCAATGCAACGTTTAAAAGATGCTGCTGAAAAAGCGAAAAAAGACTTATCAGGTGTATCTTCAACTCAAATCTCATTACCATTCATCTCAGCAGGTGAAGCAGGTCCATTACATTTAGAAGTAACATTATCTCGTGCGAAATTCGAAGATTTATCTTCTGACTTAGTAGCGCGTACAATGGTACCAACGCGTCAAGCGATGAAAGATGCTGGCTTATCAAATAGTGATATTGATGAAGTATTATTAGTTGGTGGCTCTACACGTATCCCAGCTGTTCAAGAAGCAATTAAAAAAGAATTAGGAAAAGAACCAAACAAAGGTGTTAACCCTGACGAAGTAGTAGCAATGGGTGCTGCAATTCAAGGTGGGGTATTAACTGGTGATGTTCAAGATATCGTATTATTAGACGTTACACCATTATCATTAGGTATTGAAACAATGGGTGGTGTATCAACTGTATTAATCGAACGTAACACAACAATTCCTACATCTAAATCACAAGTATTCTCTACAGCAGCTGATAACCAACCAGCAGTAGATATCCACGTATTACAAGGTGAACGTCAAATGGCAGCAGACAACAAAACATTAGGTCGCTTCCAATTGACTGATATTCCACCTGCTCCACGTGGTGTACCACAAATCGAAGTTACATTTGATATTGATAAAAATGGTATCGTTAATGTAACAGCGAAAGACCTAGGTACTCAAAAAGAACAAAAAATCACAATCCAATCTTCATCTTCATTAAGTGATGAAGAAATCGAACGTATGGTGAAAGACGCTGAAGCAAATGCTGAAGCAGATAAAAAACGCCGTGAAGAAGTAGATTTACGTAACGAAGCAGATCAAATGATCTTTGCAACTGATAAAGCAATCAAAGATTTAGAAGATAAAGTTGACGCTTCAGAAAAAGAAAAAGCTGAAGCTGCAAAAGAAGAATTGAAAAAAGCCTTAGAAGGCAATGATATTGAAGAAATTAAAGCGAAAAAAGATGCATTAAATGAAATTGTACAAGCATTATCAATGAAGTTGTATGAGCAAATGGCGCAAGCACAACAAGGTGCTGAAGGACAACCAGAAGGTTCTCAACAAGATGATGTAGTCGATGCAGACTTCACTGAAGTTAAAGATGAAGACAAAAAATAATAAGTAAGATCTTAAAAGTCAAAGTCAATTTATTGGCTTTGACTTTTTCTTTAACTGACTTAAAAGAGCAAAGGAGAATGAAACGTGGCGAAAAGAGATTATTATGAGGTACTTGGTCTTCAAAAAGGTGCTTCTAAAGAAGAAATAAAACGTGCATATAAAAAATTATCAAAAAAATATCATCCGGACATTAATAAAGAGCCAGATGCAGATGTAAAATTTAAAGAAATTGCAGAAGCTTACGAAGTGTTAAGTGATGAACAAAAGAAAGCACAATATGATCAATTTGGTCATGCAGGTATGGGCCAAAGCTTTGGTGGACAAGACTTCGGTGGCTTTGGCGGATTTGAGGATATCTTCAGTTCATTCTTCGGTGGTGCTACACGTCGTGACCCAAATGCGCCTAGAAAAGGTGACGATTTGCAATATCAAATGAATATTTCTTTTGAGGATTCTGTCTTTGGTACAGAGAAAGAAATTTCGGTGAAAAAAGAAGTAGAATGTGATACATGTCATGGAACTGGGGCAAAACCAGGCACGAAAGTGAATACATGTAACACGTGTCATGGCCGTGGAAATGTTCATGTGGAACAAAATACGCCGTTTGGTCGTGTAAGAACTGAACGACCATGTCCTGATTGTGGTGGTACAGGAAAAACATTCGAAGAGAAATGTCATGACTGTCATGGTACTGGTCGCGTCATAAAAACAGTTAAAATCAAAGTAAATGTGCCAGCGGGTGTAGATAACGGACAACAAATTCGTTTATCTGGTCAAGGTGAACCTGGTGTAAATGGTGGACCAGCAGGTGATTTATATGTTGTATTCCGAGTACAACCAAGTGATAAGTTTGAACGTGAAGGCGATGATTTATTCTACACGTTAGATTTAACGATTGCTCAAGCTGCACTCGGTGATGAAATAGAAGTACCAACGTTGACAGGTAAAGTCATGTTGACAATTCCTGCAGGTACGCAAACAGGCAAACGATTCCGACTACGTGATAAAGGTGTTGCGAATGTTCATGGTTATGGTAATGGTGACTTATATGTTACAGTAAATGTGAAGACTCCAGTGAAAATGACAAATCGTCAAGCGGAATTATTACGTGAATTTGCTGAAATTGATGGCACGGATATTACAGAACAACCTTCTAATTTCTTTGATAAAACAAAACGCTTCTTTAAAGGAGAATAATTATGAATTATAAAGAAATTACGTTAATGATCAATCATGAACTGGAACCATTTATTGCAGAGATATTAAATGAAGTTGGTGCCAATGGTGTAGTGATTGAAGATAGTGAAGAATTAAAAAAAGGACGTATTGAAACATTTGGTGAAATATACGAACTTGACCCTGCGGATTATCCAGAGTCAGATGTACGTGTAAAAGTGTATTTTAGTGAACTGGATTACCATGATGGTATAATCGAAATCATAAAAGATAAAATTAATCAATTGCATGATGTGGAAGTGACACGTCTGGAAATCACGACAGATGAAGTACAGGAAGAAGATTGGGCAAATGAATGGAAGAATCACTTTCATGCATTTAAAGTATCTGATAAATTTGTGATTGTACCAAGCTGGGAAAGTTATGATGCGTTACAAGAAAATGAACACGCAATTCATTTAGATCCTGGGATGGCATTTGGAACAGGTGATCATGCGACGACATCAATGTGCTTAAAATTAATTGAGAAGTATGTCTTGCCGAATCAATCCGTGATTGATGTCGGGACAGGTTCAGGAATCTTAAGTATTGCAGCACATAAACTTGGTGCTGCACCGATAAAAGCTCTGGATTTAGATGCGGTTGCAGTGAAAGTTGCACAAGATAATTTTGAGAAGAATGATTGCCTGGATGCAATTACGGCTGAACCTGGCAATTTATTAAAAGGTGAAACAGAAAAACGTGATGTAATCTTTGCGAATATACTCGCACACATTGTTGATTTAATGATTGACGATAGTTATGCATTGTTAAATGATAATGGACTGTTGATTACATCAGGTATTATTGAAGAAAAAGAAACAATGATTGTGGAGCATTTAGAGCGTGTAGGCTATCACATCCTTGAAATTACGCGAGAAAGTGGATGGATAGCAATTGCTGCCAGAAAAGAGGCATAATATGCAAAGATATTTTCTGAATGCACATGCTGAAGTGGGAGAACAATATACAATTGAACATAAAGATGATGTACATCATATTAAGAATGTGATGCGTCAACACGTAGGAGATCAGTGCATCATCAACTTTACGAATGGCACAATGGTAGTAGAATTGATTGACATCGGAAGTCAAGTGACTGTAAAAGCGGTGGAACCACTCGATATCCAAACGGAAATGCCCATTTCAGTGACGATTGCCAGCGGATTATTGAAGAATGATAAGTATGAGTGGATGATTCAAAAGGCAACAGAACTCGGTGCGCATAGCTTTATGCCGTTTGTAAGTGAACGAACGATTGTTAAAGTTGATGAGAAGAAGTTTCAGAAGAAATTAGAACGTTTTGAGAAGATTGTGAAAGAAGCTGCTGAGCAGAGTTATCGACAAATTGTACCTTATGTTCAGTTTGCAAATAGTGGGAAATCACTTGTAAAGGAATTAGAAGTGTTTGATCATGTGCTGATTGCATATGAAGAAACTGCGAAAACGGGAGAAACGAAAAGTTTTACTGAAGCGATAAAGCATATTAAACATGGTGATAAAGTTTGTGTCATATTTGGTCCGGAAGGTGGACTGAGTGAGACGGAAATTGCATTGTTTAGCGGGACAACTGTAGGTTTAGGGCCACGTATATTAAGAGCAGAAACAGCACCGTTGTATGCATTATCAGCGCTAAGTTTTTATTTTGAACTAAACGTATAGTTATTCGTAAATGTTAAGAAATAGACACTCGTCTATTTCTTTTTATTATTAAATGATAAATTCAAAATATTATATTTATTGTAATAGATGATATATTGACATTGAAACTTGTTAATATTCATGTTATTTTTATATAATGCAAAGAATTATAAATGAGGTGAACATATGTCAACAGTTGCATTTCATACGTTAGGTTGTAAAGTAAACCATTATGAAACAGAAGCGATTTGGCAATTATTTAAAGAAGCTGACTACGAACGTGTGGATTTCGAGACAAATGCAGATGTTTATGTTATCAATACATGTACCGTAACAAATACTGGAGATAAGAAGAGTCGACAAGTGATACGTCGTGCAATTCGTCGCAATCCCGATGCTGTCATTTGTGTCACAGGATGTTATGCACAAACTTCATCAGCAGAAATTATGGATATTGCAGGCGTAGACATTGTCGTAGGTACACAAGATCGTCATAAGATGCTTCCGTATATTGAACAATTTCGTGCTGAACGTCAACCGATTAACGGTGTGACGAATATCATGAAGAATCGTACTTATGAGGAGTTAGATGTACCTTACTTTACAGATCGTACACGTGCATCACTTAAAATTCAGGAAGGTTGTAACAATTTCTGTACATTCTGTATTATCCCTTGGGCGCGTGGTTTAATGCGTTCTCGTGATCCAAAGGAAGTTGTTCGTCAAGCAACGCAACTTGTTCAATCTGGTTATCAAGAAATCGTTCTGACAGGTATCCATACGGGTGGTTATGGAGAAGATTTAAAGGATTACAATTTAGCACAATTATTACGTGATTTAGAAACGATAGATGGCTTGAAACGTATTCGTATCTCTTCTATTGAAGCGAGTCAATTAACTGACGAAGTAATTGATGTAATTGATAAAAGTGAGAAAGTAGTGCGTCACTTACATATTCCATTACAATCAGGCAGTGACACTGTATTGAAACGTATGCGTCGTAAATATACGATGGAACATTTCTCTGAACGTTTAAGAAAGTTACATGCTATCATGCCAGGTCTTGCTGTTACAAGTGATGTCATCGTTGGATTCCCAGGTGAAACTGAAGAAGAATTCCAGGAAACATATGACTTTATTCAAGCACATGGTTTCTCTGAACTTCATGTGTTCCCTTATTCAATGCGTACTGGCACACCAGCAGCACGTATGACAGATCAAGTGGATGAAGAGGTTAAGAATGAACGTGTGCATCGTCTCATAAGCCTGTCAGATCAACTGGCTAAGGAATATGCCAGCCGCTTTGAAGGTGAAGTTCTTGAAGTTATACCTGAAGAAAAAGCAAGTAATGAAAATATGTTAGTGGGCTATACAGACAATTATTTAAAAGTGCAATTTGAAGCAGATGAAAGCTTAATTGGCGAACTTGTAAAAGTGAAAATTACAGAAGTAGGTTATCCATTAAATAAAGGTCAATTCGTTAAAGTGTTGCCAAATTTATTTAAAAAAGTAGAAGATTTTAAGGAAGTCACTGTAAATTAAAAATGAGTGTTGACCGAAAAAGTATTATCTATTATAATGTTTTAGTACATAGAAATATTTATCTAAATAAATCTATGTTTAATATGTTCCGTTGATATTTGGAGGGAGGGAAATTAAATGTCTAAAACTGTAGTTCGTAAAAACGAATCAATCGAAGATGCTTTACGTCGTTTCAAACGTACTGTTTCTAAAAATGGTACGATTCAAGAAGTTCGTAAACGTGAGTTCTATGAAAAACCAAGTGTTAAACGTAAAAAGAAATCAGAAGCAGCGCGTAAACGCAAATTTAAATAATAATTGCTCCCTCAAATATTATTTATAGATAACACACCACTTCAGTGGTGTGTTTTTTTGTATAAAAAGAATCCTAAACGCAGTTCATACAGCCTCTTAAACGGCGTATTCACTGCAGGACCTCAACAAATTTCATCAACAACGTCGAAATCAAAGTGCGATTTCTTGTTGTTGTCTCCAATTTGTTCGGTCCTAAACACAGTTCATACAGCCTCTTACCTTAATTTTACCTTAAATCTTCAGTATTTTAATTTTTGTCTTTGTATTTCGGTTATAATGGGGTTAAGGAGGTGTTTGATTGGATATCAGTCTTTATGATGGTGTGTTGTTACTTTTCATGGTTTTGATGGTAACGACAGGTTTGTGGCAATTGTATTCAGCTAAGTTTGGATTCCCAGGTATTGTGTGCTGTATCTCAGCAATTAGTTTTTTATGTTTAAATCTCTATAACAATCAAATGGAAGCATTGTCAATTGTTTTATTTGTTGGCGGTATAACTTTAGTGATTCTAGAGCTGTTCGTCATTGGTGCGGTATTAGGGATTATAGGTATGTGTTGTATTATCGCTAGTTTCTTATTAATTGGAGATAATATGGCACAAATGGGCTTTTTTATTGCGATTTGTAGTATGTTTGCCATCATAGAATGGGTCATTTTGGTTAAGGTAATGCATCGTACAATTCCACTTTTCTCACAAGTTGTATTATATGATTCTACAAATAAAGAGGCTGGCTATACATCGCATGATGATAGAAGTTATCTCTTGAATCAAATTGCAACGACTTTAACAGAACTGCGTCCTTCAGGCATTATCATTCATGAGGGTAAGCGTATCGATGCAGTGAGCGATGGTAATTTTATAAAACGTGAAAAAAAGGTCCGTATTATAGAAGTTGAAGGAACAAGAGTCGTTGTAAGAGAATTAGAATAGAAAAGGA
Organism: Macrococcoides caseolyticum; assembly: GCF_021366795.1. GTDB lineage: Bacteria > Bacillota > Bacilli > Staphylococcales > Staphylococcaceae > Macrococcoides > Macrococcoides caseolyticus_A. Next base: position 70,594 of record NZ_JAHCPS010000002.1, on the reverse strand, counting down.
GTGTTTCTTGTGGCAGGTTTAATAACAATTGGTATTATCGCATTTATTGTATTAATATTTTTAATGATTTTATTTTCATTTGTTCCTGTTGGTTTATGGATTTCAGCACTTGCTGCTGGAGTAAAGGTAGGTATTGGGACGTTAGTGGGTATGCGTTTACGTCGTGTATCACCTCGTCGAGTGATTGATCCATTAATTAAGGCACATAAAGCGGGGTTACATTTAACGACCAATCAATTAGAGTCACATTATTTGGCAGGTGGTAATGTTGATAGAGTCGTGGATGCAATCATTGCAGCGCAACGTGCAGATATTAACTTACCTTTCGAACGAGGGGCGGCGATTGATCTTGCTGGTCGTGATGTTTTAGAAGCGGTTCAAATGTCGGTTAACCCGAAAGTTATTGAAACACCATTTATTGCAGGTGTTGCGATGAATGGTATTGAAGTTAAAGCGAAAGCGAGAATTACAGTCCGTGCAAATATCGAACGTTTAGTCGGTGGTGCGGGTGAAGAAACGATAGTCGCACGTGTAGGTGAAGGTATTGTTTCTACCATTGGTTCAAGTGCATCTCATACATCGGTATTAGAGAATCCTGATATGATTTCACAGACAGTTTTAGGTAAAGGTTTAGATAGTGGTACAGCATTTGAAATTCTTTCGATTGATATCGCTGATGTAGATATCGGTAAAAACATAGGTGCTGATTTACAAACGGAACAGGCATTAGCAGATAAGAATATTGCACAAGCAAAAGCTGAGGAACGTCGTGCAATGGCAGTTGCAGAAGAACAAGAAATGAAAGCTCGCGTACAGGAAATGAGAGCAAAAGTGGTTGAAGCAGAAGCAGAGGTACCGCTTGCAATGGCGCAGGCTTTAAAGTCAGGTAATATTGGAGTAATGGATTACTATAATTTAAAGAATATCGAATCAGATACAGGTATGAGAAATTCAATAAATAAAATGACAGATCCAAATAATAGTGATACGCCTAAAAAATAAAGGGTGATGAGATGAATGTTGGTATTATCATCTTTATTATCTTCTCAATCATCAGCTTTATATCGTCAGTGATAGAGAAACAAAATAAAGATAAACAAAAAAACGGGCGCATTAAAACGTCAAATGGTTTAACCGGTATACAACACGTTCAACAGACATTAGGGCAACTTGAAAAAGAATTTAATGAATTTAAACAACATCCAGATAAGAAAATTAAAGAGATTGAAAAGCGATTTATATCACAGGAATCTGCTCAACAAATTCAACCTATTCAAGATAAAGCACGTTTAAAGGATAAAAAGGAAATGATTGAGCGTGGTGCAGCGAAGAAGATTAAGGCATTTGAAGAAAAGGTACATAAAAAAGAGATATTGTCACTTGCTGAACGTATTGCTAAAATCGAAGCTGATCCACATTTATCACCAAGACAGAAAATGAATCGTATTAATATGATTCGTATGGAAGATGATATTGACAGAGCAAGTTCTTTAGTTGAATTTACGCCAGAAAGCACACTCAAGGGCATAATATTCAGTGAAATACTTGGTCCTCCTAAATCAAGAAGATAGTAACTATGAGCGCAATTTATTTTGCGTTTCATAGTTATTTTTTTAATTTTTTTGATAAAATAAAAGAGGGTGATACTATGGTGTATAAAAGTCAAATCAATACCTTTCAGAAAATGACGTGTGCATTAGTCATTGGGTTAATTGTCATCGCCTGGCTGTTGAATCCTTTCATTAGTGGCTTAACTTCGTTAATAATCGGTGTAATTTTGATTATAATTTTATTACGGGAATTTTATGTGGTGCAAGCTCATTATCTTACTGTTATTAAAGGATTAGAGAAAATACAAATTAATATTATGGATATTGAATGTCTCAATATTATTCGTATTAAAGAAATCATGTGCATTGAAATAATATGTAATAAAAGGAAAATAGTCATTAAACCAATTGAAACGATGCAATTGATTCAGCATTTAAAAGAGATTAATCCAGCGATTAACATACAAAATATGGATAATACAAACAAGCATGATATTTTGCCGTTGATTAATGAATCGCTCCAGTAGCAATTAATTGTTTGTTTATCAACAGTTTGATAAAGTTAAATAAACCGATATAAAAGGAGTTTTTGAATGTCGCAACTTATTAGCTTTGATAATATAAACGAAGCCCAGGCATTGCTTGGTAATCAAGATGAACATTTAAAGTTTTTAGAGGAAGCGTTTGATGTTGAAATACACACGAGAGGGCAGGAGCTGACGATTTTTGGCGAAGCTGAACAAGTTAGTATTGCTGAACAAGTTGTGCTTAGTCTGCTATCTGTTATTCGAAGGGGGACGTCAATTGCGCTTCGAGATGTTCAGTCTGCTGTCCAAATGGCGGAAAATGGCACACTCCAATATTTAAGTGATTTGTATGATGAGGAAATTACGAAAGATGCTTTTGGGAAGCCAATTCGTGCCAAAACTTTAGGTCAGCGACTCTATATCCGCCATATTAAACATAATGATTTAGTTTTTGGTATTGGACCAGCAGGAACAGGTAAAACGTTCTTAGCAGTTGTTATGGCAGCCCAGGCGTTGAGAAATGGTAAAGTAAAGCGCATTGTTTTGACAAGGCCAGCTGTTGAGGCTGGAGAGTCTTTAGGATTTTTACCAGGTGATTTAAAAGAGAAAGTAGATCCTTACTTAAGACCGTTATATGATGGGCTTCACTTTGTATTAGGCACTGAACATACCGCAAGACTTATGGAACGCGGTGTTATTGAAATCGCACCACTCGCATATATGCGTGGACGTACACTTGAAGATGCATTTGTCATTCTAGATGAGGCTCAGAATACAACGCATGCCCAAATGAAGATGTTTTTAACACGTCTTGGCTTTGGATCAAAGATGGTCATTACAGGGGATGAAACCCAAATCGATCTACCTAAAGGTGTAAAAAGTGGGTTGATAGAAGCAGTGCAAAGGCTTGGTAAAGTAAGTGGTATAGAGGTGCACCACTTTGATGCAGCAGATGTTGTAAGACATCCGTTAGTCGGTAAAATTATTAAAGCTTATGAGGGTGATGAATAATGTTAACAGTAGATTTTATTGATGATAATAATTTGATTAAAAGTGAGCATCTAGAAGCTTTAGAATCTTTACTTCAATTTGCAGCGGATGAAGAGGGAATTACTGAAGATGCTGAAGTTGCTGTGTCATTTGTTGATGAAGAAGAAATACAGCAAATCAATAAAACATACCGTAATAAAGATAGTGTTACAGATGTCATAAGCTTTGCACTTGAAGAGGGTGAAGATGAAGATTTTGAAATGCCTGATGCACCGCGTGTCCTAGGAGATATTATTATTTGTGTTAAACGCGCAATAGAACAAGCGGAAGAATATGGACATTCATTTGAACGTGAATTAGGCTTTTTAAGTGTGCACGGGTTATTGCATTTGCTGGGCTATGATCATATGAATGAAGCAGATGAAAAGAAAATGTTTGGTCGTCAGGATGAGATATTAAATGCATACGGCTTAACGAGAGAATAATGATGAAACGCTTTTTATATCCGATACAAGGTTTCATAACACTCTTAAAAAAAGATGTAAATTTTGTGAATCATTTAATTGCTGCAGTAATGGTAATTATCTTTTCTTTTTATTTTCAAATTACAAAAGTAGAATGGATGTTTGTGATTATTGCAATTTTTTCTGTCTTATTTATGGAGGTCATAAATACATCAGTAGAATATGTCGTTGACCTTGTTACTGAAGATTATCATGAACTCGCCAAGCACGCTAAAGATACAGCAGCTTTTGCAGTTTTATTATCATCAATCATGAGTGCGTCTATCGGAATAATTATTTTCATGCCTTACATAATCGAATTATTTTAGGAGGGATATTATGGATTTTAAAAATGAATGGCTAGATGGTGTTAAGAGAGCACGAGAAAAAGCATATACACCGTATTCAAATTTTAAAGTGGGTGCATTTTTAATCGCTAAAGATGGTACGACATTTGATGGCTGCAATGTTGAGAATGCAGCATATGGTGATTGTATCTGTGCAGAACGTACTGCACTTGTTTCAGCAATTGCACAAGGATATAAACCAGGAGACTTTGAAGCGTTAGTTGTGACAACCGATACGCCTACACCATCATCTCCTTGTGGCTCATGCAGACAAGTAATCAAAGAACTATGCTATGATGAAATGCCAGTATACTTAACAAATATTAAAGGTGATGTGATCAAACGTACTGTAGATGATTTATTACCGTTAGGATTTTCAGGAAGGGATTTAGAGGATGTCAAATAATTTTAAATCAGGCTTTGTAGCTATCATAGGTAGACCGAATGTAGGAAAGTCAACATTTATGAATAAAGTTCTCGGTCAGAAAGTAGCCATTATGTCTGATAAGGCACAGACAACGCGTAATAAAGTTCAAGGTGTATTAACAACAGACCATTCACAAATTATTTTTATTGATACACCTGGTATTCACAAACCGAAGCATGTGTTAGGCGATTATATGATGAAGATTGCAAAGAATACACTGCGTGAAGTGGATGCAATTTTATTTATGGTAAATGTTGAAGAAAGTCTTGGCCGTGGTGATGAATTTATTATTGAATTATTAAAATCTAACAGAACACCGATCTTTTTAGTATTAAATAAAATTGATAAAATTCATCCGGACCAGTTAATAAAAGAAATTGAAAAATATAAAGACTTATTACCGTTTGCAGAAATTGTACCAATTTCAGCATTGCAAGGGAATAATGTTGACCGTTTAGTAGAAGTGATTGAAAGTTATATGCCAGAGGGCCCAATGTATTATCCGAAAGATCAAATTTCAGACCATCCCGAAGAATTTATTGTGGCAGAATTGATTCGTGAGAAAGCCCTGCACCTGACAAGTCAGGAAATACCACATGCTATCGGTGTACAAGTAGAGAAAATGACGCGTGTGTCTGATGATAAAGTAGATATCGAAGCGACGATTTATATTGAACGTGATTCACAAAAAGGGATTATTATTGGTAAAAAAGGTTCAATGCTAAAACAAATCGGACAAAATGCACGCAAAGATATTGAAATGCTGCTTGGTTCAAAAGTGTATTTAGAGCTTTGGGTGAAAGTACAAAAAGACTGGAGAAATAAACCGAATTTCATTCGCCAAATTGGCTATAGAGAAGATGAATATTAATGCTTAAAAAGGCAATTGGTATTGTTATCAAGAGAGTTGAATATGGTGATAATCATTTGATTATCACCTTTTTAAATGAAGCTGGTGTGAAAGTAGCCGTTATGGCAAGAAATGCGAGAAAATCAACAAAATTTGGTGCAGGGCTTGATCTATTTTATGAAAATTTATTTATATTCTCTCAGTTTAAAGGGATGGGAACATTAAGTTCTGTCGATACGATCGAAAGTCATTATCCGATAAGAAGTAACATAATGCGTTTGTCCTATGCTCAATATATCGTTGAATTGATTGATAGAGGACTGGATGATGATGCAACGAATAAATTAGTGTATCAGTTATTGAAGTTTGGGCTAGATAGAATATCCATAGGTGATAATGAGGCACTTATCGCGTTATTTGTATCATTAAAGATGATGCCATTATATGGTTATGAACCTAACTTTAAATATAGCGCGCATGATGGTTCGATGGACCACAAAGATTTTGTTGCTTATTCATTTAAGTATAATAGTGTAATCACGCGATTTGGTTTAGATGACGACCCGCATGCTATACTTATTTCAAATAAAGCTTTGTATATGTTGTATCTATTAAATGAGGTGCCACTTGGGAAAGTAAGTGGTATGAAAATCAGTGAAGATATAGTACGTGAAATGGAGACACTCATTTTTAAAATGTACGATGAATACGTCGGTGTTTATTTAAAATCACGTAAAATCATCGAGCAACTGAATAATATGAAACATCAATAAAAAAGAGGCAGTGGCAGAAGTGATATTTCATTTCTGCCACTGCCTCTCAATTTTAAATTTCGACAGCCTCTGGATTAAAACTTAATTTTTTCTTCAAGGAAGTTTTTCACTTCGCTGATTGGCATACGGACTTGTTCCATCGTGTCACGGTCACGTACTGTTACCTGATTGTCTTCTAATGAATCGAAGTCAAATGTAATACAGAATGGTGTACCGATTTCGTCTTGGCGACGGTAACGTTTACCGATAGATTGGCTTTCATCAAAATCAATTGCAAAGTATGCGCTTAACGCTTCGTATACTTTCATCGCATCAGCTGATAATTTCTTACTTAATGGCAAGATTGCTGCTTTGTATGGTGCAAGTGCCGGGTGGAAGCGTAAAACTGTACGTTTGTCATCGCCTTCTAATACTTCTTCGTCGTATGCATCACATAAGAAGGCTAACGTAACACGATCAGCACCTAATGATGGCTCGATAACATAAGGAATATATTTTTCTCCAGTTTCCTGATCGTGATATTTGAAATCATCACCTGAAGCGTTCATATGTGCATTTAGGTCGAAATCTGTACGGCTTGCAATACCCCATAGTTCGCCCCAGCCAAACGGGAATTTATATTCGATGTCTGTTGTTGCATTTGAGTAGTGAGATAATTCATCTTCATCATGGTCACGTAATTTCATGTTCTCAGGTTTAATACCTAGGTCTTTCAACCATTTTTCAGCGAATTCTTTCCAGTATGTTTGCCATTCCATTTCAGTACCTGGTTTGCAGAAGAATTCTAATTCCATTTGTTCAAATTCACGCGTACGGAATATAAAGTTACCCGGAGTGATTTCGTTACGGAATGATTTACCAACTTGAGCGATACCAAACGGTAGCTTTTTACGCATAGAACGTTGAACGTTTTTATAGTTCACGAAAATACCTTGTGCTGTTTCAGGGCGTAAGAAGATTTCGTTTGTTGATGATTCTGTAACACCTTGGAAAGTTTTAAACATTAAGTTGAATTGACGAATATCTGTCCAGTTTGCTGTACCAGACTCTGGACATACAATGCCTTTTTCATCGATAAATTGCTTCATTTCTTCAAAACTCATACCATCAGCGATAAAGTGTTCATCCCCTTGAGCATGCATATAGTCTTCGATTAATTTATCTGCGCGGTAACGTATTTTTGAATCTTTGTTATCAATCATCGGATCATTAAAGTTAGATAAATGTCCACTTGCATCCCATGTTTTAGGATTCATTAAAATCGCTGCATCTAATCCAACATTATAAGGAGATTGCTGTACAAATTTTTGCCACCATGCACGTTTAATGTTGTTTTTTAATTCAACACCTAGCGGGCCGTAATCCCAAGTGTTTGCAAGACCACCGTAAATTTCACTTCCAGGGAATACGAAGCCACGATGTTTTGCAAGGTTTACGATTGTTTCCATTTTGTTTTCTGTCATAATGATGTCCTCCATTTATTTTTTTGAATCAACATTATTTAGATACAATGGGATATAAAAAGTCCCAAGGCAATTAAATTGCCTTGGGACGAGTATCTATACCCGCGGTTCCACCCAAATTAGTGTTGACTCGCTTTTAACTATTAAATTTAAATTAAAGTATTACGCCAATTAATTTGTTAAGCTTACACCATCCTTAACTCGCTTAAATAAAATATAACATGAATTTATATCAATCTCAATTGTTATGCTAGAGATTTGTAAAAATAATGGTGACTCGTTATAATAAAATTAATATACTATGTCTTTAAATGGGGTGTTTGTCATAGAATTAAATAAACGACAAGAAAAGATTTTACAAATTGTAAAAAATAATGGCCCCATCACTGGTGAAAAGATTGCAGAAAAATTGAGCTTAACACGTGCGACGTTGCGTCCAGATTTAGCGATTTTAACGATGGCAGGATATTTAGATGCAAGACCGCGAGTGGGGTATTTCTATACTGGCAAATCTAGTACCCAGTTATTATCCGAGTCCATTAAGAAATTTCGTGTAAAAGATTTTCAATCGGTCCCAATCGTTATACACGAAGATTCAAGTACGTATGAAGCGATTTGTGCGATGTTTTTAGAAGACGTTGGAACACTCTTTGTAACAAATAAAGACAATCATTTAGTAGGTGTGTGTTCCAGAAAAGATTTACTTCGTGCATCTATGGGTGGACAGGAAATTCATACGACACCTATTCATGTTTACATGACACGTGTCCCGAATGTAGCTGTATGTTATAAAGATGATTTATTATTCTATGCAGCTAAACAAATTATCGACAAACAAATCGATTCAATACCTGTTGTAATTGAAAAAGATGGCCACTATGAAGTTACAGGTCGCATAAGCAAGACAACCATAACGAGAGCATTTGTTTCTCTAATCGAAGATGAATAAGGAGAATTTACTATATGAATGAAATCAGATTAATCATTGCATCAGATTCAGTTGGTGAAACAGCAGAACTCGTTACAAAAGCATGTATTTCTCAGTTTAATATGCTGAATAATGTAGTTGACACGATTCGTTTACCTTATATTGAAACACATGAAAATATTAATGAAGTGATCAGTCTGGCAAAAGAACAGCCTTCTATTGTAGTGTATACGCTTGTTAAACCTAGTGTACGAGAGTATATGCAAAGTGAACTTGAAGCAAATAACATTAAAAATGTTGATTTAATGGGCCCACTGATGGGGTTGTTGGCTGAGAGTCTTGATGAAAAGCCATTGAACGAGCCAGGTATGGTTCATAAACTGGATGAAGACTACTTTAAGAAAATTGAAGCCATTGAATTTGCTGTTAAATATGATGATGGCCGTGATCCTCGTGGGTTATCCAAAGCAGATATCGTACTAATTGGTGTATCTCGTACGTCTAAAACACCGCTTAGTCAATATCTTGCGCATAAAAGATTTAAAGTGATGAATGTCCCGTTAGTCCCTGAAGTCGATCCGCCTGATCAGTTATTTGAAATTGATCCAAAGAAATGTATTGCACTTAAAATAGACCCAGAGAAATTAAACAAGATTCGTGTTGAACGTTTAGCGCAATTAGGGTTAAAGAATGATGCGAATTATGCTAAAGATCAGCGTATTTTAGAAGAACTCAAATATTTTGAACAAATTGTTGATAGAATACAATGTGAAGTAATTGACGTTTCAAATAAAGCGATTGAAGAAACAGCAAATGAAATAATAAAGATTATTACGAAAAACTAATGCACATATGATGGGGTGTAAGTTTGCAAATCGATCCAAAAATAATTAACGAAATACGGGAAAAAAATGATATTTTAGATGTTGTGAGTCAATATGTCAAATTAGAGAAAAGGGGACGTAACTATATCGGTTTATGTCCCTTTCATGATGAAAAAAGACCTTCATTCTCAGTCTCAGTAGAAAAGCAAATATGTCATTGTTTTGGCTGTAAAAAAGGTGGTAATGTATTTCAGTTTATCGAACAAATTGAAAATGTATCATTCATTGAAGCTGTAAAAATTTTAGGTGCAAATGTGGATATAACAGTAGATATTGCGAACGATACACCTGTCGTTCAAAATGAACAGACGACAATGATTGAAATGCATAATTTATTACAAGATTATTATCACTATGTATTAAAGGCGATTGAAGAAGCAGAACCGGCACTTGCGTATTTACGTGAACGTGGATTAACCGATGAAATGATTGCAAAGGAGAAAATTGGATTCAGCCCAAATGTCAGTCATTTTGCGCTCGACTTTTTAAAAAAACGTGGATATGATGAGGCTCTGGCATATGAAGCGGGTTTATTAAGTCGGAATGATGAGAATTTTAGTTATTTTGATCGTTTTAGAAACCGTATTATGTTTCCAATCCATAACGCACGTGGTGATACAGTTGGTTTCTCAGCACGTAGTTATGATGGAAGTGAACCAAAATATTTAAATAGTCCGGAAACACCAGTGTTTCAAAAGCGAAATATTCTATATCATATTGATGTCGCAAGAAAGCCAATTCGTGATGCTGACGAAGTCATTTTACTTGAAGGATTTATGGATGTTCTGAAATTAAGCGAAATTGGAATTCATAATGCGATTGCGACAATGGGGACTGCATTAAGTAGGGAACATGTGCTTTCATTAAAGAAACTGGCAGCAAATATTACTTTAATGTATGATGGCGATCGTGCGGGAATAGAAGCCACTTTAAAGGTTGGACAAACACTGCTCACTGAAGGGTTAAATGTTTTTGTGGTGCCAATGCATAAAGGAAAAGATCCAGATGAAATGATAAGAGATATTGGGCACACAGCTTTTCTAGAGTACCAGCAGACCAATAAAATGAATTATTTAAGTTTTTATATGAAGCACTTTGAAAGTGAAATCATTAATAATGATTTAGCTTATGAAAAACACTTGAATCAAATCATTCAAGATGCTAAACTGATGAATTCTGACGTGTTACAGAAAAAAGTATTGCACGAAGCCAGTGAATTGTTTAAAGTAGACTTTGACAGTCTAAAATATCAAGTACAAAAGCATCAAAAAAAACGCCCAGTGAATCATTTCAATGTCGGTATAAAACAAGAGACATTTACAAAGATTGAAACAGCTGAGCGGGTTGTACTCAAACATTTTATGACAGATAAATATTTATTCGAGCAATTTAAAGAAAATATTCCAACGCATCATTTCTCCAATGTGTATCATCGCGTGATTTATGAAGCTTTATTCGGGTATTACAAAGATGAGGACCATTTTAATCTCAGTCAGTTTTTACAATTGATTCCGCAAGAAATGCATGAAATATGCCTATCAATAGATGATTTACTCGTAAATTCCGAACCAACGACAGATGAAATTAATGATTATGTGTATGTTTTTAATGAAGAACAACACGAGCTAACGCATCTTAATCAGTTGAAACAGGAATTAAAAGAAGCCATTGCGATAGGTAATTTGGAAAAAAGAGATGAAATTGCACGAGCAATTATTCAGTATCAACGTAATAAAAGGCACTAGACATTCCGGGAGGTTTAATAATGGCCACAAATAATGCAAAAAAAACTACAAAACTAACAGAATTACTTACTTTAGATCAAGTAAAAGCCCAACTCATTGAAACAGGCAAGAAAAATGGGCACTTAAGTCATGAAGAAATTGCTGATAAATTACAAAATTTCGAAATGGATTCAGACCATATGGATGAATTTTTTGAAGCCATTGCTGAAAATGATATTACTTTAATTAATGAAAAAGATGCAAATGATACAGACGATAAAATCAATTTAAATGATTTATCTGCGCCTCCAGGTGTTAAAATTAATGATCCGGTTCGTATGTACTTAAAAGAAATCGGTCGTGTAAATTTATTAAGTGCTGAAGAAGAAATTGAATTAGCCAAACGTATTGAACAAGGAGATCAGGAAGCGAAAGCACGTCTTGCTGAAGCCAACTTACGTTTAGTAGTAAGTATCGCCAAACGTTATGTTGGTAGAGGAATGCTGTTTTTAGATTTAATTCAGGAAGGTAATATGGGATTAATCAAGGCTGTTGAAAAGTTTGATTTTACAAAAGGATTTAAGTTTTCAACCTATGCGACTTGGTGGATTCGTCAGGCTATTACGCGTGCAATAGCTGACCAAGCGAGAACAATTCGTATTCCTGTTCATATGGTAGAAACAATTAACAAATTAATTCGTGTTCAGCGTCAATTATTACAAGATTTAGGGCGAGATCCTTCTCCTGAAGAAATTGGCGAAGAAATGGATTTACCACCAGAAAAAGTTCGTGAAATATTAAAAATAGCTCAGGAACCTGTTTCTTTAGAAACGCCTATAGGTGAAGAAGATGATAGCCACTTAGGCGACTTTATTGAAGATCAGGATGCGCAAAGCCCTGCAGATCATGCGGCGTATGAACTGTTAAAAGAGCAATTAGAAGACGTGCTTGATACACTGACAGACAGAGAAGAAAATGTATTACGATTAAGATTTGGTCTTGATGATGGTCGTACACGCACACTTGAAGAAGTGGGTAAAGTATTTGGTGTTACCCGCGAACGTATTCGTCAAATTGAAGCTAAAGCTTTAAGAAAATTACGACATCCATCAAGAAGTAAACGTCTTAAAGATTTTATGGATTAAAATATCCATTTAAATTGTGAAAAGTCTTTGACAATCACTGTTTTTAATATAAAATAGATATGTATATGGTGAAATTAAAGGGAGGTAAATTGAATGAATCGTAATCCAGTAATTCCGTTTTTACTTATTATGCTTATGGGCGTAGGCTTAATTTTCTTCTTGTCTGCACATGGAGCAAACAAACCAGAAGAAGGTGAAGGCGGAGCAAAAACTGAACAAAAGTTTGATGCTAAAACGTTTGCTAAAGATAACTGTACTTCATGTCACGGTCAAAACTTAGAAGGTGGAATGGGACCTAAATTAGCAGGTATTTCTGACACTGAAAAAGCTAAGAAGATTATCCGTGAAGGTAAAGGTTCAATGCCAGCACACGATGCTTCACAAATTTCTGATAAAGACTTAGATAGTTTAGTTAAGTATTTAAAAGAAGCAAAATAATAAAATTTAAAAATCTTTTGCCAAGGCAAAAGATTTTTTTTATAGGAGAAAATATGATACCAATAAATAATAGATTAAAAAGAGTGGCAAAGTATATTCAACATGATAAACTAGCAGATATCGGCTCAGATCATGCCTATTTACCATTATATGTTTTAGAGCGTGGTATCATTAAACATGCAATAGCAGGTGAGGTTGTCAAAGGTCCATATGACGCAGCGCTACAAAATGTCGCAAAATATAATGCACAACATGCGATTGAAGTTCGTCTTGGTAATGGGTTAGATGTCATACAAGAGCATGAAGTAGATGTAATTACGATTTGTGGTATGGGTGGTCCATTAATTGCAGAGATTTTACAGAATGGCCAGGAGAAACTGAAAACTTTTCCTCGGTTAATATTACAAAGTAATATACATAGCGAGGCAGTCCGCAAGAGGTTGGTTTCATTGGGATATGAAATTATCGCAGAAGAGATATTCAAAGAAAAGAAACATACCTATGAAATCATAGTAGCGGAAAAGGCGGTTAAAGTTATAACCTATAGTGCCATTGAGTATAAATTTGGTCCATTATTATTAAAGGAGAAAAATGACGTCTTCAAAGAGAAATGGCAACGCGAATATCAACATTTATTAAAAGTGCAGCAAACCATTCAACATGACGCACAACATGCTCAAAAATATCAGTCCATTACTAATGAAATTAACTTATTAAATGAGGTGTTAAATAATGAAAATTAAAGATTTAATGAAGTTAATCAATAAAGAAATTCCATTAAAAACAGCAGAGTCGTGGGATAATGTTGGTTTAATCATTGGTGATAATGAAAGTCATGTCACAGGCATATTGACAACGCTGGACTGTACAAAAGCAGTTGTTGAAGAAGCTTTAACGCATAATATTAATACGATTATATGCCATCATCCGTTAATCTTTAAGGGTATACAATCTATTCATAATACCGGATATGGTGAAGTGATGCATGCACTCATCAAAAATGAAATTAATTTAATCGCATTGCATACAAATTTAGATGCACATCCAAAAGGCGTTAGTGCCATGATTGCCGAAAAATTGGCACTTGAATCTATAGAAATATTATTACCAGAAAACCATACATTATGTAAACTCCAGCTTTTTGTACCAAAAGAACATACCACTTTACTAAAAAATAAACTCGCAGAAATAGGGGCAGGTAGCATTGGTGATTATGATCACTGCTTTTTCTCTACAAGCGGCCAAGGAGAATTTTTTCCTAATGATAATGCTAATCCGTTTGTAGGCATTAAAAATGAAATACACTATGAAGATGAAATCAAACTTGAATGTGTATTTGCACCACATTTGAAAACAGACATTATTAAACTTATTCATCAATTTCATCCGTATGAAACACCGGCATTTGATATATTTGAAATGACAGTTCCGGCGCCCTACGGAACTGGCGTAAAAGCACAATTGTCGAAACCCATGTTACTTAGCGAACTCGCACAATTTGCTAAATCTGCTTTAGCATTAGATGTTGTAAAGATCATTGGTGAAGATAAACGCGTCAGCTCAGTTGCAATTATTGGTGGTGCGGGTGTAAGTTATATGTATCAAGTTCAAAATAGTGATGTTGATGTATTGCTGACTGGTGATATTAAATATCATGAGGCACACGATTTATTAATGATGCAACTTCCTGCGATAGATATAACACATTATAGTGAATGGGTAATGAAAGAAGGTCTAAAAAGATTATTAGACGCATGGATAGACGCGCCAATATTAGCATCAAACGTCAATACTAATCCATTTAAAAGCATATAGCATTATTAAAACCCGAATGAAAACAAGACATTGTATTCATTCGGGTTTTTGATTATATATTCAAAGATAATTATTGGTAATGATTCATTTTCCATTAATAGGGTCTACTGAATCCCTGGACACCAAAGAAATAAGTATATCTGCCTAATTCGATATTATTGAAATGGTTTGCTTTAATAGAGACAGCCATATATTTATAATCCGGGCGCATCATATTTTTATAGTGCCCAGGTGAAGCTTTCCATTGTTTAAAGAACTTTTCAGCCATATATTTTTCAGATACTAATTCATAGGGATTACCTTGATAATAGTTCATCGCAGTATTTTCTCCCACTTTATAAAGGGCATTTGGAATTTGATCGAAAGCAGTATTAAATCGTTCATGATTTGGTCGAACATGTGCCTTGCCATTAATATTGATATGGCCATATGAAGCTAATTCATTAGAGCGTAATAATGCACCTTCATATACACGACTACTATAATATAGAGGACGTATCCCATTTCTTTTTCTTTCTTGATTAACAAGTTTAATCATTTCGCTATTTAATTTCTTTGTATTGAATAAAAGACCAATATTAAATTCTGTTTGTGCTTCGTAATTTAATTTCATTGGGTAAATCATTGGTCTCATTCCATCTCTTCTAAGAACGACTTGGTTTCTCAGGGATGGATTAGAAGCATTACGATACGCAATGGTATCTCTTGTCTTCGCAGCTTTTTCAAAAGATACATTGGTTCTAATGATGACATCGTCCACGATATCTTTTGTCCATAATTTAATATTTCGTTTATAAGATAAAGATGCATCTAGATTGTAAGTATTAAATCGACCATCTTTAAATTGACTATACTTAGAAGGGAATTTAACTTTCTTTTTAGATTTTGATTTTGTTTTTGCAAAAATTGTTTCAGATTGTTTCTGAATGTGTAAACCTTGATTTGATTCATGATTTACGGTGATAAAACCAGTTTGAGAAAATATTAAAGCTATTGATACTGTAGAGACTAAAAACTTTTTGCTGAATTGCATAAAAATCATCCCTTCCGCATAATCTTGCATAAATATTTATCTATCTTTATTATAAAAGGTGACATACTTTTTTACAATGTCTCCTTTTATTATTAACGAAAATGTAATATTTGAACGGGGATGAAAATAAAAACCGATTTGCAATTGGCAAATCGGTAATAATTATTTTAATATTTTGACAGGTGTTGCATTTTTGATTTTAGGTAGAATTTTTTCTGTAGGAACATAAGACTTACTTGGGATAGGCTGTATATTTAATGGGTCATATGCTTTGATATAGTCTATCACTTCTTTTACGATTGGCGTTGGAGTAGATGCTCCGGCAGTTACGGCAACAGTATTTTTACCTTCAAGCCATTCAAGTTTTAGTTCGCTGATATCAGATATGCGATAGGCTTCAGTATGCGCGATTTCTTTTGACACTTGTGCGAGTCGATTTGAATTGTTACTTTTTGGATCTCCTACGACGATTAATACATCAGCTTGAACTGCTTGGTTTGCGACTGCTTCCTGACGTACTTGAGTCGCGAGACAGATTTCTTTATGTACCTCAATATGTGGATATTTTTTTTGGAGTTCATCCATTAAATGTTTAACATCCCATTGACTCATTGTTGTTTGGTTGGTAACGATAAGTTTTTTATCCTTTAATGAAGGATCTAATCGGTTTATATCATCTAGATTTTCGACTAAATGAACAATATCAGGTGCTACTCCAACAGCCCCTTCAGGTTCAGGATGCCCCTTCTTGCCAATATAAATAACGTTGTAGTTTTCTTTTTTCTTTGCACGGATTAAAGTATGCGTATTTTCAACATCAGGACAAGTTGCATCGATACATACTAAACCTTTTTCTTTTGCACGGCGTTTTACTTCAGGACTGACACCATGAGCAGTAAAGATAACTGTTCCTGAATCAATTTTTTCTAGAATTTCTAATCGATTAGGACCATCGAGTGTGATGATGCCTTCACTTTCAAATGCATCTGTTACATGTTTATTATGTACAATCATCCCTAGAATATATATTGGACGTGGCAATGTTTTGTCTAGTGATGCATTGCGTGCAATCACCATTGCATCAACGACGCCATAGCAATACCCTCGAGGTGTTATTTTAATGATTTCCATTCTCTTTCCTCCTCACTTATCAGTATTAGTATAACAAACTTTAACTGTTCTATTGAATATTTTAATTTTAAAAAGGATTGCTTTCTTTTTCGTAATCTTTCCTATATAATACATTAGATGAACATAAAAGGAGGATTATGATGGACAAACACCCATTTGAGTTATTTGAACTTGCACCATATTTAGTAGAAGCGGTGGAAGATTTAAATTTCAACCAGCCCACAGAAATCCAAAGAAGAGTAATTCCTAAATTAAAAAAAGAAACACACTTAATTGGACAATCACAAACAGGTACAGGAAAATCACATGCATTTTTACTACCATTAATGAATAAGGTGGATCGTGACGTACAACATCCGCAAATAATCATTTTAGCACCAACTCGAGAATTAGCAAAACAATTGTATGATGCGACTGAACATCTCATCTCTTTCACTGAAGGTATAAAAGCAGGACTCTATATTGGTGGAACGGATAAGAATAAAGATATTCAAAAATCTAAAGTTCAACCACAGATTGTAATTGGAACGCCAAATCGTATAAAAGATTTAGCAGAAGAGAATGTTCTTCATATTCATTTAGCACGAGCAGTTGTTATTGATGAAGCGGATTTAATGATAGATTTAGGATTTTTACCAACTGTCGATAAGATTGCTGCAAATGTATCACGCGATGCACAAATTGCAGTATTTTCAGCTACTATTCCAAAAGCACTACATCCATTCTTAAATAAATATTTATCTAAACCTGAGTTTGTTGAAATCGAACCAGATGCTAAAACGAATAAAAACATTTCATTTTATTTAGTACCAACGAAAAGTAATGACCGAAAAGAAAAGCTTTTTAAAGTCATGTCGACATTGAATCCATATTTAGCAATTATCTTTGCAAATAGCCGAGAACGTGCTGATGAAGTGGTTGAATATTTACAAGATAAAGGGATTAAAGTCGGCGTTATTCATGGTGGTCTGGCACCTCGTGAACGTACGCAACAAATGAAACGTATAAAGAACCTTGAATTTCAATATGTTGTAGCCAGTGACTTAGCAAGTCGTGGTATTGATATTGATGGCGTTAGCCATGTTATTAACTATGATATCCCTAGAGATATTGCATTCTTTACGCATCGTGTGGGAAGAACAGGCCGTGGTAATTACACAGGCGTTGCAATAACAATCTATACACCGGACGAAGAAGATTTACTCAATCAGATTGAGAAGAAAGGCTTTAGCTTTATCCATAGCGATATTAAAAATGGTGAACTCGTTGAAATTAAAGATAGAACTGAGCGTCAATCTAGAACAAAAAAAGAAGATAATATTGAACAAAATTTAAAGCATAAACTTAAAGGAAAGAAAAAAGTAAAACCGGGATATAAAAAGAAATTCCGCTACGAATTAGATAAGTTAAAACGTTCTGAGAAGAAAGCACACTCTAAACGTACAAATAGAGAAAATAAAAAAAGGTAGGTACATATATGTTAATTGGATCTCATGTTTCAATGAGTGGTAAAAAGATGTTACTTGCAGCAGCAGAGGAAGCAGCAAGCTATAATGCATCTACTTTTATGATTTATACAGGTGCGCCACAAAATACGCGCCGTAAACCCATAGAAGATTTAAATATTGAGGCAGGTCTAGCCTTTATGAAAGCTAATAATCTTTCAAATATTGTGGTTCATGCGCCTTATATTATAAATATAGCCAATACGGTTAAACCTGAAGTATTTGAACTTGGAGTGGAATTCTTACAAAAGGAAATTGTAAGAACTGAAGCACTAGGTGCTCAAGATATTGTACTTCATCCTGGTGCGCACGTAGGTGCTGGAGAGGAAGCAGGTATTAAGAAGATTATCGAAGGCCTTAATGAAGTATTATCAAATGATAATAATGTAAGAATTGCTTTAGAAACGATGGCAGGTAAAGGTTCTGAATGTGGTAAGTCATTTGAAGAACTTGCTGAAATCATTTCCGGAGTAAAAAATAATGAACGATTATCCGTATGTTTTGACACATGTCACACACATGATGCGGGTTATGATATTGTAAATGACTTTGATGGTGTATTAGAAGAATTTGATAAAATTATTGGACTAGAGCGTATTAAAGTCGTGCATGTAAATGACTCGAAAAATGTTCAAGGTGCGCGTAAGGACAGACATGAAAACTTTGGTTTTGGTCAAATTGGTTTTGATGCATTATCCAATATTGTCTACCACGATGTTTTTAAAGATATTCCAAAGATTCTTGAAACGCCATATGTTCAAGTGAGCGAAGACAAGAAAAACAAGAAACCACCATATCGATTTGAAATTGAAATGATTAAAAAGAATCAGTTTGATGCACAATTATTAGAAAAGATTATGAATCAATAAAATTAAAGAACAGGGATTAATCATTGATTAATGCTTGTTTTTTATCTCAAAAGGAATGAAACGCTTTTGGAACCTATATTCGAAATTAGAAATGTTAGTCATCGCTACCCAGACAAAGTGGCCTTAACAGATATTAATATCAGTATCTATCCTGGTGATTTTCTTGCTATTGTTGGACCGAATGGTTCTGGCAAATCTACATTATTAAAACTGATACTCGGTATTTTAAAAGTTCAATCCGGTAGTATTTTGATGAACGGTAAAGACATGAAACATTATAATAAACTGACTGGGATTGGTTATGTTTCACAAAAAGCAAATGCAAGTAGTAGTGGATTTCCAGCTACAGTATTTGAAGTCGTGCGCAGTGGTCTAATTCAAATTAAACCCCTCTTTAAAAGGTTTACAAAATTAGATGATACTAAAGTTTATGAGATGTTAGAACGATTGAATATTATTCATTTGAAGGATAAAAATATTTCACAGTTATCAGGCGGTCAGCAGCAACGTGTATTTATTGCACGTGCGCTTATATCAAATCCCTCTGTTCTGGTACTGGATGAACCTACAGTTGGAATTGATGCTAAACATGTTGCTAAATTTTATGAATTATTAGCACAACTTAAAGAAGAGGGCATTACGATTTTATTAGTAACACATGATATTGGTGTCGTAGTTGATACTGCAACACAGGTTGCCTGTCTCAATCAGCATTTGCATTTTCATGGTACAGCGCATCAGTTTAAGTCGCTCGATGAAGTGGAAATTTCAAAAATATACGGACATCCTGTTCAATTCGTTGATCATAATCATGACAGGGAGTGTTGCCGATGAGTTTAATACAAGCGTTGTTAGAATTTGATTTTATGCGTTATTCTTTTATTAGTGGCATGCTGATTGGCATACTCGCACCATTAATTGGTACTTTTATCGTTGTAAGAAGATTATCGCTCATTGCAGATGCCTTAAGTCACGTGACTTTAGGTGGTATAGCATTTGGTATGCTTTTATCTAAAGTCATTGCAGTAGCGATTAATCCTATTTGGACAGGTATACTATTTTCTGTCGTGGGCTCTTTACTAATTGAGAAATTACGTTCACTCTATAGACATTATCAAGAATTAGCTATACCTATAATTATGAGTTTTGGTATTGGTTTAAGTGTCATCTTTATTTCCTTTGCAGATGGGTTTAACCAGGATTTATTTGGCTATTTATTCGGCAGTATTAGTGCAGTTACTTTAAATGATGTGTTCATTATTCTTGCTATATTTTTAATGGTTATAGTATTTATATATATTCTGTACAAAGAACTTTTTATCTTATCATTTGATGAGGAATATGCGGCAATCATTGGTGTACCAAAATTTGTACATATCCTATTTATGTTGATGACAGCACTTGTGATTTCAGCATCGATGCGTGTCGTAGGTATATTGCTGGTAAGCAGCTTAATCACTTTACCAGTTGCATCAAGTATGCGCTTTGCTAAAGGTTATAAGCAATTAATGTTCTGGAGTGTTATGATAGGTGAAATATCAGTTGTTCTTGGTTTAACGATTGCATTTTACTTAAACATTTCACCGGGTGGTGTTATTGTAATGCTGCTCGTTATCATATTATTAATAGCACTTTCAGTAAGTAATATGAGAGAAAGAGGAGGGGTGACACGTGAATATTGATGATGCGATTAAAATCCTTAAAGACAATGGTCACAAATATACAGACAAGCGTCGTGACATGATCAAAATGTTACATGATTCAAGTAAATATTTAAATGCCAAGCAAATGCAGATAGAACTTAATGATAAGTATCCTGGTATATCTTTTGATACTATTTATCGTAATCTCAATTTATTTAAAGCACTGAATATTATTGAAGTGACTGAACTAGATGGAGAAAAGAAATTTCGATTGTCTTGTAGTAAACACCATCACCATCATTTTATATGTGAGGATTGTGGAGAAACGCGCGTTGTTGAGTTTTGTCCAATTGATACGTTTAAGGAAGAGCTCGACAATGTAGAAATCCATAGTCACAAAATTGAACTTTATGGTTTGTGTGAAAATTGTAAAAAGGACTGAGTATGCTCAGTCCTTTTTAATATGGAAATTGTTGTTTGATTAATTGATGAAGTTCTAACCAGTTTTTTACGCGAGTAACACCATTAGGTAACTGACTTTGATTATAAGGTGTATCAAACAGAAAAACAGGAATGTTTAATGTCTCATGAATTTCAATCGCATTATCCAGTTTATCCTCGAAAAAAGCATCTACCCCAAGTCGTCTTGCTGCTGCAATTTTATCATGCGATCCAGTAAGTTCAATATGATGATAAGGGACTCGATGTGCTTTAAACCAATCGATCGTTAAATCATGTAAATAATCATGACGCGCACTTATAAAGATTAACTGATAATGTTTCGCCCACTCTGTTAGTACATCATCGGCATCCTGATGGACAGGTGAATATTTGTACATCTCATGCTCGTATTCTTTAAACCACTTGTAAATGTCTGATTCAGGAATATTCAGGACATTAGATAAATCATATTCAGTGATATCTTCATATTTAAAATTTTTATTAAATGATTGCTGGAGATAAGGGACCAATGCTTTAGGACAAGTGACTGTTCCGTCAATATCAATACCCATACGAAATTTTCTATTCATTAATTGATGTCGCTTCTTTCGCTTTTTCTTCTGCTTGTTTTCTAAAGTATTCTTCCGCTAATTTATCAATTTCAAGTTTTAATTCTTCAACCATCGTCTCTTCAGGCACTTTACGGACAGTTTTACCTTTCATGAAGAGTAAACCTTCACCACGCGCACCAGCAATACCAATATCTGCTTCACGAGCTTCACCAGGGCCATTTACGGCACAACCTAAAACAGCAACTTTTAAAGGTGCTTTGATAGTTGAAATATATTCTTCAACTTCATTTGCAATTGAAATTAAGTCTATTTCAATTCGTCCGCACGTTGGACATGAAATAAGTGTCGCTGCATTACTTGCTAAACCAAATGATTTCAGAAGTTCACGTGCAACTTTGACTTCTTCAACAGGATCTGCTGATAATGAAATGCGTAAAGTATTACCAATGCCTAAACTCATTATAGCGCCTAATCCTGCTGCAGATTTAACTGTACCTGCAAATAATGTACCACTTTCTGTAATGCCTAAATGAAGCGGATAATCAAAAGCTTGAGCAGCTTTAGTATATGCTTCGATAGCTAAGTTGACATCACTTGCTTTCATTGAAACGATAATGTCATGAAAATCTAAATCTTCAAGAATTTTAATGTGGTGTAAAGCACTTTCTACCATACCGTCCGCAGTAGGATAGCTGTATTTTTTTAAGATATGTTTTTCAAGTGAACCAGCATTAACGCCGATTCTTATAGGAATGCCTTTCGCTTTACATGCCTTTACAACTTCTTCGACTTTTTCACGACGCCCAATATTCCCTGGATTGATACGAATTTTATCAGCGCCGCCTTCAATTGCAAGCAGTGCTAATTTATAATCAAAATGAATATCAACAACTAATGGGATATTAATTTGTTTTTTTATTTCTGCAATGGCTAAAGCATCTTCTTCTTTAGGGCATGCGACGCGTACAATTTGGCACCCAGCTTCTTCAAGCCTTTTAATTTCAGCAACTGTAGCTTCAACATCATGTGTTTTTGTTGTTGTCATACTTTGAATAACAAGCTCGTTACTGCCACCAATCGTTAAGTCTCCAACTTTAACAGGTCGGGTATTTCTTCTATGCGTAATTTCAGGCATTTATAAAAACTCCTTTAGTATTATAATTTATGTCATAACATATTTATTATATAGAATTGTATTTGTAAATTGTATTGATTTGTTTTATATGAAGTTAATTTTACGTTGTTTCGGTAAATGATAAATCGTTATAAAAATGAGTATCAAATAGATAACCCATGAAAGTGTCATCGTGAATATAGTAAATTCAGGTAAAAATAGACTTAAGACTAAAATGATTGATGGTACAGTAATAATAAATGTATTTATTTTAAGCCAGTTCATAAATCTGGATTTACGCTTAAGTACAATTGATAAGCCATGAGCAAAAGTGCTCATGACAATAATTTTTATAATTGTTGAAATAAATTGAATGAATACAAAAAAACTTACGATGAGTGCAAAATAAAAATAGCGTGAAGCTGTAAATGTTTCTAAAAATTGCACGAGTGATGTTTTATCTGAAAATAAAGGGATATTATTATAAGGTATGAATGATGTATTTTCGATTTGAATACCATTTTTACTAAAAATAATTAAATGATGCGCCGGATTAATCGAATGATTCGTAAATAGAACGGAATAGTTATTAATTTCAATTTTTTTATCTTTGTTTATGTGTAAGACATTGTCGTTGATTTGGAAATCTGGTATTTCAGATTGTTTTAAATCAATGATGTCATGCGCGATTTGAATGATGTTAAAGTATTTAATCCCATTTGGAATTGAAAATAATATAGCGATGATTAATAGATGTAAAAAGATGTATCTTAATTTTACAGTTCTGAACAAAGGATAGCTTTGCGGATGAAAAATCCTTTTTAAATGTTTGAAATACAATTGTAAACCTCCTTATACTACCTGCTATATATTTTAACAAAAAAAATTAAAATGATATACAAGCAAAGTAGTTGTGAACAAATTGTTAACTTGCTATGATAAATATGTACTTAAACTTTAGGAGGATGATGAATAATGGCTTTTGAATTACCACAATTACCTTATGCATATGATGCATTAGAACCACACATTGATAAAGAAACGATGGAAATCCATCATACAAAACATCACAATACTTATGTAACAAATTTAAATGCAGCAGTTGAAGGTACTGAGTTTGCAGATCTTTCTATTGAAGATTTAATGAAAAAAATCAATGAAGTACCTACAGACAAAAAAACAGCTGTTGTAAACAATGGTGGCGGTCACTATAACCATTCTTTATTCTGGACATTACTTGCACCTGGTAAAGAAGCAACAGGTGAAGTTGTAGATGCGATTAATGCAAAATTTGGTTCATTAGAAGCATTTAAAGAAGAATTTGCAAAAGCAGCAACAACACGTTTTGGTTCAGGTTGGGCTTGGTTAGTTGTGAATAACGGTGAATTAGAAGTTGTATCAACACCAAACCAAGAGAATCCATTAATGGAAGGTAAAACACCTATCCTAGGTTTAGATGTTTGGGAGCATGCATACTACTTAAATTATCAAAACAGACGCCCGGATTATATTTCAGCATTCTGGAATGTTGTGAACTGGGAAAAAGTTAATGAATTATATTTAGCTGCTAAATAATTTAACGCTTTATATTTAAGAAAGAGACATCAATGAATGTCTCTTTCTTTTTATATTTTTACCAAAAATATAGAAAATAATAGGTATTTCATATATTATTAAAGGATAAATGTAAGTGATGGGGGATTTCCTTTGAAGCGTGTTAAACAAGAATCAAATGAATTAAAACAAAAACGACTTACCAATCGAAGAATTAGTGTTATTTTTATGGCAATTGTGTCATTATTAATCCTACTCGTCTTAAGATTGGGTTATCTTCAAATTGTAAAAGGTGAAGCGTATAAAAAAGCGGTCGATAATAATGAAAATATAGAAGTTAATGAATCGGTGCCAAGAGGCAGGATTTATGATAGGAATGGGAAATTACTCGTTGATAATACGTCAAAAAAAGCCATTACATATACACGTGACAGAATGACAAGTCGTGCAGAAATGTTAGAAACCGCACAAAAACTTCATAAACTTATGGCCATGCCGACGAAATCTTTAACTAAAAGAGATCAACAGGATTTCTTTATTTTAACGCATAAAGATAAAGTAGATGAGCTAACTAAAAAAGAATTACAGTTATTTGAGTCTGGTGAATTAACTGAAGATGAATATAATGAAGCCGTATACAAAAAGCTGACAGATAAAGTTTTGAATACGTTAACACAAGATGAACTTGAAATTGCTGCAATTTATCGTGAAATGAGTAGTGGTAGCCAGCTTAGTCCCCAAATTATTCGAAATGATAATGTAACAGAAAAAGAATATGCATTTGTATCACAAAATTTAAGTGATTTACCAGGTGTGAATACAACAATGGATTGGGATAGAAAATATATATACGGAAAAACATTAAGAACAATGTTTGGGAATGTCTCTTCAAAAGAAGAAGGCTTACCAAAGGAATTAGCAGACTATTATTTATCACGTGGATATTCTCGCAATGACAGGGTTGGACAAAGTTATCTGGAATTCCAGTATGAAAATGTATTACGTGGTAAAAAGAAAAAAATGCGCTATATTACAGATAAATCTGGTAAAATCATTAATTCTGAATTGATTTCAGAAGGGTCACGTGGCAATGATTTAATTCTAACGATTGACATTGATTTACAGTTAAAAGTAGAACAACTAGTAGAAAAACATATCCAGATATTGCGTTCAATGGATGCAAAAACAATGGATAGAGTATTAGTCGTCATTCAAGATCCAAATAATGGTGATATATTAGCGCTAGCAGGAAAACAAATCGATAAAAATGGAAAAATCACAGATTATCATTACGGAACATTTACGTCACAATATCCGGTAGGTTCTTCAGTGAAAGGTGCCACTTTACTTACGGGGTATAGTAATAAAGCAATTGAAGTGGGAGAAAATATGGTTGACCAGCCACTTGTATTTAAAGGTGGCGTAGAAAAACGCTCATATTTTAATGCTTCGGGTAAAGTTGAAATTGATGATAAAGAAGCATTAATGCACTCTTCAAACGTATATATGTTTAAGACAGCACTGAAAATGGCAGGCCTTGAATATTCAAACAATATGACACTACCTTCTGATATATCTGAGGCTGGATTAAAATTACGTAAAGGGCTTAATCAATTTGGTTTAGGTGTAAAAACAGGAATTGATTTGCCTAATGAAGTTACAGGTCAAATTGGACAATTATCAGATAATCCAGGGAATTACTTAGATTTGGCAATCGGACAATATGATACTTATTCACCGTTGCAGTTATCACAGTATATATCAACCATAGCTAATAACGGCTATCGTTTACAGCCACACTTGGTTAAAGAAATACGTGCAGCTTCTAAATCAGAAAAAATAGGACCAGTAAAAGAGAGTGTTAAAGGTAAAGTATTAAATAGAATTACAAATTCCCAAGATGAAATTGATCAGGTTAAAAAAGGCTTTGATTTAGCTTTTAATAATGAACTTGGAACGGGTTATAAAAGTTTTGCAAATACGATTGTAAAAAGTGCGGGTAAAACTGGTACAGCAGAAGTATTTCAGGATGGCAAACCACGAGTAAACTCAACCTATATTGGCTATGCACCATTAGATAAACCCGAATTAAGTTTCGCTATTATTTATACAAATCAACCCGTTCCACCACCATGGTTACCGGGGGGCGATTTAGGAAGAGATATTATCAATGAGTATTTTAAAGAACGTACACGTAACAGTAAACAACCAATCGAAACAAGTTCATCAGGTGCACAAAATACTATTTCAAATGCTGCGCAGTAATAGCGAATTATCCAAAATATGACGCTACTGACGAAGAGATACATTTTCAGATTAATTTCATTTCTTGAGTTAAAGACAATGCAAATAAGGCATTGTCTTTTTTCTTTACACAAAATTTACAATACATTCATGTAGAATTAACAATCGTACACTATAGTAGGTAGTGTAATAACAAAACAAATTATTCGTCTATTCAATTTTAGGAGGACTTTCACAATGAAAAAATGGCAATTGGCAGGTTCAACAACTGTTTTAGGTACTGCATTATTATTAGGTGCATGTGGTGGAGCAGCAGATAAAGCTTCAGAAGATAAAGGTGCAAAAACTGAAACAGCAGCAAAAGACGTTAAAGGTGAAGTAAAAGGTGATGGTTCAACAACTGTTGCTCCAATCATTGAAAAAATCAACGAACAATTCAGCACTGACTACCCAGATGTAACTGTATCTGTTGGTACTTCAGGTACTGGTGGTGGTTTCGAGAAATTTATCGCTGGAGAAACTGATTTCTCAAATGCATCTCGTGATATTAAAGACGAAGAGGAAAAAGCTTTAGAAGATAAAAAGATTGAATACACTGAATTTAAATTAGCAAATGATGGTTTAACTGTCGCAGTTAACAAAGATAACGATTTCGTTGACTACTTAACTTTTGAAGAATTAGCTAAGATTTACTCAGGTAAAGCGAAAACTTGGAAAGACGTACGTGCTGACTTCCCAGCTGAAGAAATTAAAGCATTCTCACCTGACCAATCTCACGGTACTTATGACTTCTTTAGTGAAGAAGTATTAGACGAAGGTGAAATCAAAGCTGAGAAAAACGCTGATACAAACGTAATCGTTAAATCAGTACAAGATAACAAAACAGGTATCGGTTTCTTCGGATATAACTTCTTCCAAGAAAACAAAGATAACTTAAAAGCAGTTAAGATTCAAGAAGAAGGTAAAGGTGAGGGTGTAGAAGCGACTTCAGACACAGTTAAAGATGGTTCTTACCCATTAAGCCGTCCATTATTTATTTATGCTAAAAATGATTCAATAAAAGAAAATGCAGCATTTAAAGAATTTATGAAGTTTACGATTGAAAAATCTAAAGATGCAGCAACTGAATCAGGTTATGTTGCATTAGAAGACAAAGATTATGAAGAAGCACTAAAAACATTAGAAGGCATTAAATAATTATTAACTTAATAATTATTATAAAATAAGAAATTTTTCTAAGGGACGAAATTTTTCGTCCCTTTTAAAATGAAGGAGTCAAAAATATGGAAAATAAAATTTCTGTACAAGATTTGATCGCTCAAAATAAGAGTAAAGGATCATCTAAAAATGTCATTGAAAAAATGATTCCATTTATTTTAGTTGTTATTGCTTCGATTTCTATTTTAACAACAATTGGAATTTTAGTGACATTACTTACTGAAACGATAACATTCTTTACGCGTGTTTCTTTTGCTGACTTTTTCCTTGAAACGGAATGGAATGCATTTGGTCAAGATCCTAAATTCGGTATCATCTCTTTAATCCTAGGTACATTAAAAGTTACATTTATTGCCACAATCTTTGCGGTTCCTGTTGGTTTAGGTGCAGCTTTATATTTAAGTGAGTATGCAAGTGACACTGCAAGAAGAATTATTAAACCAATTTTAGAAATATTAGCAGGTATTCCTACAATTGTTTATGGATTCTTCGCTTTAACATTTGTTACACCTTTAATACGTTCAGTTTGGCCGGACTTAGGAAGCTTCAATGCTATTAGTCCCGGTTTAGTCATTGGTATTATGATTGTTCCAATGATTGCATCATTATCTGAAGATGCAATGAGTGCTGTTCCACAAGCAATTCGTGAAGGTGCATTAGGTTTAGGTTCTACAAAACTTGAGACTGCACTTAAAGTTGTATTTCCAGCAGCATTATCAGGTATTTTAGCATCTATTGTTTTAGCAGTATCGCGTGCGATTGGTGAAACGATGATTGTATCGCTTGCTGCAGGTAGTTCACCAGAATTTTCTTTAGATTTCACTAACTCATTACAAACGATGACAGCATTTATTGTTCAAGTTGCAACAGGTGATGCAACGTATGGTTCAGATATTTACTACAGTATTTATGCAGTAGGATTTACGTTATTCGTATTTACATTAATTATGAACTTTATTTCACAATGGGTGACTAGAAAATTCAGAGAGGAGTATTAAGATGGAATTAATTAATCAAGAAACCGTAAAAAAGAATCTCTCTGGTAGACTTTCTAAAAATAGCATTGTAAAATTTATCTTTTTCTTATGTACAATGATTGGTTTAGTTGTATTAGCGATTCTATTATTTGATATTATTCGTAAAGGTGCAGGTTACTTAACACCTCAATTCTTTACGAATTTCTCTTCAACGACACCTTCTAAAGCAGGGATCAAAGGTGCATTGATTGGAACATTATGGTTAATGATGACAATAGCACCTATTGCTGTTACATTAGGGGTAGCAACTGCGATTTATATGGAAGAATACGCAAAAGACAATGCGTTTACTCGATTTATTAAAGTTAATATCGCAAACTTAGCATCTGTACCATCTGTCGTATTCGGTTTATTAGGATTAACACTATTTGTTCGTGGTGCAGGGATTGAATCACTTTCATTAGGAAAGTCTGTATTAGCTGCAGCGCTTACTATGTCGTTAATGATCTTACCAGTTATTATCGTATCAAGTCAGGAAGCAATTAGAGCGGTACCAGGTGCGATTAGAGAAGCATCGTTGGGATTAGGTGGAACAAAGTGGCAAACTATTACAAATGTAGTATTACCAGCTTCAATTCCTGGGATTTTAACAGGTACAATCTTAGCACTTTCTCGTGCTATTGGTGAAACTGCACCACTCGTAGTTATTGGTATCCCTACAATTTTCATGAAAACACCTGACGGTATCATGGATAGATTCCAGGCATTACCGATGCAAATCTTTACATGGGCTAAATTACCGAAAGCAGAATTCCAGTTTGTTTCATCAGCTGCCATTATTGTGTTATTGATCATTTTAATAGCTATGAACTCAATTGCGATTTTCATCCGAAATAAATATCAGAAAAAATACTAGGTTTTAAATTGAGAGGGGTCTAAATATGAATAATAAAGTAAATGTTACTGATACTGCACAAAAAAATGAAAAAGTTATCGTAACAACTGAAACAGCAAATCAGGAAGTAACAAAAGAACGTAATATTGTAACTGGTGAAACACCAAACCCAACAAACCGAAATATTGTATATCAAACAAAAAATCTTGATTTATGGTATGGTAACCACCACGCGCTACAAAATATTAATTTAGATATTTTAGAAAATGAAGTAACAGCTATCATTGGTCCATCTGGATGTGGTAAATCGACTTATATTAAAACATTAAACAGAATGATCGAATTAGTGCCAAGCGTACGTACTTCAGGTGAAATTTTATATCGTGGTGACAATATTTTTGATAAAAACTATAAAGTTGAACATTTAAGAACGCGTGTTGGTATGGTATTCCAAAAACCAAACCCATTCCCTAAATCAATCTATGACAACATTACGTATGGTCCACGCATTCATGGTATCACTGATAAAAAAATCCTTGATGAAATCGTAGAAAAATCATTACGTGGTGCTGCAATTTGGGATGAAACAAAAGATAGACTTGATAAAAATGCTTATGGTTTATCAGGTGGTCAACAACAACGTATTTGTATTGCCCGTTGTTTAGCAATTGAACCAGACGTTATCCTAATGGACGAACCGACTTCAGCACTTGATCCAATCTCTACTTTAAAAGTTGAAGAACTCGTTCAGGAAATTAAAAATCAATATTCAATTATTATTGTGACACATAACATGCAGCAAGCTGCTCGTATTTCTGATAAAACGGCATTCTTCTTAAATGGTTATGTGAATGAATATGATACAACAGATAAAATATTCTCTAACCCTGCAGATGAACAAACAGAACGATATATTTCAGGAAGGTTTGGGTGATACAATGCGTGAAATTTACGATGAAAGTTTAAATCATTTAACAAATTCAGTGATCGAGTTAGCTCGTGAAGTTTATAGAGTGATTGAAAAAAGTGTTAACGTATTAAGTGATAGCGAAGTAAATCATGCACGTGAAATCATTAAGCATGATGATGTGATAAATGAGATGGAACATGATATTAATGAACAGATTATTTCTCTTATTACAAAACAACAACCTATCGCAACTGACCTACGCCTGATTCTTTCAAGTACAAAAATTGCTTCAGAATTAGAACGTATCGGTGACAATGCATCAAATATTGCTAAAATTCGTAAACGTGTTCAATTTGAAGATACATACATTTTAACGCGTTTAAAAACAATGGGTAAGTTAAGTATGTTAATGTTAGCGGATTTAGAATTAGCATATAAGAATAAAGACGTTAATTTGGTTAAAGAAATTATTGAAAGAGATCAGGATATTGATGATTTATATAAAGAAATTATTAATACAACTTACTTAATCGATAACGATCCTTATATTTCTGGTCAAGCGCATTTAGCTGGACGTTATTTAGAAAGAATAGGTGATCATATTACCAATATCGCTGAAAGTCTATATTTCACGATTACTGGAGAAAGATTTAACCAAATCACAAATTAATACTAGATTATTCATGCGACACATGTTATTATAGAAAAGTCGTATGGATATTTAGAAACGTGAGGAGGGAACAACTATGCGCGTTAATGTTACTTTAGCTTGTACTGAATGTGGTGAAAGAAACTATATCACTAAAAAAAATAAACGTAATAACCCAGAACGTATTGAAATGTCAAAATACTGTGCAAGAGACAATAAAAAGACTTTACACAGAGAAACTAAATAATTTTTAACAGACATGAATATTCATGTCTG
Source organism: Macrococcoides caseolyticum (assembly GCF_021366795.1). Classification (GTDB taxonomy): domain Bacteria; phylum Bacillota; class Bacilli; order Staphylococcales; family Staphylococcaceae; genus Macrococcoides; species Macrococcoides caseolyticus_A. The sequence continues at coordinate 39,199 of NZ_JAHCPS010000002.1, read as the reverse complement.
TTTTTTTATATTCATTTCTTTCTCAAATTGATATTGTATAATAGATACAAGAGGTGAAAATATCTATGAAAAATGATAAAAAATTGCGTCGTCAGTACATGCTTAACGTATTGAAAAATAATGAATTAAAATTTGAAAAAGAAAATAGTATATATCAACATTTGATTCACCATCCAAAGTTTGATAATGCGCAATCGATTGGAATTACTTTAAGTATGGATCATGAAGTAGATACAGATTTTATTATTCGATATGCATTGACCCAAGGGAAAAAAGTCTATGTGCCTAAATGTAATTATAAAACGAAGCAAATGACGTTTGTTCGATATACAAAACCTGATGATTTAATCATTGATGACTATGGTATTGAAAGTATGAATCATGAAATTGAAATAGGGACTCAACCAGACTTATTAATTGTTCCTGGGGTAATATTTAATAAAGAAGGCTATCGTATAGGCTATGGTGGCGGCTATTTTGATAAATATTTAAGTCAATTTAACGGTGAAACATTGAGTATTTTGTTTGATTTTCAAATTGATGATGTTCCAGTTGAACCGCACGATATTCCGGTTCAAACATTAATTACGAATAAAAAACGAATTGAAGTTGAGGTATATGAATGATTACTGATAAATTAATTTGGAAAAAGATTTATGAGACAATTAAATATTCATCTTTTGACTTTATAACGATAACAGAAGAAAAAGATGATATTTGGTTATTTGATAAAAAGAAAGGAATACTTAAGCGCGTAATACTAGCTAAACAAACAGCACAATCCACATTATTTATGGTTCAAAAATTAATGGATCATGAACAAGAAATTGTATCACTCGTTGGGCAGCGTATAAAAGGTTTTGAGATTGTGCTGGTTGATCAGGAAGTGATGTTAAATGAATTGCCACGCAACATTAAAATCATTTCATGTCCTGATTTAAAAGCACTTGATAATGCATTAAAAACGCCATATCGTGTTATCACAAATAAATCAAAGCCTCAATCAGTAAGTTGGTATCAAAGACGTGTTATTAAAGATAATCCGATAGATATAGCAATGCTTAAATTTGCTCCGATGACCTACTTATTCATCATAATAAATATTGTCGCGTTTATTATTATGAATATATGGCACATGTCACATAAAGTTGATATGCTGGTTGAAAAGGGAGGATTAACTCACTTTAATTTTGTACATGGTGATTATTACCGAGTACTAACCTCAATGTTTTTACATTTTGATTTTCAACATTTATTGTTTAATATGATGTCTCTGTTCATTCTCGGTAAATTGATAGAATATCTTTATCATAGGTGGGAATATCTATTTATTTATATCGCTGGTGGTATATTTGGTAATTTAGTGTCTCTAACATTTGATACAACCTCTATCTCTGTTGGTGCAAGTGGTGCAATTTGTGCATTATTGGGTGCTTTAATGATTTCTATTTTTATCCGTCGTAAGTTAGATTATAAATCTATGCTTCAAATTTTCTTAGGAAGTATTGTTTATTTATTAATAAGTGGCTTATTCGCTAATGTTAATCATTTCGCGCACTTTGGTGGATTATTTGGTGGTATACTCCTTTCACTTATGATTTACATGTTTCGCATTAAACATGCATATGCCAAATGGATGACATTAGGAGTGTTAGTGATTACAATATTATTGCTTTTTAATATATTTTCTGAAGAAGAACACCATATTTATAATGAATATGCCGCCAAAGCGCTAGCGGCAGGAGACGATCAAAGTGCAAAAGAAATTCTATCCACCACAGTAAATAGAGGTTATGAAAATGACGAGACTTATGTTTATTTTGGATTATTAAAATCAAAACAGGAAAGTTTATCAGATGGCATTGCAATATGGAAAAAGGGATTGAAAGTTTATCCAGACAGCGAAAAACTTAATTATCAAATGGCACTTGCTATGCGTGCTTTAGATGATTATGGTGCTGCATATCAATATATTACTAAGGCGATTAAAATTAATCAGAAACAAGATTATCTTCAACTTAGAAAAGAAATTAATGAATTTAGGTGAAAATATGCAAACTTTTTATGAGGTTCAGCAACTGCTTAAGCAATACGGTATTATTATTTATTTTAAAGATGAAATGGATACACTTGAAATGATGAATCAAGAATTAAAATCACTTCATGATGCTAATATCATTTCTCATGAACAATTTATTCAGTCAAGACTAATTCTAAATCAGAGAAAGTTGGGTAAATTATGATTATTTTAGCAGCTGATATTGGTGGTACAACGTGTAAATTAGGTGTACTAGATAATAATTTAGAAATATTGCATAAATGGGAAATACCAACGAAGACAGATAATAACGGTGAATTTATTCTTAAAAATGTTTACGAATCATTTGTCGTTAATGCCAAACATAAAGGGTATCGTATGGAGGATGCGGTTGGTGTGGGTCTTGGTATACCTGGACCCATTGATTTTCAAACGGGCGTTGTCAATGGGGCGATTAACTTAAACTGGCATGGTAAAATAGATGTTAAAGCTCAATTCGAGGCGATTTCAGGTTTACCCGTAATTGTTGATAATGATGCAAATGTCGCGACACTCGGTGAAAAGTTTAAAGGTGCAGGACAAAATGAACCGGATGTACTATGTATTACACTTGGAACGGGCGTAGGTGGTGGCATTATAAGTAATAATGCGTTAGTCCATGGACATAATGGTTCTGGCGGTGAGCTAGGGCATTTTAAGGTAGATTTCAAAGAAAGATTTCAATGTAATTGTGGAAAAAGAGGATGTCTTGAAACAGTAGCAAGTGCAACTGGCGTTGTTAATCTTTCATATCATTATTATGAAGAATTACAGTTCCAGACAATGATTGAACCAAACATTAAAGCACGTAATTTACAGGCAAAAATGGTTTTTGATGCTGCAAAAGCCGGTGATGAATTCGCAACATATGTTATTAAGAAAGTTGCAAGAAATTTAGCTTATGCTATGAGTGTATTTAGTGTCGTTACAAATCCTAAATATATTATCATCGGTGGTGGTGTATCAAAAGCTGGAGACTTTTTAATCCAACACATTGAGCAAGTGTATCGTGACATTACATTTAGTCCTGCACTTCAGAACACCAAAATTGTAACAGCAACACTGGGAAATGATGCAGGGATTATTGGTGCGGCTGGATTAATAAAACAATATGTATTAAAGGAGAATTTAAATGGCAATTATTGATGTAGTGGTTATACCTTTAGATGGCAAATCAATAAGTGTGAGCAAATATATCGCGGAAATTCAAACGATACTTGAAAAATTGAAACAGCAAGGAAAAATTGATTATCAATTAACGCCAATGAGTACACTTATTGAAGGGGATTTACATGAATGTTAAATGGCATTAGAAGCGATACATGAATCGCCATTTAATCAAGGTGTTGAGCGTGTTTGTACGAATATCAGAATAGATGATCGTCGTGATAAACAAAGAACAATGAATGATAAAATTAAAGCTGTTCAAAAGCATCTTAAATAGAAATAAAAAATCCGAGCGATCAGATTATTAACTGTTGATGCTCGGTATTTTTTAATATTCGAATTAATGTTTAGTGGTGCAAGATTGGATATCCATAAGTGAATATTGTTGCTAGCGAGAAGAAACCAAATGATAAAGTGGCTAACAAACCAAAAATAATGCCTAATAAATTTTTAGTTTTTACGGCATTCAATAAAGCTTTAATTGATAAAAAGAATACAGCTAACATTAATAGTGCAAAAATATTCACACCAATATGAATTTTCACGCCAAAAATTTCAAATAATTCGCCTGTGTTAATAAACGGCATAATATAACCCCCATGAAATTACTTTTATTATCATTAATATTGTATAATTAATAAATAACTTTGTCGAGTATATTTTTTAGGAGGCAGTAATCATGGAAAAAATCAAAATACCTTTAGGTCAAATTCAAACCAATTGCTATATCATTCATAATGAAAAGGAAATTATTATTTTTGATCCAGGTGATGAACCTGAAAAAATTATTCAGGCAATAGAGCCTTTAGGAAAACAAGTTATCGGTGTGATACTCACGCACACACATTTTGATCATATAGGTGCTGTTGATGCAATATGCTCTCATTATGATGTTCCTGTATATGTATCAAACGAAGAGCAGTATTGGTTAACGGATCCAATTAAAAATGGTTCAGAAAAATTTAAACAGTATGGATTAGCGCCTGTCATTGCAACAACCAAGCCTAAACTAATCACTCCGGGTAAACAAAGAGTGAATACTTTCCATTTCGATGTGGTTCAAACACCCGGACATTCACCAGGTAGTCTATCATTTATTTTTAATGACTTTGCGATAGTAGGTGATACTTTATTTAAAGAGAGTATTGGTCGTACAGATTTATATGAAGGGAATACGCAGCAATTACTAAATAGTATTACGAATGTGTTACTCTCTTTACCTGAACAATTAACAATTTGTCCTGGTCACGGACCAAACACTACAGTTCAATATGAGAAAAAGTATAATCCATTTTTAAAATAAAAAAACCTTCCAGTATTGGAAGGTTTTTATTCGTGATGGCCAAAACTTGGCTCTAATAAGAAAGTTGAATAATACGTGAAGCCTACAAAACACACCACTAAGTAAGCAGCAAATATATACATATACATTCTTTCAGATAATTTTAAGTAGCCTAATAATACAAAAAATCCTGTTTGAGCAACGAATATGAATGACATCATTGACATGCCACCAACATAAAACATTACCGCAAAAATCGCTGTCCAAAATCCTAAAGTTTTAAAAACTTTATCCATATGGTTATTCCCCCTATTTTCAAACTCTTCATATCACTTATTATTATAAAGATTTGCCTATCATAAGTAAACCACAAATTTATTAAATGACTTATTGTCATAAAATAACATAAATCATTAATCTTTTAGGTAAAATAATTTATTTTTATCATTTTATTAAAAAAAAAAGATATTCCATTATTTTAACGATAAATATAGTGAGGAGGTTGATATGGAAAAAATATTGAATGCAATCGTTGATGAAGCAATTTCAAAAAAAGCAACAGATATTCATTTTATACCAGGAAGCGAAAGTGTACTGATTAAATTTAGAATTAACAGTGATATGTTTGTTTATCGGGCACTTGAAGCACATATTTTCGAAAAATTATTATCCTATTTAAAATTTATTGCACATTTAGACGTCTCTGAAAAAAATAAAGCACAAAGTGGCATGTTAGATTATCAAAAGGATAAAGCATCCTATAGTATTAGAGCATCTACACTCCCCCAATCAATTGGTGTAGAAGCTTGTGTGCTTAGAATAATACCAACTTTATTTCAGGATGATGGGCACGTAGAAGCAAATTTATTAAAGCTAATGCATAAAGGCAGCGGATTAATTCTGATTAGTGGACCGACTGGTAGTGGTAAGAGTACATTAATGTACCAGATGTTACATTATGCAAATCGATTAAACAAGCAAATCATTACGATTGAAGATCCGGTAGAACAGCACCTAGTAGGTGTTGTACAGATTAATGTCAATCATAAGGCAAGTATTACTTATCAAAATGCATTAAAAGCAATATTAAGATGTGACCCCGATATTATTATGATCGGTGAAATCAGAGATAGTGATACTGCAAAAAATGTTATTAATGCAAGTTTGAGTGGACACTTAGTTTTAACAACAATTCATGCAAATTCCTGTATTGGTGCGATTCATCGCTTGCAGGAAATGGGGGTAACAAACGTTGAAATGGAACAATGTGTTGAAATGATTATTAACCAAAGACTTATCAATACGAAAGAAGCAAGATTACGTATTTATGAGTCACTTAATAGACAAGATGTACATGCCTATTTATCTGGTCAACAACTCTCTTCCTACCTACCTATTGGCAAACAACTAGAGCAATTGATTAAAAATCATTCGATATCACAGATGGAGTATGAACGTTATGCTTTGGAGTAAAAATAAATTAAAATCATTTGAAGATGATTTCTTAATACGCCTCTCAGAAATGTGTCAGAATGGATTTACCCAATATGAAGCGATTCAATTTCTATTTTCACAGTATGATGAGATGAACGAATCTGTTAAAAATACTATTTTAGAGACTTTAAGTCAGGGCATGCCATTATCTGAGTGTTTAAAGGCGTTAAATTATAATAATCATATCGTAATGCAAGTCCATTTTAGTGAACGCTTTGGGAATGTAAATGATACGTTAAAACATTGCTATGATTTCAACATATCCAAACGTAAATTAAAACAGCAATTTATAAAAACCATTCAGTATCCTCTTGTTTTGATTGGCATATTTATTGGGCTAATTATTACAATCAATCAAACGGTATTACCTCAGTTTAAAAGTATGTATGATTCCATGGGTGTTCGTTTAAGTCATGAGCTTGTTATTTTAACACAATTATTATATTTTTTACCTCACCTCATTTTATATTGTTGTGTGATGATTTTGATCATCTTAATTTACTATTTGGTAATTTTTAAAAAGTATCCTGTAGAAAAACAAATTAAATATATCAAAAGAATTCCGATAATCAAACAATTGTATCAGCTCTTTATCACATACAAACTTAGTGCGGATCTATCTTTCTTTCTAAGTAATGGTGTGATGATGAGGAATATTATTTCTATCCTTGAAGCACAGGATAAAGATAAAACATTACGTTATATTGCTACATCGATAAATAGTAATTTATTAAGTGGAGAAACATTGCCTGAAGCGATTAGACAAATGAATTTATTTGAACATTCCATGATTCAATTTATTGAGCATGGAGAAAGGAATTCAAAGCTTGATAGAGAACTTAATTACTATAGTCAGTATGTTTTTAAGAAGTTTGAGATGAAGATTTTCAAACTGATTAAAAGTATTCAACCCATTATTTTCCTAATTCTTGCATTACTAATCGTTGCAATGTACCTCGTTATCATCCTACCAATGCTACAAATGATGGAAGGCATACAATAAAAAGGAGGCATTAAAATGACAAACATCAAAAACAAATTGCATAGAGGTAGTCAATTATTTTTACAACAATTTAAAAAGAAAGACGGTTTTACGCTTATCGAGATGCTTTTAGTATTGCTGGTAATATCGGTATTGATCATCGTGATTATTCCTAATATTGCAAAACAATCCGACAATGTTCAGAATACAGGATGTACAGCACAAGTAAAGATGGTTCAAGGTCAAATAGAGGCTTATAAATTACAAAACGGAAAAACACCAACCACATTAGAAGCGCTCGTACCAGAATTTTTAAAAGAAAACCAACTTAGCTGTAAAAATGGTGATCCGATCTACATTGAAAATGGAGAAGCAGTTGCTAAGAAGTCATGATGGGTTTAGTTTTGCAGAGTCACTTTTAGTGCTTTCCGTAGTAATCATCATCATATTCATTGTTCCTATCACTCGATTTGATAACCTCCAGTTAAGTGAAGAAGAAATCAATGATGAATTAATTTCAGTATTGAATTATTATCAGACCAAGGCGTATGAAACCGGGGAAGTTATTGTTATAACATTTCCACCTGGTCGTGATACAATCTCAATTCGATCTAAAGCACTTCAGATTCGTGCACAGTATAAGATAAAAAACGGAAAAATTTATGAAGGCAACTCGATTCAAAATACAGAAATCGTATTTATTCAGCATGGTGTGAGAAGTGGAGGAACGATTAAATATTATGTTAATCAAACTCTATATCAAATTATTATTCAGATTCACAGAGGTAGACTACGGGTTGAGAAAGTCTAAAGGCTTTATGTTAATGGATAGTTTACTCTCATTTTCCATAATAGCATTGATATCGCTTAGTTTATTACCAATGTATTTTACAATGAATCAAACCTATGAAAATAAAAAACAAAGACTTGAAGAAGTTAGAATGGCTTATGTTGAAATTGTAATTAATCATAGAACTTTTTATACTGAGGGTGATAACATTTGTTATAAAACCAATCTTATACATTGTATTAAAGCGAAATAATGGATTTACAATGATTGAAATGATGCTATCATTGACGATTATCACGATGATTATGAGTATCTTACCATTAATTTATATACAACTGAATCAGTTTAGTGGCAAAAGCACAGACCATTTTGATGTGAATAATGCATTATTTCAAAGAGATTTAACCATAGAACTTAAATCAGCCGAATATGTAGAAATTCATAATGGAGAAATGCATATCTTTAAAGGAGATGATATCATTCAAATCTTATATCATAATCAGCGTATCATAAGAAAAATAAATAATTCAGGATATATTATTATGCTTGAAGGAGTAAATAATGCTCGATTTGAAGAAAATAATCATGGTGTATTCCTTACAATTGAACGGTTACATAAAGGAAAGGTTGTATATCAAATCATCTGAAGGATTTATTCTTCCCTCAATGCTTATTTTGTTAATGCTAACTGTGTTCTTTTTAAGTTTCTATAGCGTACGATACATGTTAAAATTAAATACATTAGAACATTTAGAATTATATTATCTTAATGAAGTAAAAGAAGCTATTTCCAATTCGAAATAGCTTCTTTTAAATAAGGAGTGTATTATGGCAGTCATACTTATTGGATTTATGGGTGTTGGCAAAACAACCATTGGCAGTCAGTTAGCTGAAAAATTATCAATCCCATTTATTGATTTAGATGAAAGCATTGTTAAAAATGAACAGATGACGATTCCTGAAATTTTTAATACATATGGAGAAGATTATTTCAGACAAAAAGAATATGAAGGACTAAAGCACTATATCAATATGGAAGTTGTTATAGCGACAGGTGGGGGTATCGTAGAAAATCCGAACAATATCGAGTTATTTAAAAAAAACAAATTAAATATTTGGGTAGATACGAACTTTAATACTGTGTATAATAGAATTGTTGGTGATATTAATAGACCCAATGCAAGCCATAAATCTTTTGATGAAATAAAAAAATTGTACAACCGTAGATTTTCACGTTATAATGAAATCGCATACATTAAGGTCAGAAATGATGATGACGTGAAACTTTGTGTGCAGGAAATTCACAATCTTATACAGACGGATGATGAAAATTAGAGAGAATGAGTGATCATCGCCGAAGGGGCAAGCTATATAAACTCTCAGGCAAAAGGATAATTTTCGGACGTACACCTGAAGAAATCAACAGGATAGCACTTGCTATACTGTTTTTTATTATTTTATTAGGAGGATAATCATGACTGAATTAAAGAAAACACCTTTGTATGATAAGTACATTGAAGATGGTGCAAAAGTAATTGATTTTTCTGGATGGGCATTACCTGTTCAATTTTCAAGTATTAAAGAAGAGCATATTGCTGTGCGTGAAAATGTAGGTATGTTTGATGTGAGTCATATGGGTGAAATTATCGTAGAAGGTAATGAAGCTGTGAAGTATCTTCAAAATGTATTAACCAATGACATTACGAAAACAACTGATAAAAAAGCCCAATATACAATGATTTGTAATGAAAATGGTGGCGTCATTGATGATTTAGTAGTATATAAACTAGATGAAAATAAATACTTACTTGTTGTCAATGCAGGAAACACTGACATTGATTACGAATGGTTACAACAACATATTATTGATGGTGTTACTGTTACAAACGTTTCTAAAGACTATGGACAAATTGCTGTGCAAGGGCCAAAAGCTTTAGAAGTTCTAAAAAGTCAGGTTAAAGAAGATATTGCATCTTTAAAAATGTTTGAATTTATTCAAAATGTAGAAATCTTCGGTAAAAAAGTAATCTTTAGTCAATCAGGCTATACAGGTGAACATGGATTTGAAATTTATTGTGCAGCTGAAGATACGGTTGCGATTTGGGAAGGTTTATTAGCATTAGGTATTGTACCTTGTGGTTTAGGTGCACGTGATACGTTACGATTAGAAGCGGCATTACCATTACATGGTCAGGATTTATCAACTGATATCACACCTTACGAGGCTAAGATGGGCTTTAGTGTGAAATTAGATAAAGGTGAATTTATTGGTCGCGAAGTCTTGGCGAAACAAAAAGAAGAAGGTTTAACACGAAAATCAGTTGGGTTAGAAATGCAGGAACGTGGTATTGCCCGTACAGATTATGAAGTTCAGGATAAAGATGGTAACAAGATTGGTTATGTAACAAGTGGTACACAGTCGCCTTCTACAGGTCGTTCAATCGCATTAGCATTAGTAGATTTGAACGAAACTGAATTAGACAATGAAGTTTTTGTTCAAGTGCGTAAGAAATTAGTACCTGCGAAAGTTGTTAAAATACCATTCCATAAAAACTAAGGGGTTGAAAAAATGAGTCATCGTTATATTCCATTAACTGAAACAGATAAAAAAGAAATGCTCGAAACGATTGGTATTGAATCAATAGATGAATTATTTCAGGATATTCCTGAAAGTGTACGCTTTAAAGGTGATTTAAACATTAAACCACGTAAAGCTGAAACACCATTATTAAAAGAATTAGCTGCACTTGCAAACAAAAACATCACAAGTGATACGCACGCATCGTTCCTAGGCGCAGGAGTTTATGATCACTATATTCCTACAGTAGTTGACCATGTCATTTCTCGTAGTGAATTTTATACTGCCTATACACCATATCAACCAGAAATTTCTCAAGGTGAATTACAAGCCATCTTTGAGTTCCAGACAATGATTGCAGAACTTACTGGTATGGATTGTGCCAACTCATCAATGTATGACGGTGGTACGTCATTTGCAGAGGCAGCTATGCTTGCTTGTGGTCATACGAAAAAGAAAAAAATTATTGTTTCAAAGGCTGTAAATGATCAATCACGTGCAGTATTAAAAACATATGCAACTGGACAACATTTAGAAGTTGTAGAAATAGATGTGAAGGATACAGTGACTGATTTAGAAGCGTTAAAAGCAGCTATAGATGAAGATACTGCATGTGTAATGGTACAATATCCTAACTTCTTTGGTAGTATTGAAGATTTAGAGACAATCAAATCATATACTGAGGGTACAAAAGCATTATTTGTTGTATCAAGTAACCCGATGAGCTTAGCATTACTTACACCACCTGGTGAATTTGGTGCAGATATTGTAGTTGGAGATGCACAAGTATTTGGTATTCCAGCTCAATTAGGCGGTCCACACTGTGGTTATTTTGCAGCAACGAAAAAGTTAATGCGTAAAATGCCAGGACGTTTAGTAGGTCAAACTCAAGATAGTGAAGGTAATCGTGGCTTTGTATTAACATTACAGGCACGTGAACAACATATCCGTCGTGATAAAGCAACTTCTAATATCTGTTCTAACCAAGCATTAAATGCATTAGCAGCATCAGTAGCGATGAGTGCACTAGGTAAGAATGGTGCGTATGAAATGGCAAATCAAAACTTACAGAAAGCAAACTATATGAAAGAAAAAATGATTGCTGAAGGATTTACAGTTTTGCCAGGTACTACTTTTAATGAGTTTGTAGTTAAATTCAATAAACCTGTAGCTGAAATTAATGAAAAATTACTAGAAGATGGTTTTATCGGTGGATATGACTTAAGTCAAGTAGAAAGTAAATATGACAACCATATGTTAATTGCTGTTACTGAGTTACGTACGAAGGAAGAAATTGATACATTTATCGCGAAAGTAGGTGTGTTCAATGCTTAAGGGAAGCTCTCCATTAATTTTTGAACGTTCAAAAGAAAATCGTTTCAGTTATTCACTACCTGAATTAGAAGTTGAAAATAAAAAAATTGAAGATATATTAGATAGCAAATTCATTCGTAAAGAACGCGCGATGTTACCTGAAATTGCAGAATTAGATTTAATGCGTCACTATACTGAATTATCTAATAAAAACCATGGTGTAGATTCTGGATTCTATCCACTTGGTTCATGTACGATGAAATACAATCCGAAAATTAATGAGAAAGTTGCACGTATGGCAGGGTTTGCTTTAGCACATCCATTACAAGATGAGAAAACGATTCAAGGTTCATTAGAAGTTATTTATGATTTACAGGAACATTTAAAAGAAATTACGGGTATGGATGAAGTAACACTTCAGCCAGCAGCCGGTGCACATGGTGAATGGACAGCATTAATGATGATTCGTGCTTTCCATGAAGCAAATGGTGATCATAACCGTACGAAAGTTATCGTGCCTGATTCAGCACACGGTACTAATCCGGCATCTGCAACAGTAGCAGGATTTGAAACTGTAACTGTAAAATCAAATGAATTTGGTTTAGTTGATATTGAAGACTTGAAACGTGTTGTTGGACCTGATACAGCAGCAATTATGTTAACAAACCCAAATACATTAGGATTATTTGAAGAAGATATTTTAGAAATTCGTGAAATCGTTCATGCTGCTGGTGGTAAGTTATACTATGATGGTGCGAACTTAAACGCAATCATGAGTAAAGTTCGTCCTGGAGACATGGGATTTGACGCTGTTCACTTAAACTTACACAAAACATTTACTGGACCACACGGTGGTGGTGGACCAGGTTCTGGACCAGTGGGTGTGAAAGCTGATTTAGTACCATTTTTACCGAAACCACATATTATTAAAACGGATGATGGTTTCAAGTTTGATTATGAACGTCCTGAGTCAATTGGACGCGTAAAACCATTCTACGGTAACTTCGGTATTTACTTACGTGCATATACGTATATCCGTACAATGGGTCCAGATGGTTTAAAAGAAGCTTCTGAAGTAGCTGTGTTAAATGCAAACTATATGATGAGAAGATTACAAGATTACTTCGTTTTACCTTACGATCGTCATTGTAAACACGAATTCGTAATCAGTGGGTCTAAACAGAAGAAATTAGGGGTTAGAACGTTAGATATGGCAAAACGTCTGTTAGACTTTAATTTCCATCCGCCAACAATCTACTTCCCGCTTAATGTTGAGGAATGTATGATGATTGAACCAACTGAAACAGAATCTAAAGAAACGCTAGATTCTTTCTGTGATACAATGATTCAAATTGCAAAAGAAGCAGAAGAGAATCCAGACATCGTTTTAGAAGCACCACATGATACGGTGATTGGTCGTCTGGACGAAACAATGGCAGCACGTAAACCGGTACTTAAGTACAATGGTTCAATTGAAAAATAATATTATATTTTAAAAAGATTTAAGCAAAGCATGGCATCCATGCTTTGCTTATTTTTTTCGTCAATATGCAAGAATGGATTTATAAATTATTTTATAAAAGTTTATAATTTTTAAAATGTATACTGTATACATTTTAAGCCTTATTTTAAAGCTTTTTTACGTATATATAAACGGTTTTTTATATATTTACATCAAAATCAATAAAAAATAATACTATATTAAAAATGCATGTGAAATATTTAACACTTAAGGTGTGAATTATTAAATAATTGAAAGCGCTTTTATCAATATAATAAAAGTATAAAATAAAAGAAAAAAACAAGGAGGAAATAAAAATGGTACAACGAAAAATCAATGTCACAAGTGAAATCGGAAAACTCAAAACTGTGTTATTAAAACGTCCTGGTAAAGAATTAGAAAACTTAACACCTGATTAATTAGGTGGACTGTTGTTCGATGATATTCCATATTTACCTGTTGCACAGAAAGAACATGATAATTTTGCTCAAGTTTTACGTGATGAAGGTGTGGAAGTTTTATATCTCGAAGATTTAATGGAAGAAACGATTGCCGATGAAAAAATTCGTCGTCAGTTTATTGATCAAATCTTAGAAGAATCTCAAAAAACAACATTAGGTCATGAAAATGAATTAAAAGAATACTTTGCCCAATTATCAAACAAAGAGCTTGTTGAAAAAATAATGTCTGGTGTAAGAAAAGATGAAATTAAGGCGAAAGGTAATCGCTTAGTTGAATTAATGGATGATAGATATCCTTTCTATTTAGATCCGATGCCTAACCTTTATTTCACACGTGACCCACATGCAACAATTGGAAATGGTGTAACAATCAATCGCATGTTCTGGAGAGCAAGACGCAGAGAATCAATGTTCATGGATTATATTATTAAATATCATCCAGATTTCAAAGATCAAGATATTCCAGTTTGGTTAAATCGTGATTGCCCATTCAATATTGAGGGTGGCGATGAACTTGTTTTAAGTAAAAAAGTATTAGCGATAGGTGTTTCTGAACGTACTTCAGCACAAGCAATTGAACGTTTAGCAAAATCATTATTTGACGATGATTCTAATGAATTCGAAAAAGTTGTCGCAGTAGAAATACCAGTATCAAGAACATTCATGCATTTAGATACAGTATTTACAATGATTGATTATGACAAATTTACAATTCATTCAGGTATCGAGAAAAAAGATGGTCAAATTAACTGCTACACTTTAACACAAGATCCAACGAATAAAGACCACATTAATATAAAACATACAACAAATCTTAAAGAAACATTACAAGATGCATTAGAAATAGAAAAAATCGAATTTATTCCTTGTGGAGGCGGAGACCCAATTATCTCAGCACGTGAACAATGGAATGATGGATCTAACACTTTATGTATCGCGCCTGGTGTTGTTATCACATATGACCGTAACTACGTATCTAACCAATTATTACGAGATAAAGGCATACGTGTTATTGAAATTACAGGTAGTGAATTAGTACGTGGAAGAGGGGGCCCTCGCTGCATGAGCCAACCTTTATTCAGAGAAGACATTTAAGATATATATTTAAATAATAAGGAGGAAACAACAATGTTAACAGGTAAATTATTAAGAAAAGAACTTTATGGTAAAAACTTCTTAAAAGAAATGGACTTTACACATGACGAGTTCCTATATTTTATTGAACTGGCTGAAACATTAAAAGATATGAAGAAAAAAGGTATTCCACATCGTTATATGGAAGGAAAAAATATCGCATTATTATTTGAAAAAGCGTCTACGCGTACACGTTGTGCGTTCACAGTAGCAGCGATTGATTTAGGTGCTCATCCTGAATATTTAGGTAAAGATGATATTCAGTTAGGTAAAAAAGAATCTGTTGAAGATACAGCAAAAGTTTTAGGACGTATGTTTGATGGTATCGAATTCCGTGGATTCTCACAAGATACTGTAGAACAACTCGGTGAGTTTGCAGGTGTACCCGTTTGGAATGGCTTAACAGATAAATGGCATCCAACTCAAATGTTAGCAGACTTCTTAACAGTAAAAGAAAAATTCGGTAAGCTTGAAGGCATTACTTTCACATATGTAGGTGACGGTCGAAATAACGTAGCGAATTCAATTATGGTTGCCGGTGCAGAGTTAGGGGTTAATGTAAGAATCTGTTCACCAAAATCACTATTCCCAGAACAAGATGTAATTGATATTGCCAATGAACGCTGCAAAATTGATGGTGGTACTTTAATGATAACAGACAATGTTGAGGAAGCAGTAAAAGGAACGGACGTTATTTATACAGACGTATGGGTTTCAATGGGTGAAGAAGATAAATTCAAAGAAAGAATTGAATTATTAACACCATATCAAGTTAATATGGACATGATAAAAATGACAGGCAATGACGATGTATTATTCTTACACTGCTTACCAGCATTCCATGATACTGAAACACTATATGGTAAAGATATTAAAGAAAAATATGGTTTAGATGCAATGGAAGTAACTGACGAAGTATTCAGAAGTAAATATTCACGCGTATTTGATCAGGCTGAAAACAGAATGCACACAATCAAAGCAGTAATGGCAGCATTATGTGGTGTTGAAAAATAATCAAACATAAGATTTCATTCCAGAGTCTAAAGAGGCAATATGCCTCCTTAGCTATACATAACATAAAAATAGGAGGGAATGAAAATGAGTGAACATGACAGCAAGAAATTAGGTTTATTTGCCCTTGTTGCGATGGTTATTGGTTCTATGATCGGTGGTGGGGCTTTTAACTTAATTAGTGATATGGGTAGTAGTGCAGGTGGTCTCGCTATCATCATTGGATGGGTGATTACTGGTATCGGGATGATTGCTTTAGGATTTAGTTTTCAAAACTTAACAACGATGGAGCCCGATTTAGATGGTGGTGTATACAGTTATGCTAAAGCTGGATTTGGAGATTATATGGGATTCAATTCAGCATGGGGCTACTGGATTAGTGCATTTTTAGGCAACGTTGCATACGGTACATTATTAATGACAGCTGTAGGTAATTTTTTCCCAATCTTTAAAGGTGGCGCAAATGTACCAAGTATTATAGCAGCATCAGTCTTACTTTGGCTTGTACATTTCTTAATTTTAAAAGGTGTAAAAGGTGCGACATTTATAAATACGGTGGTTACTGTTGCTAAAATGATTCCAATCTTTTTATTCATCGTACTCATTATGATCAGCTTTAACTTTGATACTTTTATGGCAGGTTTTCATGGCATGACAAAAGGTGTGAGCAATGGATTTGATTTTGGTTCTTTAATGACGCAAGTGAAAAGTACAATGCTCGTTACACTTTGGGTGTTTATTGGTATTGAAGGTGCTGTAGTTTTCTCAAGTCGTGCTAAAAAAAGAAGCGATGTAGGTAAAGCAACGTTAATTGGTTTAATTGCAGTATTACTGATTTATATGTTAATAACAATTCTAGCACAAGGTGTCGTTGAACAAGGTAAAATTGCGGACTTAACTAATCCTTCAATGGCAGCTGTAATGGCTGAAATCGTTGGTCCTTGGGGTGCATCATTTATTAATATAGGATTAATTATTTCTGTATTAGGTGCTTGGTTAGGCTGGACATTACTTGCTGGAGAAGTACCATATCTAGCAGCTAAGGATAACGTTTTTCCGGCATGGTTTGGTATGGAAAATGAAAATCATGCGCCAGTTAATTCTTTATTGATTACAAACATTTTAATTCAATTATTCTTTTTAACACTGATATTTACGGATAAAGCATATAATTTTGCATTCTCACTTGCATCATCAGCAATTTTAATTCCATATGCGTTCAGTGCATTTTATCAAGTGAAATATGCTTTGACACATCATCAAAGTGGCAAGCAATTATTTATCGGTATTGTTGCTTCAGTATATGCAGTCTGGTTAGTATATGCAGCTGGATTAGAATATTTATTACTGACAATGATTTTATATTTCCCTGGTATCATTGTTTATCAACAAGTTCAGAAATCAAACAATAAACCGATAAACAATTTAGATAAAGGATTATTTATAGGATTAACGTTATTAACAATCGCGGGGATTTACTTTATATTTACAGGAAAAATTACAGTATTTTAAGAGGAGGATATATCATGATTAATAAACGTGTCGTCATTGCTTTAGGAGGCAATGCAATCCAAACAGAAGAAGGAACAACGAGTGCAGCACAACAACATGCCATTGAAGATACAGTAAGTGAATTAGAAAAATTCGTAATGAATGATGTTGAAGTTATTATTTCTCATGGAAACGGGCCACAAGTTGGTGCATTATTGATTCAACAAAAAGAAAGTGATTCTGATAAAATTCCTGCAATGCCACTTGATGTATGTGGCGCAATGACACAAGGTATGATAGGTTACTGGTTCCAGAATGCAGTCTCAAAAATGCTTGATCATTGTCATTTGGACCGTAATGTTGCAACAATTCTTACACGTGTAGAAGTTGATCCAGACGACGAAGCATTTAAGAATCCGACTAAACCTGTTGGACCTTTCTATACAGAAGAAGAAGCTAAAGCTGAAATGGCTGCGAATCCAGGTGTGACATTTAAAGAAGATGCAGGGCGTGGTTGGAGAAAAGTTGTTGCTAGTCCTCATCCAATTAATATTATTGAAGCACCGATTATTAATGATTTAGTTGATCATGGTAATATTACAATTTCATGTGGAGGTGGCGGTGTACCGGTTGTCCGCATGGAAGAAGGCTATCGTGGTGTTGAAGCAGTTATTGATAAAGACTTTGCATCAGAGAAGTTAGCTGAACTTGTTTCTGCTGATATATTATTAATCTTGACAGCAGTAGACCATGTATATTTAAATTATAATAAACCGGACCAAAAAATGTTAGAACATGTTACATTAGACGAGCTACAGCAATACATTGCAGAAGGACAATTCGCTAAAGGCAGTATGTTACCTAAGATTGAAGCTGCAATTGAATTTATTAATAGCGGTGAAGATAAAAAAGTAATTATTACTGACTTACAAAATGCATATCGCGCATTTGAGGGCACTGCAGGTACGGTAATCACAAAATAAGGAAAGGTCATTATGATTTTAAACAACCGAAGTCAATCTGATTTATTTGAACATCGTGTGAAACAGTTTGGAGATTTTATTAAAGTTGAACCCTCTGAACTGGAAGAAATTAAAGATTACCTTTACTTAAAAGATGTCGCACCTGGTCAAATTATTTATCAACAAGGTGATCAGTCAGAAAAACTCTATATGCTCATGCATGGCTATATTGTGCTGGAGACAAATGACAGTCATGGTAATGAAATGGATTTATTTGTACATCGTCCACAAATATTACCTTTATCAGCATTATTTTCAAGTACTGATTATAGACAAACAGCTAAAGGGTTATACCAAACGCAAATCTTATATTTTCAAAAGGAAGCTTTAGAGTTTCTCGCTAAAAAATATAATCATATCTTAATTCATTTATTTAAAGAAATGGGTCGCGTGATGGAATCAGAAGATAATCGAATGATTCTTTATGCTGGAAAGTCAATTGAAGAAAAAGTCATTGCATTACTTCTCTATCTCGGAAGAGAAGTTGGGAGCGACCAAGGTGATTATTACCGTCTTAGAAATATAATTAAAGTTACACAACTCAGTCGAATGATTTGTGTATCGAGAGAATCAACAAGTCAGATGATTAATCGATTTAAAAGGGAAGGTTATATTATTCCTGACAAGGATAAAGATCATATGCTTATTTCAAAAAAATTAGAATGGCTATAAGAAAGAGGGCGAGACGTTAGTCTTAGCCCTCTTTTAGTACTGTTGCTATTTTTTTACCTTTAAATCGTATTTCCAATCTTTATAACCGTTTTTTAACATATAAAGATTCGTGTAGCCGTGTTTTTTTAGCATACGGGCTGCTCGGTAACTTGAAATACCATTGGCATCAACGAAGTAAATCGGTTGGTCTTTACGTAGACCTAACATTCTAGTTCTAAAGACTGTCATTGGAATGTTTCTTGCCCCGTTAATATGTCCATAGTCATAATCCGCTTTTTCACGTAAATCAATAACTTGCGCTTTTCTTAAACCGCTCTTAAAGTCATCTTGACTTAATTCAGTAACCGCTTTACGATTGATAGAGTAATTAATAAAAATGTAGACTAACAAAGCAAGAAGTACAATACCTAAAATATACCAAGTTGTCATTTTAGTTGTCCTCCTTTTGTCATCATAGGTTTATTATATTCATAAAATGACATGATTTCAAAGTTATTTTACTTTTATTTTGATTTTTAGAGATGAGGGATAGTTATGAAGCAAACACATAAAGAGGAATGGTTGTTTTTAAACACAAAGAAAAACGATCCTTATTTTAATATGGCTCTGGATGAGGCTTTACTTAATTTTGTGTCAGAAGGAAAATTACCGCCTGTTATTCGATTTTACGGTTGGAATCCAGCAACGCTTTCCATCGGGTATTTTCAAAAACTTGAAAAAGAAATTGATTTAGAAAAGGTAAGCGCATGTGGTTATGGCCTTGTTCGACGTACGACTGGTGGACGTGGCGTGTTACATGACCATGAACTTACGTATAGCGTGATTGTACCAGAAAATCATCCTGATATGCCAAAGACAGTAACAGAAGCGTATCGTGTGATTTCACAAGGTTTATTAGAAGGATTTATTGATTTAGGATTTGATGCATATTTTGCAGTGCCAAGGACTGAAGCACAACGCGCTAAATTAAAAGATCCAAGAAGTTCTGTTTGTTTTGATTCACCGAGCTGGTATGAGTTGGTTGTAGAAGGAAAAAAAATTGCCGGAAGTGCTCAAACGAGACAAAAAGGTGTTATTCTACAACATGGTTCAATATTACAATCCATAGATGTTGATGCGCTGTTTGATTTATTTATTTATCAAAATCCTAGAATGAAAGGTAAAATGAAAAAGAGCTTTTATTCAAAGGCAGTTAGTATTCAGGATTTAACGGATAAGCAAATTACAATTGAAATGATGGAAGATGCATTTTATCGTGGTTTCGAAAAGGGATTAAATATTCAATTAAAACCATATGAGCTAAGTGATGCATTGCTCAGTGAAACAAATCGTTTAATTGAGAAATATAAAAGTGATGAATGGACATTTAGACGCTAAGCACATTTATCAAATCAATAAGGCTATCAACTTACAAATAATCATTGTAGGTTGATAGCCTTATTAATAAAAATATAAAATTACAATATCTGCAATTTTTGGACGCTACGCATATCCAACTGGCGCTTATTCAATTTGTATGCTGTTAAACTGGTCAATGGCGCTTTGTAATTTTTGTTGTCCTTCATTGATTGTTTCTACATCATTCTTTTTATAACCTTTTTCAATACTCTTGATGGCTGATTTTATATCTTGATTTGCAGAATCCACTTGTTCATGCATAGATTCGAATGTTTGGGGTGGATGCGTTGCTTTAAGTGGTGTTTCATAAGATTTGATAGCAGTGTGAATCGTGTTACTTATTTCTTCTAATTTTAATTGAACATCAGGATCTTGTTTTGTAGCAGTGATTTTGTTCTTAATCTCTTTATACGTATTAATGGCATTACCTAATTGTGTAGCATATGTTTTAAATGTTTCTGTATATGTATCATTACTTAATGATTGCGTACCTTTTTGTTGTTTTAATTCTGTTTTTAAACTGTTTAATGTATTGGTTTTTGAAACGTGTTTTGTTTTTTCATTATCTAGTTTAGACTTTAAAGTTTGAATTTCTTTTTTGAGATTGTTCTGCTCTATTGTAAGTTGTTCTTTTTCATTTGGACCACATGCAGTCAGTACGAGACTGGTTGATAAAATGAGAATAATTTTTTTCAATTTGTTACGCCTCAATTCAAATAGTTTCTGTATATATGGTACCATATATACAATGCTATAAAAATAATTATGTTAAAGCGAGGTTTAAAAAATGAAGTTTGAAAAACTAAATCAATTAATGAATGATAAACAGTTAGATGCGATGGTTATTATATCCCCGTTTAATCGACGTTATCTTTCAGGATTCACTGGGTCAAGCGGTGCACTCGTTATTTCGAAGCATGAAAAAATGCTTGTAACTGATTTTCGATATATCGAACAGGCAACAGCCCAGGCCAGTCAATTCGAAATTATTAAGCATACACAATCATTGTTACAAACAATCGTTCAAATCATTGTTGAAAAAGGGTATAAAACAATTGGATTTGAAGGAGATTTAATTACATATCAAGATCATCAAATGCTATTAAATGATGCATATGAACTCATCAATATTGCTGGTGAAGTGGAACGAATCCGTATGATTAAAGAGCCATTCGAAATTGAAATTATTCAGCAGGCTGCTGATATTGCAGATGAAACTTTTAATTACATTCTTGAAATAACTCAACCAGGAATGACCGAACTGCAAATTAACAATTTAATGGAAATGAAAATGCGTGAATTAGGGGCAACCTCTTCTTCTTTTGATACGATTGTAGCAAGTGGTGTGCGTGGTGCATTACCGCATGGTGTAGCAAGTAATAAGGTGATTCAGTCGGGTGAGATGATTACATTTGATTACGGCGCGATTTATAATGGTTATATTTCTGACATTACACGTACAATTGCAGTAGGACAACCAAGTGATGAAATGGTGAAAATCTACAATGTTGTTTTAGAGTCACAAATGAAAGCCCTAAATGAAATTAAAATCGGGATGACTGGCATAGAAGCAGATAAAATCGCACGTGATGTTATTCAATCATACGGCTATGGAGACAAGTTCGGGCATTCACTCGGGCATGGTATCGGTTTAGAGGTCCATGAAGGTCCAATGTTATCGATGAAGTCACCGCATACACTTGAAGAAAACATGTGTGTGACACTTGAACCAGGTATTTATGTTGAAGGTTTAGGTGGCGTACGTATTGAAGATGATGTTTTAGTAACGAAAAATGGTCTAAAGCGCTTTACACAATCACCAAAAGACCTTATTATTTTATAAGAGAGCTAATTAGGAGGAAATTGAATGATTTCAGTAAACGATTTTAAGACAGGTTTAACAATTGAAGTAGATAACGGGATTTGGAGAGTTATTGAATTCCAACACGTAAAACCAGGTAAAGGTGCAGCATTTGTACGTTCAAAATTACGTAACTTACGTACGGGTGCTATTCAGGAAAAAACATTCCGTGCTGGTGAAAAGGTTGGTAAAGCACAAATCGATAATAAACGTATGCAATACTTATATGCTTCAGGTGATCAACATGTATTCATGGATAACGAAACGTATGAGCAATTAGAATTACCAGAAAGCACGATTGAATACGAATTAAAATTCTTAAAAGAAAATATGGAAGTACATATTCAAATGTATGAAGGTGAAACATTAGGTGTTGAATTACCAAACACAGTAACACTTGAAGTGACTGAAACTGAACCTGGTATTAAAGGGGATACAGCACAGGGTGCGACAAAGCAAGCAACTGTTGAAACGGGCTACACATTAAATGTGCCTTTATTTGTTAACCAAGGAGATTTATTAATTATTAATACGACTGATGGATCTTATGTTTCTCGTGGATAATTAATATGTAATTTAAGACATGCGATTTTGCATGTCTTTTATTTTTTGCTTGTATTGGTCTGACCACTAAGATAAAATAAATTAGTAACTAGTCTTAAAATCTTGTATAAAAAGGGGTTAATCATGAAATTTGAAGAAATCAAAAAACTCGTTGATCTAATCGACGCATCAAAAACATTAACTGAATTAAATATAGAGCAGGATGAATATAAAATAATCATAAAAAAAGAAAAAGAAATTGTACACACACCAGCTCAAATTGTCCATGAAGTACCAGCAAAACGAGAACTTGAACATCCAACAGCAACAGAACCTAAAGTGCAAACCGACAATGTAAAAACCATCAATGCACCTATGGTCGGAACATTCTATAAATCACCATCACCTGAAAGCGCACCTTATGTCGTTGTCGGTGACCAAGTTAATCCTGATAGTACTGTCTGCATATTAGAAGCAATGAAATTATTTAATGAAATTCAAGCCGAAATTTCAGGAGAAATAGTTGAAATCTTAGTAGAAGATGGACAAATGGTTGAATACGGACAACCGTTATTTAAGGTGAAATAAAATGAAAAAAGTTTTAGTTGCAAACCGTGGAGAAATTGCGGTACGCATTATACGCGCCTTAAAAGAGCTAAATATTCAGTCTGTTGCGATATATTCTGAGGCAGACCGTGATGCCTTACATACTCAAATCGCAGACGAGGCTTATTGTATTGGCCCAAAACAGTCGAAGGATTCCTACTTAAATATTCCTAATATACTGATGATTGCAAGTTCTACCGGATGCGATGGCATTCATCCAGGGTATGGTTTTTTAGCTGAAAATGCTAATTTTGCAGAGATGTGTGAAGCATGTCAAATTAAATTTATTGGTCCAAGTCATTATTCGATTTCGAAAATGGGTATAAAAGATGTGGCAAAACAAGTCATGATAGAAGCAAATGTTCCGGTTGTGCCCGGCAGTAATGGATTATTAAAAAATGTAGATGATGCTTTAGCACTTGCCCATGAAATGGGTTATCCAGTGATTATCAAAGCGACTGCTGGAGGTGGAGGAAAAGGTATTAGAGTAGCGAGAAATGATGAAGAGTTACGAAATGGTTACTTGATGACTGAACAGGAAGCTGCAACTTCATTCGGTAATCCTGGGCTCTATATGGAGAAATTTATTGAATCGTTCCGACATGTTGAGATACAAGTACTTGCCGATCAGTATGGTAAAGTGATACATCTGGGAGAACGTGATTGCACTATACAACGTCGTATGCAAAAATTAGTTGAAGAATCACCTTCACCTGTCTTAGATGAAGCGACGCGTTGTGCCATGGGACAAGCTGCGGTGCGTGCTGCTGAAGCTGT
Organism: Macrococcoides caseolyticum; assembly: GCF_021366795.1. GTDB lineage: Bacteria > Bacillota > Bacilli > Staphylococcales > Staphylococcaceae > Macrococcoides > Macrococcoides caseolyticus_A. Next base: position 15,038 of record NZ_JAHCPS010000002.1, on the reverse strand, counting down.
GAATTATGAAGGTGCAGGGACTGTTGAATTTATCTACGATTTGACAGAAAATAAGTATTATTTTATGGAAATGAATACACGTATACAAGTCGAACATCCGGTAACTGAAATGGTGACAGGTGTTGATTTAGTGAAGTGGCAAATTAAAATTGCTTCTGGTGATGCTTTAACTATTGATCAAAAAGATATTCAAATAAAAGGTCATGCGATAGAACTTCGAATTAATGCGGAAAATCCATACAAAAACTTTATGCCATCACCAGGGTTAATTACACAATATGTTGTTCCAGGTGGATACGGTGTAAGAGTGGATTCTGCCTGTTATACAAATTACAAGATACCGCCATTTTATGATTCTATGGTGGCAAAACTAATCATTCATCAACCAACAAGAGCTGAGGCAATTGCATGTGCCAAGAGAGCTTTAGATGAATTTGTAGTAACTGGTGTTGACACGACGATTCCTTTTCATTTAGCTTTAATGGATCATGCAGTATTTCAATCGAACAATTATAGTACTAAGTTCTTAGAAGAGAATGAAATACTTCAATAAAAAAACGCAAATGCGTTTTTTTATTTTGCATTTAATATTATACTTAAAACATGTTATAGTAATAATATGAGATGGGAGGCATATATCAATGATTGAAACAAATAAAAAAGGCAATTTAGGTACAGTTGAAATTGCACCGAGTGTGATTGAAGTTATTGCTTCAATTGCTATATCAGAAGTCAAAGGTGTATCACTTGTTCAAAAGAACAAATCTCTCGATAAATTAGGTGTAAAAAACCAAAAAGGTGTTAACGTTGATGTTAAAGATAACGAAATTATCATAGATGCGTATTGTGCATTTGATTATGGAACAAAGATTTCAAAAACAGCAACACAAGTACAACAAACAATCAAGAATGCATTGGGAAATATGACAGCAATTACGCCGAAACAAATTAATATTCATATTGTCAATGTCAAATTTAAAGAAAATTAATTGAGAGGATGCTTGCATCCTCTATATTTTTGAAGGAGAACACTATGTCAAGAACAGAATCAAGACAACATGCAGTACAAATTTTATTCCAGTTAGAAACGAAAGAACACGATATTACAATTGAAGAAGCAACACAATTTATTATTGAACCGCCTTTAAAAGATGATTTTTGTGAAAAGCTGGTACGTGGTGTAAAGGAATTTGAATCAACGATTGACGATAATATTAAACCACACTTAAAGCAATGGACCATTGACCGTATTAATAAAATTGACCGAATTATTTTAAGACTGAGTACATATGAATTATTATACTCAGATGCACCTGAAAAAGTAGTGGTTAATGAAGCGGTCAACTTGGCTAAAACATATAGTGATGACGAGAGTTACAAATTCATAAATGGTATATTGAGTGAAATTATCAAAAATAAAGCGTAGTGATGATATGGAAAAATATTTAACAGTCACTGCATTAAGTCAGTATATTAAAACAAAATTTGATAGAGATCCTTATTTACAGCAAGTGTTTATTAAAGGCGAGCTCTCAAATTATAAAAAGCACTCAAGTGGTCATCATTATTTTGCACTTAAAGATAATGGTGCAATTATTCAATGTATGATGTTTAGTCGCGATGCGCATCAGTTGACCTTTTCTCCAAAAGAAGGGGATAGTGTATTAATTACAGGGCGTGTTTCGACTTATGAATCACGAGGGAATTATCAATTGTATGTGAGTACGATGACACTTGACGGTATTGGTTTACTTTATGAGAAGTTTGAACAACTAAAAAAAGATTATCTTGAAAAAGGATACTTTAATGCTGAACATAAAAAACCACTTCCACAATATCCAAAACATATTGCAGTGTTAACAGCGAGTACTGGAGCTGCTGTTCAGGATATCAGAACGACTTTGACGAAGCGTTATCCTATCGCACAAGTGACATATATTTCAACACTAGTACAAGGTGTTGGTGCTAAAGAGGATATTGTGAAAAATATTCAATATGCTGATACGATTGGGGCAGACGTCATCATAGTAGGTCGTGGTGGTGGTTCAATAGAAGATTTATGGGCATTTAATGAAAGTATCGTTGTTGAAGCAATCTACCATGCAAAAACGCCGATTATCTCTGCTGTTGGCCATGAAACAGATACGACGCTCGCGGATTATGTTGCTGATTTTAGAGCACCTACGCCAACAGGTGCAGCAGTGCTTGCTACGCCTGATAGTCGTGAATTAATGAATCAAATTGTGCGTGCGCGTGCATTTATTGATTCCAAAATCAATACAATCCTTCGTAAAGAACAGCAACGATTACAGCAACAAATGAACTATTATATATTTAAAAACCCATATGTGTTAGTGGAACAAAAAGTACAACGTATAGATGAAGTGCAGCATCATTTAAAATTAATGAACCAATCTACGATGCAAAATCACAATCACCGTCTGCTACGCATGAAACAGCAATTATCGCCCAAAGTATTAATTGATAAAGTTCAGCAATCAAATATTTATATAGATAATCTTCAAAATCGAATTGAACGCACAATACATTACAAAATGTCACTTAAACAATCGCATTTACAATCTAAAATTGCTCTTCTAAGTACGCTAAGTCCGACAGAAACTTTACTTAGAGGCTACAGTATAGCAAGAACAGATGGTCAAATCGTCAATTCAACATTGGAAGTAACGATTGGACAAACGCTTGAAGTTGAAATGAAGGATGGTAAATTAGTGACAGAAGTTATTGAGAAGAAACATTAGGGAGTGAAACGCATGGCAAAAGATTTTGAGACGATGATGACAGAATTAGAATCAATCGTTAAACAACTTGATAATGAAGAAGTTTCGTTAGAAAAGTCGATTGAGTTATATGAAGTTGGTGTTAAGCTTTCAAAGGCTTGCCAGGATAAATTAAAAGAGGCAGAACAAAAGATTGCAAAACTTCAAGAGGCAAGTACGAATGAATAAAGCATATATTCAATCTATCAATCAAGCGATATCAGATTTATATCAAATGCCACCAGTATCTCAACAATTGAATGCGTCAATCACGTATTCTTTACAAGCTGGTGGCAAGAGAATTAGACCGTTACTACTCATGACGACAATTGAAAGTCTAGGTGGCGAACCTGAATTAGGCAAAGCATTTGGATTGGCTGTAGAAATGATACATACATATTCTTTGGTTCATGATGATCTTCCTGCTATGGATAATGATGATTATAGACGTGGTAAATTAACGAATCACAAAGTATATGGTGAAGCGACAGCAATACTTGCAGGAGACGCACTTTTAACAGACAGCTTCTCACAAATTCTAAATGCGGATTATGATTTAATGACACAAATATCACTCCTTAAATTACTAGTGAATGCAGCCGGTTCGAAAGGTATGGTTGCGGGTCAAATGCTTGATATGGAAAGTGAAAATAAAAATATTGAATTAAAGTTGCTTGAAAAAATCCATCATCACAAAACAGGAGATTTAATTCATGCATCTATTTATGCTGCAGGTATTATATTAAAATGTTCTTCAGATAGATTAACTCAACTTGATAAAATTGGTCGCAATGTTGGATTAATGTTTCAAATTAAAGATGATATTTTAGATGTTGAAGGGGACTTTGAGGTAATTGGTAAACGTGTGGGCAGTGATGTTGAAAACCAAAAAAGTACCTATGTTACAATTATTGGTTTAGAGAAAGCAAAAGAAATGTTAGAAGAACTTTGGCGTGAGACAGAGGATTTAGTACAATCGATGACTGTTAACCCAGCACCTTTAATCGAATTAATTCATTTTATCGTCAGCCGTAACAAATAAAAGCCTGGATAAAGGCTTTTTTTATTTTTCATGCATTCGTAAACAATGATATAATAAGAAACATATTAAAGTAAAAGAGATGTAGGTGGGGAATTCATGGATGTATCTAAAATAAAAGATCCATCGTTTATTAAAAATTTAACCGAGGATGAATTAATTGCGTTAAGTGGTGATATACGCAAATTTCTTATAGAAAAATGTGCAATAACGGGTGGACACATTGGGGCAAATTTAGGTGTAGTAGAATTAACGATTGCTATGCATCGAAGTTTTAATAGTCCGAAAGATAAATTAATATTTGATGTCGGACATCAAGCATATATTCATAAAATTTTAACAGGTCGTGGAGAAAAGTTTGATACGTTGCGTCAATATAAGGGCTTGAGCGGGTTTCCAAAATTAAATGAAAGTCCGCACGATGTATGGGAAGCGGGACATTCATCAACATCATTATCAGCAGCGATAGGAATGGCTAAAGCTCGCGATATTATGTATGAAGATTATGACGTTGTACCTATTATTGGTGATGGCGCTCTGACGGGCGGTATGGCGCTAGAAGCATTAAATCATATTGGTCATGATAAAACGAATATGACCATTGTTCTTAATGATAATGAAATGAGTATTGCACCGAATGTCGGTGCAATGCATAATATGTTCGGACGTTTAAGAACGAACCAAAATTATAATCGTGCGAAAGTAGATATTGATGGGTTTTTAAGTAAACTACCTGGTGGTCATAAGTTACGTGATTCTGCTGATCGTATCAAAGATAGTTTGAAATACCTTGTGGTATCGGGTGTCTTTTTCGAGGAATTAGGTATAAAATACGTCGGCCCAGTCGATGGCCATAACTTTAACGACTTAAAAGAAGCATTTGAAACGTCTAAACGTATTAAAGGGCCGGTTATTGTACATGTCATCACTAAAAAGGGAAAGGGTTATAGACCAGCAGAAAATGATAAAATTGGGACTTGGCATGGTTTGGGCCCTTACAAGCTAGAAACGGGTGAGCAAGTAAAGGGAAGCTCTAAAGCACCTGCCTGGAGTCAAATATTTAGTGATACAGTACAACAATTTGCTGAACAAGATAAACGTATTGTTGCTATCACACCAGCAATGCCGGTTGGAAGTAAGTTAACTAAATTTCAATCCATGTTACCTGAGCAATTTTTTGATGTTGGCATCGCAGAACAACATGCAGTAACGATGGCAGCAGGTCTTGCTGCGAATGGTATGAAACCATATGTAGCGATTTATTCTACTTTCTTGCAACGCGCTTATGATCAGTTGTTACATGATGTAGATAGACAGAACCTCCATGTTGTTTTTGGTGTCGATCGTTCTGGACTTGTCGGTGCAGATGGTGAGACACATCAAGGTGTGTTTGATATTCCATTTTTAAGTCATATGCCAAATATGACCATTATGATGCCTAAAGACGAAAACGAAGCACGTCATATGATAAATAGTGCATTTTATGAATATGAGGGTCCAATTGCGATTCGTTATCCAAGAGGTAATGGTATCGGGGTTGAAGTGGACAAAGGGATACAAGTTGTTCCATACGGTCAATGGGAAGTGTTGCATAGTGGCAGTGACATTGCTGTATTAAGTTTTGGGCCTACACTTCAATTAATTGAGGAAGTACGTGATGAGCTCCTTAAAGAAGGTATCAATATAGAAGTGATTAATGCTCGATTTATTAAGCCACTGGATTATCAAATTCTAGACCGACTCGCATCTGAAGAGAAATCCATTATTACAGTGGAAGAATCGATGTTAAGTGGTGGATTTGGTGCATTAGTTGTCAATTATTATAATGATCAGCATAAGTCTATTGATGTTAAGCGCATCGGTATTGATAATGAGTATATTGAGCACGGCGATGTAGCGTTATTATTAAATGACATTGGTATTTCTAAAGCCAATATTATTAATGAAATTAAGCAGTCATTGAAAAGAAAAAATGAAAAAAATTAGAATTGATGAATGGCTTGTTGCTCATGATTATTATGATGATATTGATACAGCAAAGCGTGCGATTATGGCGGGTTTAATCTATGATGACAATATTCGAATTGATACTGCAGGAGAGAAGATTAATCCTATAACTGCTAAGATTCGTGTGAAAGATAAGCGAAAGAAATATGTCAGTCGGGGTGGATTTAAACTTGAAAAAGCAATTGAACATTTTAATTTGAATTTAGATAATGTTATCCATCTTGATATTGGTTCATCAACAGGAGGTTTTACAGATTGCGCATTGCAAAATGGTGCAAAACACGTTTATGCACTTGATGTTGGTACCAATCAATTAGACTATAGATTACGTGTAGATGAACGCGTCACTGTAATGGAACAAACCAACTTTCGATATGTGACAAAACAGGATTTTAATCCATTGCCTAATTTTATATCGATTGATGTGAGTTTTATATCTTTAGCTGTAATCCTTCATAAGCTTGTTGAAATTATTGAACATGACACAACGATAATAGCTTTAATAAAGCCACAATTTGAAGCACGTTATGAATACGTAGATAAAGGCATTGTTCATGATAAAAATGAACACATTTATGTCATCAACGAAATGCTTAGATTATGTGAATCACTTCAAATTAAAGTGTCTGATGTCACATTTTCACCGATAACAGGACAAAAAGGCAATATTGAATATTTATTACATGGTATTTATCTGAATAATTTAGATGCACAAAATGAGTATAATCACTTATCTATTTGGCATAAAAATAGAACTGAAATGCTAGTAGAAGAAGCTTTTAATATGCTAAATCATTAAACCACTGATGCAATTATCGGTGGTTTTTTGATATACATTCCTTTTTATGTATGCTAAAATAAATGTATAATTATACATACAATGGGGGCGTCAATATGGCGAATAAAACAATACGTCAAATAAAAATTAGAGAGATTATTTCAAATCAACAAATTGAAACGCAGGAAGATTTAGTTGAAAAATTAAATGAGTACAATCTCAACGTTACACAAGCAACTATTTCTAGAGATATTAAAGAATTACAACTTATTAAAGTGCCAACACCAAGTGGTCAATATATTTATTCATTACCGAGAGACCGTAAATATCATCCACTTGATAAATTAGGTAGATATTTAATGGATTCGTTTGTCAAATTAGATAGTGCGGATAATTTACTCGTATTAAAGACATTACCAGGGAACGCGCAATCCATTGGTGCGATCTTAGATCAATTAGAATGGGAAGAAGTTGTAGGCACAATTTGTGGTGATGATACATGTTTATTAATATGTAAAGATAAAAAAGCGGGTGAAGTTGTAACGGAACGAATCTTTAACATGCTTTAAATTGGAGGATAGCTTATGCTTTTGTCTTTGACAATAAAACAATTTGCAATCATTGAATCACTAGAAATTGAATTTAAGAATGGATTGACAGTTCTGAGTGGAGAAACAGGTGCAGGAAAGTCAATTATCATTGATGCAATCGGACAGCTTATTGGAATGCGTGCGAGTCAAAATCTTGTACGTCATGGAGAGAATAAAGCCATTGTTGAAGGTATTTTTGATATTGATCACAACCCACGTGTTAAGGAATTATTACATGAACGTGATATCGCACTCGATGACTTTATGCTTGTTAAACGAGAAATTTTAAAATCAGGTAAAAGTATATGTAAAATCAACAATCAAACTGTTACACTAACAGAACTTAAAGTAATTATGCAGGAATTACTTGATATACACGGTCAACATGAGACACAAACGCTGCTTAAACCAAAATATCATTTGTCTTTACTCGATGATTATGCAAAAGGACAATATGATGAGCTACTATTAGATTATCAATCCCATTACAATCAATATGTGCTTAAGACCAATGAGCTTAAAAACTTACAACAAAAAGATGAAGCACTATTACAACGACTGGATTTAATCAAATATCAGCATAAGGAATTAACAGAGAAGCAATTAATTGCAACAGAAAAAGAAAGTTTAACTGAAGAGATTAATCGTCTTCAAAACTACGAAAAACTTAATGAAGCATTAACGAAATCAGTTAATTTGTTAAGTGATGAAAATAAAATACTGGATTTATTATTTGAATTTAATGCATCATTAAAAGAAGTCGATGAAATTATTCCACAAAAGTTTAGTAAAACACTTGAAGATTCTGAAAGCTTATATTATTTACTGGATGATGCAAAACATGCCCTTCATGATGAAATGACACAAAATGAATATGATGAAAATGAATTGAATCAATTGGAAACAAGGATGAATGAAATTCAGTTTCTTGAACGTAAATATGGTAAAAGCTTACCTGAGTTAATTCCTTTCATAGATGAACTTGAAAAAGAAATTAATACAATTGAGAATATTGAAGAATCAACATCAAATCTTTCCGTTGAAATTGACCATTTATATCAAAAACTTAACGATATTGGTTCATCGCTAAGTAAAGCTAGACGAAATGTCGCTCAAAAATTACGTAATGAAATTCTGGATGAAATTCATAACCTTGAAATGAAAAGTGCTAATTTTGAAATGGCATTCACTAAAACAGAACCGACTTTATCAGGTATAGAATCATTAGAATTTATGATTAGTCCAAATAAAGGTGAACCATTAAAGCCCCTTGAGAAGATTGCTTCAGGTGGAGAATTAAGTCGAATGATGTTAGCATTAAAGAGTATATTTGCAGAGACAAAAGGTAAAACAGCTATTCTATTTGATGAAGTAGATACGGGTGTATCAGGTAAAGTGGCTCAAAAAATGGCAGAGAAAATGTATGATATATCAACGCATATTCAAGTCATTTGTATTTCACATTTACCACAAGTAGCAGCAATTAGCGATCATCATCTTTATATTGAGAAAAAAGAACAAGATGATCGAACAACAACGCGTGTTACCGAATTAGATGGCGATACTAGAATACAGGAAGTTGCCAGAATGATTTCGGGGGTCGAAGTTACACCATTAACTTTAGAACATGCAGCAGAATTAATTAATCAAAATAAGAAATAAAAGGATGACGTAACATGGCACTAAAAGTAGCAATCATTGAAGACTCACGAGAACTTGCAGTCTCAATAAAAAAACACCTGGAACAGCATAATATGCAAGTGATTGGTATGTGTCATAGCGGAATAGATGCGCTTAAAATGATTGAGGAAGTTCAATTCGATTTATTATTACTGGATTTAATTCTACCTCATATAGATGGTATTACATTGTTAAAAGAACATATTCCTAAAAGTCATTCATACAAAATCATATGTCTAAGTGCTTTTGGTAAAGATTCAGTTTTATCTGAAGCTATGAACTCAGGTGCCGATTACTTCATATTAAAACCTATTAATTTCGATAATTTTGTTAACCGTATTAATCAAATTTGTGGAATCGATACACAAGAAATGACTATTAATCGCTTAGTGCAACTTGGCTTTAAAATGAAACATAAAGGAACGAAGTATATTCAGGATGCACTTGAAATACTTGAAGTACGAAATGAAACGCATCATAATAATAAAATTCATTTGACGATTGATTTGTATCCAAAAATCGCTGAAAAAAATGATATCAGAGATGCAAATGTTGAGCGATCGATTCGTCATGCGATAGAAAGAGCATGGGACAATGGATTAAAAGAACAATTTCAGAAACGAGGTAAGATTAATCGTCCTACAAGCGGTGAATTATTAAAATTTTTGCTGGAGGAAAAACATGACTAAAATTATCGGTCATCGAGGATATGCTGCACGATACCCTGAAAACACAATGTTAAGCTTTAAAAAAGCCCTGGAGTATGGTGCAGAAGGGATTGAACTAGACATTCATTTATCTAAAGATAAAGAAATCATTGTGATTCATGATCCAACCCTCAATCGAACAACGAATCAATCAGGTAAAGTGAATGCCTTAACATTAAGTGAAATCAAAGACGCTAGAATTAAACATGGGCGCTTTAAAGTCACTGATGAGCAAGTACCTACATTAAATGAGGTAATGGACTGGATTTGTAACACGGAATTGACACTTAATATCGAGGTTAAAGGCATCACAGATGGTAAGCTCGAAGCTAAGCTTATTGAATTATTGGAAGGTTATGATATGAAAGAGCGTATTATAATTTCTAGTTTTCAACTCCAATCTTTATACGATATTGAACAAATTAACCCGACCTATCATACGGCATTGCTTACAGATAAATCTTTAGGTGAGCCCTGGATGTATATGGAATCACATGGTATTAATTCTGTTCATCCTAAAAGTAAACGCTCTATGAATGATTTATTTAGTGGTATATTATCAAAATATCAATTACCAGCGCGTGTCTATACAGTGAATAAAGCAAAAGAGATACAATATTGGTTAAATCAAGAAGTGGATGCGATCATAACAGATGAAGTTGAACGTGCCGTTCGATTAAAAAAAGAATATAATCATAAAAAAAATAAGTAGCAGACTGATTAACAGACTGTTACTTATTTTTTCTATAGAATTTTTCCTGTGCACGTTTATTTTTCTTTTCAATATGGAGGATATAACCACCGACGAAACTTACCCCCAAAGTCATTAATATAAAGCCAATTAAAAATTGTAACCATATAAAATGAAGTTCTGGCACCAAGATGCCAAATACAGCGTCGCGCATCCATTTAATGCCTAGTCCAGCAAAATAAATAGGAATCACCAGGACCATTAATGCAATAATTTTTTTCATAATATCACCTACCATTAGCATTATAACAGAATACTAAAGAAAATATAATACAAATCATTTGTTATATGAATATAATAAATGACATTTTAGATTCAGGTTATCGCAATGATTAAAAGAACAAAACACAAAAGTTGAAAGCGCTTTAATTCTTTAAAGTGTCAATAAATATGCTGAAAAAAGAAAGCGAAACATCGGAAATCGAAATAAATCCACCTTAAAAATACAAATGTATAAAAATAATTGTTTTATAAACATAATAGTTAAGGTAAAATAGAAGATGTTAAACTTATAATTATTTTATGAAAAGGGGAAATAAAATGATTTTTGAAACATTAGAACAATATGATTACGAGCAGGTCGTATTCTGCCAGGATAAAACGAGTGGATTGAAAGCGATTATTGCGATACATGACTCAACACTTGGACCGGCACTTGGTGGTTGCAGAATGTGGCCATATGAATCAGAAGAAGCTGCGATAGAGGATGCACTAAGGTTAGCACGTGGCATGACATATAAAAATGCAGCAGCAGGGTTAAACTTAGGCGGTGCGAAGACTGTAGTGATTGGTGATCCTAAAAAAGATAAATCAGAAGCATTATTTAGAGCTTTAGGCAGATATATTCAAAGTTTAAATGGCCGTTATATTACAGCTGAAGACGTTGGTACAACAGTAACAGATATGGATACGATTCATGAAGAAACAGACTTTGTTGTAGGCCTTTCTGAAAGTTACGGATCAAGTGGTAACCCAAGTCCAATGACAGCATTAGGGGTATACCGTGCGATGAAACGTACAGCGAAAGAAGCATTTGGAGATGATAGTTTAGCAGGTAAGACGGTTTCAGTTCAAGGGGTAGGGAATGTGTCTTATACATTATGTAAGTATTTACATGAAGAAGGTGCGAAACTTATCGTTACGGATATCTTCCAGGAATCAATTGATAGAGCGGTAAATGACTTTGGTGCAATAGCAGTGAAGCCTGATGAAATATATTCAGTTGAAGCGGATATCTTTGCACCATGTGCGTTAGGTGCAATCCTTAATGATGAAACAATCCCGCAATTAAAAGTTAAAGCAGTATGCGGATCTTCGAATAACCAGTTAAAAGATATGGAGAAACATGCAGCGATGTTACAGGAAAGAGGTATTATTTATGCGCCTGACTTTGTTGCGAACTCTGGCGGTGTTATTAATGTAGCTGATGAGTTAAACGGGTATAATCAAGACCGTGCTACGAAAAAAGTAAATGAAATCTATGACCAGATGGATAAAGTATTTGAAATCGCAAAACGTGATAACATTTCTACAGCTTTAGCAGCAGAACGTTTAGCTGAAGAACGAATTGACCAGATGATGCGTGTACGTAGTACATTTAGTTTAAATGAACATTCTTTGATTTCTAGACGAAGAGGGTAATATCATCAGCACCTACAACTTGTAGGTGCTTTTCTTTACAAATACAGGATTGAAGAGAGAAATTATTAATTAAATATTAAAAGGAGGTATTAAAAATGAAAGTAAGATTATCTGATTATGATCCTAAGTGGAGAGATAGTTTCGAAAATGAATGTCTATTAATTTCTGATATGATTCCTGATGAAATTGTAAGATTTGAACATTTTGGTAGTACTGCTGTTCCCGGGATGAAAGCAAAACCTGTAATAGATATGATGGTATTGGTTAAAGACATAAATCAAATTGATAGTTATAATTCAAAATTTGGAGAAGCAGGATACGATGTGGCCGGAGAATGGGGAATTCCAGGTAGAAGATTGTTAAGAAAAGGTGGAGATGATAGAACGCATCATATACATATCTATCAAGAAGGTCATCCTGAAATCTATCGACATTTAGCTGTTCGAGATTATTTACTTGAACATCCAGAGGAAGTATAGGCCTACAGTGATTTAAAGACTAAACTTACCCAATCATATGATGAAACACCTGAATATAGAAATGCTAAACGCGATTATGTTGTAGCATTGGAGAAGAGAACTATAAGTTATTTTAGATCAAAATAAAACGGAAATATAATTATATTTCCGTTTTTATGAAAATAACTCATCAACCGTGACATTTAAACACTTAGCTAATTTAAATGCGAGAGATAGCGTAGGGTCATATTTATCATTTTCTATGGCATTAATCGTTTGCCTCGAAACATTAGTTTTCTCGCTCAACTCAGCTTGAGACATACCCATTTCTTTTCTTAATTCTCTTATTTTATTCTTCAATAAGCATCAACCTTTTGCACTATACTTATTCTTAGTATAAAACAAACTCATGAAAAATATAACTATAATAATAAGCAAGTAAGATACTTCAGGAAATTCAGGTAGGATAACTTTATCTGGATTTCCCAGTTTAAATAATTTTAATATGATGCTAATTAATAATGCGTATACTACCCATACTAAAGTATTAGAAAAAACTTCTAATAATATTCTAGATGATCTTTCATCAATTTTGTTATTGTTACCCTCAATCATATCTTTAGGTAAAACTTTTTTAATCACAAATCCCCATAGACCAGCAAATAAAAATATACATATAAAACCAAGTACTTTCATAATGATTTCTCCTTTATACACTATATTTTTTGTTGATTCGAATGTAATTGAAAATAATTAAAATAGTAGCCAATGCTAAATTAATTAATTCTGGATATTCATTTAAATAATCAAAACTAATATTTTTAAAATCTATTGTTTTCATAATTAAAGAGAATATCCAGAAAACAATAAGATAGGTTAAAGTTGTTGTAAATACTTCATTTCCTATTTTTTGAGTTCTTTCATCATATTCGCTTTGATCAGGTCCAAAATTTAAAAATTTAACGATAAACATAAGAGCAATGACTGTTAACAAAAATGCAAAACTTAGTTGAATAATCATAAATCAAGCCTCCAAATGTCAAATCTTTTTTACATTTATAATATAGCAAGTCATTCCATAAATGTCAAAAGTATTTTACATTTATTTAAAGCTGAATTGTGGGCAAAATCATAAATTTGTCTATTTTTATTATTAAGGAATATTGCTATACTTTTGAAAAAATATGAGGTGATTTTATGATAATAGATGCTTTCGATAATAATTCGGAACCGATTGTTACTTTGAAAAGTTTTTATGGGGAGCAGAAAAAGATTTTAGATGTGTGTATGATTATTTTATCGAAAAATATTTATGACAATATTTTTGATATATATAAATGTGAAAAAATTGCAGAGATCCATGCTTGTAACGGTAGTTATCCAATATATAAATTTATTCATGAAAACAAAGATATTGGATTTTATTTAAGTGGTATTGGATCAACACTAGCGGCTCAATTTTGTATAGAAGCTAACTGGTTAACTGGTGCTACTCGGTTTATAATGTCAGGTTCAGCAGGTAGTTTAGATAAAGAAAAGACTAATAATAAATTTGTGATTCCAACGGAAAGTTATCGAGATGAAGGTATGTCTTATCATTATGCAAAAGCAAATGATTATATTGAAATTAATAACAGTAATAAAGTTGCTGATATATTTGATAAATTAGAATTACCCTATGTGCAAGGTAAGGTATGGACAACTGATGCTATGATGAGAGAAACTAAAAATAATGTTGAAATGCGCAAAAACGATGGTTGTATTGCAGTCGAAATGGAACTTGCAGGTGTTCAAGCTGTTAGTGACTTCCATGGGTTTGAACTTTATAACTTTTTGGTAACGGGTGATGTACTTGCAGAAAATGAATACGAGGTTGACGGCTTAAGTGATGCTAATCATAATATGGATAAATTCTTTATAGGTTTGGAGATAGCAAAGAGCATATAGATAGAATTAATGATAGTAGATAATTGGTAAACTAATCATTAAATATATTGGAGAATTAAAATGGATATAAAATGAAAGTCAAAAAGAAAGACTAACAAAGTGAAGATTAATCAGATGAGGTAGATAGAATATTATGACTCTTACAAGAAATTTAAGACTTGCTAATTTAGAACGATGGTATATGTATCCTGGTAATGTATTTGAAGGTACAGAATATAAGAATACATTTTTAGAAGTTTTTATATTTGAAGCAAATGAAATTTATATTTTAACAATTACAGATATCCCAAAAGATAGTTTGTTCAGTAATGAAGAATTAATTGCTGATATTGAGGGGTTGGCACATCATTTGGTAGTTGAAAAAGGATCGACACAACTTTTTGAGTTTCTTGATATTGATATGTCTAATTTTAAATTTAATCCAGATTCAGATGGTAACATTGAATATCAGATAAATGAATATAAAGATAAATATATTGAAAAATATTATAAAGAAATACTATATCAAAAATACCCTCAAATTAATGTGGTTCATGAAAACACTACATTTGTAAATGGCGGTTATAAAATGTAGGAAAATGGCGAAATGAAAATGCTGTTTTTCCTACATTTTTTCTTTTTTAAAATATATAATCATGTCTTAACTCAATCTTCGATTGG
>NZ_JAHCPS010000001.1 GCF_021366795.1 Macrococcoides caseolyticum | reverse complement strand
GTATGGAGCTGACGAATACTAATCGATCGAAGACTTAATCAATTTTATTAGATTTTTTGCACGGTGATGTTTGGTACATCATATTTCTTCTTAAGTTTATCTAGTTTTGAAAGTATAATGTTAAAAGTGGAAACGAGCGTTATGGCTTGAGTCATTTTTGATAAGGCGATAGAAAATCCATCAGGATTTTATAGAGGCTTAGAAAATGATGAAAGACAGCGAGATGAAACTGGATATCATATCTTTCATTTGTCTGGTGACGATGGCAGAGAGGTCACACCTGTTCCCATACCGAACACAGAAGTTAAGCTCTCTAGCGCCGATGGTAGTTGGTCTTACGATCTGCGAGAGTAGGACGTTGCCGGGCAATTTTTATTTATCCACAGTAGCTCAGTGGTAGAGCTATCGGCTGTTAACCGATCGGTCGTAGGTTCGAGTCCTACCTGTGGAGCCATTAAGGCCCCTTGGTCAAGCGGTTAAGACACCGCCCTTTCACGGCGGTAACACGGGTTCGAATCCCGTAGGGGTCACCATTTGGAGGATTAGCTCAGCTGGGAGAGCATCTGCCTTACAAGCAGAGGGTCGGCGGTTCGATCCCGTCATCCTCCACCATTTTTTGATATTTATGAACAACATATACGGAGGGGTAGCGAAGTGGCTAAACGCGGCGGACTGTAAATCCGCTCCTTCGGGTTCGGCAGTTCGAATCTGCCCCCCTCCACCATTATTGGGCTATAGCCAAGCGGTAAGGCAACGGACTTTGACTCCGTCACTCGTTGGTTCGAATCCAGCTAGCCCAGCCATTTTAGAGCCATTAGCTCAGTTGGTAGAGCATTTGACTTTTAATCAAAGGGTCAGAGGTTCGAATCCTCTATGGCTCATCAGGAATCATCCTTCGGGATGATTTTTTTATTTCTAAATAAATGAATACGCTTTCACAATCATACATAAATATCCATTTTATTCATTTATGCATAAATATATTGAATATTCTTTGAGAGTTCTATAAAATTAAAGTAGTCAGATAATTATAATATTTATGGGATAAGGGGAATACATAATGAATAAGACGATTGAGATTATTGGAGCACCAAGTGCATTTGGACAACGTAAATTAGGTGTGAATATGGGTCCGGATGCCATGCGTTATGCAGGTCTAATCGAGCGTATTGAAGCGATTGGCCATACAGTGATTGATAGAGGTAATGTAGATGCACCTGCAATTGATATGAAAAAATATAAATCAGAACAAGGTGGTTTACGAAACTTAGAAGAAGTGACGACGTTTTGTGAATCTTTATGCACTAAAGTTGATGAAGTTGTACAAAAGGGTAATTATCCGGTAGTTATCGGCGGAGATCATTCTATTGCTATGGGTACGATTAGTGGTATCGCAAAACATTATGAAAATTTAGGTGTTATCTGGTATGATGCGCATGGAGATTTAAATATTGATGAATCTTCACCTTCTGGCAATATTCATGGTATGCCTTTACGTGCTTTAATTGGTGATGGCCACGAAGATTTAGTCAATATCGGTGGTTATAAAAATAAAGTTAAAGTTGAAAATATTGTATTGATTGGTATGCGAGATTTAGATGAAGGCGAAAAGGAATACATTAAAGAAGTAGGTATCAAGACATATACAATGGCAGATATTGATCGTTTAGGTATTGGTAAAGTCATTGAAGAGGCTTTAGCGCATTTAGAGGAATGTGATGGTATTCATTTATCTTTGGATGTTGATGCGTTAGATCCAGTTGAAACGCCAGGAACAGGTACAACAGTACCAGGTGGTATTACGTATCGTGAAAGTCATTATGCATTAGAGTTATTACATGATAGTGAAAAAATCACATCTTTTGAAATTGTAGAAGTGAATCCATTAATTGATATTTATAATAAAACAGCTGAGCAAGCAGTCGGTTTAGTTGGTTCATTCTTTGGTGAAAAGCTGTTATAAAAAATATTCCCTGACCATTAATTTTGGTCAGGGAATATTTTTATTTGATAATTTGAATCGCCATTTTTAGTTGAGGCCTTTTTGATATATTTCTTTAAATCTTTCTTAAAATCTGCAAAGTCTTTCTCATCGATTTGAAGCTTAAATGATAGGTTATCTTTCTTGCTCTCTTCTTGTGAGAACTTCAGTAAATCTAAATTAGGTACAATTTGTCTCGCTACGGGTGCATAGAACTTCTGAATAATACTATGCTTTTGTTCAGTTTTCACTAATTCAATAATACCTTGTTTTTCGAGTTCTGCTAAATGATAATGAATCTTTGCGCGTGGAATTTCTAACTCATCGGCAAGTTGTTGTCCTGTCTTTGCTTCTACAGATAGTAATTCTAAAAGCTTAATACGAAATGGGTCACTAACGCACTTTAACTGAGCAAGGTTCTCGATAACTAAAATGTCTAACATTTGGCTTCTCCTTAGTATTAAAACTTTTTTTATTAAGATAATTATATTATCCTTGTAAACTTCAATAATGTCAACGAATTACACTAAATGATTCTTTTTGTATTGTGTCCTTTTTTTATTTCAGATTTAACAAATGTATATTAAAAGGGTTAAATTCTTATGAAGTGATGGAATGTTAAATGATAATAGTTTATTATGAAATTATATGAATTAGGGAGGAACACCATGTTAGGGCAAAGAATAAAAGAACTTAGAAACCAGGCAAATTTAACGCAGCAAGAACTGGCTGATGGTATTATTTCAAGAACTTATTTAAGCCTTATTGAAAAGAATTCAGTACATCCTTCAACGAATGTGCTAAAGAAATTAAGCGTACGATTAAATTGCACATTAGAAGATTTTACAAGTATCACAGAGGATAAAAATTTAAGCTTACTTGAAATAAAGAAAGAGATTAAATGGGCTGAAAATCATGTGCTAATGAATGATTTTAAAAAGCTTAAAGCGTTTATTGATAAACATTATGAGCATCTTGAAAATATAACCGAAGCTGAACGTGGTGCAATCTTTTGGGTTACAGCAAGTTTTTATTTTAACGAAAAAGCGTATGATACAGCACGCCACTTTGCCCAAAAAGCAATTACAATTGTTAAGAAGATGCGTGATGTGACATTACATTTACGCGCGCTTGAAATACTTGCACGTATCGAATATGAGACGGGAAATGCCATGATAGCTATTAATTATTTAACTAAAGCAAATAATATTACGATAGTTGAAAATGTTGTTAATATCTCACGCGTGTCAATATTGTATTATTTAGGTAATTATTATTCTCGTGTGGGTGAGTTCTATGTCGCGATTAAGTTATGTGAAGAAGCAATGGAGCTCAACATGAAGCTTGGGACTTATCATTTAGCGTTATTTATTGAAAATACATTAGGGCGTTCATATCAAGCGACAAAAGACAGTGAAAAAGCTGAATACCATTATAGAAGAGCAATAAGTTATGCTGAATTACGACCTGTATCCTTTGATTTAGTTGGTAGTTTAAGTAATCTTGCAATGTTGCTTGCATCACAAAACCGTTATGATGAGTCATATGATTTAATTGTTAAATGTAATACGATGCTGGATGAACATAACTTTGATCATCCGTATGCAATTAATGTTCGTCTTCATTTAGCGGATGTTATGATACAAAAACAACTCTATGACGAAGCACGAACAGTTATCGCAGCGCATATCCATGATGACGAAACGGGTTATGGTGAAGAATTAATGGGTGATCTTGAATCGAGTTTAAAGAATTATAAAGGTGCAATTTCATATTATAAACGTGCTTTAGAAGGTAATGATAATGTATATTATTTTGGTAGAATTTCTAAGAAGATAGCGGATATTTATGAGAAACTAGGCGATTTTAAACAATCGAATGATTATTATAAAAAATCCATCAAACTATACGAAGAATCCCTACCATACATGGTATAATTATTCTTAACATGAATATGGAGGAGATACAATGCAGCTCTTTAATGTACTTGATAATTTAAGTACTGTTAAGATCATTACCGGCATCTTAGACTTGCTGATTGTATGGTACGTTATTTATTTGCTGATTAACGCAATTAAAGGGACGAAAGCCATACAATTATTAAAAGGTATCTTCTTTATTCTGATTGGCAGAACGTTAAGTAATCAACTTGATTTAACAACAACAACAAAAATGTTTGATATGGTTATGGAATGGGGTTTCTTAGCCATTATTGTTATCTTTCAACCAGAATTAAGAAGAGCTTTAGAACAGCTCGGACGTGGTAGTTTATTTAAACGTAATGCAGCGAATTTAAAGGTGAACCAAGCCAAGTTAACCGATGCAATGGTAAAATCAGTACAATATATGGCAAAACGCCGTATAGGTGCGTTAATTGTTTTTGAAAAAGAAACAGGTTTACAAGATTATATTGAAACAGGTATACCAATCAATGCGGATATTTCATCTGAATTGTTAATTAATATATTTATTCCTAATACACCATTACACGATGGTGCAATGATTGTTCAAGGTGAGAAAATTGCTGTAGCTGCAAGTTACCTTCCACTTTCTGATAGCTCTAAAATTCAGAAAAGTTTAGGGACAAGGCACCGTGCTGCAGTCGGTATTTCTGAAGTGTCTGATGCGTTTACTGTTGTTGTGTCAGAAGAGACGGGAGATATATCAGTCACTTATAATGGTAAATTACGTAAAGATGTATCGTTAGAAGTACTTGAAACCTTACTTACGGAGCATTGGTTTAATGATCATGTCACGAAGAAAGGTGTGAAATTAAATGCTTGAGAATAAATGGGGTTTAAGGTTTGTTGCACTAATCTTAGCATTGTTTCTATTCTTATCGGTCAATGATGTCTTTGCACTCTTTGGCAATAATCAGTTTAACCAAAATGATCAGACTGTAATTGAAGATGTGCCGGTGAAGGTGATTTATGATGATAAGAATTTATACTTAACAGGTGCACCTAAAACTGTTAATGTACGTGTGAGTGGTCCGCAGTCTATCGTGAAAAAGACAGAAAGTATGATGGATTTCTCAGTTACTTTAGATTTATCTAATTCTAAAGTAGGTGAATATAAGAAGAAATTTAAAGTTAAAGGTATCTCGGATAAGTTAGAATATGAAGTGATACCAAAAGTAGCGAATGTGTCCTTATCAGAGAAGATTAAAGATACAAGACAGGTTGAAGCAGAAATCAGCAATTCTCGTATCGCAACAGGTTATGAGTTAGTCGGTAAAGAAGTGGATCCATCGCAAGTAACAATCATTGGTGGAGAAGATGAAATCAATAAGATTGCTTATGTCAAAGCAACACTGAAAGATACGACAAAGCTGTCTAAGACCACTAGTGAAGAAGCGGAAGTCAATGTATTTGATGCCAATTTAAATAAATTAGATGTTTCGGTTAAACCAGAGACTGTAAAGGTGAATATAAAGATTGCACCGACTTCTAAAACAGTAGCCATCAGTGCAAGGAAATCAGGACAGCTTCCGCCGGATTTAAAGCTTGAGCGCCTCGAATTATCAGAGTCTGAAGTTGAATTGTTTGGTAAGCGTTCAGTGCTGGATGGTATAGGTAGTCTTGCCATTGAAGTTGATTTGTCTAAAGTCACAAAAGATACTGTGGTAAAAGAGAATATACCTCTACCAAAAGACGTATCAAGGGCAAATCCTGAGCAAGTTGAAATTTCTATTGATGTATCAAAAAAATAACGATGAATAAAAGGAGTTTTATACAATGGGGAAATATTTTGGAACAGACGGTGTAAGAGGTGTAGCTAATAGTGAGTTAACACCAGAATTAGCTTTTAAATTAGGGCGTTATGGTGGATATGTATTAGCACATGGTGGGACAGAGAAACCTACTGTTGTGGTAGGTCGTGACACACGTGTTTCTGGAATAATGTTAGAATCTGCGCTCGTTGCAGGTTTACTTTCAACTGGGGCAGAAGTAATGCGCTTAGGTGTTATCTCAACGCCTGGTGTTGCTTATTTAACAAGAGAATTAAATGCACAGGCGGGTGTTATGATTTCAGCAAGTCATAATCCAGTTCAAGACAACGGTATTAAATTCTTCGGTTCAGATGGCTTTAAATTAAGTGATGCACAAGAAGCTGAGATTGAAGCATTATTAGATGCAAAAGAAGATACATTACCACGCCCAACAGGTGTAGATTTAGGTCATACGTCTGACTACTTTGAGGGCGGACAAAAGTATTTAAGCTTTATTAAATCAACGATTGAAGGTGATTTAGAAGGTTTAAAGATTGCACTCGATGGTGCGCATGGTTCAACATATGCATTAGCACCTTATTTATTTGGTGATTTAGAAGCTGATACAGTAACGATTGGTTGTAACCCAGATGGACACAATATTAATGAAGGTGTTGGTTCAACACATCCAGAAGGATTAGCTGAATTGGTTGTAGAATCAGGGAGTGACTTTGGATTAGCATTTGATGGTGATGGAGACCGTATTATTGCTGTAGATGAAAAAGGTCAAATCGTAGACGGTGACCAAATTATGTTTATCTTAGCTCAAAGTATGCATAATGAAGGTACACTTGCAGATAATATGGTTGTATCAACAGTGATGAGTAACTTAGGTTTCTATAAAGCATTAGAAGCATTTGATATTAAATCAAATAAAACAAAAGTCGGCGATCGTTATGTAGTAGAAGAGATGCGTAATGGAAACTATAACTTAGGTGGCGAACAATCTGGTCACATCGTTATGATGGATTACAATACAACTGGTGATGGATTATTAACGGGTGTACAATTAGCAAGTATTATTAAACGCTCTGGCAAGACGTTAAGTGAATTAGCAGGTCAAATGACTAAATACCCACAACGTTTAGTGAATATTCGCGTATCGGATAAGCATGCAGTTGAAGAGAATTCAGCTGTTGCTGAATCAATTGCGAAAGTTGAAGCGGAAATGAATGGTGAAGGCCGCGTATTAGTACGTCCTTCAGGTACAGAACCGTTAGTCCGTGTAATGGTTGAGGCGAAAACTGATGAAGATGCTGAACGCTTTGTAAATAGCATTGCTGACGTAGTACGTGAACATATGGGAATTGAATAGTTTTATTGTTATCAATAAGTAAGAAAATGATGTCGGATAATTTGCCGGCATCATTTTTTATATAAAAATATCCTCACAGGTAAGTGTAGAACGCTTACAATTTAAACTAAACTCAACTTTGTCAAAACAATTGTTGATAAAGTTTAGACAAGTTAAAAAATTGCTTCTATATCCGAAGTAAAAATAGTATTTAGACTTGTATAATTTACCCAAGTTATAGTACAATGACAGAAGTTTATTACGAAAGCGAGGGTCGTTTACAACTGAATATACAGCGCCAGAACAGGAAACTGTTGACGAGGAAGATGGTTATCGAAAATTCGGCGGATGCCATCACGGATTATAGCGATTCGTTAGTTGATGTAACAAACCATCTGGGTAACTGGATGAACAAAAATCATCAACACAGCACTTACAAAAAAACAGATTTTAAAATAATACAATAAATTTATTTTATATAGCGTATGTCGCTCGGGAGGAAGTTACTATGTGTGGTATTGTTGGTTACATTGGAACACAAGATGCAAAAGAAATACTCTTAAAAGGTCTTGAAAAATTAGAATACCGTGGTTATGATTCAGCTGGTATTGCTGTTCGTAACGGTGAAGATGTTCGTGTTTATAAAGAAAAAGGTCGTATTGCTGAGTTAAGAAAAGCAGTTGACGCTTCATTTGAATCAAATACTGGTATCGGACATACACGTTGGGCAACACATGGTGTACCTAACCGTGAGAATTCACATCCACATCAATCTGAAAGTGAAAGATTCACTTTAGTGCACAACGGTGTTATTGAAAACTACGAACAATTAAAAGAAGAATTTTTATCAGGTGTAACATTTAAATCTGATACTGATACAGAAATTATCGTTCAACTCGTTGAGCATTTCTCAAAACAAGGATTAGACACTGAGAAGGCATTTACAGAAGTAGTAAAATTATTACATGGTTCTTATGCTTTAGGTTTATTAGATTCACAAAACCCAGACGTAATTTACGTTGCTAAAAACAAATCTCCTTTATTAGTAGGATTAGGTAAAGGTTTCAACGTTATTGCTTCAGATGCAATGGCAATGTTACAAGTAACTGACACGTATGTTGAATTAACAGACGGAGAAATCGTATTAGTTGAGAGAGATAAAGTTACAATCAAAGACTTAGACGGTAAAGAAGTTAAACGTAAGCCTTATAAAGCTGAAATTGACGCTTCAGATATCGAAAAAGGAACATTCGCGCATTACATGTTAAAAGAAATTCATGAACAACCTGCTGTAATGCGTAAAATTATTCAAGAGTACCAAGATGAAAAAGGTCAATTAAAAATTGATAAAGATATCATCAAAGCTGTTCGTAAAGCTGATCGCATCTACATCGTAGCATGTGGAACTTCATACCACGCTGGTTTAGTGGGTAAAGAATACTTAGAAAAATGGTCTGGTGTACCAACTGAAGTACATGTTGCATCAGAATTCGTATACAATATGCCATTATTATCTAAGAAACCATTATTTATCTTCATTTCACAATCAGGTGAAACAGCAGATAGCCGTGCAGTACTTGTTGAAGTTAAGAAATTAGGTCACACTGCTTTAACAGTTACGAATGTACCAGGATCTACTTTATCTCGTGAAGCAGATCATACATTAATTTTACATGCTGGACCTGAAATTGCTGTTGCTTCTACTAAAGCTTACACAGCACAAATCGCAGTATTAGCTATTTTAGCGCAAGTTGTAGCGAAAGATGCTGGTATTGAGACTGGTGTTGATTTATTACCAGAACTTGCAAAAGTAACTTCAGCAATTGTATCGATTGTTGACGATGCTGATAAAATGGAAGACTTAGCACGTAAATTCTTAGAAACTACGCGTAACGCATTCTTTATTGGACGTACAATGGATTTCTATGTAGGTCTTGAAGGTGCTTTAAAACTTAAAGAAATTTCTTATATTCAAGCTGAAGGATTTGCCGGTGGAGAATTAAAACACGGTACAATCGCTTTAATTGAAGAAGGTACACCTGTTGTCGCATTAGCAACGCAAGAAGCAGTTAACTTATCAATTCGCGGTAACGTGAAAGAGGTTGTAGCACGTGGTGCTAACCCATGTATTATCTCTATGTCAGGATTAGAGCAAGATGGCGATGCTTATGTTATTCCTGCAATCCATGATATGCTTACACCTTTAGTATCTGTAGTTACTTTACAGTTAATTTCATACTACGCAGCTTTACACCGTGGTTGTGACGTTGATAAACCACGTAACCTAGCAAAATCAGTTACAGTTGAATAAAATTTGTTAAAACAATACGCATAATATTGTTAATAATGAACGAAACTTTCAATCTTTTTGTGATTGATGGTTTCGTTCTTTTTTATGCGAAAAATATCCATTATATAACATTAATAGTTAGATTTTCACAATGTTAATGTACATTAGTTTCTGTTAAATCATAATAATGTTGTTAATCATAATTAATTTCAAAAAAATATAATTCTTTGTTACTTTTATTAGTTTTTATTAATTTTAGTTATTTATTGTTATTTTTTAAATAAACAAAATATTTCAATACTTTTAAAATATATTGTGCAAAATTTGTTATAATAAATATATAAAATTACTGAAAAAGATAAATTAGGAGGTCATTAGATTGAATACCATAGATATGTATTTAGCATTAGACGATATTAATAAACAATACCCAGAATTAAAGCATAATGAATCTGATCAACTGATCTTAAGAACGCTAATCTATACGAATTATGCATTAGATTCTGTGGAATACATTACAGGGCAGGATAAACAGTCGATACTGGATGTTTACCAGAAAATTATGACCTCACCTTTACCACAATTGAGTCAACGTCAAGAACCTGTGGAACGTAAGAAATTCATTCCGACTAAACCGAGAAGATTTAAACGTATTGAAATGATAGAATTCTTAAAGGAAGAACTTAAAAAGGCAAATCCTTCCATTGAGTTTGTTCATTTGAAGTATAATATATTAACCTGTCAGTTAGGAGAGCGTTTCTTTACGATTTATGTGAGTACGTCAAGAGATTATGAGTTCTTAAAAGATGAAGAACTTATTATTAAGAAACGTGTTGCAGCGTGGCATAAAGGGGACGAACAAATATTTAGTGATCATGATTACTATGCGCTCATGGTTAAAATCGATAACGAATCAGAATATGTCACGGATAATGATCAAGCGATTGAATATATCATCTTAGACCAGGCAGAAATGCAGGAATGGTTAAGTCAGAAGAGAAAGAATCAAAGCGGTATGATAAATTGTTATGTGCATTATATTCAAGAGAAAAACAGCACGAACATCCGCAAAATTGAAGATTCAAGAGAGACACCAAAGATATCACTCATACAGTATCATCGTCGTGGGTATCTCATCAGTGAGTAGCGTTCAGACATTCTGGAAGATGGAAGTGATGCGCTATGACACATACCGTAAAAGAGAGAGATTGACAATAAAAGGCATGATTAAAGATATACGTAGGAAAGAGTAGGAGATGCTGATTCAGGATATTGTACCAGAAAACAAGCGATAGCAGCTGCTATCGCTTGTTCTGTTTCAAATGTGTCGTACGGCTTCTAATTTCAAAGAAAATTGAAACTAAAATCATTAACTGAACGAGTTTAGATAATATACCTAAGTTATAGACTAATAGTCCAATCAATACTGCAAATGCGAATATAAATAATGCCACTGCCACAATAAGTTGCTGCTGTTGCATCTTCGGTGTGATGACTTTATCACTTTGAGTGAGTAATGCATTATGCAGATTAAATAGCATGAAGAGTCCAATCGATATAAAGTATAGTGCGCTTACCATCACTTCCGGTTGCTGATTGATGAGGCCATCATATAAATTAAACAGCTGTACGGCAAAAAACAGTAATGCAAAAAATCCAATTAAAATATTTGCTAATTTCATTAGAGGTTCTCCTTTGAATAACGTTGATACATTGTAAATAAATCATATCATACCTTTAAAAGGGATGGTTGATAAATTGATTTGTCACAATATGATTAATAAATCATGCGTATCATCCAGCATAAAGTGTTATGATATTCTCAAAAAAGTGGGAGAGATAGAGATGAAGATATTGATAGCACCAGATTCATATAAAGAATGCTTAAGTGCGTTACGTGTCGCTGAATGTATGCGAGACGGCTTAGCACTTTCAGTCGATGCAGAAATGATACTTCGTCCAATGGCTGATGGTGGTGAAGGCACGGTTGATGCACTGGTTTACAGTTTGAATGGTAAGCGTTGTACGATAAATACAGTGGATATGTATCATAGACCTCTCCAAACATATTATGGGGCAATTGATGATGCAACAGCTGTGATTGAAGTGGCGAATATTATTGGTATGGAAGTCACAAGAGAACGCAATCCATATGTTGCATCAAGTTATGGTGTAGGTGATGTAATCAAGCAACTGACTTTATTAGGCTATCAAAAGATATATATCGGTCTTGGTGGTAGTTTAACGAATGATGGCGGTGCGGGTATGCTTGAGGCATTAGGATTATCGTTTTATGATGCTAAAGGTGCATTACTTCAGGTAAGTGGTGGCAACTTAAGTGAAATCACACGCATTGAAGGCACGTTTATACCACTGCAGGACGTTGAAATTCATTTAATCAGTGACGTTACGAATCCATTAACGGGGCCGTATGGTGCGACTTATACGTATGGTAAACAAAAAGGTATCAGTGATTCAAAGATGCAAGTGTTTGATGCAGGACTTAAACATTTCCAAGCAGTATTAAATCAATATTTAAATCAAGATTATAGTGATACAAAAGGTGCCGGTGCAGCAGGGGGAATTGGGTACGGTTTATTAAATATCGGTGGTTTAATGCATAATGGCGCTGAATGGCTTTCGGATATTGTATTAAAGGATATCGATATGTCGACTATCGATTATATCTTTACAGGTGAAGGTAGAACAGATTTCCAGACGGCATTTGGAAAGTTACCTGCTTGTATTGCACAGCGCGGGAAAGCATATGGCGCTAAGTCGATTCTTGTTTCTGGTGGATTAGGTGAGCAATATGAAACATTATATGATCATTTCTTGAGTATGCATAGCATTGTTGACGGTCCAATGCCACTTGAAGATGCATTAACGAATGCTGAGCGATTGCTTCGTAATACGTGTCGCAATATCGGAAGATTAATTGTAATGGAAAAATAAAGCCTGTAAAAATGTTGTTAATAGGGTAGATGAGACACAAGTAACATATAATAAGAATAAAGAAGATGGCTATAAGATAGTCATCGGATTTGATCGCTATAAAGGTCAATTTAAATATATGATTAAATGACCAGACTAAAAAAAGAGCCGGCAGGCTCTTTTTTTAGTTGGTCTGGTGATATTTATTCAGACATAATTTTAATAATAGACAGATGATACATAATGAAACGACAGTCACGACAAGTCCGCCTTCTAATCCAAAATGTCCACCATTCATGAGGGATAACGTGTCGTTTGATTCGGTTACAAGGAGTGTCGCAGAAAGTCTTTGTCCACTCACCTCGTTACCAATCAATACACCAAGCGTTATGTTCCAGAAACTATGTGCAGCCCCCGTCAACCAAATATTATCTGACCAATAGAAGAGGAGTGAGAACACAACACCGGCTAAGAATAAGTTAATAAAAGAAAGTAGACTCACATTTGGGTTTAAAAAATGAAGGAATGAAAAAAATATCGAATTGATAATAATGCCAAACGGCACCCCCAGTTGATGACTGATTTTGTTCATTAGAAAACCACGTGCCACCACTTCTTCTGTTAACCCCTGAATCATAAAGAGAAATATTAATAGGCATATTAACCCTAAGTTGATATTGGATGCAAGTGTGCTATGCATCGCACCTGCGAATAGATTAATGAAATATATGATGCTAATCATCGTCATTCCAAGTACCATTCCAACTAAATAGCGCTGAATGACGTGATGCTTAAAGAATCCGAGCGCATGCATTGGATGACGATAAATGAAGCGATGTATAAGAAGACAAAGTAGTAAGACAAAAGGAAAGGTTAATAAACTAAAAATCGTTTCAAGGGGTTCTGTCGTTAAATCATCTAAAGTCGCTGTCGGATAAACCATTAAAAAGAGTGGCACTAAGATTAAACTTGCTAAAATTTGACCGACAAAGAAAAGTGCAAAAGCAATAATGATTGTAACGTACCACGGAATGTTGTTAGGTGACTTTGTACTACTTGAAATACTTTGATTAAACTGCATCATTAACCTCCGGAATGAGTTTTGTAATAGTATAACATTTAATGTCTTACATGACACAAGTAAATCCGTTATAATGAGTATCTGCTAGCTTTTATTCAGGAGAAAAATAATGGAATTAAAACAGAAACGCTTTATGAAGTTACTCATTCATAAAAATCACTATACAGAACAAGAATTACAAACGATGCATCAGACTGTTGAAAGTTTGATGACGATATCAACAACAGCCAATCAACCCGGAATGCTTCTTGGACGAATTCAATCCGGTAAGACACGTAGCTTTATAGGGGCAATGGCACTTGCGTTTGATAATGCATTTGACGTCGCACTGCTATTCACAAAGAATTCAAATGCATTAGCCCGACAGACGTATGAACGAATCAATCATGAATTTAGGACTGCAATCGATGAAGATGATTTGTTAGTATATGACATTATGCAGCTACCGGATGACTTGAGAAAGTTTGAATTAAGCAGAAAGATGGTCATTGTCGCGAAGAAAGAAAAGAAAAATATAGAACGCCTGACGCACGCTTTGTTTGAAAAATACCCTGTCTTACAATCACGACGCGTGATGATGATCGATGACGAAGCGGACTATGCATCCGTTGTTTATGATAAAGACCGTGAAAAGAATTTAACCGAACTGAAAGTAATTGCGACTGGACTAGATACAATGAAACGCAATTTGACGAATGCTGTTTATCTTCAAGTGACAGCAACACCGTACTCACTCTATTTACAACCCAATAGTGATGTATTAAGTGCGCGTGGCTATCAGCCGAAGCGGCCTGCATTTACCGTACTTGTCCCAACATTTAAACAATATATCGGTGGTAAGTACTACTTTGAACAATCGAAATACAACCATCCGGCGCGCTTTATATATCAACAAATATCAGAAGCAGAACTCGATAGCTTACGTAAAGAAGATCATCGCCGAATCAAAGCACAGTACATCTTATCAACAAAGCAGTTAGCTGGTTTAAGAAGTGCAGTCATTAACTTTATCGTCGGTGGTAAGATCCGTAACATACAACAGCAACAAGCAGGTTATCGCCCTAAGAAATATGCCTTTATCATGCATACGATTACTACAAAGAAAGCGCACGTGTGGCAGTATAACGTTGTTAAGAAGATAGAAGCAAAGCTTTATCAGTTACTACAAGAAGACGAATCTGCATTTTTTACGTTAATTGAAAATGCATATAACGGCTTTAAACAATCATCAGCTTCAGAGTATTTCCCGGGAATTAAGGCAGTGTATGAAAGTGTCAAACAGGCATTCATAGATGAAGAATTACTGGTTACCATCGTCAATTCAGAACAAGATGTCAATCAATTGCTCAATCAAGCAGGTGAATTGAAATTACGTGCGCCGCTCAATTTCTTTATTGGCGGACAAATACTCGACCGAGGGATTACGATAGGAAATTTAATTGGATTCTATTATGGACGTGACCCGAAGAAATTTCAGCAGGATACTGTACTTCAACATTCCCGCATGTATGGTGCACGTATGGCTGAAGATATGTATGTCACAAGACTCTATACAACAGCGCGCATTTACAATGTGATGGAACGCATGCATCAATTTGACGAAGACTTAAGACAAGCATTTAAGACAGGACGTAATGATGGAGTAGTCACCTTCTTAATGCAGGACAAACATCAAGACATTATCCCGTGTAACCCCAATAAACTCTTACTCTCGAAAGTGATGACGATAAATGCGAAGAAACGATTTTTACCGGTAGGCTTCCAGACATTAAATAAAACAGAAATGATGCGCCGTATAAGAAAGCTTGATAAAGCAATAAACACGCTCAAGGACCACGCTGTAAAACGCAATGCACAAGACGATCGTCATATCCTTGTTCCGATAGAACACGTCATACCACTACTTAAAGACATATTAGATACACTTGTCATGGAAGAAGGCTATTCATTTGAACAAGAGACATATATCGCGATACTCAACTATTTATCCAAACGACCAAGTCATTATAACGGACACGTCTGGATTATCACACGTGATAACCGCAATATATCAAGATACCGTATGGACAATGAACGCTTTTCAGATCGACCGGACAATGGACAGGATGAACTGAAAGCCAGTTATCAAATCGGCACAACGCATCCGACAATAATGTTACTCAGACAGAACGGCGCAGTTGAACAAGGCTGGAAAGGCGCACCATTCTACTGGCCTGTCATCGTTGCACCAACGAAGATGAACACCGTCGTATATGAAGGTAACAGTATATAAAAGAGGTGTCAACAAAGCGAGACCTGAAAATGAAAAAAAGCTTAAGATGGCATATCAAGACCATCTTAGGCTTTTTTTGCTTTTTTGTATCTGAGCACTTCCACATAAATGAGTAATAGCGCAGCAGGGATAAATAAACCGTATAATACAATATCAAACCAGCTACTGCTGATGGTAATCGCATAGATACTTAATATGAGTATCGCAAGATAAATTGCGCTATTAAGAACACATAAGAAGAACGGGGCACGCTTCCCGTAAAATAATTGAATCAATTCATCTGAGATAATACCGAGTAATGATAACGCAATTAACGCATAAATCACATAATCTTGAGCAGGTGCGCCACTTGTTATATGTTTAAAGATATTAATCGATAAAAAAGCAATGATAAATAAATAGACGTAAAAAAATAATTTGTTGTTCATGTTCGCACTCCTTTGAAGGCTATTATACCATTTAAATGAAGGATAAATAATAGAGAAAACAATGAAAAACGTAAAGGCTGAATATTTGTATGACAGATATTCATAAAAATTAAACATTAAATAATGAAATAAACATATTGTCTAAAATATGTAAATCGGTTAAATTGATATTAAGACCATCAATTTAAGGAGACAACGATGAAGAAAACGATTATTGCAGCACTTTTATTATCTGCTTTATATTCCCCGCATGTTGAAGCTAAGACCGTCAATCAGTGTAATATCCCAGGGCGTACGTATCATTCAATATCAATATCACATCCTAACAGTTTAAAAAAGATACAAAAGGGCACGTATGCATTTCGTGGTGTCAAACTGAATCAAACCTACCAGGCAATGACGAACAAATTAGGCAAACCGGAAACAATTGATATTATCCGTGATAAAGCAGGTGCACGTGTATTTGCAGGTTACGGTGATTATAACTATATATTCTACTCACCGAAGCGTCATTTAAAGCAAAGTGCACTACCATTAAAAGGTGTCACAATGGCATTGAATGGTAAACAGAGAATGCTACAATCTGAACTTGTGCGCATACTCGGGCAATCAACGCATAAAACACCGGTCATTGATGAAGCGATGATAGAAAGCTTTAACTATTTACACGCTGAATACAGTGAAATCTCTAACGGTTTTCTTGCAGAAAGTATCGCAATGCATCACGCAAAATATACGGACATCATCGATGAATACTATAACAGTGAGACATTTGTACCCTTCACGAAATTAACACCGACTGCTTTATCAGCTAAGGCACTTAAAGCAATGAAGCAAGGGACATATAAGTATAAAGGCGTCAAACTGAATGACCAAAGAAGCACAGTGATTAAAAGATTAGGGACATCCAATAGAGATGAAATGACAGATGAATACTTTGATGATGAAGGGTATCAGACTTTAATCAGTAGTTATGGTACAAATAACTGGGTTGAACTTGATTATAATGCGCCAAAGTGTGATCAGCAATTTAAGTTAACAACAATGTCGTTTCGTTATCATCAAGTCAAAGTACCTGAAGCAAAGATTAAAGAAATATTAGGTAGACCAATCGATGTGGATACGACAGATTACTTTGATGATGACTTAGGAGAACAAGTAAACGGAAGAACGCTCTACTACCCAAATTTATCTATTCAATTTGCGAAGTCAGGTAAACACTATTACGTTGATAGTGTGACCTATGAAAAAGACAAATAAACCGTATTAATTTACACAAACATTACAAATCAATGCGTATAAATATATTATAATTGTGAAAAAATACAAGGAGCACTTAAAATGAAAAATATGGCCATTTGAAAGCAACAAGTGAATACAACAAAGGCAAATGGATTGTTACAGAATTAAATTATCAGTAATTAAAATATTAAAAAAGGAGAAGAACGATGAAACGCATTCAACTTTTATTTTTGGCTTTCGTTATGATGATTGGATTGGCATTCACACAACAAACGGCAAGTGCACAAAGCTACTACTACAAATGGAATGGCTACAGTGGAGGCAATTACACATTCGTCACATCAAAAGCATTTAAGAACGCAGTGAAGTACGGTAAAGTCACAGTGAACAAACGCACTGTTGCAGGTAAGATGAAACCTGAGGCATTTGAAAAATCTTCTGAAGCGATGTTAGAGTATGGATTAATGAACCCTAAACTCAAGTCAAAGTATATTCAGCGCAAGTATGATACAGTGTTTATTTTAAACGATCAAATGAAAGTCTATGCAATTGATATGCCCGTGAAAAAAGGCAAGATTACAAAACAACAGTTTATCAAAACATACGGTAAAAAGTACGGTGAAATTCAATTTAAACCGGGTGAAACAAGCGTTAACTATAAGTTTAAGAAACATTACTTTGAAGGTGTCTTTAACAAGAAGAATCGATTAATTCGCATCTCATTTTCTGCACGTGTCGGTGGACAGCTTGAAAAAGATGCAGATAGCTTGCTCTTTGGGGCGTAATCATTTGCGCGTTTAGCCAAGCATTAGACGTTTCATAATCTTTTATTAGAACTTTCAGAATTCTATTGACCAGGTGTCTTCATAGTGATAATATTGATAACAATTAAATAACTTATAAAGAGAGATGGAGGGAATTGGCCCTATGAAGTCTCAGCAACCGGCGTAAGCACGGTGCTAATTCCAACAGGTGATACCTGAAATATGAGTGTAAATCGAAGTTACCCTTCCTATTTTAGGAGGGGTATTTTTTTATGGAGGAATGAAGATGAGCAATTTTAGAAGAGGATTAGAAGAGCGTCATGTAATGATGCTAAGCTTTGGAGGTGTGATTGGTACAGGGTTATTCTTAAGTACCGGTTACACATTGCAGCAGGCAGGTCCAGTCGGAACGATTGTGAGTTATATCGTGGGCGCACTGCTTGTTTATATCGTCATGAAATGTATGGGTGCACTTGCAGTCAGTCATCCTGACATAGGTGGGTTTCACACGTATGCTAATATTTATATCCATCCGTCTTTTGGACACGTTGTGGCGTGGAGTTACTGGCTATGCTGGACGATTGCGCTTGGGTCTGAGATTACAGCGGGCGGGATTCTATTTCAGAAGTGGTTCCCGGACTTTCCAGTCTGGTTGTTTAGTTTAATCTTTATTGTAATTATTGTCGCGATTAATTTTACGAACAGTAAAATTTACGGAGAAACAGAATTCTGGTTATCACTTGTTAAAGTACTCGCGATTATCGCATTTATTGTGATTGGCTTACTTGTATTATTTAATGTATTACCGTCTGACTTAAAACCAGTAACACAGTCAGACAAGCTATTAGATGTACCAAATGGCATGTTTGGTGTATTTGTGACCATGCTTGCTGTGAATTATGCATTTAGTGGAACAGAACTTATCGCGATTGCAGCCGGTGAAACAAAGAACCCGGAAACTGTAATACCGAAGACAATACGCGCAACAGTATGGCGTCTAGCATTACTCTTTATCGGAACAATTGTTGTCATGGTATTACTTATCCCGACCGACAAAGCAAGTTTACTTGAAAGCCCATTTGTCTCTGTATTAGACAGTGTAGGCATACCCTATGCAGGCGACATTATGAACTTTGTGATATTAACAGCACTCTTATCAGCAGCCAATTCAGGATTATATGCAAGCAGCCGCATGCTCTGGAGCATATCAGAACGCGATAACATCATACGTTCTGCGAGAAAATTGAATCAACACGGCATGCCCGTTAATGCAACGCTCATTAGCTTAGTCGGCGCGTTACTGAGTCTATTATCAAGCGTGATCGCACCAGAAACCGTCTATTTAGTGCTTGTATCCGTTGCAGGATTTGCAGTCGTTGTTGTGTGGATGAGCATATGTTTAGCGCGATTTAACCAATTAAAACAAAGTCACGTGACGCGTAAACAAGCCTACATATTACCCGTATTAGGCTTTACATTATGCTTAATATCAACCATCGGCGTACTCTTTGACCCGAACCAACGCCTCGCTACACTGATTGGCTTACCATTCTGTATTATCGTCGGACTCATACATTACTATGCGAAGAAAGGAGAACGCCTTCATGCTGCTACGCGATAAACTCGAGCAAGACATTACCCTACTAGACGGTGGATTTGGAACAACCGTTGAAGCATTTGGCTATGACGTGAAACATGAACTATGGTCCACGCATCTCATTAAAGAACACCCGGAAGCTATCCTTAAAGTCCATCAGGCATTTGTAGATAACGGTGCTGAAATCATACTGACCAACACCTATCAGGGTGCCGTACAATCATTTCTAAATACCGGATACACAGAACGAGAAGCAGAAGGCTACCTGCAGGAAGCCGTTGAACTCGCACATCAAAGTGTAAGTTCCAATGTACTCGTTGCGGCATCACTCGGACCATACGGCGCAATGCTCGGCAACGGATCAGAATATACAGGTGCATATCAAGTGCGACAAAGTGATTATATCAAGTATCACATACAACGCCTCAACATACTGATAGAAGCAGGCATACGCGTCTTTGCCTTTGAAACAATACCAAACATTGAAGAAGTGAAAGCCGTAAAAGCATTGCTTGAAGATTATCCAGACATTGAAGCCTGGCTATCTGTAACGTTAAAAGACAGTGCACACCTATCAGACGGCACACCCATTGAAGAAGTCATTGAAGTTGTCAATGGCATAGACAATGTACACGCATTCGGAGTCAACTGCACAAGCGTCAAAGTGATAGATGGCGCAGTAGAACGACTGCTTGCGTTAAGTGAGAAACCGATAATCTTATATCCTAATGGTGGACGCAAATACGATGCAGTTGAGAAAGTATGGATTGATCAAGATGATATTTCATTGATTGAAGCAGCTGTTAAATGGAAACAACTTGGCGTGAAAATTATCGGCGGATGCTGCCAGGTTGGCCCTGAAGAAATTGGGGCATTAAGCGCAGTATTGAAAGGGAAGTAAAAATAAAGCCCTCAAGGAAAAACCTTGAGGGCTTTAAAGCTTATTGGAAACTGTATTTGTGAAGACTTAACGTCTCAACGTACCATTTAGAGCCGTTTTTTTTGAAAGTAATATTCACATGGTTACCATAATCATTCGATTTGTACTTGCCACTAGTGAAACTAGAAGTCGGTGAACCGAAGTATTTCTTCACTTTAGATAACTCATATTTTTTACTATTGAGCTTAGTGATGGTAAAGCTTTCAATCGGTAACTTTCTAGAAGACACTCTTTCCCCCTTCGCCATCGTAGTAACGAGAAGGCTATAATCTTTACCATAGAAGTAACTACCATTCGTGTAACCATAACTACGTGATACTGATGTGCTTGCAGGATTACCCCATGCCTTAATCATTGATGGATAAGTTTGACGTAACTTTAAGCCGTAGTACTTGTATTGTGCTGATTTCATTGCTTTGGCGTTAGAGTAGCTGTATAGATTAGGGAAAGCAGGGTACTTGTTCTTTAATGCGTAAGAAGCGGCGTGAGAGTTGGGTGCAATAAGACTAGAAGAAAATAAAATAACAACTAGAATCATGGTAAATTTCTTCATAATATTAGGCTCCTTTATACTTGATGGCAACAATAAACATATAAGTGCACAAAAAGTGGCGATATTAAATTAGGATTATTAGTGTGATATTAAGGATGAACTAGAGCCAATCAATAGAGTTAGAATTGAAATGGATATAAATACTGATTTGTATATTGAGTATTTTAGAGCTGAACAACATAAACTCATAAAGGTAGCTGAAGAGAAAAAATAGATTTAATAGAAATGGACAAAGACATTGGAGTTATGGAACAAAAGGAACTGGAAATAAGTACAACTGATTTCAATAATTCTATTTATACTCATATTAAATTAGAACACAGAAAAAAATAGTAGAATATCATTATGGAGAAGAAGTTTTATCCCCAGATTTAGATAACCAAATAGAATTCATTCAGAAAAATATTTGAGTAATAGGACTAAACGATTTTTTATTATTTATAATATTGCCTTAATTACATTGTACATTTACAATTAAAATATATTTTAATAAATAAGGGGATATAAATAATTTACTGATATTTATATAGATATCATTTTAGAAATTGATATAAATTTTTTTACAGAAAGTAAAACAATAATTTATGTTATAAATATTAAATATGGGGTGTAGATTATGAATAATTCAAAGAAAGAAGAAATACTTTTAGATAGTTTTAATGTATTGAAAGATAATTTAAGCAAAAATATTTCGAGCATAGCAGAAATTATAGCTAAAGTATCGAAAATAAATTTTGATTTAAGTGTAGAAATGTGGAAATATATTCTAAATGAAGGGGGAAAAGATATAAATGTAAATGGGTATTCATATACACAGGGTATAATATATAAATTATCAAATATTCATGGAAAATCTAAGATCATAGAGTTATTAAAATCTAACGAAGATATTTTTAATAAATGTTATAGTGAATCTTCTGACGTTGATTATTATTTAATATCAGATTAGATAGAATTGGATGAAATTATACTTGCTAATAGTGCAATAGAAAAAATGTTTAATAATAGATGGAACGAAAACAATTTCGCAGATTGTTTAATTGAAATATGTGATTTTTTCAGTGCATATTATGAAGAAGAATTAGACTTTGATGAATCCTATATGGATAAAAGTGAATATGAAATGAAAAAAAGGTGTGCAGAAGAAGCAAGTCAAATGTTGTTTACATGGATTGAAAAAGTAAGAAGTAAAGAAAAAAGAAGCAAATTGATGATTTCAATGGTTGATTATGTGTAATTTAAAAAAGGTAGTACAAAACATAAATAAAGAGTTTAGGCAAGAGGCGATATTTTCTCCAAACTTATTTAAAGATATGTCTTCTATGGAAAAATATTTAGGGGAAAGTTATTCAGACAGGATTTTAATTGAGTTACTTCAAAATGCAGATGATGCAAAAAGTAAAAAATTTGAAGTTATATTAGACAAAAATAATTTAATTTTTATGAATGATGGCAAACCATTTGATGAAAAAGATATCTATGCGATTTGTAGATCGGGAGCTAGCCAAAAAATTAGAGGTTTAAATATTGGATATAGAGGGATTGGCTTTAAAAGTACAGTGAATCTTTCTAATGAGATAATTATTAAATCAAAAGATGTGGCATTTTGCTTTAGTAAGTATAAAACTAAAAAGTTATTAGACATTATAGAAGATAGCGATGTTCCTAAAATTCGTATACCATTTTTCATTAGTAATAGTGAAAAAGAGTTGATTAGATTAAGTCCCTATAATAATATGTATAACAATTTTTTTATATATAAAGATGTTAATTCAGAATTATTAATGAATGAATTATATAGTTTTGTAAGCAATGATTTTATTTTTTTGAATAACATTGAATGTATTAAGTTATCGATTAATGATTTTGTTTTTGAAATAATAATAAAAAGAACAAAAAATAAAATATCAATTACATCGAATAAAAATACAACAGAATGGCTTATCATCGGTGATGAAGCTAATAAAATAGGATTTTTAATGGATAATGAAAAAATTGTGAAATGTGATGATAAAGATAGTTTATACTATGCATTTCTTCCAACCAAAGACGTTTGTGTTTATAATTTTAAAGTGAATGGTGATTTTTATACTGATCCAAGTAGAAAAAATATTATTATGGACGAACATAATAAAAAAGTTATAGAGAAAATAGCAAATCATATTTTTATGTATATTATCTTACTTTTTAATAATAAAGATTCAAACTTGCATTCCGTAATAGAATTAATTAATAATAAAAAATCATTCTCAAAATTAAATGATTATTTATCGAAATGTTTGGAAGAATATTTAAAAACAAATTGGATTGAACAACAGAATGGAGAAAAGATTTCTCTATGCAGTTTTTTCAGAAAACCCGCATTTTTAAATGATGAAGAATGGAAAGTATTATTAGAGAGTAGCAATATTTTAAAAGGAGATATAAAATACAAGAAATATCTAGTAAAAAATCTATATCCAGTAATAAATAAGTATGCAGCTAAAGATATAAATTACTATGATTGGATGACTATAATTTCGCAAGAACATATACTGGATGCATTTTCAAAAGAAAATCAAAGGAAATTATATATTAATATAATTAAAGAATTAAGAAATCAATCTATGATTTCAAATATAGATATTAATTTAGAGAATGCCACTATCTTATTTAATAATCGTTATATTAATCTAAAAGAAGCTACAAATGATGTGAAAGTAGAGTTCATAAATGATTTAAAAGATAGTATGACGATAAATGAAATAAATTGGTTGATAGAAAAATTAAAAGTTAGAATGAAGTATAAAAAAGATGAATTAATCATAAATAAAGAAATAACTAATAAGAGCGTTTCAAATATTCTTATGCATAAACCTATTTTTAAGTGGAGAAGTGCAGAGCAACAATGCGCAGATTATGAAAAAAGCCTAGGAAATACTGTGAAAGATGTAAGTAAGCAAAATTTAGGATATGATATCTTGAGTATTGATAAAGATGGAAATGAAAAGTATATAGAAGTAAAGTTTATTCAATCAAATATTAATAAGTTTTCAATAACTAATAATGAATACACTACTGCCCATATGTATAAAGATAAATATTATATTTGCTTAGTATACACTAAAGACACACATATTGTTTTTGAATATATAAAAAATCCAATAGAATCTTTGAACTTTGAAAAAGTAGTAAGACAGTGGGAATGGATTTGTGAGGAGTTTCAAGGAGAGAAAATAGAACTAAATCTTTATTAAAATACCTTAGAGAAATATTTTAGAAATTTGAATTCTTAGCCAAGTTAATTTTA
The DNA here is from genome assembly GCF_021366795.1 of Macrococcoides caseolyticum. Taxonomy (GTDB): domain Bacteria; phylum Bacillota; class Bacilli; order Staphylococcales; family Staphylococcaceae; genus Macrococcoides; species Macrococcoides caseolyticus_A. The sequence goes on along the minus strand of NZ_JAHCPS010000001.1, from coordinate 388,664 downwards.
TGTTGTTCTTTTTCAACAAATATATATCTGTTATTAATAAAAGTTGAATCGTCTACACTTAATTGGACAACTTCCCTGAGGGGATGTATTGTTAAATTAAGAAAGTAGGCGATTTATTTATGGCTAGAGCTAGAAGAACATTTACACCAGAATTTAAACTTCAAATGGTACGATTATTTGAAAACGGAAAATCTAAATCTGATATTGTTAGAGAATATGATTTAACACCTTCGGCGTTGGATAAATGGATTAAGAATCATCAAAATAGTGGGCATTTAATGTTATTGATATTCTAACTGATGAAGAAAAAGAGCTCCGAATTTAGAACATATAGAATTATTCCATACAGATAGAGGTAAAAAATTCGACAACAAACTGATAGATGAAGTATTAAAAACATTTAACATCAAACGTTCATTAAGTACAAAAGGTTGTTCTTATGATAACGCTGTTGCAGAAGCAACGATGAAAGCAATAAAAACTGAATTTGTAAAACAAATGAAATTTGAAAACTTGAACCAGCTAGAAACTGAGTTATTTGATTATGTGAATTGGTACAACAATTTTAGACCACATTCTTCATTACATTATTTAACGCCTGTGGCGTTTAAAAATTTACACATGAAAAGTGTCTAAGAAACTGTGGACATTCCACTAACCTTTATATTTATCTAATAAATAATTCTATATTAACCTTGATCTGTATAAGTTAATATGATCCAATATAATTAAGATTTTATTAACTTATGAGGAGTTTGATTTTAAATGAATGAAATAACATCCAAAATGACTTCTTTATCTCAATTACTACTAGAAGATAGTAGAGTATTCAAAATACCAGAATTCCAAAGAGATTTTGTATGGGGAGAAGAACAGGCAAACGATTTAATTTCTGATATGGAAGAAGATACAAACTATTTCACTAAAGAAAGTGAAGAACTTCAAGGATATTTATTAGGAAATATTGTACTGATTGAAAACGAGGATAAAAATTATTTAGTTATTGATGGGCAACAACGATTAACAACATTAACTATCTTATTTAAAGTATTATATGAAAAAATATATGAAATTATAGAAAATTCAGAGGGTAAAAATAGGGATAAGTGGTTAAAGAGAATCGGTGATATCAGTAATGGATATCAAATTGTTGATGATGAAGATAATTTTAAGGGTTTAAGAGTAATACATGATGAAGGGTTAAGTTTTGGTAGTTTTTACAGAGATTTAATTAAAGATCAATTATCTGCTGATACAATATTAATTAATGATTCTGATTTTAAAATTAAAGAAGTATATGAGCAGCTAAATGAAAAGTTACAAGGATTTTCAGACTTGCAAATTAGCAAATTTATCACATATATAAAAAATAAAGTGAAGTTGATTGTAACTATTGCTCCTTCAGAAGGAAAAGCATTTCAACTTTTTGAAGTTTTAAATGATAGAGGCCAGTCACTTGAACCAATGGATCTTGTAAAAAATACTTTTTTAAAAACTTTAAGACAAAGTGGTTTTAATGATGATGATATTTTAGTTCTAAATCAAAATTGGAAATCTTTTATTTCCAACTTACAATTATCACAAAAGAAAAAAATTCCCTCTTCTATTTTTATTAAGCATTTTATCTCAAGTGAATATAATAAAAATATTAAACAAGAAGATTTATTTAAGTTTTTTAAAAATGAAGTTAGATTGTCAGGTGATGAAATTATTGAATTTGTAAAAAAACTAAATAAGTACTCAAGAATATATAGTAGTATCGAAAAAGATATTTTAAAAAATGAATTCCTTTCCAATAACAATGATATGTATTTAGTATTTAAACAATTTTCAATTAAACAATTTCATCCAATACTTATGAATTTTTATGATGCTCCTGATGAAATTAAAACTAAAGTTATAGATATTTGTAGTAGATACGGTGCCACAATACTGTTTTCATCAACTCAAACAAATGTTATAGAAAAAGAAATGATAAATATAATAAATAAGATTAAAACAGGTGATTCTTACCAAGAAAAATGGGAGTCTTTAGAAAGACATCTTAAAATTCTAATAGAAAATAACTCAGAAAAATTAAAAACAAATATTGAAAAGAGTAATTTTGCTAATTCGACTGGAAATGCGCAAAAGAAGGTTAGAGATATGTTATATTTTATCGAATTAAAGTTCAATAACAACGTACTTTTGTTAAGGCAACCAAAAGGAAAAAGAATCACAGTGGAGCATATACTTGCTAAAAAATCAATAATTGATAACTTGGACAACTATGGTTTTTCGAATAATGATGAATTTACAAGATACTTGAATAGAATTGGAAATCTTACATTACTTTATCACGATGAAAATACTTCAGTCGGAGCAAAACTATTCTCGGAAAAACTTGAGACTTATAAAAATTCTGATTTTATAATAACAAAAACTATTGTAACAAAAATTGAAACAACAATAAAAAATGGTGTGGAAACAAGTAGAGTGAGTCTAATTAATGAACATCAACCACAATATGAAACGAATGGTAAGTGGACTAAACGAGAAATAGAATTAAGAAGTGAAATAATTTCTAATTTAGTAGATAAAATGGTTAAAGGTTATTAAAAAAATAAGAGGTGGGGCCAAATATTTTGCCTCACCTCTATTTGTTATTTAAATAATCTTCAAAATCTTCAGCAACAAAACTAGTCACAGATTTAGATTCATAATTATGAACTAAATTATTTACCTTTTTAGTGATATAGTTGTTAAGTTCCTTATCCACACAATAAATATAACAGCCCTTTTGTCCACGTGTCATGAGTGTTCTATAAGTATTTCTGATGATTTCATCAGCTAGCTTTTCATAATGTTCTTTGTTTTCTTTAATCCCTTTTTTAATTCCTTTTAAAGATTGATCTGTTTTGGCGCGTTTCGTATAGTCCGTAATTATTTTACCACTTTCCATTCTTAAATCTTTACCAATAATAACCCCCACATAATCGAATTCTAATCCTTGTGAAGTATGGATACATCCAACTTCATGAACTGAATTTGTACCTATTGCCCATGGTTCTTTACTATTTAAGTTCCAACTCATAGCAAAATTAAATTCTGGAATTTCTATATCTTTAACATCAGATTTATCTTTTCCATCTTTCTTCCAATCCCAGCAATAACCCGCCATCAATCTTGCTTTATTGTTACGTTTGTTTAAAAGTTGAATGGATTCATACAATTTTTGAGGGTTATCAAAAACCTTTAGTTTGTAGTCAAAACCTTCAAAGCCATCTTTATTAGCCGTTTCTCTTATGCCTAACAAGTCATCAAGCCACGCTAAATAACCGTCAGAACCATTACACCTAAATTGCGATTGTAGTTCCATTTCAGTTACTTCACTTTCGAGTGAATCTGTATATTTTTTTATTTCTTCTATAGATCCTACATCTTTTAAAGTTACTTTTTGATGTTCATCGATAAAGAACAATGAAAATTTAGAAGAATGAATTATCTCTTTGATTTGATTTTCCCCTTGGTTAGAAAACAAACCGGATTTTGCATTTAAACGATGAGATTCATCTACTATTAATGCATCGAATTCTTTTTCAGGTGTGTTAATATAACTTCCACTACTCTTAAATAAATTATCGATGTGATTTTTTTTAAAATCTTTTTTTAACTTAATAGAGTATACATTACGTGGTGCTGAATTCTTAGTAACGTATTGAGCAACCATAGATCGTCTGGTTAATTCTACTAATAAATTAATGGCAAGGACAGATTTCCCAGTCCCGGGGCCACCTTTAACAATAAGAGTTTGACGCGTATTTGTTCTTAAAGCTTTTTCTGCTAATTGAAGTGCTGTCTCATATACCACCTTTTGTTCATCTATCATAATAAATTCTTCGTTACCATGTAACATACTAAGAAGAGTATCCTGAAGAGATTTTGAAGGTCTAATTTTTCCGTTTTCAATTTTATAAATACCTTCTTTATTATCACCATATTTAATATATTTTTTAATAAATTCTCGAAGCTTAGCGGATTGTCCTTTAGTAAATATAGGTGCTTTTTCGACATAGAATGAATAACTTTTATCTAAAAGAGGATCTCCAAGTTCGGTATTTGAAATATAATTATGTAAATAGGCAGAAGGAATGATATTAATGTTTTCGTTTTGTACAGTTTGATTATAGTCTTCTATTAAAGAAGCGTATGACCATGCTTGATAAGAAGGGTGGGTTGTTTCAGCAATACCATGTTGGAACCTTGTTTTAACAATACCTTCTTTTTCAACTTTTTCTACTGTGTTCCATTGTTTTAACTCTATAACAACAACATTAGAATGAGTATCATCTTTACCACTTATTAAGAAATCAACACGTCTAGAAGTATAAGGAATCTTAAATTCAATAGCTACACCAGAATCTTCAGGAATATCGGAATCTTGCATGACACGATACATATATTGCATGGAATTATCCCATGAACGTACTTCTCGCTCATTGATATTGCCAATTTTAGCTTTGTAATTATTGATAATATTATTGACGAGTGTTTCTTCAAATACATCATTAATAAATTCTTTTTTTGTAGCTTCATAGATAATCATATACTTTCCTCCTAAGTCACTTATTAATTATTATATAATAGAAAAAAAGGATGTGGTAAAAATGAATCAAGAAATAATAGATTTAGTTAATGAATTTAGAGAGGAGCGAAATTGGAATCAATTTCATAATCCTAAAGATCTTTCACTATCTTTGAACCTTGAAGCGGCAGAATTACTTGAAAATTTCCAATGGCTTTCAAGTGAAGAAGCAGTTAAAAAAAATAGACAGAATATTGCTGAAGAATTAGCTGATATATTTATTTATGGTATTCAGTTAGCAGAAGAAATGGATTTTAATATTGAAGAAATAATAAAAATGAAATTGAAATTAAATGCTGAAAAGTATCCTATTAATAATCATTAAATATTAGATAAAACACCCAAAATTCTAAATATTCACTAAGTCATAATATAAGAGGAAATATAATATGAAATTTTCGATATCAGCAGATAAACCTTTAGATGAAATAGAGAAAGATTTATTTAATAGAAAAGTTTTTTCAAATAGAATTGCCGACATGTTAAAAGAAAGAAATGAAAAAGATTGTTTAATTATTGGACTTTATGGGAGATGGGGCTATGGTAAAACTACTATTCTAAATTTTATTGAAAAAAATTTAGAGAGTGAAGAGAGTATAATCATATATAAATTTAATCCATGGCGATACCCAGATGAAGAAATCTTAATCCGAAATTTCTTTATAGATTTAGGAGAGCATTTAGATTTTTCAATAATTAATAAAAGAGAAAAAATTGGATCATTAATTGAAAATAGTATAAAACCTTTATCAAAAATGTTTAATGCTGAGAAATATATTTCGGGACTACAAGTATTTTTTAAAGCATCAAATTTGGAAGTATTAAAAAATAATCTTCAAAAATATCTTCAGCTAAGTAAAAAAAAGATTTTAATAGTAATAGATGATATAGATAGATTAGAAAAAAATGAAATATTATCGTTATTTCGTTTAATAAAGTTAGTATCTGATTTTGAAAATATTCATTTTTTATTAGCTATGGATAAAAATATTGTGTCTTCAGTTTTAAATCAAAATTATATGAGTGATGAAATTTATGGAAATAACTTTTTAGAGAAGATTGTTAATCTTCCAATTGAAATACCAGAAATTAGAGAAGAACAACTTTTACAATTTTGTTACACTGAATTAAATAGAATTATCCAGGTTGAATCTTTGGATTTAACGGATAATGAAATGAATGAATTTACATATAATTTTTCTAGATATTTGATGCATTTTATTGATTCACCTCGTCAAGTATTGAGATATATTAATAATATTAAATTTGTAGCATCATTCATTAAAGGTGAAGTGGATTATTCAGATTTCTTTTTAATTGAAGGGGTGAAAGTATTTGTACCACAACTTTATGATATATATATATCAAATAAAATTCTCTTCTATAACTCAAATTACTTTAACTCAATGGATTTGGAAAACAAAAATTCTCAATTCGAAGCTATCGTAACTCAAAAAATGAATTATTTAAAAGATTTTGAAATAACAAAGTTAAAAAAATTAACTTATTATTTATTTCCTAATTTAAAAAATGATAACAATAATATATTGAGTAATAATAGAATTAATAAAAGAGTTAGTAATCCTGATTATTTCGAAAAATATTTTAGTTATTCTTTATTGGATACTGAAATAAGTGATAATATTATAGCTCAAGTTTTTGATTTATTAATAAGATATAATGATGATGTAGTATTGGGTAGTTACATCAAGGAAATAATAACACCTAGAAATAAATTATCTTTTGCTACAAAGTTACGAAAATCAATAGAATTACTAGATAACACTACTGTGCCAATTTTATTAAAAATTTTAGAAAAGAATATAATAGATTTAAAGTATAAAAATACTAGTTTATTAGAAAGAAACGATTTTACTGAATTTGCAATGTTATCTTCAGATTTATTTTTAAAGATTGATGATAGTGATATACGATATAAATTAGCAGAAGAATTTATCTCTAATTGTAAAAATTTAATATTTACTGCTGAAAGTTTTAATTGGTTTAGAAAAGAAACTGCACAATACCCAGAAAAAAACGCATTTACAAACAGTGAATTAAAGGGATTAGGGAGAATATTAGTTAGGCGAATTAAAAAGGATTTAATAAATTTACCTTATGATGAACTTTTTAGCTTGAAATATTTGTCGATATATTTTAGATATTGGTTTTTGTATGGTGAAAAAGGTGAATTTAGAAGTTATATTAACAATATTTTGAATCAAAATTCTATCTATGTTTTTGATTTGATTACATTATATTTACCTCGGATTGTTGGATATGAAGAAAGGTTAACAGATTTGGATATTGATCATTATAATTTAATAAATGAAAGATTTGATTCAGATATAATAATTAAAGCGTTAATTCAAGAATTAGGAGAAGATATTTCAGAAATGGAAGAATATCCAGAACTTAAAGATGATTGGCATAATAAGATAATTGTAGGTTATCAATACTTATGGTTTCACAATAAAAATGAATAATGATATATCGGTCATTCTTGAAAATATCATAGTGAGGTGTCCATCTTGAAAAAATCTTTAATCATCGGCTCTACAGTTTGCGATATTATGATTTATATTGATAAGTTACCAACCACGGCAGGGGATGTTCATGTAAACGAACAGTTAATGAGTGTCGGTGGTTGTGCATATAATGTGGCGAATGTTCTGCATCGATTGGATTTACCACATACTTTTATTTCACCTGTTGGTACAGGAATTTATGGTGAATTTGTAAAGTCTGAGTTATTGAAACAGGGAATGACGCCTGAAATAATGGTTGAAGCGGCAAATGGTTGTTGTTACTGTTTCGTTGAGCAATCTGGTGAGCGTACGTTTATATCGCATCATGGGGTAGAATATACATTCAATCCGGATTGGTTAAATCATTTAGACATTGATGATTTTGATTATATTTATATTTGTGGTCTGGAAATCGAAGAACGCGATGGTCCGTTGATTATTGATACATTGAATAATGTGAATGGGACAGTTATCTTTTGTCCGGGACCTCGAGGGGCTTTGATTGATAGTAAGAGATTAGAAGCGGTGTATGGTCTAAATCCAATTATTCATTGCAACGAAGAAGAGATTAAAGCTTTAACAAATGAACAGGTTTTAGAAACAGCAATTTTAAAGATGCATAAAAGAACGAATAACATCGTTATAACTACGCTTGGTGATAAAGGTGCATGTTTCTATGATGGTGCGATTCATTATATTGAAGGCGTAAAGTCTAAAGTCGTTGATACGGTTGGCGCAGGAGATAGTCATGTCGGTGGGGTGATAGCAGCTTTAACTATCGACTATGATTTATCAGATGCGATTCGTTTCGGGAATCATGTATCAAGTAAGATTGTTAGCCGTAATGGCGTGAATTTATACCTTGAGGATGTAAGTGAATTACGAGAATTGTTAAGTGAAAGAATAATATAGAGTATTTGATATTATGTACTTCCAATCACTCATAATTCTTCAGGCCGAATGAACAAGTTATCTAAAGTTAGTGAATAAAAGATACTCACATTTTAAATTAATACCCAAGTCAGTGTTGCTTGACTTGGGAGATTGTTTTTGTATTTTAATATTCATTGATGTACAAATTCAAAAGTTAAATAAAGTAGATAGGCAAATAGATAAATATCTATAAAATGGTTGGAATTATTGTCTTAAAAGAAGAGTGAAATAATATTTAGTAGTAAAAATAATCAAGAGATTATATATAATAAAATCTCTTGGAAATGTATATTATTAATTAGCTTTATATTTTTGCTTATTAAAGTTGATATTATTAATCATTAAAGAAATAAGTATAGTTGTAAAAGTCAATGAACACAAATATAAAGCAATTTCATCAAATGCTACTATGTTATTACAAGTTTTGTTATTTTGAATACATATTTCTGGGGCATTTTTTAAGAAAATTAATCCTTTATAAATAATAAGAAGAAAATATTTAAAATAATCATCTTTTGCCAAAGGCACATTTAGTTTTTGATTGTCATAATCACGTATACTTTTAATATCATTCGATTCAAAATAGATAGAAAACAAACCAATAAAAAAATATAATATACATAGATGAGCAAATGTGTTTAAAAAAAATTGTATAATATTAATCCAATTTTTTCTATGGATTGGTAGTGATTTTGAAATGTATGCATAGGTAAACAATATGATACTTAAAACAAAAATGCATGAATATATATTATTTTGAGATTTATTTATGCTACTAATAAAATATGCTAAACCAATATATGTTAGGATTAAAGTTAGATAATTCAATAGGAAATATTTCAAAGAGTATTGCATGAAAGTATCTACTGATATATCTTTAGTTTCAAACCTATTAATTAATGAAAATGCAATTTGGATTAATGAAAAAATAAGTATCATGGTTCCTAATAAATTGATGATAGCAAAGGAAGTAGGTAAGAAATATAATAATGTACATACAAGAATTGTTAATTGTACATAATCATTTTTAAAATTTAATATAGAAATTATATATTTCTTAATTCGGTAAAAATGATTTTTAAAGTTGCTTATATTCATCTTATTTTTTATTGATGATAACTTATCTGAATGTATATTTAAATCTAATAACAAGAATAATATAGTCATTGGAATACACAAAATAAAATTTATTAATAAAGAAAAACAATAAATAATTTTACTAGTGCTATAAATAATTTTATTTATCTTGGAAATTATATCATTTAGATTAGCACATGCAATGATTATAATAATAAATATAAGAATAGTCTTATAAAACAATAGCCGGCCTCCTAACTATAGCTGTAAACTCACTCACCCCAAATAATACAACCCAAACTCCAAATCTTTCTCCAGATGTTCTTTAATTAGCATTTCCGCGCGCTGCTCATCTCTTTTTTCAATGGCATCGACGATTTCGTCATGTTCATCTAACAATGAATGACGTTCTTTTTCTACGACTGTTTTTCTAAATAAATATATAACAGCATGTAACTGATCGTATGTAGACTTTAAGTATGGATTTTTGGTAGCACTAACAATCTTCTCATGAAATTGCTGATTGGCTGCCATTGTCGACTCGAAATCACCGTTTCTCGCTATGTGTATTAATGCTTTCAATTCATCAATATCACTTTGCTGGAATAGCAGGATTGCCTTCTTAATACTATGTACTTCGATTAATATTCTCATTTCAAATAAATCTCTTATTTCTTCTTTTCCGGGAACATGAATGTAGTTTTCTTTAATCAAATATTCATATTCAAGTTGTCTTAATACCTCTCGAATAGGCGTTCTACTCACATTATATTTAGCTGCTAGTTTTGCTTCGGTCATTTTTTCATTTTGGCTTAATTCACCGTTTAATATATCATCTCTTATTTGGTTATAAAGAGAGTTATCTGTTTTATTGATCATCGTTTCACCTCTTACAAACATTATATAATACTTACTTTAATTTTATTGTATACAAAAATGCATATTTGGTATACAATAAATGCAAACGATTACATAAAGCGTTTACATTTATAAAAGGGGGTATTTCTATGCCGTTATTTATTATTGGTTTAGGGATAGTATTATTATTAATTTTAATTATGGGATTGAAGTTAAATACTTTTATTTCATTAATCATTACTTCGGTGGTGGTAGCTGTATTATTAGGTATACCATTAGACAAAATTATTCCTACGATTGAAGCTGGTATGGGTGGTACACTTGGTCATATTGCTTTGATTTTTGGTCTAGGGGCAATTTTAGGTAAGTTAATTGCTGACGCTGGTGGAGCACATCAAATTGCACACACTTTAATTGAGAAGTTCGGAGAGAAACGTATCCAAATTGCGATTTTAATTGCTTCGTTTATTATTGGTATTGCACTATTTATGGAAGTGGCAATTGTATTAATCATTCCGATTGTGATTAGTATTGCAAGAGAAATCAAAATGCCATTGGTAAAATTAGCTATTCCAATGGCGACTGCAGTTTGTGCGACACATGCATTTTTACCACCACATCCGGGTCCGATTGCAGTGTCTGCTGAATATGGTGCTAATGTTGGCTTAGTATTAATCTATGGTATTATCGTTGCATTCCCAACTGTATTAATTGCAGCTTTTATCTTCCCGAAATTAGCGATGAAATACATTCCGTCAGCATTTACGATGGAACAGATTAAATTATCTTCATTCGCTTCACAAGAGGAACCTAAGTTTGAACGACTACCTAGCTTTGGTTTAAGTATCTTTACAGCATTATTCCCAGTGATGTTAATGATGATTGGAGCCGCTGTAGATATTACACAAAAGCAAATAGGTTTTGATAATAATCTATTGATTAACTTAATTCGTCTATTTACTAATTCGGGTATGGCGATGCTACTTTCAGTGTTGCTTGCTTTATATACAATGGGATATAAACAAGGAATTCATACGAAACAACTTGGTGCAACAATTACAAATGCAGTCAACTCAATGGGGATGTTATTGCTCGTTATCGGTGGTGGCGGTGCTTTAAAACAAGTTATCATTGATGGTCATGTTGGCGATTATATTGCTAAATTATTCGAAGGCTCAACAATGTCTCCAGTATTCTTAGCCTGGATGGTAGCAGCGTTACTTCGTATTTCATTAGGTTCAGGTACCGTTGCAATGTTAACGACAGCAGGTTTAGTCTTACCATCATTGCATGGTGCAACTGGCGTCAACCTGGAGCTTGTCGCATTAGCTACAGGTGCAGGAAGTGCTACTGCAAGTCATGTGAATGATGCAGGATTCTGGATCATCAAAGAATCTTTAGGTTTAAATCTGAAAGAAGGTTTAGGTATTTATACAGTGTTATCAACAATCGTATCTGTTGGTGGAATTTGCTTTATTATGTTACTTGATTTATTTGTATAAGCGTGAAAAATTAATTATTCAGGAGATGTTATTGATGAATATTGGATTTATTGGTTTAGGTATCATGGGGCGTCCGATGGCAAAACATATGGTGAGTGCAGGACATCAACTATTTGTAAGTGATTTAAATGTTGAGGCAGTGAATGAACTTGTCAGTCTTGGTGCAAAAGCGGCTACACCGAAAGAAATAGCAGAAAATACAGAAGTGATTATTACAATGTTACCTAACGGAGCGATAGTCAAATCAGTATTAACAGATGGAGAAACATCACTATTAGCCCATTTAAATAACAACCACTTTGTAATTGACATGAGTTCACTAACACCAGATGATTCAAAATATATAGGAGAACAATTAAGTTCAGTAGGTGCTAAGTTTGCGGATGCACCCGTCAGTGGTGGGGAGCCGTTAGCAATTACGGGTGAACTTGCGGTGATGGTAGGATGTCACGAGGAAGACTTTGACTATATTAAAGAAACAATCGCACCGATGAGTAAATCAGTGATTCGCGTTGGTGATATTGGTTCCGGTAGTTTAGTAAAATTAGCAAATCAAATTATCGTAAATACAAATATTGTGGCGCTCAGTGAAGCAGTCGTCTTAGGTAAGAAGTTTGATATCGACTTAGATGCGATGTTTGAAGCGATTCGATATGGTTTAGCGGGTTCAGCTGTTATGGAAGCGAAATTCCCTAAAATGATTGCTGAAGATTATCAACCGGGTGGAACATTGAATATCAACGTTAAAGACTTAAAGAATGTAGTATCGACTTGCGATAATAATAACATTACATTACCTGTAGTTAGTATGGTGAAAGAAATGTATAAATCAGAAGTATCAATCGGTAATGGCATGAATGACCATTCTGGTATCATCAAATATATAGAACGAATTAATGGCTTGGAGGGATAAAGATGATTCAGACATTCTTTAATAAAAAATCAGAATTTGAATTCAAAAGAGATTTAAAGAATTTAAATCAGAAAGTCATTGTCCTTGATGATGATCCGACAGGTACACAAACTGTAAAAGATTTATATGTGATTACGAGCTTTGACGAAGCATCTATTCGAGATGGCTTTGAAAGTGAAAATAATATGTTCTATATCCTGACAAATTCACGCGCACTAAATGAAGAAGATACAGTGAAGATTCATAAGCAATTGATTCAAACAATCGATAAGGTATCGAAAGCACTAAATAAAGATTATTTAATTATTAGTCGTGGAGATTCTACTTTAAGAGGACATTCTTATTTAGAACCGAAAACGTTAAACGAAGCATCTGTAACACACTTTGATGGATTATTCTATGCACCAGCCTTCTTCGATGGCAACCGTTATACATTTGAAGGGGTTCATTATATTAAAGAAGGCGAAACGTTTGTACCGGCAGCAGAAACGGAATTTGCGAATGATACAACGTTTGGTTACGATGCACATACGATGCAAGAATATGTGGAAGAAAAGAGTAACGGTGAAGTAAAAAAAGAAGATGTGTTGCTGTTTGATCTGCACTTAATCCGAAGCGGTGATAAACAAGCGATGTTTGATAAGCTGGATGAAGTTGTTAACTTTAAATCTGTAATTGTTGATGCCTTATGTGAAGCGGATATGAACAACTTTACAGCAGTACTACTTGAATACCTGGAACAAACAAATAAAAAATTCTTATTCAGAACTGCAGCAGATTTTGTGAAATCAATCTGTGCGACACCGGGGACAATCATTGATCCTTCAGCATATGAATTCAATGATAATGGTGGGTTAATTGTAGTTGGATCTCATGTGAAGAAGACGACTGCACAGTTAGAAGCTTTACTTGAAAGCGGTATTGAGAAAATAGAATTTGATGTTAAAGAAGTTACAAATGAAACAACATTAAAAGCGTATATTTCAAGTTTAAAAGAGCAGATTGAATCACTTATAGTGAGTCGGAAAGATGTGGTAATATATACGACACGTGACGTTATTCGAACTGATGATAAGTTTGAGAATTTACGACTGTCTAAACTCATTTCAGAGAGTTTAGTAGATATAGTTTCAAATCTTTCAATTCAGCCAAGGTTTATTATTGCTAAAGGTGGTATTACTTCAAGCGATGTAGCAACCATTGGATTAGGAATTAAGAAAGCACTTGTGTTAGGCCAAATTGATAAAGGTATTCCAGTTTGGTTAACAGGACAAGAAGCCAAATATGTAGGCATTCCATATGTCGTTTTTCCGGGAAATGTAGGGGAAGTGACTACGTTAAGAGAAGTGTATGAGAAGTTGAAGAAGTAGTGAAATGTAAAAATCCAGTATCAAAAGGTACTGGATTTTCTTAGGTTAAAGAGAATATATAATCTTCTTTTAATGACATACTGTCCCCTCCCAAGTTCTTTATATAATTACAATAGTATTCAAATTTCGTATTTTTAATTATTATATATATTAATATTTATTTCATCTATTAATGAGTATGATTGGTGAAGTGAATAGCTATAAAATAATTTTTTAATGAAATACTTAAAATCTTCAATTAATATTTTTAAATATGATGTTTTCTATAGTATAGTATTCAAAATATATATTTATTATCAGAAAATTTAAATAAAATCTTATTATTTTAAGAGACTTATATTAGAATTAAATACAAGGTATTAAAATTTAAAAGGGGGAAGTTGTATGTTCCATCAAACGGATATGAGTATATGGCGAGGAAGGTTAGATCATGAATCAGATAATAGTCATTTCAGGATATTTCAAAGTATACATAACAATCCTTATATAGCTTCAGATTATGCGATATTAGGTTACGCAATTGACGAAGGTGTTCGACTGAATAAAGGACGTATTGGAGCTAAACAAGGTCCAGAAACAATCCGTAGAGCATTTGCTAACTTGCCTAATTTAAGTGATCGACAGTTTATTGACTATGGTAATTATTATTGTGAGGATGAATCTTTACTAGATGTTCAGAAACAATTTGGTGATAAAGTTGCGGATATTCTTCATAAACATAAGATGACTTTTCTTATTGGTGGGGGACATGATATTGCGTATGCCCAGTATCTTGGTATGAGAAAATTATATACACATGATAGCATTGGTGTTATTAATATTGATGCTCATTTTGATACGAGATATGAAGAATATCCTACATCAGGAACAAGTTTTTCATACATTCTTGAAGATGGACATAATAACGGTTATTTAGTATTAGGGGTTCAGAGAGCGGGTAATACTAAAGCATTATTTGAATATGCTGAACAAAAAAATATTGATTATATTCTAGCTGATGATCTTCAAGGTAATATGAACAGTGTGATAGAAAAAATTGATTCATTCATTGAGCAATATGATCATATTTTACTAACTTTATGTATGGATGTTATTGACAGTGCATATGCTCCAGGTGTCAGTGCTCCAGCTGTTTTTGGATTAACTCCTTTCCAGGTTAATACTGTGTTACAAACTGTTATGAAAAGTGAAAAAGTAAATAATTTTAGTATTGCTGAGATGAATCCTAAGTATGATATTGATCAACGAACTGCTAAGTTAATTGCTCAAATAATGCATCGTACTATTTTTTAATTAAAACAAAGGGGAATAAATATGACTATAACATTAAATGATATTACAACAGTTTTGCTTGCTTTTATTGTATATTTGGTTGGAGAGTTTTTAATAAAAAAATTAAAATTTTTATATCGTTTTGCGATACCAGCACCAGTAATTGGGGGATTACTGTTTGCTGTAATAGCATGGATATTATCGAGTATGAATATACTAACGTTTAAATTAAATACTGACTTTCAGACTTTATTTATGCTTGCCTTCTTTACGACGATTGGATTAGGCGCTAGTTTTTCATTAATTAAATTAGGTGGAAGATTATTAGTAATCTATTGGTTAGCATGTGGTTTCCTAGCATTAATGCAGAACGTTATTGGTGTGAGCATTGCATCGATGTTCGGAATGCACCCTTTAATGGGAGTAGTTGTGGGTGCAGCATCTATGGAAGGAGGACATGGTGCAGTTACGGCTTATGGTTCAACAATTGAAGAAATGGGAGCTACCGGCGCATTATCAATTGGTTTAGCTTCTGCTACTTTAGGTTTAATATCTGGTGGGTTAGTCGGTGGTCCAGTTGTACAAAGTATGATTAGAAAGTTTAATTTAAAGCCAACTGAAGAAAGCACAGAATTGAATACCCATTATGAAAGACACGAAAGTATTGATTCAAGCCAATTTATCATGACTTCAGCTGTTATTGCATTTTGTATGGCGATTGGTTCATTACTCGGAGAGTGGTTTACTAACGTAACAGGATTTGCATTACCTGGTTATGTAGGAGCTATGTTTTTAGCGGTTATTGTAAGAAATGTTATTGAAGGTATTAAACCTGAAATTATTAACCTCAAAATTAATGGTATGATTGGCGATATAACACTTGCTGTCTTCTTATCAATGGCGTTAATGAGTATTAATTTTGCTGAAATCTCAGGAAACGTTGTACCAATTTTTGTCACACTTATCGCTCAAGTACTATTTATTGTATTGTTCGGTCGATTTGTATTATTTAAATTATTAGGTAAATCATTCGATAGCGCAATTATGATAGCAGGGTTTTTAGGGCATGGATTAGGAGCCACTCCTAATGCTATGGCAAATATGGATTCTGTTACTAAACAGTTTGGTCCTTCAAGAAAAGCGTTTTTAATTGTACCAGTCGTAGGGGCATTTTTAATTGATATTTTTGCAGTACCTATTATCATTACTACAATGAATATTTTTGGATAGAGTTATATGTTTAATCCAGAACAAACATTACCTTTATTGTACCTATTTTTCAATAATACCATTTTGAAGTTTGCAATATTAAAATATGAAAATTAATGGAGCTGATCAATATAAATAATCAGTTAAAAGGTATGATTTACGGTTTCATTGTTGGTGATGCTTTAGGTGTACCAGTAGAGTTTAAGCCACGGGGTACGTTTGAAGTGAGTGGTATGATCGGTTATGGTACATATAATTTACCACCAGGTACATGGTCGGATGATTCGTCGTTATTGTTATGTACGATGGAGCATATGAATGAAAACAGTACACTTGATGATTTAATGCAGAAATTTGCAGATTTTGATTTTAGAAATTATATGACGCCTTACGGAGAAACATTTGATATCGGTATTACAACGCATGAAGCATGTCAAAACTTTGAGTATTTGAAACGTAGTGCCACAGCATGTGGTTTATCAGGTGAAAATGACAATGGTAATGGTTCCTTAATGCGAATTGCTCCAATTGTTAAGATGACTTTAGATTTACCAATTGAAGAAAAGTATAAAATGGTTTCAGATTATAGTAAGCTCACGCATGGGCATGAGCGATCTATAATGGGGTGTATGATTTATATTTTAGTGTTAGAAGCTTTGATGTCTAACGTAGATAAATCAGAGTTATTAAATAATGTTCGCACCCAATTAGAAGATCTGGGTAGGGATTATTCTGTTTATCATAGAATTTTTAATGGATTAGTCAATCTGCATATCGATGAAATAAAATCAACAGGGTATGTTGTAGATACTTTAGAAGCGGTGTTATATTGTTATTTAAATCATAAAACATATCATGAAGGCGTATTTGCAGCAATCAATCTTGGTGGTGATATGGATACGATTGGTGCGTTAACTGGTGCTTTGTTTGGTGCTACATTAGGTTATGTTCCGGAGATAGACAATTATAAATCGCGTTTAGCTAATTTAGAGCGAATTGAAAGTATAGTAGAGGCATATTGTAATTAAGATTTAAAAAAATGGTAAGAAATATACATGTCGTAATTAAATTCGATATATTCCTGTCCTGCTAATTATTATATAATTATCGCAAGAATATATTGATATTAATTAACGATTTTAAACTTGGGACATTAGCATTAAAAATCTGAACACACAGAATAATAAACATAGAAATGGCTTGATTCGTCACCTTATGTTCTATTTTATCAAGAATCTTGGCCATGAAGCAGATAAACTAACCTTTAGATCCTTTTATTGAAGCACTTAAGCTATCATGCTTAAGTGCTTTTTACATTGAAATCATACGGCGTTTAGCTTATACTTTCTAAATAGTAATTATTGCGATTTATGGAGATGAGTGTATGATTGCAATTATTGGTGGAGGTCCTACTGGTATTGGACTGGGCTATGCATTAGAGCAATTAGGTTATCAGGATTACATGATATATGAGAAAGATGAAGTCGGTGCTACTTTCTTTAATTGGCCGAAAGAGACGAAACTCATTACGCCGAGTTTCAATGGCCATGGCTTTGGTTTACTTGATTTAAATGCAATTATGCCGGATAGTTCACCTGCGTATACTTTAAATCAGGAACATTTAAGTGGTGCACTATACGGAGAATATTTAGCGCAAATTGAGGAGCAGTTTGAGTTAAATGTCACTGTGGGTTGCGAAGTTCAAGAGATTATCCCTGCAGACAAAGGCATTACTTTAAAGACGACGATAGGGGATATTGAAGCGGATGCTGTGATATTAGCATGTGGGGAGTTTAATGCGCCGAAGCGTTTATTTGATTATGGAATACACTATAGTGATGTCACAACTTGGCAGGATATTGAAGGTGAACGTATTATTATTGGTAATGGCGAGAGCGCGATGGATGCTTTAATTAATTTAAATCGTCAAGGGGAGCGTGTATTACTGATTCATCCTGATGAAAAGTTATTGCTTCATCATCATGATCCGAGTCAGACGATTAGTCCTTATACGAAGGAACGTTTACTTACGCTAAATAGTAATTTAATTCGAGTAATGAATAATAGACGTGTTGAATCTATTGATATGGAAAATGAACGATTCAAGGTTGTCCTGGATCATGGCGAAACCATTATGTCTAAGAATGAACCGATTGTGTGTACGGGTTTTCATACTGTACCGCCTGTGTTCCAACATTTATTTGAAATGAAGGATGGTTTAGCTCAACTCACAGCTGTAGATCAATCGACAAAACATAACAATATTTATTTATGTGGTCCGGGTGTTAGACAATCTGATGTGATATTCTGTTTTATTTATAAGTTTAGACAACGATTCTTGGTAGTGCTTGAAGACATATTAACACGTGAAAGTTTTGAGATAGATGAATCAGTCAAGCAGGATTATATCCGACAAAATATGTATTTAACGGATTTATCATGTTGTAATGCGGAGTGTCAGTGCTGATGAAACCCGTCATATTGTTAGGTTTAGAATCAAGCGGAAAGACCTCCTTAGTACAACGGCTACAAGGGTTAAATGATGTATCAGTTAATGTGAGAGGTTCTACGAAATCATATAAACACTATGCGACAAATCATTATGTCATTGTGGATACACCGGGCTTTAGAATTGGTGATGATATCACTGTACATGATATACTGCCAAAGCATATTGCTCAGGCTGAAGAAATCTGGCTTGTTGCACGGGGGCCTCATCTATATGAGGAAATGCAGACACTTTACAAGATTATTGAGCGTTATCAACTGAAACATAAGCTGTTTAGAATCTTTATAACGTTTAAGGATAAAATGACAGAACAGCAACTTCGTCAGACGGTATATGATGAACGATTACCTATCGAATTAGTAGATTTACGGCATGAAACACCAACGTTATCCAATCAAGTCATGACATATAAAGAAATGCAGCTGATACAGTTTCCGAAAAGTGATTCAAAGCCGCAACAAATACCATACTTCATACGAGTGATGATTGCAATGCTCGCTGTAATGGTGATGTTTGTTGTACCAGTTTGGCTCGCTTATCAGCTGTCCAGCGTAATGGAGGGCTGGTACGATGCTTATGTATTATCACGAATAAATATGCAGTTATCATCTGTCGTTCAGCAATTGTTATTTGGTCATTATGGATTATTATCGATTGGCATATTCTCTATTATCTGGGCGTTTCCAGTGGTTATTCTGTTGACGATAGCGACAGAAATCTATAATGAAATCGGCATTAAAGACTGGATTACAGATACGCTGGACCCACTCATGCGTCATATCGGTTTAACAGGTTCAGACCTATTACCAGTCATCACGGGATTTGGTTGTAATGTCGTAGCATTAAATGAAACGAAGTCATGCTTTTCATGTACAAAACAGCAATGTGTCTCAATAATCGCATTCGGTTCGGCATGTTCTTATCAAATCGGCGCAACTTTATCAGTATTATCTAAGAATCATCATATGCATTTAATTGTGCCTTATGTTTTTATTTTGATCGTAGGCACAATCTTTCATGCGAAGTTATTTAAAAATAACAACAAAGTACCACGTTTAACTCCAAGAAAAGTCTATTTAAAAATGCCGTCATTACGCGGTGTGATAGTCAGAAGTTTACCGAGTTTAAAAATGTTCTTTACGCAAGCCTTGCCGATTTTCTTTCTTATTTGTATCATCGCAAGTTGGATGGAAGTGACAGGTCTTATCAATCATCTCAATCATTGGGTGTCACCTTTGCTCGGATTAATGGGTCTTGGTAGTGATTATGCACCAGCCGTTGTTGCAAGTATGATTCGCAAAGACGGCATATTACTGTTAAATAGTATACCCCATGAATCTTTACAGGGGGATATTACAATACTGATTGCGTTGCTGATATGCAGTACGTTAACGCCTTGTTTCGTAACAATGATAAAAATCGGGCAGACTTTAGGCATTAAAAATGCCTTAATATTACTTGCAAAACAAGCAACAACGACAATAATATTAGTCAGTGTATTACTCGGTGTGAAGTGGTTGGTTTAATTATTAAGATAATATTATATATGGTATTGGTACAAGCCCAAAGCACATTTGTGTTTTGGGCTCGTTTAATTTCTAATAAAATTTTTTTACAAATATAATTGTATGTATAGCGTACAATATTTTTATTCATTCAACTAAATTTCGAGGTGATTTGATGGCTGAACATGAAAAATTTGATGAAATTCTGAAACAGTATCGCGCATTAACACGACAAGAATGTATTCATATTCATACGCATGAAAGCACTCCTGAAAATGTATGGAACAGTAAGTTCGGTGGTTTACCGTACTTGCCACATGATGCAACGTGTCCTGTGACAGTCTCAGGTGAACAGCTTCATTTTTTGGCGCAATATCGACTGGATGAATTACCACCTAATAATATAGGTTTGCCTTCGACGGGTATTTTGCAATTCTGGGTATTGATGGATGAAATGACTGGTTTAAATGAAGATAATTATATATTAAATGATACGCATCGTGTGATTTATTATCCGGAAATTGATATGACGGTAACGCGTGAAGAAGTCATTGAAAAATATCGTTTTCCTGAAGATGCGTTCGCAAATCCAGTTAGAGGTGAATATGCGATTACATTTCACCTTGGTGAGAATATGATGTCATATGAAGATAGAGATTTTCATAAGGTGACAAGTCAAATAGATGGATTTGAAAATTTAAGTGAAGCGGATGATGATAAGTTGTATGAAGCAGTGAATCAAGAAGGTCACTTGATTGGAGGGAATCCTGTATTTCCTCAGTATGATATTCGTGATTCACGTTATATTGAGTTTAACAAGCATCATTTAGACTATTCTAATTATGATATTTTGCTACTTCAAATTGATTCAGAAAGGAACGACGCAACAGGTGATTTGATTACCTGGGGAGACTGTGGGAAGGCGCATTTCTTTGTAACAAGAGATGATCTTGCGCGATGTGATTTTAGTAAAGTACTTTATGAATGGTCATGTTATTAGATATTGTATTTTAAGGTATAAACAAGGTCGATTGGCTATGCGATTGCAGATTGACTAGCTTACAACAAGTTATACTTTATTCAATGATTATTCGAGGTGATTGAATGTCAAACCAACTTCAAATAGATGAACTTATAGAACAATACCGTGCGTTAACGAAGAAGGAATGTGTGCATATTAAAACACATGAAGAAATTCCAAAGCATGTTTGGGAGAGTAAGTTTGGTGGGTTACCGTATTTGCCACATGATGCAACATGCCCTGTGACAGCCTCAGGTAAACAGCTTCATTTTGTAGCGCAATATCATTTGGATGAATTACCACCTAATAATATAGGTTTGCCATCAAAAGGTATGCTGCAGTTTTGGGTGTTAATGGATGATATTTATGGGATTGATAATGAAAACCATATACGAAACGATAAACATCGCGTGATTTATTATGAAACGGTAGATAAGACGGTAACGCGTGAAGATGTTGAGAAGAAGTATAGGTTTCCTGAAGATGAATATTTAAACCCAGTATTCAACGAACTGAGCATTACTTTTGAAATTGGTGAGAATGTTATGTCTTTTGGCGATAGAGATTTCGATAAAGTGATTCAACAAATGGGTGTTGATTTAGAACAACTCAGTAAGGAAGCGCACGATGAATTTTGGCTCACTGCAAATATGGAAGGGCATTTTATTGGCGGTCATCCAACACATATCCAGCAAGATATACGTAATCCACTTCTCCCTGAAGCATTTAATCCATCACAAATGGATTATTCGAAGTATGACATTTTACTACTTCAAATTGATTCAGAATTAAACGAAGCACGCATGAAAGATCTTATTTTATGGGGCGACTGCGGTAATGCACATTTTTATATCACGAAAGACGACCTCGCACAGCTTGATTTTAGTAAAGTGATGTATGAGTGGCATTGTTAATAGGAGGGATGATATGTTGATTATACAAGACACACATCATTTAACTGAAAAAGAACAATTGGCGTATCAAAAGTTTGTAGATCAATTTAATGGGACTGAATTACCAACGCGAGCCTATATTAAAATGACAGCGCATGAACTAACGAATGAATCATTATTAAGTAGTAAGGTTGGCGGTACACCATTTATTAAATCGTTTGACGATATTCCGTTTGATGAGAATGACGCACCTATGGCGTTACTCTTTCAGATTAACTTAAGTGATTTGCCGGATGAACAAAAGATTATTCCTGCGAAACGTGGTTTGTTACAATTCTGGATTAGTGTCGATGAGGATTTATATGGTTGTGATTTTTGTATGGTATCAAAGCAGGAGAACAACCGATTGATTTATATTGAAAATCCTGAGACTAATATTTCGCTAGATGAGATTCAAACACATATTGAACAATTGGACATGGAAATAGATGTATTGCCCTATTCGGGTGTTATTGGCTTTGACTTTGAATTAAGTGAACAATCGATTGCACAGTCAGTCCATGAATTTCAGCCGATAGTGGATGACATTTGGAAAAAGGCGAATCCTGATTTTGATTACAAACAGAATTTAAGTGAGCATATTGCATTAATGGAAGTAATGCATAGGACATTTTCATCAGATGATGTCTTCCATCAAATCGGGGGTTATCCTTTCTTTACACAAGAAGATCCGAGGTACGGTTATGAGGATTTAAGTGATTTTGATACGTTACTCATTCAAATCGATACAGATAATATTGAGAATAGTGATACTGCGTCCATTATGTGGGGCGACTGTGGCGTTTGCAATATTTTTGTGCGACATGAGGATTTAGCACAGATGAAATTTGATGAATATATTTATAATTGGGATTGTTTATGATGATAACTCATAAAAGGGATTATTTTATATTAACTACCAGAACGAAATCAGATATCATGGCGTTTGTTACGAATGAATGGATTAATCGTGGTTTTAATATTTATAAAATGGTAACGTTTGAGCGTTTAACCAAAACAAAATATATATTAAATAATAATTTTTTCTTTTCTTACATTCATGGTGATTACATCATTGATTCAGTAGTTCATTTGGGAAAGGAATTTTTAAAAAAGTCCAATCAACCATTTGAAACAATCGAACATATTTTAACTGTGTATGTGATTAATAAGCAGACGAAAAAATTGGTTGAAGATACTAATGAGATTTTAGAAGCGTTTTCAGGGATGTTCTTTGAAGTTAAAGATATCGATAAGCGTGATTGTTTTGAAATTAAAGATGAGGCCATTTATGCGGTTACTTTGCCTTTGAAGCATCGAATTGAACAGGCATTTGATACAGAAGTCGTTATTTCCATGGATAGGGCAAGAACAAGGTTAATTAAGGATAATGTATATCAATGGAATCTTGTTATTTGTGATGAAGATACGATTGTCCCGATTTCTGTACCTGTCGATATAGATGAATATCAGATGGTAAATGAAGATGCGGCATTTAAACATTACATTGAAGAACGATATGCCAAGTATGAAACGACGCGTGTTGATATCATGATGAACTTTCATAGCAAAGTAGATGGTTATTTTGAGACACACGTTAAGGAAGCTTCAAATATCGATAAGAAATTAGAGGTGAGTTTGAAAATGATCAACTGCACCTTAAAATATGACGACGCAAAGGAAAGAAGATTGCTGAGATTTGTTCATTACTTTGGTCAGAACGTGATAAAAGTATACGAAGATAAAGTTCTGGTAAGTGAAATGAGCTTACTGCCTTAATTTAAATGACTTCTACATCATAATGGATATCATTCGTCATAGCGCTTAACGTCTTTTATAATAAGAATGAAAGAAAAATAAGCAAAGGGGATACGTTTCATGTTAAATATACAAGACGTTAGTGATTTACCTCAAGATGAGCAAGCAGCATATAAAAGATTTATAGAAGCGATAGAAACACGTGATCTATCGAAGTGCGCATATATTCGTATGCAACTTGAGCCAATGAAAGATGAAACGTTAGAGGCAAGTAAGATTGGTGGTGTTCCTTTCCTAAAGTCTTTAGAGGATATTCCAGTTGATGCGAAAAATAAAAAGATGGTATTAATTGCACAAATTAATTTAAGTGAATTACCTAAAGAACAAACACTGTTTCAGGCAGATAAAGGATTACTACAGTTCTGGATGAGTTGCCATACGGATGAGTATGGTCTAGGGTTAGAATCGTTTAATGATAATCGCAATACAGCACTCACTTTTATTGAAGATGTGACGACGAGTTTAACGCTTTCTGAGATTAAAGCATACATGGATCAGTTTGAGTATGAAGCGGAGAATGTGCCATTGACTGGTACTTATCACGTTACATACGCAATGGAAGAACAATATTTAACTGCAGTAGATTATCGATTTAATGATTTGATTTTACCGATTTGGAATGAAGTGAATCCAGAGTTTGAAGTGGAATCGCTGTTTGATGGTTATGATGATTTAATGGAGAAAGTATTCTCAACATTACTGCCAGAACAACCTGCGCATCAATTAGGAGGATACCCATACTTTGCTCAAGACGATTTAAGAGAGACAGAGGAAGAGCTACGTGTGTACGATCAGCTTCTATTGCAGATTGATAGTGAGTATACAGATGGTATTAATATTGACTGGGGCGATGGCGGGACAGCCAATGTCTTTGTGAAGCATGATGATTTAAAACGAATGCAATTTGATGATTACTTTTATAATTGGGATTGTTTATAAGCTTAAAATAGCAAGGACTATCGTGTGTTTCATACAGAATAAAAGAACAAAACGAAAAATCTTTTAAGATGATTCGTTTTGTTCTTTTTTATTGTCTTTTTAAATTTTACGGTCTATAGGATGCCCATGTTTTCGGTGTTTCAGAAATTCTCACTTCGATGATTTCTTTAATCCCGATGTCATGCTTCGTTTTGTCATACAAGTATTTTGCGATATTTTCAGCAGTAGGATTGAATGAGAAAATGTCATTGAGGTGACGATGGTCTAAGTTGTTATCGATATAATGTTTAATCCGATCAAGTTCGCGGTAATCTACCACAAATCCAACGTCGTTTAATACATCTGACCCCAGAACAAATACGGCAATATAGTTATGTCCATGCAATCTACCACAAGGATGTGTTTCTGGTAAGCCTTCTAATACGTGACTACTAGAGAAATGGAATTGCTTTTCTATTTCATATGTATATCTTGTCATACGTTATGCCTCGCTTATTTTCATTTCTGTATAGGATTGTGTCATTGTATCACGATTCAGCATGCTTGGTTGATGATAAATATGACAAAGTTTTTAATGTTATTTGTATCTAAAAATAATCCCTTTTCCATATAAAGATTGTGTATGAAATCGTTTTACTTTAGGCGTATATTTTAACCATGAAGTAAGCGCTTACCAATTGGATCGAAAATCCTTTCGATTATTTCAATACTTTGTTTTTTAGGAAGAATTGTTTGAATATCAACAGACTGCATTTCATTTAGATGTTCTATTATTTCTGAGTCTATATGATTTGTACGATACTCTTGAGGTGACATACCAAACATATTTTTAAATGACTTATTTAAATATCTTACATCTGAGAAACCACAGCTTTGACTAATCGTTAATAAGTTATTTCTAGTATTGATTAGCATATATTTTGCTTGTTCACATCTCGTAAAATTAACAAGCTCCTGGAATGTATATCCAAAGTGTACTTTGATGAAATTTGAAAGATATGATGTTGTGATATGCTCTTGTTCAGCTAGATCACTAAGTAGTATTTTTTCTGTATAGTTTTGATTAATATATTTACTCACTCTAGCGATTCTCTCATTCCTTGATAAGAGATTATCCCTTTCAACACTCGTAATATGAGTAGTCGGTACTACTTTGAGTAATTCATTCAGAGCTAATATTGCGTATCCATGACATGCGAGATGGAAGTTTTCTTCTTCTTTAAAGTAGGCATGACATAGTTTCAGATAATATGTAAGTAACGATGAATGATCTGCAATTGATTCATTCTCAAACAGTATTTCATTAATTTCTGGATATAAGTGTTCGATTGATTTTGTATTAAATTGAATGATCAGTAATTGCGCAGAGTCTTTAGATATAAATTCATGTAACTGGCAAGTATTAAGCAGGAAGAATTCTCCTTGTTTTACGATACATGTTTTGTTTTCTAGTTTGACGGTTAGCTCACCTTTCATACAGTAGAGAATTTCTAAATCTGTATGTAAGTGAGGGCGTCGATAACTGATTTCAATTAGGAATGCTTTGATGTCATTTACTTTATAGTGGTCGATTAATTCGTATTCATTCTTCATTCCATTTCACCTCGTACGATTAATATAGACTTAAATATTTAAATACACAATGAATATATTATTAAATTTATGGAGGAATTGATTATGGCTTATTTTGAAAACATTGACAAAATTAAATACGAAGGTACTACAACTGAAAATCCGTTTGCATTTAGACATTATAATGCTGAAGAAGTAGTGTTAGGAAAACCAATGAAAGAGCACTTAAGATTTGCTGCTGCTTATTGGCATACAATGACGCAAGATGGTTCAGATCCATTTGGTAGCGCAGTAAATAAACGTAACTGGTTTGATGAAGATCCGATGCAAACTGCGAAGAACCGTGTGGAAGCTTTCTTTGAATTCATGGAAAAAATGGGCATTGAGTACTTCTGTTTCCATGATGTTGACGTTGCACCTGAAGGTAACTCATTACAAGAATTCTACGATAATCTAGATGTCATCACAGATTTAATTAAAGAAAGAATGGACCAAACTGGTATTAAATTATTATGGAACACAGCAAATATGTTCTCTCATCCTCGTTATAACAACGGTGCTGCTTCTACAAATAATGCTGATGTTTATGCATTTGCTGCAGCGCAAGTTAAAAAAGGATTAGATATTTCTAAGAAATTAGGTGGAGAAAACTACGTATTTTGGGGTGGTCGTGAAGGTTACGAAACACTGCTAAATACAGATATGAAGTTTGAACAAGACAACATCGCTCGTTTCTTCAAAATGGCAGTTAAATATGCTGAAAAAATTGGTCACAAACCACAATTCTTATTAGAGCCTAAACCAAAAGAACCTTCAAAACATCAATATGATTTTGATGCGGCTACAACAATTGCATTCTTAAAACATTATGATTTAGAAGGCGACTTCAAATTAAACTTAGAAGCCAACCATGCGACTTTAGCAGGTCATACATTTGAACATGAATTAAATGTTGCTAGAAGTTATGATGCATTAGGTTCAATTGACGCCAACCAAGGTGATTTATTATTAGGTTGGGATACAGATGAATTCCCTACTGATGTATATGCAGCTACATTAGCTATGTTAGAAATCGTTCGTAACGGTGGATTAGCACCTGGTGGTATTAACTTTGACTCTAAGGTGCGTCGTTCTTCATTTGAAATGGATGATTTAATTTTAGCTCACATTGCTGGTATGGATACTTACGCACGTGCATTAAAATCTGTTGAAAAATTAATGAATGATCAATTCTTCGAAAAATTAATTGACGAACGTTATGCTTCATTTAATTCTGGTATTGGTGCACGTATTATTGAAGATAAAGAAGATCTGGAATCGTTAACAGAACATGCATTAAGTTTAGAAGATGTGGAATTAAAATCTAGTCATATTGAATTAGTAAAATCTAAATTAAACGATTACTTAGTGTAAGGACTTGAATAAATAAATAAAAATCTAACTATCTAATGAGATATTTAGATAGTTAGATTTTTTCATTAGGAGTGAATACACGTGAGCTATGTATTAGGGATAGATTTAGGAACAAGTAGTTTAAAGGGAATCTTGATGAATAAGCAAGGTGATGTGGTGGCTGAAAGTAGTAGTGAATATCCATTAGATACACCTAAAGTGGGTTATTCAGAACAACATCCTGATTACTGGATTTTAGCATGCGAAAAGGTATTAACAGAGCTATCACTAAAAGTCAGTGACTTTGGAGAACAATTAGAAGCCATAAGTTTCTCAGGTCAAATGCACTCACTCGTTGCTTTAGGTGAAGATAACCGACCAGTATATCCAGCGATATTATGGAATGATGTGCGTACGAGTGAAGAATGTCAATTTATTGCGAAACAATTGGGAACAAAGTTATATGATATTACGAAGAATCGTGTGTTAGAAGGATTTACATTACCTAAAATAATATGGTTACAACGTCATGAACCAGAAGTTTGGGAGAAAGTAAGAAAAATAATGATGCCTAAAGATTATTTAGGTTACTGGTTTACAGGCAACTTCTATACTGAATATAGTGATGCAGCAGGTACGCTTTTATTAGATATAGATCAAAAAGCCTGGTCAAAAGAAATGCTAGATCAATTTCATATTGATGCGGATATATTACCGGAACTGCATGAATCCTTTGGTTTCGTTGGTCAAGTACGAGAAGACATAAAGATGCGTTTTCATTTACATAATGATGTAAGCGTTTACGCAGGCGGTGCTGATAATGCTTGTGCAGCACTTGGTGCAGGGTTAACAAGTGAAACAGGTCTTGTATCCATTGGGACGAGTGGTGTATTTAGTGCGATAGAACCTGAGGCAAAGAACTACGAAGGCCAATTACATTTCTTTAATCATGTTATTCCTGATCAATATTATTCAATGGGTGTGACATTAGCAGCAGGCAATTCACTACATTGGTTTAAGAATACATTTGCTAAAGGTTTAGACTTTGCAACACTCTTAAATGAAGTGTATACCGTACAACCAGGTTCAGATGGATTAATATTCACACCATATATTGTAGGTGAACGCTCACCTCATTACGATAGTCAGATTAGAGGTAGTTTCTTAGGTATTGATACACATCATGAGTTAAAGCATTTTTCTCGTGCGGTAATGGAGGGTATAACGTTCAGCTTAAAAGACAGCGGAGAAATCTATGAATCATTAAATAAAGGCAACATTAAACGTTTGATTTCAGTAGGCGGCGGATCTAAGAATCCAGACTGGATGCAAATTCAGGCGGATGTATTTAATAAAGATATTATCCGTTTAGAAGTTGAACAGGGACCTGGGCTTGGTGCGTGTATGATTGCAGCAATAGGACATGGTTGGTTTGATTCAGCAGCGGATGCTATAGCAGCCTGGGTCGTATATAAATCTGCTGTATTCTCTCCGGTAAAAGAAAACGTCGAGAAGTATCAACAAGTATATGACGTGTGGAAAAACGCATATGCAGATACATTAAGCATTAGTCATGGATTACAAAAATTAGTTCAATAGAGAATGAGGGATTAAGATGAAATTATCAAAATCAATGATATTCTTCTTCGGAGCATTAGGTGGGCTATTATTCGGGTATGATACAGGTGTTATCGCTGGTGCTCAAATTTTCATTCAAGAAGAATTAAAGCTAAATGAATCACAAATCGGATTTGTTGTCAGTTGTGTACTAATTGGAGCGGTAGTAGGTGCAGTGTTAATTTCACCACTTGCAGATAAGTATGGCCGTAAAATAATGATGATGATTACTGCAACTATATTTTTCCTTGGAGCAATTGGATGTGGTCTGGCACCGAATTATACTGTACTTAATATCTCACGTCTATTCCTTGGTGTTGCTGTTGGGGGTGCAAGTGCTTTAGTACCAATGTATTTAGCAGAACTCGCACCAGCTAAAGATAGAGGACGTCTAAGTGCTTTAAACCAATTCATGATTATGATTGGGATGTTAATGGCGTATATTGCGAACTACGGCTGGCAAGATTCACCGATTGGCTGGCGTTTAATGCTAGGATTTGCAGCAGTTCCAGCATTAATTTTATTCATTGGCGCGATTCTTTTACCGGAATCACCAAGATACTTAGTGAAGAATGGTAAAGTTCAGGAAGCAATGGATATTTTAAATAATATCTTAACGAAAGATGAAGCAGCAAAAGAAATTCACGATATTGAGGAACAAAATAGACAAGCAACAGGAACATTTAAAGATGTGTTTGCGAAGTGGACACGACCTGCATTAATTGTGGCGTTTGGTTTAGCAATCCTGCAACAATGGATGGGGTGTAATACGGTGTTCTATTATGCACCACGTATATTGATGAGTGGTGGAACAGATGCATCAATAGCGATTAAAACACAAATCCTTTTAGGGGTATTCTATGTTATAGTAACAGTAATTGCGACAATATTTATGGATCGATTTAAACGTAGAACAGTATTAATCGCAGGCGCGTTAGCGATGGGGGCATCATTCTTTGCACTTACATGGGCATTCCAATATGAAGCGGGGAAAGAAGGATTCCATCTCTTCACGTTTATTTTCATTGCAACATATATTTCAAGCTTCTGTGCAACATGGGGTCCTGTCATGTGGATAATGATTGGAGAAGTATTCCCGCTTAAAATCAGAGGTTTAGCAGTGGGGATTGCATCACTTGTAAACTGGGTAGCAAACTGGACAGTTTCAGTAAGTTTTCCGGTATTACTGACAACATTAGGTGATAAAGTCTTATTCAGCATCTTTGGTGTATTCTGTATCATCGGTGCAATCTTTGTGAAGTACTTTGTGTTTGAAACACGTGGTTACACATTAGAACAAATTGAGCATGCTTTAGTTGAGAATAATACAAAATCTTTAAATTAAGGTGTGATGAAAGTGACGAAACAAAGTGAATATAAACGCTATACCATTCGAAATCACAATGGACTAGAAGTAGAAGTGACGGATTTAGGTGCAACCATTACTAAGATAATGCTTCAAAGCAATAATAAAACAATCGATGTAGTCTTAGGGTTTGAGCAGCTTGAAGCATATAAAAAGCATACATCTTGTTACTTTGGTGGAATCATTGGCAGAGTGGCGAATAGAATTGCCAATGGAACGTTCAATATAGACGGAAAAACATATCAAACGGAACAAAATGAAGCAAATAACACGCTCCATAGTGGAGGAGATGGGTATCAATTAAGACGATGGAAAGTCACAACAATTAAAGAAAATGAGTTGTCTTTAGAACTCATCAGCCCACACCTTGATCAAGGATTTCCTGGGACACTAAAGGTAACAGTCACTTATACAGTAACTGAAGATAACGCGCTTAAGATAGCTTATCATGGACATAGTAATGAAGTAACCGTATTTAACCCGACCAATCATAGTTACTTTAACTTGAACGGACATGATAGTGGATCAGTAATGCAACATCAGTTATGGCTGGATAGTCATTACTACTCTGAATTAGATGATGAAAACATACCAACTGGAGAACATTTAGAAGTCAAAGCAACACCTATGGATTTTACAACGTTAAAAGTAATTGAAGAAAATAATACATGCGGCTTTGATGATAATTACGTATTAAATGAACCTAGACTTACACATAAATGTGCCACATTAATTGGTAATACGACAGGTATTCAAATGGACGTTTATACAAACATGCCATGCATTCAACTCTATACAGGAAACGGCTTGGATAACGTCCCTGGAAAAGATGGCGTAATCTACAACCAATATAGTGGCGTATGTCTTGAAACACAGTTTGAACCAAATAGTGTCAACTCAGATGAACCACCATTGATCGATGGTATGAAAACATATCAAACGGTGTACAAGTTTATAGGGGTATAAATATCAAACACTCACGAAAGTGGGTGTTTTTTTATTCAGTCATTATAAGTAAGAAATATGAACACAATCCACAACTGTCTTACAATTGAATGACAGTAAAAATTACATCTAGAAATAAACTTTTAACCTTTTTGGGTGATTTTGTTGGGAATATATTCAAAAGATAGGTATAATAATAAACATAGAGTAACAATTGTAATTTATTAATCATTTTAGGGGGAAATATGATGAAGAAATTTTTAGGGTTACTTCTTGTTTTATCAATGGTTTTAGCGGCTTGTGGTGGTTTAAAAGGAGAGTTAGACGGTAATACTTACAACTTCGATTTAAGTCAAGATGGAAGCTCTGCAATGAATTTTGATTTAAAATTCAAAGGTGACAAAGCTGAGGCTATAGGTAAAGGTGAATCGTTGAAATATGAAGTCGAAGGTGAAGATAAAATTATTTTATATTTTTCTGAAGACAAATCTAAAAAAGTTACATTGTATGATTTGAAAGAAAAAGATGGTTCATATGAAGGTAAAGCGAAAATGACGGAAAAAGAAAAAGATTTACCTATGAAGATGACAGGTAAATTAACGAAAAAAGAGTAAATAGCTTTAATCATATAAATTTCAAAAGCTCAGTTCTTTCCAAGTGGAGAGACTGAGCTTATTTTAATTTGAATCTATTAAAATGTATATATTACCTTATATTTCTTTACATAATTATTTGTATTCTCCAGACAGTATCGATAGTATAGTATTATAAATTTATTTAACTGAATTTTCACTCAATTAAACAGGGGGAGATGTAATGAATGAAAACGTAAAGAAAAAGGGATTTATGGATAAGTTCCTGGACGGTATTGAACGTGCAGGTAATAAGCTACCAGATCCAGTCGTGATCTTTATTTCATTGTGTGGCTTAATACTTATTGCTTCATGGATTGCAAGTCTATTTGGAGTACAAGCAAAGAATCCTGCCGATGGTAAGGTTGTTAAAGCGATTAATCTACTTACACCAGATGGCATAGCAAAGATTATATCTGAAGCGGTGCCAAACTTTGCAGCATTCCCGCCACTCGGGCTTGTACTTGTTGTAATGATTGGTGTCGGTATTGCTGAAAAGACAGGTTATTTCGAAACATTAATGAAATATACGATTGAGAAGACACCGAAGAAGATTATCATTCCAATTATTATCTTTGTTGGTATTATGGGGAATGCAGCTGGAGATGCGGCGACAATTGTATTACCTCCAATTGCTGCGATGGTATTTATTCGTCTAGGTTATCACCCAATTGCAGGTCTTGCGATGGCTTATGCTGCAGCACTAGGAGGATTCTCAGCGAGTTTAGTCATTGGTATGACAGATGCGTTAGCAGTATCATTCACTGAACCAGCGACGAAGTTAATTGACGGCAGCGTTAAAGTTAATGCGGCGATGAACTATTATTTCTTATGTGCTTCTACGTTTTTATTACTTGTCGTTGCATGGTTTGTGACAAGTAAGATTGTTATTCCGAGATTTGGAAAGTATGAGGGTACATACACGGATGATGAAACAAATGAGCATGTTGCACCAAAGGAACGTAAGGCGATGATTTGGGCGAATATTAGTATCTTGTTATTGATGGGATTACTCATATTACTTACTGTACCAGAGCATGCGCTACTTAGAAATGCTAAGACAGGATCGTTAATTGATGATTCTCCGTTAATGAACGGGATTGTACCCATTATTACATTGTTATTCTTAGTACCAGGATTAATCTATGGTTATATGGCCGGAACAATGCGTTCGACACGTAAGTTCTCTGAGATGCTGGCCGAATCGATGAGTTCTATGGGTGGTTTTATCGTTATTGTTTTCTTTGCAGCTCAGATGTTAGCCTTTTTCACTTGGAGTAATTTAGGTACGATAGTGGCAATTAAAGGTGCGGCTCTATTAAAGGGGCAAAATGGTGTCGTGTTAATTTTAGGTGTACTCATTTTATCAGCATTCATAAATATGTTAATTGGAAGTGCTTCAGCGAAATGGGCTATTCTAGCGCCTATTTTAGTACCGATGCTCATGCTTTTAGGCATTCATCCAGCTTTTACGCAAGTCATTTACCGTGTAGGAGATTCTATTACGAATCCAATCACGCCAATGATGCCATATTTACCGTTATTACTGTCTTATGCACAAAAGTATGATAAAAATATTGGTCTCGGTACAATGATTGCAGCACTTATGCCTTACTCTATTGCTTTTGGTATCTTCTGGACGTTATTACTTTTAGTCTGGTTCTATTTAGGTATTCCAGTAGGTCCTGGTGGTCCTATTCATTTAGGAGGTAAGTAGTATGTGTGATTATAATGAGTACAAAGACAAGATTATTGAGATAAGACGTTATCTACATCAATATCCTGAACCTTCATTTAAGGAATATGAAACTGCACATTATATTAGAGAACACTTAAATCAATTAGAGCATTGTGAAGTGATTGAACTCACTGATACTGGAACAGTAGCAGTATTCAATAAAGGTGGTAATAAAAAGATTGGATTACGCGCGGATATCGATGCACTGCCAATTCAAGAAGAAAGAACGGATATTGAATTTGTATCAGAGAGAGACGGATGGATGCATGCCTGTGGTCATGATGGACATACGGCGCTGTTATTAGGGGCAGCATTTTATTTCAATGATCATATAGATGAATTAGATAATGAGATTCACTGTATCTTTCAGCATGCAGAAGAACTGATACCTGGCGGAGCAAGAGAACTTGTGGAAACAGGTTACTTTAAAGACTTTGACTTTATTTATGGACATCATCTTTGGGCAACATTACCATTGGGACATATTGATATTAAAGCAGGACCGGCAAGTGCGAATTCGGATGTTTATGCTATCACGATTCAAGGAAAAGGTGGACATGCAAGTCAGCCACATAGAAGTATTGATCCCGTAGTTATAGGAAGTCAGTTTGTTACGCAATTACAGACACTCGTTTCTCGCAGGTTGGATCCATTTGATCCGGTAGTTGTTTCTAATACAGTATTTCAGGCGGGAACAACAGGTGCTGAGAATGTCATACCAGATAAAGTTCTTCTTGGAGGATCAGTAAGAACGACGACTGAGGCGAATAGACAGTTTGTAAAGAAGAACATTGAGAAGCTATTAGAACATCTAACCCTTGCCAATGATGCTACATACACGATTGATTATACAATTGGATATGATGCAGTCTATAACGATCCAGAGCATACCCAATTTATTATGGATATTGCTAAAAGAGATTACGATAATATCATAACTGAACCACCAATGCTCGGTGGAGAAGACTTTAGTGCCTACAACAAGGTCGCACCATGTGTGTATATATTCATAGGAACTGGTAGTGAAGACTTCGATTATCCACATCACCATCCTAAATTTGGATTAAACGAGGATGGGTTTAGTATAGGGTTAGAAATGTTTGTTAAAGTGGCGAGAGAGTATAAATAAAAACAGGGGAGGGAATATGGGTTTCTATTCTCCCCACTTTGTTTTTTTATGCGTAAATAGTATGATAGAAACTATTTATCCTTTTTATGCTCAATCACTTTTGAATCTCTATTCTCAGCAATCTCTTTTGCACGTGCAACAGCTTCTTTCTTTGTATCGAAAGTTCCTGTTGCGCGTTTTGCATTTTTAGTTTTCACTTTCCATACATCGTCTTCGAAATATACTTCTACATCATTGTCGATTAAGTCTGTATATACTGAATCATCTTTTTGGTGCAATGTGATCTTCTTATGCTTTAAAGTTTCAAGTTCTTCGTCCTTCGCATCTTTATACCAATCTTGTGCTTGCTTTGTTGCGATTGGAATTAAATCTTCTTTTTTATACCCTTGCTTGAGCATCGCATTGCCGATATCAATCGCTTTCTTGCGTTCTAGTTCATCGAAGTTCTTCCAGCTATTCGGATAATCATTCATTGTCCACATTGTATGACCTCCTGGATTTATTTACTTTTAATATAACCTGAATATAAAAAGATAATCATTGAAATGTCATCATTAGTGTAATAGATAAGCCATGCTATAATAGATGTGAATTGATTTTGGTAATTTTATCGTTTGAAGGTGGGTTAATATGATTACTGTCAATATTTATTATACTGGTGAGCATGGTAATGCGCGTGCGTTTATGCGCGAGATGGTTTCATCGGGTATTGTGGAGCGTATTAGAGCGCAGGCTGGGAACTTACGTTATGAATATTTTTATCCTGTAGATGATCGTGAAACGGTATTATTAATTGATAGCTGGACAGATCAATCTGCCATTGATAAGCATCATGCGTCACCGATGATGGATGAGATTTCTGTTCTCCGTGAGAAATATGATTTACATATGAAAGTAGAGCGTTATGTATCTGATACGTTGAGTGATCATGATGCATCGTTTGTGCGAGATTAGTACTAACGGAGGTGCTCAAGTGGGCAATGATTTATTAAATGATTTATTACAGAATGTGATTAGTGGGCAATATTATTCTCAGAAGTTAGAGAGTGAGCATACGTTATCAGAGCAGTATGGTATGACGCGTGTTGATGTTAGAAAGGTATTAAGTCAGCTGGAAGAGATGGGGTATATTCATTCGAAGCAAGGGATTGGTAGATTCTATCGCGATAAGTTGCCAGTCATTGAGTTAGCGTTATCGGGTACGGTAAGTTTTACGGATAAGATGCTTGAACAGGGTTATGATTTTAAAACTGAGAATATTGGTTTTAGATGCCTGCGTGATGATGAGGTGACATCTGAATTATCAGTACTGGGGAATGGTCCTTATTATGAGGTCAAGCGTTTACGTTTAGTTCATGGGATTCCTGTTGCAATACATGCGTCAATTGTAAGTGGTGAGCGTTTCAAATCTATTGGTGAGATGGGGCAGGAGATTACTTCGTTGTATCACTTTTATCAGACACAAGGTTATCATCATCTTCAAGCAACTGAAACAAAGTGTAGTGTTGGCTTCCCGTTAAAGTCGGAACAAGAGCGTTTAAAGTGTCATTCATTAGTACCATTGTTAATTTTAGAAGCGATGACGGTGGATACGTCTGGGCATTATTTAGATAGCTTTAAGACGGTTTATAGAACGGATTTATTTAAGTTTATAGTGAGTTGATGTATTTTAGAGTGATATTACTGAAGGTCCATAATACAAGAAGGTATGAAGTGATTCATATCTTCTTTTTTATTTTGTATTAATAATTTTTACAGAAACTTTACACACAGCAACTTGGCAACAAGATAGTATTGCACTTGAGGAGAGGATGATAATGATGAACAGAAAGAGATGGACTGAGCTTTTCATACGTTATGGTAATCAAGAGGCAATTGATTTCTATCACACGTTTCATGCATCACAAGATGTTGAAATGGTTTCCTATCCGACTGATGGCGTTGTGATGTTAAAGGTGAGAGAAACGGCGCTCGAGAGTTTATTCTACATGGGTGAAGTGACGATTAGTGAAACGAAGATGCGCGTGAACGGTAAGTTAGGTTTAGGGATTGTGCACGGGCATCATGATTTATCGGTTGCTTTAGCTTTTATAGATGGTTGTTACCAGTCGGGTGTGTTAATGGATGAATTGCAGGATGTGTTAACGCAACTTGCGATGAAGGAACAACTTGTGATTCAGGAGAAGACCCAAGAGATTATGAAGACTAAAGTAGATTTCGAAACGATGGATGTGTGAGGGATGAATATGTATGTACATGAAATGACGCATATGTTTAGACAGGTGATGGATGGAATGAGTAAGCCGGGTGTCATTAATCCGATAGAAGGCATCACGCATAGAACGTCTTATAGTGATGCGATGTATTTATTATTACAGACGTTACTGGATAACGAAGTGACATTCCATATTGTGAATGGGTTGCAAAGTGATAGGGAAGAGATTCAATTGTTATTAAATAGTCGCGTGGTGGATCTCCAGCTAGCAGATTATATTATTATGAAGCAGCAAGATTTAAGTGACGTGCACAGGCTTTTAGAGAGTAAGCGCGGGACATATAAAGATCCAGAAGTCAGTGCGACGTGGTTGATTCAGCTGGATCATTTCTCATCGGGTGATGTGTATACTTTAACAGGTCCAGGGATTAAGACGCAGGTTCAGGTGAATTTGCCTGGTATGTCTGAATTGATTGCGCAAAGAAATCAGTTATGTCAATCCTTTCCGCTGGGTGTGGATATGATTTTTGTAACAGATGACAGCGTCTTGTGTATTCCGAGGACAACGGTAATAAAGGAGGTTCATTAAAGTGGGTTATGTTGCAGTAAAAGGCGGTACTGAAGCCATTGAAGCATCAATCAAAATGTTAAATGATAAGCGTATCGAATCGAATTTGGTCGCTGATATTGATGTGATAAAAGCGTCGATGCGTCAAATGATTAATCAAATCATGTCAGAGGCTTCACTTTACGATAGAGATTTAGCTGCGTTAGCCATTAAACAGGCAGAAGGGAATATGGAAGAAGCGGTATTTTTATTGCGTGCACATCGTTCAACACTACCAAGGCTATATTATTCTAATACAGTCGATACGAGACAGATGTTTGTAGAACGTCGTGTTTCAGCGAGTTTCAAAGATATTCCTGGAGGTCAAATCTTAGGTGCGTCACCTGACTTTACGCATCGTTTGCTTGATTTCTCTTTAATTGATGAACAATTGCCGGTTAAAGCGATAGATAAGGAAAGTGTCGAAAATGATACGATTGATTTATCGCATTTACCGAAAGTGATTGATTACTTAGCAGATGTTGGTTTATATGAATTGAAAGAAAAAAACGATGAAGCACCAGATGATATTACGAAAAAAGCAATAACCTTCCCTGCGTCAAGATCACAAATTCTCCAGTCATTAACACGTGGCCAAACAGGTGCAGTCACTGCACTTGGATATGCAGAGATTCGTGGGTACGGGTTTTCAACGCATCCGAATATCGGTGAATTACGTGTTGGACAGCAGCCGGTATATGTGATGCATGAAGAGAATAGCGATGAGAGCTACTTTATCGGCGACTTTGAAATGACTGAGGTTGAAAGTTTCTATTCAGCACATAAAGCGTCATCAGAAAAGGATACGTTTGATGAGATGACGATTGAACTAGGGTATGGCATTACGTTTGGCCAGAATGAAACGAAAACTATCGCCATGAGTATTTTAGATCACAGTCTGAATCAACCGGACTTTGATGTACCGACTTCAGACGATGAATTTGTTCTGATGCATATCGATTCAGTAGAGTCTACAGGGTTTATTTCACACTTGAAATTACCACATTATGTTACATTCCAGTCGATGCTCGACCGTATACGTCAAACGATAAAGGAGAATCAAAATGAAGTATGAGGGTCATTTCGCATTTTTTGATGAGCATTCAAAGAAAGAAATTAGACGTACGATTCTTAAAGCCATAGCGATACCAGGTTATCAAGTGGCCTTTGCTTCACGTGAATTACCTATTGCCAGAGGATGGGGAACGGGTGGTATACAGATTACGCTATCCATTATTGAACAAAGTGATGTGCTAAAAGTCATTGACCAGGGGAATGATGAATCCGTCAATGCCGTCAATATTAAGAAATTAGTCGTGGGCACAACAGGCGTTAAAGAAACAATTGATACGAATGAGGCGACTGTCATACAGTCACGTCATCGTATTCCGGAAGTGAAACTAAAGGATAAGCAAGTGATGGTGCTGCAAGTCCCAATCCCAGAACCACTGCGTATGATCGAGCCAAGTGAAGAGAAGACAAAGCAATTACATGCGGATCAAGCGTATTCTGGTGCTTATATTCGTTTGTTTGAACAAATTATGAAGTATAACCATATTACGCTGGATGCGGATTATCCTGTGATTGTCAATGACCGATATGTAATGGCACCAAGCCCAATTCCACGCTTTGACAACAGTAAACTGCATATGAGTGAAGCGCTAATATTACTTGGTGCAGGTCGAGAGAAGAAGATTTACGCTGTGCCACCATACACAAAGGTGGAGAGTTTACATTTTGAGGATTATCCGTTTGAAGTCGAAGATTTTTCAGATAGAGTGTGCCGTAAGTCGGGTCTTACGAATGTGTATATGGATGAATTAAAGGATGAAATTACAGGTGAGACATATTATTTAACGAACGATACAAGTTATATGCTACAAGCGATGAATGGAGGTGGCACGGTTGAATGAACAACCCGTACTAAGCATCAAACATTTAAGTAAACAATATGGTGAAGGGTGTACGCATTGCGTTGGCGGCAAACATTTAGAGAAGAATATTTGTCCGGAATGTAATACAGTGTATGCATTAAATGATGTTTCATTTGATTTATACCCAGGTGAAATTATTGGAATTGTGGGTGAATCGGGTAGTGGTAAAAGTACGCTGATGAAAAGCCTTTACTTTGATGAAACACCTACATCAGGTGCGTATTATATCCCGTCATATTCGAATGATAATTTGCTATGTTTACCATCGATTGAAAAACGTGCGATTCGCAACACGCAGCTTGGCATGGTGTATCAAAATCCAATGCTTGGCTTAAATATGGACTTTGCAAGTATTACCAACATTGCAGAGAAACTGATTGATAGCGGAGAAATGAATGTTGAGAAGATGCGCAATCGAGGTTATGAACTCTTAAATAAAGTTAATATTCCATTAAGACGTGCGTCAACACCACCGAAGCATTTCTCGGGCGGGATGCAACAGCGTGTACAAATTGCTAAAGCATTATCTAATCATCCACCATTATTATTACTTGATGAAATTACAACTGGGCTGGATTTATCTGTTCAGGCGGATGTGCTTGATTTAATTAAAGATTTACAGCGTACGTTTGGCATCAGCATGATTGTCGTCAGCCATGATCTTGCGGTGATTCGTATGCTTTCTGACAGAGCATTTGTGATGTTAAATGGTCAGGTGATTGAAAGTGGTTTGACGGATGCGATTTTAGAAGATCCACAACATCCGTATACACAACAACTCGTATATTCATTACTTTAGGAGGAACATATGTATATTATTACGAATGGCGATATTGTAACAGAGGACAAAATTTTAAAGCAGCATGCAGTCTATATTAAAGAAAATGTGATTGAGCGTATCGTACCTATGGCTGAAGTCGTGACAGATGGTTATGAGGTTATTGATGCGAATGGCGGTATTGTCTCTCCAGGTTTTATTGATATTCATTCAGATTATATCGAAGGCATTATTGCACCACGTCCAACTTCACTGATGGACTTTAGCATCGGTATCAGAGAGTCAGAGCGTATATTATTAACACATGGTATTACAACGATGTATCACTCGTTATCGATTTATAAGCGTGATGCTTTCGGTCATAAGCCAATTAGACAACCACAAAATGTCGATAAATTGATACGAGAGATTGATAATACACATTCTGAGAAGCATTTAATGCGTCACCGACTACACGCACGCTTTGAAATTGATTCTGTTGAACAGTTAGAATTACTGGAAGAACACTTATTAGCAGATAGAATTCAGTTATTAAGCTTTATGGATCATACGCCAGGTCAAGGTCAGTACCGAGATATTGAGCAATATAAAAATACAATTAAAGGTTACAAGGATATGGACGATAATGAGATTGATGCAATGATTTTAGAATATCAATCCCGCCCACATATCACGATGGACGATATTAAGCGTTTGTCTGAGATTGCAACACGTAAAAATATCGCAGTGGCCTCACATGATGATGAAAGCATCGACAAAATTGATTTCGTGAAGACGTTTGGCACATCCATTTCTGAGTTTCCGATTACGCTAGAAGTCGCCAAAAAAGCACGACTTGAAGGATTGCATACGGTTGCTGGTGCACCGAATGTGATGCTGGGTGGTTCGCATTCAGGTAATTTATCCGCAGCAAAAGCTATTCTTGAAGATGCTATTACCATCTTATGTTCAGATTATTATCCACAAGCATTAGTGCACGCGGTCTTTAAAATGAGTGAGACCTATGGCGCTGATCTACATCGTATGTTCCAGCTTGTAACGCTCAATCCTGCCAAAGCAGTAAATATTGATGATAGGCTAGGATCAATTAAACCTGGTAAGATTGCTGATATTATTATCATCGAGAAGTTAGAAGATAATTATCCGGTTGTCACAACAGCGATGATTGACGGGAAAGTAGTGAATCAATTCCACTACAGAGGTGCACGCTATGCTGAAGGTTAATCAATTATGTAAATCGTTTGAAATCCATCATTTGAATAAACAGATAGAAGGGATTCAGGATATCAGTTTTAACGTAGAAAAAGGTCAGTTTCTAGGGATTATCGGGAAGAGTGGTAGCGGTAAATCAACGATACTTAAATGTATTTACAGAACCTATACACCAACTTCCGGGCGTATTCTGTTCGAATCAGCACAACTGGGTACGGTAGATCTGGCAACATGTGATGAACGTACAATGATGCATATTAGAAAGCATGATATCGGTTATGTGTCGCAGTTTCTTCAGGTGATGCCAAGAACGAGCGTCCTGGATATTGTGATTAATGCCCAACTTGAAATGAATGTCCCGTATGACGTTGCTAAAGATAAAGCAATACGTACGTTAAAGCATTTCGGTATAGATGAAACATTATTTGATAACTATCCGAACACAATGAGTGGTGGTGAGAAACTACGTCTTAATATTGCACGCGCAGTTGTGAAAGAACCTGTGCTGTTATTATTAGATGAACCGACCGCATCACTGGATAACGCTTCAAAGCTTAAGGTTAGAGAAGCAATCGAACGACTAAAAGCAAACAAGACGACATTAATCGGAATATTTCATGACCTGGAATTTATGGAAGGCTTGTGTGATGACGTGTTTGATATGCAAGCTGTAGTAAAGGGTGATACACATGATTGATTTACACGTACATAGTCATATTTCAGACGGTAAAGATTCGATAGAAGAAATATTAAAAGAAGCATCCAACCGTGGGATAAAAATTTTGTCGTTTGTTGATCATGATACGACAGAGACGTATGCACGTGCTTTACCACTTGCCAGTCAATACGGTATCACGTTAATCCCTGGTATAGAAATATCTGCGTATGACTTTAAGCGTCAACGAAAAGTCCATGTATTAGGTTATAACTATACATCTGCAGCGCATATTACAGCACTCACACAACCGTTACTTGAACGAAGACACAATCATTCTTTATGGCAGCTTGAACAAATTGAGCAAGCTGGCTATACCGTTAATCGTGAGATGATTAATAGACGTATCAAGACGTTACCTTTATATAAGCAGCATATTATGCATGCACTTATTCAACTGCCTTATGATGATCCAGCATATCAAAGTCTATACAAAAAGCTCTTTAAGCAGAAAGGGATTGCTGCAGGCGATATTAAGTATGTAGATGTAAATGATGCAATACAGGCCATCAAACACGATAATGGTAAAGTGATTATCGCGCATCCCGGCCAATTAGATTCCTATGACCTTATCCAGGAATTATTATCGATGAATCCAAAGGCGATAGATGGGATTGAGACATGGCACTACGATCATAGTGAACAAGATATCAGAAGATGCCATGAAATCGTCCAGCATTATCACCTAATCGAAACAGGGGGTTCTGACTATCACGGGACATTCGGTGCACGTTATCCACTGGGCTATCATACGACAACATTAAGTAATTTTGAGTTGTTATGAATTTTCGTTAAAGAATGTAAATGTTTAC
The DNA here is from genome assembly GCF_021366795.1 of Macrococcoides caseolyticum. Lineage (GTDB taxonomy): Bacteria > Bacillota > Bacilli > Staphylococcales > Staphylococcaceae > Macrococcoides > Macrococcoides caseolyticus_A. The sequence goes on along the minus strand of NZ_JAHCPS010000001.1, from coordinate 344,990 downwards.
TTAATACTTTGTAAAATGAATATTTTATTCAAGTAAATATGCTTTAATAAACGTATAAAAGGAAAAGGAGCTTGTAAGCATGAGAAAATTGATAGCATCACTTTTAGTTTTAATCTTAACGGTAACACTTGCAGCATGTGGAGATTCATCTAAAGGAGAAAAGAAAGACGCCAAGAAAACAGGCAGTGATAAATTTATAATTGTCTGGTATCCAAATGAATCTGGTAAAGATTTAAAAGGCGCTCGTGATGCGATTGGTAAAGTATTCGAGCAAGCGACAGGAAAGAAAGTAGAACACAAATTAACAACGGATTATGCGATTGCGATTGAAACAATTGCTAATGGTAAAGCCAATGCAGCATTCATGGGTGCTGAAGGTTACATTCAAGCAAGAGATAAGAGTAAAAATGTTGAACCACTTGTTGTACCAAGTGGACCATCTGGAACAAAAGATGACGCATTATACTACAGCTGGTTTGCAGCAACACCAGAAAACATGAGTCAATACGAAGAAGGTAAAGGTAAATATTCATTAGATAAATTTGAAGGTAAGAAGATGAGTTTCGTTTCACCTTCATCAACTTCAGGATTTAAAGTACCATCATCAATCTTAGTGAAGCACTTTGCTGAACAAGATAAATACAAAGACTTAAAAGCAGAAGATTTAACTGAAGGTGGCGGATTATTCAAAGAAGTATTATTTGGAGATTCACACCAAGGTTCAGCGGTGAACTTAATTGCAGGGCGCGCTGACGTTGCAGCTTTCTGTGATACATGTATAAGCAACTACATTGAATTAAAATCAGGTGACGAAAATAAAGCTGGCGCAATCTACAAAGTAAAAGAAGGCGCTGAAGCACCATTCACACAATATGCTGGTAAAGAATTTGGTATTCTTTCTTCTACACCAGTATTAAACGCACCATTCGTAGTAAACAAAGAAACATTATCAGAAGATGAAATTGCGAAAATCAAGAAAGAATTAACAAGTGAAAAAATCGCAAATGACAAATCAATCTTCTTACCTGAGGACTCTGAAGAATCAGGATTATTCAAGAAAACAGATAAAGAAAAATTTGTTGAAGTAGATGACAAATGGTTCGATGAAATCAGAAATTTAGGTAAATAATAGTGACTATTGAATAGTGGGATTGAGACGAAAGTCCTAACCCACTATTTTTTATTAGGAGGACTAAAATGATCACGAAAACAAATGGGAAAGTAAATACACAACAGAACAATGATGTATTTGTATTTGATTTATCTGTGCAGGAAGCACCCAAACAGGAAGCAGTTAAAACATTCGGTGAACAAATTTTATCACTCAGTAAAGTATATAAATCATACAACAAACAAAAGATGATATTAAAGGATATTAACTTTGACGTACATGCTGGTGAATTTATCTCAATCATTGGACCAAGTGGTGCCGGGAAATCCACTCTACTTAGAACAATAAACAGAATGATTGAAATCGATAAAGGAACGATCCAGTTCAACGATGTCGTGATTAATCAATTAAATAAAAAAGATTTACGTAAGACACGTGCCGAAATCGGGATGATCTTCCAGCATTATAATCTGGTGAATCGCTTATCAGTATTTGAAAATGTCTTACACGGCAGATTTGGACATAAATCAACATTCCAGGGTGTATTTAATATTTACACGGAAGCGGAGAAGAAGAACGCTGTAGACATTATCAATCAGTTAGGTATCGGTGAACATATTTATAAACGCTGTGATGAATTATCAGGGGGACAAAAACAAAGAGTGGGGATTGCCAGAGCATTAGTGCAGGAACCAAAACTGATTCTTTGTGATGAACCAATTGCCTCACTTGACCCTAGCGCGTCTAAAGTGATTATGGACCATTTAAAACGCATTACTGAAGAAATGGGGATCACTTGTATTGTCAATCTGCATCAAGTCGATGTTGCGAAGAAGTATTCGGATAGAATTATTGGGCTCAATGCTGGAGAAATCGTATATGACGGGAAACCAGAAGGATTGGATAATCAAGTAATTCAAAAGATTTATGGCACTGAAGCAGATGATTTAATTACGGAGTAGGTGAAAAGAATGAATCAAACGGAGCATATGCATCAAATCAATTATTTTCGTAAGAAGAATATGAGAATCGCAGCAGTCATCTTCATACTGCTTGTGATTACATATGGTGCAAGTTTATTTAGTGAATACAATCATATCGATGGCTTTAAGACGTTGCCACTTGCAGCAGCATGGATGATTGAGAATATGTTCTTTAGTGCACATACACTTGAGAAGTTACCGAAAGTCCTTAAAGTATTATGGGAAACGATTATCTTATCGGTAATTTCAACGACAACAGCAAGTGTGTTTGCGATACTATTTGCATTAATGGGATCACGCGCAACACAAGTCAATCGCATACTCGCTACCATTGCAAGAATCATTGCATCGGTATTTCGTAATATCCCAATCGTTGCATGGGCACTTGTATTAGTGATTAGCTTTGGACAGAATGCAGTGACAGGATACTTAGCATTATTCTTTGCGACATTTGGCTTTTTAGTGCGTGCGTTTATCGAAACAATCGATGAATCAAGTAAAGAAACGGTAGAAGCATTAACCGCTACAGGTGCAACCTATTTTCAAACGGTGAGTAAAGCTGTAATACCAGAAAGTTTACCCCAAATGATTAGCTGGATACTATTTATGATAGAAACAAATATTCGAAGCTCGACACTTATTGGGATACTAACGGGATCAGGAATTGGTTACTTATTTGATATGTATTACAAACGAATGGACTATGAAATGGTAACGCTTATTACGTTATCCATCGTCATTACAGTGATTGTGATTGAATTAATCTCGAATGCATTAAGAAGGGAGATGCTATAATGTCACAATATGTCGATACGAACAGCAAAGGGAAAATCAAAATAACAAAGCTGAACAGACGCAATATCGCAACACGCGGCGCAGTGATATTCTTATCATTATTTACAGTGATTGGATTTATGCTGCTTGACTATAAAGGCGTTGATTTTAAGACAGCAATTCCGACGACACTTGAGAACTTAAAGCAAATGTTCTTAATGCCAGCATTATCATCAACAACATTTGGAGATGCATTCATACAAGTGATGAAGACCGTATCACTGGCATTTCTATCAACAATATTAGGTGCAGTGATATCGTTATTCCTAGCACTTGGCGCATCGAAGAACCTATCCAATCAGTGGATATCTAATGGTATTAAAGTATTTATTGCAGTAATTAGAGCAGTGCCAACCGTGTTATGGGTGTTAATCTTTGCGATATCAGCAGGATTAGGATCAATTGCAGCAGTCATCGGGATGATGTTCCATAGTATCGCGTATTTAGTTAAAGCATACTCAGAAGCATTTGAAGAAGTAGACAATGATACCATTGAAGCATTGAAAGCAAGTGGTGCCAACTGGTGGCATATTGTATTCTCGGCAGTCATACCAAGCACGATGAGCTATTTAATCAGCTGGACATTCTTACGCTTTGAAATTAACTTCGGCGTTGCTGTTGCGATGGGTGCAGCAGCAGGTGCAGGAGGAATTGGATATGAGCTATTTATGGCAAGTGCATTCTACTTTGATTTAAATGAAGTCGGTATGATTACATACATGGTACTCGTTGTGGCATTTATATTAGAATTTATCTCAACACGATTAAAGAATGTTGGGATGAATAGAGGGTAAGTGCAATAAGTTCTCAATCAAGATTAAGAAACAAAAGCCTGGAACTAAGATTTCATTCTATACTTACTACAAGAAGAAAAAGAGTGCACTCGTAACTGTAAAGGTTGTCGATAAGACTGCACCAAAACTGCCTACGGTTAACAAAGTAACTTCGAAATCTACAGTAGTTACTGGTAAGGGTGAGAAGTACGCGTATGTTTATGTTTATAAAGGTAAGTCTAAAGTGATTAAAGTTTCTTAATAACATTTAAAACATGATTAGATATTCAGTTATCTGATCATGTTTTTTACAACTTAATATTGCAAACAATTTATTTTCAACATAATATATATTTAATAATGTATTATACCCTTCGCAATATAGTATTTATAGTATTGTAAGTATTCCTTTTATTGTAAAGGTATTTATGTATTAATCATTAATAACAATATTCTAATAAGAAGATGGAGAGCAAACTATGCTGAAAAAAATGATGGTTATCGGACTAGCAGTATCATCAATGACAACAATTGGCGCTACTAAAAGCACACAAGCAATTGAAACAGGTTATTACTACGATGGTGAAACGCAAAGTAATTTGTATGCTGGAGGTATGCTCGCTAAACAAATCCCTAATACTTCTTTAGGTGAAAAGCCAGCGGGTCATTCAAATACTTCGAAGTACAAAGCAGTCGGTTATATTAAAAATTTATACAGCTCAAATGGTGGTCCGATGATGGGTACTGGCGTTGTGATTGACGATTATACAATCCTAACGAATGCACACGTTATTGATAAGGTAGGATTTACGGCAACAAGTCCTAAAAACTTAACGTTTCAAATGAATCGTGATGGTTCATATGTGCCTTATAGCTTTGCAGTAAAGAAAATATATAAGATAAAAGGTGCCGATTTAGCGCTGTTATACACATATAAAAAGTTATCCAATAGTGTTCAACCGATGAGGTTTGCATCTGAAAGTTATATTAATGGTTTAAAAAAAGGAACGCCACTTTATTCAGTTGCCTATCCATACTACAAATCGTATTGGGGCACTAAAAGATATTGGTATCGTTCATATTTCCTGAGAAATACGACTAACGGTAAAGAATTGATGATGAAAGACAAAATAAGAGGTGGCAACTCTGGCTCTCCATTAGTTAATAGCAAACATCAAATTGTAGGTATACGTACTTATGGTGAACGTGTTGATGGCTATGATGAAAATAAATGGGCAAAATACGAACTTGGTGGTTCTTTTGCGATTAAAGGCAATGTAAGAAAGTTAATCTTTAAATATAAATATTAAGTTTGGTATTATATTTGATACGAAGTGTGCTTATTAAACATGATTGGATGATTTCCAGTCATGTTTTTTTGTACATGAAATATTCAAAAACTTTATCTTGCAAACGTTTTCTTCGCGTGGTAGTCTGTATGTAATCGGTTACATATTATTTCCGGAGGTGACAGAATGCCAACTATTAAAGATGTCGCACGTGAATCTGGTGTTTCTGTTGCAACAGTTTCACGTGCAATTAATAATTCTGGTTATGTTCACGAAGATACTTTAAAAAAAATTAATAACGCAATAGAATCTTTAAATTACAAGCCGAATGAAACAGCGAGGTCTTTATATAATAAACAATCGAAAATCATTGGTTTATTATTACCGGATATAACCAACCCGTTCTTTACACTTGTTGCACGTGGTGTTGAAGATACGGCCTTAGAACATGGCTTTCATATCATTATTGGTAATAGTGATCAAAAGCCAGATAAAGAAATGAGTTACATTGAAACATTTCAATTAAACAATTGTGTTGGCTTTATTTCATCCTCACTTCAATCAGTGCTATCTGATGATAAAAAGAAATTTAATGGCATGCATCATGTGATGCTTGATCGTGTTGAAGAAGGTGTCGTTACTGTTGAAGCTGATCATCAAAAGGGTGGAATGTTACAAGCAAATTGTTTAATCGATGCAGGGTGTAAGCATGTACTTGTGATTTCAGGAAGTTCTGAATATAGTTCGTTTAATAAAAGATTTCAAACGGCATGTGAAACTTTAAAAGAGCAGTCTATTAACTATGATGTAATGCATGTGAAAGATGTAAAAAAGGATTTGCTTGATAGGATTAGAGCGCATCATTTTGATGGGGTGATTTGCTGTAATGATATGTGTGCGATACAAGTAATGGGTATTTTGCAGAGTAATGGATATGTTATTCCAGCAGATATCAAAGTGATTGGTTTTGATGACATTCAAATAAGTGAAAGCTATTATCCAAGTATTTCAACTGTCAGACAACCTGCCTATTATTTAGGTAAAGTAGCGTGTCTTAACTTAATCCATTTAATTCAGAATAAAGAAATCGAACAACATGTCATCGTTGATGTGAGTTTAATAGAACGTAACAGTACAAGGAGTGTTTAAAGATGAGAGATATTTATGTTATCGGTAGTATGTCTGTCGATTTAGTAACCCAAGCAAGTCGTTTACCTAAAAAAGGTGAAACGATTCTAGGAGAATCATTTTTTATGACAAATGGTGGGAAAGGCGCTAATCAGGCGGTAAGTGCTGCACGTTTAGGTGCGCGTGTTCATATGGTTGGTTGTGTTGGTGACGATAGTTTTGGAGAAATGATATTAAATAATTTGAAAGAGAATCATGTTTTTGTAGACAATGTGGAACCGATTACACATTGCGCTAGTGGAACAGCGCATATCACTTTAGCGGATAATGATAACTCAATCATTGTTGTACCAAGTGCAAATGGCAAAGTAACAACTGAACACGTTGATAAAGTAATAGATGAAATGCCAGAACAAAGTATTATCTTATTACAAAATGAAATTCCAAAAGTTGTAATAGAACATGTGATTGAGAAAGCATATGAAAAAGGGATTACAACAATTTATAATCCTGCACCGTTTATTGAAATGGATAAAGCGATATTATCAAAAGTTTCATACTTTACACCAAATGAGACAGAAGTGAAAGATATGTTTGGTGAAGGTTATGAGCGTGTGATTGCAGAATATCCTAAACAAATGATTGTTACGCTTGGAGATCAAGGTGCAACGTATTTTGATGATCAATTAATCAATATTCCGAGCATTAAAGCAGAAGTTGTGGATACGACTGGTGCAGGTGATACATTTAATGGTGCTTTCGCTGTGGCATTAAGTGAAGGGCGTTCTCTAAGTGATGCCTTACATTTTGCAAACCGAGCAGCAAGTATTTCTGTTGGTGGTTTAGGTGCACAAGGCGGAATGCCCTACAGAAAAGATATGGAGTGATAGACATGTATAAAACAGGCACATTAAATAGTGAAATTTCTAAAGTGTTAAGTGACTTAGGACACACGGATGAAATCGTTATTGGTGATTGTGGACTGCCGATACCTGATGGTGTTAAGAAAATTGATTTAGCATTAGTTAAAGGATTACCTGGATTTATGGATGTTTTAACTGAAATTAAAAAACATATGGTCATTGAACATATCACCTTAGCTGAAGAAATTAAATCTGAAAATGCAAAGATATTATCTGATATAGAAGCGTTAATGGGTGAAATAGAATCTACATTTGTTACGCATGAGTCATTTAAAAGTTTAAATAAGGGCGCAAAAGCAATTATCCGTACAGGTGAAGCAACTCCATATTCAAACATTATATTAAGAAGTGGTGTTAACTTTTAGGGGGTGTTGAAATGATTGAAATGACGAATATCTATAAAGCATTTGGAGATAACAAAGTACTTCAAGGTGTGGATTTTATATTAAATAATCAAACTGTTCATGCGCTAATGGGCGAGAATGGTGCTGGTAAATCTACATTAATGAACATTCTTACAGGCATCCATACGAAAGATCAAGGCGAAATTAGAGTAGATGGTAATGTTGTAGATTATAAATCACCTAAAGAATCGGAATTGGCTGGTATTCAATTTATTCATCAGGAATTAAATATTTGGCCAGAGATGACAGTATTAGAAAATTTATTTGTTGGTAAAGAGATTCGTAATAAGTTTGGAAAAATTAATGAGAAGAAAATGAAAGAAGAAGCAAATAAAGTCTTTGAGCGTTTAGACTTTAAATTACCACTCAATAAAGTTGCTGGGAGTTGTTCAATTGGTGAGCAGCAAATGATTGAGATTTCTAAGGCATTAATGACAGACGCAAAGGTCATTATTATGGACGAACCTACTGCAGCATTAACAGATAAAGAGATTGATAAATTATTTATTATGATTAATCAATTAAAATCTGAAGGCGTTTCTTTTGTATACATCAGTCATAGAATGGATGAAATATTTACGATTTCAGATGAAATAACTGTTATGCGTGACGGTACTTCAGTGATGAGCAAAAAGACTAGTGATACTAACTATAATGAACTCGTTCATGCTATGGTAGGACGTAGTCTTGATCAACAGTTTCCTGATAGAACAGTATCACCTGGTGAAGTAATTTTAGAAGTTTCTCATTTAAGTAATGATGTTTTTGGTATGAAAGATATCAACTTTAATTTGCGAAAAGGTGAAATACTCGGATTTAGTGGATTAATGGGTGCAGGTCGCACTGAGATTATGCGAGCATTATTTGGACTCGATAAAGGGCAGAAGCAAGTTGTTATGGAAGGTAAGGCAATTACGAATAATAGTCCAAAGGATGCTATAAAAAATGGTTTTGGATTTATCACAGAAAATCGTAAGGATGAAGGTCTTGTACTCGACGCATCGATTAAAGATAATATGACACTTGCTAATTTAAAAAGTTTCTCAAAAAATGGCGTCGTGTTAGAAAAACCACTTCACTTATTTGTAGATAAAATGCAGGAAAGATTATCAATTAAATCAAATAAATTACTTGCGGTGTCTTCGTTATCAGGTGGGAATCAACAAAAAGTCGTTCTAGCAAAATGGGTAGGAAACGGTCCTAAAATTCTTATTCTAGATGAGCCTACGCGTGGTATTGACGTTGGTGCAAAACGTGAAATTTACACATTAATAAATGAACTAACTGAACGTGGTATTTCAATTATTATGGTATCGTCAGAAATGCCTGAAATTATTGGTTTAAGTGATCGTGTGTATGTGTTACATGAAGGTAAGATTACTGGAGAATTAAGCAAGGCTCAAATTTCTCAGGAAAATATTATGACTCTTGCAACAGGAGGCGTTATTAATGGATAAAAGTATTAGTAAAAAAGGTAATATTATTGAAAGATTAGGGCCATTACTTGGCTTAATTATTCTTGTGATTGTGATTACAGCTTTAAATAGTAGTTTTATAGCACCTAGTAATATTTTTAACCTACTGAGACAAGTTTCAATTAATGGTTTAATTGCTTTCGGTATGACATTCGTTATTTTAACAGGAGGTATTGACTTAAGTGTTGGGTCGATATTGGCACTTTCCAGTGCACTAACAGCATTGATGATTACGAGTGGTGTTGATCCGATTCTTGCTTTATTAATTGGTGCTTTGATTGGTGCAATTCTAGGTGCATTAAATGGTGTACTTATTACTATGGGAAAAATGGCGCCATTCATTGCAACACTCGCAACAATGACTATTTTTCGTGGATTAACGCTTGTTGTAACAGATGGTAATCCTATTACGAATTTAGGAGATAATATACTCTTCCAAATGTTTGGTAAAGGTTATCTATTTGGCATACCGGTACCTGCAATTACAATGTTAATTGTATTTTTAATTCTATACTTTGTATTACACAAAACGGTATTCGGTAAAAATACCTATGCGATTGGTGGAAATGAAAAAGCTGCATATATTTCAGGGATAAAAGTGAACAAAGTGATTGTTTTAATTTACTCAATTTCAGGATTAATGGCATCTATCGCAGGTGCAATACTCACTTCAAGACTTAATTCTGCACAACCTACAGCAGGTACATCTTATGAGCTTGATGCTATTGCTGCAGTCGTATTAGGTGGTACATCTCTAACTGGTGGTAAAGGGCGTATCTTTGGAACATTAATTGGTGTGTTAATCATAGGTGTTCTTAACAATGGATTGAACTTATTAGGTGTTTCATCATTCTATCAACAAGTCATTAAAGGTGTAGTGATTTTAATCGCAGTACTGTTAGATAGAAAAAAATAAAGGTTATTCATTAAATAAAAATATAAGGAGTGTTAAATTATGAAGAAATTTTTAGCTTTAATGTTAGTAATGGTATTGGCTTTATCAGGATGTAGTTTAGAATCACCAACGAAAGAAAAAGAAGCAGGGAAATCAGACAAAGCCAATAAAGATATTACGATTGGTGTAAGTTTATCAACTTTAAATAACCCATTCTTCGTTTCGATGAAAGATGCAATTGAAAAAGAAGCAAAAGCAAATGATTTCAATGTTAAAGTGGTTGATGCACAAGATGATTCAGCAAAACAATCTAATGATATCGATGATTTAATCCAACAAAAAGTAGATTACTTAATCATTAATCCTACAGACTCAGCAGCAATTTCAGCAGCAGTTGAAAATGCAAATAACGAAAATATCCCTGTAATTACATTAGACCGTTCAGTTGATAAAGGTGAAGTTACTCAATTTATCGCATCTAACAACGTTGAAGGTGGTCAAATGGCAGCGGACTTTATTGTTAAGAAAGTAGGTAAGAAAGCAAAAGTTGCAGAACTTGAAGGCGTACCTGGTGCGAGTGCTACACGTGAACGTGGAGAAGGATTCCATAAAGTTGCAGATAAAGACTTAGATGTTGTTGCCAAACAAACAGCGAAATTTAACCGTGCTGAAGGATTAAATGTTGCGCAAAATATTATTGAATCTCATCCAGAAATTAAAGCGATTTTTGCTCACAATGATGAAATGGCTTTAGGTGCAATTGAAGCATTAGGTAATAAAGACATTTTAGTTGTTGGTTTTGATGGAAATGATGATGCGATTAAATCTATTAAAAATAAAAAATTAGATGCGACAATCGCACAACAACCTGGTTTAATGGGTGAAACAGCAGTCAAATCAGTTTTAGAATTAAAAGATGGTAAAAAAGTTGAGAAAGAAGTTAAAGTACCACTTAAATTAGTAGAACAAAAATAATAATTTAAATTATTGTTTTAGAAAAGAGACGATATGTCTCTTTTTTTAGTTAATACAATAATAATCGCGTAGTGATTCACAACCTCTTAACTGATTCATCTATTAAATTTATGGTAAAATAAATAATAAATTTATTCTGCACAAAGGAGAAATGAGATGAATAAATATTTTGCGTTGCTACTTACTTTTATGTTGATTTTAACGGGTTGTAATCATTCAGAAGATGAAAAATCACAGGATGCACCTAAAAAAGAAACAGTGAAAAAGGATACAAAAAAAGAAGAGAAAGATAAGAAAGATAAGTCTGACGCTGCTAAAAAGAAAATAGCAGAAAATCAAAAGAAAAAAGAACAGGCGACAATAGAATCAACAACTGAAGCACCGACGTCTGAAGCAATGACACAGGAAATAGCAACGACTGAAGCACCGTCAACAGAAGCGCCTGCTACAGCTGAAGTACTCTCACAAGATGTTTACCAACAACCTCAAGTGCCACAAACTGCACAACAGGCACAACCGTCTCAACAGGAAATCATTGATTTCTGTAAGAATGTCCGTGGTGAAATTCCAGAGGTGTGTCGAACTCCGGTCATTGTTGATGCTGGTAACCAAAAAGGTGCATTAGAACAACAAGCTGCTCAGGAGTTAGAGGCGGGTTTAATTACGCAAGAACAATATTATCAAAAATTACAAGAAGCAACAGGTATTATGGATCGTGCCTGGGAACAAGAATTCGGAGTTAACCCGAATCAGCAATAAATGGTGTTACATTTAAAGCATCATCCCCATTTGAAATTCTATCAAATGGGGATTTTCTTAATCTCTCGTCTCTTTGTGATATTCATAAAGTCTAAGCCATTTCATGAATGTGATGATAGTATAGGCAATTAACATGCCGATAAAGGTATACAAAGCTGGAATTTCTTTAGGGGAATAGTGTACAACAACTTTTCCAATGCCATATCCGATTGTAACAAGTAATGTATATGCTATTACTTCTTTTAACATTAATCGTTTAATTGTTTTAGCGTCGGCCTGATCTTTTTCAAGTTGCTTTCTTATTGTTCGAGTGTAGTCAATGTAGAGCAATGGTAGATTCATGGTCAGTATGAAAAATCCAAAGGCCATATACTTTGGAAAATAGGCATAAATCAAGAAGGCTGTAATAAGTATAATGAAAATGATATTGAAGATGAATTGCTTTTTATGATGTGAAATATAATAGTGTAACATTGAATCACCTTTTTGATTTTATTATAGCCACTAATAATAGCAGTGTAAAACATTTTAGGATAAATATGTCATCAATGGTGATTATATAAAAATATTTAATCATTGTATTGTTTGTCGTGATGGGTAGCTACAAGGGTAATGTAAAGTCTATTATTAAGAAACCTGCCAAGGCGAAATAAGTACTGAATGTATGAGATTAATGCTTAATTCCTTACATTACGGGTAAATATAACTATCATTACATTGGAGGCGACACTTATGTCTAATATTGATAAAGATACAACAAGTAATCGACGTGAATTAATGCCAGAATCAGTGATTGATGGTGAGATGAACGAGAAAGTGAAAGCACAGCTTGAACTAAAGCCGGGTGAGAAGAAAGTAAGTAAAGAGGATCAGGATAAATAATTTAGCGGGTAATTTATAAGTGCTGAGTGATACACAAAAACCTAACGAAACGAATCAATCGTGTATTGATTCGTTTTTTGTTAGGTTTTTACTTTAAAATGAAACAAATTTTCTATATCATTGAAATATATAACAATTATAGGAGGATTATAATGGGTTTAAAACCAATGTCTTTTTTCGAAACGATAAAGTTATTCTGGACACGTGCATTTGATTTCAATGGGAGATCGAGACGAAAAGAATACTGGGTACCGATGTTGATTGAGTTTATAGTAATGTTTGTGATTTTTTCAGGACTATTTTTATCATTACTCATCTTGGGGTTATCTGTAGATGCGACGACAAACACGAACGTATCAAATGACACAATCAATACGTTAGGGGTGTTAACGATTGGTTCCGGGTTGTTGTTAATCATAGTAAGCCTCGTGCTGATGATTCCCAATTTATCTCTTTTTATTAGACGACTTCATGATACAGGTAGAACGGGAAAATGGGCGATATTGTTTTATGGTGTCCCATTAGTTTTTTCTATAATTAATATGATTTTAAATCAGTTAAGTGATCCTGCACATCCAAATCCAATTGTTCTCATCATTCAATTAATGATTGGTGCAGTGAATCTCGGATTAGCAATCTGGGCAATTGTATGGTTAGCGCAAGACTCTGAACCAGGCACCAATCGATGGGGAGAGAATCCTAAAGGGATTGCAAATCTAGAATATTATCATAATCAAGACAAATATCAATATTAGACATGCGTATTTAGAGATTCGTATTTGTAATGATACGGGTCTTTTTTTAATTTATTTAGTATGATGATATTAATATAAGGGGGGATAGGGATGAATAATAATAAAGCGCCTATAACGTTCAAAGATACAAAAGTTGATGCAGAACTATTCAGTGAAAATGAACGCTATAAGCATTACCATACACCAAGCCAGCTGATTAAATACTATGCAAATTATTTCGAATATAAAGTGATGCCGGATGTGAAATCGTTTATTGAAGATTACCACGTGCAAAGGGCATTTCATGATCAATATCAGCAAAAACATGCATTGTTTATATTTCCGGAAAACAACACACTTAGTCAAACGTTGATTGATACAGCACAACAATACGGATTTGGTGTAGAGAAAATGGAGTTATATTTATTAGAACAAGCACCTGAAACGAAGGCAACCGATATCGAAGTTGTGCAAGTTGTGACAAATGATGATGTATTTAAAGACTTTCTTGAAGTATGTCGTGAAGGTGACCTTGAATATGGAGAAGAATTTGCAGACTTAAAGGCATTGACACATCGAAGGGATCTACATGATGAAACAGTTCTTCAGTTTGTTGGGTATCAGCATGGGTTCCCAGCTGGTAAAATAGAAGCGATTGAAAGTGAAGCATTTATAGAAGTTGATGATTTCTATGTATTAGATGCCATGCGTAAACAAGGGGTAGGGACATCATTACAACAAGCAATCTGGCAGTATGCTGGGATGAAAGGAAAACAAGTCATTCTTATAGCAGATGGCAATGATTCGCCGCGTGAAATGTATCAGAAACAAGGGTATATCAAGGTCAGTGAACGATATGAATTGTTACGCAAACCAAGTGCAGATGAGATTGGAGTGGAATAAAATCTCTCAAATAGTCGAAGCTATTTTATTTTTTATAAAATAGCTTCATTCAAGTGTTGATTTATCTTCAAATTTCATTTACTATAATATTATTTCATACTATTACTATCGGAATAATAGGAGGTAAATATGATCTGGACAATTTTTAGTGGATTAATCGTTGGTATATTACTTGGTTTCGTTATGCAGCGTACTCGTTTCTGTCTGACGGGTGGATTCAGAGATATGTATGTTCAGAAGAATAATAAGATGTTCTATGCACTACTCATTGCCATTTCAATTCAAGCAATCGGATTATTCTTCCTCACATCACTTAACTTATTGGATATCGAATATGAAGCATTCTCAGTTATTGGAACAATCATCGGTTCATTTATTTTTGGTATCGGTATTGTTCTGGCAGGAGGTTGTGCAACAGGTACATGGTACCGTGCCGGTGAGGGATTAATTGGAAGCTGGATAGCATTATTTATGTATGCGTTATTTGCAGCGATTGCGAAGTTTGGTGTATTGAAACCTTTGTTAGATCGCATCGGTGGTGTAACACAAATTGAAGCGGATTTAACAAAGACAACAGGTATTCCTTACTGGGTCTTTTTAATAGTATTAATTGCAGTAACATTATGCTTTGTAGTCAAAACTTTAAGAAAACCTAAACCTAAATTTGCAGTACCTCAACTGAAACAGAAGTTTACAGGTGTGCGTCATGTATTTTTTGAGAAGAGATATCATCCTTTTGTAGCAGCAGTGGCCGTTGGATTAATTGCACTTCTAGCATGGCCGATGAGTGCATCAACAGGTCGTATTGATGGATTAGGTATAACAACGCCTTCAGCTAAGTTATTACAATTTTTAGTGAGTGGTGATACAAAGTTAGTCGACTGGGGTATGTTCTTAGTACTCGGTATATTTATCGGATCTTACATTGCAGCACGTGGTTCAAGAGAATTTAAATGGCGTCTGCCAGATAAAATTACAATTCGTAATAGTGCGATAGGTGGTGCATTCATGGGCATTGGAGCTGCGATGGCTGGAGGCTGTTCTATTGGGAATGGTCTAGTAGCAACAGCGACAATGAGTGCACAGGGCTGGATTGCATTGCTATTTATGATTTTAGGAACTTGGTTTATGAGTTACTTCTTATTTGTACGTCCGATGAAGCAAGTGAAACAAACAGTAAATGTTAAGCCACAAACGGTATAGGAGGATATGTATGATACATGAATTAGGAACAGTAGGAATGGTTTGTCCGTTTCCCTTAATTGAAGCACAAAAGAAAATGGCAGAATTACCAGCAGGCGATGAATTAAAAATAGACTTTGATTGTACGCAGGCAACAGAAGCAATTCCGAATTGGGCAGCTGAACAAGGCTATCCTGTGACAAATTATGAGCAGTTAGACGATGCATCATGGACGATCACAGTTAAGAAAGCTTAGTATTTAAAATAAAACCTCGTTTGAGGTTTTATTTTTTTGGAATTTATTAGATAATATAGTTATTATGGCAATGGAGATGATGTTATGTCTGATGCAGTAAAAAATTATTTGAATTACTGGCGCTATGCATTAAATACCAATCATACAGCAAATAGGTCTGAGTATTTATTTCCGACATTAGCACATTTGTGTGTATTTACTTTACTTGTTATGGCTGATAAAGAGAATTTTGATATTAATCCTGATGAACACTTAATTGCGACACCATTGAATCAGCTCTATACAGGACTGACTGTTTTAACAATCATTCCATCATATACTCTGTTTACACGCAGGCTGAACAAATTAGGTAGGAATAAACACATCGCAACGGCTAGCTATGCAGTAAATAGCCTTGGCTTACTCTGGATTACTCAGATGACTCGGTTATCACAAAACGAGATGAATAAACGCATCCATTCAAAATATTTTATTGCGTTATTCAGCTTACTGATGATAGCGGCGATTACCGAAGCTACAATTTCAATGAAAAAAGATGATGAACAGTCCAATTAAGATGGGCTGTTTTTTTATATATTGAATTAAATGTCATAGGGTCAAAATATTTTTAAGGTAACTTTAAGGTTCGTAATTTTTCTATAATGGTAAAATATTAACAAAAGGTATAGGATTACGCCCGGTTCAAAATCCAAACCGTGCATGTTTTCAAAGTAAAGGAGGATGCGCAATGGATTCATATTTAAAATTTTGGAAGGATACATTTGATTATAAGTCATCAGTAAATCGAAAGGAATTTAATTTAGGCTTCTGGCCGCATCTTTTGATGATTGCATTGGTTTTTATCATTGGACCAATGTTGGGTTTACCGAAATTAGGGTTCGATCTTAAGAAACCGTTATTTGAAATGGTATTAGATTTGAACTGGAAATTGTATCATCTGTTCGTATTGGCTATTTTCTTAATTCCTATGATTACTTTAATGATGCGTAGATGTAATGAACTTGAAGCAGAACGAACACATGGTGTGATGATAGCCTTGTTTCCTATCGCATATATGATTTACGCATTTTTATTTCTTATTTTTGGGCAAGGGCTACCTAGTAATGTATTATGGGTAGAAATCTTTTATTACATTGTTTTATCGTTGCCACTATTCTATTTAATTTATATGCTAGCAACGTTTGCTTTGAAGAAAGGAAAACATAAAAGCTACTAAACGGATAAACTACCACTAAAGTTACATGATTTAAGTTAGCTTCTTTATAGTGATAGGAATAGAAATGCTTTACTATGTTATTTTGTTACTATCCTTTGTTTATTGAGTCAGTATTAATGAATTTTAAAGTCTAATTAATTATCATAGTGTGAAATCATTCTTGGTTTGATTAAACAATATGATGGAACGAATCAATGGGGAACACGTTCAAGGGAATTCAACGAATAATAAAGCAAATAAGAAAGACGCCGATTAGCGTCTTTCTTATTTGCTTTTTAATTATATTCGGTTAAGTTTGCTTGTTCAAATTTATTTCTTTCAAGATTTCAATCATTTCTTCATTCTGTTTAATAATTTTCTCTGAATTCACTCTAGTTTTATAGCCATCCATAAAGATAAGGAAAACAATGATAATTGGGGCTAATGCTAACATCATTGATACAATTGCTTCGAACCAAGGCATGGTATCACCACTTCCTTCATTTTTATTCCATTATACCATATAATTAGTAATTTGTAGCTTGAACGAAGAATTTTGAATGCTTGTAGTGATATGTAATTTTAGAAAAATCGAAAGGTTCGCCAGTCGCTAAATAAACGACTTGCTCCAAAAATAAAGCTGGATTTCCTGGCTTTAATTCTAACTTTTGAGCATAATCTTCATTTAGTTCATCGATATGCATATAGATATCTGCGAATTTAATATTAAATTTAAGTGCATTAGTTAAATAGTTAAATATTGAGCCTTGTGCGATTTCAATATTTAAATAAGGAACAAGTGAAACCGGAAAATATGATGTTTCAACACATAATATATCCTGATCCATTCTGCGCAAACGTTCTACAAAATAGACCTCATCATCAATTTTAAGATGTAAATTCGTTCGAACCTCCTCATCGGCTTTTATTTTTTTTAACTGGATAACTTCTGAAGAGATATTGAATTCTTTTAATTCTTCTGTAAAGCCTCTATTTGTCAGTAAACTCACATAACCTTCACGACGTTGACGTCTTACAAAGATGCCACTTCCACGCTGTTGGAAAATAGCACCACGTTTTTCTAAAGTATCTAAAGCTTTCGTAATAGTGCTTTTAGAAACGTTGTACTTGTGCATCAGTTGTTCTAAATTTTGAAGTTTTGTACCTTGCGGTAACTGATTGTCATGTATATCTTTTTCAATTTCATTTGCAATAATTTCATATTTATTCATTAGATTACCTCTTTTCTATGGCCGTTAAATCTAAAATGTCAGCCAGTCACCCTGACATTCTTTTTTTCTATTATAGCCTTTTTATAATTGTATGGCACTTGCTAAATTATACCGGAACAATTATAATGTATGCATATAATATAAAAGGACGGAGGATTACGAATGACTCAATTACGTGAAGATTTCTTATGGGGTGGCGCATTAGCTGCGCATCAATTCGAAGGTGGATGGAATAAAGGTGGTAAGGGTCCATCAGTAGTGGATGTCTTAACAGCAGGTGCGCATGGTGTACCACGAAGAATCACAGATAAGATTGAACAAAATGAATTCTATCCTAACCATGAAGCGATAGATTTCTATACGAATTATAAAGAAGATATTGCATTGTTTGCAGAAATGGGTTTAAAAGTATTACGTACATCTATTGCCTGGACACGCATCTTCCCTAAAGGTGATGAGATAGAACCAAATGAAGAAGGTTTGCAATTCTATGATAATGTCTTTGATGAGCTATTAAAGCATCATATCAAACCAGTGATTACATTAAGTCATTTTGAAATGCCGTTGCATTTAGCGAGAGAATATGGTGGTTTCCGTAGCCGAAAAGTAGTTGACTGCTTTGAACGATTTGCTGAAGCCGTGTTTACAAGATATAAAGACAAAGTGGAATACTGGATGACATTTAACGAAATTAATAACCAAATGGATGTGGGTAATCCATTATTCTTATGGACAAATGCAGGCATTCAAGTGCAACCTGGTGAAGATGCACGCAGTGTTATGTACATATCTGCGCATCATCAATTATTAGCAAGTGCTAAAGCAGTGATTGTTGGCAAGAAGATTAATCCAGAATTTAAAATTGGCGCAATGGTATCCCATGTGCCGGTTTATCCTTATTCATGTGATCCAAAAGATATTATGGCAGCAGAGATTGCGAACCGAGAACGTTTCTTCTTCCCGGATGTTCATGTGAGAGGTAAGTACCCGGCATATGCATTAAAAGAATTAGACCGTTTAGGTGTGAAGTTACCAATCGAACCGGGTGATGAAGACATTTTAGCAAGTGGCACAGTAGATTATTTAGCATTTAGTTATTATATGTCGACAGCAGTGAAACACGATGCAGTAGCTGATCCGACAAGTATTCTAAACGGAGGACTAAAAGGCGGAATCGATAACCCTTATTTAAAATCATCTGATTGGGGCTGGACGATTGATCCGATTGGTTTACGCTATGTGTTAAATACACTTTATAATAGATATCAATTACCACTATTCATCGTTGAAAATGGATTTGGTGCAATTGATACTGTGGAAGCAGATGGCTCAATCAATGATGATACACGCATAGACTATTTCCGCTCACACATAGAAGCGGTGAAAGAAGCAGTATTAGAAGATGGTGTTGATTTATTAGGTTACACTCCGTGGGGGATTATTGACGTTGTTTCATTCACAACAGGTGAAATGAAGAAACGTTATGGCATGATTTATGTTGACCGCGACAATGAGGGTAACGGTACGATGAAACGAAGTAAGAAGAAGTCTTTCGAATGGTATAAAAATGTGATTGCAACGAATGGTGAAGATTTATAATCTTTTGTACGAAGGGACTTTATTACAAAGCTGCTGTTCGATTTTACAATATTGGTATAGTCATAATCTGTATCATTATCCTTTTAAAATATATGATGACATTTGAACTTTTTTCAATGGATACGGGATTGATCGCTACGAATTTCTTTTCAATCATTTTGCTACTCTTTTTTGTCTATGCGCTACTCCCTTCTAATTATTTTCAAGATAACGATTAATTTCTTAAAACGAAGAAAGCCTATGGTAAGGCTTTTTTTATTTGCGTAATCGATAGCTATTCACGTTAACATGTTATTTGAATTTTATTTATGCAATATTATATCAGAAAAGTACTATTACAAAATTTTCAGAAAAAATATGATTTAAGTTATGCTAAAATATATAAATATGGGTATAAATATTTTGAAGAATTAAAAAAAGGGAGACTGTTAAATGGAAACACCGTATAAAGGCGGGAATAAGTTAGTTTTAGGGATTGTTTTATCGATTTTAACGTATTGGCTATTTGCGCAATCTCTTATTATTGTTGTATTGGATTTAAAGAAACATTTTGACACGAGTTTAGACATGATTAATATCGCAGTGAGTTTAACCGGGTTATTCTCTGGTATGCTAGTTGTGGGTGCAGGTGGTCTTGCGGATAAGATTGGTCGTGTGAAAGTTACACAATTTGGACTTATTCTAAGTATTATTGGTTCAGCTTTAATGATTATGACACATAATCCTTTATTATTAATCATTGGCCGTGCGATTCAAGGTATTTCAGCAGCTTGTCTTATGCCTGCTACGTTATCAATTATTAAGGCTTATTATGATGATGAAGATCGTCAGCGTGCTTTAAGTTACTGGTCATTTGGTTCTTGGGGTGGTTCAGGGTTATGTTCATTATTTGGTGGTCTTGTTGCTAAACAATTCGGCTGGGAATGGATTTTTATTATTTCAATTGTGATTTCAATTATCGCAATGATTTTAATTCATGGTACACCTGAAACTAAGTCAGATGAACCGAATGATATGAAGTTTGATATATTTGGCTTAATCACTTTAATTTTAGTGTTATTAAGTTTAAATATTGCGATTACACAAGGGGGTTCATTAGGTTTATTGAATCCAGTCTTTTTAGGGTTAGTCGCATTAAGTGTTGTAAGTTTTATTGCGTTTATCATGATCGAAAAACGCCAGGCCAATCCTTTAATCGATTTTGATATTTTTAGAAACAAACAATATACTGGTGCAGTAATATCTAACTATTTACTCAACGCTGTTGCTGGGACGTTAATTGTAGCGAACACGTATATTCAGGAAGCTTTAGGATTTTCTCAAAGTAAGACGGGTATGCTTTCAATTTTTTATGTAATAACTGTACTTTCGATGATTATTATTGGTGAAAAGCTCCTTCAGAAAATGGGCGCTAAGAAACCGATGATACTTGGTTCAGCCATAGTATTAGTAGGGATTATAATGATTTCACTTACTTTCTTACCCGAAACGATTTATGTTATTAGCTGTGTCATCGGTTTTGGTTTATTCGGGTTAGGTCTTGGTTTATATGCTACACCGTCAACAGATACTGCGATTGCAACATCACCAGAAGAAAAAGTGGGTGTTGCTTCAGGAATTTATAAGATGGCTTCTGCTTTAGGTGGTGCATTTGGGATTGCAATTAGTTTAGCGATTTATCATTTCTTCCAGGAGCCACTTGGTTTAGCGGGTAGTGCGATGATTGCATTGCTTGCAAATGGTGCGATGGCTTTAATTTCATTAATTGCAATCTGGATTACAGTCCCTAAAGATGATCCACGTCGTGGTAAATAATGAAAGAACCCGAATCTAGGGTTCTTTTTTATTTGTATGTTAATTATTTGTTGAATACGGTTACATTATTTTATGTTTTTCATTATACTAGTATTATAAATAATCAAATTAGGATTAATATGGAATAATAATATGCTTTGTTGGGGGATATACAATGAAAAAAGTATTTAAACAAACGGACGTTATTTTAATCGGTGGCGGGATTATGAGTGCGACTTTAGGTGTTTTACTGAAAGAATTAGATCCTGCAATTAATATTAAAGTATTTGAAAAATTATCAGAACCAGGTTTAGAAAGTTCTAATGTATGGAATAATGCAGGCACTGGGCATTCTGCCTTATGTGAGCTCAACTATACAAATGAAGACAAAGACGGCAATATGGATATTTCTAAAGCGGTGAATGTCAATGAGCAATTCCAATTATCTAAGCAATTATGGAGTTACCTTGTGAACACAGGTAAATTGAAAAAGCCTCAAGATTTCATCATGCCAGTCCCACATATGAGTTTTGTCGAAGGTGAAGACAATATTCGTTTCTTAAAGCATCGTTTAGATGCATTTAAAGATAACCCGTTATTCCAGGGGATGACGTTAACTGAAGATCATGATTTGATGCGTGAATGGGTACCATTAATGATGGAAGGACGTCATCCAAACGAAAAGATTGCGTTAACGCGTATGGAAGCGGGAACTGACGTTAACTTTGGTGAATTAACGAGAGAATTATTTGATGTAATGAAGTCATTTGAAGGTGCGGTAATCCATTATGAGCATACAGTAAAAGATATTAAGCGTGCTGAAGATGGTAGCTGGAATGTTAAAGTATATGACCAAAATAGTAAACAAACTGAAGTGCATAATGCGAAATTCGTCTTTATCGGCGCTGGTGGTTACTCATTACCATTATTACAAAAGACAGGTATTCCTGAAGCGCGTGGTATCGGTGGCTTCCCTGTGAGCGGTTTATTCTTAGTATGTAAGAACAAGGAAATCGTAGAACAACATTTAGCAAAAGTTTATGGTAAAGCCAAAGTCGGTGCACCACCAATGTCAGTACCACATTTAGATACACGTTATATTAATGGTGAGCGTGGTTTATTATTCGGGCCATTTGCTGGATTTAGTCCGAAGTTCTTAAAGACAGGTAAATATACAGATTTACTTGCAACAGTTAAACCAGGTAACATTGCGAACATGTTAGCTGCGGGTGGTAAAGAGATGAAATTAACACAATACTTAATTTCACAAGTAATGTTATCACATGAACAACGTATGGAAGAATTACGTGAATTTGTGCCCAATGCAGATTCAAAAGACTGGGAGATCGTTGTAGCAGGACAACGTGTTCAAGTGATTAAAGAAACTGATAAGGGCGGTAAAGGGACATTACAATTCGGTACTGAAGTGATTACAGCTTCTGATGGCAGTGTTGCAGCTTTACTCGGTGCATCACCTGGAGCATCAACAGCCGTCCACGTCATGTTACAAGTAATCAATAAATGTTTCAAAGATAGAATGCCTGAATGGGAAGCACATATTAAGAAGATGATACCGTCTTACGGTGTGAAATTAGCCGAAAATAAAGCATTATTTGAAGAAATTAATGTGAATACTGCTAAAGCTTTAGGTTTGAAAGAAAAGTAACAAATAAAGCAATGCCTATTTTAAGAGGCATTGCTTTATTTTTGTTAATTTATAGAAAATAGGTATTCTGCGATTTTATCAGGATTAAAAATTGGGGTACCGTCACTTGTTTCGTACTTATGATTTCCATTAAGTTTGATTCCGGCATAGATAACCCCTGCAAAGAAAATCACAAAGATGATGACCATAATAATTGCTGAAATGATGAATAGTATTAACCCCATGACAAGCCCACCTTAATCGAAACTACTACGACCACTATCATTACTACTGTCACTGCTTAATCATTAAATATTGTAAGCGGTTTATGTAAATACTTGAATCAAAAAGTGTAAAATTATATAATGAAATTAATATTTGATAAATATAATAAATAGTAATGCTTCCTATTTGTATTGTATATTTAAATTGCTTTTAAATTTGATTATTTGGTTTTAAACTTTGCTCACTAAATCACAATTAATTATATTAACATAGTGATATAATGAACTTAGAAAAAAATATATAAGGAGTGATTTTTTCATGAAAGCAGCAGTAGTCAGCAAAGAGAATAAGGGATATGTAGATGTTGTAGAAAAAGAATTACGTCCAATTGAAGCAGGAGAAGCATTAGTTGATGTAGAATATTGCGGTGTGTGTCATACAGATTTACACGTAGCTGCTGGGGACTTTGGGGATGTTACAGGTACAGTAGTAGGTCATGAAGGTATTGGTATTGTTCGTGAAGTGGCACCAGACGTTACTAGTCTTAAAGTTGGTGACCGTGTATCAATTGCATGGTTCTTTGAAGGATGCGGACACTGTGAATACTGTGTAAACGGTAAAGAAACATTCTGTCGTGAAGTGAAGAACGCTGGTTACTCAGTCGATGGTGCAATGGCAGAACAATGTATTGTTAAGGCAGACTATGCTGTGAAAGTGCCAGAAGAATTAGATCCAGCTCAAGCGTCAAGTATTACATGTGCAGGGGTGACGTGTTATAAAGCGATTAAAGTAGCGGATATTAAACCAGGACAATGGATTGCTATTTACGGTTGTGGTGGATTAGGTAACTTAGCAATTCAATATGCGAAGAATGTATTCAATGCAAAAGTAATTGCAATCGATATTAATGATGATAAATTAGCACTTGCAAAAGAAGTCGGTGCAGACAAAACATTCAACCCAACAAATGGTGATGCGGGTGAATGGATTCAAAATGAAGTGGGCGGCGCACATTCAGCTGTTGTTACAGCTGTTTCTAAAGTGGCATTCAACCAGGCAGTAAATAGTGTTCGTGCAGCTGGTAAAGTCATTTGTGTTGGATTACCACCAGAAACAATGGATTTAGCAATTGTTAAGACAGTATTAGATGGCATTGAAATTGTAGGTTCATTAGTAGGTACACGTGAAGATTTACGTGAAGCCTTCCAGTTTGGTGCTGAAGGTAAAGTGGTACCAATTGTTGAAACACGTTGTTTACATGAAGTTAACGATGTATTTAAAGAAATGCATGACGGTAAAATTCAAGGCCGTATGGTTATCGATATGCATAAACAATGTCAACACTAAAATTTATAAAACCAAGCAAATTTAAGAAACTGCAGCGCAATTGCTGCAGTTTCTTTTGTTATTTGTTCAATACATCAATTTCTGACGTTAAATTTGATGAAAAATTAAATTGTTGCAATTTGCACACAATTTTTCTCCCTCCTATTATAAATGGAAAGGAGGGATTTTTTTGATAGTAAAAGCACATAATCCATCTCAATATATATCTTATTTGCTAGAAGTTGATCAGCGAATATATCTTATAAAAAAAGATTATTTAGCGTTGTCGCATTATCGAAAAGGTTTGGAAGGAGAATTAAAGTTCCTTCATGTAATAAAGGATATTGAAAATGTGATTATTTTATGGGATATCAGAATTGAAATGCCAGGTGAAATCCAATATGACTTTATTATCATTACACAAGATACTGTATTCCATTTTGACGTAAAAAACTTTAGTGGGCGATATAACTATGAAGACGGGATTTTTATGAGTGAGAATGGATATGTTGAAAAAGATTTGATGTCATCGCTTAAGAAGGCACATAAAAAAATGGAGAAGTTAATTATTGACAATAAATTTGGATTTAAAATGGTTAGTAAAATAATATTTATTAATGATACATTGGATTTATGTAATTTCCCAGGGAGTGGAGATGTCATGTTTTATTTTGATATCCATAAAATTGTAGCACATCTACAACGTTATAAACACATCGATTCGGAAATGCAGCGTTTGGCAAAGTTATTAATAGATTTACATAAAAACAATTCTGAACATGAAGTGATACATTATTATGATTTTAATCAGATGAAACCAGGTGTTAAATGTAAAGCATGTGGAAGGATTGGTATGAAACATTATCGGAAGAGTCGATTCTTTAAATGTATTTGTGGTTACAAGGAGAGAAATAGTGAAGTACTTGAAAGAACTTACAATGCAATCTCATTAATTGAAAAAGGGTTAGTAAATACGTCCAAAATGGTTTCGTGGACAAAACTAAGTGATAGGACACTTAGATATTTCTTGGGTAGACGGTATAAAAAAATTGGTTCAGCAAGAGCAACATATTATTTTGATAACGAATACTATTAAATTACTGTAGTTATTGCCGGATACTCGAATTATCCGGCAATAACTAACCAACCAAATATCTAAAAAAAACACCATCCATAATGGATGATGTTTTATTTATCGTCAATATCAACTTTATCTTAGTAGAATCCAAGTGGTGTGTTACTTGTATCAATGAATAAATTCTTAGTTTGTTGATAGTGGCGTAATGTTTCTTTCGTTGTTTCACGCCCGATACCTGATTTCTTGTAACCACCGAACGGGCTACCTGCTGGGAATTGGTTGTATGTGTTAATCCACACACGTCCTGTATCGATTTTATTGGCAACGTTAAATGCACGGTTGATATTAGTAGTGAAGATACCGCCACCTAAGCCGTACTCAGAATCATTAGCATAGTCGATAACTTCTTGTTCATCACTAAATTTAATGACTGCTAATACAGGTCCAAAAATTTCTTCCTGTGCAATACGAGATTGATTTGAATCTACTTCAATAAGCGTCGGTGCGAAGAAATGACCTTTATCTAAACCATTTTCAGTTAATCTTTCGCCGCCGACAAGTATTTTTTGGCCTTCATCTTTTGCAATTTGAATATAGCTTTCAATCTTTTCGATTTGATCTGGACCAGTTTGAGAACCCATTACTGTCGTTTTATCTAATGGGTCACCGACTTTAATATTTTTAAATGCTTCTACTAATTTAGGAACAAATTCATCATAGATACCTTCATGTACAAACAGACGAGAACCAGCTGAGCATACTTCCCCCTGGTTGAATAAAATACCTAATTGAACACCTTCTAAAGCAACGTCCTGGTTCGCATCATCAAAGATAATGTTTGCTGATTTACCTCCAAGTTCAAGCGTTGCTGGTACTAATCGATCAGCTGCAGCCTTTGCAACTGAATAACCAACTTCTGTTGAACCAGTAAATGATACTTTAGCGACACCTTCGTGATTAAAGATAGCATCTCCAGACTCAGAACCTTTTCCTGTTAATACATTTAATACGCCTTTAGGTAATACGTCCTGTAGTAATTCAGCAAGCTTTAATAAAGATAATGGTGTTGAAGATGATGGCTGAATAACAACAGTATTTCCGGCAGCAAGTGCTGGTGCTAACTTCCATGAAGCTAACAATAACGGGAAGTTCCAGGCTACGACTGCACCTACAACCCCGATAGGTTCGTGTTTAATAATAGATAGAACATGCTCATTCATTTCATTTACTGTACCTTCATCTGAACGAATGATACTCGCAAAATAACGGAAATGGTCTGCTGCAATCGGTACATCTAATGCTGATGTTTCACGAATAGGTTTCCCGTTATTCAGTGATTCGATTTGTGCAATTTCATCGTTATGTGCTTCGATAACATCTGCAATTTTATTTAAATATTTTGCACGTTCAGTTGCTGAAACATAGCGCCACGATTTAAATGCTTCTGTAGCAGCGCTAACAGCAGTATCTACATCTCCTTTAGTAGCTTTAGCAATTTTAGCTAGTACATCACCTGTTGCAGGGTTTTTAACTTCTAATGTTTCCTTGTTTTCTGCATCAACAAATTCTCCATTAATAAATAAACCATATTGTTCTTTTAATAAGTTACTCATGATTTTTCCTCCTTGAATACGTTGATAATTTAATGAACTAACCTCATTATAAAATATGTAAAATGAATATTGCAAAAAATCAGTTTTGCTAAACAATATTTCTATTACAGATGTTTGTAACAATCAATATTACAAGCTATGACGAATAAATAGATTGAACACAATAGAATCAAGGCATCTTATGTTACGAAGTATGTCACGTTCTGTAACATTGTGTCATTAAACGTATAAGTTATGTAACATCTCTATTACAATGAACAAATACACATTTTCAAGTGGTATGATGATTTCAAGCAGTCGACAAGACATTATTTATTAAAGAAAATTCTGGAGGAAACATATACAATGAAAAAATTATTACTGGCAGCAGTTACATCAGCATTAGTATTTACATCGGTTCCTACACAACAAGCAGACGCATCTAAAAAGACAACTTATAGCGCGAAGAAAGTGACAAAAGCAAAGAAAATTAAAAAAGTCGTTAAAACAAAACATTACGTAAAAAAAGCAGCTAAACCTAAAAAAGTTGTTAAATACAAAAAAGTAAAAGCACAAAGAAAATATTATACAAATAACGTCGCTACAGTTGCGCGTTCAATTGCTAAAAACAGAGTTTATGTTTATGGTGCAAACAATAATTACGCAGTAGACTGTTCAGCATTTGCGCAACAAGTGATGCGTGCAGTAGGTAAATCAGTTCCACGTACAACATATGCGCAAATGGCAGCAGGTAAACGTGTATATAATCCACAACCAGGTGATTTAGTTTATTTTAACGGTGGATCTCACGTAGGTGTTTATATTGGTAATGGACGTATGGTAGATGCCCTTAACCCAAGAGAAGGTGTTCGTGAACGTGCAGTAAGTTATATTCGTGGATCAGTATATGGTTACTATAGATTCTAAAATATAGAACGATAAATACATCACAACACAATTTGTGATGTATTTTTTGTGTTTATTTTTATTCGTTATATAATAGAAGGAAAAAGGAGAAAAGATTGTGCTCAATTATTTAATGTATATCTTAATGGTGATGATGGGTGGGTATCTTCTATATTTAAGTAGAAATATAAAACATACAACTGTTGCGACAAAATACAATAAGAAAAATTACGAAACACTTTACAAATATATGGGCATTACATTCATATTATTTGCGGGCCTTTCATTTATTTTTAGAATGACTTTACCACAGTATGAATTTATACTCCCGTTTGTAATGATTATTATTTTAGTGGTATTAAATAAAAAGTATAGGAAGTAATAATATGAAGATAAGACAAGCACAGTTAGAAGATTTAAAAGCGATTATCATAACTACAAAACTTGCATTTAAAAATGAAGTGCAAAGTGATCAAACAGAACATAAGATTGTAGATGAATTGATGCATTCTGAAAGTTATATACCAGAATTAACTTTAGTCGCTGAAATAGATAATGCCATTGTAGGGCATATTATGTATTCTAAAATAAAGATTGGACAGCATGACGGATACGCCATGGCCCCCTTATCGGTTCATCCGGATTATCAAAAACAAGGGATAGGTAATGCATTAATGGAACACACACTTAGAAAGATTCCAAAAAATATACCAGTCATAATCTTAGGACATCCGAGTTATTATGTGAAATTTGGATTTGTACCTGCATCACGCTATCATATTACACCACCATTTGATGTGCCGGATGATGTGTTTATGGTAAGAGAAAGTAAATATTTAACGGAAAATGGTATTCAAGGCGTAGTTGAATATCCTGAAGCATTAAGCTAACTTCCTTGATAGAAAGGTTAATATAACGAATAAAGTGTAAAACGACACCGTAACTTCAATGTTACAGTGTCGTTTTTGTTTGTTTTATTTCGTAATATTTATGTTAAATATTTACAATTTTTATATTTGAATAGTTTCTATATACGTGATAACAAAGGGGTTTTCGACAAAATTACTAATGTTACAGTCTCAAATAAAATATATCACTTACATAACAAAACATTTACATGTCACTTTTTTAGGTTTAAACGTGCTATAGTTGGACATGTGATTACGACGACTTGAAATTATGTACCAAGTTCGACAAAGATTAATCGCCATTAAAAATTTAAATACTATACTAATATATAGACAATTCTTGGAGGAATTAAACATTATGAAAAAAACTTTATTAACTTTAACTACAGCAGCAACAGTTGCAACTTTAGTACCAACAAACTCAGCAGACGCAGCAGCACAGCTTAGAACAGATGCACCATCATACTCAAATAACACAACAAACTACACAACAAATTATGCAACAACATCTTATACTGGTTACACTCAAAATACTTACCAAGCACCAGTAACACAAACAACGAACTATTCTACACCAGTTTACTCAAATAATACGACTGTAGAAGCTCAAGCGGATACTTCATATGAAGCACCAGCAGTACAAAAAGCACCTACATCAGTAGCAGTAAATAATGACGTAGCATCAGTGGCATTATCAATCGCAGCTGGTAAATCATACGTATTTGGAGCAAACTCTGCATCAGCAGTTGACTGTTCATCATTCGCTCAACAAGTATTAGCAGCAATGGGTAAATCAATCCCACGTACAACTTATGCACAAGCAGCAGCAGGTACACAAGTATCTAACCCACAACCTGGTGACTTAGTATTCTTTAACAACTATAGCCACGTTGGTGTTTACATCGGCGGAGGACAAATGGTTGACGCTTTAAACCCATCAGCAGGTGTTGGACAACGTGCAGTATCATACATTTCAGGACACGTTGACGGATACTACAGATTCTAATTAGAAATTAATATTATATGAAATTCCCTTCATCAAAATGGTGAAGGGAATTTTTTTGTAAAAATTAGGTGTAAAGATATCTTTACATAAAATTGGAGTTGTAGTATATTAACTGTAAAGATATCTTTACACTAAGAAGGTGAACACCATCGTTATCAATTTTATTAAGGAACATAGAACAGCGCGTAATATCTCGCAAGTCCAAATGGCCAAGGATTTGGAGATTACGAGACAAACCATCAACGCAATTGAAAATCACAAGTATAACCCAAGTTTAGAACTCGCACTGAAACTTATGCAGTATTTTGATGTTCCGATTGAAGAACTGTTTAGACTGGAGGAGGATTAGAATGATTAATAAAGGATTAACACGAAGAAAGATGATAAAGAACTTTTTTGTATATTGTTCAGTACTGGTCCTATCAACATACTATATAAAATATTTTAATGATCCAGAAGGTGCATATAATTTGGATAGCTATTTACCTATGTTAATTGGTGCAATCACAGCATTTGTGGTTATTTATTTTAATTCAAAGAAAGAATTTCCTGGAAATTTAGATACAAAACTTACTGATGAAAGAGATGAGATGATAGCAAATAAATATAATTCTTTGGCATTGCCATTCTTATTATTTTATATTCCATCTATCTTTTTATTGATTTCAATTCCTTTAAAAATAAAAACAGTTTCAGTAGGTGATCTTTCTATAGTTTTACTATTAATGATGGCAGCATATTCAATCGGTTATTGGTTTTATAAGAATGCAAAGTCATAAATATGGAGCGTGGAAATTATGTACGTTAAAAAGGCGACAAAGAAGTCATATTATAAAAATTTAATAATAATATTTACTATCTTAATAGCTATTGAGTTATTAGATTATTTTATTCTAAATGAACCAATTCATTATGAATTCCTAATATTTTATCTAGGTGGCGTATGCTTAGGTACTTGGAATAGATATAAGAAACATAAAGAGAATATGAATGGAAAAGGAGAAGTTGTTATTGAAGATGAATTTACAATAAAGCTAAAAAATGAATTTGATCATCGATTTTTAT
Source organism: Macrococcoides caseolyticum (assembly GCF_021366795.1). Lineage (GTDB taxonomy): Bacteria > Bacillota > Bacilli > Staphylococcales > Staphylococcaceae > Macrococcoides > Macrococcoides caseolyticus_A. The sequence continues at coordinate 313,913 of NZ_JAHCPS010000001.1, read as the reverse complement.
TATTCATTTTTGTATTAGTATTCTCTATTTATAATATTTTGAAATGGCTGAGAATAAATTCATTAGAATTAAGTATAGTGCCTTGGAGCGTTGTTTTATTGATGTTAATTTATTATTCTAGTCGCTATGTATTCATCAGTAATCGTACCGAATAACCCCATCTATAGTTCCTCGCTATAGATTTTTTTATTTAACCTTTATTATTTTCCTCTCGTGTAATACAATCAAATAAATATAGATAGAGGTGACGGGTATGTGGCAGTATAAAATATTGGATGAGTTAAAGCCGAGAGAGATTTATAATATATTTAAGTTACGTGTGGATACGTTTGTTGTTGAGCAGCAGTGTTATTATGAAGAGATTGATGCGATTGATTTAACGTGTATGCATCTTTACAAAGAGGAAAATGACCAGATTATTGCATATGCACGTATTTATACTGAGATCGATTATGTTAAAATTGGTCGCGTGATTGTTCGTGAGGATTATCGTGGCAAAGGGCTTGCTCGTGAATTAATGCAACAAGCATTGCATTATATTGATATGCATTATCATGATTTACCGATACACTTACAAGGTCAAGCGCATCTCGAAGATTTCTATCGTCAGTTTAATTTTGAGACCAAATCTGTTGTCTATTTCGTTGATATGATTCCACACATTGATATGGTCCGTCGTGCCTTGAGTGATAAATCCATATAGAGGAGATTATAATGAATTTATTTATTAGCCAGTTTGTAATTAATGAAAGAGCTTATGTCATTGCCTCAAGTGAACGTGGTGTCGTCTATTTCGGTAATGACGAAACAACTGAATATGTAGATCATCACATTAACCGTTTCATACCTCTGGCAAAGCGTATCACTGGCTATCCGGCTGATGATCAAAATAGCGATTATATTAATGATATCAAGCGTTACTTTGATGGGGAATTAAAAGTATTTAACTGGCCTCTTGATTTACATGGTACAGACTTTCAAAAGTCGATTTGGAATGCGCTGTTAAAAATTCCATTTGGTGAATCAAGAAGTTACAGTGACATCAGTGAAATGATAAATAATCCGAAAGCGATTCGTGCTGTGGGTGGTGCAATTGGTGCTAATCCTGTTATGATTGTAGTACCTTGTCACCGCGTTATTGGTAAGAGTGGAAAGCTTACAGGTTTCCGTGGTGGTTTAGATATGAAAATAGAACTGCTTGTTATAGAAGGTATACAATACGTTAATTAAAAAGGAGTAAATACAAATGACTTTACCTAATTGTCCTGAATGTCATTCAGAATATACTTATGAAGATGGTTTAAACTACGTGTGTCCAATGTGTGCGCATGAATGGCCAATTCATCCTGAAGTAGAAGAAATTGCTGTCATTAAAGATAGTGTCGGTAATATATTAAACGACGGTGATAGCGTTACAATTATTAAAGATTTAAAAGTAAAAGGGACATCATCTGTTATAAAAAAGGGTACAAAAGTAAAGAGTATTCGTATCATTGAACCGGAAAATGGTCATGATATTGATGGTAAGGTTGATGGTTTTGGTCAACTTAATTTAAAGAGTGAGGTCGTAAAAAAGCTCAATGACTAAGCGTATTGATAGTATTGATATACTGCGTGGCATGAGTATCATTGGGATTTTATTTATGAATATTGTTGGCTTTCATATGAATGAAGTCTACACGAATCCACTTGCGTATTTCCCGTCTTCAATAGATCAATCGCTTTATAAATTTAATGTTCTTTTTATTCATAATTCATTTTATCCGATTTTTGCATTTCTGTTTGGTTTTGGCTTAGCGATTATGGCCAATAATATTACAAATAAAGGTGCTAACTTCCTGCCCATCTTATATAGAAGAACGTTTACTTTATTAATATTTGGGCTATTACATGGGGTCTTTATATTTTACGGTGATATCTTAAATGTGTATGCAGTGCTCGGCATGATTGGGATTATCTTCTTAATGTTACCGAATGCTGTAACGTTTGTTGTAGCGTTATTATTAATGATGATTGAGCTGATAAGGAATGTACCTGTCATGCTGTCAGTTATGATGCAACCAGGTTTATTTCATCAATCGCGCTTTAATTTTGAAGTATCACAAAATGATTGGTTACAAGTGATGTCCCATGGGGATTTCTCTAAGATAATTAGTTATAATGCTGCTTTCTTTTATGAAGGATTTAGCGCCATTAATCCAGATAATACTGTGAGTTATTGTTTATCAGTCCTACCATTCATTTTACTCGGTATGTTTGTGTTTCGTGCCAATTTACTTCGATTCATAACGTTGCACAAATTTACGATGCTTACGATTTCTTTCGTATCAGCATGCATCGGTTTATTATTGAAACAATTAATGATAACGTATGAAATTAGTCCACTTGCATCTTCTGGATACATTTATTACGGTGGGGTATTATTATCTATAAGTTATATGATTTGGGTACTATTACTTTCAGAAAATGGACAGATCAAACGCTGCTTTAAACCGTTTCAATTAATGGGAAAGATGAGCTTTACATTATATATAATGCAAAGTCTGATCATGTTCATCGTATTTTATGGTTTTAAATTATATGGAAAGCTCAATTTAGTTGAGGTAAATTTGATTGCGTTATCTATTGTTATTTTTCAGATGGCTTTTACGTATATATATTTTAAGCAGTTTAAACAAGGTCCGTTAGAATGGCTTTGGCGCAAAATTACGTATATGAAATAATACACATGTCTATTTTTAAAATAGGAATTTTATCATTTGTATGGTACAATAACATAGCTGTTCAATCGTTAGGAGGTGCAAATAATGCGCACGGAATTACAAGAGAAAATCGAATATTACGTGTTAAATGGTGACTTTGAAGCCACTAAAGCATTAATGCAAACGAATGACTTTATGATGTTTGAAGAGGCGTTTGTTAGTGCATGCCATGAAAGTGAATCGGTAATGTATTATACGTTTATTTTAGAATGCATGAAGGAAGATGAAACGGTTGAATTACATGATTTAGCATTTTTATTATTAGTCTATCCATTAAGTGAAGTCAATGGTGCGTTTCAAAGTGCCTATTATCATGCTGTTCGTTCAGTAGAAATGACTGATAAGATGGAAGTCAAAAGTTTATTACAATTGTTATTCTTATATGCAGTACCTGAACCAGTGATTTCAGATAAGGAAGCATTTGATACTGCGAAGCAAATCTTAAAATTAGAGCCTAAGCATCAGGTGGCACGAAATATATTAAAACAATCAGCGAAGAAACTGGATAAAGTCGTCGTTGATTTTAATCAGATTACGAAGAAAGCGTAATGGCCATAGCCATTACGCTTTTTCTACGCCTATTTACGGCGACGATGAGGCAGGACCTCGTCAAATTTCAGCAGCACCATCGAAATCAAAGAGCGATTTCTTAGTGCTGCTTCCAATTTGTTCGGTCCAAACCGCCTAATCTTACGCCTATTTTATTCTTCTAACCACAGTTCAATTGGGACGATAATTGGGAATTGTCCACGGTCTTCTGATAATTTAGTAATGATTGAAGAGGCTTTAGCGAATAATGGAATCGCAAACATTGCTTCCTCTTTCTTGATTTCAGAAAGGATATCAACCGCCGCGCCATCTTCACTTTGTATTAAGATAGCAGCTTCAATCACACCATCAACTTGTGTTCCAAAGTGGCCAAACATAAATGTTAATCTGAAATCATAAAGATTTGGATCCTGTTCGCTTTGTTCATAATCTAATCGATGCATAGATGTTGGTTCAACGGATGTATCTTCAAAGTCTCTTACATGTACTTCTTTTAAAAACATATGGACAACTTGTTTATTTAATTCCATAATTATCGCTCCTTTTTATAATTTAATTTAATTATAATATTAATGTGTAAATTCCTGAAGTGATAGTTGATGTATTTATCTTTGAGAATGTAAATATTAATGATGAGAATGTAAATTTATCATTATCCTGAAATTAATTGATTGATTCCATAAATTAAATGGTGTACGATGTATAGACAAATATAGGATATGCGCATTTTGCGCATTATTTTTTTGGAGGAAATATGAAAAAATCAACAATTATTATGATTACTTTTTTAATTGGTGCCTTCTTTACGTTCTTAAATGAAACGTTATTAAATATTGCTTTAACAGAAATTATGCATGTATTTAATATTGATGCGCCGACTGTTCAATGGTTAGCAACAGGCTTTATGCTCATCATGGGTGTATTAATGCCCTTATCGGCTTCACTCATTCAATGGTTTACGACACGTCAGTTATTTATTGGATTAATGACAATCTTTTTAACGGGTACTTTAATAGCCGGTTGTGCAGTTAATTTCCCGATGATTTTAGCAGGGCGTATGATTCAAGCAGCAGGGACTGGGTTACTGATTCCAACAATCATGAACGCGATGCTCAATTTATTTCCGCCACACGAACGTGGTAAGGTGATGGGGAATTTTGGTTTAGTCATGATGTTCGCACCAGCGATTGGACCAACATTATCAGGCGTTATTGTTGACGTGTTAGGTTGGCGCTGGTTATTCTTCTCGGTTGTTCCATTTGTTTTATTTTCGATTATTTTTGCTTATAAATATTTAGAGAATGTGGGAGAAGTTACAAAACCTAAAATTGATATATTATCAGTAGGTCTTTCAACGATAGGTGTTGCCGGGATTATTTATGGCTTTAGTTCAGTGAGTACAGCAGCAGGTGGATTTTCTAATCCTGTAATACTATCAATTATTATTACAGGTATCGTAGCGATGATCTTATTTGCTTTCAGACAGAAGAAACTTGATGAACCACTGCTCGACTTATCCGTCTTTAAATATGCGAACTATGCACGCGGCATGTTTATCTTTGTTGTTGTCGTCATGGCAATGTTTGCTTCAGAGATTGTGATGCCTATGTATTTACAAGGTCCTATGGCTTTCTCGGCTAAGGTTGCGGGAATGATTTTATTACCCGGGGCATTATTAAATGGTGCGATGAGTCCGGTAATGGGACGAATATTTGATAAAATTGGTCCTCGAAAAATGATTATTCCTGGGATGTTCGTTTTAGCTTGTGTTATGGTGTTCTATTCAACGATTCATCCAGGTATAAGTGTTTATGTATTTATAGTGGCTTATATGGTGTTAATGCTAAGTATTTCTATGATTATGATGCCGAGTCACACAAATGCAATCAATCAATTACCGAGGAGACTTTATCCGCATGGTACGGCTGTAGGGAATATGATTCAACCCATTGCAGGTGCTATGGGCATTTCTGTATTCGTAAGTATTATGACACACGGACAAAAGAAAGCTTTAGAAGGTATATCACATCCGACACAAGAACAGATGAATGAAGCATTAACAAGTGGTGTGCATCATGCCTACTGGTTTGCCATTGGTTTAACGCTCGTTGGGTTAATTACTGCGTTATTTATTACGAAATCAGTTGCACCAGAAGGGGATACATTTGGACTTCCTGAAGAAAATATAAAATAATGTTTTGTTAAAATTTAAGAGGGTATAAACAACATGTCTGTGTTTTGAGACATGTTTTTTTTATTATTATAAAGGAGCGTTTTGATGAGTAAATCGAACTTGGAAGCAATAAAGATAGGATTCGCGTATGTTGGCGTTATCGTCGGTGCCGGATTCTCTACAGGTCAAGAAGTTTTAACATTTTTCACGAATTATGGTATGTACAGCTATCTTGCAATTATTATTTCAGGATTAATGCTGACATTCTTCGGTAGACAAACGGTCAAATTAGGGTATGGTTTGGATGCTGAAAATCATGAATCAACAATTCAATACCTATTTGGTGAAAAATTTGGAAAATTGATTGACTACTTACTTGTATTTTTCTTATATGGATTATCAACCATTATGATTGCAGGTGCAGGAAGTGCTGCACATGAAAGTTTTGGTATCCCTGTATGGTTAGGTTCTTTATTAATGGTAATTGCCATTATTATTACATTGTTATTAGACTTTAATAAAATTGTTGGAGCACTTGGGATGGTAACACCGTTCTTAATTATCGTTGTTACGACAATCGCTATTTATTATTTCTTTAAAGGATCAATTCCTTTTAATGAAGTACAGGACCACATTAATCCGGATAAACAACCGTTTAAGGCATCTTTCCTACCTGAGAGTGCATTATGGTGGTGGTCAGGATTAAATTATGGTGGTCTTGCTTTTGCCAGTGGATTTAGTATATTAGCGGCGATTGGTGGCGACTCTAGCCGAATGAAAATCGCTGGACGTGGTGCAACAATTGGTGGCTTTATCTTATTGGTATTACTTGCTATGGTCAATTCAGGATTACTAAGTGAATTAGATCAAATTAACAATTCAGCGATTCCAACACTGATTTTAGGTAAATCGATTCATCCTTTCATTGGTATTGCATTAAGTATTATCATGTTAATGGTCATCTATAATACAATCGCAGGATTAATGTATTCGTTTATCGCGAGATTCTCAGAGCCTTATTCAACCAAATATAAAGTTATGTTATTTGGACTTATGGGATTATCCTATGTACTTAGTTTCGTTGGGTTCTCAAAACTTGTTCAGTTTGCATATCCTTTACTAGGATATGTAGGATTAATTTTATGTATTGGTATTACAATTAAATATTTTAAACGTAAAAATCGCGGTAAAAACCATATCGTATAAAATGAAAATAAAATGAGAGGTAACTCTCATTTTATTTTTTTATGATATAATTTGAAACATTAGAAAGGACGATTGTTTTGAAGAAAAGATATTTAGTATATACCATTATGGCTTCACTTTTAGTCATGTTACTAAGTGTGATTTTCGGTTGGCATCAAACGGATCAACCAAGGATTGGAGAGAATGCATTATTAAGTGACAAAGCGATAGAAAATCCAAATGTGAAAATGATTCCAAATGTTACATATAGTGATATTGCCCCGATGTCTCAAATGGATATTATTATGCCGAGAAATATACGTAAAGGTGATAAGCTGCCTTTGATTATCTGGACGCATGGCGGCGGGTTTATCGCAGGTGATAAGCGTCATAAGAATCCCTATTTAGCTCAAATTGCAGAAAAGGGATTTATTGTGGCCAATATGAACTATGCACTTGCGCCAAACAATAAATATCCTACACCGATTTTACAGGAACTTGCTGCAGCAAAGTTTCTCAAGAAAAATCAGTTAAATCTCCCTGTTGATTTATCGCAAATTATTATCGGAGGTGATTCGGCAGGTGCTCAGATAGCCAGTCAATTTGCAGCAATACATACCAACCAACAATTGATGCATGATATGCAATTGACACGCGTGTTTAACCCGAAGCATATTAGAGCGGTTGTTTTATTTGGCGGTTTATACAACATGCAGACAGTGCGTGCGACAAAATTTCCGCGGATTGAATTATTTATGGAAAGTTATACTGGCGAGAAACATTGGGAGAAAGATTTTAAACCGATTCGTCAGCTAAGTACGACAGAGAACATTACGCGCCATTATCCTCCGACTTTCCTGACGGTTGGAGATAGTGATCCTTTTGACTCGCAGGCAATCGAAATGGTGAATGTCCTAAAAGCGCATAATGTACCGCACGAAACATCATTTTTTGATGGTACACATCAATTACGTCATCAATATCAATTTCATATGGATTTAAAGGAAGCACGTTTGACCTATCGTAAATTGATGATGTTTTTAGGCAATCATACGACACAATCACCTTATTCATCCAATACAACGAAAACAGAATTTATTCAGAAACCAAAGCGTGACACCAAATAATACATTCATATTGTTTTTAACGCAGCATATAATTTTGTACAATATAAAAAAGAATGATTATTGGAGGCTAAACAATGAAACCACGTCTATTATTAACGGGTGCAACAGGCTATATCGGTAAGCATTTATATATGTATTTGAAAGATGATTTTGAAATTTATGCAATGAGTAAGTATCCTGCTGAAGATAGTCATCAGGATATTCACTGGATTACGGGTGATATGTTTTCTCTGAATGATTGTATTGATGCGATGTCACAGGTTGATTTTGGGGTCTATTTCTTAGATCCAACAAAGCGATCAAATAAACTTAATGATGCAAAGTTTCAGGATATTAATGCAATTAGTGCTGATAATTTCGCAAGAGCAGCCGAGGCAACGGAATTAAAATCAATTATTTATATTTCCGGAACGGATCTTGATAAAGAAACAATTGATATATTAAGCAGTTACAAAACGCCAGTACAAATAACGACAACGCCTGTTAAACGTTATGGGATTGTTGCTCAAACACAAACGTCTAAATCTAACGATGTACGTAGTATCCAAAGAACATTAATGCCATCGAGCTGGACCGTTGAACGCGTGAGTAAACATTACTTTGCATGGTTAAGCGATATGGCGTTCGACTTTGTAGAAGTAAAAGAAACACAAGGTTGCTTTAGTATCTATGCGTTGAAAAAACATATCTTAACACTAGAAAAAGACATAGAAAAGACCGATGACAACCGCATTGTTTATCAAATTACCGGAGGCCGATTACATCATGCGCATATTGATAGTCGTGCACGTATGGAGTTCAGACGCCTAAAAGGAACAGACACACTGATTATAGCTTTACATGATTATGAACCAACCTTACCATGGCTGGTTTATCTATTAACACAAGCGCCAATACATCATTTAACGATGAAAATATTTGATGTAGAGATGCGAATTGAAAGATTTCAGGAAGAAAAAGAAAAAGGTATTGAAAAAAAATATACTAAATAAAAGATAAAAATACACCTTTCATTCTTACATATAAGGTGTATTTTTATCTTTTGTTTACAGTTCTGTCATATTAAATTTACAATTCTGAAACATTGAAAACGTTTTCTATAAAAACTTAACTTTATTTTTACAAAAGGCTATTATTTCGTGTTTTTTTGATTTAAAATGAGCAATGTAGTCTTAATTCAAGCTTTTTTACTAATAGGAGGATTTACGATGTTTAACAGAAAGAAAGATAAATTTGCAGTGCAATTAGAAGCGATGGCGGAAAATTTAGACCGTGCGGCTACTGCATTTGGTGAGATGAATTTTCATTCTGCATTCGACCTGAAGAAATACTCAGACACAATTAAAGCATTTGAAACAAATGGTGATGATTTAATGCACCAGATGATTTCAGATTTAAATCAAACATTCATTACACCAATCGAACGTGAAGATATTTTAGCATTAAGTAATGCAATGGATGATTGTCTGGATGGTATGGAAGAAACTGCGGGCATGTTTGAAATGTATACGATTGAATACTCTGATGAGTATATGGCAGAGTTTGTACGTAATATTCAAGCTTGTGCGAAAGAAATTAAAACAGCTGTGAGCTTAGTAGCTGAGAAGAAGTTCTCTCATATTCGTGTCCACTCAATTAATATTAAAGAATATGAAACAAACTGTGATGGTATTTTAAGACAATCGATTAAACATATTTTATCTGTAGAAACAGATCCATTAACTGTAATGAAAGTGAAAGATATTTATCAATCTTTAGAAGATATCGCTGACAAATGTCAAACTGTTGCGAATGTATTAGAATCTATCATTATGAAAAATAGTTAAGGAGCATTACTATGGAACCGATTTTTATTATTACGATTGCAGTCGTAATTTTTGCGTTAGCATTTGACTTTATCAATGGATTTCACGATACTGCCAATGCAATCGCTACTGCAGTTTCTACGAAAGCGTTAAAGCCAAGACAAGCGATTCTAATGGCAGCATTTCTCAATTTCTTTGGGGCCATTCTATTCCACGGAGTTGCAAAAACAGTGAGTAAAGATATTGTTGACCCCTTCACATTACCCAATGGTTCAGTTGTGATTTTAGCGGCATTACTTTCTGCGATTGCCTGGAACTTAATCACTTGGTATTATGGTATTCCGAGTTCATCAAGTCATACACTCATTGGATCAATCGCTGGCGCAGCGGTGGCATCTGGTGGATTTGGTGTGTTACAGTATGCAGGCTTTACGAAGATTATCGTGGCACTCGTTGTCTCACCATTACTTGCGTTTTTTGTAGGGTATATTATTTATACCATTATCAAAATTGTCTTTAAAAATGCCAATTTAACTAAGACGAATCGTAATTTTAGATTTTTACAAATCTTTACGGCAGCAGCGCAAGCCTTTTCTCATGGTTCGAATGATGCACAAAAAGCAATGGGGATTATTACGATGGCATTAATCTCAGCAGGCATTCAAACAGGAAGTACTGAACCTTTATTCTGGGTGCAACTTGCTTGTGCGACTGCTATGGGATTAGGGACGGCAGTTGGTGGCTGGAAGATTATTAAAACTGTCGGTGGCAATATCATGAAGATAAGACCGGCAAACGGTGTTGCAGCTGATTTATCTTCTGCTTTAATTATTTTTGGTGCAACCTATATCCATTTACCAGTTTCAACGACACATGTTGTATCTTCATCGATATTAGGTGTAGGATCAAGCCACCGTGTTAAAGGTGTCAAATGGACAACAGCACAACGTATGATTATCACCTGGGTGATTACATTACCTATTTCAGCAGTTATAGCTGCAGCAATTTATTTTATATTAAATTTATTTTTATAAATAATCGGGTAAACTACTATTAAGTAGTTTATCTTTTTTTATGGAGGATATTGATGAAACATATTGTATTTGTTCATAGTGCAGGTGTTCAGTCCGTAACGAGTGGGAGTAATCCCTTGATTCGCGTAACGAAAGAGCGTGTGCCGGAATATCATTGGCATACAAGTGACTATCCAAGGGATGCTGGTCAAATTTATGACAACTGGGTTAAAGTATTTATTAAGAGTTTAGAAGAAGTTCCGGTCAGCGAACCGGTTATACTTATCGGACATTCATTTGGTGGTACAGTGATAACGAAATATTTAACTGAAAATCAAGTTGACCATACGATTGAGAAAGTGATTATGATAGGCGCACCGTTTTTTGGGTGTGATGAGAAATTTAGTGATACACAAAATATGATTACTGGTGCGTTAAAAGTTGCAGTACCACTCTATCATATTCAGTCAATAGATGATGATCGTGTAGATATAAACCATCAAACGTGCTGGAAAGAAGCATTTCCAGAGATTCAATTGATTACAGAGCAGCAAGGGAAACATGAATTTCATGATGGTATTCAAGATTTAAATGAATTACTGCAATAATACAGAGCGAACGATATGCTATAAATGTCGTTCGCTCTATTTTTGTGTCAATAGAGATGACAAATTTGTAAACGCTTTAGAGTAATCGTTTACAAAACGATAAAGTTCATATACTATACTTGTATACAAGTAGACGAGGTGAAGCGATGTTACCTAAACAATGGATTGAGAATTTATCTTCTGGTGAACGAATTGCATATGATTTAAGATATAAAATTATTTCAGGTGAACTTAGCGATGGTGAAAAACTGTCAGAAAATCAACTTGCAACGTTATATGAAGTGAGTCGTTCACCGATTCGTGATGCACTCAAGATTCTTGCAACAGACCAGCTTATTCGGCTGGAACGTATGGGTGCTGTTATAAGACCTTTAAGTGACAAAGATATTCATGAACTTTATGACATGCGCATTATGATTGAAGGATTTGCTTTCGAAAAAATTGAACAAAGTAATGTTGAACCACTCGTATTAGAACTTGAGAAAAAGCTTGAAATGATGCGCGTTGCAGTAAAGTATAATGATGCTGCTGAATTTGCGATGCAGGATATTTTGTTCCATCAAACGATGATTGAGTCTATAAAGCATCAACAGCTTGAGAAGCTATGGTTATCGATTAAGTCAAATATGTTAATCCTTAATTTAATCGCAATGCAACAACGTATGGACTCGAACAAAGCAGATTTTGAACGCATTTTTAATAATCATGAAATGTATATTGAAGCCATTAGAACGCAGAATAGAAAATTATATAAAAAAGTATTGCATATTAATTTTGATGATTTAAATGATGAAGTTGAAGATTTGTATTACTCACAGACAAAGGAGGAATAACCAATGTACATGATTGGTGTAGATATCGGCACAACAAGTACAAAAAGTGTCCTGTACGACAAAAATGGGAAGATATGTGCAGTCCATCATAAGGAGTATCCATTACTTACGCCAAGCAGTGATATAGCAGAACAGGATCCCGTGCTCATATTTAATGCTGTAATTGAGACGATTTCAATAGTTGTCAAGGAAAGTAATGCGCATAAAGATGATATTGATTTTGTCAGCTTTTCAAGTGCGATGCATAGTTTGATTCTTATGGATAATAATGATAAGCCATTAACGAACAGTATTACGTGGGCGGATAATCGTAGTTATCAATACAGTGAGCTATTAAATAAGGAACATAATGGACTTGAAATTTATCGACGTACAGGCACACCGATACATCCAATGAGTCCTTTAAGTAAATTAATGTGGTTTAAACATGAAGATAACGAAACGTTTAATCTCGCTAAGAAGTTTATTGGTATTAAAGGCTATGTGTTCTATCAATTATTCAATCGCTATGTTGAAGATTACTCTATTTTGAGTGCGACAGGATTGTTTAATATTCATGAACTGGATTACGATTCAGAAGTATTGGAATTACTAGGTCTGACAAAAGATCATTTTGCAGAAGCACTTGATACGACAGCAGTAATTTCAGGATTAAACAACGAATATGCACAACAAATGGGATTACGTCCAGATACACCTTTTGTTATTGGTGCTAGTGATGGGGTGTTAAGTAATTTAGGTGTTGATGCCTTTAAGCCGGGGGAAGTCGCAGTGACAATCGGCACAAGTGGTGCAATCCGCACGGTGATTGATCAACCGAAGACGGATGCCCAAGGTAGACTCTTCTGTTATGCATTAACGAAAGATAAGTGGGTGATTGGTGGGCCCGTAAATAATGGTGGCGTTGTACTCAGATGGATTCGTGATGAATTTGCTTCAAGTGAAGTAGAAACAGCAAAGCGACTGGGCATTGATAGTTATCAAGTATTAACGAAAATTGCAGAACGTGTGCCTCCAGCGAGTAACGGTTTAATATTTCATCCATTCTTAGCAGGTGAACGCGCGCCATATTGGAATGCGAATGTTCGCGGTTCATTCTTTGGCTTAACGCTATCACACAAGAAAGAGCATATGATTCGTGCTGCATTAGAAGGTGTTATCTTCAACCTCTATACAGTATTCATCGCACTTGGCGTATTGATGGATGAAGAAGTAAAGACGCTCAAAGCGACCGGTGGATTCGCGAAAAGTGCATTATGGCGTCAAATGATGGCTGATATCTTCGAGCATGAAGTGATTGTACCTGAGAGTGTTGAAAGTTCATGTCTTGGAGCAGTGACATTAGGACAAGTTGCTTTAGGATTGAAACGTGATTTTAGTCATATCAGTGACATGGTCGGAACAACGAAGCCACATCAACCCATTCACGACAATGTCATGATTTACAGAGAAATATTACCAATCTATATGAAAGTTACAAATCAATTAATGGATGTTTACTTAGATATGGCAAACTTCCAGAGAAACCATGAAGGGAAAGAAAACTAAATGAATTTTATTACAGAACAATGGCCGTTAATGACGGTATTTATCGCAATTTTACTATTATTATTTTTAATTATGGGGTTAAAGTTAAACACGTTTATTTCTCTAATCGTCACAGCATTTACAACAGCACTACTTCTTGGTGTACCATTAGACAAAGTCGTTGCTACGGTTGAAGCGGGTATGGGTGCAACACTTGGACATATCGCGTTGATCTTTGGACTTGGTGCGATGCTTGGGAAATTACTTGCTGATGGTGGAGGTGCAACACGTATTGCACACACTTTAATCGATAAATTCGGTTTAAAGCATATCCAGTGGGCAGTCGTTGTCGCTTCATTTATTATTGGTGTCGCATTATTCTTTGAGGTAGGGTTAGTATTACTGATTCCAATTATTTATACGATTGCGAAAGAAACAAAATTACCAGCTTTACATTTAGGAATTCCAATGGCAGCTGCTTTATCCGTAACACACGGATTCTTACCACCTCATCCAGGACCGGTTATGATTGCAAAAGAATATGGTGCAAATTTAGGAGAAGTATTATTATACGGCTTTATAATCGCGATTCCAGTCGCGATTATTGCAGGTCCTGTATTTAATAAAATTGCAAAAAAACTCGCACCAACAGCATTTACACGTGAAGGTGACATTTCATCACTTGGTAAAAATGTACATTTCAAAATTGAAGACACACCAGGATTTTTCATTAGTACATTAACGGCATTATTCCCGGTTATCTTAATGCTAGTTGCAACCGTTGTAAAATTAATGGTTGAAGCAGGTGGTGCTGAGCCGAATACATTGATGAAATCCATTTACTTAATCGGTGATGCATCAACAGCAATGTTAATTTCAATTGTCATTGCAATTTTCACAATGGGGTTAAATCGTGGTAGACAGATGAAAGATGTCATGCAATCTGTAACTGACGCCATCTATCCAATCGGTATGATGATTCTAATCATTGGTGCAGGTGGTGCATTTAAACAAGTATTAATCGATGGTGGTGTTGGTAAACACGTTGAAACATTATTTACGAACTCTGACTTTTCGCCAATCTTACTTGCATGGTTAGTTGCTGCTGTATTACGTATCGCTTTAGGTTCAGCAACAGTTGCTGCAATCTCTACGACAGGTATTGTACTTCCGATATTAGAATCAAGTGATGTGAATTTAGCATTAGTTGTACTTGCAACAGGAGCGGGTAGTGTTATCGCATCACACGTGAACGATGCTGGATTCTGGATGTTTAAAGAGTACTTTGGTTTGACTGTGAAAGAAACAGTATTAACTTGGACGTTACTTGAAACGATTATTTCAGTGAGTGGATTAATTTTCATTTTGATATTTAGTATGTTTGTATAAGAAAAGTTGTAATTTATTGATTTATGTTTTTTTAAGGTTAGACGTACGCGGCTGTAAATTTAAAATACAGCCGCGTATTCATTTCGTATAGAAACAATAGATGAGTCACACGATACACATAATTTGTGAATTATCATAAAACAACGTACAATGGTATGTATAGAAATTTATACTATTATTAAGAATGAGGGATGAAATGAACAACTATAGTTATCAATCAGAGCATTTATCACAAAGTTCAGCTGTCAGAAATGCATGGCTTTATTTTATCTATTACTGGGCAATTTTTGCTGCAGGGACATTTGCAGGTCAGTTTGTACCGCCTGGTATGCGCATGATGGTATCTGTGTTAATTTTTGCATTAGTTATGATTAGTTTATTCGTAAAAGCATCACGTAAATTTGGATTTTTGATTTCTAATGTGATGGCATTTGCTTTAGGTGTTGTAAGTTACGCATCATTTATGTACTACATCGGTACTTTAGGTCAGACGGTATTTTATCAAAACGTTGGTCTTGCAATCGTTGCATTCTTTGCATTTGGAGCGGTTGGTTACTTCGTGGTGGGTGACGCGACGAATTTAGGACGTCTTTTATTCCCGGCGTTAATTGCATTAGTTTTTGCAAGTTTATTAGGAATATTCATTCACATTCCGATGTTCCATTTAGTGATTACAATTGCTGGGCTTGCCATCTTCTTCCTGTATACAATTTATGATTTCAACAGAATGAAACGTGGTCAATTCTCAGCACAGGAAATGGGCTTTAACTTATTTATTAACTTACTGAACATCATAATGGATGTATTACGTTTAGCAAGTATTTTAAGAGATTAATTCATATGAGAGACATACTAAAGAATATTGGTATGTTTCTCTTATTTTGTTTTGTGCTAAATTAAAGTTATGTGTATAATAATGACATATTAAAGTAAAAGGAAGCGTGTATATTATGGGTCGTAAGTGGAACAACATTAAAGATAAGAAAGCAGCAAAAGATAAAAATACGAGTCGCATCTATGCAAAGTTTGGACGCGAAATCTATGTTGCTGCAAAGTCTGGAGAACCAGATCCAGAATCAAACCAAAATTTAAAGTTCGTACTTGAACGTGCAAAAACGTATTCAGTTCCTAAACACATCATTGACCGTGCGATAGAAAAAGCTAAGGGCGGTGCGGAAGAAAACTATGATGAATTACGTTACGAAGGATTTGGACCAGGCGGATCAATGTTAATCGTTGATGCATTAACAAATAACGTGAACCGTACAGCAAGTGATGTACGTGCTGCATTCGGTAAGAATGGCGGTAATATGGGTGTATCTGGTTCAGTAAGTTATATGTTTGAAAATACTGCTGTATTTGGCTTTGACGGGAAGACAGCTGATGAAACATTAGAATTATTAATGGAAGCGGACTTAGATGTACGTGACGTAATGGAAGAAGACGGTCACGTTGTCGTTTACGCAGAGCCTGATCAATTCGCTGCAGTTCAAAATGCTTTAAAAGAAGCAGGCGTAGAAGAATTTACAGTGGCTGAACTTTCAATGTTAGCGCAAAATGAATTAAAATTGTCAGAAGCTGACTTAGAAGTATTTGAAAAGTTAGTAGATGCGATCGAAGATTTAGAAGATGTACAGACAGTACATCATAATGTAGAGTTATAATTTATGATAAAGTCAGGAGCAATCCTGACTTTATTTTTTGAGGTGAAATGATGATTCGTAAATTTATCGCAGAAGATATATATGCCATACAAAATATGAATAAGCATGAAGGTTGGGATAATTTAGTCGTTCGACATGAACAAACACTTTCAGCATGGATGAATAGTGAAAGTTATGTTTATGATTTGAACGGACAAGTTGTATCGGCAATTCGTGGAATAACGGATGGACATGTTTCGCTTTATATTTGTGAGCTGATTACGCATCCTAACTTTAGAGGCAATGGCTATGCGAAAGCATTACTGCAATATTTACATGAACAATATCCAACGACGCGTATGGAATTACTCGCAACAAGTCGTTCTAAAAGCTATTACGAAAGAGATTTTAGACCATTTTATGGCTTTAGACGTACGTATGGTGAATAAAAATAACGTTACTGGTATGTTCACCAGTAACGTTATTTTATTTTTGCAACAATTTTTTCAATCGTTCTTAAATTTCTTGTTGTCGTTTCACTTTTATATTGTTTTTTACCTAATGCTTTTCCGAATTTTGAATCTAGCGTCATGCCTTTTCGTACAGTCCAGTAAACAACGTTATTGCCAAGTTGAACGAACTCGTCAACATCACGTGGTAACTTTAATAAATCCTGAATGATATCATCACTGTTTACAAAGATGACGTAAGGTTGCATGTCAGCGCTTAAGTCGAATGGATAGTCATCAATTAGATATTGCATTGCTTTGGCATCACGTACGATGACAAATGCATCATAATTAAATGTTTCGCCTAACGTATCTTCTATTACTTTCTTTTGTGATGCTAAATCTAAATCCGTATTATAAATCACATTCCCCGTTTGTAAAACGAGCGTAACGTCAGTAAATCCAATCGTTTCAAATACAGCTTTTAAATCTGAATTTTTTATTTTAATACCGTTCACATTTATGCCACGTAATAAACATATGAACAATGAAATCACCTCTTTTTTCTATTATCATAGCACGATTTTTGCTATATTTTATTTAAAAGGAGCTGATAATATGGATTTAGGTCTACAAGATAAAGTGGCAATCATAACTGGTTCTAGTAAAGGGATTGGGAAAGAAACAGTAACGGTTTTAGTTGAAGAAGGCGCACATGTTGTGATCGCCAGTCGTCATGAGGAAGACTTAATTCAAGTCGTGAAAGAAATTAAAGATAAGACTGGGAAAGATATTTCGTATCAAGTATGTGATGTAACGAAAGAAGAGGATTGTAAAGCATTTGTACAAAAAGCACTCGATACATACGGTAAACTGGACATATTAATCAATAATGCGGGTAGTGCATTTGCCAAGCCATTTGAAGAGGTTTCACTTGAAGATTGGCAACAGGATTTAGATTTAAAATTGTATGGTGCATTACACATGCTACATGCAGCCCTTCCAGAACTTAAGAAAAATGGTGGTGCAATCGTTAACTTAACGGCTGTCGCTGGTAAGAATCCACCGGCTAGTACAACACCGACATCTGTCACACGTGCAGCAGGTCTTGCTTTGACGAAGACGCTGAGTAAAGATTTAGCACAGTATAATATCCGCGTGAATGCAGTATGTATCGGTTTAATTCGTAGTGGGCAAATTGAGAAACGCTGGCAGGAAGAAGCACCGGAATTGACTTGGGATGAATATGCAAGAGATCCGAAATTCGATATTCCGCTAGGTCGCATTGGTGATACACGTGAAGCGGCAAATGTTATTTCATTCTTAGTAAGTGATGCTGCAAGCTATGTAACGGGGGTTGCAGTGAATATCGACGGTGGTAAATCACCAAGTTTATAGAGATTTATTTCGAACACACAATAACGTGTGTTCTTTTTTTGTACTTTTTTACAAATTTTACTTGATTTTATCCGTTCTAGGTGTATTATAATAAGTAGTACAGTTAATACAGTAGAAACGGAGTGATAAGATGATATCAATCGATAATCGCAGCCGTGTCCCAATATATGAACAGCTTATTAATGCATTTAAAGTGCAAATTATGAACGGGGTACTGCAAACGGATGATCAATTACCATCCGTCCGTCAGCTCGCGCAAGAACTGACGATTAATCCGAATACGATTCAGAAAGCGTATCGTGAATTAGAACGATTAGGCTATATATATTCAGTACCTGGTAAAGGCAGTTTCGTCAATAAAGTTGAAGATACAATGCAAAAGGAGCGAATTGAAATGTTATCTGAATCATTAGAGAAAATCGTTCAAGAGCTATTATTCTTAGGCTTAACGAAAGAAGAGATTATCGAAAAAATAGAATCCATGAGGGGGGATATGCATGATTCAAATCAATAATGTTTCTAAAAGCTTTGGTCCATTTATCGCTGTGAATGATGCTTCATTATCGATCCACCCAGGAAGTATACAAGGATTATTAGGCAGTAACGGTGCAGGAAAAACAACATTACTTAAAATGATTGCTGGAATTTATAATACAGATTCAGGTGAGATTTTATTTAATAAGCAATCGATATTTGAGAATGAAGCTTATAAATCCAAGATGATTTTTATTTCAGATATTCCTTATTTCTTTGGACATGCGAATTTGAAAGAAATGGGTGACTTCTACCAAAAACTTTACCCAAAATTTAGCATTGAGCGTTTTAATCAACTGACGGCACTGCTTAAAATGAACCCAAAGAAAAAACTTGCGAAGTTATCAAAAGGGATGCAACGTCAGTGTGCATTCATTTTAGCGATTGCAGCACGTCCTGAAGTGATGTTACTAGATGAACCATTTGATGGATTAGATCCGATCGTCAGACATACGATTAAGAACATCTTAATACAAGATGTGAGTAATCATGAGATGGCGCTCTTTGTATCAAGTCATAACTTACGTGAAATGGAAGACTTCTGTGATTCAGTGACGTTGATGCATGAAGGAAAGATATTAATGGCACGCGACTTAGATGATTTAAAAGGAAACGTAGCAAAGATTCAGATGGCATTTGAGAAAGTACCAGACGAATCGTTCTTTAAAAGCATGAATCTAGTAGAAAAGACAGTTAAAGGGCGTGTCGTAACATGTATTGTGAAAGGTGATTTTGATAATATAGAGCAATATATAACGGCGGGTCATCCATTAATGTATGATATGTTGCCTTTGACACTTGAAGAGATTTTTACGTACGAATTAGGAGGACACGGTTATGCCATTGAAAACATTATCGTTGAATAAAGCACTCTTTAGTAATTTATCACGATCAATTATTTTTCTGTCGCTTATCAATATTATTTGTACATTTATATTAGTGCCGTTTTCGTATGTCATTGCACATACTGATTCAAGTGCACGTCCTCATCTCCACAGTAAATATTTAATTGGTGAAATGATGACTTTGCCAATATACTTTTTCGGAACGATGGCCTATGCCTTACTATGTGCAGCATTCTTGACATATTTCTTTAAATCACAGGCAGCATCAGACTTTATGCATAGTTTACCGATTAAACGTCAACGCATTATTACAACAGCTTATGCCGTATTTTTCTCACACTTACTTATCAATCTATTGTTAAATGGATTAATCACTTGGATTGTTGGGATTAAATACGCATCCATTGACTGTGAAAAGATTGTCATCTGGATACTCGTTAATTTAGTCATTGATGGCTTTATCTTTTCTGTTACGATGTTGTTTGGTCTATATATTAATAATATGCTGAATCATATTTTCTCATCGATCATTTTAATTATTTCACCTTTCATATTAGGAACGATGATTTATACAACGCATATGTTTATGTTCAAAGGACTGCAGGAATATCCTGATGAACTGATGACAAACTTAACGGTGCCGATTCGTTTTCTGAATGATATTATCAATAATGATCTGGATTTTAAATATTTGTTGATGGTTTTTATCACTAGTGTAATTATTTTTGCTCTATTATTTGTAGTGTACAAAAGACGCAAAAATGAACGTATCAATGAAGCATATTCAACAAATTATGCGCACTTTATCGTGTTCTTTATTTCGATGCTTATTGCAACGTTACTAGGCGGGATTATCTTTAATTCAATCTTTAATGAGCAGAAATTGATCACAGTTTTTATCTATCTCGTGACATTTTCGGTTGTATATATACTACTGGAAATGATTGCACAAAAGTCAGTGCGTATCAATTTTAATCGCAAACTTTACTTGATGACTTTAGGAATGATAGCTATCGCCATTGTCGGTGTCTATATTTCAGGACAGATGCGAGAAAACTATATTCCAAAATTAGAAGATGTAAAGCATGTCAAAACAACATTTGATGAGAACGAAGCATCACCTGAGGAAGATATTTTAGGCAATACATCAGTTGACGATCAATCATTCATTCAAGCTGTTATTGACGGACATAAAACACTCATCAATGCTGAACGTGCGCATATTAATGATGAAGAAATAACGATGTCGATTAACCTTTCGTATCACTTAAAAGGTGGCAGAGAAATTAAAAGAACGTATGAAATTAATGAGCAGGCATATCAACAATATATGCGTAAAGTTTCTACCGAAGAAAATGCTAGGATCATTACACAAAATATTGATTGGAATAAAATCTTCAGAAAAAATGTCACATTAAATGTCGAAACTTCTGATAGTTCTTATGCTGACGAAAATCTAACGAATCAACAAAAAGATAAATTAAAACAATTGATGATTGATAAGTATCAAAATAGTTATAAAAATAATGATGTTATCCCGTTAAGTAATTCTTCATTGCATTTTACGTTTACTACGGATGATAATGAAGGCCTTGAATCGTTACTTTATATCTCGATATACGATAAAAATATTATCGATTTTCTAGTCGATGAAAAGCTCATTGCTAAGCCAAGTTCTGCACTACCGCTCGGTGACGTTTATGACCTGGGTAATAAAGAAAATTATAAGAAGATTGGTGATCAGGAAGTTGATGATTTACCTTTTGCTAAGAAGATTAATCGTGAAAAATTCACGCAATTGTTTAACGAATATGGTGCTGATGCTAACGGAACACATCTCTATTTCTTTGATGGCAGTTACCAGTACGTATTAATGAATAAATAATAACAAAGTCCTTTTGGGCTTTGTTTTTTGCTATAATAAAATCACAAGGAGGATGTTTATGCCAGCTAAAAAATCAAAGGTTGTCAGTAAACCTCGCTCTCGAAAGCAACCTGTCAAAAAGAAAAAATTAAATAAAAAGAAGAAATTAGGTTTCAAAAAAATAGCGTTAATTTGCTTCGGGGCATATATTGTATGTGCCATATATGGCACAATGAAGCCACTTCCTGGAGGGGTATCGAAGTGGTTTGATTATAGTAAAACAAATGATGCACAAGTGCTGCTTGATAATACATATCAAAAAGGGGCTTCAATGCATTATGAGCATGAGATTTTCACCCATCAGCTTCAAGCCATAAGAGACGCGGAAGACTTTATTATCCTGGATATGTTCTTGTTTAATAATACATATGATGGAGAAATAAAATTTCCTAACCTTACAGAACAATTAACCAATGCATTAATTACAAAGAAACAAGAAAATCCTAAAATACGAATTTTTATGCTGACAGATCCGATTAATTCATTCTATGGCAGTTATACGCCTGATCATTATAAAAAATTACGTGCGAACGGAATTCATCTATATGAAACGAACTTAGTCGCAATACGTGATTCTAATCCGGTATATTCCGGTCTATGGCGTCCGACAATGCGTTGGTTTGGTAATAATGAAAATGGATTAATTAAAAATATTTTTTCAGAAAATGCGCCGAATGTAACAGTGCGAGGATTTGGCAGATTGCTAAACATGAAAGCCAATCATCGAAAAACATTAGTCACTGAAAAAACAGCGATTGTATCATCAAGTAATCCACACGATCCGAGTGGACATCATCAAAATGTTGCCTTAAAAGTCAGTGGTCAAATTCAGGAAGATTTGATTAACAGTGAAATACACGCGATGAATATGAGTGGTGCGAACTTAAAGGTTGGAGACTTCAAGATTAATCATCGCGCTTTTAACAACACAATGAATTATACGACAACACTTGTAACTGAAGGGAAAATAAAAGCTGCACTGATTGAACAGATAGGTAAAATGGGTGATAGTGATTCGATTAAGATGGGGATGTTTTATTTATCAGATAGAGATATCATTCAATCTTTAATTAACGCAAGTAAACGTGGTGTTGATGTTCAGCTGATTCTTGATGTAAATAAAGAAGCATTCGGGAAAGAAAAACCTGGTATCCCAAATAAACCGGTTGCTCATGAATTAATCGCACGTTCAGATGACAATATCAAAATCAAATGGGCAGTGAGTCATGGTGAGCAGTATCACGCGAAGTTCACATTACTTAGAGACAATGATAAAAATGAGTCAACGTTGTTACTTGGTAGTGCGAATTTAACCCGTCGTAATGTCGGTGACTTAAATCTGGAGACAGATGTGATGATTTCCGGTAAAGCTGATTTACCTGTATTTACAAAGATAGACAAAGATTTTGATGCAAAATGGAATAACACTTATGCACATGTAACAGATTATTATGATGTGAAGAAAGATCCATCATTCTGGAAAACTGTACTTTATCGTGTGCAAGAGTTTAGCGGGTTATCGAGTTTTTGATTATGAATAAAAAATGGTGGACATTATTGCCGGATACTTTGAGTATCCGGCAATGACAACGATTCAATAATGGAAATAAAAAAATTTAAAAATATTATTGACAGATTATTTTGTTATCTGTAACATAATAGACAACTTAATAAATATTTTATCAAGAGAGACTGAGGGATATGGCCCGATGACGTCTCAGCAGCGGACTCTTTTTCGAGAGCACTGTGCTAATTCCATCAAGCTTAAGCTTGGAAGATAAAGTCGGACGTATCAACGTGCATTTAGCTTTCCAGAGCTTAAGTGCACGTTTTTTATTTTGGGAGGAGAAAAAATGGGAATTATTGAAATTGATCACGTCACTAAGACGTATCAAACGAAGAAAGGTCCAATTAATGCACTGGACGATGTATCACTCACCATAAAAAAAGGTCAGATCTATGGGATTGTGGGATATTCCGGTGCAGGAAAATCAACTTTACTCAGACTGATTAATCGACTTGAAGCGCCCACTTCTGGGAATGTTTTCGTTGAAGGTCATAATGTCGTCGGATTAAAGGAAAAGGATTTACGTATTCAACGTCAAAATATCGGAATGATCTTTCAGCAGTTTAACTTGTTTAAAGCGAAAACAATTAGCGATAATATTCGCTATCCATTAAAGTTGACTAAGAAGTATTCAAAAGCTGAAATTGAGCGACGTGTTGATGAATTACTGACATTCGTTGGATTAGCAGATAAGAAAGATGATTATCCGAATCAATTATCAGGCGGTCAGAAACAACGTGTCGGTATCGCGCGTGCACTGGCAACCAATCCTGATATCTTGTTGTGTGACGAAGCAACAAGTGCACTAGATCCTGAAACAACAGATGAAATATTAAAGTTACTGAAAGATATCAACGAGAAGTTAAATATTACGATTGTGATTATCACACATGAGATGGAAGTGGTGAAATCGATTTGTGATGAAGTAGCAGTAATGGAAAAAGGAAAAGTTGTAGAACAAAATAATGTCTTTGATTTATTTACATCACCTAAGCATCCTACAACGAAACGCTTTGTACATAGTGTGCTTAATGATGACATCCCAAAAGATATTAATATAGCAAATCGTAAACTGTATCGATTTATCTTTAATCACGAACAAATTTTAGAACCTGTATTAAGTCAGACAGGGCGTGCCTATTCTGTTGATTTCAACGTTTTATATGGTGGTATAACCGAGTTAACAGATAGGCTATTTGGTAATTTGTTGATTGAAGCAGTCGGTGTACCAGAGCACATTCATAATGCATTACTAGAAATCAAGCAACATGGTGTTGATGTAAGGGAGGTTGAAGGTTTTGAAAACTGATTTAAGCACATTCTGGCCGGTGATTTTAGACCACACCATCAGTACACTGATTATGGTTGCGATAACACTCGTACTTGCAACACTGATTGGTTTGCCGTTAGGGATATTATTATATGCAACAGCAAAAGGCAATATCTTAGAAAATAAAGTTTTAAATACGATACTCAATGCCATCATCAATACCGTTAGACCGATTCCCTTTATCATTTTCTTAGTAGCACTCATTCCGGTTACACGATTTTTAGTAGGGACATCGATTGGTATTTGGGCAGCAATCTTCCCGATGACGCTTGCTGCATCATTATCGATAGCTCGTGTTGTTGAGAATAATATCGTATCTGTTGACCGTGGGGTGATTGAAGCGGCGCAGTCAATGGGATCAAGTAAGTTTGATATTTTATTTAAAGTGCTGATACCAGAGGCAGCTGGTGCTTTAATCCTCGGCCTAACGTTTACGACGGTGTCACTGATTGAATTCTCAGCAGTTGCTGGACTTGTCGGCGCTGGTGGGATTGGTTACTTAGCATTTACTTATGGTTATCAAAGGTTTGATGTGACAGTGATGTTCATCACTGTATTGATATTAATCATTTTAGTTCAGATTACACAATTTATCGGTAATAAATTAGCAAGTATATATACGAGCAGATTATAAAAGGAGAATGAAAAAATGAAAAAGTTATTTGTATTATTTTTAAGTTTAGTATTTGTTCTAGCAGCATGTGGGAGTAAGAAAGATGATAAGATAGTAAAAATTGGTGTTACGGGTGTTGACTCTAAAGTATGGGAAGTTGTAAAGAAAGAAGCTGAGAAAGACGGTATTAAAATTGAATTTGTTGAGTTCCAGGATTATACAGCGCCAAACAATGCTTTAGCAGAAGGTGAAATTGATTTAAATGCATTCCAGCACTTTGCATTCCTGGATCAGTTTAAGAAAGATCACAAATTAAAGTTATCGGTAGTTGGTACGACAGTATTTGCGCCGCTTGGAGCGTATTCAAAGGAAATCAAAGACATTAAAGATGTGAAAAAAGGTGATACAATCGCGATTCCTGATGACGTTACAAACCAGGCACGTGCATTAAGGTTACTAGAACAAGCAGGATTAATAAAATTATCAAGTGACTTTGGACTATTTGGTGGGCCAGACAAAATCGAAAAAAATAAATTAGATTTAAAAATTAAACCAATCGATGCACAGCAAACGCCACGTGTTTTAGAAGATGTAGCCGTATCGGTTATTAATAATGGTGTAGCAGCACGCGCTGGTTTAAGTCCAAAAAAAGATCCTATCTTCTTAGAGGATTCTAATAATAAAGATGTAGCACCGTACATCAATGTCATTGCTTCTAAAACAGAAGATAAAGATAACAAAACATATAAGAAAATCGTTGAATTATATCATTCTGATTTAGCGAAAGATGCTTTAAAAGAAGATACGAAAGATGGTGAGATTGCCAAGAATTTATCACCTGATGAAATTAAGAAAATCGAAGAGGGTTTGAAATAAAGCGATTATTAGGTGGAACGTAATGTTCACTTAGTGAGACTCTAAGTGAACAACCCCCTTTTACTCCATACCCCAACCAATAAAACACCGTGCCCATTTGGACACGGTGTTTTATTGTGAAGATACATATTTTATAACTTAATTTGCATAGTGAATAAAGTTAAATTTACCGCCAGATATACCAAGTTGTTGATAATAGGTATAAATATAGTGGGCATTGGCACTTGCCCATAATATATCCGTAGCATACTGACTATTACCAGGTGACATAGGGTTCCATCGCATTGTATACAGCGTATTTTGTGTATCTGATATAAAACCATTTGCGATAAATTCTGCACCACCTATGATGGCTTTGTCTGGTGTATCCCAGCCAACATTTGCTGCAAATTTGGCACCATATTTTACTGCATCTTTATCGTATGCCCCGACGCCATACATATTATAGAAGCGTTTATGTTTATTTTCTCCTTTAACTTTAACACCACGTGCTAAAGTACTGTTACCTTCAGCAGTTTCTAAAAAGGCATGACTGATTAAATAAATTTCATTGATATTATACTTTAAACTTGCTTGTCTAAATGCTTCGCCTCGACCTTCTAAAATCCCTTTTCCTTGAAGGAGCACGTTGAGCTGTTCAGCAGATAAATTTTGTGGCTGATTCAACACAAGGAACTGATACTTTTGTACGGGATCCACCATTGCTGTCTCTGGATTCATAGCATCCAGTACATCTTTTTTACGTGCGTTCTTCCATTTAAATCCACTCGCACTTTGAGGTTTCGGATGAAGAGAGAACTGGATTTTCATAGCATCCTGAATACGGTAAGGGACATCAATGTGTTCAATTCCAGGTCCCACCGGGCGTGGTTGTTGCGTCATTTGAGGCGTCTCTTTCACTGCTCTTACTTTTGGACGCTCAATGTGTTGTGTTTCTTTTTTGACGGGCTGAGAGATTGTCTTTCGTCCTACATCATTTGTAATATTAATCCATCCTCTTAAGCCACTCGGTAATGTCCCTAAAATGTAGGTTTTGTTACCGACTCGTAAAGTCTTTTCGACTTGTACTACATCATTTTTATTGACGCGATCAATTAACTGTCTGGCACTACCTTCAGGCATTTCATGTAATTGGGCAGAGGTTGCTTTAATCGTATAATTTGGAGAAGCTGTCGGCACTGCTTTAGTTGGATTAATCGTTAAATCACTTGCTTTGACATAGCCGATTGCATTATTAATATCTTCTGAAGTTTGTACGCGATAATATTTTTCACCATTGATAGTATGGACATCATTAATGTAGAGCGTATATTGTGCAAAATCTCCTGCAACTTTTTTGGACATTGCTGTTTTATTTGTAATAATAATTGCATTTTCGTTTTTTATTTTACCGACTTTGAGGCTGTCGGCTTTTGCGATATGGGGTATTGCAAATAACGATGCCACGACGAATGTACCGATTGTTAGAGATTGATATTTCCTCATTGTCTGCCTCCAAAAATAGATTTCTTTCCTATTATACTCGATTAACCTTTTCAGTGAAATAAAACACACCTTAATTATCGATTAATTTTTAGAATATTGTTATAAATTATTTTGCTAATCACTTCAGGAGGTTCCGGGCAATCATTTTGCAGCCAGAAGAACAGCACACCAAACTGGCCGCCAACAGTATAGCTGACAAAGTAATCAGGATAATTTAAAGTAATGGTGCTGTTTAATACAGCAAGAAAATTTTTACGCCAGCTGCTCATTAATTTCTGCGTAAAATTTTGTGCAGGGTGTTTTGTAATCAGTATTTTGAAGAATTGTTTTTGTTCATAGATATATTCAAAGGTTTGATTTAAATAATTTTCTACTGAAGGTCGTTTATCCGTTTCAGATTTTAAGTTTTGTAGATTATCGTTCATTATTTGTTCAATCTTCATAATATGTAAATCGATCATACCATCTAATAAAGCATATTTATCTTCAAAGTATGCATAGAAGGTAGAACGGTTGATTTGGCTTTTTTCACAAATCATTTTTATGGTGATTTCTCTAAAACGATAAGTTTCCATTAATTCTATAAATGCAATTTCAATTAGTTCTTTTTTTAAAGTCATTGTGTCACTCTTTCTTTGTTTGAAATGTTAACGGTATCAAAACGGGATGCTACGCACAATCCAACATTTGTGAAGATTTTGTTGGTTGATAGTAGGGTTAAACACATTATAATAAGATTTATGTGAAAAAATATAGGAGGAACGATCAATATGAAAAAACTTGTTTTAATTAATATTTTAACATTAATCATCCTTGTTGCAGGGGGATTTGCAGCGTTTCATTTCTATAATGAAGCAACAAATTATGTAACGACAGATAATGCAAAGATTGAAGGGGATCAACTTGTAATCGCAAGCCCGGTGGCAGGTAAACTGACTGCACTTAATAAATCAGTAGGTGATGCATTATCTAAGAACGATAAAATTGGTACAGTTGCAGGCATGGGTCCTGATGGCGAACCGATGAAAACTGAAATTACAATGCCGCAAGATGGTACGATTGTAAAAACGCAAGCCACTGAAAATGGTTTTGTTGGAGCAGGGACGCCAATTGCGTATGCATATGATTTAAATCAATTATATGTGACAGCAAACATTAAAGAAACACAAATTGATGGTATTAAAGTGGATCAGGAAGTTGACGTCTACGTTGATGGTTATAAAGACACAGATTTAACAGGAGAAGTAAAACAAATTGGTTTAGCGACAGCATCAAGTTTTTCAATGTTACCTTCATCAAATGGTAATGCGAATTACACGAAAGTAACACAAGTCGTACCTGTTAAAATTGAACTTGATAAAGATAAATCATTAGATATTATTCCAGGGATGAATGTAACTGTACGCATTCATAAAAACTAAGGAGGTTATCGTATGACCTCAAGTATTATATTATATGCCATCTTTAGTTTATTTGTATTCTTTATCATCAATCGCATGATGTTAAAGGCTCAGCGTAAGAAAAAGGTGCAACCCGTAGTGCAAGAAACAGTCGTAGAAAATCAAGAAATAGATATAAATAGACCTGTCCATGAACAAGTGAAACCACAACAAGCACTTGTACAATATGGTAAAGGGATTACATTAGCAAAAGTTATTACTGCATTAATGATTGGGATGTTTGTGGCAATTCTTAACCAAACACTTATCAACGTTGCATTACCAGTATTGATTAATGACTTTAGTATTTCAACATCAACTGCACAATGGTTAACGACAGGATTCATGTTGGTCAATGGTATATTAGTACCGATTAGTGCATATATGATTCAGCGTTTTACGTATCGTCAGTTATTTTTAACAGCAATGTTGTTTTTTACAATTGGATCGGTGATATGTTCAATATCATTTAACTTCCCGTTAATGATGCTAGGTCGAGTGATACAAGCGGTCGGTGCAGGAATTTTAATGCCACTTGGAACAAATGTATTTATGACATTATTTCCACCGGATAAACGTGGTGCTGCTATGGGAATGATGGGAATAGCAATGATTTTAGCACCAGCAATCGGTCCGACGCTTACAGGATGGGTGATTCAGAATTATCACTGGAATGTAATGTTCTATGGTATGAGTGTGATTGGGACAATTTCACTCATTATAGGGTTGTTCTGGTTTAAAATTTATCAACCAACACAGCAAGTTAAACTTGATATTCCGGGTGTGATTTTTAGTACATTAGGGTTTGGTAGTTTACTGTACGGATTTTCGGAAGCGGGTAATAAAGGTTGGGATTCTGGTATTGTTATCTCAACAATGATTATTGGTATCTTATTTATCTTATTATTTATCTACCGTGAAATGACGATGAAAATACCGATGATGGATTTACGCGTATTGAAGTATACAGGTTTTTCATTTACGTTACTTATTAATATTATTGTAACGATGAGCTTGTTCGGTGGTATGTTACTCTTACCAGTCTATTTACAATCGATTCGTGGATTCTCACCGCTTGATTCCGGATTATTATTATTACCTGGCTCTTTACTTATGGGGTTAATGGGTCCAATTTCAGGGAAATTATTAGATAAAATCGGTATTAAGCCCATTGCGATATTTGGATTAGCGATTATGACCTACGCTACATGGGAACTTACGAAATTAAGTATGGATACAAGTTATGGTCATATTTTAAGTATCTATATTTTACGCTCATTTGGTATGAGCTTTATTATGATGCCGATAATGACAGCGGGGATGAATGCTTTACCACTTCGCATGATCCCACATGGCAATGCAATTAGTAACACCATTCGTCAGTTAGCCGGGTCAATTGGTACGGCAATTCTTGTTACTGTAATGACACAACAAACAACAGCATATATGGGTGACGTAGCCAATCAGTTAGATAAAACAAACCCAGCTTTATCGAATGCGATGACTGGAATAGGTCAGCAAGTCGGGAATAGTCAGCTTGGAACACAAGTCTTGATGGGACAAATTCAGAAGATGGTAACCATCAACGGTATAAACGATGCATTCTGGGTCGCTACAGCATTAAGTTTTCTGGCGTTTGTATTAGCATTCTTCTTAAAAGGTAAAGATCATTATAGAACAGATGAAGTATAAATTATTATAAACAAGGTGATAAAATCGTTTATCATCCTTGTTTATTTTTATATAATGAGTGTTAAGGAGTGGTTTGTATGAAAACCAAATATTTAGATAAACGCAGCTGGCGCCGACTCATTCGAAAGAAATATAAAGAAATTGTGGTGCAAGATGAACAGTTTCAAGGAATAATCGGTGAAATTACAATGGAGAAAGTCAAGTCACCTTTAGTCGTTAATATTATTGGTGAAGATATCGTCGTTGCAGATGACGGCTATCGCTGGCTACAAATTTTGCCTGAAAATCGTCACTATAGCATGACAGTAATGTATAATCGTGACGATGAACCGATACAATATTATATTGATATCAATGCATTAAATATTATTGAGCCGGGGCAGGCAAGAACACACGATTTATATTTAGATGTGCTTGTATTACCTGACGGTCGATACGAGCTTGTTGATGAGCAGGATGCTAAACGCGCATTAAATAAGAAAGAAATTACAAAGCATCAATATGACTTTGCGTATGAAACGGCACACAAAGTGATGGATTATGTGAAGACAAACTTCAGTGAAATACGAAAGCTAGCTGAATACTGTAAAGAGAAAATAGAACAATAAAAAGTGCCTATCTGACAATCAGATAAGCACATTTTTTTAGCTTGTAATAAAGTCGCCACCGTTAATATGAATCGTTTGGCCGGTAATATACGTTGAATCATCGCTTGCTAAAAATACATAAGCCGGCGCGTTCTCACTCGGTTGACCACGTCGACCCAGAGCAGTTTCTTCACCGTGTTTTTCCACTTTGTCTGCTGGGAATGTTGCAGGAATAAGTGGCGTGTAAATTGGACCAGGGGCAACAGCATTGACGCGTATACCTTGATCAGCTATATTTTGAGATAACGAGCGTGTAAACGACGTAATCGCACCTTTTGTGGCTGAATAATCGATTAGCGTTTTAGAACCACGATATGCTGTGACACTAGAAGTATTAATGACAGTATCCCCTTTAGAAAGATGAGGAAGCGCAGCTTTTGTTAAATACATCATACCAAAGATATTGGTCGCGAAAGTTTCCTGGATTTGCTCAGCAGTAATGTCTAATAAGCTTTCTTGAGGATATTGAACCCCGCCGTTATTAACAAGAATGTTGAGCTGACCGAAATCGCTCAGAACATTTTCAATCAATTGTATACATTCCTCTTCAGATTTCAAGTCATGTTGATACGCTTTAGCCTTGGCACCGAGCGCTTCTAAACGCTTAACCGTATCGTTAGCATCCGTTGTTTCATCGAAATAACCAATAGCGACATCAGCACCTTCTTTAGCATATAGGATTGCTACAGCACGCCCAATACCAGAGTCACCACCAGTAATAAGTGCTACTTTACCTTTGAGCTTACCGCTTGCTTTATAATTATCATCTTCAACGATTGGCAAAGGATGCATATCTCTTTCACTACCCGGTTGATGATCTTGAGTATAACCTTTAATCTCTTTATCGATTTTTTCAAATTTATCCATTTTGAAAGTCTCCTTATTAAACTTATATCTTTTTAATTCCCTCATAGTGAATTATGAAACAAAGTGTAATATTTGATTTGAAATTTAAATTAATTTGGATTATTATAATAATAATTTAATAAGTATTTTCAATTGAGAAGAGTAACATATTAATATATTTTAGAGAGCATGTGGCTGGTGTGAACATGTATATATTAAATGTGAATGGGCTCATTATTTGAATCTTGACTAATTCATACGTCAGGCGGATACATGACCGATACAACATGTACGTTATGATTGTAGCGATTAGGTGGTATAACGAGAGACTCGTCCTTATTTAAGGATGGGTCTTTTTTTATTAAATTTATAGGAGTGATTTTAATGAAGAAAGTATTAACAGGAATTAAACCAACTGGTGAATTACATTTAGGAAATTATTTAGGTGCAATAAAACCTGCTATAGCATTATCTAAAGATCTTAATAATCAATATGCCTATTTTATTGCAGATATTCATGCACTTAATAACGATAGAATTCGAAAAGTAGGATCTATAAATGAGTTGTCAAAAAAGATAGCAGCTGCATTCTTTGCATTAGGGTTAGATACGAACCGATGTTTATTCTATAAACAATCGGACATACCACAAATTACAGAAATGACAATGTACTTAATGAATGAAACTTCTAAAGGATTATTGAATCGTGCACATGCATATAAAGCAAAAGTTCAGGATAATGTTGCAAATCATTTTGATCCAGATAAAGGTGTGAATATGGGTTTATTTAATTATCCAGTATTAATGGCAGCAGATATTCTTATTATGGATACAGATATTGTACCTGTCGGAAAAGATCAATTGCAACATATCGAAATTACTCGTGATATTGCTCAAAGTATCAATAATCAATATGGTGAAATATTTAAATTACCTGTTGCAAGTATTGATGAAACTACTATGGTATTGCCAGGCAACGATGGACGAAAAATGAGTAAAAGTTATGGCAATACAATACCGATATTTTCGACTGAAAAAGAATTATATAAAAATATTATGAAGATTAAAACGGAATCTATAGCACTTGGTGAACCTATTCCAACTCAAAATTCTATCATTTACACTTTGTTTAAAGCATTATTAAATAATGAAGAGATGGTAGAGATCAATAAACAGTTTGAAGCAGGTGTGGGATATGGAAATTTAAAAAAGAATTTGTTTGAAGTCATTAATAATGAACTAAAAGAAAAGAGAAATAGTTATTATGAGCTACTGGACGATGAAACTTATATCAATGATATTCTGATAAAAAATCAATCAGTTGTTCGAAATATAGCACAATCAAAGCTCGATTTATTGAAAGATAAAATGCTGAATCACTAGTAAAGTAATAACATGACCGATATATTGCTTATATCGGACAAGTCGCGAGAGAAAATGAAAGAAAAGAAGCCAACATGACCGATATATTAGTTTTATCGGACAAGTCGTGATTGAAAATGAGAGAAAAGAAGTCAACATGACCGATATATTGCTTATATCGGACAAGTCAGAAACATAAACTAGACTAAAATTCTACATTCAAGAGGTGATTCTATGTACGATGCTCATATTCATCTGGATCGATATCCGGAAGCGGAGCAGCAAGAGATTATTTTACAAGAGCAGATTGATGGTTTGATCGCTGTCGCAATGGATAGTAAAAGTGCGCAGTCTCTTATTAAGTTGAATCAATATGATAAGGTACACATCGCTCTTGGTTTTCATCCAGAACAGCAAATTAATGAACATGAAATAAATCATATCCTATCCCTAATAGATAAACACCATACTGAAATCATCGGTATCGGAGAAGTGGGGTTACCACAATACTTAAATCGTGAGCACAGTAATCTGGATGTATTACCGTATATCGATGTGCTAGAACGCTTCATCATTAAAGCAAAAGAATATAATCTGCCGGTCATTCTTCACGCGGTATATGATGATACCCTTATAGCTTTGGAATTACTTAAGAAACATAATATCAATAAAGCGCATTTCCATTGGTTTAAAGCAAGTGATGCAGTCATAAATCGCTTACTTAATACAAACTATATGGTGAGTGTCACTCCCGATATCCTACATAATCCCAAGACTAGAAAGGTTGTCTCACACTTTCCACTCAATCGTATTATGATTGAAACAGATGGGCCATGGCCACACGATGGGTATGAAACCTATCACATCCATCAGCAATTATCTGCTATAATTAAAGCAATTGCATGTATAAAATCGCTGGATGTTAAAACTGTTCAACAAGCAGTAACAAACAATACGAAACGATTTTATAATCTTTAGAACAGAGGAATAGGAATGAAAATTGATGATTACAGATTACTAGTAGCGCTCGCTGATGAGGAAACTTTACGTAAAGCTGCTGATACTTTATATATATCTCAACCCGCGGTGAGTCAGCGTTTAAAGTCAATCGAGACTGAGTGGGGTACAGATATCTTTATCCGAACAAAGAAGAAGTTAATCGTCACAACAAATGGCGAAATGATTATACAACATGCCCGTAAGATGTTAAAAGAAGAGACCAACTTAAAGGAGATGATTCAGTCATCGGATGGTATTGTTAATGGTAAACTTTCTATCGGTGTCTCTTCATTAATTGGACATACGATTTTACCTGTCGTGTTAGGGCGATTCGTAGAGCACTATCCGAATGTAAAGATTCAATTGCAGGTCGGCTCTTCAACGCGTATCACGAACAATCGTCATGATTTTCATGTTTCAGTGATACGTGGCAGTAAAATCATGAATTTGCATAATGAATTGCTCATGAGTGAGAAGCACTATTTTATTTATCCTAAGAATAAAGCACATGAACTTGATTCGCTGCCAATGATAGAATTTCAGGCAGATCCTATTTATCTTAAAGAGATTGAACATTGGTATACTGAACAATTTAATAAAGAATATGCACCTCAAATTAAGACAGATCAAATCTCAACATGTAAATCGTTATTACTTAATGGGGTGGGGATGACCGTTCTCCCTGAAATTGTAATAAAAGATATTGACCATGATTTATTTGAAGTCCAGTTACTTGAAGTCGCTAACAATCCCTTGTTACGTGAGACATATCTATGTTACGAACCAGATATGTTAAGCCTACCGCAAGTAAGTGCATATATAGATTTAATGAAAGAAGTTGCTAGAACATTCCTGACTGAATCATTTTAGTGTTTAAATGCGTACGAGTACAATGTGTATTCGTACTTTTTTCTGTGTAAATTTGGTATATTGAGTAAGAAGAGAGGGAATGCAAATGGATATAAATCAAATATTTAACAAAATTGAAGAACAAACAGAATTTATTAAAATGGCAGAAGAATTTCAGTATTTCTTCAAAGAGTATGAAATGGGTTTATTGGAATTAACTTCGGATATAGAGATTATCGACTTGGAATGGCAGGCACGTTATGGCTATACTCCTTTTGAACATGTGAAGACGCGTATTAAAGCACCACTTTCTTTACGCGATAAATTAAAACGAAAAGGTATAGAATTTTCTTTAAAAGCAATCAGGGAGAATATATTCGATATTATTGGTGTTCGCATTGTGACTACATTTGAAGAAGATGTTTATAAAATTTGTGAACTGTTGAGCGGACGTAGTGATTTACGTGTCGTTCGTGTAAAAGATTATATAAAACATCCAAAACCAAGTGGATATAAAAGCTTACATTTGATTGTTGAAACAGAACTCGTATTATCAGAAGGTGTGAAATGGATTCCTGCCGAAATTCAAATCAGAACACTTGCAATGGATTTCTTTGCTTCGACGGAACACAAACTACAGTATAAATATAATACGAAGCAATTAAGCGATGAAATCAGGCAAGAATTACGCGCAGTGGCAGATGCCTCAAGTGAATTAGACCGTAAGATGACAGAAGTACGCAATACTATATTATTAGGGTAGGTGTATTGTATGATTCAGTCGGTATTAGCTCAAGGT
Organism: Macrococcoides caseolyticum; assembly: GCF_021366795.1. Taxonomy (GTDB): domain Bacteria; phylum Bacillota; class Bacilli; order Staphylococcales; family Staphylococcaceae; genus Macrococcoides; species Macrococcoides caseolyticus_A. Next base: position 277,645 of record NZ_JAHCPS010000001.1, on the reverse strand, counting down.
GTTGGAAAGATGAATGAAGACGCAGTTGTTATCAATGACGATGCTAAGATTTATGGCGTGATAGATGGTGTGACAAGTTTAGATGGTAAGTTAGTAGATGGGGTAACCCCAGGTAAACGTGCTGCTGAAGCGGTGAAGATTTCTTTTGAACAAGCAGATGCACAGAAGCCATTAAATAATGCAACTGAGTTTGCAAATGCAAGTATTCAAACAGAAATGAATCAACTGGGTGTTGAAATTAATCATCCGAAAGATCGATTTCAATGTTGTCATGCCGTTGTAAAGCTTGGTGAATTACAAGCTGAATATACTACCTCTGCAGATTGTGTGATATATACGATTGATAAATCGCATCTGGTAACGCAAGTGATGCCAAAATATCAGAAGGTTGTAGAGCGTAACAATGTTAAGATGTGGGAAGATAAATATCCGGGCGTATATGACGGTGGGAAGTTACCTGATGAAATGCTTGAAGCCATTCATAAAGCGAAAGCAACTGCAAATATTCCAGGGGGTTATTCAGTCATGAATGGTGATGTGAAATTTAATCAATCCTATAATCGTGGCAAGATTGATACGACCAATCTATCACATATCCTTCTTACGACGGATGGTTTCTTTGATATCGAGTCTATAGGACTAGACAAATTTGTTATGAAGTTTATTGAATTTGGATTAGATAAAATGCTTGCCTATATGATAGATAAAGAACTTGAAGACCATGATAAGAAGAAGTATCCTCGTGTGAAGCTACATGACGATAAGGCTGCGGTACTGATTACTTTATAGGCAAACATCACTATACAAGACATTAATTTTAGATATAATAGAACAGTATTATTAATAGAAAGATGTGGGCATATGTTCAAAAACCTTTTAAGTATTAAAAATTATGTATTATTTCTTATCAATATGACTTTACTCGGTATGGCACTTGCCATTACCGTGCCATTCTTTGTTCTTTATGCAACCCAGGAACTTGGCATGACACGTGGATTATATGGGGTGATGATGGCCTTATTCGCGTTAGCTGGGTTTGGCGTGAACACAATTGTTGCAAGATTTTCTGACAGAGCAGGATTTAGCAGAAAATATATGATTATGTTCAGTTTAGCGATGGCTTCGGTCGCGTTTAGTATGTACTACTTTGTTTCGAATCCTTATTTATTTATTGCACTCTATGTATTTTTCGGAGGGATGGCAGCACCAGCGATGCCACAAATGTATGCTTCAGCGCGTGAGAGTATCAATGCATCAGCCTCAAGTAAAAATGCAGTATTTGCAAATACCGTCCTAAGATCAATGTTTAGTTTTGGATTTTTATTTGGACCGCTTGTTGGAACCGTATTATTGAAACAATTTGGATTTGGTGGATTGTTTGGTGGAACAGTCGTGATTTACTGGATTGTTTTATTATCCTTCTTAATTTTCTTCCATGAAGTCAAACCTGAAAAAATCGTCTATAATTCAAATAGAGTGGAACCAGTCGCACCGAATCTTGCAAAAGATATGTATTTACTTGTGCCATTTTTAGCATTTGTGTTCTTACATGTAGGTCAGTGGATGTATACGTTGAACATGCCATTATTTGTGACTGAATTCTTAAATGCAGATGAATCAAATGTTGGCTATCTGGCAAGTCTATGTGCCGGACTTGAAGTGCCCTTTATGATTATACTAGGTATTCTAGCGAGCAGATTCCAGACACGCACATTACTAATGATTGGTGCAGTGCTGGGTGGTTCATATTACTTCTCGATAGGTGTGTTTGATAGTGTTGTTGCCATGCTGATTGGTCAAGTGTTACTTGCATTCTTCTTAGCAATCTTATTGGGCTTAGGCATTAGTTATTTTCAGGATATACTACCGGACTTCCCGGGATATGCTTCCACATTATTCTCTAATGCGATGATTGTTGGACAATTAGTTGGAAATTTACTCGGTGGTGTGATGAGTAATATCGTTGGATTAGGCAATGTATTCTTTGTTTCATCAGGCTTTATTTTATTAGCATTTATCTTATTAATCTTCACTAAACCAGTGAAAATGGAGGATATCGCATGAATTTGATACTTTGGATATTAGTAATACTGGCATTTTTATCAGCATTTGTTGGGTTAATCATGCCAATGATTCCCGGCATCCTTATGATGTGGGTAGGATTTTTTATTTACCATTTTGCGATTAATAACAATGAACTATCATGGTTCTTCTGGATTGCGATGGCGACACTCACAATTATTTCTTTATTAAGCGATTATGTATTTGGTGCGCACTTTGTGAAGAAATATGGTGGCAGTAAAGCGGGAGAATTAACCGCAGCAATTGCGATTATTCTTGGGAGCTTTTTCTTTCCACCGTTTGGTATAATCGTCATTCCATTTGCAGCTGTATTTATTGTAGAGCTATTAATTCATCAAGACTTTAAACGTGCATTTGATGCAAGTCTTGGATCATTATTTGGCTTTTTAACAAGTACCGTTGCGAAGTTTATGATATTGATGATTATGATTGTGTGGTTTATTCTGGATATTATTATTTAATAGGAACGCCCGTAGCTCGTTTAAGCTGCGGGCGGTTTTTATCTGAAGAATACTAGCTCTTTATTGTTTTTAGATTTATTGAATAAAAATTTGTAAATTACAATAAGTATAATTCCTACTATAAGGTTGATATACCAGGGTATTATTATCATGTTATCATTAGGTATTAGTTGTGGTAGAAAGTTAATAACTAAAAATGGTATAAATAGTGAAGATAATATTATAGTAAATAGGATATTTTTTTGTGTATTTGAATTATTAGAGAATGAGTTATACTGAAACTTTTTTATAGCAATAAGTATAATTGTGACGATTATAAATACAATAATAAATTCAGATATTAGTTCTTGTATAACGTTAACTTTATTAATTTTATTAAATATATAAAAATAAGTAGCATCAATTAAAGATGTTGTAATTCTAAATAATCCAAAGAATAAGCAAACAAGAGATAGAGTAAATAAGTAAACATTACTTTTAGATTCTTTTGGAATCTCAGCGATCAAATCTTTTGCGAATTGTTTAGGATCATCTCCAAAAAATTCTTCAGGTGTTACTTCGTGAATTTGAGATTCTAGTAAATGGTCCAATAAGTCCAATAAAGTCACTTCAGTTACATGTTCAGAAATTGAGAAATCATTACGTAAATACATTACAACTTCTTCATAAACTTTTCGATTCTCAGGCGTTAATTCTTTTCGTTTCAAGTTATTCTGTTCGATAATATCTTTCGTCTTCATAATGCTTCCTCCTAAATGAATCGCTTGTTAGGCAAATATTTTCTTTTGACATATAAGCTTAAGTAAATAAGAACAGGTAAAATGATAAACACAAAATAAAATGGAAAACTAAAATATGGTCCTTGTTTTATAAAATAAAAAATAATATAGGGAATCGTATATGATAAGAACATAAATAACGCTTGAATCGTATTTTGCGCTTTTGTTTTATTTTTTGCATTTGTGTCAAAAAATACTGTAATCAAACTGAACAATAGAAATATTAATATACAAAGTGAAGCTGAAAGTATAGATATTTGAATATGTTTACCTTGGCTTATCCATAGTAAAAAATCAGCAAAACCAAAAATAGCAAACATGATAATCATCACATTAATAAAATTAAAAGTGCTGAACATTAATATAGATTTCATAGATCTTTTTGGAAGTTCATACGTAATATCTTGTACAAATTGATCTAAATCATGCCCAAAAAATTCATTAGCAGATGTACTGTTACTTTGGGCGATGAGTATGTCTTCTAAAATCTCAAGGATTATTTCGTCTGATTCATCCTTAGATAAAGTGACATTATTCGTAATACGAGCAGCAACATATTCAAAGTCTTCTTTATTCTTAGGTCGTAATTGATTTACTTTACGAACGTATTCAATATTTAAGTCGTTTAAGTTAGTCATATTATCACCTTAGTAAGATATTTTCTTTTTATACGTTAAGATTGTAATGAATAAGAAAGGGATTCCTATCAGCAACATCATGCAACCAGATGGTTTAGATAAGTTTTGATTATATCCTATAAAATATATGATTAAAGGAACGAATGTCATTGCAATATAAAATGGAATAGTCATTAATTTACCTTTGTTAGTATTGTACGTATTATTTTTCATTGATTGAATGGTAATAAAGATTGCACTCGTAATCAGAAAAACGAACATCAATAATGCAACTAATGCAGAATGAATATTAACGGATACATAACTGCCAGTAATCCAAAATTTGATTTGACTTGCAAGCCCAAAAGGTATTAATATTGATGCGAATGATAATGAAAGGGTAAACAATACATACCACAAAGGATGTGTCCGTTTATTCTTCGGTAATTCTTCAAATAAATCTTGAGTGAACTGATGAGTATCAGTTCCGAAGAATTCTTTTGTAGATATACCGCTATTTTGTGCATCAATTAAATGGTCAAGTATATCCGATAAAATATTATCTGCTTCTCTTTCCTGAACCTTAAAATCAAACTTTAATGCGTTACGAACTTTAAGGAATTCTGTCTTATTAGAAGGTGTTAATTGATTTAATTTCCTTTGGTAATCGACATCCATTTCATTTAATTTTGCCATCACATTCCCTCCTTATTGATCAGCTGCGATATCGGTCCTACAATTTCATTCCATTCTTCAACCATATTTTTTAATTCTTCTTCACCTTCTGGCGTAATGAAGTAATACTTACGTTTCGGTCCGACATCACTCGCTCGCATTTCACTTGTGATTAAATTTTTCTTTTGCAGTCGAAGGAGTACGGGATAGATTGTCCCTTCACTAATATTACCGAGTCCGGAATCGAGTAACTTTTGTGAGAGTTCATAGCCATACACTTCTTTTTCTTTAATGATTGAAAGGACGCATGCATCTAATAAACCTTTCAACAACTGAGTACGCATACTCATAGGCTTCACCTCTATTTTGTAATACAAGATAGCTTATCTTTAAAAAGCTACTTTGTATTACCAAGTAGCTTAACTTAAATATAATACTGTTGGTGTATATTGTCAAATCTTATTTTATATATGTGAGTGGGCGGTATTGAATCAATACCGCCCACTCAGACAAGAAAATCTATAAAAAACAAAGATGAGTGGTCTGTAAACATCATTTACAGCCCACTCGCCACAGTAAACTTGCTATTTTCTTTTCCCCATCTTCGCATTTCGATTCGCTTTGCCAATCTTAGTTAACTTCTTCCATTTGTTTCGTTCAGCACTCATCTTTGCTTCATCATTTCTTCGTTCCACAAATTCTAGTTCGCGTAAATATTTATTATAACGCTCGAATCGGTCTTCAGATAATTCACCTGATTCAATTGCTGCATTGATTGCACATCCTGGTTCATTTGTATGCGTACAATCATTAAACTTACATAGGACGTTTAGATGCTCTACATCTTCAAATTCAGTAATGAGTCCCAAATTCTCACCCGTACTCCATAACTGAAATTCACGCATGCCGGGTGTATCAATTAATATTCCGCCATCATCTAACAGTAGAAGTTCACGGTGTGTTGTCGTATGTTTTCCTTTGTCATCGGTTAATCGGATTTCACCTGTGTCCATTACTTCTTTACCGAGTAATCGGTTGATTAAAGTCGATTTACCGACACCGCTTGATCCAAGTAGTGTTCCTGTTTTATGTTCTTTTAAATAATTTTTTAAAGTTTCGATATTGTCATCACTATTGTGTTGTACAAAATAGACAGGAACAGTGGGTGCAACGTTACTAAGTTCAGCTATCATAATTTCTTTTTCTAAATCTGTGATTAAATCTGCCTTTGTCATGATGATAATTGGTGTTGCACCTGAATCATACGTTGCAATCAAATAGCGTTCTAATCGATTCGTATTAAAGTTATCATTACAACTCATCGTAAGAAATGTATAGTCAATATTTGTTGCGATAATTTGAGGTTTCGTTTGATTCCCTGCTGCATTTCGAATATATTGTTGCGTTCGTGGTAATACATGTTGAATGATGCCTTTATTTTCGTTCAAGAATGGTTTTATCAATACGAAATCTCCAACTGCAGGTGTTTGTATTAAATCGTAACTTGTAAATTTATCTTTGCCTGAAAGTTGAACGAGATACTCGCCGTTTTCTGTAATCGCGCGGTACATCCCTTTATGTTGCACTGAAATACGTCCTTTTAATAAGTTGACGTCATATGCTTTAGCTTGATCTATTCTTTCTGTGCTATAACCTAATTGTGTTAATATATCCATTTTATTGCTCCTTTAGTTTATAAAAATACCCGTGGCGATATGTTCGTCACGGGTATACGAGCAATAGTTAGCAAGTAATGTCCATGACGAAACAAAGTGATTCAGTTACCAAATTTAATTTCGTCATAAGACATCACTCCTTTCTTTTTTATTAGCATAAATTATATTTAGTACGCTGTCAATGTGAACTAGGGGAGCGAAAACAAGTAAATATCGCTCACTCGATTCCAAAATAGGTATGACAGAGCTGCAAGAATCATTTGCAGTACACTTGTGCCAGAATTTCCAACCTCCAAAATCCTTAAAATCATATTCATGGTAATCTATGTTGAATCTCGATATATTTATAGTATAACAACCAAGGAGGTTATATTGATGTTTCGCAATAAACAAGATTTCTTAACACATTACCGTCAGGAAGCGAATACGACAATCGCTTGTCTTAAAGAATTAACGGATGAGTCATTAGCACAAGCCGTTTCAGAACTTGATCGTACATTAGGTGAGATTGCATGGCACGTTGTTCAAAGTGTTGGTGGATTTGCTAACCAAGCGGGTATACAAGTTGAAGGTGTAACGTTTGGTTCACCACAGCCTGAAACGATTGCAGAATTTGTCGAAGCAGCAGAAACGATTTATGAAAATACATTAACAGCATACGAAACTGAGTTAACAGATGAAGCATTAAAGGATGATGTTGATTTCTTTGGTACTCATATGCCTAAAGGACAATTATTATACGCAATGATTACACACCAGACGCATCATAGAGGTCAGATGACAGTCTTAATGCGTCAGGCTGATTTAAAAGTACCACCAATTTATGGTCCTTCTCGTGATTCGGAATAACATCAGGGAAAAATAGCCGGTATCGGCTATTTTTTTGTTATAAGTTTAATTTAATGCGATATTAATCAAAATAGGGGTATAATAATCTATCCGAATTTATATAGAGAGGTGAAGTATGGAGAGTTTTATTATCATTTTAAGTCTTGTATTTGCGATTATTCTTTCAATCATTATACATTTTTACATCCCTAAAATACCATTAGCTTTCATTCAAATCTTCATCGGTATGCTCATATTTCTAACACCTATTCCATTAGATGTTGAATTTGAACCGAACATATTTTTAATGGGTATCATTGCGCCATTATTATTTTTAGAAGGGTATCATGTCTCACGTCTTACATTCATTAAATATTTAAAACCGATTATATTAATGGCAATGGGATTAGTATTTACAACAGTTATTGGTTTAGGTTTCATTATACACTGGATGATACCTTTCTTACCACTTGCTGCATCCTTTGCACTTGCTGCGATTATATGTCCGACTGATGCGGTGGCTGTTCAGGCAATTGCTAAGGGGAAGCAACTACCTAAGGGCTTAATGACAATCTTAGAAGGTGAGTCGCTACTCAATGATGCTGCGGGTATTATGAGTTTTAAAATTGCATTATTAGCACTTACGACTGGCGTTTTTAGTATTACAGATTCTATTTCACAGTTTGCGATTGCTACTGTTGGTGGATTAGTGATTGGTTTAATCATTGGCTTGTTATTTGTGCAGCTGAGAATTTTATTAATTCAAAAGGGTTTCACCAATGAATATGTATTTATTTTAATCCAGTTATTAACGCCTTTTGTTATTTATGAAATTGCTGAACAAATCCACGCCTCTGGTGTCATCGCAGCGGTTGTTGGTGGTATTGTTCATGGTATTGAACGTGACCGTATGAGTCAGGCAACGACACGATTGCAGATAGGATATAATAATACGTGGGGACTATTATCGACAGTTCTTAATGGATTTGTATTTACATTACTTGGCTATTTAATTCCTAAAGTAACGACGTCTCTGATTAATACGGGTGATGAAGATATGGTTGCAACACTGTTTTATATGTTTATTATTGCGTTACTTGTTTATTTATTCCGCTTCATATGGGTGTATTTCTTGTATGATATGTTCTATATTCCTAAAAGTCGTTTCGAACGTATCTTAAATAGGGAGAACCTGGATGAAAAAGAAGTCAGACCAAACCGATTTAAATATGCATTAATCGCTACAGTTTGTGGTGTGCACGGTACAATCTCAATGGCCATTGCATTTACAATTCCACATGAAATTGTAAAAGGTGAAACATTTAACTATCGTGATAATCTGTTATTTATTGCTGCGGGTGTTATCGTCATTAGTTTAGTTGTAGCTCAAATTCTGTTACCTATTCTCACACCGAAAATTGAGAAGTTTGTCGATGATTCAATGATGAACTTTAAAGAAGCGCGTATTAAATTAAAAGAATACGGCATTAAATACATTCATGATCATACAACAGAAGAAAATAGTATGATTGCGGGTAATTTAATACGTCAGTACACAATGCAGGTAGGATTCTATAGTGAAGTGTCAGATAAGAATCACAGCCCTAAGGAGATTGATCGACTTCATGCCATCGCGATGAATACTGAAATGAAAACATTAGATAATATGATAATGAATAATGAAATTACGCAAAGTTCGTTTAATAACTATGTACAATATATTGAGCGTTCTAAAATATTTCATTCAACCAATTTTTTTAGAAGGATGATTTTTATTTATCGTATGCATAATAAGCGTAAAGCGTTTGCTAATCGTATTAATCAGGCAAGTTCACTTTCCATAAAAAATAACTTGATTGAAATCCAAAAGATCGCTGCGCGTGTGCATTACAATGTTGTGCAAAGGCTGTCAGAAGAAATGACGATGACAAATCGTATTGAGATAGCCCTTGTCTCTGATAACTATTTAAACCGCGTGAACCAAATTAAACGTAATGCAACGAATGAATCATTAGAAGATGCGGAAACATTGTTCGCATTAGATGTATTAAATGCAGAAAAAGATTTAGTCAATCAATTATTAGTCAAAGGAAAAATTTCAACGCGTTTAGCAGTTGAACTTAGACAATCGATTAATTATGATGAGATGATGATTCTAGATACGTATGAAGATTAAAATAAGAGGGCTAAGACATATTGTCTTAGCCCTCTTATTATTCACGCCTTACGACGATTTGCTTAATGGTGTCTTCCCTTTAAAGTTAATTAAATCATAGGCACGTTTAACTTCTTCATCACTTGGTGGTTCAACGTCTGCTAATGGATATTGTAAATTCATTGCTTCCCATTTATGCACACCTAATTGATGATAGGGTAGAATTTCAAATTTTTCAACATTCTCTAAACTATTGATAAATTCACCAAGTTTAATTAAATCTGCTTCGTCATCTGTAATACCTGGTACGAGTACATGTCTAATCCAGACAGGTTGTTTTCTATCAGATAACATACGCGCAAATTTAAGAATATGTTCATTTGGTTTTCCTGTTAGTTTAATATGCTTGTCGTTATCAATATGCTTGATATCAACTAAGAATAAATCTGTATTCTTCTGCATATTGTCAAAGTGATGCATAAATGCAGGTGTTTCATTAAAGCATCCTGCAGAGGTATCCACACATGTAGAAATGCCATGCTGTTTAAGCTTTGCAAATAACTCTTCTAAGAAGGGTAGCTGAAGTAGCGGTTCTCCACCACTTACAGTTACACCACCACCTGATGCATTAAAGTAGGGGATATAAGGAAGTACTTCATTGACGATTTCATCAGCAGTTACTTCTCTTGAAGGCGCACCGATTTCCCAAGTGTCAGGGTTATGGCAGAACTGACAGCGTAATAGACAGCCTTGTGTGAATAATATATAGCGCAGTCCTGGTCCATCAACTGTCCCTAAGCTTTCTACTGAATGAATGTGTCCTTTGATCATTTATATCCCGTCCTTTAATTGATTACATTTTTTCGTGGAATGTTCTTGAAATTACATCTAATTGTTGTTCTCTTGTTAATTTAATAAAGTTTACAGCGTATCCTGATACACGGATTGTAAGTTGTGGATATTCTTCTGGATGTTCCATCGCATCAAGTAAAGTTTCACGGTTGAATACGTTGATATTTAAGTGATGACCATGTTGCATTGCATAACCATCTAATACTGCTACTAAGTTTTGTTGTTGTGCTTCGTCTTCTTTACCTAATGATTTAGGTACAATAGAGAATGTATTTGAAATACCATCTTTACAGCAGTCATATGGTAATTTAGCAACTGATGATAATGATGCTAACGCACCGTTTTGATCACGACCATGCATTGGGTTTGCACCTGGTGCGAATGGTTCGCCAGCTTTACGTCCATCAGGTGTGTTACCTGTTTTCTTACCATATACAACGTTTGAAGTGATTGTAAGTACTGACATTGTATGTTCTGAATCACGGTAAGTTTTATGTTTACGTAATTTACCCATGAATGATTCTACAAGTTCAACAGCGATATCATCAACACGTGCATCGTTGTTTCCATATTGAGGGAATTCACCTTCAGTTTCGAAGTCAACAACTAAACCTTCTTCGTTACGGATTGTTTTAACTTTAGCATATTTAATTGCTGATAATGAGTCAGCTGCAACTGAAAGACCAGCAATACCTGTAGCCATTGTACGAATAATTTCAGTGTCATGTAAAGCCATTTCAATTCTTTCATAGCTATATTTATCATGCATGTAGTGGATAACGTTAAGTGAGTTAATGTATACACCAGCTAACCAATCCATCATTGCATCTAATTGTTTATATACTGTGTCATAATCTAATACTTCATCAGTAATTGGTGCGAAGTTTGGTCCAACTTGTACACCTGATTTTTCGTCTTTACCGCCGTTGATGGCATATAATAAAGTTTTTGCTAAGTTTGCACGTGCACCGAAGAATTGCATTTGTTTACCAATCTTCATAGCAGATACACAACATGCGATACCATAGTCATCGCCATAGCTTTCACGCATTAAATCGTCGTTTTCATATTGGATAGAGCTTGTTTTAATACTCATTTTTGCACAATATTTTTTGAAGTTCTCAGGTAACATTGTAGACCATAATACAGTTAAGTTTGGTTCTGGCGCTGGTCCTAAGTTATCTAATGAATGTAAGAAACGGAATGAGTTTTTAGTTACTAATGGTTTGCCATTAATACCAACACCACCGATTGATTCAGTAACCCAAGTTGGATCTCCTGAGAATAATGCATTGTAATCTGGTGTACGAGCAAATTTTACTAAACGTAATTTCATGATGAAGTGGTCAATAATTTCTTGTACTTCGATTTCAGTGATTGTTCCTGCTTTTAAGTCACGTTCTGCATAGATATCTAAGAATGTAGAAACACGTCCTAAACTCATTGCAGCACCGTTTTGTTCTTTAATCGCTGCTAAGTATCCTAAGTAAGTCCATTGAACTGCTTCTTTAAAGTTTTCAGCTGGACGAGAGATATCAAAGCCGTAGATTTTACCTAATTCTTTTAATTCGTTTAATGCACGATATTGTTCAGATACTTCTTCACGTAATCTAATTACATCTTCTGACATTGTAGTAGATAAGTTATGGAAGTCATTGTATTTTTGTTCCATTAAGAAATCTACACCATATAAAGCAACACGACGGTAGTCACCGATAATACGTCCACGACCGTATGCATCTGGAAGACCAGTGATAACACCCGCTTTACGACATGCTAACATTTCTTTAGAGTATGCATCGAATACACCTTGGTTATGTGTTTTTCTGTAATCAGTAAAGATGCGTTCTGTTTCTTTGTCTAATTCATAACCGTAAGATTCACATGCTGCTTTTGCCATACGGATACCACCAAATGGTTGCATAGAACGTTTGAATGGTTTTTCAGTTTGTACACCAACGATTGTTTCTTTATCTTTATCTAAGTAACCTGCTGCGTGTGATGTGATTGTTGATACAACTTTCGTATCCATATCCCACATACCACCGCGTTCACGTTCTTCTTTTGATAATTGCATTACTTGATCCCATAATGCTTTTGTATTTTCTGTTGCAGGTGCAAGGAATTCGTCATTTCCTTCGTATAATGTGTAGTTTAATTGGATAAACTCACGCACATCCACTCGACGATTCCACTTACCCGATTTGAAACCTTCCCAAGCATTTGTTTTTTTAGTCTCTTCTTTAAACATTGTAATCCCTCCAAATTTTCATTGTTAATTACTTCACAATTAATTATAACACCTTTTCGTGAAATTTATCACATTATTTTTTGGAAACGGTTAAAAAAACAAAAAGCCTTATTTATAAAGGGTTTATCTGTAATGGTACAATATGAATTATAGCATATTTTATATATAACAGGTGTAATATGTACTTCAAGCATTGCCAAAAGTTGCTTGTTTACTGTGGAGATATCGCTCATATCCATGTACAATAGTAGAGGTGATGATATGAGAGAAATATCAATAAAAGAAACTGTATTGTTAAAGACCATCGCAGAAATCCATGAAAACATTCCGAAAAGCTATCGGCCAGAATATAAAGTGACGCAACTTGATATTGCGTTACGCTATGAGTCTATCAAGTTACTGATGGCACATAAGCATGATCGCATAATTGTCATTGAAGATGGGCATCAGTTATGCGCCTTTATATGGATACATTTAGCTGACGCAATGCATATAAAATCTACTTATGTAGCGCCATCCTACAGACAGCATGGTTATGCGACGCAATTAAAGCGTTATGTAGAATCAATTGCACGCGCACATCATATCTATGCCATTTATAGTGACGTAGATGACAATAACCGTGCGATGATTTCTTTAAATGAGAAGTTAGGCTATCACCGAGTGAAAAATAGTAAGAGAATGATTAAAACAATTGAGGTGTAACATGATCAGAACGTTATATATTGACGAATTTAATACGCAACATGCGTGCAACTCACCGTATGATATAGAGGTCACACCGAAATGGTTATGGGTGGATATGAGTGAGCCAACTAAAGAAGAAAATTTGTTATTAAGTCAGTTTTTTCACTTTCATCCATTATCAATTGAAGATGCTACAACAGTTCGTCAACGTCCGAAATATAAAGAGTATGACGATTATTTATTCTTTGTCTTTCATGCCATTGATTTGCGTACTATGAAACCTGAAGAAATTGATATCTTTATTAATGACGCTCTTATTGTGACTTATCATAAAGAGGCTTCAGAAGAGGTAGATAAAGTCTGGAAGACGATGCAGAATAAGAAACCGAACGAAAAAGTGACAACAAATGAAGTATTATATAAAACACTTGATGCTATTGTTGATAACTACTTCCCCTTTGTTTACGATCTTGAAGATAAAGTGTTTTCTTTTGAAGATCGCCATTCTGTCAATATATCAACTGAAAATTTAATTGATGAAACATTCGAGTTAAGAGAAGATTTATTATTAATCAGAAGAACTGTCTTACCTATGAGAGATTTAGTCTATCGATTGCTGGAAGGTCGCGTTCTTTCGTTAAGTAAGAAACAAAAGATTTTCCTTCACCATATTAATGACCATTTAATAAAACAAGTAGAGATGATTGAATCTTCGCGAGAGATGACTGCTGATATCAGGGATAATTATATCTCACTTAACTCGTTTAGAATGAATAATATTATGAAGATTTTAACCATTTATTCGGTTATCTTTATGCCACTGACACTTCTTGCAGGTATTTACGGTATGAATTTTGATTTTATGCCGGAACTTCACTGGAAATACGGCTATTTAGCAGTTTGGATCGTGATGATTAGTATTACTGTTGTAATGATTGGTTACTTTAAAGTAAAGAAATGGTTTTAAAACAGCATAATGTAAAAAGGACAAATGCATGGCCATTAAAGAAGGCCAAGTACATTTGTCCTTTTGTATGATTATTTAATGTAAGTCCCGCAGTGATAAATATTATGCCACTCTTTAAACATGGCCCCAGTATTACCTTCAATCGGATCGAATTCTGGTAATTTCACAGCATTAATGACACGATTAATTGCATCAATGGATTCGTAATTTGTTAATGTTTGAAAGGATTGATCTTCTGGATAAGCACCAACCACTTTGAAATCAGAGCGTGCTTCAATTAAACGATGACCGTAGCCAGCAGATAAGAGTAGTGCATCACCCTTTTTTACAGTGATTTTACTGCCAAGATCGCCACCAATCATTAATGTCGCCTCTCCGGATAAAACACCTAATACTTCATGTGTGTCAGGGTGAAAATGGTGATAATCAAATACACTACCAGTCCAAATTCCGTGCCAATGATGTTGTGTAAATAAAGTCTTGAAATCTGCATTAATATCCTGATAAATAATGACTGGTAATATCATATGATTGGGAGTATTGTTAGAAACTGGACTATGTAAAATTTTATATTTCATTGTTCATCGCCTCATTTTTTTTGATTTAATTCTATTGTTCTTTATTGTGGAGAATAATGCAAAGAATTCGTATGAATAAGGATGTTTAAAACATACGAATATTATATTATATGTTAAAATAGAGGCTAGTATAATGAAGGTGGGATTAACTTGAAAAATGTTGCGTTACTCGCGATTTCAGGTGCTTTATTTTTAACTGGTTGCGCCAGTGACGATACAGGCGCATTGAAAAAAGATATAGAACAATTAAAAAAGCAAAAAGCCAAAACTGAAAAAGAATATCAATCATTAAAGGAAGACAATAAAAAATTAGATGAAGAAATAAAAGATAAACAAGCTGTTCTGGATCAACTCAAAAAAGAAAAAGAAGAAGAAATTAAAGCACAAATTAAACGTGAAGAAGAAGAAAAGAAAAAACAGGAAGCGATAGCAAAGCGTAATAAGCAAATCGCACAGGAAAAAGCAGCGAAAGAGCAAAAATTGCGTGATGCAATGGCACAGAAATCAGATAAATTAAGAAAACAGCAGGTAATGCCGAACACGATTGAAGCGAGCACGCATGGTAAAGTAAAGCAGATAAAATCATTGAAAGATGTAGGGTTAAACTATCAGGAAAATGGTATGAACATTTCCGTAAATCGCATTGAATTATTCAAAGTGACCGATATGCCTAAAGATCAGGTTGTATTATTTAACGGACAAACTGAAGGATATGTCATGATGTATGAAGTTACAGCTGAAAATACATCCAATACGCCCCTATACTATAACAATATTGGTGTGTTAAACTTAGGCGATAGAAAAGTGTTCTCAGAATTTGCATCGTTTATCCCAACTGAACTTCAGGAAAACAATATGAAACAAAGCAAATCACATTATAATGAATATGCACCTAAAGAAAAAACAATCAGTTATAAATCAATGGCCATAAGTAAAGATGATTATCAAGTGTTAGCAGGGGGCAAGGCAAATTTCTATATTAAAGGTGGCGTAGCACAGACTAAAGATATGTCTAATATTGCAAATACGCAATCTGATATGTTGACGATAAAATAATGTTTGCATTTGTCGTAAATAGGGAATAAAGTCAAAAAGAACGGAGGCGGTTATGATGCATGAGGAGAAATTCGTGTTAATTGAAGGCAAGGCATTTACGCTTTCTGAAATTGCACGTGAACTTGAATCAATTACTGGATATACAGTTAAGGACTCGTATGGCGATGTGTCGCGTATAGTAGCCCAAAAACCAAATTTTGATCAGTCATTTGAAAGTTATTTGATTACATATGAATTTAATGAATCTGATGATAGTGCGGATGTTACAGTCACTACACCAAAAGATGCAACAATTGATTTTAAATCAGACCGTGTGAAGGTCAGACTTATTTCTTATAAAACTAAATAAAAAAGTAAAAGTGTGTTAGTGTATATTTTATATATATTAAGACACTTTTTTAATGAGGAATATGATGAAAAAAATACTAGGATTATTAACAATAGGATTATTACTTGCTTCGTGTGGGCAGACAAGTCAACGAAATGATAATCATCAATCTAGCAACAAAGTTTCTCAACCCGCTGACATACTATTTGATGCAGCACATGGCGTAACAGCTGGAGAAGCGGACTGGGTAATTAATGGCGCCTTCTCTACATTTAATGAAGATATCAATCAACTCGGATTAACAACAACATCTACTGGTTACCATGATGAACTCACGCTGGATACATTAAAGCATTATAAAGCGTTGATTATGCCGGAACCGAATATTCCATTAAAACAAAAAGAGCAACAAGCCATAAAAGATTATGTTAAGTCGGGTGGCAGTGTCATGATGATTGCAGATCATTATAATGCCGACCGTAATTTAAACCGATTCGATGCTTCAGAAATCTTTAATGGTTACAGAAGAGGTGCGTTTAACGATATTACTAAAGGGATGCGCCACGATGAAATAGCATCTCACCGTATGAAAGGTGTTACTTCAAGTGATTATTTAAGTGATACGTTTGGTGTGCGATTTCGATATAATGCACTTGATGATGTTGTATTAAATACGAATGATGAAGATAATGCATTTGGGTTGCTAGATGGTGTGAAACAAATTAATATGCACGCTGGTAGTACGATACTCATCACAAATCCTGAAATCGCGCACGGTATTGTTTATCCAGAACGTCTGGATGCATCAGACCGCTGGAATCATGCAGTAGATGAGGGCGTTTATACAACAGGGTATAAAGACGAAGGAGCATTTATTGCAGTGAGTAAGTTAGGGAAAGGTAAAGCAGTGTTTATTGGTGATTCATCCATTGTAGAAGACGATACCCCAAAGTATGTACGAGAAGATAATGGTGAGAAGAAAAATACGTATAATGGTATTCGGGAAAAAGATCATCAAAGGCTATTGCAAAATTTAGTGAAATGGATGGTCAAACAAGAAGACTATGATAACTTGAAGGGAAAGGTGACGCTTGATCCAGTGACGCCTGTAAAGTCATTTGAAGTGCCATCGCAATCAACAGAACCTAAAAGAGAACCTTGGGGAACGCCTGGTCATGATTATAAATGGTATGATCCTGCTACATTTGAAGAAGGTAGCTTTGGTAAGTCAGATACGAAAGTTCAATCACAAAATAATGATAAAGAAAAACAAGATTCGTCGCTAAAAGATACACAAATTAAGAAGAATGTATACAAAATATCAGTCAACTATCCACAATCTGTTGCACCAAATGACTATTTCAATATCGATATAGATTCTGACAAACAACTCAAGCAAGTTGCGATTGAATTGATAGACGAAGATGGAGAACAAGTGGGTCTGTTTGATGGCAAACCGCCCGGTCAATCCCGATACTTTGATATGAAACGAAAAGAAAATCGTTTTCATTGCTATTTTCATGGTAAGATAGCAAGAGAAGCAACTGAACAAATTACAATTAAAATTTATACTCAAAATCAATTCATTGAAGAAAAAATAATGAAAGTGAGGTAGAGATGTGTTAAAAATTACAAAAACATTGTCGATAGTTTGCATGACTGCATTATTATTACCTGCAGGTGTAGTATCTGCGACAACGTCTCAACCACCTAAGACAAGCGCTGAAATAAAATATGATAATACAGATAAGATAAAGGTCAATCCAACTGTATTACGTTCAAAAACAACAACAACAAATAAAGTACCAGCATTTAAACCAAGAATTTATCGTGGAAAAACGATGAAAGAAAATGTACTCGTGGTTATGATGGACTTCAGTAATAGCAAAGCATCAACATTATTGAGAAATGAAACATCGAACTATCGCAAAGTTTATAATAAAGCTTATTACAATCAATTATTCTTTGGAGACACTTTTACTGGCCCGGATAATAAGAAATATAATTCACTAAAGACTTACTATCAGAAAGTTTCGGGTAATAGCTTAACATTGCAAGGTCAAGTATCAGGATGGTATCGTGCGAAACATCCATTGAATTATTATGGCCATAACGAGGATGCTAAAGTATCTGAATTGATTATGGAAGCAGCAACACATGTTGCTAAAGATAAAAATATTAATATGAATCGTTATGATCAATATGATTATTATGACTTAGATCAGGATGGCAAAATGAATGAACCTGACGGTATCATTGATAAATTTGTCGTTGTATTTAGTGGTATCGGAGAGAGCGAGGGTGGCGGTAAGTTCCTGCAAGATTCAATTTGGGAGCATGTTTCAGAAGTTGCACTTTCTAAAACTGGTAACCCTAAATCAATTCCTGGGACATACAGTAAAAATTCAAAATTCTATAAAAAGCGTCTCGGTATTGCTGAATATGGTATTTTGGCAGAAGACAGTACTGTAGGTACATTTGCCCATGAATTTGGCCATATGCTCGGGCTAATCGATGAATATGATACTGCACCGAATGCAAACAATCATGCAGGTGAACCAGTGAGATACTGGTCACTTATGAGTTACGGTGCAGATGCAGGTGTTATACCTGGAATGGAACCTGTTGGCTTAAGCCCGCTTGCTAAGTCAGATTTACAACAAATCTACGGGGGGAACTGGCTACAAGGCAGTGAGCTGGATTATAAACATATTTCTAAAAAGAAACGCTACTATCTTTTAGATCAGGCAAGCATTAAAGGTGTCAATAATGATGTTGTAAAAATAAATTTACCTCAAATACTGAAAAAGAGTAAAAATGGTAAGATAAAACGATACAATCAGTATTATTTACTTGAGTGGCGTTCTCATAAAGGTATCGATAAAGGTTTATCACATATTAAAGACCCATTTGGGATGAATCATTACGGAAAAGGTTTATTAATTTGGTATGTCAATGAAATGTATCCGGATAATGCAAACTTATCGAAACATTTCGGTAAAAGTTTAGTGGGTGTAGTTGATTCAAGTCCATCGAATATTACAACACCTGATGGATTTGTACCTATGACGGATACACAAATCTTTGATGCACCATTTAATACAAGAAGCCACGGACAATATAATCCGTCTAAGAATTATTTCTTCAAGAAGAAGTCAACAAAACCTGTTACTTTATTTACGGATAAACGTTATACGGTTGCAGCAAGAGATAAAATGTTAGTACCTGATAGCAGCAGAATATTGCCACAATTAGGTATTAAAATTAAAGTAGAAGGTCAGAATAAAGACGGTACAGTCGGTAGAATAAGTATATATAAATAATGCGTTTAAATGCACTTTTAGGAAGAGGATGAAACAACATGTTTCATCCTCTTTACATTTCTGATAGTGTCGTTGCATGCGTTCTTGTTACAAACTTGTAATATGAAAAAAATATAAAAATATTTACAATTCTGAAAATTTAGAAGATAATATTTTTAAGTTATTTTATTTTAATCAATTGGAGGCTGAACAATGAGGAAAAAACAATTATTTTCATCTCTTTTAGCATTATCTTTAGGTATTTCCAGTTTAGGATTAACAAGTGGGGCAGCGCATGCTGATACTAAGATACCAACCATTACGGGTTCAAATTTCGACGCTGGTGTTGCCAATGAAGAACGATTAATACAAATGCTTCAAAAAGAAGGTAAACTCTCTAAAACAGCATCGCGTCAAGAAGCAGAAAAAGCGGTACAAAAATTTCTGAAACAAAAGCATGAACAATCCAATAAAGTGGTTAAGAATAAAGGTGCTTTTGAAAAGAAATATAATAAAATAACAGATAAGAAAAACATTAAAAATGCTCAAAATAAATATAATAAAGGGAAAGGTAAAAAGTTAGGCCATACTAAAAATATTAAATCGGTCGTTCCTGAAGGATATTCTGGTGATAAGCGTACAGATAAAGTATTGTTATTAGCAATTGATTTCCCGGATTATAAAAACTCTACAATTACGAAAGAAGAAACGGATATGTTCTATGAAGATTACCCGATGAGTCACTTCCAGGACATGGTATTTAATCCAAATGGTTATGAAGGTCCAAATGGTGAAACACTAGTAAGTATGCAAAAGTATTATAACAATCAGTCAGGCGGAAGTTATGCAATAGAAGGAGAGGTGCATGGCTGGTATACTGCAAAGCATGAAGCGGCATATTACGGTGGTAATTATCCAGATGCTAACGGAAATGATATCAGACCGAAAGAACTTGTAAAAGAAGCACTGGAAGCAGCTGCGAAAGATCCTAATGTTAATTTAGATGAATATGACGCATGGGATAGATATGATTTAGATGGTGATGGCGTGTTAAATGAGAAAGACGGTATTGTAGATCACGTGATGATTATACATGCATCGCCGGGTGAGGATGCTGGTGGTGGACGCTTAGGTAGTGACGCGATTTGGAGTCACCGCTGGAGTTTAGATTTTAACGCACAAGGTGAGCCGTATACGATTCCAGGAACAAAGTCTGGTGTTGATGCCTTTGGTGGTAAACTCGCTGTTATTGATTACACGATTCAGCCAGAAGACGGTGCAGCAGGTGTATTCTCTCATGAGTTTGGTCATGATTTAGGATTACCAGATGAATACGATACGATATACTCTGGTAAGGGTGAACCTGTATCATTCTGGTCAATTATGTCGAGTGGTAGCTGGGCAGGTCGTATTCCGGGGACTGAGCCTTCTGGTTTTGATCCGTATATGAAAGAATTATTACAAGATTATCATGGTGGAAACTGGCAAACAGGTAGTGAGGTCGATATTAAAGACATTACTAGTACGCCACAGGAATTCTTAATTGATGAAGCGACGACAAAAGGTACTAATAATGATGCTGTCAAAGTAACATTACCAGATAAAGTAACCAATGTTGTAACACCTAAGACAGGAGATAAATTATATCATAGTGGTTCTGATAATGATTTAAATACAACATTATCAACTACGGTTGATTTAACGAATGCTAAGTCGGCAAATTTCACATTTGATGCATGGTATGATATTGAAAAAGGCTATGATTATGCATATGTTCAAGCATCAACAGATGGAGAAAATTGGACAAATCTAGCAGGTAACATTACAAACAATGATGACCCTGAAAATAGTGGCGCCAATATGGGGAATGGTATTGATGGTACAAGTGATGGTTTTGTAAATGCACAGTTTAATCTCGATCAGTACGCAGGTAAAAAAGTTCATTTACGTGTACTATATAAAACAGATGCTGGTTATATTGCACCTGGCTTATATTTAGATAATTTAAAAGTGACAGCAGATGGTAAAGTTGTCCTCGAAGATGGTGCTGAAGATAACCCAAAATTTGATTTTAACGGTTTTGAGGTTTCAGATGGTAAGAAGTACAGTAAAAACTATTACTTATTACAGTGGAGAAGTCACAATAATATTGATAGTGGATTAGCCCATATTAAACGAGGAGATGGTTTCTTAAGTTATAATCCTGGACTAATCGTTGAATATGTCGATGAATCATTTACAGATAATCATGTCGGAAAACACCCTGGAGAAGGATTTGTAGGCATTGTGGATGCAGATCAGAATGCATTATTCTGGGAAGGAAATGATGCTGGCGTCGCTTCAACACAGTGGCAAATGCATGATGCTGCATTTAGTTTAACAAAACAAGCACCATTGAGTGTTAATCTTGATGCAGACACGTCACTTGTCGATCAATCATTAGTTGCTCATCCATTATTTGATGACCAGTTAGATTACACGAATCCATCACAGCCACATGCTGGTAAAATTTTACCTCAGCATGGCTTGAAAGTAAAAGTTGTTGGTGAATCTAAAGATAAATCTTCTGCTAAGATTATTCTTTATAAGGAATAAGGAAATATATTGCAATGATTGAGTAAATAACGAACGAAACAGCAAGGTTTCGTTCGTTATTTTTTTGTATAGGGGATTAAATCAATGGCTTATATTTCATAAAACTTTGGTATATAGTAAGTAATGAGGAGGTCAATATGCATTACTTTGAAACTGAACGCTTAATTTTTAGAGACTGGCATGAAACAGATTTACCTTATTTTCAAGATATGAACAAAGATTTCGATGTGAGACGTTATTTTCCTGATGTTTTATCTCACTCACGGAGCACACTTGCTTTCTTCATGATGCAACACGAATTAAAGACACATGGTATAGGTTTATTTGCGGTTGAATTGAAGTCTAGCGGACAATTTATCGGATTGATTGGCATTCAGCAATTAAAGCCGACAAAGCATTTTAATTTACCATTTATGCCATGTTACGAAATTGGCTGGCGGCTTAGAAAATCATTTTGGCACCAGGGTTATGCAACAGAGGGCGCAATAGGTGTAATCAAATATGCTGCATCTCTTGGTGTAACTGAAATATATAGTTATACAAGTTTGCTTAATCGGCCAAGCAGACATATTATGGAAAAGCTTGATATGACGTTTGTGGAAACATTTAATCACCCGTTAATACATACCGAACATCCACTTAGAGAACAAGTTTTATATTATAAATCAATTAAGGAGCTTCATTATGATTCTGATTAGCAGTTGTTTAGTTGGAGAATATGTCCGATACGATGGGGGAACGCAAGGGAAAAGTAGTTTGATTCAGCTCATAGAAGAAAAGAAAGCAATCCATGCTTGTCCTGAAGTGTTAGGAGGACTATCGACACCAAGAGATCCAGCAGAAATTGTAGGCGGAGATGGCTTTGATGTATTAAATGGCACTGCTAAAGTCATCACGAATACAGGCAATGATGTTACAGATGCGTTCATTAAAGGTGCCAGACAGACACTGAAAATACTCAATGACCATGATATTAAAACGGTTATATTAAAGGCCAATAGTCCAAGTTGTGGGCACCGTGAAATATATGATGGGTCATTTACTGGAACAAAAAAACAAGGTGTTGGCGTAACAACAGCCTTGCTTCAATTAAATGGCATTAACGTTATGAGTGAATTAGATTATACACTATCATAACGCTTAACGCTAAACGGGTTGACTATTTTTCATTTTGTTGATTAATGTTTGAGGGTTTTCATCAATGATGGCTAAATCGCGATACACTTCGTCGATAAAACCCTCTTGAATCATTTTTTCAAGCATTTGAATTAAAGGGTTATAAAAACCATCGATGTTTAATATCCCAATTGGTTTCTTATGAAGTCCAAGTTGTGCCCACGTAAATATTTCAAAGAATTCTTCTAATGTGCCAGCCCCACCAGGCATCATGATATAGCCATCACATAGGGTAGACATCATACTCTTTCGCTGATGCATTGTATCAACAGTATACAGTTTGGTCAGATGTTGATGTGCAACTTCTTTTTCTTGAAGGAAGTGAGGAATCACACCGATTGCACTTCCGTTACAGGCAATCACATGATCAGCGATGATCCCCATTAAACCTACGTTACCCCCACCGAATATAAGACCGATATCAGATGCTGCTAGTGTTTCACCAAGCATCTTTGCACCTTCTGTATAAGCTTGTTGTATACCTTTATTTGAACCACAAAAAACTGCAATATTTTTCATGTCATAAAATCCTTTCATTTATGTTATGATTATTGTTAATGGAATGGAGTGAATATCTTGATTAATATTAAACCAGTAGACACAACTTTGGACATTGACTTAAGTCATTATGAATTGCCAGCAAAGCAAATGGTGTATGCGGGTCATCCAAGATTTATACTTACACGAACAAAGCCACATTACACGCCTTTTATCATCGAAGAAAGTAACCGATTGATTGGTGTATTTGCTTTAGAAACAGGTGAAATATTACGTGTAATGCATGCACCTGATAATGCGATTTATCTTCGTGGACTTTCTATTAATTATCACGAACAGAATAAAGGGTATTTCAAAGCGACACTTAGCGCAATAGAGCGTTTCTTATCAGAAAATCATCCTGACATTCAATCGATTTATTTAATGGTGAATGTGAATAATGATGCATACTATGCCTTTATCAAATCAGGTTTTAAGGATGAAAAGCGCCTCGTTCGTAAAGGTTTATCACAATTAAAAGTACTCTCAAAAAAACTTAGCAATTAGGTTGCTAAGTTTTTTTCTATACATTCAACAAGTTTCACTTTGAAATACTTTCTATCCTGTAAAGTAAATTTTGAGGAACCTTTGATACGCTTTTTTGCATTGCGTGCAAGTTGATTATGATAGCGCGTAAGTAATAACATGTCGATTGTGTCACTTGTATACTGCATTCCGTTATGATGCATTACTATACATTGGCTGAGTAATAAACTTGCAAGGCCGTAATCACCTGTTATAACTAAATCATGTGTCTTGGCCAATTTCTTGATTGCATAATCAGCACTGTCATTTCCTGTATCCACATATTTCGTTGTCACGAAATCAGGATGATTTTGTTGCGTGAAATGGGAGAAATCTTTAACAAGCAACACTTTCAGCTGGTAACGCGATGCAATATCAATCACTTCTAAAATAACAGGCGAGCTATCTGCATCTACAATGATTCTACTAACGTTTCGCAATGTGATTGGCCATCATTTTACGGTGTTGTTCAAATCGTTGTGCATTATCATAATTGTCTTCAACATGTGTTGCATGCACTTTTGATTTTTGAATATCTTTTTTCTGATTGAATTCTGTATTTGTGTAAACGGAATTGGTCATTGTAGGAACTGTGTCAACTTTTTGCTTTCTTCCAAAAAACGAGCGTTGTTTTGGTGTTTTTATTTTATAGTTTTTATAGCGTTTCATTTCTTTAATCATTGATTTTTGTACCGCATCACGTGATTTGTATTCATACGCATGACGCTCCTTAATGGCATTTTCCAGGCGTTGATTTAATTGGTTGATTGCTTTTTTATCTTTACGGTTAAATTTTATGTTATTTGACGAATGGTTGTTTATTTCTTGATGCTTGTCGTAATACTTCATTTCTTTTTTCATTGAACGTTTTCTTGATTGTGCTTCTTTCGCTTCAATTTGCTCTCTTGATGCAATATTTTTAGATAACTGTTTGTCCATCTTCTCAATTTGTTTTTGTGTTTTGTGCGCTTCTTTTTCTTCTAATTTTTCTTGTTTAATATGTTGTTTCATTTGTTTGTTATAGCGATATTTTTTCTTTGAATCTACGGCTTTCTGATTGATGAACTGTGTTGACCCAATTGTAGAATCTTTTACGAAGTGTGCCGTATTAACAACGTGATCTGTCGTACGTACTGCAATATCTTTTGTTTGAGCGGCTTTTTGTTTTGTGTAGTCAAATGCTTTTAAAGAAAAGTCTGTCGCTTTCTTTACTTCATCATGATCTTTAATACGGTGACGTTCATTGATAAGTGGTACTAAAATTAATGCAGCGATATTGATTGCTGACTTCACAGTTTCTTTTTTCATAATTTAAGCTCCTTTATTCATATTCATTGTCATTATTATATAGTATTTACCCTTATATATAAAAAAATAACGAAGTGATGCACAATTGTATCACTTCGTTATTTTTAAATTAGTAGGTAACATTCTGAATGACTTTACTCGCATAAATCATTAATTTTTTGTATTCCTGAGGTGTTAATCCACTTGCTTTAAACATTTGAAGTGGTATATCAATCAGTTCTTGAGATAGTAAGCGGCCTTCCTCAGATAATTGAATCATAACAACGCGCTCATCGTCTGGGTTACGATAGCGCTCAATGATACCTTTAATCTCCATTTTCTTTAAAATAGGAGAGATTGTGCCTGATTGAAAAGCTAAGCGATGACCAAGTTGTAAAACAGGTATCGTGCCACTTTCATGAAGTACCATAATGACAAGATATTGCTGATAAGTGAGCTGTTTTTGTTTCAACAAATGACGGTTGTAAAAATTGATTACTTCACGTTGTGCTAAATACATTTGATAGTCTAGAGTATGGTTTGGCATAAATGCTCCTTGTTTTTAATCTGTAATTAATAGATTTATTATATCATTTTTTTAGAAGTTATATAATAAATTTCACAAATTTTTCCTAACTTGTATGAAATAAAAATACAGCTCTACAAAAGAGCTGTATTTTAAATGTGCAATTTAAATGTGATGACCAATACCAAAGCCGTAATATAATATTGCAATGACTGTAACAAGGACAAGACGATAAATGGCAAAAGGTATTAATTTGACACGATTGATTAAATCGAGGAATAAGCGAATGGATAAAACACCAAAAATAAATGCAGCGATAAATCCAACAATATAAAACATAATTTGATTACTTTGGATATATTCAATATTACTGATTAAACTTTTCGCACTTGCAGCAAACATAATCGGCACGGCCATAATAAAAGTAAAGTCACTTGCTGCTTTGTGGTTCATTTTAAGTAATACACCAGTTGAAATTGTTGATCCGGAACGAGAGAAGCCTGGCCAAAGTGCTAAACACTGTGCGATACCAATAATGATGGCATTTTTATAGCTGATTTCATCAACTGTAGTAGGCTGTTTGACTTTCTTCGCGTAGATATCAGCTGCAATCATTAAAAATGCACCTAAGGCTAAGCCAATCAGTACAGTAGGTACTGAAAATAAGTGCTCATCGATAAAATCATCGAACAATAAACCCATTACACCTGCTGGTAATAAGCCTAAAAAGACATGGAGTAAATTAAGCTTTTTTCCTGACGGGTGCGTCGATTTTCCTTTCTCCAAATGAAACATTTCTAAAAATCGGTGACGGAATATCCATGCAGCTGCAAAAATCGATCCGAGCTGAATGACAATTTTAAATGTATTTGCTGATGCCTGATTGCCGAGAACTTCCTTAGTTTGTAACCACATATCATCCACTAATATTTGGTGTCCTGTCGATGATACAGGTGCAAATTCGGTTAATCCTTCTACGATACCTAGAATAAGTGCCTTGATAAGTTCAAAAAATTCCATTATGTTACCACCTTTATACAGATTCAATTCTTTAAAATTATAGCATAGTAAAACGTAGTTCACTATTTATACTTCTAAACTGATAAATGCTATAATGCAAACAAGGAGTGATATTGTGAAGTATTTAACAAAACTGATGAAGCCTTATCTCTATCTTCATGTCTTATTATTATTATTCAGTGTAACTTATGGCATACTGATTATTAGTCAGAGCATTGAAATAGGAAAGGTTATCGATACAATTTTAACAAACCATCACATTGATTTACCTCGGACTTTAGCCTTAATTTTATTCATTTTAATTGGACGAAGTATGATACAGTTTTTTATTAAATATATCGGTCATATTTTAAGTCACCGTGTAAAGACACAATTAAGGCATACACTTATGTTAAAACATAATGATGTCGGTGAAACGATGAATTTAAATCAACAAGGGATAGAAGGTATACATCCATTCTATGCAGATTATATACCTCAAGTTTACAAATCGATGATTGTACCATTACTGATTATTGGTTTCTTAACTCAATTTCATTATCAAACTGCTATCATCATGTGTATCACGGCACCTTTCATTCCAATATTTTATATTATTATCGGAATCAATACATCAAAGAAAGCAACTGAACAAATGCTTTCATTGAACCATTTTTCTAATTATTTTTTAAACGTAATGAAAGGTATTATGACGATTAAGCTTTTTAAATATGATAATGAATCAATGACAAAAGTAGAAGACTATTCCAATAAGTATAAACAGAATACGATGTCTATTTTAAAAACGGCATTTTTATCAACACTCATGCTCGAATTTATTGCGATGCTGTCGATTGGTATTATCGCACTGGAAATCGGTTTATCACTTATTGTATTTGAATCCATTTCTTTTTATGTATCCGTCGTTGTATTAATGCTTGCGCCTGAATTTTACAATGCCTTAAAAGATTTAGGACTCGCGTTTCATACAGGTAAACAATCGAGTGGATACGGAGAATTGCTTGAAGAGGCAGTACGTCAAGAAAAAAAAGAAACTACGATTAAGTATCATTTGAAAGAATCAATAATATTTGATGATGTTAAGTTAACATTTCATCAGACACACACAAACTTTCAACTGAATGTGTCTACGGAAATCCCTGTCTGTCATTACGTAATCGCCGGACCAAGTGGTTCAGGAAAATCTACTTTTGCAAAAGTGCTCGCAAACCTTGAACCGGCGCAAGGTGTCATTACATTACCACATCGCTTTAAGGATAATATTGTCTATTTATCGCAACATCCAATTCTTTTGAATACATCGGTAATGAATAATATTACAATGTTTCAATCCGTTGATCCTGGGCTTGTCTATCATTATGCAAAAGTACTTAAACTCCATGACCTCTTTATGAATATGCCAGATGGTTATGACACCACACTTGGAGATGGTGAGCGTCAGTTATCTGGTGGTGAGATGCGACGATTAATGTTACTTCGAGTGTTTGTACAGCCTAAAGCACTTGTTATATTTGATGAACCAACTGCAATGCTTGATATTGAAAGTGAACGTATTATTGAAGAAGCGATAACGCAACTCAAATCAATTGCTACGGTTATGGTTATTGCACATCATCAGCATACAATCGAACAAGCAGAACATTGTATCGTTATTAAAGCGGGTCAAGTTACATTACATGACCAGGTACGAATAGAGGAGGTGCTATAGATGCGTTACATTTCTAAAATGACAAAAAAATCATTATGCATTGCCATATTGATAGGGACGATTGGTGGATTAACTGCAATTGGCATGTTTAGCTTAAGTGGATTAATGCTATCTAAAAGTGCGTATAAAGTCCCTTTATATACATTGATGACGCTAGTTGCAACTATAAAATTGTTTGGTGTTATACGTGCGATATGTAAATACTTTGAACGGCTCATTAGTCATGAAGCAACATTTGAAATGTTAAAAGATATAAGAGTTATGACGGTGCGCCATTTATTTGATAACTTTATTACGATTCAGGCCAAATATCAGTTATCAACTTTACTCAATCGAACAGTCAATGATATTGAAAAACTTCAGAACTTATTACTTAGAGTAATATATCCCCCCGTCATTGCACTCGTGACAACACTACTTGTTGTATGTATTTATGCACAATTTAGTCTTTATGCAAGTTTAGTATTAGCTTTAGCGATGCTATTACTCACATTAATATTGCCAATTGTCGTTTCAAAAATTTTAGAGCGCACGGTAATAGAGAAAATTCAAACAACACAAGCATTTGAATCACATTTGCTGGATTTTCATATGGCAAACGAAGCATTAAAGGTATTTGATAACAATAACGTCTATCAACAAATGTTATATGATAAACAACACGCAATGGAACATGCCATCAAAAAGGAAAATAGAATCCTTATTGTGTATGATTTTTTACTGAATATCATCGCAATGATCGCAATTTTTTTAGTT
This sequence comes from Macrococcoides caseolyticum, assembly GCF_021366795.1. GTDB lineage: Bacteria > Bacillota > Bacilli > Staphylococcales > Staphylococcaceae > Macrococcoides > Macrococcoides caseolyticus_A. Next base: position 248,221 of record NZ_JAHCPS010000001.1, on the reverse strand, counting down.
ATTGTGGTTATGATCTTTGATCCAACTAGAGATACGATGATGTATTTGAGTATGGTAATGGTGGCGATAACACTATTTGAAATGAGTATTCCTATGGTTCATTTTCCGTATCATAAAGTTGAGACGGATCATGCGATAGCACATTTAGATGAATTAAATGAATCAAGCCTATATTCACCTATAAATGAACCATTTAATCGGTTAGATTTGAATCACATCAATGTAGATCATCGTCTCAATAATATTAATCTATCCATTCAAAAGGGAACGTTTACAGGTATAGCAGGCCCTAGTGGTGCAGGGAAATCAACATTAATAAAAGTAATACTAGGATTAATTTCTGTTGATGGTTATCGACTAAATGGTCAAAAGATACATCATCATCATTATTTACTTGAAATGTTCAATGTGATGGAGCAGGAGAATCATTTCATCAATGGTACTGTCGCGGAGAATATGTTTGGAACAGTTGATAAGACGCGATTAAATCATTTGCTTAAATTTTTCAATCTACCATTTGATAGTGACAGCGAAATATTATCCTTCGGTGAAAATTTGTCTGGAGGAGAGAAAAAAAGACTCCATTTTATTAGGATGATCTTACGCGATAAACCGATTTGGATATTGGATGAGCCATTTAATGGTGTGGATATTAAAAATTCAAAAATTATGATGGATTATTTAAAAGGATTAAGTGACCAAACGATTATCCTTGTGTCACATGACCTCACAATGTTTGAACAATGTGACGCAATTTATTTAATGAATGAAGGCACAATAGTAGAATCTGGAACGAATGCATTATTGCATCAAAATGACACGCAATTTTACATGCTATTACAAAAACAATTGTTATCAATATAAAATGATTTTTTTAAATAATCATTGTTTATTCGCTTTTTATACTATTATTTTATCTTAATTTATTATATAAATTAAGTGTTATGATATTTTTTATGATAAGATATTAGTATTAGGAGGTAAATGATGAATAAAATTGCATGGGTTACAGATACAGCTTCAGGCTTACAAATTGGAGAAAAAGATACATTTGTCGTACCGATGGGTGTGATTCTGAATGAAAAACACTATCAAGATCAAGCGGAATTATCCGTTGAAAAATTTTATAACTTATTAAAAGAATATGGAGATGGGGCGAAGACAACGCAGCCCAACTTCCAGGCCATACAAGATACATTTAAAGAAATCGAACAAAAAGGTTATACACATGTCATTGCAGTACATCCATCGAGTAAATTGACTGGTTCATTTCAAAGTTCAGTAATTGCAAGTCAGGAAGTGAATATCACTTCTGCAGTCATCGATAGTAAAATTGGAAGTTATCCAATGAAGGCAATGATAGAAGCGGGCAAAAAGATGAATGAAGCTGGTAAATCGTTTGAGGAAATCGTTGAAACGATTAAACGTTACGCGGAAGATGCGGTATTAATACTCAATCCTAAAAATTTAAATCAAATGAAAAAGAGTGGGCGTGTTTCTAAGACACAAAGCTTTATGGCAGGTTTATTAAATATTCATTTAGTATTACAGTTTGAAGATGGTAGTATATATCCAATTGATAAAGTGCGAACGAAGAAAAAAGTCGTAGATGCGATAAAAATGCATGTAGAAAAAAATATTGCTGAATTTAAACCGAAAGAAATCTGTGTCGTATATGGTGGAGACAAAGCAGAAGCTGATATTTATATTGAATGGTTACAAGACACATTTCCAGATATTAATATTGTCAGTGAAATATTAGTGCCGGTTGCAGGCGTGCACCTTGGTTATGGTACTATTGGTATTTCATGGATTAAACGATAAAAAAAGATGAACGATACGCAAATAGGCGCGTATCGTTCATCTTTTTATTTTATACGTCATCGCGTAAATTTTGAATGAGCTTATCAAGCAGTTGACCGAATTCTTTATATTCCTTATCAGTAAACTGTGATGCTTCACGTAAAATATGTGTTGCATTTTCAAGTTCAGGTTGAATCCCTTTGCTTTTTTCGGTAAGATGAACAAATACTTCACGTTGGTCAAGTTCTGAACGAACACGTGTGATTAATCCATTCGTTTCCATACGTTTCAGTAAAGGAGAAATCGTTCCTGTATCTAATGATAATTCTGTAACGAGCTTTTTGACATTAACCGGTGATGTTTCCCAGAGTGTTTGTAAAACTAAGTACTGTGGATAGGTTAAATTATATCGCTTAAATATTTTGTTTGAATAGTATCGGTTCACTTGTCTTTGTGCGTTGTATAAGCTAAAACAAAGTTGATTGTCTAGCTTGAAGTAATCTGTCATGTTGCTCCTCCTAAATATGTATACAACTCATAATAAGTTATGTTGAAGTATACACCTATTTACTAGTATACTCTATAATCATCAAATACACTAATTTAGACTAATCAAATGATAATATTTAATATAATATATATCTAAACATTTTTTAAGTCAATTTACAATCTTTTTGTATATAAAATGTTAAAAAGTTCAAACTTACATTTAAATTACATTGAATAGTAAATCTATTATAAAAATTATATTAAAAAAGTTGAGGAGTGGCGTCATTTTGAAACAACAAAAAATGAAACTATTGATTATTAGCGGTTTTTTGGGTAGTGGCAAAACAACATTATTATCACAGATGATTAAGCAGAATAAAAATCAGAAAATAGCCATTTTGATGAATGAATTAGGTGGTTTCAATGTGGATTCTAAAATTTTAGGTGAAGATACACCATACAATGAATTGTTAAACGGTTGTATTTGCTGTGACTTGAAAAGTGATGTTGCAGTACAGATGAATGATTTATATCATAGACACCATCCTGATATCGTTATTATTGAAGCAACAGGTGTAGCACATCCAGTAGAAATTTATGATGCTTGTACTGATCCGGTTGTCACGCAAATTGCTGATGTATTGAATATAACGACAATTCTTGATTGTGCACGTTTCTTAAATCGTCATCAATACTCTGATACGACACGCCGTTTAATGGAAGAACAAGTGAAATATGCGCATATCATTCTATTAAATAAAGTAGATTTAGTGTCTAAAGATGATTTACTCAAGCTCACTGATTGTATAAAAGTATTGAATCCAAATGCACTATGTATCGAAACGTCTTATTGTGAGGTTACACAGAATATCTTAGATTATACCGGAGAAACAATAACTGAACATCGTCATATGCATCATGGGATACAATCGCTTGTATATGAATTTAAAGGCGCGATTGATGCGAGACAATTTGTTGCGTGGTTACGGCTGTTACCGGATAATATATTACGAGTTAAGGGATTTATCAAATTTAGAGAAAATCCTGAGCAAGTTGTTTTATTTCAATACGCATATGGTGTACCGCAATATGAAGAAGAGATGATGAATTTACCACTTAAATTAGTAATTATTGGTGAATCATTAGATAAACAACAGTTATTCAATCAGTTAGACGTATTACAATTTGGATAAGAGAAGGAGACGTTTATAATGAATATGTCAAAGGTGGTACAAGGGTTCTGGAGACTAGATACATGGCATTACAGTAAGGATGTATTAAATCGTCATTTGCATGAACTTGTAGATTTAGGTGTAACAACAATGGATCATGCCGATATTTATGGTGATTATACATGCGAATCTATATTTGGAGAGGCATTAAGCCTTACACCGCATTTAAGACAGCAAATGCAGATTGTGACCAAGTGCGGGATTGTGCTGAATTCTAAAACAATGCCGCAATTTGATTTTCATAAATATGATTATAGTCAAGCGCATATTGAAGCATCTGTAGAAAGAAGTTTAAAGTCACTTCATGTGGAAGAAATAGATTTATTACTTTTACATCGCCCATCACCATTACTTGATGCAGCAGAAGTTGCACATACTTTAAAAGGATTACATGATAAAGGTTATGTGAAGCACTTTGGTGTATCTAATTTCAAAGCCCATCAGTTTGATCGCTTAAATCAAGAAATGCAAAAAGTAGATTTACCACTTCAGTATAATCAGTTAGAAGTGTCACCAATATGTCTTGAAAATATTGAAGATGGGACATTTAATCATATGCAAACAAATCAGGTTGGTTTAATGGCATGGAGCCCATTAGCGGGCGGCGCAATCTTTCAAACTGGTAAAGTACAAACTGTGCTTGCAGGTATTGCAGCACACTATAACACTACAGTAGATGATATTGCTTACCGCTTTATCCATCACTTACCTTATGCTATTCACCCAATTGTAGGTTCAAAGAATTTAGAACGTACAAAAGTTGCAATAAACGCACAGGAAAAGAAACTGACTGATAATGAATGGTTTATGATATATACCGCAGCATTAGGTCGAGATATTTTATAATGATAATCAATATGACAATAAATAACGCACACAGATAGACGCTCTATCAGTGTGCGTTATTAATTTTGACCGTTTTATGACGTTTTCTGAAAAAATAAAAAAACCTGAATGATTTTGACTGAAAAAGATTGACTTTGGGTTATTCGTGGCATAATATTGGGGTGTATTCAAAGGAGGTTGAAACATGTTAACGATTAAAAGACATGAAACAATCCTGAATCTATTAGATGCACATGACGTGGTCTCGTTACAATTATTAATGGATGTCACTAAGAGCAGCGAATCAACAATAAGAAGAGACTTATCAACTTTAGAAAAAGAAAGTAAGTTAATTCGCATCCATGGTGGCGCAAAAAAAATTACAGAAAAGCATCGTGATATTGCATTTTCAATCAAATCTACAACTAAAGTTGATGAGAAAAATGAAATTGCTAAAATAGCTGCACTTCAAATTAAAGATCATGATTGTATCTATTTAGATGCAGGTAGCTCGACACTCGCAATGATTCCTTATTTGACAAGTCATAATATAACAGTCGTCACAAATGGTGCAACGCATGTACCTAAACTTGTTGATAAAGGAATAGAAGTTTATATGATTGGTGGCTTTATAAAGACGGATACATATGCCTCAATTGGTGTTCAGGCAATATCAAATTTAAAGCATTTTCGATTTGATAAAGCATTCATGGGTGCGAACGGTATCCATGAAATTCATGGTTTAACAACACCGGATCTAGAAGAAGCATATATTAAACAGCTTGCAGTTAGCATCGCTCAAAAGTCTTACTTTTTATTAGATGATTCGAAGTTTGATGAATACACGTTTGCAAAAATTTGTGATCTTGAAAAAGATAAGACAATCATAATAACGAACGCACAAAATAATAAAACAAAGCCATTTGAAAAATACTTGTTATAAAGGAGCCGCTTATGATTTATACTATTACATTAAATCCTTCAATTGATTATATTATGTTTACTGAAACATTTGACTTAGGTGGATTAAATCGTGCACATACAACACATAAATTTGCAGGTGGAAAAGGGATTAATGTATCACGCGTACTAAAAGCTTTAAACCAGCCATCAACAGCACTCGGATTTACTGGTGGATTCCCAGGCGCATTTATTAAAGAAGTCCTTCATGCTTCAGATATTCATACAGACTTTATTGAAGTAGAAGAAGATACGAGAATTAATGTGAAATTAAAAGGACATACTGAAACGGAAATTAATGCACTTGGGCCAGCGATTCATCCAGACCAAGTGGAAGCGTTATTACAGCAGATAAAACAATTAAATGCGAGTGATTATGTGATTATCGCTGGATCAGTTCCGCAGGCGTTACCAGCTGATATATATAGTACCATCGCAGCAATTTGTAAAGAAAGAAACATACCATTTGTTGTAGATGCTGAGAAGACATTACTTACACAGACACTTCAATATCAACCTGAGTTTGTAAAACCGAATAAAGTAGAGTTAGAAGAAATGTTTAATATCACGATAGAAAGTGATGAGGATACAATACTTGCAGCACGTCGATTGATGAATCAAGGTGCGAAGAATGTGCTTGTTTCTCTTGGTGGAGAAGGTGCGATATTCGTTACAAATGATGCAAGTTATAAAGCAGTTGTACCAAACGGTAAAGTTGTAAATACAGTAGGTTCGGGAGATTCAACGGTTGCAGGAATGGTTGCAGGATTAGCAGCGCAATTAACATTGGAAGAGAGCTTTAAACAAGCAGTGTCATGTGGAACAGCAACAGCATTCACTGAAGATTTGGCAACAAGCGAACAAATCGCTGAAATTATATCAAAAGTAACAATAACAAAAATTTAAGAAAATAGGGGTGTAGACATGAGAATTACGGATTTATTAAAAGAATCAACAATTGCAATGGATTTAGCAGCAACAACTAAAGATGGCGTTATCGATGAATTAGTCGATACATTATATAACGCTGGTGTATTAAATGATAAAGCAGCTTATAAGGAAGCGATACATGCACGTGAAGCACAAAGTACAACAGGTGTAGGTGAAGGCGTAGCGATTCCTCATGCTAAGACTGATGCAGTAGCTAAACCAGCCATTGCATTTGGTAAATCAATTGATGGCGTTGATTATCAATCACTTGATGGACAACCTGCAACATTATTCTTTATGATTGCAGCACCTGCAGGAGGCGCGCAAACACATTTAGATGCTTTAGCTAAGCTTTCAGGGATATTGATGAATGAAGAAGTACGTTCACAATTATTACATGCAAAGACATCTGATGAAGTATTAGATATCATTGAACAAAATGACGAAGTAGAAACAAAAGAAGAAGTTGTATTAGCACCAACTGGAGATGCGACAGATGATAACTTAGTATTAGCAGTAACAGCATGTCCAACAGGGATTGCACATACGTATATGGCCGCTGATGCACTTAAAAACCAAGCAAAGAAAATGGGTGTACCAATTAAAGTTGAAACGAATGGTTCAGGTGGTGTGAAAAATCGTTTAACTGATGAAGAAATCAAACGTGCGAAAGGGATTATCGTTGCAGCAGATGTTAATGTTGAAACAAATCGATTCCATGGCAAGAATGTCGTGATGGTACCAGTTGCTGATGGAATTAAACGTCCTGAAGAATTAATCAATATGGCACAAGATGATACTCGCCCATTGTTTGAGGCAAAAGGTGGCGCAGTGAAATCATCAGGTAGCAAAGAGAAAAAAGGATTCTATAAACATTTAATGTCTGGCGTATCGAATATGTTACCATTTGTTGTAGCAGGTGGGATTCTAATGGCCATTGCATTCATGTTTGGTATTACTTCATTTGATCCAAAAGCAGATGATTATAATCAGTTTGCTGAAGCGTTATGGGCTGTAGGTAACAAATCTGCTTTTGCATTAATGGTACCTATCTTAGCAGGATTTATCGCAATGAGTATTGCTGACAGACCAGGGTTAGCACCAGGTATGGTTGGTGGTATGTTAGCAGTAAGTGGTGGTTCAGGTTTCTTAGGTGGTTTAATCGCAGGTTTCCTTGCAGGTTATTTAGTTGAAGGGATTAAAAAATTATTAAGTGGTATGCCACAATCATTAGATGGTTTAAAACCAACATTATTGTTCCCGTTATTAGGTGTAGCAAGTACAGGATTAATTATGTACTATATTGTTAATCCACCAGCAAGTTGGTTAAATAAATTAATGGCAGATACATTAAATAGTATGAACGGCACGAACATTGTTATTCTTGGTTTAGTATTAGGTGGTATGATGGCAATCGATATGGGTGGGCCATTTAACAAAGCATCATATGCATTTGGATTTGCAGCGATTGATGCAGGAAACTATGCACCGATTACAGCAGCAATGATTGGTGGTATGGTACCACCATTAGCGATTGCATTATCGATGGTATTATTCAAAAACAAATTTACAAAAACGCAAAAAGGTTCTTTATTATCAAACGTGGTAATGGGTCTATCATTCATTACAGAAGGTGCGATTCCATTTGCCGCAGCAGATCCGGCACGTGTGATTCCTTCAATGATTGCGGGTAGTGCAACAGCAGGCGCACTCGCAATGGCATTTGGTTGTCGCGTACCAGCACCACATGGTGGTATCTTCGTCGTTGGATTAGATAAAGCTCACTGGCCTATGTTCTTATTGGCATTAGTGATTGGTGTAATCGTTTCAGCTGTTATTTATGGATTGCTGAAAAAGAAACCAACAGATGCTGAGTTATCAGAAGAAGCAGAATTGGCATAATTATATAAATGCAATATAAATTGTTGTTACGAACACTTGAGTATAGCTTGAGTGTTCGTTTTTTATCCTTTTTAATATTTCCTGAGAAATATATATTGTTCATAAATTTTTATTGTAATCCATGGTATAATATTTTGATATTAGGGTATATTTTAAATATTAAAAAGCAATATAGAGAACGGATGATAATTATGTTATATTACAAAACATATATAAAAGATGAAACAGCTCCTTGGGTTACTTTTATTCATGGTGCGGGTGGTAGTTCAACAATTTGGTTTAAACAAATTAGATATTTTAGGAAAGAATATAATATTTTACTTGTTGATTTAAGAGGACATGGGAAATCGACAGAGGTCATCTGGAAGAAAGATGATTCATTTAAGACACTTGCAGCTGAAGTCATTGAAGTACTAGATGCACTCAATATTGAAAAGACACATATCATTGGAATGAGTTTAGGGACGATTGTATCTCAAACCATCGCCAATCGATATCCAGAGCGTGTAACATCACTCGTATTAGGTGGTGCGATTATTTCTCTGGATATCCGCACAAAATTTTTGTTAATGATCGGGCGTTTGACGAAGAATTTCATTCCATTTATGTTACTTTATAAACTATTTGCTTGGATAATTATGCCGAAGAAGGCGCATGAAGAGTCACGCCTTGCGTTTATCAATGAAGCAAAGAAAATGAGTCAAAAGCAGTTTGTAAAGTGGTTTAGTTTAACGAAATTGATTAATCCTTATTTAAGTCATTTGCAAGTTGCGACTAAGACGATACCGACTTTATTTATTATGGGGGAAGAGGACTATTTGTTTATTCCACCTGTAGAGAAAGTTGTGAAAGAGAATGGGAACTTTAGCCTTGAAGTGATTAAAGATTCTGGTCATGTTTGTAACATTGATCAGCCAGATCGCTTTAATGATTTGAGTAAAGCGTTTATTAGTGCTCATTCTGTATAAGCATATAACCTTTAAAGACATGTAGAGGATACACGTTTTTAAAGGTTTTTCTTTTAGTAAATGAGTGTAGGCTATTGTTTTTGGGTAATGGAATGCTTAAGAATTGTTTCTATGAACTTTAAACTATAAAAAAAATTAAAAACACTGTAATATTAATAAACGAAAATTTATGATAAAATATTTATTAATCTACCGAGGAGGTGACTACTGTTGGGAAGGTCATAAATTGTACAAAAGTAAATTGTTTTAATTATGTAACTGCGTCAAAATTCAAAAGTGACTTACGTAGTCACCAAAAATATTCCGGAGGTGAATCCCTAGTATTAGGGAATTAATTGGACATACAAACCATATCAAATTTATTATTATTTGCATTTTTAATTATGTTAACTGCATTGTTCGTAGGATCAGAGTTTAGTTTAGTAAAGGTAAGAACATCAAGAATTGACCAACTTGTAAGTGAGGGTAATGGCAACGCTAAAATTGTGCATCATATGATAAGTCACTTAGATTATTACTTGTCAGCATGTCAGCTGGGGATTACAGTAACAGCTTTAGGATTAGGGTGGATCGGAGAATCTACTTTTGAGAAAGTCATTCATCCAGTATTAGAACTTATGCATGTCCCTACTGATTTGAGCAAACCATTAACTGTTGGATTAACATTCTTTATCGTAACGTTTATCCATGTTGTTATCGGAGAGCTAGCACCGAAAACTTTAGCGATTCAATATGCTGAGAAAATGACATTAGCATTTGCGCGTCCATTGTATTTCTTTGGTTTTATTATGAAGCCACTTATTTGGTCAATGAATGGAACTGCGCGTTTAATCTTACGCATCTTTGGTGTTCAGCCTGCTGATCATGATCAGGCAATGAGTGAAGAAGAGTTAAAGATAATTATGACGCAAAGTTATCAAAGTGGAGAAATCAATCATACTGAACTTGCGTATATGCAAAATATATTTAGTTTTGATGAGCGCTTAGCTAAAGATATTATGGTTCCGCGTACACAAATGATTACGCTTACGCAACCGTTTAATATCGATGAATTATTAGAAGTCATTAATGAACATCAATTTACACGTTATCCAATTTCTGAAGATGGTGATAAAGACCACATTATTGGTTTTATCAACGTGAAAGAATTTTTAACGAAATATGCTTCTGGAGACCCTGTACGTATAAAAGACCATATTCATGATTTACCTTTAATCCATGAAGTGACGCGTATTAGTGATGCTCTGATTAAAATGCAACGTGAACGTGTACATATCGCACTTGTTATTGATGAGTATGGTGGTACGGCGGGTATATTAACGATGGAAGATATTTTAGAAGAAATCGTTGGTGAGATTCGTGATGAATTCGATGATGATGAAGTGAATGATATTATTAAGACCGGTGAGAATACATACCAAATTAATGGTCGTGTTCTATTAGATGATTTAGAAGAGACGTTTGGTATTGTGTTTGAAGATGCTGAAGATATCGATACCATTGGTGGTTGGATGCAGGCACAAAATCCTGATATCGATAAAGATGATTACGTGGATACAAAGTATGATAAATGGGTCGTACTCGATGCTGAGAACCATCAGATTAAATCTGTCGCACTGCATAGAGAGTTTAATGCATCACGTAGTGCATTGGATGATGAGGATGATAATCATGAATAATCAGACGTTAAAGAGTGTTTTTCGATTTTTTGGTTTTTTAGAAGGTGGTTCACTTTTGTTATTGATGGGCATAGCTATGCCTTTAAAATATATGGCAGGTAAACCAGAAGTGGTTACTGTCGTTGGTTCTATTCATGGTTTTTTATTTACTATTTATGTGATAACACTGATTCTAATGACGATAAAAGTAAAATGGAAATTAATGTGGCCGACCATTGGATTACTCGTTGCTTTTATTCCATTTGGTACTTTTATTTATGATCACTATTTTGTACGTTCTAAATATTATTAAATTAAAGAGCTGAAATGCTCTTTCTTTTTTTGGAGGTTTTTATATGATGAGAATTAATAAATATTTATCTGAAGCAGGTATTTGTTCAAGACGTGGTGCGGATAAATGGATAGAAGCAGGTCGTGTTAAGATTAATGGTGCGTTTGCTGAAGTGGGAAGTAAAGTAGGTGACGATGATGTCGTCACAGTTGATAATAAAGAAATTAAGTTAGAAAAAGGTTACGTTTATTTAAAGCTGAATAAGCCACGCGGTATAACTTCTACAACCGAACGTCACATTAAAGGAAATATCGTTGATTTTGTTGGCCATAAAGAACGCATTTTTCATATCGGACGTTTAGATAAAGATAGTGAAGGGTTGATATTGCTGACAAATGACGGAGATATCGTTAATGAGATCTTGCGTAAAGAAGGTAAGCATGAGAAAGAATATATCGTTACTGTAGATAAACCGATTACAGATGATTTTATTAAGCAGATGTCTGAAGGTGTGGAAATATTAGATACAGTGACTTTGCCTGCTGTTGTCACAAAAGTCAATACGAAGACATTTAAGATTATATTGACGCAAGGCTTGAACAGACAAATCCGTCGCATGTGTGAAGCGCTTGGTTACGAAGTGAAACAGTTACGTCGATTACGTGTAATGAATATACTCGTAGATGATTTAAAGCTAGGTGAGTGGAAAGACTTAACAGAGGAGGAGAAAAGTGAATTGTTCGATATGTTAGGGTATACGCCAAAACGATAGAATGATAGAGGATAGCATGAGCTAGCGACAAAGTGTGGATATCGCTAGCTCGTTCAATTAACTGTGTCAAATATAGTTCAAGCTAGCGACATACCAACTTTATCGCTCGCTCATTTTTTTCTTTAAATTCACATCACCATAAAAAAGCATTCTATCTATCCTAATCACTAAACATATCAAATAATCCACCGATACCACTTTCACCTGTCTGCTTACCTGTTACAGGTGCTGCAGCAAAGATGCGTGAAGCAAATCTTGAGAATGGTAATGATTGAATGTATACTGTGCCTGGTCCTTGAAGACGTGCTAAGAAGATACCTTCGCCACCAAACAATTTTGTCTTTAATCCAGATACGGTTTGAATATCATAATCAACATTAGGCGTCATTCCTACTAAACATCCTGTATCAACGAGTAATACTTCTCCAGGTGCAAGTTGTCTGCGCATAATTGCACCACCCGCATGAATGAAAGCCATACCATCACCTTGTAAACGTTGCATAATAAAGCCTTCTCCACCGAAGAATCCTGCACCAAGTCGTTTTTGGAATGCTATACCGACACTTACACCTTGTGCTGCTGCTAAGAATGCATCTTTCTGACAGATAAATTCTCCACCAACTTCAGATAAATCAATTGGAATAATCTTACCTGGGTATGGTGCAGCAAAGTAGACGTGTTGTTTACCATGTCCACGGTTAGTAAACGTTGTCATAAACAAACTTTCACCTGTTAATGTGCGCTTACCAGCAGCAAATAACTTGTCCATAAAACCTGAGCCACCTGATGATGAACCGTCTCCGAAAATCGTCTGCATTTCTATAGTTGGATTAATCATCATCATTGATCCTGCCTCTGAAATAACCGTTTCATTCGGATCTAACTCAATTTCAACATATTGCATATCATCGCCATAAATCTTGTAATCAATCTCATGGTTGTTCATATTTATATCCTCCAATTTATGATGTCAATTATATTATACAGAACTGTTAAAGAATTCGCTTTTAATTACTGCATAACTTTTGAATTAATTATTTATTAGACGTACACTTTACGTAAAGGAGTGAGATAAATGTCAAATACGGTAACGTTAAACAACAATGTTGAAATGCCAGTACTTGGCCTTGGTGTTTACAAAGTGTCAGAAGAAGAAATGCAAAGTGTCGTTGACGCAGCAATTAAAGCAGGGTATCGTGCATTTGATACAGCGCACTTTTATTTCAATGAAGTATCGTTAGGAAAGGCGTTAAATAGTAGCGGTATTCCACGTGAAGAATTGTTTATTACAACAAAGCTCTGGAATGATGACCAAGGTTATGATAAGACGATAGCAGCTTTTAATACTTCACTTGAAAAGTTAGGATTAGATTACATCGATTTATATTTAATTCACTGGCCATGTCCGGACAATGATTTATTTATCGAAAGTTATCAAGCGATGGAAGCAATATATGCAGAAGGCAAGGTTAAAGCAATTGGTGTCGCAAATTTCAATCAGCATCATCTGGAGAAATTATTATCCGTTGCGAAAGTAAAACCTGTTGTCAATCAAATTGAATATCATCCAGTATTCAACCAAAGTGAATTACAAGCGTATTGTGAGGCACAGGATATTAAAGTGACGGCGTGGAGTCCATTAATGCGTGGCGGCGAATTATTTGAAAACGAAATATTAAAAAGTATCGCTGAAAAATATCAAAAAACAGTCGCACAAATTATTATTCGATGGCACATTGATTGTGGACGAATCGTGATTCCGAAATCAAGTCATCCAGATAGAATTGCTGAAAACTATAACGTATTTGATTTTGAATTGTTACAAGATGATATCCAGGAGATTAACAGTTTAAACACAAATACAAGACAATTTAGAGATCCTGATGTCGTTAAAATTGGTGATATGTAAACGATAACCACAAAACTATAATCAAAAAAATACCTCTTAAATATCCGTCATAAAATTGAGATATTTAAAGAGGTATTTTATTTATATCTTTTAGTACAATAGTAGATGAGGTGAAGACAATGAAATTTAAAAAACCAAATCAACACGGTGCTTGGGCTATGATTATTATGCCAGTGCTTTTTGGTATGTTTGCGAGTACTTTTAACGTTTATCAGTTATTATTCTTTGCTGCTTGGTTTATGATCTTTTTCTTTATTGATAATTTATTATTTTTTGTCAAGCAACGTAAGAAGCAAATCGGTTATGTTAAAGGGAGTTTATTATTTCTTGCGATTGCAATACTATTACTTATGCCAATTATTCTGTACGATTATCGTGTACTGTTTTTCTTTTTAGCCATGTTGCCATTTGGGGCAATTAATTTATACTTTGCATCACAGCGTAATGAACGTCATTTGCTCAATGATTTTAGTGCGATTACAATATTCTCAATCGCAGGACTACTTGTTTACTTTATCGGTGAAGGGCAGCTTCATCAGAAGATGATTTATATTTTTTTAATTAGCTTTCTTTATTTTGTAGGCACAACATTTTATGTGAAGACAATGATACGAGAGAAGAAGAATATAACGTATAAATATATTTCATTTATTTATCATATCGCAGGATTAATCTTAGCATTTGTCATCCATCCATTGATTGGTATAGCATTCTTACCGAGTTTATTTCGCGCTATTTATTTTTATGGTAAACAGTTAAAGCCTATAAAAATTGGTATTGCTGAAATTGCTAATGCGGTATTTATCACAATATTTGTAGGTATTTTTATCACACAACACTTAAATTAATGCATAAAAAAAGCCCTTTAAGGGCTTTTTTTATTAACGACGTTTGTGCATCATTTGTAAAACGATAGATACAACCGCAATTAATAATATAGTACCAACTAAGGCTGGAATAATGTGTACTCCACCAAATTCAGGACCGAATCCAGGGATTAACCAGCTTCCGATAGAAGCCCCAATTAAACCTGCAATGATGTTACCAATTTTTCCACCTGGGATATCAGTTCCCATAATCATTCCGGCAACCCATCCTACAAGTCCACCGACAATTAACATAATAATAAAGCCCATATAATAAACCTCCTAATAATTTAAGCTTAGAATAAAAACGAATAAGCTTTAGCTTTAAGCATTTTTGCTTATAGTAGTTAATACCCGACGGTAACGTGTATAAACATATAAAAATAAATTAATACTATTTTTCTTTAAAAAGGAGGCTTTTCTTTACGTAATATATATAGGTCATTCCAATTAATATATATACGAAACTATATGGTAATAACAATGTGAGGAGTATAAAGCTTATCGCAAAAAATATCTCGCCCAGTTGTTTTGGTTGTTTAATATAGCGATATGTATTAATTGAATCGATTTGAAACCATCGAACAGGTCGATCAACTTCTGAGAGCTGATATAAAATCACACCTAATATAAAAATAGATACACTTAAATAGGCACTGGATTGATAAAGTGATTGGTCCGATGTTAAAAAGATAAATGGGATACAAACAGATGATGCAAGACCAAATAATAAGTGAATCAATTGATTTGGAATATAGATTTGATAATGTTCATAGTGATAATATCGTAAATAAATATGAATGACACTTGTCACAGTAACAAATAAAACAAGTGTTTTAGAGATGAAGTTCCCTACACCAATGAGAGGATAATTAATATATGTAATGACTAAGTTATTAACTATCAGTGAGATATAAGAGGCTTTTAATTCTTTCTTATAATAGCTAAGAAAAATAACGAACGTTAGTAGTAAATTGATAACGATGATATAAATCATGGTGTAACCTCCTTTTTCTTCACATAAAAAGATTATAACAAGAGAAGGCGTTTAATGCATAGATTAAACGCCTTTTTTATTGCTCCATATAAGTGTGTGAAGTTGAGGTAAAACATACACATCATTCATTGTGTGATCCAACATGACTTGATTAATCAAAGATTCATATCGCGTTAGTAACTTTTCAGTATGGCCATCGACACTTTCATCTAAATATGGATTGCCAACTTGCAGATAAAATTTAATGTTCGGATAACGATGATGAATCATTTGCGCAAATTGATAATCTTCTTCATTAAAGATAACAACTTTGAGGGATAATTTGTGATAATCAAGCTGATTAATTACAAAATCAAGCTGGCTAATATCTTGCTGCATCTTTGAACTTGGTGGTTTCGGGCTTATCGTTAACTGATCTATTTGTGTCATCCATTGTTGGAATTTACTGCCTTGCGTTTCAAGTGCGACTTCAATATTTTTTGAGTGTAACAATTCAACAAGCGCTGCAATATTTTTAATAAGTGCCGGATTACCACCTGAAATCGTAACATGATTGAAGTTATCAGGTGCTAAACTTTGAAGGCGTTCATAAATGATATCAGCAGTTAACATTTCTATATCATCTTTCGCACTACCGTCCCATGTGAATTTCGAGTCACACCAGTCACATTTAAAGTCACAGCCCGCTGTTCTGACAAACATCGTTTTTCTTCCGATAACTGCACCTTCACCTTGAATGGTCGGTCCGAATATTTCTAATACTGGTATTTTCATCGCACACCTCGATACACAACATAGCTCGTTGGTGTTTCTCTTAAGAAGATTTGTAAGCATTTCGGTTGATGGGGCAGTGTTTGTAAATGATTTTCAATCATATCAAAGATTGTTTTAGCAACCAGTTCAGTCGACGGCATTTTATCTTTAAGTTCCGGTAAATCATTAATCAATGTATGATCAAACGTATCGTTAATAATTGATTTAATATCTCTAAAGTTCACTAAAAATCCCATATCGTCTAAATCATTGCCGGCGATTGTCACATTGACAAAATACGAGTGACCGTGCGTACGACTACACACCCCAGCACGTGCGTCTGGAATGTAGTGTGCTGCCGCAAAATTCATATCTTTATTCAGTTCAAAAGCATAGTTGTGCGCTACTTGCGGGTAGATTTGTTGGATCATGATAAAACTTCCTTTTCATTTAAATAATCGTTTAGTCCTTTATTGCGTAATAAGCAGCTTGGACATTCTCCGCATCCATCTGCAGGAATGCCTTCATAACACGTTAATGTATTTTGTCTGATATAATCTAAACGTCCTAATGCATCTGCTAATGCCCAGGTTTCCTTTTTATCCAGCCACATCAGTGGTGTGTGAATTTCAAAATTCATATCCATTGATAAGTTAATCGTTACATTTAATGATTTTATAAAATTATCACGACAGTCTGGGTAACCAGAGAAGTCTGTTTCACATACACCGGTAATGATATGTTTTGCTTCGATTTGATAGGCGAGTGCTGCTGCAAAGCTCATAAATAGTAAATTGCGTGCAGGTACAAATGTATTCGGAACGTCACCAGTGTGTGTAATCTCAATATCTGCTTGCGTTAATGCATTTGGTGAAAGTTGAGATAGTAAAGACATATCCAGGATATGATGTTTGACGCCTAAGTCTTGAGCAATTGTTTTCGCGATTTCAATTTCTAAAGCATGACGCTGTCCGTAATTGAAAGTAACCACCTCAACGTCTTTATAACGTTTTAATGCCCAGAAAAGACACGTCGTACTATCCTGCCCACCACTAAAGACAACCAATGCTTTATTTTGGTTTAAAATTTTTTTCATAGTTATTCCTCATTTCAATAAAAAAAGACACTTTTACCCTAGCAAAGTGTCGAACTAGTTTTTTATAGAGGGTATGTGCTAGGAACCTCTTATTAAATTTCGTTTTTCATTATAACATATTAAAGATATAATAAAATCATTAAATCAATAAAAGCGTTTTCTACTAAATTTAAAAAAAGAGGCCTACCAATGATACTAATGATTGATCACCACGATTCATTTACATACAATATCGTTCATTATTTAGAAAGTTTAAATGAAACGGTCATCACAAAAACAATCGATGAATTAACAATAGAAGAAATTAAGGCGTTACATCCTTCACACATTATCCTATCACCAGGTCCTGGGCATCCTGATGATGCCAAACTTGCGCTTGATGTGTTGCATCACTTTGCAGGTGCTATTCCGATTCTAGGTGTGTGTTTAGGATTCCAGGTTATTATGCGTTTCTATCATCATGAAATTGCGATGTTAAGTCCAGTGCATGGACACCAGGTACCCATATATCATACAGGCGATTTTCCATTTAAAGGATTATCTTCACCAACCCTAGTAGCAAGATACCACTCATTAGGCGCGATAGGTGATGTACAAAGCCCGTTAGTTAAGACGGCATGGACCAAAGATAATATTGTGATGGGTGTAAGACATATAACATTACCAGTATACGGTATTCAATTTCATCCTGAATCCATTTTAACGACAGATGGTTTAACCATGCTTGAAACATTTATTAGAGGAGTTTAGCCATGAGAGCAGAAATAAATTTTAAATATATTGGTGATAAAAGTAAGACGTATCATATTAAACTGAAAGATCCTGTGCAACGTGTTACTGCTAACGATGCACAGACGTTAAAAGCAGCGATAGAAGAAGCGGAAGCGAGCGATTATTATGCATTAATCGTCATGAAATATGAAGCAAGTCGTTTATTTGACCCATTGCTCCAAACGAAAGCACTAACAGATGATTTAGTGAAAATTTATTATTTTGACCGTGAAACACATGAAGTTTTTGATAAGCAAGCGAACGCATCACATTTAAATTTTAAGTTTCAGCAGGATAAATCACATATCATTAAGCAAATTGAAGCAATTCAACATGAAATAAGACAAGGTAACACGTATCAAGTTAATTATACAACCCGATTAACAGCCCATAATACAGAAAAGAACTTATACCACATCTATGAGAAGTTATCCTCTCAAAATGGTGATTATACAGCATACATAGAAGATGATAACAATACGATTATTAGTATCTCACCCGAGCTTTTCTTTCAATATGATTTCGTGAATAAGGCAGTACTTACGAAACCGATGAAAGGAACTATGCCTAGAGATAAGTGTCCGGAGATAGACGAGCGTCATTATCAGTTTCTATTAAATTCACTAAAAGATCGAGCAGAGAATGTCATGATAGTTGATTTATTACGTAATGATTTAAGCAAAATCGCGACAAAAGGGAGTGTTTGTGTACCACATTTGTTCACGATAGAAAAGTTTTTATCAGTGTATCAAATGACATCAACAATCACTGCAACGATAGGTCAAAATGGCTTGTATGATATACTAAAAGCATTATTTCCTTGTGGATCAATCACTGGTGCACCAAAACAATCAACAATGCGCATTATTAATCAGTTAGAAGAAACGAAGCGTTCCGTGTATTGTGGAACGATAGGGTTAATCGTTCCGAATGAAGTTGCAATATTCAATGTGCCGATTCGTACACTTGAATACAATCACCTTGATGAGACGGTCATATATGGTGTAGGTGGAGGCATAACAATTGATTCAAAGCCAGAACTGGAATATGAAGAGATGGTCGCTAAAACAAACGTTTTAAACTATATCAATCAACCAGATAGTGACACACTACATGAACAAGAAAATATAACATTACCTAGTGACTTTCATCTGATTGAAACAATGCGACTTGAAAATGGTCATTTAAAAAGAAAAAACTATCATTATGAGCGTTTATTAAAGGGATTAAAACAATTTAATATCGATTACGATATCCAAGCCGTCAATCAGGCATTTCAGCCAGAAATAAATGACGCAATGCCACACATGTATCGATTAACTGTCGACTTAAAAGGCGTGGTACTTTCGACAATAGAGCCCCTCCAAAAAAGTGACACACGCGCAACGCTGCAACAAATCACATTCAATCATAAGCTGTTTCATCAGCATAAAACGTCAATTAGAAATCAGTATGATGTAAAACAACTTACTTTATTTCATGACGGTACAACGCTTTTAGAATTTAATATTGGAAATCTGGTCATAAAAAAAGACCAGCACTACTATACACCAGAACATGAATATGTATTAAATGGTTGTATGAGGCAGTCATTATTGGATGAAGGTATGATTAAGGAGAAAGCAATTAGATTAGAAGACTTTATTGAAGATTATCAAAATCATCAAATAGAGATTTATATGATTAATAGTTTAAGAGAATGGGTGCGTATAGAATTAGAAATATAAAGTAAGATAGTCTTGGTTTATTAATACACCTAAAAGCGTTATAATAAATGCTAATAATGTCTTAAATTCTGAAAATAGGTGAAAATAATGACGAATATATTAATGGTGTGTTTACTTATAGCGGGTTTATCGTTATTCGTATATCTATTGAACAATAAAATTATTCAACTTTTTAAAGATAACCAGACGAAAAATGCATTGATTATGTTATATGCCACAATGCTTTGTGCAATCGTTATTGTGATGTTTATCGCTTTAAGTTTAAGGGCGATGATGATTGAAATTGCAGATATATTCTACCGAACATAAACGGTAGAATTTTTTTTACGACTTTTGACCGATGTTAAGATATTATTAATATTGTAAATTAATTTAGAAGGGAACTATGACGATGTCGATTATATTTCAAACAGCAGGTATATATACATCTTTTCAACAGATTGAAAATTATGAAGATGCATCACTCTCATTAAATGGACCATGTGATGTACTGTCTCATCTATTAGCGAATGCGCTAGTTGGTAATCAAGTGGATACACCGACAATTGAAATGACTTTTCAGGCACCTGTCATTCATTTTAGAGAACCAACATTAATTGCGTTAATGGGCGCAGAATTTTATGCGTATACAGATGATAAACGTATTATGCCAATGAAAGTGCATTTAATGGAGAAAGGTGAAACGCTTTACTTTGATCAGCCGAAGAAAGGCACACGTGTATATATGGCCATCGCTGGAGGACTTCAATTAGATCCAGTGAAAATGAATCAAGCAAAAGATTACATTATAAATTCAGGAGATCGATTTG
Organism: Macrococcoides caseolyticum; assembly: GCF_021366795.1. GTDB lineage: Bacteria > Bacillota > Bacilli > Staphylococcales > Staphylococcaceae > Macrococcoides > Macrococcoides caseolyticus_A. The sequence continues at coordinate 227,462 of NZ_JAHCPS010000001.1, read as the reverse complement.
AACTTGCACGTGGCTATTCATCGTTTCAAAGGAAATTGTTTGAAAATATAGCTAAACGTAAAGAAACGACATGGGGAATCGATGCATATTCTTTAGCACGCATTTATTATTCTGATGTATTTCATTTAGCCTTAATCGATCAACATATCAATGCATCAATCCAACAAGCGATTCAAGAAGATATTTATAGTGTAACCAATCGATTCGACAGAACAGGCTTTATATTAGATGGAAAGAAAGTCATTTGTCCCGAGTGTGTAGATGCGCAGGATATCACACAAAGTGGTGCAGTTCAAATTTCTAAACAAGGCGAGCTTGTGATCTCATTAAAGAGTGTACATCAAGATAAACGTTATCCGCATATTGCTAATATAGCGCCCTATCATTTACCGAAACTATCTCAGAAGAAACCGGGTTCGAAACTGTATTTTAAATGGATTACGGAGAGCGAATTGGTGCGACAACAGGAAAGTTATGAAAAATGGTTAAAAACTATACTGACACAAATTGATTTTCTTCATCAAAAAGAATTAAATGTATAGACATGACAGACATAAAACAGTCACATATTACACGAAAAAGATAAAAAATAGATAAATATACTTGATATTTATCTTGAAACAGTATAAATTAATATATTGTACACATAAAAATATATTACGTTTGTGTTACAATATATAATATCGTGTAAATGTTACGAAGCTTAGATTAATAATATAAATAGCCTGATAGAAACAAGTTTAATGGAGGAAAAGATATGAAAGAAAAGAAAATATCAATATTTATGTTTTTCTTATTAATGGTACTTGCCGTTTCATTTAAAACATATTTTGCGTATTATTTTGATTTATCACTTGGCGTCAAAGGTATTGTTCAAAATTTAATATTACTGATGAACCCATACAGTTTAGTTGCACTGATTTTAAGTGTATTTCTATTCTTTAAAGGAAAGAAAGCATTTTGGTTTGTCTTTACAGGCGGCTTCTTACTGACATTTTTATTGTATGCCAATGTTGTTTATTTCAGATTCTTTTCTGATTTCATTACATTTAGTACATTAAACCAGGTGAGTAATGTCGAGTCGATGAGTGGTGCTTTATGGAGCTCATTTAAATGGTATGACTTCATTTATTTTATTGATACATTTATCTTCTTATTCATCTTATTGTTCAAGAAAGAAAAAATATCAACGCAATCATTTAAAAAGAAATATGTACCTGTATTGATGGGTGTATCTATTTCAATGTTTTTCTTAAATTTAGCGTTTGCTGAAACAGATCGTCCAGAGTTACTAACAAGAACCTTTGACCATAAATATTTAGTTAAATACTTAGGACCATATAACTTTACAGTCTATGATGGTGTTAAAACGATTCAAAACAATCAGCAAAAAGCATTAGCAAGTTCAGATGATTTAGCAAAAGTTCAATCCTATACAAAAACGAAATATGCTGCACCGAACGGCGCGACATTTGGTATCGCAAAAGAAAAGAATGTGATTAAAATCCATCTTGAAAGTTTCCAGACATTCTTAATTAACTATAAAGTAAATGGTGAGCCGGTCACTCCATTCCTAAATTCTCTTGCAAGTGGTAAGAAAGACTTCATCTATTACGATAATTTCTTCCATCAAACTGGACAAGGTAAAACAAGTGACTCAGAACTTACAATGGATAACAGTCTTTATGGATTACCACAAGGTTCAGCCTTCAGCTTAAAAGGTGATAACACCTATCAGTCTTTACCAGCGATTATGAACCAGAAACAAGGTTATTCAACATCTGTAATGCATGGTGATTACAAAACATTCTGGAATCGAGACCAAATTTATAAACATTTTGGGATAGATAAATTCTATGATGCATCTTATTATGATATGTCTGAAAAGAACTTAGAAAACTTAGGATTGAAAGATAAAGAATTCTTTACAGAATCAATGCCTTTCTTAAAACAGGAAAAACAACCATTTTACTCACATTTAATTACATTAACAAACCACTATCCATTTACAATCGATAAAACAGAAGCAACGATTGATTCACCGAATACAGGTAATCCAACAGTAGATGGATATGTACAAACAGCACGTTATTTAGATGAAGCAGTGAAACAATTTATTACGGATCTTAAAAAAGAAGGTTTATATGAAGATTCAGTGATTATTATTTACGGCGACCATTATGGTATTTCTGAAAATCATAATAAAGCGATGGCTGAATTATTAGGAGAAGAAATTACACCAGCGAAATTTATGGATTTACAACGTACGGGCTTATTTATGAAAGTACCTGGTATGAAAGGTAAAGTTGATCATACGTATGCAGGACAAGTCGACGTAGCGCCAACATTACTACATTTACTTGGCATAGATTCTAAACCATATGTTATGTTTGGTACAGACTTAATGTCTAAAGGGCATAAAGATACAGTTGTATTTAGAAATGGTGATTTCATCAGTCCGAAGTATAAATCAATTAACGGTGTGTTCTATGATAATAAAACGAACCAACCATTAACCAATGAATTACAGAAGAAAGAAGCTGTTGAAATGAAGCGTAGTGCTGAGAAGGAATTAGAAATGTCTGACGCATTAATTAACGGGGATTTATTACGCTTCTATGAAAATAAAAACTTTAAGAAAATTGATCCAACAAAGTATGAATATATGAATGGTACTAAAGGTAAAGAAAAATAATAATAAAAAATGGTGTTATCTGTTTCAATCAGATAACACCATTTTTTTATCCTAATGAGACATCAAGAATCATCATAATTGTAAAGCCTAACATTAAGCCAAGTGTTGCTAAGTCGGTATTATCACTTGATTGTGATTCTGGGATAAGCTCTTCAACAACAACAAATATCATAGCACCCGCAGCAAAGGCTAATGCATATGGTAATATTGGTGTGACCAGAATTACAGCTGCTGCCCCCACCATTGCAAATATTGGCTCAACAATCGCAGAACCATGGCCTAAATTAAATGCTGCCCATTTGGATTTGCCATCCCCATGGATTGGTAGTGATAACGCTGAGCCTTCCGGTATATTTTGAATACCAATACCGATGGCTAATCCAATCGCAGCCATTAGCATTTGTTGATTTCCTGAAACAACACCACCAAATCCAACACCGATTGCTAATCCTTCAGGGATGTTATGCATTGTGATAGCTAAAAATAATAATGTTGATTTCTTTAAATTAGTTTTTGGACCTTCATGAACATGACTTGGTTGTGCTTTAGGATGGATATGAGGAATAATGACATCCAGCATTCTAATAAATAAACCGCCAAGTAAAAATCCGACTGCAGCAGGTATCCATGGTATATTTCCTGCTTCCTCACTAAATTCAATTGCTGGTGAGAGGAGTGACCAAAACGATGCAGCAATCATAACGCCAGCTGCAAAGCCTTGCATCGTGTTTAATACTTTTAAGTTGACCGATTTGAATAAAAAGACTACAGATGCACCTAATCCTGTCATTGCCCATGTGAAGAGTCCAGCGATACCAGCTTGTGCTACTGGTGATAATTGACTAAACCATTCGAACATGTGTACCTCCTAAGGTAAAAAAGTGTATAATATAATACTGAAGTTTATAATACATAACTATATCATAAATTGGTCATCCGGAATATTTATTTTATTCTGGGATTCATTCGGATTGGATGCGTTATTTTTAATCGTTATGTTATTAAGGAGCGTAAAAATGGAAGCTTATAAAATTGAACATTTATCCAAGCAATATGGTGTAAAAACTGTATTTGAAGATATTTCTCTTAGCATTTCTGTCGGAGATAAGATTGCCCTCGTCGGTATAAACGGGACAGGTAAAAGTGCATTACTAAAGTGCATCGCTGAAATTGAAGATCACCATGGTGTCGTAACACATCCTAAAGATTTTACGATTGAATATGCTGCACAGCAACCTATTTTAAATGAGGAACTTTCTATAGTTGATAATGTGATTGATGAAAATCATCCAGTCATGCAGAAATTTAAGCAATATGATAAGTTACTGAAAACTATGGAAACAGAAATGAATGATACATTAATAGAGCAATTAAGTGTTGTACAGCAACAAATTGAACAAATGGATGGATTTAGCTACCGAGCTGAAGCAGAATCGATTCTTACGAAGCTTGGTATTATGGATTTATCGCAACCTATTTCATCTTTAAGTGGTGGTCAGAAAAAACGTGTCGCACTTGCTCAATCATTGTTAAAAGCACCGGATTTATTATTATTAGATGAGCCGACCAACCATTTAGATTTTGAGTCGATCCATTGGTTAATTTCATTTATTAAACAATATAAGAAATCAGTACTTGTAGTGACGCATGACAGATACTTTCTAAATGAAGTGACCAACCGTATTGTAGAATTACGTAATGGTAAGTTGTTTATGTATAAGGGGAACTATAATGACTATATTGCACATAAAGCTGAACTAGAAATAATTGAAGGTAAACAGGAGCAAAAAGAAAAGCAACTGTATAAACAAGAGCTCGACTGGATGCGTAAAGGTGCGAAAGCACGTACAACCAAACAACAGGCCCGTATCGACCGTTTTAGTGCAATCGAAGATAAAGTAAAATCTCATCAGACAAAAGAAACAATGGAAATCAATCTTGCGCATAAACGGTTAGGAAAGCAGGTATTTGAGTTTGAATCTCTAGGTATGAAATTCAGTGATAAAGTACTATTTCAAGATTTCAGTACGATTGTTCAAACAACTGATAGAATTGGTATTGTTGGTCAGAATGGCACTGGTAAATCGACTTTACTGAATATCATTGCACGCATACTTAAACCAACATATGGAAAGATGGTTACCGGTCAGACAGTTAAAATTGGATATTATAAGCAAGATGATATGAAGTTAAATCAGGATTTACGTGTAATTGATTTTTTACGTGAGAAAGCAGAAGCAGCAACAACAGCTACTGGTGAAAAAATTTCTGTGACACAGTTATTAGAACGCTTTTTATTTCCATCCAATATGCATGGTACATATATTCATCGGTTGAGTGGGGGAGAGCGTAAGCGACTGTATTTACTCAGTATACTCATTGAAGGACCCAATGTACTTCTCCTTGATGAGCCCACGAATGATTTGGATACAGAAACATTAACAATCCTTGAAGATTATTTAGAAAGTTTTAATGGTGCAGTGATTACGGTCAGTCATGATCGATATTTCCTGAATAAAGTTGTTGATACCTATTGGTTTGTCAACAATAAGCGTATTGATAAAGTATTAGGAAGTTTTGATGACTATTTAAGTTACAAACAAATTGCAGATAATGAAGAGAAAGAAGTAAAATCCCAAGCCATTAAAGTAGATAAAGAAATTAATCATAATAACAAACAATCTACCCGAGTATCTTATAAGGATAAACGTAGGTTCGAGTTCTTATCAGAAGAAATCGAAAAGTTGGAAGAACAGTTAGAAACTATAGATAATGCTATTGCGGCGGAAACGACGAACTACGATAAACTGAATCAACTGACTACTGAGCGTCATACAATTGAAGCACAGTATGAAGCTTACTTTGAAGAATGGGATGAACTGAGTGAACGAATGGAGTAAATTATGAAAAATGTATTAAAAGAATACTTTGGTTATGATGACTTTCGTCCTGGTCAGCGTACACTCATTCAAAATGCGCTGAATCATCATGCAACGCTAGGTATACTACCAACCGGTGGCGGAAAGTCTATTTGCTATCAAATTCCGGGAATAATGAAAGGTGGACTAACATTAGTGATCAGTCCGCTCATTTCATTAATGAAAGACCAGGTCGACAGTTTAAATGCGAGTGGAATACGTGCGGCCTTTTTGAATTCAACGCAAAAGGTTAAGGAAGCACGTTTAATAGAAGCGGGTTTACTTAAGGGTGAGTATCAATTTTTATATGTTGCACCGGAACGATTTAACCAGAAATCCTTTTTAAATTTATTATATCAACTGGATATTCAACTGGTAGCTTTTGATGAAGCACATTGTATCTCTAAGTGGGGGCATGATTTCAGACCAAGTTACCGCGAATCTATTCATTTTGTCTTATCGTTACCGCATAACTTTACAATTATGGCATTAACTGCAACGGCAACGGTTGATGTTAAAAACGATATATGTGAATTATTATTAATTGACCAGCAACACGTCATTGAAACAAGTACGAAGCGTGATAATTTAAAGTTTATGATTGATCCAACTTATCAGAAACAAAAACGACTTTTATCTTATATACGTGAGCATATTGATGATTCTGGCATCGTGTATGCCAACACACGTAAACAAGTTGAAAGTTTAAGTGAAGTATTAAAAAATGAGGATATCCCACATACGATTTATCATGCTGGACTCAATAAAGATGTGAAAGATGAAAATCAATCCAAGTTTGTACGAGATGATATTAAAGTGATGATCGCAACGAACGCTTTTGGTATGGGCATTGATAAATCAAATGTACGTTATGTTATTCATTATAATCTGCCGCAGGATTTAGAAAGTTATTATCAAGAGGCAGGACGTGCGGGTCGAGACGGATTAGAGAGTGAATGTTTGTTAATGTATAGCGATCAGGATATTAAACTACAGCAGTTCTTCATTGAAACGAGTCGAGATGAATCGGTGATTGAACAGAAAAAAGAAAAGCTCAACAAAATGATTGCCTATACTAAGACAAAGCAATGTCTTCAGGCAACGATTATTAATTATTTTAACCCAAACGAACATTTATCGAAATGTGAGCAATGTACGAATTGTGTTCAGCAAGTTGAAAATTATAATATGACAACAGAAGCCAAAAAAATATTAAGTTGTATCATTCGAATCAAGACGCCTGTGCATAAATTAATGATAACTAAAGTGTTACATGGTGAAACCGATGACGCCATAATGAATGCTGCGTATCATACTTTACCAACATTCGGTTTACTAAAAAACTATACAACAAGTGCGATTCAGTCATTTATAGAAACGTTGTTATTTAACGGTTATATCGTAGAAATTGACGGTAAAATCTATTGTCATGAGCACGCACGTGACATTTTAATGGGAGACACACAGGTCATGACTTATTATAAGAATGCTTCCTATAATGAACGTGTGACGATTAAGACAATGGATTCGGTTGATGAAATATTATTAAAAACATTAAAAGATGTAAGAAAACGTCTGTCAGATGAATTATCAGTGCCACCGTTTACAATTTTCTCAGATCATACATTACATTTATTTGCACTGAAAAAACCCACGACGAAAGATGAAATGATTCAAATAGAAGGCGTAGGTTCATATAAATTAAAGCATTATTGTCCTGAGTTTATTGAAGCGATAAAGGCATATGCCGCATGACTTAATGAGTCATGCGGCATTTATGTTTAAAAATAAATTATTAGGTTATAAGTTAAACATTAAAATTTTTACGAGGTGACGTATGATTCGTTTTGAAAACGTAACAAAGCAATACGGAGAAAGTATTGCGGTGGATAATATTTCTTTAGAAATTAAAGAAGGCGAATTCTTTGTGATTATTGGTCCTTCAGGCAGTGGAAAAACAACGACACTAAAAATGATTAATCGTTTGATTCCTTTATCTCAAGGCTACATTTACTTTAAAGGAAAGCCTGTAAGTGATTATAAAATTGATGAAATGCGCTGGGATATTGGCTATGTTCTGCAGCAAATTGCCTTATTTCCTCATATGAGGATTAAAGAAAATATTAGCCAGGTTCCTTTAATGAAACAATGGAATAAAGCTAAAATTGATGCCCAGGCTGATCGATTGCTTAATATGGTTGGTTTACCAGCAGAAGATTTTAAACATCGTTATCCTGATGAACTCTCTGGTGGTCAGCAACAACGTGTCGGAGTTGTACGTGCGCTAATGGCAGATCCGCCTGTTATATTAATGGATGAACCGTTTAGTGCCTTAGACCCACTTTCAAGAGAAAAATTACAGGATGATTTAATTCAACTACAGTCTGAAATACATAAAACAATTATATTTGTGACGCATGATATTAGTGAGGCGTTAAAATTAGGTGATCGTATTTGTTTAATGAATAAAGGACGCATTGAACAAATTGGTACACCGGAATCATTTATTAATCAACCCAATAATGAATTTGTTAAATCATTTATGGGTGATGCAATCAATCATACGTTATATGCCCGTAATTTAATGGATTATACGTTAAATGTACCCTATACAACAACCGTTGAAGCGAATGCAACATTGCATATTGTGTATGATGCATTAAGTAAGCACGAACATATTGCAGTGTGTGAAGCAGGACAAAAGATTGGTGTTATTTCACGTGATAAAGTATTTGCAAGACTCAGTCAGGAGGCGAAATAATGCAATCATTGATTCAAACATTTAATGAACGTAAATGGGAACTCCTTCAAACATTATTTGAACACATTCAAATTTCATTTATCGCTTTACTCATTGCGACAGTTATAGCGATTCCGATAGGTATATGGCTTTCAAGACATACGAATATCGCTGAACCAATTATTAATATCGCTGCAGTATTACAGACCATTCCTTCACTTGCATTACTAGGATTAATGATCCCATTTTTCGGGATTGGCCGTGTTCCCGCGATTATTGCGCTTGTCATTTATGCACTCCTTCCTATTTTAAGGAATACATATACAGGCATTAAAGAAGTCGATCCATCTTTAAAAGAAGCGGCGCGTGGTATTGGTATGAATACATATCGTCAACTCAAAAATGTAGAAATTCCATTAGCGATGCCTGTTATTATGGCAGGTATAAGAACGGCGATGGTATTAATTATTGGGACTGCAACACTTGCTGCATTTATCGGTGCTGGTGGATTAGGCGATTTGATTTTACTTGGAATTGATAGAAATAACACGAGTATATTATTGTTAGGTGCTATACCTGCAGCGATTCTTGCACTGATCTTTGATTTTATATTAAAGCGTATGGAGAAGTTGTCATACAGAAAAATGATGACAGTGACGATGGTTTTATTATTAACATTTTTAATTGTGGCAATCTGGCCGCTCTTCTTCCAAAGAGATCATCAACTTAAGTTTGCAGGTAAACTAGGTACTGAACCGGAAATCATTACAAATATGTATAAATTATTGATTGAAGAACATACAGATACGAATGTAGAAATTGAACCAGGTATGGGGAAAACAACGTTCTTATTTAATGCTTTGAAATCCAATCATATCGATGGATATCTTGAATTCACAGGTACGGTGTTAGGAGAAATTACGAAAGAAACGCCTCAACATACAACTGAAAAAGAAGTGTATCAGCAGGCAAACAAAAGTCTCGATAAGCAATATCAAATGGCGCTACTCAAGCCGATGAAATATAATAATACTTATGCATTAGCCGTGAAAAAAGAATATGCTAAAGCCCATCAATTAAAGACAATAAGTGATCTGGAAAGCGTAAAATCAACGATTAAAGCCGGCTTTACTTTAGAATTTAATGACAGAATGGATGGCTATAAAGGTATTCAGAAAAAATATAATATAAAATTTAATCATGTTAAAACAATGGAACCAAAAATTAGATATCAGGCGATTGAAAAAGGTGAAATAGACTTAATTGATGCATATTCGACAGATGCAGAACTTAAAAAATATGGTATGGTCGTTCTTATCGATGATAGGCATCTATTCCCACCCTATCAAGGTGCACCTTTATTAAAACAAGAAACAATACAGCACCATCCTGGCGTCGTAAAAGCATTAAATCAATTAGCAAATAAAATTACAGACGAAGAAATGCAAGCAATGAACTATGCTGTAACCTATGGTAATCAATCACCAGAAAATGTTGCTAAGACGTTCTTAAAAAGAGAAAAACTCATTAAATAACAATACTTTGCAATCTCGCTACAATCATTTATTATTGAAATAATAAATGATTGAGGGGAGTAAGAATGAGATGAAACCACAACTTAAATCAATATCACCCTATACAGCAGGTATGTCTGAAGCGGCATTAAAGCGCAAGACAGGCTATACGGGTACATTTAGCCGCTTAGCATCCAATGAAAATCCGTTAGGGCCTACACCGAACGTTCAGGAAGCATTAAAGACGGCAATCCATGGTTTAAATTACTATCCTGATCCTGAGGCACTTCAATTAAAGGAAAAATTATCAAAGTTCTATCATGTACCTGTTGAACAAATCTTTATCGGTGCTGGGCTTGATGAAGTGATTTTATCCATCTCTCGTGCAATGCTTATACCTGAAGGTGAAGTGTTAACAAGTGAAGGGACATTCATTCAGTATTCAACGCATGCACATATTGAAGGCATAACACTTAAAACAGTTCCATTAAAAGATGGGTACTTTGATTTAGTGAAAATGGCAGAGGCAGTTACAGAAAAAACAACAATTATCTGGATTTGTAATCCGAATAATCCTACGGGGACATATGTTAGTGAGAAAGATTTAAAAGCATTCTTAAATAACGTGCCTAAAGAGATAACCGTCGTACTGGATGAAGCATATTTTGAATTTGTCGAAGCAACAGATTATCCAGATGGTGTTGCTTTGTTGAATGAATATCCTAATTTAATTGTATTAAGAACTTTTTCAAAAGCATATGGCTTAGCTGCATTGCGCGTAGGATATGCACTGACAACAAAAGCTTATGTAGAAATATTAAATAAAGTGAAATTGCCATTCAATGTCACAACGTTATCTTTAGCGCTTGCAGAAACAGCATTAGAAGATCAGGACTATTTAAAGCAGTATATTAAGCATAATCAAAAAGAACGTCAATGGTTATTAAGTCAGCCCTATGCTGTACATTGCTTACCGAGCCAGACGAACTTTATATTTATTAAGACGAGTGACCCTCAGAAATTATTCGACACGTTATTACAATATGGTGTGATTTCACGCCCAATGCCATCAGGTGTACGCGTCACAATAGGAACTGAGGATGACAATCAAAAGATTGATAAAGCATTAAAGACATTTTTTAATATATAATGCACATATTAAAAGCTAAACGAATCGTATCGTTTAGCTTTTTTTAATAAGTGAATTATAATAGAAATGTATAAAAGAGATTAAAATGAGGTGCAGAGATGAAGAAGTCAATTGCAATTGATATGGATGAAGTATTAGCAGATACACTTAAAAAAGTACTTTTTCAGTTTAATGAAAGAACAGGTATGACGATAAAAAAAGAAGATTTGTATGAGAAAAAATTAAGAACAGAATACCCTGAACACGTTGATAAACTGAATGATTTACTCCTGGATCGTGCATTCTTTAGAGATTTAGAAGTATTACCGGATGCCAAACGTGTAGTAGAAAGATTAAATCAGCACTTTGATGTGTATATTGCAACAGCAGCAATGGATGTACCTACATCATTTGATGCAAAGTATGAATGGTTAAGAGAACATTTCCCGTTTTTAGATCCACAACATTTTATTTTCTGTGGTAATAAAGGGGTCGTTGGGACGGACTATTTAATTGATGACAATCCAAGACAACTCACAGCATTTAAAGGAACAGGCATAATATTTGATGCGGTACACAATCAAAGTATAAAAGAATTTGACCGAGTGAAAAGCTGGCTAGACGTTGAAAAGTACTTCTTTGAAGATTAAAGGAGAGGCTATCGAACATGCGTCTACTCACGAGATGCCGTTTAGAGAGGCTATCGAATGAGCGTTTAGACGCAAGTCCCCCAAAAATCATAATTGATTTTTGGGGGACAGTTTTATATTAAGTTAATTTTATCAAGTAGTTGGTTCGTCATTCAATATCAAACGCTCTGTTGCAGTTAATATTTTGAGTTTACTTGGTACGATAGAGACATTCAGAGGTGTTGATAAATCGATTTCTCCATCAACATCTACGTCCATTGCATCATCTGTTAATATTTTTACAGACGCTCCAGAGAAGTGTTCAATATTCTGACTGATTTCATTCCAGTTAATTTCCGACTTCATTGAAATCATTTCAGTAAATAATTTTAAACCACTCTCTTTAAAGATAAATACATTTAATTTACCGTCACTTGGTGACAGTTCGATTAATGGTATTTTATTGCCTCCCACATATTCACCATTGGCAACGATAATCATGGAAGATTCGCCATTATATTTTTCGCCGTCAATCTCAATTGTATATTTAAAGAATGTAGGATTGGTCACATTTTTAATTGTTGATAGCACGTAACTGAATTTGCCGATTTTGCTTTTGGCATCAGGATCAATACTATTAGAATTTTCTACGATAAGACCAAGTCCAGCAAAGTTTAATGCATAGCGTTCATTTGTCTTTAATACATCGTAATATTTAACTTCGGCGCTAAGTAATTGCTGTGCTGCTTTAATTGGGTTAGGGTGTAAATGCAGTGTTTTTGTAAAATCATTAAAAGTTCCTCCGGGTAGAATACCGATAGGGACATGATGTTCACCATCGATAATACCATTGATTAATTCATGTACGGTCCCATCACCACCAAGTATTAAGCAAATCTCAAAATGTGTTTCAGCTTGAGATAGATAGTCATAGATCTCTCCCTGTGCAATACTACGATAGATTGTCAGTTGATCTATAAATTGGGTCAAGCTTTTAGATACTTCTCCAAGAATTTGATGGACGTCGCCTTGTCCTGCTTTGTCATGGTAGAAAAGTATGCCAGTTTTAAATTTTTGCATGATTTGCCTCCAGTCATCATATCTTGATTCATTATAATATTCCCACTTTATTGTATACTAATCAAATGATAATAAAATACCCCCTTATACAGTAGTCACTCGTTAAAGTGTTCTGTATAGGGGGGATATTATTTATTAATGAATGCCTTGCATTTTCTTAGAAATAAATCTGCTTAATAAGAAGATAATGACACAAAGTACAATGGCTAAACCACCGATGAATAAGAAGTAGTTTGCATAGCCAAGTGGTTCAATTAATTTTACAAGTTGTGCATTTAAGCCTTGAGCTGTTGCATTAGATAAGAACCATAAACTTAACATTTGTGAGTTAAATGCAACAGGTGCTAATTTAACTGATGTTGCTGATCCTGTAGGTGATAAACATAATTCACCAATAACGCAGATAAGGAATGATAACACTAACCATAATGGATTGATTAAATGCGTTGCACTAGCAGTTTGCGCAGGAATGACCATGATTAAGAAACTGATACCTGCCATTAAAATACCGATAGAGAATTTAATCGGTGTTGATGGATTGTGCTTACCTAATTTAGACCATAATGCTGAAATAACAGGTGCTAATAATACAACAAAGAATGGATTCAAAGATTGGAACCATGCTGCCGGTACTAAGAAATTAATACCAAACACTTTATCTAAATCAAGTTGAGTAAACTCCCCTGCAAAGATTGCTAGTGTATTAGCACCTTGTTCCTGGATTGACCAGAACATAACACTTGCTAAAAAGAGTGGTACATACGCTACTAAGCGTGAACGTTCTACTTCTGTAACATCTTTACTGCGGTACATTGTTGTCCAGTAAATGATAGGAAGTACAACGCCTAGTATAGTGACAATAATTGAGAATGTATTAAATGTTAAGAATTCAGTATAAATACCTAAAGCGACAATAAGAATTAAAGCAATGATCGCAACTGAGAAAATCTTTTTGTATTTTACTTTTTCTTCACCTTCAAGTAAATGTGTTGGTTCAACACCAACTAACCCTAATGATTTTCTGTTAAAGATGACATATGCAATTAATGCAAGCGCCATACCGATGGCTGCAGCGAGGAAACCGATATGATAGTTGTAGTTCTTTTGTAATGCACCGACAACTAATGGTGAAACAAAAGCCCCCATATTAACAGACATATAGAAAATAACAAAACCAGCATCCATGCGGTTATCATTCTTATGGTATAAACCACCAAGAACGTTTGAAATATTCGGTTTCATGAAACCTGAACCTACGATAATTAAAAACATTGATGCTAAAAATGCTGGTATACCAAATGGCAAACTCATTGCGATATGACCAAGCATAATCAGTGTGGCACCATAAAGCAAAGCGCGTCTTGAACCTAGAACACGGTCAGCTAACCAGCCACCTAGAATACCTGTCATAAAGATTAATGCGCCATACATAGATCCGATACTTGCTGCTGTTGTTTTGTCCATACCAAGACCACCATTAGCAACTGTGTCGTACATGTAATACACTAAAATTGCACGCATACCATAATAACTAAAACGTTCCCAGAATTCTACAAAGAATAGAATGCCTAGCCCCTTAGGATGTCCAAAGAACCCTGTTTGCGGGACACTTTCGACCATCTCTTCTCTTGTGTACTTCATTTTTTCAACCCTTTCAAATTATAAATATTGCGAAAATTTATATTATTTTAGAATATTATTTTACCATTAAATTTTTTACAATCAATATTTATTTTAAAAGTCGAAATTTTCAAAATCAAAATTGTTCAAATCTTTGTAACATAATAGGTGAAGTGCTAACGAATTAATATGTTAAAGCAAATAAAAATAAAAAACGAGGCAAACTAAAAATAGTTTACCTCAATAGTATTTCAACATTTAATTATCTTCTATTTTTCGTATTATTTGTTTAACCTAATGGATACCACGCATGAATTTCTTCATGAACGGGCTAATGATTAATAATAAAACACCTAAACCTAGCGTCACTAAACCAATATGGCTAAAGTATTGATATTTTTCAACAGAATCATAATACGTAACAAGTTTTGCGTTTACAATTTGAGCTACTGTATTCGCTAAGAACCAGATACTCATCATTTGAGATGTAAATGCCTGAGGAGCGAGTTTAGTTGTTGTTGCTAAACCAACAGGCGATAGACAAAGTTCTGCCATTGTTACGAGTAAATAACTTAATACTAACCACATTGGATTCATTAAGTTACCGCCATGTGTCAACGGATAAACCATGATTAAATAACTGAATGCTGCTAAAAATAATGCAATACTGAACTTAACCACTGTAGGTGGATTAAAACGGCCTAATTTCACCCAAAGCCATGCAAATAATGGTGCAAGTGTCACAATAAATAATGGATTTAATGACTGGAACCATGCAGCTGGTATTTTAAAGTCGATGGCACCATTCGTTAATGTATGCATATTTAATTGCGTGTTTTTGTCTGCAAATGTTGCAAGTACTGTTGAGCCTTGTTCCTGAATACTCCAGAAAGCTACTGCAGCTAAAAATAGAGGGATATAAGCACCAACACGTGCTTTCTCATCTGATGTTGCTTTCTTCGATAAGAACATACTTGCAAAATAAAAGAACGGTAAGATGATACCGACTATAGATACGACATTAATGAAGCTAGCGAGTGATAATTTACCCATTGCATAACTAATGATGAAGTATAATGCGGCAATTGCAATGATGATGGCCACTGTCGTGAACGTTTTCTTTCTCTCTTCAGGGGTTACCGGGTTAGGGATATCAAGACCTGATAATCCAAGTGTCGGTTTAGCGCGTAAAATATATACGATTAACCCACAGAACATACCAACGGCTGCGACCATAAATCCTGCATGGAAGCCAACATTTTCTTGCAACCAGCCAACAAATAATGGTGAGATAAATGCGCCTAGGTTGATAGACATAACGAATAAAGTAAATGCAGAATCAACTTTAGGATCGTTCTTTTGATATAACTCACCTACGTTAGAAGAAATATTTGGCTTAAGTAATCCTGTCCCTAATATAATGAATAGTAAAGCTGCTAATAGTAAGGTGAAGTTATTCGGTAGTGATAATAGGATATGACCAATCATAATCAATACTGCACCGTATAAAATCGACTTACGCGTTCCAATAAATCGGTCAGCGAGCCATCCACCAATAACACCACTCATATAAATCAATGCACCGTAAATCGATACGATTTGCATTGCCAGTGCATCGGGTAAACCAAATCCACCATCTTTAACTGAATAATAAAGATAATACACTAATATTGCTTTCATTCCGTAGTAACTGAAGCGCTCCCAGAACTCCGTTACCATCAATGTGAATAGTCCTTTAGGATGACCGAAGAACCCAGTTCTTGGCATACTATTTACGACTTCATCACGTGTATGTTGTGCCATACCATTTTCCCCCTTGTCAATCAAAAAATAAAATAAATAAAACCATAAATAAAACTATTTATATATAATACACTTATTTAAATTTTAAAACAATTCATTTTTTTACATTTATACATTAAACGTTGTTTTTATGAATTAACAGATAATAAATGAGGCAGGGACTTGTTCTGCGCGCAAAAAAAACCAAACGAAACTAATAAATCGTGCGTTGATTTATCGTTTTCGTTCGGCTTTATCGTAGTGGCAACTTCTTTTTCGCCATTTAGGCTGTTAATCGTAAGTGGACATAGACTTATGTCTCATGCTCTTCACTTAACGATTCGTTATTGTTTCTGGATATAAATCATGATTCATTAATCGATATTGTGCCATTTCTTCATATTTCGTTCCAGGACGTCCATAATTCGTATATGGATCAATAGAAATACCACCACGTGGTGTAAATTTCCCCCAGACTTCTATGTAATGCGGATCCATTAATGCAATTAAATCGTTCATAATAATATTCATGCAATCTTCATGGAAATCACCATGGTTTCTAAAGCTGAATAAATACAGTTTCAGTGATTTGGATTCAACCATTTTGATATTTGGGATGTAGCTAATGTAAATGGCTGCAAAGTCTGGCTGTCCGGTAATAGGGCATAAACTTGTAAATTCCGGACAATTAAATTTTACAAAATAATCTCTTCCCTGGTGCTTATTATCAAATGATTCTAATATACTCGGATCGTATTCATATAAATATTGATTGTTCTGATTGCCAAGTAACGTAATATCCTGTAAGTCTTCTTTTTGTCTGCCTGCCATAATAACCTCCGTAAGCATTGATTATTTCATTATATAGAATTAATTTAGTTTTGTGAATGATTTGTCTGTCTTGCACGTTCGAACATATAATAACTCGCACTGAATATGATAATATAACCTGCAATACTTAAAACATCGGGTACTTCATGAAAACTAATCAAACCAATGATTGCACTGAATAACACAGTCGAGTAGGTGAATATTGAAATATCTTTAGCTGCAGCATGTTGATAGGCAATGGTCAGTCCGAATTGCCCCATCGTTGCAAATACGCCCGACAATAGCAGGTAAACTACTTGCATGTGTGTCATAGGTTCATACTGAAAATAAGTTAATGGTAAAAGAGCCATGGTTGAGAAAAATGAAAAGTAAAACACAGTTGTATAAAAAGGTTCTTTCGTCCCCAATACACGTAGTGTTGTATAGGCAAGCGCTGCAAATAGAGCGCCAGCGACACCGATGAGTGCCACGTGCATATCCGTTTGCATACTTGGCTTTATAATGAATAGCGCGCCAAAGAAAGCAATTAGCATGCAGAGTAACTGATATTTTCGGATATGTTCTTTTAAAAAGAGTGCACAAAAAATAATCGTGAAAAATGGGCTCAATTTATTTAACATATCGGCATCACTTAATATCATTTTATCGATTGTATAATAATTGAGTAATACGCCTGTTAAACCAAAAAGACTACGCAGCATCAATAAAGGTTGATTTTTTAGTTGGCCAAATAACTTCGTTTGATGGCGGTAAACAAAATATAAAGGCAGAATCATGCCGACAATGTTTCTAAATAGCGATTTTTGTACGACAGGTAGATCACCTGATAGTTTCACAAACAAGCCCATAAGACTAAATCCTAGAGAAGCGATTAGTAGCCAAATGATACCTCTTAATTTATTATCCATTATTTACGACTCCCTATAAATGGCTTAATGTAAGCTATTTTTATACCATTTTTTTGACTCAATTTCAATGATTAGTTAAAGAATATATTTTCATTTTCAACATGACAAAATTTCAAGATGCTCTATTGTACGTGTACCAAAGGGTATACGATTTGCCTGAAAAGTCAATCATAAAAATAAAAAAGTTTTGAAGTTGTTCTAATTGAAATGGCATTTTTAAATGCTATAATTATTCGTATATGTTGTGGTTATACTTTTTATAAACCACTACATCTTGTGTTATTTTCGCAAACAGGCACAAGATAATTTGCTACTAAAATGATAAAAATACGATACATATTAGGTTAAGGTATCAAATCTGCATGCCTTATGGCGTGGGAGTGAAACATATGTTAATTATTTATTATTCATTAACTGGAAACGTAAGACGCTTTATAGAGAAATCTAAACAACCTCACACACTACCTCTTGAATCTGCATTGACAACCGAAATTCAAGAACCGTTTATTCTCGTGACCGGCACGATAGGTTTTGGTCAGGTTCCAGATGCAGTATCTCAATTTTTAATGAAGTATCATCATCATTTATACGCAGTTGTTGCAAGTGGTAACCGTAACTGGGGACAAAATTTCGCGAAAGCAGGCGACATCATCAGTGCAACTTACCATGTACCTCTGCTTATGAAATTTGAACTTCACGGTAATATGCGTGATATAGAACTATTTAACAAAAAGGTGGAAGAATGTTATGAAAACAGTAGAAGAGAAACAATACAATCATATTGAACTAAATAATCAGGTCACGAAACGTCGTGAAGATGGATTTTTTGATTTAGATAAAGATCAGGAGGCGCTACTTGTTTATTTAGAGGAAATTAATGATTATACAATACATTTTGAAACACCACTTGAGCGATTACGTTTTTTAGTTGATCAGGATTTTTACTATAATGTATTCGATGAGTACCATGAGCTGGACTTAATGGAAATTATTAATTATGCAGAAAGTCTGCCATTCCAGTTTGCAAGTTATATGTCTGCAAGCAAATTCTTTAAAGATTATGCTTTAAAAACAAATGACAAAAAGCAATATTTAGAGGATTATAAACAACATGTTGTTATCGTTGCCCTTTATTTAGCAAAAGGCGATAAAGTAAAAGCAAAACAACTTGTTTCTGCAATGATTGAACAGCGTTATCAACCTGCAACACCGACGTTCTTAAACGCAGGTCGTGCACGTCGTGGTGAACTGGTTTCATGTTTCTTACTGGAAGTAGATGATAGTTTAAATTCAATCAATTATATCGATTCAACAGCGAAACAATTATCTAAAATTGGTGGCGGCGTTGCGATTAACTTATCTAAGTTACGTGCGCGTGGTGAAGCAATTAAAGGGATAAAAGGTGTCGCAAAAGGTGTATTACCTGTTGCAAAAGCCCTTGAAGGTGGTTTCAGTTATGCTGATCAATTAGGACAACGACCAGGTGCAGGTGCGGTGTACTTAAATATCTTCCACTACGATGTATTAGAGTTTCTAGATACAAAGAAAGTAAACGCTGATGAAGATTTACGTTTATCAACGATATCGACTGGATTAATCGTACCTTCTAAATTCTTTGATTTAGCAAAAGAAGGTAAAGAATTCTTTATGTTCGCACCACATACCGTAGAACGTGAATATGGTATTACTTTAGATGACTTAAATATCGATGAAATGTACGATGAATTAGTGAATAATCCAAACATTATGAAGAAATCAAAAGACGCACGAGAAATGTTGAATTTAATTGCGCAAACACAATTACAATCTGGTTATCCTTATTTAATGTTCAAAGATAATGCCAATAAAGTCCATGCAAATTCAAATATTGGTCAAATCAAGATGAGTAATTTATGTACTGAAATCTTCCAGTTACAAGAGACTTCAGTGATTAATGACTATGGAACAGAAGATGATATTAAACGTGATATTTCTTGTAACTTAGGATCACTAAATATTGTGAATGTAATGGAATCTAAGAAGTTCCAGGATTCAGTCCATATCGGTATGGATGCTTTAACGACAGTAAGTGATGCAGCAGATATAAAGAATGCACCGGGTGTTGCAAAGGCAAATCGTGAATTACACTCAGTTGGACTGGGCGTTATGAATTTACATGGTTACCTTGCCAAAAATAAAATTGGATATGAATCAGAAGAAGCGAAAGAATTTGCAGCAACATTCTTTATGATGATGAACTATTACTCAATTGAACGCTCAATGCAGATTGCTGTAGAGCGTAATGAAAGATATGCTGACTTTGAACTATCTGATTATGCATCAGGTAAATATTTTGAGAAATATGAAACGACGGATTATGCACCGAAGACAGATAAAGTAAAAGCATTATTTGAAGGGATAAATATCCCAACAAAAGAAGACTGGGCAGCGTTAAAAGCAGCAGTTATGAAAAATGGACTATTCCACGCTTATCGTTTAGCAATTGCACCAACACAAAGTATTTCATATGTTCAAAATGCGACAAGCTCAATTATGCCGATTGTGGATCAGATTGAACGTAGAACTTATGGTAATGCGGAAACGTTCTATCCAATGCCATTCTTATCACCAGAAACGATGTGGTTCTATAAATCAGCATTTAATACAAATCAAATGAAATTAATTGATTTAATTGCAACGATTCAGGAGCATGTCGATCAAGGTATTTCAACGATTCTGTTCGTTAACTCAGATATTTCTACGCGAGAATTATCAAGACTTTATGTGTATGCACATCATAAAGGTTTAAAATCGTTATACTATACACGTAACAAATTATTAAGCGTAGAAGAGTGTACAAGTTGTGCTGTTTAATCACACAATTTAAAAGCAGTGTTAGAGGCCGTCTATCGGTCTCTTACACTGTCTATAAAAACATGATAAAGGACTGACAAAATGAAAGCTGTTAACTGGAATACACAAGAAGATATGACCAATATGTTTTGGCGTCAAAATATCTCTCAAATGTGGGTCGAGACTGAATTTAAAGTTTCAAAAGATATTGCGAGCTGGAAAGAACTGACCGAAGATGAGAAATTTACGTTTAATCATGCGTTGGCTGGACTGACTGGACTCGACACACATCAAGCGGATGATGGTATGCCACTCATTGGTCTACATACACAAGATTTAAGAAAGAAAGCAGTATATTCATTTATGGGTATGATGGAACAAATTCATGCGAAGAGTTACTCACATATCTTTACAACATTATTGCCTTCTTCTGAAACAAATGAATTGCTTGATGATTGGGTGGTTAATGAACCGCATTTGAAATTTAAATCTGATTTAATCGTGAGTCGTTATCATAAGTTATGGACAAATGAAGCATCAATTTATGATCAGTATATGGCACGTGTGGCATCAGTATTCCTTGAGACATTCTTATTCTATAGTGGATTTTATTATCCGCTTTACTTAGCGGGTCAAGGTAAGATGACAACGTCTGGTGAAATTATTCGTAAAATATTATTAGACGAATCGATTCACGGTGTATTTACAGGGCTTGATGCGCAAAGTTTACGTAATGAATTAACAGATGAAGAAAAAGTGAGAGCAGATAAAGACATGTATGATATGCTCAAGCAACTTTATGCCAATGAAGAAAGTTATACAAAAATGCTATATGATCGTGTAGGTTTAACTGAAGATGTACTTAATTATGTGCAATACAATGGCAACAAAGCATTAGCTAATTTAGGATTTGAGCCATTTTTTGAAGAAAAAGATTTCAATCCTATTATTGAGAATGCACTAAATACTTCAACAAAAAATCATGATTTCTTTAGTGTTAAAGGGGACGGCTATGTTATCGCCTTAAATGTTGAAGCATTAACGGATGAAGATTTTATATTTGAAGATTAGTATATATTTGACAAGTCTATGACAAGTTGGTCATAGGCTTGTTTTTTTGTGGAATGTCACAGATTGTTCATTGCAAAGCAAAGTTTAATTTTTAATAATGAAATGGATATTGATTTTAGGGGGTATAAATATGAAAAAATTATTAATGCTTGGAATGAGTGCTTTATTACTTACAGCATGTGGGCAGACTGCAAAAGAGAGTGGACATGAAGGTCACGGTACACATACAGAGTCAAAATCAGTAACGCCACTTACTGTCGATTTAAAAGTACCTGCAAAAGGTAAGGTAGGTGACAAAATAAAAATAACAGCAACAGTCAAGCATGGTAAAGCATTTGTTAATGATGCAGATGAAGTTATGTTTGAAATCATTAAAGATAAAGATATGAAAAACTCGGTAAAAGAAAAAGTTAAAAAAGCTGAAAAAGGCGTATATACATTAGAATATACATTTAAAAATAAAGGGCATTATAATGTCATTAGTCACGTAACAGCACATAATCAACATACAATGCCGAATGCAGATATTACTGTTGAATAAGGAACCGTAGAGATTTGTTTAATAATCAATGAAAAAATTCCGTACAATGTGTACGGAATTTTTTCATTATAATTTTTCTCCAATGACTCTAACTTCAGGATGTAATTCAACACCACTGTTTTCAAATACTTTCTCTTTAACATATGCAATCATTTGTTCATAATCCGTTGCTGTGCCATTATCTACATTAACAATAAAACCAGCATGTTTCTTTGAAACTTCAACGCCACCAATGCGATGTCCTTGTAAACCTGCCTCCTGAATTAACTGGCCTGCAAAGTGACCCGGTGGTCTTCTGAAGACACTACCGCACGATGGGTACTCTAACGGTTGTTTGTCAACACGGCGTTCAGTTAAGATATCCATTTGAGACTGGATGACATTAATATCACCACGTGTTAATTTGAATGTTGCTTCTAATACGACATAATGCTCGGTCTGTATAATACTTGAACGATAGTCGAGTTGTAGTTGTTCATTCGTTAATGTTATTATCTCGCCATCTTCATTGATGACTGTCGCACTTTCAAGTACATCTTTAATTTCTCCACCATAAGCACCAGCATTCATAAATACCGCGCCCCCAACAGAACCCGGAATACCACAGGCAAATTCAAGACCTGTCAGATGATGATCTCTTGCAATTTTAGATACATCAATAATTGCAGCGCCACTGCTAGCGATAATCGTATCAACTTCAACTTGCACATCTGTTAGTCCGAGAAGACTAATGACAATGCCACGAATACCACCGTCTCTAATAATAATATTTGAGCCGTTTCCTAAATAGGTCACGGGAATATGATGTTCTTTAGCGTATTGTAATGTTTTTTGTATTTCAGAATATTTAACAGGTGTAACGTAAATATCCGCATTTCCACCTGTTTTGGTATACGTATATTTTTTTAAGGGTTCATTCATTTTAATGCGTGTATTGCCTATCAATCCACTTAACCCATTATATATTTCATTCGCTTGCATGTTTATAACGCCCTTTCGGTAAATTCAAACTTAATTATATCAGTTAATGTATGTATTTTAAACTGACAGATGGCGATTAAACCAATCAGACTTAAATTTTTCATATTCTTTCACAGAAATTTCATGATTTAAATTTGATTTAAATGCGTTGAAACTTTCATATTGCTCAATTAATATGGTTTGTCCATCGATATATTTTTGTAGTTTTTTACTGTCTTTTTCAACAATATGTAGACGTACAATTTCATTTAAAGTCTTTAAATTTTCAAATTTAGCATAAACACATTTTTTGTCATATGGGTGATGCAGGCGATAATACTTTTGCAGATTTAAACGCTTTTCGTCGAGTGTTGTCATTGCATGTAAGCTATTGACAACAACAAGCACATCAATAATACCACTCGTTAATGCACCTCTGACAGCAGTTGAACCGATATGATACGTTTTTATGATTGGCGTGTCCAGTAAAGTCAGTAACATGTGATTGATGTCATGGAAAGATTCTGCATACTGTTCAACGTTGTTATTGATTGTGAGTTCTGGTTTTTGTTTTAACATTAAATGATATCCTTTCACATAGACTGCGTGATATCGCTGTATAATAATCATAGTTTTATTTCTCATTCAATTTAGGTATAATGTTGATATTGAGGAGATTAATATATGAAAAAATTATGTGCGATTTTATTTTTAATATTAATAAGTTGTGTTATTGCTGGTTGTGGAAATAAAGTGAAGTCCGACATTAATGATTATAAAGGTCAAATGGAAGATGTACAATCAGAAGAGAAAAAACTTGTTACAGAAATTGATAAGCTTGGTTTAGATAAGGCCGATCAGTTATTTGGAACTGAAGTAACTGAGGAGAAAAAACAGAAGCTCCAAGAGATTGAAGAAAATATTGATCATAAAATCAAGCCGCAATTAAAAGTGTATGAAAAAAGTGCAAAAGCTGTAGCACCTGAAACGAAAGAAGTGCGTGCAGTCCATGATCTTTATATGCGCAATCTTATCAAAAAGAAACAGTTCATTTCAGAGTTAGACCAGTATATGAAGCTTTTTAATCAGTCGATTTCATCCAATGAGAAGATTCTTGAATACACGAAAGTATTCGAACGAAATAAGGAATTAAATGACTTATATGTACATAAAGCAGAAAAAAATCCATCCGATACAAGTGACTTTAATACGTTATCTAAATTAATTAATAATAATAGTGAAGTATTGAAGAAGAAGGTATCTTTTTTAACATCTGACGCGACGATTAGTGAGAAACAAAAGTACATCGATCGCACTTTAATTCCATTGCTTCAGTCAAATGTTGATAAATTAAATCAAACGAAATTAAAATCAAATAATGTGATTGGTATGCGTAAAGCGACAATTGAAACATATTATAGTCTTATCCATTACTATGAGGAAAGAAAAGTAGCAATGAAAACGGAAAATGATTTACAAGCATTACCGATTCAAGATATTTTAGAAAATGCAAAATATATTAAATCCATTGACGAGAAGTATTATGCAGCATTAAATGCATTAGAAGCGAAACAATAACACTGACAAAAAACCGAACCACTCTGTAAATCAAAGATTTAGCAGTAGCGTTCGGTTTTATCTTTATGATTTAATTTATGATTTAGGTGGTATTTGATTACTATGTTTTGAGATGATGATATTCTTAGCAATAACCGTCATTATCCAAATTGCAATCGCGATGAAAATAACGATTGTAAGGATTGGACTTTTATTAATATCTTTGAAAAAAAGCAGAACATAGATGAGTACACATGTATTTAATGTATCTATGAACGTCCAGCGTTTCAATGGCAATTTATTATTATTATTCATAATTCCCTCCAAGCTTATTATTTCTTTTATTATATCAATGTGTATTTAATAGAGATAGGGGTATTATAAAATAATAGATTGCAAAATTAATCTTACCGTGATATATTTTAAAAATCGAATGCACAATGACGGGGTGAAATCATGATAATTAAATTGAATACGATTGAACAGTTTGAAGAAATGCTAGAGACAAATCCATCAGTTTTCTTTTTAAAACATTCAAATACATGCCCAATTTCAGAAAGTGCTTATGATCAATTTGATAATTTTGCATATGAAAGAGACATTAATGCCTATTACTTAATTGTCCAGGATGCGCGTGAATTATCTCGATATATCGAAGAAAGAACGCATATTAAACATGAGTCACCTCAAGCATTTTACTTTAAAGATGGTGAGGTCGCTTGGCATGACAGCCATAAAAATATTACCATTGCTAATTTATCCAAAGCTGAAGAATAAACGATGAATATGTTAGAATAAATGAATAAATAAAAAACTTAACTAATAGTGTGACTATTAGTTATTTATTTTGGAGGTTATGATGAAAATTTTAATTGCTATGGATTCTTTTTTTGATAAGCTTCACTCTCATCATGCCAACCAGTACGTTTATGATGGCGTTAAAGCTGCTGATAGTAAGGCAAATATTGTGATGATTCCTTTATTTGAAAGTGATAAAAATATGATAGAAGCATTACTTGTCTGGGAGAAAGGTCGCAAATTAAAACGTCATGTGAGTAATAATTTGTTATCACCTGCCATCGTCGAAGTAGCGATACTTGAACATGATGTGATGTTAATAGATAGTAAATCCGTCTTAAAATCAAATGAAACACCTTTAAATGCTTCAAGCTATGGATTGGGGCAATTAATCACACAAGGACTCGATATCGGAGTCAAATCTTTTATTATTTCCATCGGTGGTAGTCATACGTTTGATGCAGGTCTAGGCATGTTATCAGCATTTGGTGTAAAGTTTTATAATCGTGATTATCAATTAATTGACGGACCATTAAAACAGAGTGATTTAAAAGAAGTACGACATATTGAAATGGCTGATATGGATAACCGACTGAAAGATGTTTCATTTACTATCGTGAGTGATCATCAATATAAAATATTTGGTAAAGATAGTCATATTGCACAAAGTCAATTTGATTATGAAACAAAACAGACAATTGACAATAGTATTTGGTATATTGCACAACAATTTAAGAAATGTGGTATCGATTTATCTGCTTCATTATTTGGTGGTGATGGTGGCGCACTGAGAGCAGTCTTTGAACAAATTTTGAATGCAGAAACGAAAACATCAGCGGAAGTTATCTTCGAACGTACACATATTAAACAACTGCTGGATGAAGCAGATATGGTTATTTATGGTGGAGGAAGTATTGATGAGACAACAGGTTCTCTTGTCGTTAATGAAATCAATAAACTTCAGAACCCTGAAAAGATTAATGTCTATTTAATGGCGGGTAAACAATATAAACAAATGAGTAACGATAAAGCAGTAATTGAGCACAATATCTATCCGGAAATTCATGACGATACTGAAGCTATTCAAATTGGTATACAATTACAAAGCACTGTAAAAAACATTTTACTGGCAACGCGAAAGCAAGATATAGAAAAAGCATAATAGAATAATTAGATGAAAAAAACCTTACGAATACGCCCATCTTAAAGATGATTGTAGTTGTAAGGTTTTAATATTATTCGTGATATATTACGCGTTTTCTTCAAATTTAGCTAATATGCCGACAATCGTCATCACAGATAGTGCCATGTCATCAATCGATACATATTCATATGGACCATGGAAATTTTCAGCGCCTGTAAATATATTTGGTGTCGGTAAGCCCATAAATGATAATTGGCTGCCATCTGTACCACCACGAATTGGCTCAACAATTGGCTCAATATTAAGTGATTTCATGACTTCAAGTGGAACATCGATAAGTGCTTGATGTGGTGTGATTTTTTCACCCATATTAAAGTATTGATCTTTAATAATGATATTACAAGCGTCTTTACCAAATGTATCTTGAATGGATTGTGCGATAGATTCTAATGTTTTTTTACGGCTTTCAAAGATTTGTTTATCGTGATCACGAATAATATATGATAACGTCGCATGTTCAACGTTACCGTTCATATCCATTAAGTGATAGAAACCTTCATAACCTTCTGTGTGTTCAGGTCGCTCATTCGCAGGTAATGCGTTGTGGAATTGTACAGCCAGGTTTAATGCATTGACCATTTTATCCTTTGCACTTCCTGGGTGAACATTCACACCGTTAAATTTCACTTCAACACCCGCTGCATTAAAGCTTTCATATTGTAATTCGCCGCGCCTTGAACCATCAATCGTATAGGCAAAATCAGCACCAAATCGTTCGACATCAAATTTGTGTGGACCACGGCCAATTTCTTCGTCAGGTGTAAATCCAAATCTGATTTTACCGTGTTTGATTTCTGGATGCTGGATTAAGTATTCAATCGCTGTCATTATTTCTGTAATACCAGCTTTGTTATCCGCACCTAATAGCGTCTTGCCATCTGTTGTCATTAATGTATGACCTTTATATATTTCTAATTCAGGAAATTTTGACTTTTCAATGACTAAACCATTCTTAAGCGTAATATCTTGTCCGTCATAGTTGTCAATTAATTGTGGTGATACGTTTGTACCTGTAAAATCAGTCGCTGTGTCAACATGCGCAAGCAAACCAATTGTTGGCACTTGTTTATCTGTGTTTGCTGGTAATGTTGCAAACAAATAACCATAGTCATCAATATCTGTTTCAAGACCTAAGCCTTCAATTTCTTTTTGTAACAAGTTGAGTAAATCCCATTGTTTTTTTGTAGAAGGTGTTGATGTACTTGAGGCATCAGATTGTGTATCAATTTTCACGTATGTCGATAATCGTTCAATTAACTTTTCTTTCATGTTTCATCCTCCTGGTAAATATAAGTTAATACTTCTATTTTAATCTTAAATGCAAAAAAAATCACACTTATTTTATTTTTAAAACATAAAATAAGCATGACTTATAAATTAATTGGTTCTTCGCCTTTTTTTCTGCGATACTTTCTGTGTTTGAATCGTTTATAACCTTTTAGGAAAGTCTGGAACAAGATTTCAGCAATTAACAGACCGAATGCAATCGCACCAGAAGCAAGTGTTGCTTCCATCCCTTTTGCAAGGGCCTCACTAAAGTCTGAAATAATTAAGTTCTTAGTTGCATCATAAGCCACGCCACCAGGTACTAATGGAATAATACCCGCAACGTTAAAAATGATGACTGGACGTTTATAGTAACGTGCAAATAAATGTGCACATAGACTAAGGGCTAGAGAACCTAAGAATACACCGACTGCTAAAGTTAACTTCGTTGATTCAGCTATTGTGTAGACCATCCATCCGATTGCACCAACAAAGCCGCATGCCATTAATAACTTCTTAGGTGCATTAAAGACAATGGCAAAGAATATAGATGCAAAGAAACTAATAATCGTTTGAAAAATTAAAGTCATCCATTATGCCTCCTAAAAAATAATTAAAATCGTAGCGACACCTGCACCTATAGCAAATGCAGTTAATGCGGCTTCCACACCTTTAGACGTGCCGGCTAATAACTGTCCAGCCATCATGTCGCGAATGGCATTTGTAATAGGGACACCTGGAACGAGTGGCATTACAGCTGAGATAATAATCTTATCAAATTCGCCAGGATAAATATAATTAACGTAAAACATACCGACAAGTGCGATAGCTACAGAACCCGCATATTCGGCAAAGAACTGGATTTTATATATTTTACTGAAGTAATCACAAACCAAATAACCGATGCCGCCGGTAATAAATGCGGGGATAGTATCGATAGGTTGTCCTTTAAACATCAATAAGAATAAAGCACAAACTATTGCGCTGGAAAAGACTTTAATCCAGAAATCATACTGTAAATCAGCCTTTTCAAGCTCATCTAAAGCAAGTTTGGCTGCTTCTAAAGTGACCTTACCACTTGTGATTGCACGTGAAATTTCATTGACCTCAGATATTTTCTCTAAATCTGTCGTACGGTTTGAGATACGGTATAAACGCGTTGAACTTTTCTCATTAAGCGAGAAGATAATTGCTGTCGGTGTAACAAAACTGTGCGTATTATGTAACCCGTAATGTGAGGCGATTCGTGTCATGGTGTCCTCAACACGATAAGTTTCAGCCCCAGATTCTAATAATAATTTTCCAGCGAGCATTGCAACGTCTTTTACTTTCTTTTCGTCATATAATTGAGTTGAAACCATCTTTGCCTCCTTATAAAAAAATAACAGAAAGTCAACTTCCTGTTATTTTATAATCGGGTTAAACATTACTGTATTTTGTCCCTGGTGTTTTGCTGCATGTAACATTTCATCTGCTTCTTTAAAAATCTTACGATGTGTCTTCACTTCGTCTGTTGAAATATACCCAATACCAATTGTTACTGTCAAGTGAATTACTTCTGTGTTTGGTAAGTGGAAAGAGGCATTAATAACGCCTGTACGTATACTTTCTGCCACTTTAACCGTATCGTCAAGTGAGTGATTATTAAATATTACACTAAATTCTTCTCCGGCATTACGAAATGTATTAGAATCAACAGGCACATAGTTCTTTATGACTTGAGACATTTGCTTTAATACCGCATCTCCTGCATCGTGTCCGAAACGGTCATTAACTTCTTTAAAATCATCGATATCAATTAAAAGTAATGACAGAGATTGTTTAGCCTCCGATGCCTGCTTACTCACAACATTCAGATAACGATCGAATTCTCTTACATTACCTAATCCGGTTAAATGATCGATTGTGTCCTCATTTTCATAACGTTGGATGACTTTATATATGCGCCAAATATCAATAAACATCAAACTAGATGTCGTTGAAAGTATAAAACTAGACATAACAAGTAAAAGGAAAGGGAATATTTCAAAACTTTGTGTGAAATACTGATAGAATCCAGTGATTGCTAAACTTAATCCCGTCAACCATTGAATCGCATTAAAATCATTTTGTTTAATAAACGGACCAATCATACTTGATAAAGCGCCGATAATTAATAAATCGAAAGTTTCACTCAACACAACATTAAAAATAAAAATTTCAGCTAATACTAATAAGGTTGCACTAAACATCGTATATAAAAAGTTTGTATAGCGACCTAGAAATAATAATGGTATAAAAGCCAGATGAAAAGAAATATTATGATAAGTAATTGGATAAGTCATTAATAAAAATGAAATAAGTGTCATGAGTAAAGTAATATAACTTTTTGAAAATACAATTTCTTTTTCCTCAAAAAATTGTAGACGGTGAAATAAATATATACCACTTACTGTTACTGCAGCATTAAAAATAATTGCTTCTATCAAAATTTCACCCCTTACTTTGTACGATAAATTTTAGCTTTAGAAAAACCACGACCGATAATCTCTGATGTATTAATAAAAATAACAAATGAATCAGGTTCTTCTCTGGCAATCAGTTGTTTGAAATAAATTGCTTCACTTTGTTCCATTACAGAAAATAGTAAACTTTTGCTTTCACGTTGATACCCACCGAAAGCATTGACGCTAGTAACACCGCGTTCAATATGTTCATGGATGAGATCAATAATCTTATCTTCTTTCGTTGTGATGATAAAGACAAGTTTGTTATCACTCGTGTGGAGTTGAACAATATCAATGACTTTACTCGTTACATAGATAGAAATTAACGCATATAGTGCTAATTCAAAATTGAAGACAAAAGCACTGAGAATAACTACAAAAGCATCAACAATTAACTGGCAGAAACCACTTGATAAACCTGTGTATTTCTTAACAATTTGTGCAAGTGTAGCAGTTCCACCTGTTGAACCATTACCACGGTAAACAAGTCCTAAACCTATACCTAAGACAATACCACCATATAATGAAGAAAGAAGAGCGTCTGTTGTCCCTTTTTCTACTAATGGTGTTGTAACATAAATGGTAGAAGGTACAACAAACGTTGCGATAACGGTTTTTAAACTAAATGCTTTACCAAGCGTGAACCAACCGATAATAAATATGGGTATATTGAATAAGAACTGAATCATTGCAGGATCTGTCCCCATCATTTCGTTGAGAATGGTACTTAAACCCGAAATACCACCAGCAGCGATTTGACCTGGAAGTAAAAAGAGATTATAACTAATCCCGACAACAATTGAACCGATAATGGTGTATAGCACATCGATTAATATTGTTTTCTTCATAATTAACGTTAACTCCTTTTTGACAAAAAAATAGTAAAGCCATAAAAGATGCGCTTTACGTTGATAAAAATCATTGCCGAACATACATAGTGATACAGAGACAAGTATGATGCAATCATAAATAAGGATAAAGTAATTTTACTATGTATTAACTGTATTATTATGGCTCAAAAAAAGTAGTTCGTCAAACAAATAATGTCTATTTAAAACGATAAATTCATCCGATTAACATATATAATAGGCGAGTTCCGTATAATATGCTATAGTAAAAAAGAATGAATCGCTTGAGGTGGCTTATGACTACATTAAAATTAATATTAATTACTATATTCATTTCGCTAATAATGTCGCCAATCGTTATTAAATTGTCTCATTACATTGGTGCATTAGATAAACCGAATTACCGCAAAGTACATACAAAGCCAGTATCCGTACTCGGTGGCGTGGTCATATTAATCTCTTTTTTAGTTGGGATTTATATTGGTCATCCTGTAGAGCCAGAAATTAAACCCATTATTATAGGTGCGATATTGATAAATATACTGGGTATATTTGATGATATATTTGATTTATCAGCTATTATTAAACTCGTTGGTCAAATTGCTATAGCAAGTATCGTGGTGATGCATGGCATTAAACTTGATTTAATTACTTTACCTTTTGGCGTCGTTATAGAGTTTGGGATTTTAAGTATACCGATGACGATATTATGGATTGTCGCGGTAACCAATGCTATTAATTTAGTAGATGGACTGGATGGACTTGCAACAGGTGTTTCCATGATTGCACTTGGCACCATTGGGTTTATCGCTATATTACAGCATAATATTTTTATTATGATGATTTGTAGTGTTTTAATTGGCGCATTACTAGGTTTCTTAAAGTATAATTTTTATCCCGCTAAAATATTTTTAGGGGATAACGGGGCGTTAATGCTTGGTTTTATTATAGGTGTATTAAGTTTACTTGGATTTAAAAATATCACGCTCATCTCATTATTTTTCCCGATTATTATTTTAGCGGTACCGTTTATTGATATGAGCTTTGCGATGATCAGACGATATAGACAGGGTAAACCGATTATGCAGGCAGACAAAGCGCATCTGCATCATAAACTTTTAGGATTAGGGTATACCCATGCACAGACGGTCATTTTAATTTATTCAATTGCTATTTTATTTAGTATCGCAGCAATCATTTTATACTTAT
This sequence comes from Macrococcoides caseolyticum, assembly GCF_021366795.1. GTDB lineage: Bacteria > Bacillota > Bacilli > Staphylococcales > Staphylococcaceae > Macrococcoides > Macrococcoides caseolyticus_A. The sequence goes on along the minus strand of NZ_JAHCPS010000001.1, from coordinate 194,844 downwards.
CCACGCGCGTCGGTGCAATATTAATTGTGACATTAATTATTATTACGATTGAATTGATTGTTGAATTTACAGGTTTAATCGATGATCATTATAAACCACTACTGAAAACAATTAGAAAAATAATTAAATAGCATCTGTAAATTACATATGTGTATCGTCATATGTAACAAGAAAAATCACCCTAAATCCAATAGAGATTTGTGGGTGATTTTTATATTTGCTTTAGATAAAACGCCCGCTCGACAGCCTAAACGCATTGTCGACAGCCTAAACGGCGTCTCGCGGGCAGACGCCTGATAAACTTCGACAAATCCATCAAAATCAAAAAGCGATTTTTTCGGCTTTGTCTCCAGTTTACTTGCGTCTTAACGCCCGCTCGACAGCCTATAAATCAAACGGGAGCATTAGTTCATCATGTATTTTATATTCAGCTGTTGCCTGGGTTGTTTCGATAATGAATTGTTCAAAATCTTCCTTTGTTTCCTCAGTGATTTGTATAACATAAGTGACTTTATCCGTATAAATGGTATCAAGTATTACAAACGGATGCGCAGCGATTTGATGTTCGAATTTTCCAGATAACTCATATTGTATTGTGACATGATAGACGCATGCATTTTTAATAATGACTTTTCCAACAGAATGAATAGCATTAGATACGCCACCTTGATAGGCACGTATTAAGCCACCTGTTCCTAATTTTACCCCTCCAAAATAACGCGTCACGATGGCAAGTGTATTATGGACATCATTTTTTTTCAGTGCTTCTAACATTGGCACGCCAGCAGTACCACTAGGTTCACCATCATCATTCGCTTTTTGAATTTGATGTGCATCTCCAAGCGTATAGGCAGAACAATTATGATTAGCGTCTTTATGTTTCTTTTTAATATCGTTTATAATTGTTTTTGCTTCGTCTTCACTTGAAATTTGGTAGAGGTAAGTAATGAAACGTGATTTATTTATAATTTCTTCTTCGATATGATTATTTTTTATTGTAATATAATTTTGCATAGAATCCCTCTTTAAGCATTGTTTTTCTTTTCATTTATTTTAACAGAATTTTTTGTTTAGCATGATATAATTTGTATTACTTTATTTTTAATAATAAACCGTATAATATATATATTGGGATGTAATGGGACGGAGGTCAATTATGAAAACAGCCATAATCACAGATTCAACTGCGTATATTCCCGAATCTATCCAGAAATCACAGGATATTCGAATTATTTCTCTAAATGTTATTTTCAAAGATGAAATATATTTAGAAGAAAATTATGACGCACAATTATTTTATGAAAGAATGCGTTCGGAAAAAGAATTGCCGACAACGAGTCAACCGACAACAGGTAGCTATGTTGAATTATTAGAGTCACTTAAAGCAGAAGGTTTTACAGATTGTATTGCCATTCACTTATCTAGCGGCATCAGTGGGACGTATCAAAATGCAATAACGGCAGGTAATATGGTAGATGGCATCAAGATGCATGCTTTTGATTCTGAACTTGCTTGTATGGCAATGGGCTTTTATGTTATGCGTGCTGCAGAACTCAAAGATAGTCATTCACCTGAAACCATTATTGAGGAATTAAATGCTATGAAACAAGAGACATATGCTTATTTTCTTGTAGATGATTTAAAGAACCTTCAAAAAGGTGGACGTCTGAGTGGTGCACAAGCATTAATTGGTAGCATGTTACAGGTAAAGCCAATCCTTCACTTTTCTGATACAAAGATTGTACCCTTTGATAAAGTGAGAACAAAGAAAAAAGCGATTAAGCAACTTAAAGATTTATTCGCTACGTCTGCAAAAAATTTCACGAATATCACCGTCGTTGTTATTCATTCGAACGCAGAAGATGAAGCAGATGCATTGATTGCTGATTTAAAATCAAAAAATCCTGATGTTGATTTTATTAAGAGTTATTTTGGGCCAGTCATTGGTACACACTTAGGTGAAAAAGCAATTGGCCTTGGTTTCACAAACAGGAAGTTTAAAATTTTTAATCATTTGTAAACAAGTCTTATATTTATTTTACCGGCACACAATTTTTTGTGTGTCTTTTTTTATGGAGGTAATGATGAAGATAATCGTTTCTGATATAGTATCCGAAATAAAAGCGATTCAAACGGAAGGTAAGATGGTTTGTAATTATTGCTTAAACGAAGATCAATTGTTATTTCACAGTTACTTTCACCAAGGATATCAACAAAAGATTGTGTATTGCAGATGTTGTATCACAGCAAGCGTTCATTCTCTAAAGTTTATTCATCTGGAGAAAACACGACATCAGAAAGAAGAAATTACTGTTACGTTACCATTTGAACTCACCAAACAACAGAAACAGGCAAGTGCATATATTGTAAAGCAGATTAAACAACAACAATCATGCCTGTTATATGCGGTAACTGGCGCTGGAAAGACTGAGATGATATTAGATGGGATTTGTCATGTAAGAGATCAGGGTGGCAATGTTGCCGTGGTATCACCACGGACAGATGTTGTAAAAGAATTGTCCCTTCGATTAAATCAATATTTAGATACCGAAATTGCCACATTATATGGTGGGCATAATGAAATGACGAGTGATTATTTTATTATTAGTACGATTCATCAATTAATTCATTTCGATAATCATTTTGACTTAATCATTGTCGATGAGATTGATGCTTTTCCAGTTGGGCATGATCCAAGACTAATGAAGTTGTTAAACCGTGCACTTTCGAAAGATGGCAGCTTCGTATATTTATCTGCAACTCCTCCAAAACACATACTGGATGCATGTCAAGATCGAACACTTTATTTACCGCTTCGGTATCATCAAAGGCCATTACCCGTTCCACAATTTAAATATTTAAATCATCATGCCATAGAGAGAACATTAAATCAGTTACTTAAAAATGTAGTGCATCAGCACGTGATACTTATATTCTTTCATGATATTCAATTGATGGAAGCCTGTTATAATCGTCTGGACGAATCCATTCAGAAAAAAACGGTATGTGTTTATTCTAATGATAGTAACAGGCATGATAAAGTTTCAGCGATTCGCGATGTAACGTATCAGTTTGTGTTTACAACAACAATATTAGAACGTGGATTTACGATGTATGGCTTAAGTGCATGGGTATTGAATAGTCATCGTTTTAAAAGTGATAGTTTAATTCAAATTGCAGGTCGTGTTGATCGAAAAGGAACCGTTAAAAATGGCGAAGTAATTTATTTTCACGATGGTATCAGCTTATCAATGATTCATGCTGTTAAAGCAATAAAAAAAATGAACGCGAGGGGAAAAGATGTATCATAATCGATGTATTTGGTGTCATTCACCACTTATAGAGCCATTAACGATAGATACAATGTTTTCGAAGATACCGTGTCTATGTACCGAGTGTAAGTCAAATTTAATGATAAAGGCCTCATGTCCTAGATGTGATGCTTGTGGCAAGAAACTTGCACAAGATGAAACCATCTGCCAGGATTGTGTATGGATTAAACAAAATTTTGGGTTTACGAATTCAGTTGATTTTATCTGTGACTATCATGAGGATATAAAACATTTTCTTCACCAGTATAAGACGAGTGGTGATATCGTTTTAGCCCAGGCGATCGCAGAAATGATCTATACAACCTATAAGTCACGTTATTTTCGTCAGTTCGATTTGATTATTCCGATGCCGATATCTCATGAAAGATTATGTATTAGAGGTTTCAATCATATAACAGAAATTTTTTCGCATATGAATCTTTCATATCATGATATTCTTGAGACGGAATATCGTGAGAAACAAATGCATTTAAATAAACGTGAAAGAATTAAACAGGACAATCCATTTCAACTCAAGCAATCTATTAACAAAAATGCGCGAATATTACTTGTTGATGATATATATACAACAGGTTTAACCATGAGTCATGCCAGAAGTGTATTATTATCCAACAAACATTGTGAAATCAAGATGTTAGCGTTTGCAAGAGCCTGAATATTTGGTAAAATATAAGTAGGAAGAAACAACAAGATAAGTTTCAAAGGAGTGGTAATAATGATTAGATACGAAATCCACGGAGATAACATCTCAGTAACAGAGGCGATCAGAAATTACATTGAGGAGAAATTAAACAAACTTGAAAGATACTTTACAAATGTGCCTGACGCGAATGCACACGTAAAGATTAAAACGTATCAAGATGGTAAATCTAAAGTAGAAGTGACAATTCCACTTAAAAATGTGACATTACGTGCCGAAGAACGTCACGATGATTTATATGCAGCAGTTGATTTAATTGTTGAAAAATTAGAACGTCAAGTGCGTAAGCACAAAACAAAAGTCAATCGTAAATTCCGTGAAAAAGGGATTGAGAAGGAAGTATTCCCTAGCCTTCCAGAAGTCGAAGAAGCTTCAGTTGAAAAAGAGGATGAGATTGAAATTATCCGTTCTAAACAATTTGATTTAAAACCAATGGATGCTGAAGAAGCGGTTTTACAAATGAATCTTTTAGGACACGATTTCTATATCTTTAATGACGCTGAGACAAACGATACAAATATTGTATACAAACGAAAAGATGGTAAATACGGTTTAATTGAAACAACTGTTAATCGTTAATGTATATCTGTAAAGAGAGTGAAGACTTATGTCTTGCTCTCTTTTTTTGCCCATTTTATATCTACTACTTTCATATTTCATTAATATCTGTATACTAATCTTTCTTATAATTCTTTTGAACGAAATATAAATGAAAAATAAACGAAATATTTCAATAAAATCATGATAAGTGCTATTATAATTAGATGTAGACGTATGTATACGTATTAAAAGGAGAGAACATAATGGGATTCATTAAAAAGATGTTTGACGGCAATAAAAGAGAACTCAAAACGTTATCGAAAATTGCTGATAGTGTAATGGCATTACAACAAGAAATGGCTTCGTTATCAGATGAAGACCTTAAAAATAAAACGATTAAATTTCAAAATGAATTAAAAGAGCTTGAGGATTACAGAAAACAAGAGAAATATTTAGATACGATTTTACCCGAAGCATTTGCGATTGTTCGTGAAGCTTCAACGCGTGTTTTAGGTATGACACCGTTTAAAGTTCAAATTATGGGTGGTGCTGCGATTCATCGTGGAGATATCGCTGAAATGAGAACGGGTGAAGGTAAAACTTTAACTGCGACGATGCCAGTTTATTTAAATGCATTAACTGGACGCGGGGTTCATGTTGTAACTGTCAATGAATATTTATCAAGTGTTCAGGCTGAAGAAATGTCAAAACTTTATAACTTCTTAGGTCTTTCTGTTGGCGTTAACTTGAATCAATTAACGACAGAAGAAAAGCGTGATGCATACAATGCAGATATTACATATAGTACGAATAATGAATTAGGATTTGATTATTTAAGAGATAACATGGTCACGTATAAAGAAGAACGCGTTATGCGCCCATTAAACTTTGCGATTATAGATGAGGTAGACTCTATCTTAATTGATGAAGCACGAACACCGTTAATTATTTCAGGTCAAGCTGAAAAATCAACAAGCATGTACATTCAAGCGAATGTATTTGTGAAAATGTTAAAAGACGAAGAAGATTACAACTATGATGAGAAGACGAAAGGCATTCAATTAACAGAACAAGGGATCGACAAAGCAGAAAAGATGTTTAAAGTCGAGAATTTATATGATGTTAAGAACGTTAACTTAATGCATCATATTAATATTGCTTTAAAGGCAAATCGTTCAATGGTACGCGATGTTGATTATGTTGTACAAGATGGCGAAATTGTTATTGTTGACCAGTTTACAGGTCGTACAATGCCAGGTCGACGTTTCTCAGAAGGTGTTCACCAAGCCATTGAAGCTAAAGAAGCTGTTGAAATTCAAAACGAATCTAAAACGATGGCATCGATTACTTTCCAGAACTTCTTCCGTATGTACAATAAATTATCAGGTATGACAGGTACTGCAAAAACCGAAGAAGAAGAATTAATGAACATTTACAACATGGCGGTCACTCAAATTCCGACGAATAATCCTATAGCACGTATTGATGCTGCGGATTTAATCTATGCTTCAGAAAAAGGGAAGTTCCATGCTGTTGTTGAAGATGTCATTGAACGTCATAAAAAAGGTCAGCCTGTTTTACTGGGGACTGTCGCTGTAGAAACAAGTGAATATATTTCAGATTTACTGAAAAAGCGTGGCATTCGTCATAATGTATTAAATGCTAAAAACCATGAACGCGAAGCTGAAATCGTACAGCATGCCGGACAAAAAGGTGCCGTTACTATCGCAACGAACATGGCTGGGCGTGGTACAGATATTAAATTAGGTGAAGGTGTAAAAGAATTAGGTGGTTTAGCTGTTATAGGAACAGAGCGACATGAATCACGTCGTATTGATGATCAGTTACGTGGTCGTTCTGGACGTCAGGGTGATCCGGGTTATTCAAGATTCTATTTATCATTACAAGATGAATTAATGGTACGTTTCGGTTCTGAGAGAATGCAATCAATGATGACAAAACTAGGTATGAATGATGAAGCACCGATTGAATCAAAAATGGTATCTCGTGCAGTTGAATCAGCACAAAAGCGTGTTGAAGGAAATAACTACGATAGTCGTAAGCGTGTATTAGAATATGATGATGTATTACGTAAACAACGTGAAATTATTTATGAAGAACGTAATGAAATCTTAGAAACTGAAGATTGCTCTGAAATGGTTCGTGGCATGATTGAACAGTCTGTACGTCGTGCAGTAGACTATCACTTTACCGGTGAAGAAGATAGTGCAGAATACGAAGCATTTACAAACTATGTTGATGATATGTATTTAACAGAAGGGGCTTTAAAAGTAGACGATATCAATCGTCGTGATAATGATGAGATTTATGAAATTGTCATGAAAGCCGTTGAAAAACAGTTAGCACATCAAAAAGAACAACTAGGTGAGCAGTTCCATGAGTTTGAACGTATGATTTTATTACGTACAATTGATATGAAATGGACGGACCATATCGATACGATGGACCAGTTACGTACAGGGATTCATTTGAGAAGTTATGGCCAAATCAATCCATTACGTGAATATCAAAATGAAGGTTTAACAATGTTTGATGCAATGTTAGAGAATATTGAAGATGATGTAAGTAAATACATCTTAAAATCAATCGTTGAGAAAGATGATACGCTAGAGCGCGAACAAGTAGCTAAAGGTCAGGCAATGGTTGCAAATGATGGCAAAGAAAAAGTAAAACAACAGCCTAAAAGGAAAAATGAACCAGATATTGGTCGTAATGAACCTTGCCCTTGTGGAAGCGGAAAAAAATATAAAAACTGTCACGGAAGAGAGTAGTATGAATGGAACAATTCGAAATTAAAAATTTATTAAATGAAATACAGGAAAAATTAAATAGTTTTAGGGGGTCTCTTTGACTTAGAAGAAAAAGAGACAAACATTCAGGAATTCGAAGAAATGATGGCAGATCCTGATTTTTGGAATGATGGAGAAAAAGCACAGGAAATTATCAATAAAAATAATGCTTTAAAAGAGATCGTGAATGGCTTCCATGCATTAGAAGAAAAATATGAAAATATCGACGTATTAATTGAAATGCTCAAAGAAGAATCAGATAAAGAAAGTGAAGAAGAATTGATAGCGCAAGTGAATCAATTATCTGATGATACAAATGCCTTTGAATTAAAGATGCTTCTTGATGGTGAATTTGATGCGAACAATGCGATTCTAGAGCTACATCCAGGTGCAGGTGGTACTGAATCACAAGACTGGGGAGAAATGCTGTTACGTATGTATCAACGTTTTGCAGATAAACGTGGTTTTAAAGTTGAAACGTTAGACTATTTACCTGGTGATGAAGCAGGGATTAAAAGTGTTACGCTTTTAATTAAAGGCCATAATGCATATGGTTATCTGAAAGCTGAAAAAGGTGTCCATCGCTTAGTGCGTATCTCTCCATTCGATTCTTCTGGTCGCCGTCATACGTCATTTGTCTCATGTGAAGTGACGCCAGAATTGAACAATGATAACATTGCGATTGAAATTAACAGTGAAGACATAAAAATTGATACGTATCGTGCGAGTGGTGCTGGTGGTCAGCACATTAATACGACAGATTCAGCGGTGCGTATTACACATACACCAACTGGTATTGTTGTGACATGTCAAAACGAACGCTCACAAATAAAAAACCGTGAACAGGCGATGAAGATGTTAAAAGCAAAGCTGTATCAACGTAAAATTGAAGAGCAGGAAGCTGAACTTGCTCAGATTCGTGGTGAACAAAAAGAAATTGGTTGGGGTTCACAAATTCGCTCGTATGTCTTCCATCCATATTCTATGGTAAAAGATCATCGTACGAATGCTGAAACTGGAAATACAGGTGCAGTGATGGATGGTGACATTGATTTATTTATTGATGCCTATTTAAAATCACAATTATAAATTATTGTTTTTTATCAACTATAAAGTGGAGACAACATTTTGTTGCTTCCACTTTTTTTAGTATAATGAAATTAATATGAATATTTGGGGGAATTGAAATGAAAAAATTATTAACAGGTATTGCATTATCAGCATTAATATTAGGTGCATGTGGTAACAATGCAGAAAAGAAAACGTCAGAATCTTCTTCAAATGACCCGGGTAGAGAAGCATATGCCAATAGTTCATGTATCGGTTGCCATGGTAGAGATTTAGAAGGTGGTAGTGGACCTAATCTAACTAAAGTAGGGAATAAATATTCTGAACAAGAAATATTAAAAATCATTCAAAATGGTAAAGGTTCAATGCCAAAGAACCTAGTAAAAGGAAAAGATGCAGAAAATATTGCTAAATATTTAGCTAAACAGAAGTAACTGTTTTTTGAAGATAATTTAAATTTATGATTACGAAATGATAACAATGATACATCTATTGCTTCTTGTGTTATATTTATTTTAATATCAAAGCATCGCTTGCAGGAGGCACTTAGATGAGAAAAAGTAGAAAATTATTCTTATCCAGCCTGATGATTGCCACACTATTTACAAGTGAGGTACAGGCGAGTATATATCAAGTCCAAAAAGGTGATACGTTATTAACGATTGCGAAGGAAACAAAAACGAGTGTCGTTCAGTTGAAACGCTTAAATCATCTCAAAACATCACGTGTAATACCTGGACAAAAACTTAAATTAAAGCCACAACAAGTGTATCGCGTTAAAGATGGTGATACGGTACAAAGTATTGCAAAGCAATTTAAAATCCAGCCATTTGAAGTGCGTTTCTGGAATAGATTAATATCGAATGAGTTGCACGTTGGCCAAAAATTAATTGTTTCTGAATCACTCTACCGTAAAAAGCATAGAAGCAAGAGAACTGAAAGTGTAACACCAACATTATCACCTGCAATGGCAGCACGTTTAAATGAAATTGAAGCACAAGAAAGACTTATACATAAACGGGATGCAGCACTTGAAGCTAGCACGACAGATGATGACTTTATCATTGCGCGAGACAATAGACCTTCAAATGATAGTGACGTGGCCGGTCAGTTTGTCAAAGACTTCAATCATCAAGACAATGATGCATTATACAAAACTAAAGCTTCTGACGATAGGTCGTATCCAGAAGAGCAAAATAATATACAATCAGAGGAAAAGAATGACATCGAACAAATAGCTTTGCGTATCGCGCAAGGCAAGCGTTATGTATACGGAGCAAATTCAACAACTGAAGTAGATTGCTCATCTTTTGTACAACAAGTGATGCAATCCATCGGAAAATCATTACCGCGTACAACATATGAACAGATAACTGTGGGACATCGCGTAGCACAACCAAAGCCTGGTGATCTTGTATTTTTCAATCAGGCGAGTCATGTAGGTATATATATAGGAAATGGCCAGATGATTGATGCATTAAATCCAAAAGAAGGCATAGGCAAAAGGTCAGTCGATGATATAGATGGTACAATAACAGGTTATTATAGATATTAAATGTTCATCATTTAATATCTTTTTTTACAATGTGAAATTGAGCCTTTGATTATTTTTTATCTACAATAATTTTGTAACAAAGTTGCAATTTATCTCATTAGAAATAACACTTATATTACAACTATGTAACATTAAATTGTTCATTGAATAATTATGGTATTATCAATCTTGTTGAATAAACAAAACATTATTGAAATATATTAATTATTCGGAGGAAAAAGAAATCATGAAAAAAATCGTTCTATCGTTTTTAACAGTTATGATGTTATTGACTACTGCCGAGCTTACAGAAATTACACCACAAACGCAAATTAAAACAGCAGAAGCTGGTTCATATGGGTATTCAAATCCTTATTACTGGGGAAGCTGCGCATACTATGCATATAATCGTCGCGCACAGTTAGGGCGTCCTGTAGGAAAATATTGGGGCAATGCAAAGAATTGGGCGTACAAAGCACGTTATGCAGGCTATAAAGTAAGACGTACACCGATTAAAGGTTCAGTACTTGTTTCACAATTAGGCTATTATGGTCATGTCGCAGTTGTTGAACGTATCTATTCTAATGGTAATATTTTAGTTTCAGAAATGAATTATCCACGCAAAGGTGTGAAAACATATCGTATTGTTTCAAAATATCAAAAGAGTGCTTATCAATATATTTATTAATCTGAAGTGATAAATGTCAGTGATATGTAAAAAATGGATCAATCCTCGTGATTGGTCCATTTTCTTTTATGTTCCTCGGTTTAAACTTATCGCCAATTACGATAGAATAGATATAATAACTGTAGAGGTGGTCATATGAAGCACATCATCACAATCTTTTTACTAATTATTTTTTTAGGGCTTGTAGGCTATAGTATATATCAAGTGAGTCAGTTTAATGCTACAGATAATGTGAAATCAGTAACGACACACGAGCATCCTATCAATGGTCAAAATCTCTCACATCTAAAAGTTTCCAACCTGGATGGTAACAAAGTGAATTTAAGACGATATTTAAATCATGAGATTACGATTATTAATTTTTGGGCATCGTGGTGTGAACCGTGTAATAAAGAAATGCCGGAACTTGTTCAATATCATCAAAATAAACCGAATCATGTTGGTTTAGTTGGTATAAACGTTCAGGACAAACCAGATAAACGCCTTGGTTTTATTGAAAAGTATCAAGCGAAATATCCAATGATTATATTCACTGAAGAACAAATGAAGAAATATAAAATTATTAATATACCAACCACATTATTTATAGATAAAAAGGGTAAAGTGTTAAAAACGTATGTCGGCGAATTAGATCAGCATAAAATTGAACTGATTATATCTGATTTAAAATAATCAAGAGGTGATTCAATGGGTGTACATCAATACTTTAAAAGTTTATCGGATCTTGAAAAGTTAATCCGATGTCCTGGAAAGTTTAAATATCAGGAACATAATGTAGCAAGTCATTCATTTAAAGTAACAAAAATTGCTCAGTACCTTGCAACTGTTGAGGAATACCATGGCACACAAATTAACTGGAAAAATGTTTACGAAAAAGCACTCAATCATGATTATCCTGAAATATTTACAGGTGATATTAAAACACCCGTTAAATATGCTTCGAAAGAATTAAAGCAATTATTTAGTGATGTTGAAGAACAAATGATTGCGAAGTTTATAGATGCTGAGTTTCCTGAGTGCTACCGTGAAATTTATCATCACCGCTTAAAAGAAGGGAAAGATGACACCATTGAAGGTCAAATTCTATCTGTAGCAGATAAAATAGATCTCTTATATGAATCATTTGGAGAAATTCAAAAACGTAATCCAGAACCCTTATTCTTTGAAATTTATGAGAAGAGTTTACGTACAATCATTCAGTTTGATCATCTATATTGTGTTCAGGATTTCCTAAACAATATATTACCAGAAATGTTACAGGAAAAATTCATTCCACGTTCAGAATTAAAAGAATTAACTGTATCCATCTTAAATGTAAAAGAGCAAGATATATGACCATTTGGTATTGGTTAGCCTTCTTAATGCCGGCGTTGATGGTTGTTATCTTTAGTATGATTGTCAGAAATAAGTATACAGGAATGATTTTATCGACGATTGTGATAGGTGTTTCTGTATACAAAGGTTTCTTTCACTCTGAAATGATTGTCTTTTTAGATACTGTAAGTTTAATGGTAGGATATTTAATTGTAGAATTATACAAATTGGATAAAATTCAAGATTAGCAGCTAAGACATAAATGGTTTTAGCTGTATTTTTATAAATCGAACAAATGTTTGTACCTTAATGAGATAATTTGATAAAATATTATCGATAAGGAGGGCGTATATATGGAACATCATCCATTTGTAATTCATTCAGATTATCAACCGGCAGGGGACCAACCGGTTGCAATCCAAAAGATAGTAGATGGCATTAAAGCAGGTAAACGTCATCAAACATTACTAGGGGCAACGGGAACTGGTAAAACATTTACAATGAGTAATGTCATTAAAGAAGTAGGAAAGCCTACATTAGTCATGGCACATAATAAGACATTAGCGGGCCAGTTATACAGTGAATTTAAAGAATTCTTCCCTGAGAATAGGGTAGAATATTTTGTGAGTTATTATGATTATTATCAGCCGGAAGCCTACGTCCCATCTACGGATACATTTATTGAGAAAGACGCATCGATCAATGATGAAATTGATAAATTACGACATTCAGCAACAAGTGCTTTGTTTGAACGTGATGATGTCATCATTATTGCATCTGTCAGCTGTATTTATGGTTTAGGTAATCCGGAAGAATATAAGAATATGGTTGTTAGTATGCGCGTTGGAATGGAAATTGAACGTAATCAATTATTACGTAAACTGATTGATATTCAATATACGAGAAATGATATTGACTTCAAACGAGGTACCTTTAGAGTACGCGGGGATGTTGTTGAAATTTTTCCGGCATCACGTGATGAACATTGTATTCGTGTGGAGTTTTTTGGCGATGAAATAGAACGTATTAGAGAAATCAATTATCTGACTGGTGAAGTATTAAAAGAACGTGAGCATTTTGCATTATTCCCGGCGAGTCACTTTGTGACGCGTGAAGAAAAGATGCAAATGGCAATAGAACGTATTGAAAAAGAATTAGAAGCACAATTAAAGAAATTTAGAGCTGAAGATAAATTACTAGAGGCACAGCGTTTAGAGCAACGTACCAACTATGATCTTGAAATGATGAGAGAAATGGGGTTTTGTTCAGGGATAGAGAACTACTCACTTCATTTGACTTTACGTGAACGAGGCGCAACGCCATATACATTGCTTGATTACTTTGGTGATGACTGGTTAATCATGATGGATGAAAGCCATGTGACACTGCCTCAAGTTCGTGGGATGTACAATGGTGACCAGGCTCGAAAAAATGTATTAGTCGATCACGGTTTCAGATTACCAAGCGCACTGGATAATCGTCCTTTAAAATTTGAAGAATTCGAAGCAAAAGGTCACCAGTTTGTCTATGTGTCTGCAACACCAGGACCATATGAAATTGAGCATACAGATGAAATGGTTGAGCAAATTATTCGTCCGACAGGTCTACTTGATCCTATTGTTGAAGTGCGTCCGTCGGAACATCAAATCGATGACTTAATGGAAGAAATTAGACAGCGCATTGAAAAAAATGAACGTGTGCTCATTACAACTTTAACGAAGAAGATGAGTGAAGATTTAACAACCTACCTGAAAGAGGCTGGTATTAAGGTGAATTATCTGCACTCTGAAATCAAAACACTTGAGCGTATAGAAATTATTAGAGATTTAAGATTAGGTGTATTTGATGTCCTTGTAGGTATCAATCTCTTAAGAGAAGGGTTAGATATACCAGAGGTTTCTCTTGTTGCGATTCTTGATGCTGATAAAGAAGGATTCTTACGTAGTCATCGTTCACTTATACAGATCATCGGACGTGCTGCCCGTAATGATCACGGTAAAGTAATCATGTATGGTGATAAGATAACTGATTCTATGCGAATCGCAATTGATGAAACCAATCGCCGACGTGAAATACAGGAAGCCTATAATAAAAAGCATGGTATTACACCGATGACAATTAATAAGAAAGTGCGTGATGTTATCAGTGCAACCATTGATGTTACTGAAGATTTACCAAAAGAGAAGAAGAAAAAGAAATTAACTGTTAAAGAACGTCAGCAAATGATTTTGCAAGTGGAACACGATATGAAAGAAGCTGCAAAAGCACTCGATTTTGAACGTGCGACGGAATTAAGAGATATATTATTTGAGCTTAAAGCTGAAGGGTGACAATATGAAGAATAAATCAATTGTTGTAAAGGGTGCACGTGCACATAATTTAAAAAATATTGATATAGAGATACCTAGAGATAAATTAGTTGTTATGACAGGGTTATCGGGTTCAGGGAAATCAAGTTTAGCCTTTGATACAATATATGCTGAAGGGCAACGTCGTTATGTAGAGTCACTAAGTGCCTATGCGAGAATGTTTTTAGGCCAGATGGATAAACCAGATGTTGATATTATTGAAGGTTTATCTCCTGCGATTTCAATCGATCAGAAAACTACGAGTAAGAATCCACGTAGTACGGTTGCTACAGTCACTGAAATTTATGATTACTTAAGACTACTATTTGCACGTATTGGTGTACCTTATTGTCCAGAACATGGCGTACCGATTGAATCTCAAACCATTCAACAAATGGTCGATAAAATTCTTGATATGGAAGAGCGAACAAAAATTCAAGTATTTGCACCCATAGTGAGAGGTCGCAAAGGGACACATAAAAAATTAATAGAAGACATTTCTAAAAAAGGTTATGCACGTATTCAAGTGGATGGTGAAGTCTATGATGTGACAGAAGCTATTGAATTAAATAAAAATCAAAAGCATGATATCGATGTTGTGGTAGATAGAATCGTTGTAAAACCAGGTATCGAAGCACGTCTTGCTGATTCTTTAGAGAACGCATTGCGCTTAGCTGAAGGTAATGTGGTCATTGATGTCATTGATGGGGAACAAGTTAAGTTTTCAGAAAATCATGCCTGTCCAATTTGTGGCTTTTCAATAGATAAACTAGAGCCACGTATGTTTTCTTTTAATTCACCATTTGGCGCATGTCCAGATTGTGATGGTCTAGGGACGAAATTGTCTGTTGATGTTGATTTGGTGATTCCTGATCGAACACTTACACTTGAAAAAGGCGCAATCGTCCCTTGGGAACCTATTAGTTCTAATTATTATCCGACATTATTAAAACAGGCATGCAAACATTTTGAAATTAGTATGAAAAAGCCATTTGAAAAGTTGTCTGATGAAGAACAGCACATTATATTATATGGTCATACAGATGAAATTGAATTTACATTTAAACAGGATAATGGTGTGACGAGAAAGCGTAAAATGCAATATGAAGGTGTGGTAAATAATATTGAACGCCGCTATAAAGAAAGTCCATCCGAGTATACGCGTGAACAAATGCGTAAATATATGGTAGATGAAGCGTGTCATACGTGTCATGGCTATCGTTTATCAAAAGAAGCAATGAGTGTGAAAGTGAAAGGCCTTCATATTGGTCAAGTTGTGGAATTTTCTATTGGGGAAGCATTAAAGTACTATCAGCAACTTGAATTAACTGAAAAAGAAGCGCAAATCTCAAAATTAATATTAAAAGAAATTACAGAACGTTTGTCATTTTTAAATAATGTTGGCCTTGAGTATTTAACGTTAAATCGTGCTGCAGGTACATTATCAGGTGGTGAAGCACAACGTATCCGCCTTGCAACCCAAATAGGTTCAAGACTTACGGGTGTGATGTATGTTCTGGATGAACCTTCGATTGGATTGCATCAAAGGGATAATGATCGCTTAATTGAAACATTAAAGTCAATGCGCGATATGGGCAATACTTTAATTGTTGTCGAACATGATGAAGATACAATGCTTGCAGCAGACCATTTAATAGATATTGGACCTGGTGCCGGGGTTCATGGTGGAGAAGTTGTGGCGCAAGGGACACCACTACAAGTTATGAAGAATAAGAAGTCTTTAACAGGTCAATATTTAAGCGGAAAAAAACAAATCGAAATGCCTGCAACAAGAAGAAAACCTGATGGCCGATTTATTACGATTGAGAACGCAACAAGTAATAACTTAAAAGGGGTGTCGGTCAATATTCCTTTAGGAATGATGACACTTGTTACAGGCGTATCTGGATCTGGGAAGAGTAGTTTAGTCAATGATGTCTTATACAAATCACTTGCACAAAAACTATATAAGACAAAAGCAAAGCCAGGAGCACATGATCGTGTCACAGGTATTGAGCATATCGATAAAATTATCGATATAGACCAGTCTCCTATCGGCCGAACGCCACGTTCTAACCCTGCAACATATACTGGACTCTTTGATGATATTCGTGATGTATTTAGTCAAACCAACGAAGCTAAGTTACGAGGTTATCAGAAAGGACGCTTTAGCTTTAATGTTAAAGGCGGGCGCTGTGAAGCATGTCGAGGTGACGGTATTATCAAGATAGAAATGCACTTTCTGCCAGATGTCTATGTGCCATGCGAAGTTTGTGAGGGTAAACGTTATAACCGTGAGACATTAGAAGTAACCTATAAAGATAAAAATATCGCTGAAATTTTAGATATGACAGTTGAGGATGCATACTATTTCTTTGAAAATATTCCTAAAATTAAACGTAAACTAAAAACGATTGTTGACGTAGGTTTAGGATATATTAAACTTGGACAACCAGCGACAACACTTTCAGGTGGAGAAGCGCAACGTGTAAAATTAGCGAGTGAATTACACCGCAGAAGTAATGGGAAAACATTATATATTTTAGATGAACCAACAACAGGTTTACATGTGGATGATATTGCCCGCTTATTAAAAGTCCTTGAAAAATTAGTCGAAAATGGTGATACAGTTTTAATCATTGAACATAATCTGGATGTGATTAAAACAGCGGACCATATTATCGATTTAGGCCCTGAAGGTGGAGACAACGGTGGTAAGATTATCGCTATTGGGACACCTGAGCAAATTATGGAAGAAGAAGCTTCATATACCGGTAGATATTTAAAGCGTCACATCGAACGATAAAACGAGACACTGACATGAATTTGTCGGTGTCTCTTTAACTTTATAAATTGTATTATTGAATAAAGTTATTTAATATAAAAGTATTGGATACTGGAGGTATAACATGATAACGAGCATTGAACTCATTGAAAAATTTGACTTAGAAATAATTGCCGGTAATGTCGCAATGGAAATCCCGATTATGAATACGAATATTTCAAGACCTGGCCTTGAAATGGCGGGTTTTTTCTCACATTATTCATCGGACAGAATACAGGTGCTAGGCACAACAGAGATGTCTTTTTTTGAAACGTTAAGTAAAGAAGACAGGGCAGAACGTATGCAAAAATTATGCCGTAAAGAAACACCATGTATTATATTAACACGTGATATAAAAGCGCCTGAAGAACTCATTGATGCTTGTAATCGTAAAGGGACACCACTGCTTAGCAGTAGTGATGTGACGACAAGTTTAATTAATAAAATATCTTCATATTTAGAACGAGAACTTGCACCTGAAACAAGTTTGCATGGTGTATTAGTCGATGTTTATGGTGTGGGCGTATTAATTACGGGCGATTCTGGTGTTGGTAAAAGTGAAACAGCACTTGAACTCGTCAAACGTGGCCATCGTTTAGTCGCAGACGATAATGTAGAAATCAAAGAAATTTCAAGGAATGTATTGATGGGTAAAGCGCCAAAATTAATTGAGCATTTACTGGAAATTCGTGGTCTAGGTATTATCAATGTCATGACGCTTTTTGGGGCAGGAAGTGTATTGCCAGAGAAACGTCTGATGCTTAACGTTAATTTAGAATTCTGGGCGAAAGATAAAGTCTATGATCGCGTCGGATTAATTGAAGAAACCTTAACGATACTTGATTCTAAAATAACTAAAAAAACTGTGCCAGTAAGACCAGGACGAAATCTAGCAGTTATTATTGAAGTTGCTGCGATGAACTATAGATTAAATAAAATGGGGACGAATACTGCTAAGGATTTTAATGACCGATTAAATGCACAAATAAAAAATCAATCATTAAAGGAGATTTAAGATGCTACTGACGTTAAATCCAATTGCATTTGAGTTAGGACCAATCCAGGTCAGATGGTACGGTGTTATTATTGCGTTTGGTATATTAATTGGTTATTTACTTGCGCAAAGAGAAACTGAAAAGAAAAATTTCAATGAAAATACATTGATTGATATCGTCATTGCTTCAGTGATTTCGGGGATTATCTGTGCACGTATTTATTATGTTGCGTTTGAATGGTCTTATTATAAAAACCATTTATCAGAAATCCCTATGATTATGAATGGCGGTATCGCAATACATGGTGGTCTGATAGGTGCACTTGG
Source organism: Macrococcoides caseolyticum (assembly GCF_021366795.1). Taxonomy (GTDB): domain Bacteria; phylum Bacillota; class Bacilli; order Staphylococcales; family Staphylococcaceae; genus Macrococcoides; species Macrococcoides caseolyticus_A. The sequence continues at coordinate 176,365 of NZ_JAHCPS010000001.1, read as the reverse complement.
AATGGCCTACTATTTAACAAGAAAAAAACAAATTTCGTTTTTTCAGTTAGGTGACATAGCAGCACCGAGTATTATACTTGGTCAGGCGATTGGACGCTGGGGTAACTTTATGAATCAGGAAGCGCATGGTGGAGCAGTATCAAGAAGTTTTTTGGAGAATTTACATCTTCCCGAATTTATCATTAATAATATGAATATCGACGGTGTTTATTACCATCCAACGTTCCTCTATGAATCGATGTGGAATTTGATTGGTTTTATTTTACTGCTTACACTTCGTAAACATTTAAAAATCGGTCAAACTTTACTAACTTATGCGATTTGGTATTCTATTGGCCGATTCTTTATTGAAGGAATGCGTACAGACAGTCTTATGCTTACAGAACATTTACGAATGGCCCAAATGATTTCTATTGCGATTGTTGTAATTGCATTATTCATTTGGTTATATCGTCATTATAAATATCAATTACCACAGTATAAAGCAATCAATTATCCGATGAGGAGTTCAAGAGATGCGCAGAACACAAATCGTTAAGTCAGAGGGGTGTAATCCACTGTGGCATATGTACAAAACAGTTTCTCCCATTAAGGTCGCAAAGAATTTTGTCATCATTGAACTAGGACGTATATGCCCGTCTGTTAAAATGAAACGTTGGATGTATCGTAAGTTTTTAAAAATGAACATAGGCAACTATACCTCTATTGCTTATAAAGCAATGCCGGATTTAATGTTTCCGGAGCACATAGTGATTGGTGATAATTGTGTTATCGGATATAATGCAACGCTTTTAACGCATGAATATTTAATTCATGAGTATCGTATAGGGAAAATTGAAATTGGTAATAATGTATTGATTGGTGCTGGTGCAATCGTGCTTCCAGGTATAACAATCGGTGATAATGCAGTTATTGGCGCTATGACTTTAGTTTCAAAGGATGTGCCTGACAATAGTTTTGCTTATGGTAATCCAATGCAAATTAAAAATAAGGTATAATAGTATTAAAGTATGACTAAAGGGGTGAGATGGATGGATAAAGTAATTAAATTTCCGAATAATGAGGATGAGTTTTATCAAATCGGATTAAAAAAGCAAAGTCAGCAATTGTATGAAGAAGCCATCTCATTTTATGTTAAATCCCTACAGAAAGAAAACAAGTGGCTGGTAAGTAAACACCTTTCAGAATGTCTTCAAAGTATTGGTCGTTATGATGAAGCAGAACGCGCATTAATTAAATATTTAAGTACAGATTTTGAATGTATAGATGTGTTTTACGAACTAAGTCAGCTATACGTTAAACGACGTGACCCCAATAAAGCGTTTCTATTTGGGATGTATTATTGTATTATGGCAGATGATGAAGATTACCTTAAAGAATTACAGACTTTATTTGAAGTCTATTATGATGATCAGGCTAAAGTTGAAGAAGAAAGTGAAAGTTTTGTTGTACATTATATTTTCCAATACTTCTTTCAGAACTTTCATTATGAACTTGCATTAGAATGGATAAATGATCAACCCGTAGACATACAACAACGACCTGAAATGCGCAATTTAAAAGCAATGACACTACTTTTTACAGGTCAGTATAAGGAAAGTGCGACTTTATTAGAACAGTTACTTGCTGATAATCCGACAGATATTCATGCGCTATGTCATTATACACTGCTACTTTATAATACGAAGCAACTCGCGCCATTTGAAGTGTATTTAAAGCGGTTAAAGAAAATTGTACCAATCAATGATGATGAGAAATTTAAGCTCGGTATTACATTGAGCTTTCTTAATAATTTTGAAGCATCCCATGATTTATTATTACCTTTATACAAAAAGGGAAAGTTCTTAAACAGTCAGATGTATCATGCACTAAGTTTTAACAGTCTTGCTCTAGGACAACAACATCAATCCGATCAGTTCTGGGATAAACTGTGTGAGATTGTATCAGAACCTGGTGTTAGTCCAAGGCAAATTGTAGAAGGACAGAAATATTTGCGAGAAGTAATTTTACCTTTAATTGAGCATACTGACAGAAATCATCGTTTAATTGGAATTTTCTTAATCTCACAAATGGAAGATAAAGCATTAATTATTAATACAAAAGTCTGGGATATTCTTGAAAATATGCCCGACTTTGAAAAATTATATTTATCTTATATATTTCATAATATCAATTTAACTAAATTAGACTTTATTCATAGAGGCTTTGAATTATTGTATAAAGCACGTTATGATATCGAACTATTTGATTACTGGATTGATAAAGCAGAAGCGATAATTGCAAATCAATTAGACTTAAAAAATATTAATGCTTATGTTGCAGTGTGTTATTTTCTTTATATGCGTATTACGAATGATGCGATTACGAAGCGTGAAGTAATTGAAAAATTTAATACATCACGCTATCACTTCGTTAAAGTTTATGATCTGTTTAAGCAAAATAATATTTAAATTACAAAATATATTGTATATTGAATTTACTATTATGAAATGATGGAGGGTTAATTAATGACTGAAATAAAAGAATATGATGTAATAATCGTTGGGGCAGGACCTGCAGGTATGACCGCTGCTGTGTATGCATCACGTGCAAATTTATCAACAATTATGGTTGAGCGTGGTATGCCGGGTGGTCAGATGGCAAATACAGCCGATGTTGAGAACTTCCCAGGTTTCGATGTTATTACTGGACCTGATTTATCAACGAAAATGTTTAACCATGCGCAAAAGTTTGGCGCACAGTATACTTACGGCGATATTAAATCTGTAAAAGTCGAAGGCGATATGAAAATTGTCGACCTAGGTGACAAACAGTTAAAAGCGAAAGCTTTAATTATTGCGACAGGTGCAGAATATAAGAAAATCGGTGTGCCAGGTGAACAAGAATTAGGTGGTCGCGGTGTATCTTATTGTGCGGTTTGTGATGGTGCATTTTTTAAACAAAAGAACTTAATCGTTATTGGCGGTGGAGACTCAGCTGTTGAAGAAGGCGTTTATTTAACTAAATTCGCTGATAAAGTGACAATTGTGCATCGACGTGATCAATTAAGAGCACAAAAGATTCTACAGGATAGAGCATTTAAAAATGAAAAAGTAGATTTCATCTGGAACTCAACCTTAAAATCAATTAATGGAGATAATAAAGTAAGTTCAGTGACTTTAGTAGACAACGAAGGTAATGAGTCTACAGTTGAAACAGATGGCGTTTTTGTTTACATCGGTATGCAACCTTTGACTAAGCCTTTCCTTGATTTAGGCATTACAGATGAAGCGGGCTACATCATTACGAACGATGAAATGGAAACAAGTATCCCAGGTATATATGCAGCTGGTGATGTACGTGTTAAGAAATTACGCCAAATCGTAACGGCAACAGGTGATGGCAGTATTGCTGCACAAAATGCCCAACATTATATTGAAGCATTAAATGATTAATAACATTTATTTAAAATAGATACGCATTCGCGTGTCTATTTTTATGAATTCATGTATGATAGAACTAATAGCATCTAGAGGAGGATACCGATGAACAGTGAGGAAAGTTTCAAAAAACTTGTCATAGTTACAGGGATGAGTGGTGCGGGTAAATCCGTTGCAATACAGTGTCTGGAAGACTTAGGATACTTCTGTGTTGATAATTTACCACCGATTCTTTTACAGAAATTTGTGGAATTAATGCAGGATAATAATCAGTCATTGTCACGTGTTGCCATTGGTGTTGATTTGCGTAGTAAAGACTTCTTTGATAATTTGCGCGATGAATTACAAAATATTACGAATTTAACAGACATACTCGTACAAGTGTTATTTATTGAAGCACAAGACAATGTTCTTGTATCCCGCTATAAAGCAACGCGTAGAACGCATCCAATTGCTGCAGGTGGTACGCCACTTGAAGCAATCAATGAAGAAAGAAAATTGCTCGCTGATCTTCGTGGTGTAGCAACACACATTATTGATTCCACGGAATTTAAACCTAAAGAATTGAGATATAAGGTCATTGAATTATTTGGATCTGGTAAAGATAATATCTTTTCAATTAACGTGATGAGTTTTGGCTTTAAGCATGGTATCCCAATTGATGCGGATATTGTTTTTGATGTGCGTTTTTTACCGAATCCATACTATATTGAATCACTTCGTCCATTAACCGGTATGGATGGTCGTGTATATGATTATGTGATGAAATGGAAAGAAACTGAAATCTTTTATACGAAACTGATAGATTTGTTGAAATTTGTTATTCCAGGCTATATGCGTGAAGGAAAATCACAAGTCGTTATTGCGATAGGCTGTACAGGTGGACAGCATCGATCTGTTGCACTTGCTGAACGCATTAGTACAGAACTAAAGGATTTCTTTGATTTTGACTTAAATACTCGCCATAGAGACGCATTAATCGAAGGCATTATTGATGAGAAGGCTTAAAATTTGTTTGATTGGCGGGGGTACAGGATTATCCGTAATGGCGAGAGGTTTAAAGCATTATCCTGTAGAAATAACGGCAATCGTAACAGTAGCAGATGATGGGGGCAGTACTGGAAAGATCCGTGATGTCATGGATATTCCAGCACCAGGTGATATTCGCAATGTCTTAGCTGCATTAAGTGATGTTGAACCGATGCTTGAGAAGCTATTTCAATATCGTTTTAAAGACGAGACACTTGGTGGTCATCCAGTTGGCAATTTAATGTTAGCAGCAATGACAGAAGTCACAAGCGATTTTGGTCATGCGGTTAAAGAATTAAGTAAAATTTTAAATGTGAAAGGGACTGTCATTCCTTCAACCAATACAAGTCCTATTTTAAACGCGGTGATGACTGATGGTGATGTCGTTGTTGGCGAATCATTAATACCACTTAAAGATAAGAAAATAGATCATGTATTTCTAACACCATCGCATATTAAACCCATGGCAGAAGCAGTGGAAGCATTGCTTGAATCGGACTTAATTGTGATGGGGCCAGGCAGTTTATATACAAGTATCATTCCTAATTTAGTGCTTGAGGAATTAGCAGAAGCAGTGGTGAAAAGTGAAGCGAAAAAACTGTATGTATCAAACATCATGACACAGCGCGGTGAGACAATTGAGTATACTGTAGCAGATCACATCGAAGCGATTCATAAACATGTTGGCACACCATTTATACAATTTGTCATTGCAAATGATGCAGAATTCCCTGGTAAAATCCACGAGAACTATGTCAGAAATCGTTCAACCTTTGTGCATTGTGATGAGGAACGTATCAGAAATATGGGGATTGAACTAATTACAGATAGTGAACTTGTTGATATTAATTTAGATGGTATCGTCCGTCATAATAATGAAATACTCGCTGATATGATATATGAATTAGCATTAAGTGAAATCAGCACGATTGAGTTTAACCAGAAAGAAGGCGAGTAAAGTGTCGTTTGCCTCAGAAATGAAAAATGAATTAACACGTATTGAAACAGATATGTGTTGTAGTAAGGCTGAATTAGCAGCGCTAATTAGAATGAATGGTAATCTCAGTATACAAAATATGCAGTGGGTCATTAACGTTCAATCAGAAAATGCTGCGATTGCACGACGCGTCTATAGTTTAACTAAAAAGATCTTCGGCGTCGATATAGAGCTATTAGTTCGAAAAAAAATGAAATTAAAAAAGAACAATGTATATATTTGTCGTATTAAAATGAAAACTAAAGAAATACTAGATGAGTTAAAGATATTGACGAATGGCGAATTTAAGCAGATTGTTGATGATTCACTTTTTTATGATGAATGCTGTAAACGTAGTTATTTAAGAGGTGCATTTCTTGCGGGTGGTTCAGTAAATAATCCAGAGACGTCATCTTATCATTTAGAAATCTTTTCATTATATGAGAGTCATTCACGAGGATTGACAGCACTGATGAATGAATATGAATTAAATGCTAAGACATTAGAACGCAAAAAAGGGTATATCTCCTATTTGAAAGAAGCGGAGAAAATCTCTGACTTTCTAAGTATTATTGGTGGTTATCAGGCGCTTCTTAAATTTGAAGATGTACGCATTGTTCGCGATATGCGTAATTCAGTGAATCGACTCGTCAATTGTGAAACTGCCAATTTAAATAAGACAATCAGCGCAGCGATGCGTCAGGTCGAAAACATTAAATTAATCGATCAGGAAATCGGTATTGAAGAATTACCTGAGCGCTTAAGAGAGATAGCGCGCTTACGTGTATTACATCAGGATATATCACTTAAAGAACTAGGAGAAATGGTATCCACGGGAGTTATTTCTAAGTCAGGGGTCAATCATCGCTTACGTAAACTTGATGAAATTGCAGAAAAACTCCGAGCCGGAGAACACATAGAATTGAAAAAATAAACAGATCCACTTAGAAATGTTCTGCCTAAAGGAAAGAGGCGGGGATTACGTGTTCTAATCAAAAAAACCGAACGAAAACTATAAATCAAAGTGTGATTTATTAGTTTCGTTCGGTTTTTGTCGTAAAGACCTCTAGTACACTACAATTCGTCATAAGAAGAGGGTAAGTATAATCAATACCTTACCCTCTTTTCTATAATTATTTTTTTAAGAATGATTTAATATTTGTTGCATTTTGGATGTTGTGTTGAACACCTAAGAATTTTTCTTTACCAGGACCGTATGCATATACATGAACTTCTTCTCCAGTATGCACTAATGAACCCCATGCTGCATTCGCACGAACATCAACGATTTTATTGATTGCACGTAATGTTGCATCTTCATCTTTAGCTTTTGCAGCATCAACAACAGCTTGGCGCTCTTCAGTAGTTAAATCTGTAAATTTGATGTTGTCGTTGATTAATTTTTCAATATCAGCACCATCTTTGATTAACTTAGCAGTTAATCCTTCATGCGTCATATTCATGTTCTTAACAACTTTAGGGTGGAATTCATATTTGTCACCTGTACCTACAGATAAACCACCTGTTGCATGGTCAGCTAAAGCGATCACTAATGTATTACAATCTTTCTTAGCGAATTTAACAGCAGATTGATAAGCTTTATCAAATGCAGCAATTTCACTCATCATACCTGTTAAATCATTTGCATGACCAGACCAGTCAGGTTGTGAACCTTCTACCATTAAGAAGAAACCTTTTTTATTTTTAGATAATTTTTTGATTGCTGTATCTGTCATTTCTTTTAATGATGGTTCTTTCGCAGTTTTGTCGATATCTTTGCTCATCGCAGAAGGAGCAAATAAACCAATCATACGTGTTGCTTTTGAATTTTGTTCTTTTAACATTGCATTACGTGTTGTTACATATCTAAAACCAGATGTTTTTTGTAATTTCTTAACTAAGTCTAATTTAATTTTTCCACTTTCATCTTTTTGTTTGAAGAAATCAACACCACCACCAAGCATTACATCAACGATAGGACGTTTATATTTCCCGACTTTAACTGTACGCGTCATTTGTTTGGCGATATCCATTTCGTTCTTACGCGATTCATTATGTGCAGCAAATACTGCTGGCGTAGCATGTGTTAATTCACTTGTCGCTACTAAACCAGTTGAACGTCCTGCTTTTTTGTATGCTTCAAGCACTGTTTCTACTGGCTTTTTGTTTTTATCAACAGAGATTGCACCATTATATGTTCTTACACCTGTTGCTAATGCAGTACCAGCTGCACCAGAGTCAGTAATGTTTGATTTTAAATCGTCACTGATTGTTAATTGAGAACCAACTAAATATTGATCAAAGAAAATTCTATCTAAACCTGGTTTAGTTTCATCATCTTTGTAGTAACGATAAGCACCAAGTTGAGAAATACCCATACCATCACCGATCATTAAGATAACATTTTTCGGTTTTTTAGAGCATGTTACTTTTTTAGCGCCAGCTGCTTCAGCAGTCGGTGCATTAAAAGGTACAACTGTTGATGCTAAAGTTGTTGCAATTAAAGTTGATGCTGCAATTGACTTGAAATTTACCATTGGATTGAATCCTCCTAATATTTGATACTTCAAATATAGCAATGGATTATAAATTTTATGTGAGTAGAATGTAAATAGTTTGTAAAAATATTAATACAATTATGTAAATAAAAAAGGCAGCACGCGCAAAAGATGTGCTACCTTTAAAAATTATTTATTTGATTCAATTGGATGCATTACTTCATCAATTAATCCATATTCTTTCGCTTCGTCAGCAGATAAGAAATTATCACGGTCAGTATCTTTTTCAATTTTCTCGATAGGTTGACCTGTACGTTCAGAAAGAATACGGTTTAATTTTTCACGCGTTTTTAAGATATGACGCGCTGCAATTTCGATTTCAGTAGCTTGACCCTGTGCACCACCTAATGGCTGGTGAATCATTACTTCAGCATTCGGTAATGCGAAACGTTTACCCTTAGCACCTGCAGCGAGTAAGAAAGAGCCCATAGAAGCTGCCATACCGATACAGATTGTTTGAACATCAGGTTTAATGTGTTGCATCGTATCATAAATTGCCATACCTGCAGTCACGCTACCCCCTGGTGAATTAATATACAGATAGATATCTTTTTCAGCATCTTGCGCTTGTAAAAATAAAAGTTGCGATACGATTGAGTTTGCTACATTATCATCAATTGCTGATCCTAACATAATGATTCTATCTTTAAGTAAGCGTGAATAAATATCATATGCGCGCTCACCACGATTCGTTGATTCGATAACTGTTGGAATTAAATTCATAATTGATTGCCTCCTTATTTTCTGTTAAAAATAATATACACTATAAAGTCAAATATAGTCAAAGATTTAAACTGATATGGAATGATTTCTCTACCATTATGAATACTATTATAATAGTAGTTAGTATATATTGATAGCGCGATGTATTAAATATTATGGCATTTGTTAATATCGAATAGATGATATCTAATCTTTTTAACCTATTCATGAATCGTATAGAATTAAAAATAACAAAGGAGTCTTATAATGAAAAAATTATATCTATATACACAACAAAACTGTGGTCTATGCGAGGAAGCCAAGATTCAAATCAAGTTAGCACAGGACGATGTACATTTTGATATTGAAGAGATTAATATTCAAAATGATGATGCGCTGCATGAAATGTATTGTTTGAGGGTACCCGTATTATATGATCCTGTAGCACACATCGTTGTTCAGGAAGGTCAAATAGACTTTATCACAATTATTGATTATATGAGTTGAAAAAATTATTTATAAAAAAATATAAATGTAAACGTTTTTAATTATTCTTACTACTTGCAAAACTTCTAAATGCTTGTTATGATTGCTTTGTAACGTAAGTTGGTTTTTGACCCGTGTGGGTCGTAATAAGTCCACCTTAAGTTATCAATTAAAGGAGGAGTCATATGAATCAATTATTACAGGTTCAACAACTTCTGATTCCCGATTTAATTGAAAAGATGTATCGGAGATATTTAATACTCGATACGATTCATCTTCATCAACCGATTGGTCGCAGATCTTTAAGTGATATATTGATGATTACTGAAAGAGTATTGCGTACTGAAATTGATTTGTTGAAAGCTCAAGGCTTAGTTAACATATCATCAAAAGGTATGACGATAACAGATGAGGGGATAGATTTAATTGCTAAGCTTAGACCTTTAATGGAAGGTTATGCGGCGCTTGAAAATTTATCTCAACAAATTAAACTGCATTATGGTTTAAATGAAGTGATTGTTGTAAATGGCAATGAAGATACAGATGAAATTGTTAAGAATCGATTGGGTGAAGCGGCAAGTAATGTTTTGCAAAGAATTGTATCTGATAATGACATTGTATCTGTTACAGGTGGTTCAACGATGTTAAGTGTGGCGAATCAACTGAAGCCATTAAATAAACACGTTACATTTACACCAGCACGTGGAGGTTTAGGTGAAGACCTATCTTTTCAAGCCAATGCGATTGTTCAGCAGATGGCAGACCATGGGAAGTGTCAGTTTGAAGTATTATATGTCCCTGATCAAGTGAGTGTTGAAGCATATAATACATTAGTCAATGAACCTTCAGTTAAACGCGTACTAGACCATATTAAAAATGCAGATGTGCTGATTCATGGTATCGGTGATGCAATGAAAATGGCAAAACGCAGACAATCTTCTTTGGATGATGTTCATACTTTAAATGAAAAACATGCTGTTGCAGAAGCATTTGGTTATTATTTTAATGCATCAGGTGAGGTTGTTCATAAAGTTAGAACAGTAGGTATTCAATTGGAAGATTTAAATGAATCAATGCAAATCATAGCAGTCGCTGGAGGCAGCACGAAACAACTTGCAATTGAAAGTTATTTAAAAGTTGCACCGAAGCATACCATCTTAATTATTGATTCAGCTGTAGCACATTGGTTAGTACAGCAAATTAAGCAACAAACCATGCCGATTTTATAACGTAACTACGTGTAAGCGGAATATAAATTTAGTTATATGAGTAATATTTTTGTTTTAAAGAGAAATGTTGTTATAATAAAGATGTTGTTGTATTACGTAAATTAATGCGTGAATCAACACATATTGTGTAAACAATCGATTTGAATTTGGATTTACTTAGGGTTAACCCTAATAAAATATATAAGATATATAAAGGAGGCCATTTATCATGGCAGTAAAAGTAGCAATTAACGGTTTCGGAAGAATTGGACGTTTAGCATTCAGAAGATTACAAGAAGTAGAAGGTATCGATGTAGTTGCGGTAAACGATTTAACTGACGATAAAATGTTAGCACATTTATTAAAATATGATACAACGCAAGGTCGTTTTAAAGAAGAGGTTGAAGTAATTGAAGGTGGTTTCCGAGTTAATGGTCGTGAAATCAAATCATTCGAAAATCCTAACCCAGCTGAATTACCTTGGAAAGAATTAGGAATCGATGTAGTTTTAGAATGTACTGGTTTCTTTACAGACAAAGAAAAAGCACAAGCACATATTGAAGCTGGAGCTAAAAAAGTATTAATTTCAGCACCGGCAAAAGGTGATTTAAAAACTGTAGTATACAACGTTAACCATGATGTATTAGATGGTACTGAAGAAATCGTTTCTGGTGCTTCATGTACTACAAACTGTTTAGCTCCAATGGCTAAAGTATTAAATGACGAATTTGGTATCATTGAAGGTTTAATGATGACAGTTCACGCATTCACAGGTGACCAAAACACATTAGATGCACCACATGCTAAGGGTGACTTCCGTCGTGCACGTGCTGCAGCAAACAACATCGTACCTAACTCAACAGGTGCTGCAAAAGCTATCGGTTTAGTTATTCCTGAATTAAAAGGGAAATTAGATGGATCTGCTCAACGTGTACCAGTTCCAACTGGTTCTGTTACTGAGTTAACAACAATCCTAGAAAAAGAAGTAACTGTAGAAGAAGTTAACGCTGCTATGAAAGCTGCTTCAAACGAATCATTTGGTTACACTGAAGATGAAATCGTATCTTCTGATATCATCGGTATCACTTACGGTTCATTATTCGATGCAACACAAACTCGTGTTATGACTGTTGGTGAACATCAAATGGTTAAAACTGTTGCATGGTATGATAATGAAATGAGTTATACTGCTCAATTAGTACGTACTTTAGAATACTTAGCTGAACAAGCTCAAGCTAAATAAGAATATTAACACGCGTAAGCGGGAGAAGATTACGCTTCTCTCGCTTATTTTAATATAAAGGGTTCATTGATATAATATACATCGTACGACTAATATTTTATAGGAGGCCACAAAGATGGTTAAAAAAATTGTTTCAGATTTAGACTTAAAAGATAAAAAGGTTTTAGTACGTGCGGATTTCAACGTGCCGATGAAAGATGGTGCGATTACGAATGACAATCGTATTGTAGAAGCATTACCTACTATTAAATATATTTTAGAGCAAGGTGGAAAAGTTATTTTATTCTCTCATCTTGGAAAAGTAAAAACAGAAGAGGATAAAGCGAAGTTATCATTACAACCAGTAGCAACACGATTAACTGAATTACTTGGTAAAGAAGTTAAATTCGTGCCAGAAACGCGTGGTGAAGCATTAGAATCAGCGATCGATGCATTAAATGCTGGAGATGTATTATTATTTGAAAATACACGTTTTGAAGATTTAGATGGTAAAAAAGAAAGTAAAAATGATCCTGAATTAGGTAAGTACTGGGCATCTTTAGGGGAAGTGTTTGTAAATGACGCATTTGGTACAGCACACCGTGAGCATGCTTCAAACGTTGGTGTAGCAACACACTTAGAAACTGCAGCTGGTTTCTTAATGGAAAAAGAGATTAAGTTCATTGGTGGTGTTGTAGAAAACCCAGAACGTCCATTTGTAGCAATTTTAGGTGGCGCTAAAGTTTCGGATAAAATTGGTGTTATTGAAAACTTATTAAAAGTAGCAGATAAAGTATTAATCGGTGGCGGAATGGCATATACATTCTTAAAAGCCCAAGGTAAAGAAATTGGTCAATCATTATTAGAAGAAGATAAAATTGAATTAGCAAATGATTTATTAGAACGCGGTGCTGGAAAAATTATTTTACCAGTAGACGGTGTCGTAACTAAAGAATTCTCGAATGATGGTGAAATTTCAACGGTATCTGTTGATGCAATACCTCAAGATTTACAATCATTAGATATTGGACCAGAAACTATAGCACTATTTAAGAAAGAATTAGAACGTGCTAAAACAGTTGTATGGAATGGACCTATGGGTGTATTTGAAATGAGTAATTTTGCTAAAGGAACTATTGGTGTTTGTGAAGCAATCGCTCATCTGGAAGGTGCGACAACAATTATTGGTGGTGGCGATTCAGCAGCAGCAGCTCAAGATTTAGGTTTTGCTGATAAATTCACACATATTTCTACTGGTGGTGGCGCTTCATTAGAATATTTAGAAGGTAAAGAATTACCAGGAATTAAATCAATTTCTGAAAAATAAAAAGGTGGATGTTAATATGAGAAAACCAATTATTGCAGGTAACTGGAAAATGAACAAAACTGTAAAAGAAGCAAAAGATTTTGTTACAAAATTACCCGCATTACCAAGTACAGAAAGTGTTGATGCAGTAATCTGTGCACCAGCAATCCAATTAGATGCTTTAGTAAGTGCAAATGTGGAAGCTTTAAATATTGGTGCTCAAAACTGTTATTTCGAAGATAATGGTGCGTTTACAGGTGAAACTTCACCTGCTGCACTAAAAGACTTAGGTGTTAAATACGTTGTTTTAGGTCACTCAGAACGTCGTGAATATTTTGGTGAAACAGATGAAGATGTGAACAAAAAAGCATTAGCAGTATTTAAACATGGTATGACACCGATCATTTGTTGTGGTGAAACAGATGAAGAACGTGAATCAGGTCAATTTGAAACACGTGTAGGATCGCAAGTAAAAAATGCTTTAAAAGGATTCACAGAAGAACAAGCAAAATCTGCAGTGATTGCTTATGAACCAATCTGGGCAATCGGTACAGGTAAGTCTGCGACAAGTGAAGATGCTGAGTCTTCTTGCAAATTTGTACGTTCAGTTGTAGAACAAGAATTTAATACAGAAGTAGCTCAAGCGGTTCGTATTCAATATGGTGGTTCAGTTAAACCTGAAAACATTAAAGAATATATGGCAAATGAAAACATCGATGGTGCATTAGTCGGTGGCGCTTCTTTAGAAGTTGATTCATTCGTAAAATTGTTAGAAGGTGCTAATTAATGAAAAGCCCAACAGCATTAATCATTTTAGATGGATTTGCTTGTCGAAAAGAAACATTCGGTAATGCAGTCGCACAAGCAAATAAACCTAATTTTGATCGTTATTACAACCAATATCCCCATGAGCAATTAAAAGCTTGTGGGCTCGATGTTGGATTACCAGAAGGACAAATGGGTAACTCTGAAGTAGGTCACTTAAATATCGGTGCAGGACGTATTGTTTATCAATCCCTTACACGTATTAATAAATCGATTCAAGATGGTGACTTTTTTACAAATGATGTTTTACTTAATGCAATGAAGCATGTAAAAGAACATGATTCAGCATTACATCTGATGGGATTACTGTCAGATGGTGGTGTTCACAGTCATTATGAACACTTATTTGCATTATTAAAACTTGCTAAAGATCAAGGTGTTGAAAAAGTTTATGTGCATGCCTTTTTAGATGGACGTGACGTGGGTCAACAAACAGCATTACAATTCGTTGAAGAAACAGAACGTCAGTTTAAAGCAATAGGTGTCGGTCAATTTGCATCAGTCTCAGGTAGATATTATGCAATGGATAGAGATAAACGCTGGGACCGTGAACAATTAGCATATGATGCGATGACTTATGGAAAAGGTGTCGAATACAAGACCGCTAAAGAAGGTATTGAAGCAAGTTATGCTGAGGGCGTAAATGATGAATTCGTTGTGCCATTTGTTGTAAAAGACAATGAAGCTGGTTCTGAAAACACAGGCGTTAATGATGGTGATGCGATGATTTTCTTCAATTTCCGTCCGGACCGAGCTGCTCAATTATCTGAAGTATATACCAATGAAGAATTTGATGGCTTTAAAATGGATAAACGTTTAATTGGTATCAAGTTCGTTACATTTACAAAATATAATGATCAAGTCAAAGCAGATGTTGTGTTCGTTAAAGAGGATTTAGTGAATACGATTGGTGAAGTAGCAAGTAAAAATGGTTTAAAACAATTACGTATTGCTGAAACAGAGAAGTATCCACACGTAACGTATTTCATGAGTGGTGGCCGAAATGAAGAATTCGATGGAGAACGTCGTGTATTAATTGATTCACCAAAAGTTGCAACATATGACTTAAAGCCTGAAATGAGTGCCTATGAAGTGCGTGATGCATTACTTGCTGAACTTGATAAAGGTGATTTAGACTTAGTTTTATTAAACTTTGCTAACCCTGATATGGTAGGTCATTCTGGTATGCTGGAGCCAACCATTAAAGCAATCGAAGCAGTAGATGAATGTTTAGGTGCAGTAGTAGATAAAATTTTAGAAATGGGTGGAACAGCTGTCATCACTGCTGACCATGGTAATTCAGATGAAGTATTAACAATCGATGGTCATCCGATGACAGCACATACAACAAATCCAGTTCCAGTGATTGTAACACGTGAAGGCGTAACATTACGCAGTGGTGGTCGATTAGCAGACTTATCACCAACGTTAATAGATTTACTAGGCGTTGAAAAGCCAGTTGAAATGACTGGAGAATCATTAATTCAGAAATAATTCATATTAGAATAAATAGTATTACTAAAATTAATTTATTTAATTGATTATTTCGATTAAATCGTGAATAATTAAATTGAAAATAAAACAATACAAAGGAGTTTTACACATGCCAATTATTACAGATGTTTATGCACGCGAAGTACTAGATTCAAGAGGTAACCCAACAATTGAGGTTGAAGTATTTACTGAAAGTGGCGCATTAGGTCGTGCTTTAGTACCATCTGGTGCTTCTACTGGTGAACATGAAGCAGTTGAATTACGTGATGGAGATAAATCACGTTATTTAGGTAAAGGTGTTTTAAAAGCGGTTGAGAATGTCAACGAAATTATTGCACCAGAAATTATTGAAGGTGACTTCTCTGTATTAGATCAAGTTTCAATTGATAAAATGATGATTGCATTAGATGGTACAGACAACAAAGGTAAATTAGGTGCCAATGCTATTTTAGGTGTTTCTATCGCTGTAGCTCGTGCTGCTGCTGAATATTTAGGTATGCCTTTATACAAATATTTAGGTGGATTTAACGGTACACAATTACCAGTACCTATGATGAATATCGTTAACGGTGGTTCACACTCAGATGCACCTATCGCATTCCAGGAGTTCATGGTATTACCAGTTGGTGCACCAAACTTTAAAGAAGCTTTACGTTGGGGTGCTGAAATCTTCCACAACTTAGCTAAGATTTTAAAATCACGCGGATTAGTAACAGCAGTAGGTGATGAAGGTGGTTTCGCGCCTACATTCGAAGGTACTGAAGATGCTGTTGAGACAATCTTAGAAGCAATCAAAGCTGCGGGTCTTGAACCAGGTAAAGATGTATTCTTAGGATTTGACTGTGCTTCATCTGAATTCTACGAAGGTGGCGTATATGACTACACTAAATTCGAAGGTGAAAAAGGTGCAAAACGTACGTCTGAAGAACAAGTAGATTATTTAGAAGAATTAGTTAACAAATATCCAATCATTTCTATCGAAGACGGTATGGATGAAAACGATTGGGAAGGCTGGAAAGCATTAACAGAGCGTATTGGTGATAAAGTTCAATTAGTCGGAGACGACCTATTCGTTACAAACACTAAAATTTTAGAACGTGGTATTAAAGAAGGCGTTGGTAACTCAATCTTAATCAAAGTTAACCAAATTGGAACATTAACTGAAACATTTGAAGCAATTGAAATGGCTCAAAAAGCAGGATATACTGCAGTTGTTTCTCACCGTTCTGGTGAAACAGAAGATACAACAATTGCTGATATTGCAGTTGCAACAAACGCTGGTCAAATCAAAACAGGTTCATTATCACGTACTGACCGTATTGCGAAATACAACCAATTATTACGTATCGAAGATGAATTATTTGAAACAGCTAAATTTGAAGGTTTAAATTCTTTCTATAACATCAAAAAATAATTAACTTAATTAGTCTATACAAGAGAAAAGGAACGTGACGACGTTCCTTTTCTTTATGTTTCTTTTTACCTATATTTGTGTTAATATTATATGAGTTATTAGAAATTGAGGAGGACTATCAATGAGTACTTTACTTACAGTATTACTGATTATTGATTGTCTTGTACTGATCACTGTTGTATTATTACAAGAAGGTAAGAGCAATGGTTTATCAGGTGCAATTAGTGGTGGCGCTGAACAATTATTTGGAAAACAAAAACAACGTGGTGTTGAACTAATTTTAAATAGAATTACTATAGTTGCGTCTGTTTTACTTTTCTTAATTACAATTGCAATCGGTTATTTTGGTATTTAATAAAGGGTCCGGACACTTTGTTCGGACTTTTTTGTTTTTAATTTTGTGATAAAACACATACAATATACATATACGAAGGAGTAATGACGAATGAAAATACAATTACCAAAACCATTCTTTTTTGAAGAAGGCAATAGAGCAGTACTATTATTACATGGGTTTACAGGGAATTCTTCTGATGTGCGTCAACTTGGACGTTTCCTTCAAAAGCAAGGTTATACATGTTATGCACCACATTATGAAGGGCATGGTGTACCGCCAGAAGAGTTACTCGCTTCTAGTCCCCATGTATGGTGGAGTCAGGTAGTAGAAGCTTATGATTTCCTTAAAGCTAAAGGTTATGATGAAATTGCAGTAGCGGGTGTATCACTTGGTGGTGTGTTTAGCTTAAAATTAAGCCAATATAGAGATGTACTTGGTGTAGGTACTTTCTGTTCACCTATGCATATTAAAACAACAGGCGCGATGTTCGACGGCGTATTAGCATATGCACGTGAGTTCAAAAAACGCGAAGGAAAGTCGCCTGAAAAAATTGAACAGGAAATGCAGGCATTTCATCCAACTTCAATGCTTGAAGAATTACAATCAACGTTAGCAGAAATCAGACCGACATTAGGTAATGTGTATGCGCCATTATTTGTTGCACAAGGTCGATTAGACACGATGATTGATATTGAATCAGCGAATATTATATATAATGAATCAGAAAGTGATGATAAAGAGATTCACTGGTATGAAAAAAGTGGACACGTCGTAACCATTGATGTTGAAAAAGAAGCGTTGTTTAATGACTTTTTAGCATTTTTGGAAACACTGGAATGGTCAAATTAAAAAGGAGGCAATACATATGCATCTATTTGAAGAAGAAGTTATTGCATATTTACAGTCATTAAAAGGAAATGCAATTACGGTGGAAGACCTAGAAACACATCTTGGTTTAAAAGATGCAGATGCCTTTACAGGACTAGTGAAAACATTGGTCGCATTAGAGCAGACAGGTAAAATTCAACGAACGAAAAGTGATAAATATTTTATTCCTGGCAGTCCTGGTGATGTAGTACGAGGTACTTTGAGTCAACATAAAAAAGGATTTGCATTTGTTCGACCTGAAAATGAAACGATAGAAGACGTTTTTATCCCACCCAATAAAATTAATCGAGCAATGGATGGGGATACAGTACTTGTAAGTGTATCTAAAGCAAGTGATGGTCGCAATGAAGGGGAAGTTAAGGCAATCGAAAAGCGAGCGATTACGCAAGTAGTCGGGACATATACAGAAGCAAGACACTTTGGCTTTGTGCTCCCCGACGATAAACGTATTACACAGGATATCTTTATTCCTAAAGGGAAAAACTTAGGTGCAGTTGAAGGGCATAAAGTTTTAGTAGAACTTACGCAATATGCAGATGGTACGAATAATCCGGAAGGAATGGTAAAAGCGATACTTGGCCATAAAAATGATCCGGGTGTAGATATATTATCCATTATTTATAATCACGGGATTAACATTGATTTTAGCCCTGCAACGATTGAAGAAGCCAATAACGTTCCAGATGAAATTGATGATAAAGACTATAAAAACCGTGTTGACTTACGTGATGTATTAACGATTACGATTGACGGTGCTGATGCGAAAGACTTAGATGATGCGATTAGTGTAGAGAAGCTGGATAACGGTAATTATAACTTAATCGTATCGATTGCGGATGTCAGTCATTATGTTACTGAAGGTTCAATGCTTGATGCTGATGCATTTGAACGTGGAACAAGTGTATATTTAGTAGACCGTGTGATTCCGATGATACCGCACCGCTTAAGTAATGGTATTTGTTCTTTAAACCCGAAAGTTGACCGATTAACGTTAAGTTGTGAAATGGAAATCAATCAAAATGGACATGTTGTCAATCATTCAATTTATCAAAGTGTAATCAACTCTAACGAACGAATGACATATGATGCAGTGAATCAAATATTTGAAAATAACGATGAGATATTAATTCATGAATACAAACATGTCCATGAAATGTTGATACACGCAAAAGACTTAGCAGATATTTTAAAACAAATGCGTGTTAAACGTGGAGAAATTGACTTCGACTTAAAAGAAGCGAAGATATTAGTAGATGAAGTGGGTGTTCCAAAAGAAGTTGTGATTCGTGAACGTGGTACGGGTGAACGATTAATTGAGTCGTTTATGTTAATGGCAAATGAAACCGTTGCAGAACACTTTGCGAAATTAAAAGTACCATTCCTCTATCGTATACATGAAGAACCGAAAGCGGATCGTTTAAAGCGTTTCTTTGAATTTATTACGAACTTTGGTTTAATTATTAAAGGTGGAACAGAGCATATACATCCGAAGACATTACAGAATATTGGTAAAGAAATCAAAGATAAACCTGAAGAACTAGTGATTTCAACATTGATGTTACGTTCGATGCAACAGGCGAAATATTCAGAGCAGAACTTAGGTCACTTTGGATTGTCAGCTGAATATTATACACATTTTACTTCGCCAATCCGACGATATCCTGATTTAATCGTGCATCGATTAATCCGTAAATATTTAATTGAACAATCAATGAATGAGGAACAAAAAGAAATCTGGGAAGAACGTTTAGTTGATATCGGTGAACACACGTCTAAGCGTGAGAGACGAGCGATCGATGCTGAACGTGATACGGATGATTTGAAAAAAGCAGAATATATGATTCAACATTTAGGTGAAGAGTTTGATGGTATCATTAGTTCTGTGGCGAATTTTGGTATGTTTGTTGAGTTAGAGAATACGATTGAAGGTATGGTTCATAATTCAAATATGACAGATGACTATTATCACTTTGATGAACGACATATGGCGATGATAGGCGAACGACACGGTAAAGTATTCAAAATCGGCCAGAAAGTTCGAGTGAAAGTTGTGAATGTCAATGTTGATGAACGTATGATTGATTTTGCAATTGTCGGGATGGATATGGCGAAAATCGAAAGCAAAATAAGAGAAGTCAAAATTAAAGCTGAACGAAAAAGTGGTGGCGGTAATCATCATCAAAAGCCACGTAAAAAAGGCCGTGGCAAAGCAGCCGGAGATAAGTTCAGTAAAAAAGCGAAGAAAAATGGTGGGAAGAAACCCTTTTACAAATCAAAAGCTGTGAAAAATGCAGGACGCGGTAAAAAGAAATAGAGGTGAAGTCATGCCAAAAGGTGACGGAAAAACATTAGCACAAAATAGAAAAGCAAGTCATGATTATACGATTGAAGAAACATTTGAAGCGGGAATTGTACTGCAAGGGACAGAAATAAAGTCAATCCGTCGTGGTAGCGCGAACTTAAAAGATTCATATGCACGTGTACATAAAGGTGAATTATATGTCTACAACATGCATATTGCGCCATATGAAGAAGGCAATCGTTTTAATCATGATCCACTCAGAACACGTAAATTACTCATGAAACGTAAACAAATCGATAAACTATTTGGACAAACACGTGAACAAGGTTATGCATTAGTACCACTGAAGTTATATATTAAGAATGGTTACTGTAAAATGTTATTAGGGCTAGCGAAAGGTAAGAAAGATTACGACAAGCGCCATGCCTTAAAAGCAAAAGAAGCAAAACGTGAAATGGATAGAGCATTGAAAGAAAGATATTAACTACCGAATTGATTCGGTAGTTTTTTTGTTTTTTTCAGATAATAGGGTATGCGATAAACGATGCATATCGCTCACACGCATACACAATAGACACTAAAAAAATAACACCTTAAGGCACTAGCCTTAAGGTGAATGAATGGAGACGGCGGGAGTCGAACCCGCGTCCAAAGATCCTGCAATTGATACTTCTACGTGTGTAGTCCTGTTATTGAAATTCACGATACATCTGAAAACGGACATCCGAATGTATCGCTAGCCCGATTAATCTCTTACGAACTGACTCCAGGCGGAAGGGTTCGTCGTATCCTACTAAAGTTGAACCTCTACATCAGGCACATAGGCGATGCTTGAGAGAGGTGCAGAGTGCGATTAGGCAGCTACTGCGAAATTGTTTGTTTTGCCAGTTATTATAACTGTTGTGTTGATGACGGAGACAACCCTCCGACACGCTATACCAACCCAAGTGACCCCTGTCGAATCCGTAACGCCCCCATGATAGTAATTAAATAACTAGCATATTCAAATATAACAAATTATATAAGATAATTCAATTCAATTGCATAAAAAACACCCCTAAATGTTTATTAGAGGGGATGAACTTCAATGTGGTTTAGGCGCTTTTTATATGAATTGTTTTCTGAGTTTCATCAATTGTTACTGCAATTTGATTATTATTATTTTGATTGTTAAATCGAATATCACCGTTACTTAATGTAGTGAATTCAATAATATCCATAATACTATGACTTTTATAAATGGGTTTTGTTATCGCAATGTAATTTTCATTTTCTACAAGGCGTATTGCAATCTTCGTATGATTATCAATTTTCCATCCTGGTAATGTTTTTAAATCGAATTGTGTTTTCATAAATATTAGCCTCCATATTTTTATTCAATATGCGTTCCAAAATAAATTCATTTGAATTTAAAATATGGGTATAATTGATACAATTTATTAAATATATAAGGTAAAATAGAAATATCTATACATTCAATAATTAACAGCACTATTCTATTCTACCACACTTTCACTTAAATTATTGGATGATTAAGAGGAGGACAAATTTTGAGCGAGGAAACAAAGGCAGTTCCAAAAGTAATATTAACTTTATCGGATGTACAAAATACGGATGAATCCATTATTGCTGAAGCAATCGAATACATTGAATATTTTGATGTGATTGAATATCGTGCGGACATGATTCAAGGGGATATCAATGATTACGCCAAAGAAATTCAAGTGATTAAAGAGAAATTCCCATCAAAACAAATTTTATTTACGTATCGTACAGAAGATTTATCGGGCAAGACGAAAATATCAATGGATCACTATTACGCATTAATTAAAGCAGTAATAGAACAGAAATTATGTGATATTATCGATTTAGAATTAATGATGTATGAAGATTATATGGATAAGTTATTAGTACTTGCACGTGCGAATCAAATTTTAGTGCTCATCAGTCATCATGAGTACGAATTCACACCACGCATCAAAGATATGCTGGCAATTTATGAGCGTATGATTCATCTGAAAGCAGATTACTGTAAGTTAGCAGTAAAACCGCATGACGGTAAAGATGTTTTAAATTTAATGTCGGCTGTTTATGAGACAAAGCAAAAATGTGAATCTAATATTATCGGCATTGCTATGGAAGAAATCGGTAAAATTACGCGTGTCGCTTGTGGGGTATTTGGTTCTTCAATGACGTTTGGTTATGTTGGAAAACCAGTGGCACCCGGACAAATTCACATAAAAGATCTGCACGACCAGATTTCAATCTATAAATCATAATTTACAAATGAATGTGACTTCTTTATAATTGATAATGGTTATCAATTATAAAGGGGTTTTTCTTATGGAATTAAAAGACGCAATCATTAATAGAAGAAGTATAAAGCAGTATGAAGATAGTAGTGTTGACGATGCTGCTGTTGAACGTGCGATTTCATTATCAACATATGCACCAAATCACGGGATGCGTGAGCCGTGGAGAGTGGTCTGGATTAAGAAAGATAGAATTGAAGATTATGCCAATGTATTTGGTAACATTGCATTTAAAAATAATGATGAAAAAATAAAAATGAATACAAATAAAATGATGGGCTTAGCAGGTATACTTATTATCATTGGGCCACGTGATAGACGTCAAAAAGAAAATTTAGAAGACATACTTGCGATCGGTGGATTTATGCAGACATTGTCACTCGCACTTTTTGAAGAAGGTATCGGCAGCTGTATTAAGACACAGCCTCCTTTGCTTCATCCAGAATTATCGCTTCATTTAGGCTGTAATGCAGATGAAATGATTTATGGTGCAATAAATTTAACAGCGCAAACTGAAGCTGACTATAAAGCTAGAAAAAATCAAAATTTGATTAATATCTATTAAAATATCCCGACAAGTCAATGCACTTGTCGGGATATTGATATTGTTACTTTAAATTGTCAGCTAAAAATGCTTTGACAGATTCAGGTGTTTTTGCATTGGCAGAATGTAAATGTGCTAATTTTTCACCTTTTTCGAAGATTAAAAGGCTTGGAATACCCATTACTTCATTCTCATCAGCAGCTTCTGGTACTTGGTCGCGGTTAATTTTATACCATGTATAATTATTGTATTCATCAACGATTGGATCAATCCAGAAATCCATACGCGTGCAGTCCGGGCACCAATCAGCAAAGAATTTAACAATCACTTTCTCATCTTGATTAATAATATCCTTAAATTCTTCATATTGACTAATCGTTCTCATGTTTATTACCTCACATTATTTTTTTATGTACTTATATTATATACCTTTTTACTGAATTATTAAACGATTAGAATTGAAGTTGTATCGTCGTGTGATAATTGTTAATATTATGATAACGAATTAAGGAGGTAAAGTCATGATAAAATTTTATCAATTGCCCAACTGTACAAGTTGTAGAAAAGCAGCGAAATATTTAGAAACACATGGCGTTAGTTTTGAACCATTACATATAGTTGAGCATACGCCAACAGCTGCTGAGTTTAAAACAATCATAGACAATACAAAAGTGGATGTAGATGCATTATTTAATCGTTTAGGGACTAAATTTAAAGAACTTAAATTAAAAGATACTTTAAGTGAAAAATCATTAGAAGAAAAACTTGATTTGCTCGCTTCAGATGGTATGTTAGTGAAACGCCCATTAGCCGTGAATGGGAATAAGATAACATTAGGGTTTAAAGAAAAAGAATACGAAGCCACTTGGCTATAAAATGATTGAATAAACGCTTACATTATGTCATTATTATATTGATAGTACTTTTATTAAACGGAGGGTTTATAATGTCAAACTTAAAATTTTCAAAAGATCATGAATGGGTAAAAACAGAAGATAACGTTAAAACAATTGGTATTACAGATTTCGCTCAATCAGAATTAGGTGATATCGTATTCGTTGAGCTACCTGAAGTGGGCGATGAAATTGAAGTAGGCGCAGCATTTGGTAGCGTTGAATCTGTTAAAACAGTATCTGAATTATATGCACCAATTTCAGGTAAAGTTATCGAAGTAAATACTGAATTAGAAGATTCTCCAGAATTAGTAAATGAATCAGCTATGGATCAAGCATGGATGATTAAAGTAGAAGCAGATGACGCTGGTTTAGAAGATTTAATGGACCAAGCACAATATGATGAAATGATTAATGCATAAATGTTATAATTTCCTTGATAATAAAATTATCAAGGAAATTTTTTTATTATCGCTCTTATTAACAACTGAATACAATATGATAAAAAGGTGATGGACATGTCTGTAATTACTAAAGTTATCGTAGTAGAAGGAAAACGTGACAAACTAAGATTACAAGAAGTATTGACTGAACCTGTACATATTATTTGCACAAATGGGACGATGGGCATTGGTAAGCTGGATGATATGATTGAAGAATTGTATCATCAGAAAGTGTACATTATGACAGATAGCGACAAAGCAGGTCATAAGATAAGAGCTTGGTTTAAGCGCCATTTGAGTGAAAGTAACCATATTCATATTGATCCAAAGTATGGTGAAGTCGGTAATTGTCCACTTGACTATCTCGCACGTGTATTAACTAAACATCAATTTGATGTTAAAGCGCAATTTAACTGGAAAGGTAAGCATCAACACTATGAATTTAAGCAAGCATTTGCACTTTGAATTAAGTGAGGGACCGATGATTTTATTCGGTTACACGCCGTTTTGCGGGACGTGTAAATTGGCTGAGAAAATGCTCGATATTACAGTAGCGACGTTATCAGTCCCGGTTAAGAAAATAGATTTGAATTATTATGCAAATTTATCTCAAGCATTAGGTATTCAAAGCGTTCCTGTATTGATATTTGTAATGAATGGAGAAGTGAAATCTCTTTCCTACAAATTCGAATCGGTAACGACTTTATATGAGAATATAAATTTATTGTTGACGAATGCTTAAAACTCATTTAAGATAAAGAACATATTACAAATTAACTGAATAAACTCTTATCCAGAGTGGTGGAGGGATGTGCCCTTTGAAGCCCGGCAACCGTCTTATGACATGGTGCCAATTCACATAAAGTTATACAACTTTAGAAGATGAGAGAGTCGAAATAGATATATTATCGTCTTTCTTGTGTTCGCATAAGGAAGACGATTTTTTAGTTAGGAGGACTAAATTGATAACATTAAATCAAGTTGTAAAGACATTTACAACAAAAAAAGGTAACATCACAGCAGTCGACAATGTAAGTCTTGAAATACAAAGTGGTGAAATATATGGCATTATTGGTTTCTCAGGTGCCGGTAAGAGTACATTAATTCGTATGTTTAACGGGTTAGAATTACCAACACGTGGCGATATCGTCGTGAATGGTAGTGTAATCAATCAGTTAACACGTCAACAATTGAATAAAGAACGACAAAAAATTTCAATGATATTCCAGCATTTTAACTTACTTTGGAGTAGAACTGTATTTGACAATATTGCTTTACCTTTAGAAATAGCAGGTGTTAATAAGCGTGACATTCAACCTAAAGTTCAATCACTGATTAAATTAGTGGGACTTGAAGGTAGAGAAAATGCCTATCCTTCTGAATTATCAGGTGGCCAAAAGCAGCGTGTAGGAATTGCACGTGCATTAAGTAATGACCCGAAAGTCTTACTTTGTGATGAAGCAACAAGTGCTTTAGACCCACAAACAACAGATGAAATCTTAGAATTACTCGTCGATATTAATAAACAATTAAACTTAACAATTGTATTGATTACACACGAAATGGAAGTTATTCGTAAGATTTGTCATAAAGTTGCGGTTATGGAAGCAGGTAAAGTTGTTGAGGAAGGTTCAGTAATCGAGGTATTCAATCATCCGAAAACAGCCATTACAAAACGATTTGTAAAAGATGATATTCAAGACAGTGAAATCGAAACATCAATAGAAGAAATTAAAGCTGCGTATCCACATGGCAGTATATTAAGATTAAAATTTGTTGGTTCTTCTACTGGACAACCGATTGTAAGTAAAGTGATTAAAAAATATGGACTTGAGATGAATATTCTTGCCGGGAATGTAAAGCATACACAGGGCGGATCATTTGGTAATTTAATTGTTCATGTTGAAGCAGTTAATGGTTCACTCCAGCCAATCACAGAAGAATTAAAATTACATGGGGTTGAGATGGAGGTTGAACGACATGGATAAATTTACAACAACTTTAACAGATATGTTAAGTATGAAGAATGTCGTGTGGGCTGATGTTTGGACAGCAACTGTCGAAACATTGTCAATGACATTTATTTCAGCAATATTCACATTTATTTTTGGTCTAATTATTGGTGTGATTTTATTTTTAACGTCACGCAGTCAATCTAAAGCAGCACGTGTGTTTTATAGTATTACAGCATTTATCGTCAATTTATTCCGTGCGATTCCATTTATTATATTGATTTTATTATTATTTCCGTTCACCAACCTCATCATGAATACAATTAGTGGTGTGAAGGGTGCCTTACCAGCATTGATTATTGGTGCTGCGCCATTCTATGCACGTTTAGTTGAAATTGGGTTAAAGGAAATTGATAAAGGTGTAATCGAAGCCGTTGAATCAATGGGTGCTAATACTTGGACGTTAATTAAGAAAGTATTAATACCTGAAAGTTTACCTGCAATTATTTCAGGTATTACAGTCACAACCATCGCACTTGTTGGATCAACTGCAATCGCCGGTGTTATTGGTGCAGGTGGATTAGGTAACTTAGCGTATTTAGTTGGTTTTACACGTGGTCAAAATGATGTGATATTTGTATCTACAGTTATCATATTAATTATTGTATTTGCAATCCAATTCGTTGGGGACTTTGTTGCAAAGAAAGTAGATAAACGATAATTATCCATTTTGGATTTTTATAAAATAAAAAATTAAATAAAGGGAGTGTCAAAATGAAAAAGTTTTTATACGTTTTACTTACAGCTTCATTAATCTTAGTATTAGCAGCTTGCGGTAGTGATAAAGAGAAAACTTCTAAATCTGATGACAAAACAATCACTGTTGGGGCTTCACCAGCACCGCATGCAGAAATTTTAGAACAAGCGAAAGATGCACTTAAAAAAGAAGGTTATGAGTTAAAAATTAAAATCATTAATGATTATACAACACCAAACCGTATGTTAACTGAAGGAGACCTTGATGCGAACTTCTTCCAGCACACACCTTATTTAGAGACTGAAAAGAAAGCGAAAGGCTATAAAATTGAATCAGCTGGAAATGTTCATATTGAACCGATGGCTGTTTACTCTAAGAAAGTTAAAGCATTAGAAGATTTACCAAAAGGTGCAACTGTATATGTATCTAACAACCCTGCAGAAGAAGGTCGTTTCTTATCTTTCTTTACGAAAGCAGGATTAATCAAGCTTAAAGATGGTGTAGATCCGGTTAAAGCAACATTTAAAGATATCGTTGAAAACAAAAAAGATATTCAGTTCAACAACAAACAGGCTGCTGAATTTGTTCCTAAAACATATAACAATGGTGAAGGTGATGCAACAATCATCAACTCTAACTTTGCTTTAGAAAATAAATTGAACCCAGTTAAAGATTCTATTGCAATTGAAGATAAAGATTCACCTTATGCCAATTTAATCGCAGTGCAAGAAGGACACAAAGATGATGCGAAGATTAAAGCATTAGTAGAAGTATTACAATCAAAAGAAATTCAAGATTTTATTAATAAGAAATATAATGGATCAGTCATTCCAGCGAAATAATTAACAAAAAAAGGTAAATGATGCAATTTCACATCATTTACCTTTTTTATTATGCTTAAATATAGAATTTTTATAAATCACTTGAATGCGCTTAGGAATAGTCATTTTCAATCATAAATGTAATTTTCTCAATCCTTTTTAAAAAAGTTAGTCCGTTTAATTTAATAAACTGTTGAATTAGGTTATAATAAAGACTGTGATTTAAGTCATAGGTCTTTGACCTCAGATTAAAATTATTATAAACTAGATAAGATGAAATTATTATATATATCGGAGGGAATTCAGTATGGTATCAGTATTAGAAATTAAGGATTTACACGTTTCAATTGAAGGAAAAGAAATTTTAAAAGGTGTAAACTTAACAATCAAGCAAAACGAAATTCACGCAATCATGGGTCCTAACGGAACTGGTAAATCAACGTTATCAGCAGCGATTATGGGTCACCCAAAATACGAAGTAACTCAAGGTGAAGTATTACTTGATGGTGAAAACGTATTAGAGATGGAAGTTGATGAACGTGCTCAAGCAGGTCTATTCTTAGCAATGCAATATCCATCTGAAATTTCAGGTGTAACCAATGCTGATTTCTTGCGTTCAGCAATCAATGCGAAACGTGGTGAAGGTAATGAGATTAACTTAATGCAATTCATCAAGAAATTAGATAAAAACATGGAATTTTTAGAAATGGATTTAGATATGGCACAACGTTACTTAAATGAAGGATTCTCTGGTGGAGAAAAGAAACGTAACGAAATCCTACAATTAATGATGTTAGAGCCTAAATTCGCTATTTTAGATGAGATTGACTCAGGTTTAGATATTGATGCATTAAAAGTTGTATCTAAAGGAATTAACGAAATGCGCGGAGACAACTTCGGTTGCTTAATCATCACGCATTACCAACGTTTATTAAACTACATTACGCCTGACTATGTTCACGTTATGATGCAAGGTAAAGTAGTTAAATCAGGAGGCGAAGAATTAGCGAAACGTCTTGAAGCTGAAGGTTATGACTGGATTAAACAAGAGTTAAATATTCAAGATGAAACAGTGAATGCGTAAGCCTGATTAAACAATAGGAGGATAAAGTGATGAGTACAATCGATGTAACAAACGATATTATTAAAGATTTCTCTCAATCACGTAATGAACCATCTTGGATGGCAGAGTTACGTTCTGATGCATTGAGTAAAATAAATACAATTGAAATGCCTAAACCAGACAAAACGAAATTAGACAAATGGGTATTTGATGTACATCATAAAGATATTAAAAGTGATGTGTATGCTTCAACAGAAGAATTACCAGAAGCAGTTAAAAACTTATTAGATATGGATAGTGTTGAAAACTTAATCGTTCAACACAATAACACACCAGCATTAGTAAAAGTTGAACAATCTTTAATTGATCAAGGTGTGATTATCAAAGATATTGAAACAGCGTTAATTGAAAATAGCGATTTAGTGAAACAATATTATATGACTGAGGCAGTTAAAGTAGATGAGCATCGTTTAACTGCGTTACATGCAGCAATGATGAATGGTGGTTTATTCGTATACGTTCCACGTAACGTAATCATTGAACATCCGATTCAATATGTCGTATTACATGATAATGCTGATGTTAATATTATTAATCATTTAATTATTGTTGCTGAACAAAGTGCAGAAGTAACATATGTTGAGAACTATTTATCGACTGTTGATACACAGGGTACGCAATTAAACTTAATCTCAGAAGTTATCGCAAAAGATAATGCGAAGATTACGTATGGTGCAGTTGATTTCTTAAATAAAGGATTGACTGGTCACGTGATTCGCCGTGGTTTTGCTGCGAATGATGCAACAATCGACTGGGCTTTAGGTTTAATGAACGATGGCGATACGATTAATGACAATACAACGTATTTAAATGGTGACAACTCTAAAAGTAACTTAAAGATTGTTGTTGTAGGTCGTGGAGAACAGAAATTAAACTTTACAACACAAATCATTCAGTACGGTAAAAACTCTGAAGGTCATATCTTAAAACATGGTGTAATGAAAGATTCAGCTTCATCTATCTTTAACGGTATTGGACACATTAAACATGGTGGTACGAAAGCAGATGCTCAACAAGAATCACGTGTATTAATGTTATCTGAGAAAGCTAGGGGAGACGCTAACCCTATTCTATTAATCGATGAAGATGATGTAACAGCTGGTCACGCAGCATCTGTTGGACGTGTTGATCCAATGCAGTTATTCTATCTAATGAGTCGTGGTATTTCTAAACAGGAAGCTGAACGTTTAGTGATTCATGGTTTCTTAGCGCCTGTTGTTACAGAATTACCGATTGAAGCGGTTAAACGCCAATTAACAGACGTTATTGAAGAGAAAGTAATGGGTAAATTATAATTATTAAATTCGATTCGAAAGGTCTTGATATTGAATGACCAATTTAAATATTGAACAAATTAGAAAAGATTTTCCGATTTTAAATGAGCAAGTGAATGGCAAAGACATCATCTATTTAGACTCTTCGGCCTCAAGTCAAAAGCCATCCCGTGTAATCAATAAAATTCAATATTATTACGAGCATATGAATGCAAATGTGCACCGAGGTGTGCATACATTAGGTACGCGCGCCACAGATGGATATGAAAATGCGCGTGAAACTGTCCGTCGATTCATCAATGCGAAATATTTTGAAGAAATTATTTTCACACGTGGTACGACAACAGCAATCAACACTGTAGCGCATAGCTATGGTGATATGGTCGTAAATGAAGGTGATGAAATTGTTATCACTGAAATGGAACACCATGCAAACCTTGTCCCGTGGCAGCAACTTGCAAAACGTAGAAAAGCTGTACTGAAATATATTCCACTAAATGAAGATGGTACGGTATCGCTTGAAAACGTAAAAGCCACAATCACTAGTAAGACAAAAATTGTAGCTATGGCGCATGTATCAAATGTGCTCGGCACGATAAACGATGTGAAAAGCGTCGCCCAAATCGCACATGACAACGGGGCTGTTATGGTAGTTGACGGGGCCCAATCAGTACCACATATGAAAGTGGATGTCGTGGATTTAGACTGTGATTTCTATGCATTCAGTGGACATAAGATGTGTGGCCCAACGGGTATCGGAGTGCTTTATGGCAAGAAAGAACATTTAAATAAAATGGAACCGATTGAATTTGGTGGTGATATGATTGACTTTGTTGGATTACAAGATTCTACATGGACAGAACTCCCAACAAAATTTGAAGCGGGTACCCCATTAATTGCTGAAGCGATTGGATTAGCAGAAGCAATTGACTATCTAAATGAAATTGGTATGGATAATATCTTGGCATATGAACATGAACTCACTGCTTATGCCTATGAGAAAATGAGTGCAATTGAAGGTTTAGAAATTTACGGACCTTCTGCTGACAAACGTGCCGGATTAATCACCTTCAATCTAGAAGGCGTGCACCCACATGATTTAGCCACTGCATTAGACGCACATGGTATTGCAATTCGTGCAGGCCATCACTGTGCACAGCCACTAATGAAATGGCTTAAGCAGTCTTCTACAGCACGTGCAAGTTTCTATATCTACAATACAAAGGAAGAAATAGATCAGCTTGTACAAAGCTTGAAGGAAACAAAGGAGTTTTTCAGTTATGAGTTTTAATAATTTAGATCAACTTTATCGTTCAGTGATAATGGATCATTATAAAAATCCGCGCAATAAAGGTGTGATTGAAGATGGTGCATTAACAATTGATATGAATAATCCAACGTGTGGTGATCGTATACGATTAACGCTTGATATTCAGGATGATGTTGTTCGTGATGCCAAGTTTGACGGTGAAGGTTGTTCAATCTCAATGTCAAGTGCTTCAATGATGACTGAAGCAATTAAAGGTAAGACGATTGCTGAAGCGTTAAAGATGAGCGATGAATTCTCAAAAATGATGTTAGGTGAAGATTACGAAATAGATGAAGATGCAGGCGATATTGAAGCACTTTCAGGTGTTGCAAAATTTCCGGCACGCATTAAATGTGCGACACTAGCCTGGAAAGCACTTGAACGTGGAACGAAAGAAGAAAATTAAAAGGAGTGAATCAAATGGTTAAACAAGCACCAGATGTTGGCGATTACAAATATGGTTTCCATGATAAAGACGTATCGATTTTCCGTTCAGAACGTGGATTAACTGAAGATATCGTTAGAGAAATTTCTAAAATGAAAGAAGAACCAGAGTGGATGTTAGATTTCCGCTTAAAATCATTAAAACAATTCTATAAAATGCCTATGCCAATGTGGGGTGGGGATTTATCTGAGTTAAACTTTGATGAAATTACGTATTACGTAAAACCATCTGAACATACAGAACGTTCTTGGGATGAAGTGCCTGAAGAAATCAAACAAACATTTGATAAATTAGGTATTCCAGAAGCAGAACAAAAGTATTTAGCTGGGGTTTCTGCGCAATATGAATCTGAAGTTGTATATCACAATATGCAGGAAGATTTAGAAGAGCAAGGCATAATCTTTAAAGATACTGATTCAGCATTACGCGAGAATGAAGATATCTTTAAAGAGCACTTTGCAAAAGTAGTTCCTCCAGCAGATAATAAATTTGCAGCACTGAACTCAGCAGTTTGGTCGGGTGGATCATTTATCTACGTCCCTAAAGGTGTAAAATTAGAAACACCTTTACAAGCATACTTCCGTATTAACTCAGAGAACATGGGGCAATTCGAAAGAACATTAATTATTGTTGATGAAGGTGCAAGTGTGCATTATGTTGAGGGTTGTACAGCACCAGTTTACACAACAAACTCACTTCACTCAGCAGTAGTAGAAATTATCGTTAAAAAGGATGCATACTGTCGTTATACAACGATTCAAAACTGGGCGAACAATGTTTATAACCTTGTTACGAAACGTACGTTTGTTTATGAGAATGGTACGATGGAATGGATTGATGGTAACATCGGTTCAAAACTTACAATGAAATACCCTGCATGTTACTTATTAGGTGAAGGTGCACGTGGTATGACATTATCAATCGCTTTAGCAGGGAAAGGACAAGTTCAGGATGCTGGTGCAAAAATGATGCATATGGCACCGAACACATCTTCTACGATTGTATCGAAATCGATTTCTAAACAAGGCGGAAAAGTAGTATACCGTGGTATCGTTCACTTCGGACGTAAAGCAACTGGTGCACGCTCAAATATTGAATGTGATACATTAATTATGGATAACGAATCTACATCAGACACAATTCCTTACAATGAAATGTTAAACGATAATATTTCTTTAGAGCATGAAGCGAAAGTTTCTAAAGTATCTGAAGAACAATTATTCTATTTAATGAGTCGTGGTATTTCTGAAGAAGAAGCGACAGAAATGATCGTAATGGGCTTCATTGAGCCGTTTACTAAAGAATTACCTATGGAATACGCAGTAGAAATGAACCGTTTAATTAAATTTGAAATGGAAGGTAGTATCGGCTAAAGATACTTAAAGAGGCGGAGACTAAGTATTCTGCGCGCAAAAAAACCGAACGAAACTAATAAATCACGTTTTGATTTATAGTTTTCGTTCGGTTTTTTTCGTAGTGGCAACTTCCATCGTTTAGGCTAATAATCGTAATCGGACAAATTGTTATATCTCAGGCTTTATTTTGTGTCTGATAATATTTTCCGATGTATTGTTGTTTTTCATTAAATAGTGTCGGATAACTTAAAAAACCGACCATTACACTAGAAAGTGTTGCTGCAGTTAATAAAAGAAACAATATTAATAACTGGAATTGTGCAGCGACGATAGGATCAGCACCTCCGATGATTTGACCACTCATCATACCAGGCAGCTGAACAAGACCCATTGTCTTTTGGCTTTCAATTGTAGGAATCATAGCATTTTTAATGGATGTCATTAAGACACGATGGATAGCTTGTTTACTGTTGCCGCCAAGTGATAATATTAATTCAATCTGTTCATCATTTTGATCCAGTTCGCTTAGGAATCGG
Organism: Macrococcoides caseolyticum; assembly: GCF_021366795.1. Classification (GTDB taxonomy): domain Bacteria; phylum Bacillota; class Bacilli; order Staphylococcales; family Staphylococcaceae; genus Macrococcoides; species Macrococcoides caseolyticus_A. Next base: position 142,435 of record NZ_JAHCPS010000001.1, on the reverse strand, counting down.
TTAAGGAATAATAGGGATAACACCATTGCATTCCCAATCATCATCCCGCTTATTGGAATAACATAACGTGCTTCAAATGGTATAATTTTAAAACCAATCAAGATGGTTTGTGTTACAACTTCTACGGTGATTAATGTAAGTACAATTTTCCAGGTAACGCCTTTAATACCTTTTCCTTTTTTGATAATATTCTGTGTTGCAGCAGTAATCATTAATAGAATCATCAGGAGCATATAAATCGGGTGATTACCATCAAATACAAATGTAAGAATATAACCTATTAAGATCAGCTGTATTGTACTTCTAACTGTTGCAATGATGATATCTTTTTCAAGTCCAAGTTTTAATCTATAACTTAAAATAAGGGGAATCAATACAAATATTAGGGTCAGTGAAAGTTGTAAAAGTGTCACTTTATATCTCCTTTCAAAAATGCATTTAATGTTTCATTATCAGAATGAAATAAATCACAGGAAGCGCCAGTCGTAATAACGTTGCCATCTTTGAGCAAACAATAATAATCTGTCGCACGCTTTGCCTGTTCAACGTCATGTGTAATCCAGATAACAGTGACATTGTAGCGTTGATTAATTTTATGAATTAATGATTCAACTTCACGCACACTACGTGGATCAAGACTTGAAGTGATTTCATCGAGGAGTAATACTTTAGGTTGATTCACAAGTGTTCTTGCGATGGATAGACGTTGACGTTGTCCGCCAGATAGTTTTTTAACATCACTTAATAAATCAATGCTTTCTAAATTAAGTGCATCCAGTAAATCTTTTGCTTCTTTGTGTGATAACGATTGATTAAATATCGCTTTCGGTAAATTTAAATTATCATACACAGTACCTTGAATCATCGGTGCACTTTGAAGTGCCAGACCAATTGTTTTTTTGAGGGCAACAAGATCAAGGGCCTGTATCGATAATTCATCTATTTGTATATCACCTGTTGTCGGACTGATTAATCCATTGATTAATTTGAGCAAGGTCGTTTTACCCGCACCACTCGGTCCAATAAGTGCAGTGACTTTCCCGGATAGAAATACGGTACTGATATTGTGAATAATCGTGTTATTTTGTGTCGTAAAAGAAACGTTTTTTAAAGTAATCGTTGTCATAAGTTCTCCAATCTATATTTTGTTAAGTTTATGATAGAATAACAATTAGGTGATGAAATGATTTATATCGGACTAACAGGATGGGGCGATCACGATACAATTTATCAGGATTTAACCAACAAAAATGAAAAGTTATATCATTATGGCGCACATTTTCCGATTGTGGAATTAGATGCAACATATTATTCAGTTCAACCGGAACGCAATATCCGTAAATGGATAAAAGAGACACCAGACAATTTCAAATTTATCGTTAAAATACATCAGGCATTAACAGGTCACGCGCCAATTGAAGATTTTGCTGAGAATAGACAGGTATTGATTGACCAGTTCAAAAGAATGTTATTGCCGATGCATACAGCTGGTAAGTTAGGGTGTTTATTAATTCAGTTCCCACCATGGTATGAGTGTTCCACAGTAAATATTAATTATATTATTTACTTAAAAAAACATTTTGAACAATTTCCGCTTTGTGTTGAATTCAGACATGACAGCTGGTTCACACCTGACATGAAAGAGCACACGCTTCATTTCTTATATGAACAAGGTATCATGCATTCAGTGTGTGATGAACCACAAGCTGGTCATGGCAGTATACCTTTTGTTAATCGCCTCACACATAAAGATGCACTCGTAAGACTTCATGGCAGAAATGTTTTAGGATGGACAAAAAAAGATATGTCGGATCAGGAATGGCGTGATGTACGCTACTTATATGATTATAACGAATCAGAGCTAAAAGATTTAGCAAAAGAACTTCAAATCCTCGATAAGAAAGCACGAGATGTTTACGTAGTATTTAATAACAATTCAGGCGGTCATGCAGCGGGGAATGCGATGCGCATGTGTGAAATTTTGAATCTAGAATATAGTGGATTAAATTATAAGCAATTAAAATTATTTTAGGAAGTGTCATTATGTCAGTTACAGCGGTGATTATATTAATTCTTTTAGGTTTATTTTCAAGTATTGTTGGTTCAATAGTAGGGATTGGTGGAGGAATTATAATCGTTCCGGCACTGATTTATTTAGGGATGGATTTAGGTATCATCAATCATATCACACCACAGACTGCTATTGGTACATCAACGGTGATATTAATATCTACAGGACTCTCTGCCTCAATTGGTTACATTAAACACAAGCAGGCAGACTTAAAGAATGCAGTTATTTTTATGGTGGGTATTATTCCAGGCGCACTTGTTGGGGCACATTTAAGTCAATATTTAACGCTTCATCGTTTTAATTTATATTTTGGTATTTTTCTTATTATTATGAGTACTGTATTGATGGTGCGCGATAAAATTAAACCAATTAAATTCTTCCAGAACAAGAAATATGAGAAGTCATATACAGATATGAAAGGTAACACATATCATTATAGTATAGCACCCATACCAGCAATTATATTAACATTTATGGTCGGTTGTTTAACTGGATTATTTGGTATTGGTGGTGGTGCTTTAATGACACCTTTGATGATTATTATCTTTAGAATTCCTCCACATATTGCGGTAGGTACGAGTATGATTATGATTTTCGTCTCGAGTGTGAGTGGCGCAACAAGTCATATTCTACAAAACCATATCATTTGGCCATATGCAATACTTTTAATTATTGCAAGCTTTATCGGTGCCAAAATTGGCGTGCAGATTAATTCTCGCATGAAATCTGCCAGTGTTGTATTCATGTTAAGAATGATATTAATGTTATTAGGTATATATTTAATCATTAAAAGCTTCATAGGTTAGGAGGCACACAGATGGAAATAAAAATTTTTCATACGAACGATATCCATAGCTATTTATCCAATTATAAAAAATTAACGCGCTACATTTTAGACAGAAAATCAGAATCAGTGAACACACTCTATTTTGATTTAGGAGATCATGTGGATCGTAGTCATCCATATACTGAAGCAACATTGGGTCAAGGTAATGTACAGCTATTAAACGAAGCACGAGTAGATGTCGTAACGATTGGTAATAATGAGGGTATTACATTAACCTATGATGACTTTAATCGTTTATATGATCAAGCACAATTTAAAGTGACATGTTGCAATCTATTTGATGAACACGGCCAACTGCCTAAACATATCGACAAGCACGTCATATTCGAAAAAGAAGGTATCACATTTGGATTGATAGGCGCAACAGCTGAGTTTACACCGTTTTATAAAGCATTAGGCTGGGTTGTATGTGACCCTATGCAGATGATCAGTGATGAAATTCAAACGATACGTGACAAGGTGGATGTGTTAATAATCTTAAGCCATTTAGGTAAATTTTTTGATAGAACGTTAGCTGAAAGTCATCCGGAAATTGATCTGATTTTAGGTGCACATACCCATCATGCATTTGAAAATGGTGAAGAAGTAAATGGTGTATTAATCGGCGCAGCAGGTAGATACGGAGAATATTTAGGTGAGATTACATTAACGTTTAATGGTCACATGCTAACACACAAAAAAGCGCGTCTTATTAATAGTGACGATATCCGTAATATTGAAGATGATTATTATCAACAAGGGAAACGCCTATTAAATGAAGTGATAGCTGATACATGGATTGATTTGCCAAGAAGGTTATATTCAGCTGCATATACAACATACATACTGGCAGATAAACTAATGCACTTTACAAAGAGTGACTGTGCTTTGATTAATACAGGATTAATCGTGAATGGTTATCATGGGGCAGCATTTACGAAATATGATTTGCATAAAATGTTGCCGCATCCAATTAATCCGGTGCGCATTACATTAACCGGACGTGAACTTAAGGAAGTCATTAATGAAAGCACGCAGCATGCCTATAAAAATGAGATTGTGAAGGGATTCGGATTCAGAGGAGATATTTTTGGAATGTATGTATTACACAACTTAGGATACATACAATCACAGCAACGTTATTTCATTGGTACAGAAGAAATTGATAATCATCGCACGTATCAATTAGCAACGCTTGATATGTACACTTTTGGCCGATTCTTCCCACAATTTGTCCAAAATGAAAAAGAATATTATATGCCTGAATTCTTAAGAGATTTAATGTATACAGCGATTCAAAATAATGAATACAAATTTACAGATTAAGAATCTAAGAATTTCAATTCAAGTGCTTTATGTTATAATTGTAGAATAATTAACTTGGAGGGATTTAATTGGCGACGAAAAACGAAGAAATCTTAAGAAAGCCCGAATGGCTTAAAATTAAGTTAAATACGAATAAGAACTATACAGGTCTTAAGAAAATGATGCGTGAGCATAATTTAAATACAGTTTGTGAAGAAGCAAAATGCCCAAATATTCATGAATGCTGGGGTGAACGTCGTACAGCAACAATTATGATTTTAGGTGCAGTATGTACACGTGCATGTCGATTCTGTGCAGTTAAAACGGGTTTACCGAATGAATTAGATTTAAATGAGCCAGAACGTGTCGCTGAATCTGTAAGATTAATGAACCTTAAACATGTTGTTATCACAGCTGTAGCACGTGATGATTTAAAAGATGGTGGTTCAGAAGTTTATGCTGAAACGATTCGTAAAGTACGTGAAGTTAACCCTTATACAACGATAGAAGTATTACCATCTGATATGGGTGGAAGCTTTGAAAATTGGGAACGTTTAATGAACGCACGTCCTGATATTTTAAATCACAATATCGAAACTGTACGTCGTTTAACACCAAGAGTTCGTGCACGTGCAAAATATGACCGTTCTTTAGAAGTATTGCGTCGTTCTAAAGAATTACAACCAGATATTCCTACAAAATCAAGTTTGATGGTCGGTTTAGGTGAAACATGGGATGAAATTTTAGAAGTAATGGATGACCTGCGTGCAAACGATGTAGATATTATGACGATTGGTCAATATTTACAACCAACACGTAAACACTTAAAAGTTCAAAAATACTATACACCATTAGAGTTTGGTAAATTACGTAAAATTGCAATGGAAAAAGGATTTAAACATTGTCAGGCAGGACCTATGGTTCGTAGTTCATACCATGCAGATGAACAAGTCAATGAAGCAGCAAAAGAAAAACATAGATTAGGTGAACAAGCGAGCGAGTAGGTGGATTATGATCATACAATTAAATGAACATTATTTTGAACTCATTGAAAACTATAATGATGCGTTTAATCAGGAAATGTTTGAAGGGCGTTATTCTGAAATACTAGATCGTTATCCCTATGTCGTTGGTGATATTGGCTTTGAACAATTGAGACTTAAAGGTTTCTTTGATGATAAGAAAAAAGGTGCAGATATTAGTAGAAGATTCTCTTCAATCCAGGATTACCTACTTGAATATTGTAATTTTGGCTGTCCCTATTTTATTTTGAAACGACTGAGTGAAAGTGAAATCATTAAATGGACTGAACCAGAAACAATTGAAACAATTTCTTATTCAGCCCATGAAGATAATAGTGCAGAAGAAATGACGGATGCACCAGAAGCCTTGTTCACTCAGGAAGAAACGAATCATAAAATAGCAATGATGGATGAAGCATCAGTAGAAGACGAGCCGTTAGAAACTGTCAACCAAGCACCTGTAACACATAACAAAACATTAAAAGATTTTTTAAGATAAGTTTAAAATAAAGTAGAGTCGATTGAGATTCTACTTTATTTTTTTACCATTTGAGAGAAGACAACCTGTATATCAAAAGATTAATGAACATATTTATCAATATGGCTTTAAAACATATGATATGACGCCACTTGATTATGAACCATATGTGATTAAGGATGCAGTTCATATCGGATGGAAAGGCTGGGTATTTGCAGATGAAGCAATGATTCTGCATATGAAGAATAAATATCCTGAATAAATAGAAGTGGCAGTAACGATGTGCTACTTCAAGTAATAACCGACCACACCCCACCAATGCGTCATTGATGGGGTGTGGTCGGTTTCTGTTGTAATGGAACTGTTGCGTGCTTTAAAATATGCGCGTAAGTTACCGTTTTCTTAAATTTAATGAATCACTTCATTTAAAAATGCAGTGATTTCCTCAGCGTCTTTGTCACTGATTCCGAATACGTGTGCAATATATCCTTCTTCTTCTAAATCATCACGTCCGATGATGCCAAATTTATTGGACTGTGTATTCAGGACAATCGTTTTACCATAGTGTCTGTCTGTTTGGATTAAAGCTAAATCATGGCGATTCTCTCCAACAAAGCTTACAAATCGTATTGTTGCTTTTTCTGTATCATCATATAAAAACATATCAAACATTCATCATTCCTCCATTTATTTTATTATACATGTTGTGTTTTACTTTTCAAAATTTGATAGAATAACAGTGGAGGCGATGACATGTATTTTGTAGATAGAGATGAATTGGATGAAAAGCTTGTGTATATTGAACGACTTTCGCATGAAATTGAATCAGCAGAAGGATTTGCACTTGAACGCATCAGTCATATGTTGATAGAAGCGGTAGTTGATGTTGGAAATATGATTATCGATGGTTTTGTAATGCGTGACCCCGGAAGTTATCAGGATGTTATAGACATATTAGAAATGGAGAAAGTCATTTCATCTGAATCAAAACAACAGATAAGCACCACTTTACCTTTACGCCAATGGTTTGTGAGATCATATACAGCGATTGATCACGGCGAAGTTAAGCGTATATTTATGGAAAATATACAGGCATACCAACAATTCAAAACAGATGTTGATACGTTTATTGCAAATGAATTAGGACCCGTATCGGCATTCGGAAAGGGTAGTAAAAATGAAAAAATATAAAGGGTATTTATTAGATTTAGATGGCACGATGTATGCAGGGACTGAAGTGATTGAAGGTGCACGTGAATTCATTCAGTATTTAGCAAATCATGACTTACCATATTTATTTGTAACAAATAATGCATCTAAAAGACCTGATGAAGTAGCAGATAAGTTATCAGCTATGGGATTTGTAGCACATGAAGAAAATGTAGTGACAAGTGCAATGGCGACAGCTTCATATATCGCAGAGGAGAAACCTGGTGCGAGTGTGTACGTCATTGGAGGTACTGGGATTCGTAAAGCGCTAGAAGACGAAGGATTAGTCATTAAAGATGAAGAACATGTCGATTATGTAGTCATTGGGTTAGATGTTGATATTAATTATGAGAAATTATCGAAAGCATGCTTAGCCGTACGTAACGGTGCAACATTTATTTCTACGAATCCGGATACTTCTATTCCAACTGAACGTGGTTTCTTACCGGGTAATGGTGCTTTAACAAGTGTTATTACTGTATCAACAGGCGTTGAGCCACTCTTTATCGGTAAACCGATGCCGACCATTATGAATAAAGCGGTTGAAATGATAGGACTGGATAAATCAGAACTTGTAATGATTGGTGATTTGTATATGACAGATATTATGAGTGGTATTAATAGTAATATCGATACGTTACATGTGCAAACGGGCGTATCAACGTATGAGCAAGTGATGGCTGAAGCGGTACCACCAACTTATAGTGTGAAAAATCTTTTAGAAGTCATCGATATATACGAAGGTAAGTAGTATGAAAGTATTGATAACGCGAAGTATTCCTGATCAATTTGTTACACGATTACGTCTTTGTGCTGAAGTTGAAGTTTATCAGGAGACGATAAAGGCAATGCCTAAGAATGCGTTGCTTACATCTGCGCGTGATAAAGATATCATCATTACAATGTTAAGTGACCAAATTGATAAGGATTTTATCGACCAAAATCCACAACTTAAAGCGATTATTAACTTAGCTGTTGGCTACGATAATATCGATATAGAATATGCAAAAGCAAAAGGTATTATGGTGTGCAATACACCTGACGTACTCACTGAAACGACAGCTGAATTAGGATTTACGTTAATGTTAACAACAGCAAGACGTATCGTTGAAGCGAGTGAACTTGTGAAAACGGGTCAATGGGTAGGCTGGTCACCTTATTTACTTGCAGGTCTTGATGTGTTTGGAAAGACTGTTGGTATTTACGGTATGGGGAGTATTGGTGTTGCACTTGCCAGACGTTGCAAAGGGCTAAATATGCATATTCAATATCATAATCGCAATGAAAGTCAGTATGCACAGGCACTTGGCGCAGATTATGTCAGCTTTGAAGCACTGCTCGAAACGAGTGACTTTGTTGTATGTACAGCACCACTCACTGAAGAAACGAAAGGTATATTCAATAAGTCTGCCTTTGATAAGATGAAGTCGAGTGCGATATTTATTAATATTGGACGTGGGGGACACGTCGTTGATAGTGACTTATTAGAAGCGATTCAAAGTGCGTCGATTTATGCAGCCGGTGTCGATGTATTAAACAATGAACCCGTTGGTAAAGATCATCCATTCTTATCCGAAAAACGTATTACTGTACTACCGCATATTGGCAGTGCATCCGTCGATACGCGTGATGCGATGGTTGAATTATGTATTAAGAATGCAGAACATATTATACAAGGCAAAGCACCAGTGAGTGAAGTCAAATAATAATAAAAGAATTGATGTGTCAGCTGTGACATCATCAATTCTTTTATTATTTATGAATGTAGTTTTTAATCGTGTCAGGAGATTGTTCAAAAGCATTGGCTTCAATTTCAAAGCCCAGATCTTCAATCATTTGATAATCAGCTTTATTCGGTTGACCAGCTGTCACCAAATAATCACCGACAAAAATTGAATTGGCAGCATATAATGCGAGCGGTTGTAATGAACGAAGATTAATTTCACGACCACCAGAAACACGAATTTCTTTTGTTGGATTGATGAACCGGAATAATGCTAATATCTTTAAACATTTGTTAGGTGTTAGTTCATCTTTATCTTCGAATTTTGTTCCTTTAATCGCATGTAAGAAATTAACCGGTATTGAATCAGCATCAATGGCTTTCAATGCAAATGCCATGTCTACAATATCTTCATCCGTTTCTCCCATTCCACAAATAACACCGGAACACGGAGAGATATTATTTGCTTTCATAATTTCAACAGTGTTCACGCGATCATTATAAGTATGTGTTGAAACGACAGCATCATGATATCGTGCACTTGTATTAATATTATGGTTATAACGATCGACACCAGCTGCTTTTAACTGCTTTGCCTGAGTATCATTTGTCAGGCCGAGGCATGCACAAATCTTAAGTTGAGGATGATTTTCTTTAATGACTTCAACGGCACTTGTTACGCGATCAACTTCGCGGTTCGTCGGTTTACGACCACTCATGACGATGCAGTACGTACCGATTTTATTTTCAACTGCATGCGTTGCGCCTTGTATAATTTTTTCTTCTTCAACTAATGCATAGGGTGTACAGCCCGTTTCACTTTTATCAACTTTAATCGATTGACCACAATAGCCACAATCCTCAGCACATAAGCCACTTTTAGCATTTAAAATCATATTAAGTTTAACTTTATTCTGATAATAATGATATCGTACTTGATAGGCTTCATTTAATAATGAAAGCACTTGATGATCAGGTGTTTGTAGAATTTGAAGTGCTTCTTCTTTCGATAAAGTATAGCCGTTGATGACTTGTCTTGCGTAGTTCAAATAAAGTCCCCCTTATAATTTGTTAACTAAATTATAACATAGGTTTACAATCATTAGGGATAGAAATTAGTAGTAGGTCATAAATGTTATGTTTGCGGTAATTTCATAGATCATCCATTAATATCGCTAAGGGATTTAAAAATAAAAAAACCGGAACGAATGTCCCGGCTTAAAAACTATTAAAATACTTGTTCTACTTCTACAACACCTGGTACTTCTTCTAATAATGCACGTTCGATACCGGCTTTTAACGTAATTGTTGATGATGGACAAGTTCCACATGCACCTAAAAGACGTAGTTTCACGATACCATCTTCAACATCTACTAATTCACAATCGCCACCATCTCTTAATAAGAATGGACGTAATTTTTCTAAAACATTATTAACCGCATCAAACATTGTTTGTTGTTCAGTCGTCATGGTTGCTCCTTTCGAGTAAATTTAGTGGTTTACTCTAACTTTTTTAGTATAATCAATATAGCATAATAATTCATGAGTTTAAAGGGGGATGTCTTATAAATGATAAATGTTATCATTTACGGCGCAGATGTTGTATGTGCAAGTTGTGTGAATGCACCAACGTCTAAAGATATATACGACTGGATTCAGCCTAATTTAAAAAGGAAGTTTCCTGACTTACAGTTTAACTTTAGTTATATTGATATTAATACATCAGAAAACTTAACGGATCATGATGAGAACATTATTGAACAAATTAATAATGATGAATTATTTTATCCTTTAATAACGATGGATGATGAAATCGTAGCAGATGGTTATATACAGTTACCGCAAGTAACGAAGTTCGTCGAGGAACATTATACAAAATAAACGATCAGGAAACCTGATCGTTTATTTTTATCCATTATGATATTTATATAACCAAAGTACACCTGACTTCATCAAACGCGCAAGTCTGCCAGTTACTGTTTTTTCCATTAAATAAGCGAAACCTTCTTTTTCACCCAATGATCCCATAAACCCTTGTAATTTTAATTCTGGCATAACTTCTGGTAGTGGTTTGTCTGACCAGATAATCTTCATTACGTCAATAATTTGTTCCGCCTGAAGTTCAGCGAGTTGTGCACTCGGAGCATGTGGTAAAGATGCGCAATCACCCACAACATATACATTCGGATGGGTCGGAATCTGGTGATATTGATTCAGCTTAACGCGATTACCCTCACCAAATTCAACAGGTAAATTTCTAACAATTTCTACTGGTTGAATACCTGCGGTCCAGACACAAATATCCACTTCATAAGATACGTCATTATTATAAAGTTTACCTGGTTCAACTTTAACAACATTCGAATTTGGAATCACTTGAACATCATTTTTATCGAACCATTTTTTTACATAGTTACTTAATTTCTCAGGAAACGCTGGTAAGATACGTTCACCTCGATCAAAGAGTTGAATATTTAAATCTTTTCTTGATTCTCTTAATTCACTTGCGAGTTCAATGCCACTTAAACCGGCACCTACAATCCCTACTGTAGCACCTGCTGGTAAATCTGCAATCGCCTGATATGTTTTACGTGCCTTTGTCATTGTCTGAATACTGAATGTATATTCTAAAGCACCTGGCACGTTATGATATTTATCTTCACAACCAAGGCCAATGACCAATTCATCGAAATCGACGTGATTTTCCCCAATGGTTACAATTTGTTTATCTAAATCAATTTGTGTCACTTCACCATATACGATATTAAGTCGCTTATCTTGTGGGAACTCTACGCGAACATCTTTATCCGATTCAGTCCCTGCTGCAAGTGCATAAAACTCTGTCTTCAAACCGTGAAATGGAATTTTATCAATCAATGTGATATTATATTCCGCTGGTAATGTATTAGGCAGTAGTTTCTGCATAATACGCATATTACCATATCCACCGCCGAGTAATACTAAATTTTTCATTGTTTTAATCCCCTTTGTAAGTCAAAGTTCTATTGTTTTTCTTTAATCTAAATTATAATATAGATTAACATTAAATTATAGCGATTATAACAATAGAGCGATAATAATCACTAATATAAAATGATAAGAAAAAGTTATCGTTATTAAGGAAGATGAAAATGAATCCTATAGTAGAGTTTTGTATTTCAAATTTAGCTAAAGGTAGCCAAAGTGTATTTGATGAACTATCACGTGACCCTAATATTGACGTACTTGATTATGGGTGTCTCACGTATTGTGGTCAATGTAGTGATCATTTGTATGCTTTAGTGAATGGTGATATCGTTACAGGAGAGACACCGGAAGCTTTAAAGGCAAATATTTATCAACATATAGAAGAAACATGGATTTTTTAAGGAGGAACACAATGTCTACAGTAATTTTAACTGAAGCAGCAGCATATGAAGTAAAGTCAATGATGGAGAAGAATGGTTTACCGAATGGTTACTTGCGCATATCTGTTAAAGGTGGCGGTTGTACAGGTTTATCCTATGGTATGAGTGCAGAAGAGGCTGCTAAAGAAAATGATGAAGTATTAGAATTTTATGGCGTGAACGTTTTAGTTGATAAGGGTGATGCCCCTATATTAAATGGGACAACAATTGATTTTAAACAATCATTAATGGGTGGAGGATTTGCTATCGAGAATCCAAATGCTATCGCGAGCTGTGGTTGTGGTAGCTCATTTAGAACGAAAGACGTTGCAGGTACACCAGAAAATTGTTAATCTTTAACGTTTAAAACAAGAATTCACTTGTATTTGTAGTATAAAAGTTTTAATATATAAATTGGAATATTCAAAAATAACTTTGTGACAAATATCACATTTTTATATGTTGAAACATTAAATATTACAAAATTTATTGAGAATGGGTGAATACAAAATGGGATTTGAAAGAAAAAAAGTTGTTGTATTAGGTGGCGGTTACGCTGGTTTACAAACAGTAACTAAATTACAAAAATTAGTTTCTGCACAAGACTGCGATATTACATTAATCAACAAAAATGAATATCATTATGAAGCAACTTGGTTACACGAAGCATCTGCAGGCACGCGTGCATATCAAGATTGTTTATATCCAATTGCGAGTGTGTTAAATCATTCAAAAGTAGACTTCGTTGTGGGTGAAGTCACTAAAATCAATAAAGATGAAAAGACAGTTGAAACAACAAAGGGCACTTATTCTTTTGATATTTTAGTTGTTGCATTAGGATTCGAATCAGAAACATTTGGTATTGCAGGTATGAAAGAACATGCATTCCAAATTGAAAATATTAATACTGCACGACGTATTGCAGCACATATTGAAGAACGTTTCGCTCATTATGCGAACAGCACGGACAAAGACGAAAAAGATTTAGCCATCTTAGTCGGTGGCGCAGGATTTACGGGTATTGAGTTACTTGGTGAATTAGTTGAGAAAATTCCTGCTTTATGTAAAGAGCACAATATTGACCAATCTAAAGTGAAAGTAACATGTGTTGAAGCTGCACCAAGAATGCTGCCAATGTTCTCAGAAGATTTAGTGAAATATGTTATGAATTTCTTAGAAAAACGTGGTGTAGAATTCAAGATTGCAACACCAATTGTTGCGGCGAACGAAAATGGATTTGTTGTTAAAGTGAACGAGCAGGAAGAACAATTATATGCTAACACAGTAATTTGGGCTGCAGGTGTACGTGGTTCTAAATTAATGGAAGAATCATTTGATGGTGTTAAGCGTGGACGTATTATCGTACGTGAGGATTTAAGAATTGATGGTTATGACGATATCTTCGTTATCGGTGACTGTTCAGCTGTGATGAGTGGCGAACGTCCATTACCAACAACAGCACAAATTGCAATGCAACAAGGTGAATTCACTGCTAAAGCCATCCAAAAATTATTAAATGGTGAAAAATTATCACCATTTGCCTATGATGATAAAGGAACAGTATGTTCATTAGGGTCACATGATGGTGTTGGTGTGGTATTTGGTAAAGAAATCACAGGTAAAAAAGCTGCATTCATGAAGAAATTAATCGATACGCGTGCACTATTTAAAATCGGTGGTGCAGGTGTTGCATACAAAAAAGGTAAATTTTAATATTGACTCAATATTAAATGCTTAAAAAGTGAGAGGGGCATTGTTTGCCAACCTCACTTTTTTTGTAAGTTAGGAGATTATTATGGCGAGAGATAAAGTATGGTTAGGTGTAAATGCGGTTGTGATTAATGATAAAGGTGAATGGCTATTACTCAAGAAACAATATAGTGGGATGAAAGGGATGTGGAGTACACCAGCGGGATTTGTTGATAATGGTGAAACTTGTGATCAAGCTGTATTAAGAGAGTTGCATGAAGAAACTGGCATCAAAGGTGAAGTAATCGGTGTAATAGGTCTTAGAAGTGGTGTGATAAAAAATACGATTTCTGATAATATGATTATTTTCTTAGTGAAGCCAGCACATGAAGAAATCACAGTCAACTTACCAAATGATGAGATTGCAGCCGTCGAATGGCGGGCACCTGAAGCAATTCTTGCTGATAACACAGTATCGCCAATGATTCATCATCTCATTCATTCAATGGCTCAACCCATCAACTTAACAAGTACACAATCCCCAGGAGCCCATTTTAACTATACACATTATCATTTATATTCTTAGGAGGTTAAATTTTGACGGCACTCTTACAGCTGATTATTTCAACGTTATTATTCTTTGTATTATTTTTTGGTATTGCATTTATTTTAAATATGCTACTGAAATCTACGTGGATTATGACAGCTTTATATCCACTTGTTGTATTTGCGATTGTAGATAAAATTTCGACAGCAGACTATCTTTTAAAGCCGCAATACGCTTTTGGTAAGTTATGGCATGGATTAACGCATTTATTACCCGCTGATATTATTATGTTATCTGGTGGATTAATCGGTGCCATTGTCGCAGGTTTTGTCATTCGTAATTTAAGAAGAAGCGGTTATACAATGTTCTAATTTAACGGTAGTTTAAAAACACTGATCATCCTCAAGGACTTTGAGGATGATTTTTTATTATCTGCAGGGTTGACATCCTGTATTAAATACTTTAATATGGTAGTACTTTACCAAACTAAAGGAGATGGATGTTTTGATTAATGCAGTTTTATTCGCCATTATTGTAATGGTGGTATTAAGTTTATTAAGATTAAATGTTGTACTAAGTCTATTCATCGGGGCTTTAGCTGGTGGGTTATCTGCTGGCATGGGAATAGAACATACAATAAAAGTATTTTCAACAGGAATTGCAGATGGCAGTGAAATTGCATTAAGTTATGCATTGTTAGGTGGATTTGCAGCACTGATTTCATATTCTGGCATTACTGATTATTTTGTTGCTAAAGTAATTCAACAATTAAATCAGGAGAACACGAAGAAAACGCGTGTTTTGACGAAAATAACAATTATCGGCTTTTTATTACTGCTTAGTTGTTTCTCACAGAACATTATCCCGATACACATTGCTTTTATTCCGATTGTCGTTCCACCTTTACTCAGCTTATTTAATGAATTAAAAATAGATCGTAGGTTAATCGCTGTGGTCATTACTTTTGGTCTGACATTTCCGTATACATTATTACCTTATGGGTTTGGTTATATTTTTCACGGTGTTATAAAAAAAGGGTTTGATAAAGCCGATGTAGCGATTGAAATGAGCGATATCTGGAAAGCAATGTTGATTCCTTCTTTTGGATTTATCGTCGGACTGATGATTGCATTTTTTCTATATCGAAAAGAAAGAACCTATCAAAATATTGAATTTAAAACAAAAAATGCACCAGACGAACTGAATCCATTGCTTGTATCATTAACGCTTATTGCGGTGATTGCAACATTTATCGTACAAACAATGACTGGTTCAATGATTTTTGGTGCGCTTACAGGTATTCTAATTTTCTTTATTTCATTTCAATTTGACTGGAAAACGCTCGATAATGAATTGATTGATGGTATGAAAGTTATGGCATATATCGGTATGGTAATGCTTGTAGCGAATGGGTTTGCAAGTGTAATGACAGAGACAGGACAAGTAGAAACGCTTGTCAAGTCCATGGTTGACTTAACACATGGTTCTAAACCATTCACCATATTAGCAATGCTTTTCATCGGATTAATTGTAACGCTTGGTATCGGCTCAAGCTTTGCTACGATACCTGTTATTGCAGCAATATTTATTCCGATGGGAGAAGCGATTGGTTTAAGTACAATGGCTATCATCGCTGTTATTGGGACAGCTGGTGCACTCGGTGATGCGGGTAGTCCGGCAAGTGATTCAACACTAGGACCCACAGCAGGTTTAAATATGGATGGTCAGCATAATCACATTTATGATACATGTGTACCAACATTTCTTTTATTTAATATACCATTAATTATTTTTGGTTTTATTGCAGGAATGGTATTATAGAAAGAAAAAGCAGGTGAACGATTTGGATGTACATTTATTATCTGTGCCAAGTTTAGTGACGCATTTTGGTATAGAAGCGGTCAGTTTTGACGGCCAATTACTTGTATTAAAAATGCCTGTAACAGAGGTTGTAAAGCAACCATTGGGTTATTTACATGGTGGGGCGACAGTTGCATTATGTGAAACAGCCGCAAGTTACGGTTCTTCACTATTAATCAATGAAGATGAAATACCGCTAGGATTAGAAATCAATGCGAATCATTTTACTAGTGTCCAAAATGGTGAAGTATTCGCTCGGGCAGAAATTATTCATCAAGGCAGGTCAACACATGTCTGGGAGATAAAAGTTGTAGATGAAAAAGAACAACTCATTTCAGTATCCAGATGTACAATAGCCATAAAAAAACGAAGATAAGCATGGAATCAAAAAAATATTAGACACATTGTTTATCGTCTTGTAAATAAACTAAATAATAATTTAGAAGCGATAGCAGTAAAAAACCCAGCATAACGGATTAGTCACATAGTGAATCATCTGTTGTGCTGGGTTTTGTCTATGGCTAAGCATATTAACGCTATATTTACTTTAAATCATCTCTTACTGTCGCATCTGTGTAAGGCGTATCAGAATAATAAGCGCTGCGCATAATTAAATGCGCCCCAATTGGGCCCGTTGAGAAAATAAAAAGTATTGCAAGTATTAAAGTTGGTTCGAAGTGATGATCTTGGCCAAGGAAATAAAGGAATACGCCGAACATCATAAACATGACACCGAGCGTCGATGATTTACTCGCTGCATGTGCACGCGTATAGACATCAGGTAAACGAATAAGTCCTACAGCACTAATGACTGTAAGTAATGCACCGATAATAATAAAGCACATACTAATTACGATGACGATTGTGTCGATCATATTCAACGATTTCTCCTTTCTCTATAAACTTAGCAAATGCGGTTGTTCCTAAGAATGCTAATACACCAAGTAACATAATAATACTAATATAATATTTGGTGTTGAGTAACACTGAGAACAAAGCAATCATTGCCATCAATGATATCCCTAGTGCATCTAGAGCAACAACGCGATCTGCAAGTGTTGGGCCTTTAATAACACGGTAGATAATACCGAGCATTGAAAGCGAAACAATGATAAGTGAAATAATGATAATAATTGTTACGATTTCTGATGTCATGTGATACCAATCTCCTTTATCGCATCCTCAAATGAATGCTTAATGCCTTCAATCTCAGATTCTAAATCACTAAAATTAATGGCATGTATATATAATTTGCTTTTATCATCACTGACAGCAACGACGACTGTCCCAGGCGTTAATGTAATCAAAAGTGATAATAAGCTAATTTCCCAGTCTTTACGCAAATCAGTTGGATACAT
Source organism: Macrococcoides caseolyticum (assembly GCF_021366795.1). Taxonomy (GTDB): domain Bacteria; phylum Bacillota; class Bacilli; order Staphylococcales; family Staphylococcaceae; genus Macrococcoides; species Macrococcoides caseolyticus_A. The sequence goes on along the minus strand of NZ_JAHCPS010000001.1, from coordinate 124,960 downwards.
AAAGAAAGCGGGCTGTATCTCTAATTTAGGTGCAATAACGATCTTTAATACACTTATATTTGCTTTAAAGAGTTCGATGATAAAGATACCAATTAAACGAATAACTTTTAAGAATGGAAGTAAGTAAAAGTGACCTGGTAAAAATGGTCGCATGATATAGATACCAATAATACCAAAAATATAGCCTAAGAGCATATTCCCAAATGAAACCGACCCTGTTAAAATACACCACAGAATAACAAGACCAGTATGAATCAACATTTGAACAGCCATTATTTCACCCCTAACGCTTTAACATATGTTTCAGGTGCATAAATAGACTTTGCAGCCTGTTCAATCAATGGATAAAGTGACTCACTCATCACACCAAATAATACAGCGATTACTGTCATCGTCACCGCTGCTATCATCATTTTATTGATAGGCGGCTTAACATAGGTTTCTCCTTTACCAAAGAACACAGATAAGAAGATTTTAATCACAGATAATAACACAACTAAACTACTGAGCAATACGATAATACTGCTTACAATATAACCTTCCTGCATTCCGGCTTTTACTATGAAATACTTACCATAAAAACCGCTAAGTGGTGGGATACCGGCCAACGATAATGCAGCGATAAAATATGTGAAGCCAAGCAACGGATACGCTTTAATCATTCCACCAATCTTTCGAATATCGGTCTGACCGGTGATTTTTATGATAATACCAATCAGCATAAATAAACTTGCTTTAATAATCATGTCGTGGAGTAAATAATAGATACCGCCAATTGTAGATGTTTTAGTATATATGGCAAGCCCGACAATAATAACACCGACTGCTATCATGATGTTATAGATAATGATTTTTTTCATATCGTGATATGCGAGTGCACCAACACAGCCGAATATAATAGTGAGTAAGGCAAGTATCAATAATATATTTTGGACGATATCACCGGATTGCTGGAAGAACAAACTATATGTTCTGTAAAGCGCATAGACACCAACTTTAGTGAGTAATGCACCAAACAAAGCTAATATTGGAATTGGCGGTGCGTAATATGCGCCAGGTAGCCAGAAATAAAGTGGGAACATACCCGCTTTTGTTGCAAATACAAAGATAAATAAAATGGCACAGATAATTATGATATTCTGATCTTTAATTTCATTGATTTTACTACTCATATCGGCCATATTTAATGAGCCGATTACAGAATAAAGCATGCCAATAGCAAGGACAAAGAATGCAGAACTCGTTACATTCACAAGTATATATTTAATACTTTCCTGTAACTGAATTTTTGTACCCCCGATAATCATCAGGACATATGAACTGATGAGAAATACTTCAAAGAATACAAATAAATTAAAGATATCACCCGTTGTAAATGCACCATTTAATCCTGTTAACATAAACATGACAGAGGTGTAGTAATAATATGTCTCTCTTTCAATGCCGATGGACTGATATGAATAAAAGATCATGAGTAACGTAATGAAAGTCGATGTAAGAACAAGTAAACAAGACAGCATATCAGAAACGAGTACGATACTATATGGGACCTTCCAGTTTCCAAGTTCTAAGTACATTGTATGAAAACGTGCAATCATCACAAATTGAATACATGCAATGACGAACGTTATAAGTGCACCAGTGAGCGCAACCATACGCTTTAATATTGGTTTTTTACCAATACAAATGAGTATGATGGCCGTAATTGCCGGAATAATGATAGGGAATACAATTAAATTATTCATCTTCAGGTACCCCCTTATAATCGGATACATTATCTGTTCCTAATTCTTTATAACTTCTAAATGCTAGCACTAAGAAAAAAGCTGTTACAGCAAAACTAATTACAATTGCGGTTAAAATCAGAGCCTGTGGTATAGGATCAGTATAGAAATGTTGGTTTTCTTCATGAATTGGTGCAGCGCCCTTTTTTAAACCACCGCTTGTTAATAATAATAAATTGACTGCATGTGAAATAATTGATGAACCGATAATGATTCGGAGTAAACTCTTTGAGAGAATTAAATAAACACCACAAGTAACAAGGATTCCACTTAGCAGTATCATTAAAATTTCCATTATTCATTCTCTCCAATCGTTAATATAATTGTGAGTGTTGTACCAATGACGGCAAGCATTACACCAATATCAAACAGCACTGCTGTATGTAGATGTAACTCACCTAACAATGGCAGATTTAAATCGCCAAATGTATGTGTAAAGAATGGGTTGCTTTGTAAGATACTGATTAAAGGTGTGCCATAGCAGAACATTAGACCTATTGCGATGACTTTTTTAAAATCAATTGGAATGATTTGTTTGAGTGTTTTAATATCATAAGCAATTAAGATAATGAGTAATGCTGCAGATATAAGTAAACCTCCGACAAAACCGCCGCCTGGTGTATAATGCCCGCCCATAAATATTGCAAATGCAAAGGTGATGATAATGAAAAAGACAACGAGTGTACAGAATTGTAAAATGACATCATTATTTTGTCTTTTCATTGATTTCACCTCGATTCTTTCTTAATCGGATTAATGTATAAATACCAATCCCTGCAATTCCTAGAACACTTGATTCAAACAATGTATCAAAACCTCTGAAGTCTACGAGGATAACATTAACCATATTTTTACCTGCTGCAAGTTCGTAGACATTCTTAATATAATACTCAGCGATAGATGGATATAATTTATGACTATATGCAGCAAATGCAATGATTGTGACACAAATACCTGAAAGTAGCGCAATGAATAAGTTTGACAATTTAAATCGAGCGCTTTCTTCATGACGATATTGTCTAGGTAAGTGGTAGAAACACATTAAGAATAATGCAGTTGAAATGGTTTCTATTGAAAGTTGTGTTAATGCTAAATCAGGTGCGTCAAAGAATACAAATAATAATGCAATGGAATAACCTATCGCACTAAGCATTATAATACTAAACAATCTCGATTGAGCTTTAAGTATCATAATGGTCGCAATTAAAATAATGCCTACAAGAATCATTTCGTATATTTGAATGGAACCTAGACTAGTAAAATCAATGTGGACAGGTGCATTCAAAAATACATAAAATGTCATCAGGATTAACGTCATTAAGATGGCTGACATACTAAAACGAATGGTTCTGTGCACCAAATATTGATTGACCACTTTACTCTTCTTCTGAGATTGTGTGAGTAACAACTTGTAGCCATTGTTTAAGCTTATGTGTGCTGGGAATAAATTAAACGCCTTATCCCAATACTTCAATGTATATAAAAGTAGTGTACCTATAATGATGATTGAAAGTGTAATGAATAGTGGTATATTCAAACCGTGAAAATGATGAATCGGTGAAATGTTTACACTTTGATTAAGTATACTTGCTGTTGCCTGATTTAATAGTGGTAAGAATAGGTTTGGAACAACTGAAATGATGAGCATGATTGTAATCAGTACAATAGGTGATGTTAATAATAAAGGACCAGCTTCGTGTGGTACTTTCTCACTTTGATTATCTTCTTTTGGACCAAAGAAGATATCTTTAAGGAGTTTAATACAATAGATAAAAGTGAATGTACTACCGACAAACATTAATAAAATGATAACAATGATTCCTATTAATGGCATCGCACCACTTTCTGCAACATGCATAACAGATGTAATAAACATTTCTTTACTCAAAAAGCCATTGAATGGTGGAATGCCTGCCATACTCAATAATCCTAACAAGCTGATCGTAAATGTAATTGGCATGAATGAAAGCAAGCCATTTAACTTTCTGATGTCACGTGTACCTGTTTCGTGATCAATAATTCCAACGGCCATAAATAATGCCCCTTTAAATGAAGCATGATTTAAGATATGGAAAACACTTGCTGTCACAGCAATCGTTAACATTCCTTCAAAGTCATGTGCATATGCAAAACTTCCAATGCCTAATAGCGACATGATTAAACCAAGCTGACTAATTGTACTGAACGCAAGTATACCTTTTAAATCTTTTTGGTTTACCGCTTTGATAGAGGCAAAACACATTGTAAATAAACCCGTAAATATTAAAGCATTATACCAAAGTGTATTCACCGCAAAAATAGGTGTAAAACGCGCAATCACATAAATACCAGCTTTAACCATTGTTGCAGAATGAAGATAAGCACTTACAGGCGTAGGTGCTTCCATTGCGTCAGGTAGCCAAATATGAAATGGAAATTGAGCAGATTTAGTAAATGCTGCAAGTAATATTAAGCCGCTTGCTAAAGTAAATAAAGCATGGTCTTGTATATGACTTGATTGCTGAATCATTTCACTTATGGAAGTTGTTTGCGTGATATTTACTAAAATTGCAATCGCACCAAGTAACATTAAACCACCAAATACTGTAATCAACATTGACTTTAATGCGCCTTGAACAGATTTTTCTTTAAAATACCAGAACGCTATTAATAAGAAACTTGAGATACTTGTAAGCTCATAAAACATATAGAGTGCTAAAATATTATCACTTAAAACAACACCGAGCATTGCCCCCATAAATAATAATAAGTATGTATAGAACTTACCTAATTCCTGTCTTTTGTTTAAATATGAGATGGAGTAAAAAACAACGAGTGAACCGATGACTGAAATAAGTAATGCAAATAATAAACTTAAACCATCCATTTTAAAATCAAGATTCAGTCCGATATGAGGCATCCAGTTATGTCGTTCAATGGTATTGGGTTGAAGTGATGTTAATCTGGATAAAAAATAAATAGAAGCAATGAGTGGTACAGGTAAGACAAACCATCCTGTATGCAACTTAAATTGCTTCTGTAACAAGACGGGTAATAATGCTGCGATAAAAGGCAACAGTACTATCCATAAAATCATATGAAAACCTCCTTCAGTATTCTATTATACAAGAAAAAAAACTACATTTTCATTTCAGACAGTTCGAGAAGCATTTTGTAATCTGCATTCCTTAAATAAGAAGAAAGCATATATATACAATGAAATCGTCATATAATTGTCAATTTTTTATGCAGGAAAAGTAATTTTATATAAACGTGAATAGTCTTCTTTTAAAACTTTTAATGTTTCAAGTGCTTTCCTATTAAATGGTGAATCTTCACTTTTAAGTTTTTGTTCCATCTTTAAAACAGCATTAATTAAAGAGGTGTTATAAGGTAACACTTCATCTGTATATGGTTTTAATAAATTTGCATCTACAATACGCTTCTCTCTATGTGCTAAAGCTTTACGCTCATGGAAGAATACATTTTCTATTTCTCCACGACTATGTAAATCACCTTGTGTTGGATGGGTAATGACACTTACCACACTCACTAAAACACCATGCGGTTGTTCCTCAATTTTTTCTACAATATAAATACCAGATTTGTGCATAAGTCTAAAATACATATTTCTCATCCTTTTTGTGTTAATATATTATGGTATTAATCATATCATGAAGGAGCAAAAAAATGACTAATTTTCCGCAATTAAATCCAGAAATTTCAGAAAATGAACGTTTAGTAGAAATGGTGACAACGAAAGGGACAATGAAACTTAAATTATTTCCTGAAATTGCACCAAAAACTGTAGAAAACTTCATTCAATTATCAGAAAAAGGATACTACGAAGGTATTATATTCCACCGTGTTATTAACGACTTTATGATTCAAGGTGGCGATCCAACAGGAACAGGTATGGGTGGCGAAAGTATTTACGGTGATAAATTTGAAGATGAATTCTCAATGGATGCCTATAACTTATATGGTGCTTTATCTATGGCGAATGCAGGACCGAATACAAATGGTTCACAATTCTTTATCGTACAAATGAAACAAGTACCAGCACAAATGTTATCACAATTAAAACAAGGTGGATGGCCTGAAGCAATTGTAGATAAATATGCTGAAGTTGGCGGTACACCATGGTTAGACCAAAAACATACCGTGTTTGGTCAGTTAGTAGAAGGCTTCGATGTATTAGAAACAATCGCGAATGTTCCGGTTGGACCTCAAGATAAACCGTTAGAAGATGTTGTGATTGAAAAAATTAATGTTTTAAAATAATGAATGAAATAAAAACTTTCCTTAAAAACAATTTTTGAGGAAAGTTTTTATTTGTTTAGAATTAAACACATTTCAGACAGCGGCTCAATGCGTTTTCGACAACCATTTGTGGGTTTCGTCATTAAATGTTCATGACTTATGCTATTTTTTTGTGATGATAATGTTATAATAATGTACTAGATTAGGGGTGATTCATATGATGGAATTTTTATATTTTCCAGAAAACAAGTGGGAATACGTACCTGCAGTGATGTCATTAATTTTCTTTATGACACTTGCATTCATTTCGTTTAAGTTATTTATAAAGAATTCAAAAAAACAAGAAGAAAAATTCAAAATCTTTGAAGCTGAAGTTATGAAGAAATTAGAGGATGATCATAATGAATCCAAATTTTAATATTGCAATGTATAAGCTATTAAATGAATGGAATCCCATGCAACTTGAAAATCCAACGCAAGGGGATATGGAATTTTATGAAATTATGGATATCATACATCAAAAACTGCCTGTTGAAGAGACGATTGAACGTATTCAAGATGTATTTATGCATAGTTTTGAACAGTCACCTGATCATAGTGAAATCATGTCACTTTTAAATAAAATATATCAATTACGTGCAACATGCGAAATCGTGTAACATTCTGTGTTACATGATTTTTTTTATACTCATTTTTATGGTAAAATAATGATATTGAAAATGAGGGATATAGATGATGAATAAAAAGTATAAAAAAGGTCAGTTTATTAAAGTAAAAGTCACAGGTATTCAGCCATATGGTGCTTTTGTTGAAACAGAGAACCACACAGAAGGTTTGATTCATATTTCTGAAGTAATGAATGATTATGTTCATAATTTAAATTTATTTCTCTCAGTCGGTCAAATTGTCAAAGCGAAAGTTCTTGATATATCTGAGGATGGTAAATTAAATTTATCATTAAAAGAAAACGATTATTTTAAACGTCAGGAACGTAAAAAAGAAAAAAAATCTGTGTTAGAAGCTTTGAAACAACCAGAAAACATTGGATTTGAATCCCTTCGTGAAAAGCTCCCGGAATGGGTGGAAAAAGGCAAGAAGTTGCAATAATAATGCAACGGCTTGCCTTTTATTTTTTTGCATTTTTATGAATAAAAAATTATTTTGAAAATTTAAGCAATAAGGGTTGAAGTATTTCTTAAAATTCGTCATTATATATTATGTAAGGGTTTTCTATTTAAACATACATTTGAGGAGGCTATGTAAATGATTTCGTACAAACACGAACCATTCACTGATTTTAGCATTGAAGAAAATAAACAAGCGATGTTAAAAGGATTAGAAACAGTTAACGCATATTTAGGAGAAGATTATCCATTAGTTATTGGTGGTGAACGTATTTTTACAGATAACAAATTACGTTCATTCAACCCATCAAATAGAGAAGAAACAATTGGTCACGTATCTCAAGCGACACAAGAACATGCAGAGCGTGCAATGGCTGTTGCGAAAGAAACATTTGAATCATGGAGAAAGTCAGACCCTGCAATGCGTGCTGATATTTTATTCCGTGCTGCAGCGATTATTCGTCGTAGAAAGCATGAATTCTCTGCATTATTAATTAAAGAAGCAGGTAAGCCATGGAATGAAGCTGACGCAGATACTGCTGAATGTATCGACTTCTTAGAATTCTACGGTCGTGAAATGTTACGCCTTAAAGATGGTGTGAAAGTGGAAAGCCGTCCTGGTGAATATAACCGTTATGATTATATTCCATTAGGTGTTGGTGTTGTTATTTCACCTTGGAACTTCCCATTAGCAATCATGGCAGGGACAACTGTTGCACCACTTGTAACAGGTAACACAGTATTATTAAAGCCATCTTCAAACACTTCAGTTGTCGCTTACAAATTCATCGAAGTATTAGAAGAAGCTGGTATGCCTAAAGGTGTCGTTAACTATATTCCAGGTTCTAGCCGTGACATTGGTGACTTTATTGTAGATCACATTGATACACGTTTCATCTCATTCACTGGTAGCCGTGACGTAGGTGTTCATATTTATGAACGTGCTGCAAAAGTTCACGAAGGTCAATTAAACTTAAAACGTGTTATCGCTGAAATGGGTGGTAAAGATACAATCGTTGTTGATAGCGAAGCTGATTTAGAATTAGCTGCTGAATCTATCGTGAAATCAGCATTTGGTTTCTCGGGTCAAAAATGTTCAGCATGTTCTCGTGCAATCGTTTTAGAAGAAGTGTACGATGAAGTGGTCGCAAAAGTAAAAGAAAAAGCTGAAAAATTAACAGTAGGTAACCCAGAAACAAATGAACACTTTATGGGACCAGTAATTGACGAAAAATCGTTAAACAAAATTAAAGAATATATTGAAATCGGTAAACAAGAAGGTAAATTATTAGTGGGCGGTACAACAGATGAAGCAGTTGGAAACTTCGTACATCCTACTGTATTCGTTGATGTTAAACATGACGACCGCATTATGCAGGAAGAAATCTTCGGTCCTGTTGTCGGTATCGCTAAAGCGAAAGACTTCACAGAAGCGATTCAATTTGCAAATGACACAGACTACGGTTTAACAGGTGCAGTCATTACAAACAACCGTGAACATTTAGAAGAAGCACGTCGCGACTTCCACGTCGGTAACTTATACTTCAACCGTGGTTGTACAGGTGCAATCGTTGGATACCAACCATTCGGTGGATTCAAAATGTCAGGCACAGACTCTAAAGCTGGTGGTCCAGATTACTTAGTATTACACATGCAAGGTAAAACGACTTCTGAAATGTTATAAGATTACTTTGAAATTTTTCTTAAACAATAAAATATTCAATTAAATAAAGCAGTAGTGCAAGCACTACTGCTTTTATAAAAAAGGAGAATAATAATGACTAAATCACAAGATATTATTGAAATTACAAATCATTACGGTGCACCAAACTATCACCCACTTCCAATCGTTATTTCTGAAGCTGAAGGGGTTTGGGTAAAAGACCCAGAAGGTAACAAATACATGGATATGTTATCTGCTTATTCAGCAGTTAACCAAGGTCACCGTCATCCAAAAATTATTCAAGCGTTAAAAGATCAGGCTGACCGTGTTACTTTAACATCACGTGCTTTCCATAGTGATCAATTGGGCCCATGGTATGAAAAGATTTGTAAGCTTGCAGGTAAAGAAATGGTATTACCAATGAATACGGGTGCTGAAGCGGTTGAAACTGCAATTAAAGCTGCACGTCGTTGGGCATATGATGTGAAAGGTGTCGCAAAAGATCAAGCTGAAATTATCGCAATGAATGGTAACTTCCACGGTCGTACAATGGCTGCCGTATCATTATCAAGTGAAGCAGAATATCAACGTGGTTATGGTCCGTTATTAGGTGGCTTTAAATTAGTTGACTTTGGTGATATCGAGCAAATTAAAGCAGCGATTACACCGAACACAGCAGCGGTATTATTAGAGCCAATACAAGGGGAAGCAGGTATTAACATTCCACATGATGGTTTCTTAAAAGAAGTGCGTGACTTATGTACTGAAAATAACGTATTATTTATTGCTGACGAAATTCAAGCAGGTCTTGGACGTTCTGGTAAATTATTTGCAACGGACTGGGATAACGTTGTACCTGATATGTATATCTTAGGTAAAGCATTAGGTGGCGGTGTATTCCCAATTTCATGTGTATTAGCAGATAAAGAAGTATTAGAGGTATTTAATGCAGGGAGTCATGGTTCAACATTCGGTGGAAATCCATTAGCATGTGCAGTATCTATGGCAGCATTAGACGTATTAGTTGATGAAAAATTAGCTGAACGTTCATTAGAGTTAGGTGAATACTTCCAGGCAAAATTAAAAGAAATCGATAATCCAGTCATTAAAGAAGTACGTGGTAAAGGCTTATTCATTGGTGTTGAGTTAACTGAAAATGCTCGCCCTTACTGTGAACAATTAAAAGAATTAGGCTTGTTATGTAAAGAAACTCATGATACTGTTATCCGTTTCGCACCACCATTAATTATTTCTAAAGAAGATTTAGATTGGGCGATTGAGAAAGTGAAGTCAGTATTTGAAAAATAATTAATGATAGCGTTTTCAAAAAAGCACTTTTAAAACTTTTTAAATATGTTACAATAATGATTGAAGTACTTAAGAATGAAAAAAGAGGGCGAAAAACATGTCAGAAAACACTACAAGTTTAGTATCATCTACACAAAATATTATTCATGAAGCATTAGATAAACTTGGATTCGATGAAGCTATGTACGATTTAGTTAAAGAACCATTACGCTTATTAACTGTGCGTATTCCTGTTAAAATGGACGATGGTTCTATTCAAGTATTTACTGGCTATCGTGCACAACATAACGATGCAGTCGGACCTACAAAAGGTGGCGTACGTTTCCACCCAGATGTTGATGAAGATGAAGTTAAAGCATTATCAATGTGGATGACTTTAAAATGCGGTATCGTTGATCTACCTTATGGTGGTGGTAAAGGGGGAATCGTTTGTGACCCACGTCAAATGAGTATTCATGAAGTAGAACGTTTATCACGTGGTTACGTTCGTGCAATCTCACAAATCGTAGGACCTACAAAGGACATTCCAGCACCAGACGTATTTACAAACTCTCAAATCATGGCATGGATGATGGATGAGTACAGTATGATGGATGCTTTCAACTCTCCAGGATTTATTACAGGTAAACCTATTGTGTTAGGTGGCTCACAAGGCCGTGACCGTTCTACTGCACTTGGTGTTGTTATAGCAATTGAAGAAGCTGCAAAACGCCGTGGCAAACAAATTGAAGGATCTCGTGTTGTTATCCAAGGTTTCGGTAACGCTGGTAGTTTCTTAGCGAAATTCTTATATGACAAGGGTGCTAAAGTTATTGGAATCTCTGATGCACACGGTGCACTTCACGATCCAAACGGATTAGATATCGATTATTTATTAGACCGTCGTGATAGCTTCGGAACTGTAACAAATCTATTTGAAGATACAATTACAAACAAAGAATTATTTGAATTAGATTGTGATATCCTAGTGCCAGCTGCTATCTCAAATCAAATCACAAAAGATAACGCACATGATATTAAAGCTGAAATCGTTGTTGAAGCAGCCAATGGACCGACAACGCCAGAAGCAACTAAAATCTTAACTGAACGTGGTATCTTACTCGTTCCAGACGTATTAGCAAGTGCCGGTGGTGTGACAGTATCTTACTTCGAATGGGTACAAAATAACCAAGGTTACTACTGGACTGAAGAAGAAGTAAATGAAAAATTACGTGAGAAATTAGTTAAAGCATTTGATAATGTGTATACTTTAGCTGAATCACGTAAGGTAGATATGCGTTTAGCAGCATACATCGTGGGTATTAAACGTACAGCAGAAGCAGCACGTTACCGTGGATGGGCATAATTTAAAATAGAGAGACACACTCGAGATGAGTGTGTCTTTTTTGTTGGATTGTGTTATTAGGTAGTCGAAATTGGAGAATCCCCAATTTCAAAGGCAAGCGATTATTCGAAATTGGAGAATCCCCAATTTCAAAGTCGAACGATCATTCGAAATTAGAGAATCTCCAATTTCATAAGTCATAATATTACCCAAAGTTAAAAATATCTTATACAATATAACCAAACAGAGAGGAGCATTTACAAATGAATGACTTTACATTCCAAAATCCAACGACATTAGTTTTTGGTAAATCAAGTACAGATCAATTACCAGATATGATTAAGAAATTTACTCAGGGTAAAAATATTCTTTTAACATACGGTGGTGGCAGTATTAAGAAAACAGGTTTATATGACCGTGTGATTCAACTATTAGAAGGTTATAATGTTTTCGAACTCTCAGGCATTGAACCGAATCCGCGTCTTTCGACTGTAAAAAAAGGTGTACAGGCAGTAAAAGAAAATAATATTGATTTCATTTTAGCTGTCGGTGGTGGTTCAGTTATTGACGGTACAAAATTAATTGCCGCAGCATCTACAAGTGATGTTGACCCATGGGATATTGTTACGCGTAAAGCAACAGTTGAAAGTGCGATTCCATTTGGAACGATTCTTACAATTTCGGCTACAGGCTCAGAAATGAACTCAGGCAGTGTTATTACGAACTGGGAAACAAATGAGAAATTAGGATGGGGTTCACCGTTTGTTTATCCTAAATTCAGCTTATTAAATCCAGAATTATTATACACATTACCTCAGAATCAAACAGCTAACGGCATTATCGATAGCATGAGTCACTTATTAGAACAATATTTCAATGAAGCAGCAAATACTGAAATTGGAGATGCGATGATCAGTGGTGTAATGAAAGCCATTATGAAAGCTGGACCAGTTGCGATGGAACACCCTGATAATTACGAAGCACGTGAGACAACAATGCTTGGTGCTACTGTTGCATTAAATGGTTACCTGCGTTTAGGTTATGCTGGTGACTGGGCGACTCACAATTTAGAACATGCTGTAAGTGCTGTGTATGATATTCCACACGGTGTAGGCCTTGCGATTATCTTCCCAGAATGGATGCGCTATGTAAGTAAGAAAAAGCCTGAACGATTTGTGAAATTTGCTGAAGATGTATTCGGTATCGACGATAATACTTCTGAAGAGGATAAAATCAACGATGCGATTGATGCAATATCTGACTTCTGGAGTTCTCTTGGTGCCCCAACGAAATTATCTGAAGTGGGTGTGAAAGAAGAAGACTTAGAAGTATTTGCAGATAAGACGTTAATTTACGGGCCATTTGGTAACTTCTATAAATTAGAAAAAGAAGATATCATGGCAATTTATAAAGCTGCGTTATAATTAATCTGGAAAGTCTATATTTAATAGGCTTTCCTTTTTTATTGTATTAAACAAAAATTTGAACTTTACAATTGTAATGCTCATGTAAATATTCTAAAGTTTTTTTCTTAATTCACATTTATGGATTAACTTCTATTAAAATTTATTTGTAACACTAAATAAATTTGTGGAGGCTATATAATGAGAAAAACAAATCGCATTATCCTTGCTACTTTATTAGGTCTTACTCTCTCTACACCACTTTCAGTAGATGCAAAAACTTTAAAGCACGAAGCATTTATTAACGTTGCACATCGTGGTGCAAGTGGTTATGCACCTGAACACACATTCTTTGCATATGACAAGGGGCATTATGAAATTGGTGCAGATTATATTGAAGTGGATTTACAAATGACGAAAGATGGTCAACTTATTGCATTACATGATGAAACGTTAGATCGTACAACTAATGGTACTGGTTTAGTAAAAGACCACACTTTAGCAGAGATTAAACAACTTGATGCAGGTTCTTGGTTTAACGAAAAATATCCTGAATTTGCAAAGTCGGAGTATGTTGGCGCTCAAGTACCAACTTTAGATGAGGTGATTAGTAGATACGGTAAAAATGCTAATTACTATATTGAGACGAAATCACCAGAAGTATATCCTGGTATGGAAAAAGCATTATTAGAAGTGTTGGATAAACATGGATTACTTAAGAAAGGTCGTTTGAAACAAGGACATGTATTAGTACAATCATTCTCAGGCGAAAGTTTATTAAAGATGCATCAATTAAATCCTGATGTCCCATTAGTACAACTTACAAGTAAAGGCTTTATGAATACTGCTACGGAAGCAACATTACGTCAAATTAAAACGTATGCAGATGGCTTTGGACCAAGTTTTCAGGATTTAACGAAAGAAAACACATCATTATTAAAAGATATTGGTTTTGAAATTCATCCATATACTGTGAATAAAGAAGAAGATATGAGACGTCTAAATGACTATGGTGTTGATGGTGTTTTTACAAATTATCCAGATATATATGAACGTATTTCAAATAAAAAATAATATTAAGGCAAGTCTAATTTAATTTAGACTTGCCTGTTTTTATTTGTGCTAAGACGGATTGCGTACTTGTACCATTTTCATTTGTTCTTCTTTCAACAGCTGATTTTGGTTGCAGTATTGTATAAATCGCCTCATCAATTTCTGGATGGATTGTTTGATAGTGCTCTAGTGGTACATCTTTTAAAAAGATATTCTTTTTGATACACTCTGAAACAAGCTTACCTGTAATCGCATGTGCTTCTCTAAATGGTATGCCAAAATGAACGAAATAATCTGCAAGTTCTGTTGCATTTGAGAAATCTTCTTCAAGCGTTTGCGCAATATGTTCTTTATTAATTGTCATTGTGTTTATCATGCCGCTAAATATCGTCAAACTGTCGATACACGTCTCAATCGAATGAAAGAATGCTTGTTTATCTTCTTGTAAATCTTTGTTATAAGCTAACGGTAATGCTTTAAGCGTCATTAACATGCCGATATAGTTACCTGCTACAGTGCCTGATTTACCACGCACGAGTTCAGCCATATCTGGATTTTTCTTTTGTGGCATAATCGAGGAACCCGTTGAATAGGCATCACTTAAAGTAATATAGTTGAATTCATGCGAACACCATAGAATGATTTCTTCTGAAAATCTTGATAGATGCATCATCACGAGATTTATATTATTCATCGTTTCAAGGATATAATCTCTGTCACTCACAGCATCAATACTGTTTGGATAGACAGAATCGAAATGGAGTAAATCTTTGGTTTGTTGTTGATTAATTGGATATGTAGTACCTGCCAGTGCACCAGACCCGAGTGGTGATACATTAATACGTGATAAACTTTCAGTCAGCCTTTCTTTATCACGCTCAAGCATCCAGAAATACGCCATCATATGATGCGCAAACAATATCGGTTGAGCCCTTTGTAAATGTGTATATCCAGGAATAATGACATCGATATTTTGCTCTGCGCATTGTATAATACTTCTCTGTAATTTGTTGATGCCTTCAATGATCAACTTTACTTTTTTATTAGTATATAAATGCATATCTGTTGCGACTTGATCATTTCGCGATCGTCCTGTATGCAGCTTTCCAGCAACGGCGCCTATGCGTTCAGTAAGTAGGTGTTCAATATTTAAATGAATATCTTCATATTGAGATGAAAATGTAAGGGATTTGTTTTCATAATCGTTAACTAATTCATTTAATCCATCTTTAATTTGCTGTGCTTCAACTTGTGTAATAATGTCGCAATCACCTAACATCGTCACATGTGCAATACTGCCCTCTATATCTTCATAAAATAACGCTTGGTCAACATCAATCGATTGGTTAAACTTTTCTACAAGTTTATCCATTGATGATTCAAATCGACCGCCCCATAATGCATCATTCATTCAAATCACCTCTATAAACCTCAGTTGCAAGTTTTGTCGGTAATTCATAAATCTCAATAAATCCAACACTCGCTTGTTGATTAAACGCATCTTCTTTCGTATAAGTTGCAAGTTTTTCATTGTATAATGAATTTTCACTTGTACGTCCAACAACTGTAATATTCCCTTTATACAGTTTTACTTTTACTTTTCCGTTCACATATTGCTGCATGTCATTGAGCATATTTCTAATGTGCGAAGCAAGCGGTGAGAAATACAAGCCGTTATAGATAAGATTCGCAAATTGTTGTTCGATGTAAGGTTTAAAATGTTGAACATCTTTAGTTAATGTAATCGTTTCTAACGCTTGATGTGCCGCAATTATAATCATCGCACCTGGCGCTTCATAGACTTCACGTGATTTAATACCGACGAGTCTATTCTCTACGTGATCAATACGCCCAACACCGTGCTGTCCACCTAATTGATTTAATTGTTGAATCAATTTATGAAGCGGTAATGATTGACCATCTATCGCAACCGGTAGTCCTTCCTTAAACGTAATCTCTAAATAGAGTGGTGTATCTGCCGCTTCTTCAGGAGACTTCGTTAATTCATACGCATCTTTTGGCGGTTCTATATACGGATTCTCTAAAATACCACATTCATTACTTCTGCCCCATAAATTCTGATCAATTGAGTAGGGTGAATCCAGATGAATAGGAATAGGGATGTTATGTGCTTTGGCATATTCAATTTCTTCCTCACGACTAAATCCCCAGTCTCGTACGGGTGCTAATGTTTTAATTGTAGGATCTAAGCTATGTATCGCAACTTCAAAGCGTACTTGGTCATTCCCTTTACCCGTACAACCATGTGCAATATACTTTGCCTGATATTGATGGGCAACTGCAACTAATTCTTTTGCGATAAGAGGACGGCTTAATGCTGAGATTAATGGATAAGTAGATTCATATAATGTATTTCCTTTTATCGCATAACTTAAATACTCCTTAGCATAGACTGCTATTTTATCAAGCATAATAGATTCAATAGCACCTACAGTTAGTGCTTTATCTTTAACATGTTGTAAGTCTTTACCTTCACCAACATCCAGACAACATGCAATCACATCATACCCTTTCTCGATTAACCATTGAATTGCAACACTTGTATCGAGTCCACCTGAATAGGCAAGGACAACTTTTTCTTTCTCCATGACTTAACCACCTTTAATATTTATTTGTTATTATGAATTAATATACAAAATAGAATAACAAAGATTTGAGGTGGGTGCAAGGAAAAAATATTCAAAATAATGAATAAATATTGATTAGTGCTTTGTGATGATGTACAGAAAAGTATCACCAGCTTGATAAATGAACGCTAAATAAATGTCATAAAAAATTTAAATTTATAAATATGTATCCGCTTACAAAATCCGATTCGATTGAGTTGTAAGAATGTATAGAGTACAATTAATGTGAAATTAATAACAGGAGGAAATTCTAATGTCACACATTAAATTTGATTACAGCACAGCATCATCATTTTTTGGCGATCATGAATTAGAACAAATGCAATCCATTGTTTCAAACGTGCACAATACAATCCATCAGGGTACTGGTGCGGGGAGTGACTTTTTAGGTTGGGTCAACTTACCACAAGCGTATGATAAAGAAGAATTTGCACGCATACAGCAAGCGGCTAAAAAGATTCAGTCACACAGTGAAGTTTTAGTCGTCATTGGAATTGGAGGTTCTTATCTAGGGGCAAGAGCGGCAATTGAAATGTTAAACAAACATTTTGATCATTTAAATAAAGTAGAAGGTAAACCACAAATTATCTTTGCAGGTCATCAGTTATCATCATCTTATTTAAGTGACTTAATTGAATACGTAAAAGATAAAGATTTCTCAGTGAACGTGATTTCGAAATCAGGCACAACAACTGAGCCAGCTGTTGCGTTCCGTGTGTTCAAAAAGTTATTAGAAGATAAATATGGTAAAGAAGGCGCTAAAGAAAGAATTTACGCGACAACAGATAAAGCGAAAGGTGCCTTAAAATCATTAGCGACAACAGAAGGATATGAAACATTCGTAGTACCTGATGATGTGGGAGGTCGATTCTCAGTACTTACAGCTGTAGGTTTATTACCAATCGCAGCAAGTGGTCATGATATTGAAGCGATGATGCAAGGTGCTGATTTAGCACGTACAGAGTTAAGTTCAGACGACTTAAAAGAAAATATCGCATATCAATATGCAGTTATTCGTAATGTCCTTTATAACAAAGGTTATACAATTGAAATGCTGATTAACTACGAGCCTAGCCTGCAATATTTCAATGAATGGTGGAAACAATTATTTGGTGAATCTGAAGGGAAAGATTTCAAAGGTATTTACCCATCAAGTGCAAACTTCTCTACAGACTTACACTCATTAGGACAATATGTACAGGAAGGTCGTCGTGATATTTTTGAAACTGTAGTTAAAGTAACAAACCCTCGTGCGGATATTACCATTGAGGCAGATGAAAATGATTTAGACGGATTAAACTTCTTAGCAGGTAAAACATTAGATTTTGTAAATACGAAAGCATTCCAAGGTACGATTTTAGCGCATAGTGACGGTGGTGTACCGAACTTAGTAGTAGAAGTGCCAACACTTGATGCGTTTACATTCGGCTACATGGTATACTTCTTTGAATTAAGTGTTGCAATGAGTGGTTACTTATTAGGGGTAAATCCATTTAACCAGCCAGGTGTAGAGGCATACAAACAAAATATGTTTGCACTACTTGGTAAACCAGGTTATGAAGATAAGAAAGCTGAACTTGAAGCTAGATTAAACCAATAATTATTGAGCAATATGTCGGGATATATGTCCCGGCTTTTTTAATGCGCTTCATCTTTATTTTCGCTAAAATAATAGTAAAGTAGGTGGTCATATGGATACAGTGATGCATTATTTTAGTGAAGAAGCGATACAACACTATTTTGAAACATTTGAGTCGTTAGGCATAGTGATTGCCTTTTTATTACCTTTTATTGAAGCATTCCTGCCAATCCTTCCGATTGCTGTGTTTGCGGTGGTGAATGTGAATACGTATGGATTATTGTTAGGGTTTTTAATCACCTGGATAGGCGCAGTAAGTGGCGGTTATGTTGTATTTTTACTGGTTAGAAAGTATGGACAACACCGGTTTTTATCCCATCTTAATCGTCATCCACATACGCTTAAATTTATTCGACGTGTTGATGAGAAAGGCGTCGTACCGTTATTTATACTGTTATGTTTTCCATTTACACCTTCAAGTGTTATCAATGTGGTGGCGGGTTTAAGTGCTGTGCGTGTGCATCATTATTTATTTGCTGTATTATGCGGGAAAGCAGTGATGTTATTTATGCTTAGTTTTATAGGAAACGATATATATTCCTTTGTTAGAGAACCGAAAAAGAGTATAATTGTTGCTATAGTATTATTTGTATTATGGCTGATTGGTAAATGGCTTGAGAAAAACATCACGCGATCTGAGGCGAACCAATGAAATCAATAAGCTGGATAAAGTCACTTATTGTTGCGCTGTTAATTGTCATTTTTGTCAGATCATTTATTATTTCGAACTATATCATTGATGGACACTCAATGACACCCACTTTACATGACGGTGATCGCGTACTGGTCAATCAATTGATTGATGTAGTGATTCCTCCGCAACAAGGTGATATTTATTTCTTTAAACTCAATGAGAATGAAGTGATGGTCAAGCGCATTGTTGCAACGCCCGGTGATTATTTAAAGATTTATAAAGATAGCGTATATATTAATGGGCAAGAAACAACTTTTAAAGACAAAACGATGCATGCACTCCTCAAGCACAACAATCAATCTTACCGCATTATTCCGAATGATTGTTACATTGTTCTTGGTGATAATGTGGATGAAAGTGTAGATTCCAGAACTTTTGGATGCATACGTCGCAATCAGTTTCTGGGCAAAGTCATTTATACGTACTGGAATAAAAAATAAGAGGTGGCATTTTGAAAAAGGAAATCATAGAATGGTTCATTGCAATAATTGTTGCGCTTGCACTTATATTTGTTATTAATCAGTTTTTATTTGTTACATATACAGTAAAAGGCGATTCAATGGACCCAACATTAAAAGATGGCGAAAAAGTGATTGTCAATAAAATTGGCTATGCGACAGGAAAAATGGATAAAGGTGATGTATTAGTCTTTCATGCAGATGAAAAGTCAGACTATGTAAAACGCGTGATTGGTACTTCAGGTGATACGGTACAATATCGTGATGACGAGTTGCTTGTCAACGGAAAGAAAGTTGATGAACCGTATCTTGAAGAAAATAAAGTCGCAAAAACAAATATTTTACTGACGGAAAACTTTAGTGTTAAAGATCTTGTGAATGCAAAAGGTAAGAATGTCATTCCTAAAGGCAAGTTACTTGTGCTTGGAGACAATCGTGAAGTAAGTAAAGATAGTCGATATTTCGGTCTGATTGATGAAGATCAAGTGGTCGGAGAAGTTGCTTTACGTTATTGGCCATTTAATAGTTTCCATTATAATTTTGATCCAAAATAAACGTGCACGCACTTTTTATAATTTATTATAAGAAGTGCATTTTTTATAGGGGGATAGTTATGACGATAAGTTTTTTATTAGGTAGACGTGGTACAGGTAAGACCCATGCACTGGTAGAATCGATTAAACAAAAAATAAAAGAACAGCCACTGGGTGACCCTATTATTATGATAGCACCAAGACAAAGTACATTCTCGATAGAACAGGCATTGAGCCAGGATAAGAATATTAAAGGAAGTATGCGTACTGCCATTTATTCTTTTGACCGATTATACTGGCGATTAAAGAGTGAGCTTGGCGGCACAGATTTGACGCCGATATCTAAAGCAGGTGTTGAAATGCTGACGTATGATGTTATCGCAACGCATCAATCTGAATTGAAGCGCTTTAAGACATCAAGCCAATATTATGGATTCAGTCAGAAACTAAGTCAAACGATAAGTGAACTGAAGAAATATCATGTTTCAGCAGAGGATATCCATTCGCTTATGCATGAACAATTAGAAGTAAGAACACAAGATAAATTACATGACATTGCACTGATTTATGATGCTTTAGAAAAAGAAATGGCACATGAATTTATGCAGTCAGAAGATACCCTTTATCATTTAATTCAATTAATTGAACAGTCGGAGACCATTAAGAAAGCAGATATATTAATTGATGGTTTCTACAACTTTACAACCATCGAATATTTAGTAATTACAGCACTCTGTCAGCATGCTCGATCTGTCTCTATTGCGTTAACACTAGATCCAGTGCATCAAAGCGACCTCTTCCGTAAAACTGAAGAAACGTTTAACAATCTTAAGGCGTATCTGACAATGCATCAATTGTCTTTTGAAATTATAACATTTACAAAAAAATATCGATTTAACACGCCTGCTTTAAGTTATCTGGAAGAAAATTTTGATGCTGCGTTGATCAATCCACCTAGTGATTGTATCACCATATTAGAAGCGGAAAATTTGCAGGCAGAAGTCAATGCAATTATGCATAAAATATTTAATTTAGGTAAAAATGATTATCGATATAAAGATATCGCCGTTTTATATCGAGATGAAAGTTATGCACAAGCATTAGTGAAACGTGCCAAGCAAATCGGGATACCTTACCATACGGATTTAAAAGAAAAAATGCATCATCACCATAGTATAGAAATGATTCGTTCATTGCTGGACTTCTTTAAAAATACATATCAGCTGGATCATCTCTTTCGCGCATTGAAGACAGGTCTCTTAACTAAAAGTATGCATATCGATTTGCAGTTTGCGGATATGCTTGAAAATGTGATGATTACACGTGGGATGCGCTACCAGGATTTACTTGAAAAACGCAAACTCCATTATAGTAAAGATGATATGTATTCGACAGAAGAATGGGCGCAATTCTTAAATGACGTTGACCATACCATTCAATTGATTGAGCCATTTAGAAAAGCATTGACATCAGCAGATAATGCGACGATATTTGCAACACAGTTGTATCAATTTATAGAATTGATTGAACTGCCTGTCTATTTAATGTTGCAAAAGGATAAAATGATTGAAGCGGGTCAGAACTACCAGGCACTTGAGTTTGATCAGTTACTGACAGGGATTAATCAGGTACTGGATGATTTTGTTCAAGTGTTACACGACAGAACGATGGACTATAAGACGATGGCAGAAATAATTGATGTCGGTTTTGAAGCACTTGAATTTAGTGCAGCACCACAAGGGCTCGACCAAATTCAAATATTAAACATCGATTTAGCCAAGATAGAAAATAAAAAGTGCGTCTTTATCTGTGGATTTAATGATGAGATTTTACCACGTCGGATTAAAGAAGATGCAATTATTACAGATAGCGAGAAACGTAGAATATCAGAACTGGGTGGTTTAAAGCTTTCACCTACGACGGATTTACTAACACAGGATGAACGTTTTGTTGCATACATTGCGATGAGTAACGCGACAGATGAATTATATTTATCTTATAGCTTAATGAATTTATCCTATGAAGCCATGCGTCCATCCCCATATATTCAGGATTTAAAGCAAATGCAGTGCTTGAATTGGGTGTACACGAAAGATTTCACACCGAAACAATTGATTACGACCATTCAGTCTGGGGTAAGTATTGCAGCGAGACATTTTGATGATGAGGCCTTTAAATCAGTTAAAGCATTTTATATGCACAATGGTTATCAGTCCATATTTGAATTAGTGAACTATCGTAATCAGACTACACCAATTCATGAAACGAATGTCAATCATTTATATGGTGATACAATCAAGGCGAGTGTTTCGAGATTTGAAACATTTAATCAATGTGCGTTTAAGCATTTTGCCAGCCATGGTCTTCGATTAAGACCACGTGATAATTTTGAAATACAAAGTTTTCAACTCGGTAATATATATCATGAAGTGTTGGCTTATTTAAGTGAGGCATTTAAAGATAACATTCTTAAAGTTACGAAAGAAGAAATTAGATTAGCAATCA
Organism: Macrococcoides caseolyticum; assembly: GCF_021366795.1. Lineage (GTDB taxonomy): Bacteria > Bacillota > Bacilli > Staphylococcales > Staphylococcaceae > Macrococcoides > Macrococcoides caseolyticus_A. The sequence goes on along the minus strand of NZ_JAHCPS010000001.1, from coordinate 102,582 downwards.
GAGCATATTTACAACAACATTTACCGACAGTCCAATTTGAAATTATGTATTCTAAACAGCATTACAGATTTATGATTTTAAAGATAGAAGCAATGTTAACCGATGCTTTTACAATGATTCAAACACATCAGAAAAATAGTGGCTTTAAAATGTCTAAATTTGAAACGCGATTTGGGCGTCAAGGGCCATTACAGAGTCAGCAAATTATCCTTAACTCTGGTCAACGCGTAGAAATTAGTGGACAGATTGATAGAATCGATATTCTGAATCAAATGGATCATGATTATGTTTCAGTGATTGATTATAAATCTGGGCATACAGAACTAGATTTACGCAAAGTGTATTATGGCATTCAGATGCAGATGATGACCTATATGGATGTCGTACTACAGAATAAGAAGGCGCTCGGTTTAAAAGATGACGTTATTCCTGCAGGGATGCTCTACTTCCATGTGTATGAGCCGAAACTCAAACTCAACAATAAACAGGAATTATCACAGGATTTAATTGCGATGCGTCGAAACAAATATAAAATGGAAGGGTATATTGTCGATGACCAGGCAATTTTACCTTACTTTGATGAATCCATATATGAAACCAGTAAGTCAGATATCGTCCCGGTAAGTTTAAAGAAATCGGGTGAGTTTACTCAAGCGTCTAAAGTATTGCCCGTTGAAGTGATACATAAATTTATTCAGCACAACCGAAACAATTTCAAGACAACCGCTGAAAATGTATTGCAAGGGAATTGTCAGATTAATCCGTTCATGTATGAGCATCAATTACCTTGTAAATTTTGTGATTTTAAAGCAGTGTGTCATATCGATGCGTTATTAAATGGGAATGATATTAGAGAGATGAAGGAAAAAATAGATCCAATTGAAGCTGTAATGAAAGGGGATCAATCAAGTGGCAATGACATGGACTAAAGATCAACAGACAGCGATTGATACATATGGGCAGGATACCCTTGTATCTGCTGCAGCAGGTAGTGGTAAGACTGCTGTATTAGTAGAGCGTATTATTAGAAAAATCATTGATAAAAATATCAATATAGACGAAATGCTGGTCGTTACATTCACAAATGCAAGCGCCAAGGAGATGCGTGAACGTATTCATGCACGACTCATTAATGAAGTAAAAGATAATCCAACAGAACATTTAAAGCGTCAACTTGTTAAAATTCATCAGGCAGAAATTTCAACACTTCATCGCTTTTGTCTGAATTTAATCGAAAAGTATTACTACACCATTGATTTAGATCCGACATTTCGAACAGGTAATGATGAAGAGATGTCATTACTATTGATGCAGGCAATTGATGATGTGATGGAGGATGCCTATCACAATCTTGATTCTAATCAACTTAAGTTGATATTACATTTAACGAATGAGCGTAGTGATGCGACACTCAGACAGTTGCTTGAAAGTATGTATTACTATGCAATTGCTAACAGTAATCCATCACATTGGCTGAATCAGATAAAAGCGACTTACAAAAATGCGAACGTTACAGATGATAATTTTAAGCGTCTAGCGTCACTTGTTAATAGTGAACTAGAACAAGCATTACAACTTATACGTCGTGCTGAAACTTATTGTATTAGTGAAGCGTTTGATAAGACTTTAAGTTATTTGCAGGAGATTTATGAAGCGCTTACTATGCCAGAAGACTTAACTGTGCAGTTTGAATGTATTCAACATTTAACAATCGGAAGAAAGCCGGCAGTCAAATCAAAGGATGATCCGGAAGCTAAATTAATGAATGATTTAATTACAGCAGATATCAAACAAGTCAAGGCAATTGTAACGAATTTACAAGGCCTACTCTATGCACATCCAAATGAGATGGCTCAAGATATTCAAGCGATGTATGGTGAAGTGGAGGCTCTGACGGGATTAGTCAAGCACGTTATTGATCGCTTTGGACAGTTAAAGCGTGAACGTAAGGTAATTGACTTTAGTGACTATGAACATTTTGCGTTACAAATATTGCTTAATAATAATGAACCAACAGAAATCGCACGTTACTTACGTGAACATTATCATGAAATTTTAATCGATGAATATCAGGATACCAATCGCGTACAGGAAAGTATTATCCAGGCGATTAAACAACATCCGGAATCACAAGGGAATTTATTTATGGTCGGTGATGTGAAGCAATCCATCTATAAGTTTAGACAAGCTGAACCGGAATTATTCCTTCAAAAATATGCTGCGTTTAAACGTGATAATACTGGGAAAGTTATTGAACTATCTCAGAACTTCCGTTCGCGATTATCTGTCATTGATGATACCAATGCAATTTTTGAACGAATTATGGATGAGACGGTAGGTGATATTAATTATGATGATTCACAAAAGTTATATTACGGCGCGCCATATGATGAAGCGCGTCAATCTACTGAAATGAAGCTCATCAATAAGGAAGCGCTTGATATTGAAAATCCAGAAAGTCACTATATTGCCCGTCGTATAAAGGAAATTGTGAATAGCGAACAAGTCTATGATGTTAAATTGCAACGTTATCGCAAAGCAACGTATAAAGATATAGCGATTTTAGAGCGTAGCTTTAGTAATGCTGTGTCGCATATGCAGGTCATGAAGCACAATCATATACCATTTCACGTCAGTAGTAAGGAAGGTTACTTTAAGACAGACGAAGTAGAAACGATTATGAGCTTTTTACGCGTCATCGATAATCCATTACAGGATATTCCGTTAGCAGGTGTATTAAGAAGTATTATTTATCAGTTTACGGCGAATGAACTCGCGATGATTCGTCGTATGGATACTTCTGTCTACTTATATCAAAACTTGCGCCAGTATAAAGCAGCTGGAGATGATGAGGTATTATTAGTCAAGGTCAATCAAGTTCTTAGTGACATTGAAGATTACAGAAATCGTCAGCAGTCAATGCGTGTAAGTGATTTAATTCGTTATATCTATGAAGATACGCATTTTATTGAGAAATATTTAATGCTTGCAGGAGGGCTTCAGCGCGAAGCAAACTTAAAGAAAATTATTAGTTTAGCGGATCATTTCGAGCAATCAAGTTACCGAGGTTTATTTCAGTTTATTCGCTACATCGATAATATGTTAAGTCACCAAAAAGATTTTGGTGAGGTCAATATTATTTCCGATGAAGCGGATGTCGTGCGTATGATGACAGTTCATGCCTCTAAGGGATTAGAATTTCCGTTCGTGATTTATTCTGGATTAAATAAGCAATTTAACTTTAGAGATACGCAGTCAGAATTACTTATCGATCAGCGTATGGGTCTTGCGATGCATTATTTTGACGAACGCGCAAATGCGTCATTTCCACTGATGTTAAATGGCGTCTTTAAACATGATCTTAAACGCTCACAAATTTCAGAAGAATTAAGACTGATGTATGTTGCATTCACACGTGCACGTGAAAAGCTGATACTTGTTGGTACAGTGAAAAATGAAGAAACGATTGAACAGTATCGCAACGTAGCGATGACAGATAAACTCGATGTCTTTTATAGAATGAATGCCACAACACCATTATCATTCATTCTGCCAGCGATATTACAACATCAGGCACCGCTTCAAATTCCAATTGAAATCATTACATCGATATCAGATGAAGGTGACGTGGCATCAGATGTAAATGAAGTAGAACAAAGTGCATCTGCAGACTTTCTAGAGGCATTAAAAGATTATCAGTATGCCTATACTGAAGATTTCTTACTGCCAACAAAAGAAAGTGTATCTGAAATTAAGAAGTTAGAGGCTGAAGATGATTTAACAACCTGGACGTATGTCAATCAATTTAAGCTTGGAAGAAAAACGTATGACCGCCCCAAATTTATAAGTGAAGAGAAAAAAACAGCACAGGAAATTGGAACTTTAATGCATTTAGTCATGCAGCAATTGCCTCAAAAAGTCTTATCGCGAAGTGAATTAAATGCATTTATTCAGCAACTTGTGGAAAAAGGTTTAATCAATGCGGGAGATGTTAGATATATCAATATCGATCATATCCTTCAATTTATGGCCGAGCCAATCTTCCAGTATATGATTCAGGCAGAAGAGATATATCACGAATTACCATTTGTCATTGGTAAACAATATTTAGTCGATGCGCACCCAGATCAGCTAGTTCAAGGGATGATTGACTGTGTATTTAAGTATCAAGGAAATTATTACTTATTAGATTATAAGACAGACAAAGTAATACAACGTCTTGGTCGTTCAACAGAAGCAACAATTAAGGCGATGGCACAAAAATATGAAATTCAGATGAAATATTATAAAAAAGCGCTCGAAACAGTGTTGGATGCACCTGTTATAGCTTACCTGTATTTCTTTGAAGGCGGCTTAGTAGAGGTGAATGTATGAGACACATTAAGGTATTACGCTATGTCATTCCCTTATTCTTTTATACGTTAAGTATTGCGTTTTTTATGAATCAACCGATTGAACTGATTAATCCTTTTGAATACTATCACGAAACAGAATTAAAGACCTTAGCCATTTATTTGATGATTCTATTGATACATGTCAGTATGTTGGGTTACGTGATGGGTTTTCATGCATCACATTGTGCGCAACTATCTCTCGGTATGAAACATATTTTACTGTTATTTTCAGTGGTGTGGACGTTACTCGTTTCTAGAATGAGTATCTTGCTAATGATTGTGTTAACCCTTTATATGGTAGCGTGGTTTTATCAACGTCATTTAACACAGCGTACACTGCAAATGATTGTGATTTTCATCTATTTGGTTGCGTTATTTGTTGTGTTAATTCCGATGATGTTGTTGTTATTTAATTATGAATCATTCTTAAATGTGAGTCAGTTTCAGGAATTTATTGCCATCAATCATCGTCATGAAATGATTTCATATATTTCGCTGAATATCACCTATTTTATTCGTCACTTATGCTATTATCTTTTCATATGGATTGTTGGTATAATGCCAGGTGTATTGCTTGGTTTATATCATGCACAGCGTAAAGTGATGATTAACACGGTATTCATTCAGACATTAATCCTTTTGATTATCGGTACTGCTTTGAAATTACTTGTCACGCACTTTAGTCATCATTTTCTGCAATTTAGTATCGTCCTCACAGGATCGAGTTTACAAGGTTTAGGTGTCATGTTGATGCTGTTTGGTTTATTGAATCATATAAAAGGTGACATGCATTTTAATATAAGATTATTTTTAGCATCCATTGTATTGATAGACACTGTGATTTATGGCCTATTTACTGGCTTGAATCAATTAGATTATCCAGCACAAACCATCCAGGTTTTATTCCAACAATCCATTGTAGTTGCGATTGTGATCGCACTTATTTATAGCATTGTTAGCATTATATTAAATAAAAAATTAAAAAAGACCGAATAAAAACATAAAAGCATGAAAGAGTTACAAATATTCTGTATAATGGGGTCAACAGAGAAGAGGAGTGTGTCAGAATGAAATTTTTAACATTTAAAGTAAATGATAAAGTAACGTATGGTGTAAAAGTAAAGCGTGAAGATGCAGCATGGGATTTAGTTAAAGTCTTTGCGGATTTTAAAGAAGGAGATTATCCTAAAACATTACTTGAAGCGCTACAACAAAATAACACTGTAGACTTTCAGGAATTAGTGCGTGCGACAATTGAAAAAGTTGAAGCATCAGATAATAAAGCGGCTTATAAACATGATTTTACTGCGATTCAATTTTTACCACCTGTGACACCAACCAATAATGTCATTGCAATCGGTCGTAACTATGCTGCACATGCATCAGAATTAAACAATGAAGTAGAAAAGCTATATGTGTTTACAAAAGCACCATCAAGTTTAATTGGTGATGGGAACGTAATACCCTCTCATAGTGATGTAACGAATGCATTGGATTATGAAGGCGAACTTGGTGTAGTAATCGGTAAGTACGGACATAAGATTCCTAAAGCAATGGCCCTTGATTATGTATATGGCTATACCATTATTAATGATATTACAGCTCGTGATTTACAAAAAGCACATTCTCAAGCTTTTCTATCTAAGAGTTTAATCGGAGGATGCCCGATGGGACCTTATATTGTAACAAAAGATGAATTACCGGCACCTGAGCAGGTGAATATTGTAACAAAAGTGAACAACGAAATTCGTCAGGACGCTAATACGAGAGATATGGTATTAAAGATTGACGACTTAATTGCTGAAATTTCAAAATATGTAGCACTTCATCCAGGAGATATCATTGCTACAGGTACGCCGAGTGGTGTAGGTGCTGGTATGAATCCACCAGTTTATTTAAAACGAGGCGATGAAATTAAAGTAACGATTGATGGCATTGGTACATTAATGAATACAGTTGGCGAATAGTAGGCAATATATTCGTTTTATACTTATAAACATACTAGGATGTGTAGCTTAATCTTAGTATGTTTTTTTTTTATGATATCGATCAAGTGAATCAAATAAATACGATCATGTAACATATAAAATGAATGAAAGTCGATAATGGATAGACGTATGCTTCACTTCATTTTATAATCTATGGTAAACTATATGAGAATGAATTATAGAATGGGGGAACAAATAGTGATAACAGGTATGTTACATTTACACATCATGAGCTGGGTAGTTTTATTAATTGTCTTTTTTGCGGCTTATGAAAATTTTTCAGATCGATTAGGACCTAGTAAATATTTTAAACCACTTATGATGTTACTTAGAGTATTTGCATTACTCGCTTTATTCAGTGGATGTTATATTTTCTTTAAAGCGATGGGTGCTGATGCAATGTTATATGGTTTTAAATTCTTATTTGGTTTAGCAGTCATTGCATTAATGGAAGTGACGATAGCGCGTAAGAAGCGAAAGAAACCATCTCGCAATTTCTTCTATGCTGTAATTGTCGTTGCGCTGATTACAATTGGTTTAGGTGTACATTTACCATTAGGTCCAATTACAGGAATGTTTAAATAATAATGCTTTAAGAGTCTCATATGAATGAGGCTCTTTTTGTTTCGTGAAATTTTTATGAAATTTCCCCAATGAAGGGTTTATTTTAGTATAATCAAAAGTAACGACTAAAGTGAGGTTATTAATATGAAGAAAATGATGACAATCATAGCTGTTATATTATTGTTGTTCAGTTATGGGGACAATGTACACGCAGCAAAAGATAATGATTTACGTATTTATAGTTTAATCATCGATCGTTTTATGAACGGCCTGGAGTCAAATAACAAACATATTCATAATGACAAAGATAATCAGTTACCTTATGGTGGTGATTTTAACGGTATTATCAATAAGATGGATTATATTAAGAAAATGGGCTTTAATACGATACATCTATCCCCTGTATTTGATAAACATCAAAATGATTATTTAGGATACAAAATAAAAAATTATGAACATATTGATGAAGTATACGGTGGCGAGAAAAGTTTTAAAAAGATGGTGAAATTAGCCCATGAAAAAGGTATGAAGGTCATTGTAGATATGCCGACGGTGGCGACAGAGGGATTCACAGCAACAACAGATATTGCGATGAATAATGTACAAAAAGATTATTTTAAATCAGAAAAAATAATCGATTTAAAGTCACCTGCTAACCAGAAAAAATATAAAGCAGCGATTTCAAAATTTGTTGATCAATATGAAATTGATGGTGTGTCAATCTATGCAATGCAGGAGGGTATTGATGCGCAAACATTTTTACCTGACCATATTGAAACCATAGCGATATTAAATGAAGATATAAAAGTCAGTGGCTTTAAGCATATTCAGAAGTTATCAACAACAGAAAAATTGGCACATGCTTTTAAAACAACAGACCAAGTAATTCCAGAACAGTATGCGCCAAATGAAATGTTAGCAGCAGATAATTTCTTTATGCCGCGATTCACGCATTATGCAGCGGAAGAAAATATGTTCCCAGGGACACGTATTAAACAACTGATGAGTTATTTAATGGTTCAAAAGCAACCTGTGAGTATGACTTATGGTACAGAGATTGCAATGAATGGCGATAAAGCACCAGACATTCATCAGTTATTAGATTTCCGTGTAGATAAAGAAGTAATTGAATACTTAGAAGTGACAAGTGCAGTGTTTAAGAAATATGAAGAGATGTTTAACGGGACTTCTCAAGTCATTTATAATAAAGATGGTCATCAGTTAATTTATTTTGATACTGCTAAAGTAGATTTCATATTTAATATGAATAATACGAGTAAAGCTACAAATATTACGTTAAATCATCAAACCATCCCAGAAGATAAGATGTTAAGTGGCTTATTAATTGGTGACAAAGTTCGAAATAAAGATAAACAATTCTCATTGATTACAAATCGTGAAGAAGCAGAACTTTACGCGATTGTCCCAAACCAAGGGTTTAATAATGGTTATTTAATCGCAGCAGGTACAATCATCGTTTTATTTACAGCATTTATAATTGGTGCAACACGTAATCGCAAAAAATATTTAGCAGAACAAAGTAGAAAATCAAAAGCATAAAAGAAAAGTAGCGAAGCAATCAACAAGCGTTGATGCAATTCGCTACTTTTTTAATCTATTTATTGTATTTTATTTTTGCTCTGCTTTATAGCCAATCATATTAACGATATCCTTTGGACTACTGTAAACCGGACTATAGGCTACTTCTATATCTTTTAAGTCATCAACAGTAAGGTGACCAATCATTGCAGTTGCGATGATATCAATGCGTTTATCCACACCAGATTTCCCGTATGCACTTGCACGTAATATGTGACGTGTATGTTTGTCATAATAGACAGTTAATGTGATGGGTTCAGCACCAGGCATGTAGCCTGCGTGCTGTTTTTGTGTTTGTGTGACAACTTCATAATCAAATGATTGTAATAAATCAGGTGTTACACCTGTACTTGCAAACGTTGTATCAAATAATCGGATGATATTCGTACCGAGCAATCCTTTAAATGAAATGGATTTTGGTTGGACGATATTCTTAGCAATAATGTTTGCAGCACGATGTGTCCCCCATGCGAGTGCAATTTGTGCTGGCGCATCAACGTGGCGATATCTAGTCTCAATAGCGTCACCTAGCGCATAAATGTATGGATAATTCGTTTCAAAATATTCATTGACTTTAATATGGCCACTTTCAGTAATTTTAATATCACTCGACTTGATAAAATCAGTATTAGGCGTTATACCGAGTGCTGAGATAATCATGTCATATTCAAAATGACGGCCAGATTTTAAGTGAACTTTTTTTCCCTCTAACGCTTTTACTTCATCGTTTAATAAAACACGCACATGATGTGCTGTTAATATGTCTGGAATATGACGCGTCATCGCTTGATCTACAGCCTTTAATAAATGTTCACTGCGATGAACGAGTGTAACATCAAGACCGCGAAGTGATAAACTCTCAACTAATTCAAGGCTAATATAACCGGCACCGACCACGAGGACATTTTTAACGCCATGTGTTTGTATAAAGTTTTCTATTTTATCAGTATCTTCAAGGTTACGCATTGAGAACACATGTGGCGCATCAAGCACGGGTAGTGATGTTTGACGTGCACCTGGTGATAAAATCAAATAATCAAAATCATCATTAAAAGTCGTGTTGTGCGTATGATCCTTAACAGTGATTTGTTTTTTTTCTGCATCAATTGCAATCACTTCATGATAGGTTTTAACAGTAATATTTTTTTGTGCCTTAAAATCAGCGGGCGTAGTTGAGATTAATGCATTGCGATTTGAAATGGACGTACCGATATAATAAGGTAAGCCGCAATTGGCAAAACTCATATCGCGATCCTTTTCATATACAGTGATTTCCGCATCACTTATCCGTCTTAATTGTGATGCAACGGTCGCACCACCTGCGACTGCACCAACGACGATAACTTTCATGAACATCCCCTCTATTCTATATTAAAGTATTGTGCCAGGTATTTCCCGATGCCATCTTCGTTGTTTGTATCAGTGACAACATCTGAAATGTCTTTTAATTGTTGAATCGCATTTCCCATTGCTACACCAGTACCGACAAATTCAATCATTTCATGATCATTGTCTTCATCACCAAATGCGATTGTATTTTCACGCTTAATGTTTAAATAATCCATAGCAATTTGAACACCTACTGCTTTATTAATACCCTTTTTAACAATCTCAATAACAGGGAAAGGTGCGCCCCAGCGACGATGCTCTAAATGTTCAGCATATACTTGATCCAGATGCTTATAAATATTTGGTATTTCGATTTCTTCAGCTTGAATTAAAATGGACGTTGGTGGCTCTTTGATACTATCTAATAAATTACCAACCTCAATTAAAGGATTCCCCATGCTGAAACCTTCAAATAAATATTCGTCATGGTAATGAAGGTAAACATGATCTTTCACTTCTGCAACGATATTTTGAATATTTAAATGAGGAATTTTTTCAAATATTTCACGGGCTATCGCGTATTCAAGTGGCTGATGGAATGTTTCAAAGGTCATATCTTTTGGATGATGAACAAAAGCACCATTGAAATTAACAATCGGCGTATCAAGACCAAGTTCAGTATAGTATATTTGACTTGCTCTGTAAGGACGACCAGTTGAAATCATAAACTTGTGACCCAACGCCTGAACTTTTTTTATTACCTCTTTAGTATATGGGGTGATTTCCTGATTTTTATTTAATAAAGTACCATCTAAATCTAAACAAATTAAATGCTGTTCCAAAGTCATAGCTCCTTTAAATGATTTTCATTATCAATTGTCACAATTTATTGATATGAAAAGGGATTGATTTTTGATATATTAAGATTATAACAAAGATTGAGGTGATATAAATGGAAGAAGCAATGAAAGATAGTATTATGGGTGCTTTAGAGAATGTAATTGACCCTGAATTAGGTATAGATATCGTTAACTTAGGTCTTGTGTATCATGTAGAGATGGATGATGATGGATTAGTGACTGTCGAAATGACGTTAACATCAATGGGTTGTCCAATGGGACCACAAATTATTGATCAGGTTAAGACTGCATTAGGGGAATTACCAGAAGTCAAGGATGTTGATGTCAACATCGTCTGGACACCCGTATGGTCTAAAGATATGATGAGCCGTTATGCGAAAATCGCATTAGGTGTATCTTAAAATATTTCTCAAAATAAACATTGCCGGATACATAGCGTATCCGGCAATGTTTGTTTTAGGGCTAAACGCATTTCAGACAGCCTTGGTTAAACGGCGTCTCAAGGGCACACGCCAGGTAAACTTCAACAAATCCCTCAAAATCAAAAAGCGATTTTTCAGCTTTGTCTCCAGTTTACTTGCGTGTAAGCGCCCTTTCGACAGCCTCTCTTCTTAAACAGCGTCTTCAATGCAGGACCTCGTCAAATTTCAGCAATCCATGCGAAATCAAAGAGCGATTTCTTAGGATTGCTTCCAATTTGTTCGGTCCTAAACGCATTTCAGACAGCCTTGGTTATTCCATTTTACATATATTGATTGGGCAGTTCTCACAATTGATTTGTGTTTTTAAGTAATCGATATCTTTTATGGTAATACGTTTACCTTTTGTAGAGATGATTTCCTTCGATTTTAATTCACTAATGATGCGATTCACACCTTCACGTGTTGTTCCTCCGAAGTTAGCAAGTTCATTATTAGTCATATCAATATTTAATTGTATACCATCGTCTGTGGGCACGCCATATGTATTAGAGAGACGAATAAGGGTAGAGTATACTGCACCTTTTTTTCCTAATGTATACAAATCTCTTAATTTATATTCATGCTTCTCGTTTTCATTTTGTATCCATAATAACCATTCATAATTCAATACTTCATCATTTAATATAGCATTTTCGAATTGTTCGATATCTAGCTTATAAACTGAAACTTTTGACTTTGCTTTCGCAAAGAGCGAATGTTTCTTATGACCACAAAATAAAGTCGTTGCACCAAAGATATTTCTAGGTCCGAGTAATTTAAGTGAGAATTCTTTACCATCTTCCAGAACGCGATGAATCACTACATTACCACTCTTGATAACGTAGATGGCATTCGCTATATCTTCAGCTTGATAAATATATTGATTTTGATCAAATGTTTCGAGCTTACCTTCTTCAGTTATATAATTTATTATACTGATTGCTTCATGGTATTCTGCATGTACCAAATGTATCACCCGCATCTTTATTAATTAGTCTAATTATATCACACAATATTTTGTAAAAAATTAAAATATGCTATTGTTTCGATATTTGATTTTTTTAATTTGTATTTTTCCACTAATGGCATTATAATAATATTATAGTCAAAGAAGGTCAAACTTATAAGAGGTGAAAGTATGAATATCGACAAAATGACATATAATGTTCAAGCTGCTATAGAATTTGCACAAAGTAATGCAGTGGAAGAAAAGTTACAGTCCATTGAAGTTGAGAACTTATTGAAACAATTTGTATTGCAAAGTGATAGTATGTTAAATACAGTGTTTGAGCGTAGTAATATTGATATAAAAGCATATGGAAATTTACTGGATGAACAGTTAAAGAAATATCCTCGCGTGGAAGGGAATGTACAATATGGTCAGTATTTAAGTAATGGCTTAAGTACATTGTTAAACTCGGCAGAAAGTTTGATGACAGAAATGGAAGATCAATTTATTTCTGTTGAACATATCATACTTGCAGCAGTTAAAACACATCAACTTACAAAAGATTATGTAGGCAATAAATCAGAAGTAATAAAAGAAGTGATAAATCAAATTAGAGGGGGAAATCATGTGACAACACAAAACCCGGAAGTTCAATATGAAGTATTAAAGAAATATGGTCGTGACTTAGTTGAAGAAGTAAGAAATGGTAAGATGGATCCTGTTATTGGACGTGATGAAGAAGTACGTAATACAATCCGTATTTTAAGTCGTAAAACAAAGAATAATCCAATTTTAATTGGTGAGCCTGGTGTCGGTAAAACAGCAATTGTTGAAGGTTTAGCACAACGTATCGTCAAAAAAGATGTCCCTGATGCATTACTGGATAAAACAATTTTTGAACTTGACCTATCAGCACTTGTTGCAGGTGCGAAATTCCGTGGTGAGTTTGAAGAACGATTAAAAGCCGTTTTAAAAGAAGTAAAAGATTCAGATGGAAAAATTATTTTATTTATCGATGAGATTCACATGTTAGTCGGCGCAGGTAAGACGGATGGTGCGATGGATGCAGGGAATATGTTAAAACCAATGCTTGCGCGTGGAGAATTACATTGTATTGGTGCAACAACACTTAATGAATACCGTCAATACATTGAGAAAGATTCAGCATTAGAACGTCGATTCCAGAAGGTCAATGTTGCTGAACCAGACTTAGAAGATACGATTTCAATCTTACGTGGATTAAAAGAACGTTACGAAGTGCATCACGGTGTAAGAATTCAAGATACAGCACTCGTAGCTGCAGCTGAGTTATCAGACCGTTACATTACAGACAGATTCTTACCGGATAAAGCAATTGATTTAGTCGATCAGGCTTGTGCAACAATTCGTACAGAAATGGGATCCAATCCAACAGAACTGGATGCAGTGAATCGTCGCGTACTTCAACTTGAAATTGAAGAGAAAGCATTAAAGAATGAAACTGATAGTAAGAGTCAAAATCGTTTAGCCGAATTACAACGTGAGCTTGCAGATGAGAAAGAAAAGCAACAATCATTACAAGTACGTGTAGAACGTGAGAAAGCACAAATTAGCGTTGTTCAGGAAAAGCGTGCTGAACTGGATCAGTATCGTACAGCATTAGAAGAAGCGCAAAGTAACTATGACTTGGGTAAAGCTTCTGAATTACAATATGGTAAGATTCCACAAATCGAAAAGGAACTTGCTGAACTTGAAGATAATTTAATAGAAGAAACGAAAGGTACGGATCGCTTAATTCGAGAGGTTGTCACTGAAGAAGAAATTGGTTATATCGTCTCACAATGGACAGGTATTCCTGTAAGTAAACTTGTTGAATCTGAGAAAGAAAAATTACTGAAACTTTCTGAAATACTACATGAACGTGTCGTTGGACAAGATGAAGCGGTTGATTTAGTTGCTGATGCTGTAGTACGTGCGCGTGCAGGGATTAAAGATCCAAATCGTCCAATCGGTAGTTTCTTATTCTTAGGACCAACTGGGGTCGGTAAGACTGAACTCGCGAAAACATTAGCCAGTACATTATTTGATTCAGAGAAACATATGGTTAGAATTGATATGAGTGAATATATGGAGAAACATGCAGTGTCTCGTTTAATTGGTGCGCCTCCAGGTTATATTGGTCATGAAGAGGGTGGACAATTAACGGAAGCGGTACGTCGTAATCCGTATACAGTATTACTATTAGATGAGATTGAAAAGGCACATAGCGATGTATTCAACGTGTTATTACAACTGCTTGACGAAGGTCGATTAACAGATTCAAAAGGTCGTGTCGTTGATTTTAAAAATACAATTATCATTATGACAAGTAATATAGGTTCACAATATTTACTCGATGGTATTGAAAATGATGAAATTACAGCTGAAGCACGTAATAATGTTATGGATGCACTTCATCTTCATTTCAAACCGGAAATTTTAAATCGTATGGATGATATTGTTCTGTTTAAACCATTAAGCAGAAACGATATGACATTTATTGTAGATAAAATTGTACGTGAATTAAATATGCGTCTTGCAGGTCGAGGCGTTAATGTCCTCTTAACAGAAGGTATCAAACAATGGATTGCGGATACTGCTTATGAGCCTCAATTTGGTGCACGTCCATTAAAACGATTCGTACAAAAAGAAATTGAAACACCACTTGCAAGACTACTGATTAAAGAAGATTTTCCAGAAGGAACGACGATTAAAGTGGATAAAACTGAATCAGGCGTAACATTTAATGCATAAAAAAATCGAGCCATAAGGCTCGATTTTTTTAGTGTTCTTCATGTGATGGTATTGGTTCATTTGGAATTAAGTGTGCAATAATGATTGCCAAAATACCAAAAATGATTCCAACGATTGTTGCAAATGGTAAGTTTAAGTCATTACCGCCACCTAAACTCATTAATACAAAGTTACACATTTGAACTAAAATAAAAGCCCAAACAAATGTCATTATATATTGCATATGTTTATCCCCCATGAAAGATGTTATATTTAATATTATAAAAGAGTACAGTTCAAATGTATACCCTAAGACGGCGAAAGGATTATAAAATGAAGCATTTCCTCTTATTTTTAGTTGTACTGTTTACAATACTCGGTAGCATTGTTTATATTCGAATTCCTAAATATAAGGAAATTGAAAGTGTTGGGTTTATCTTCCCTGACTCTATCCATGACCAGACTTGGGGGACTGAAGGCTATAAAGCGGTGCTCGATATTGTACAGAAGTATGATGCAAATTTCTATATTCAAGAGAACATTGATAGCGATGCGTTAACACGTCAGACATTAGATGAATTTGTGCGTCGAGATGTTTCGATAATTTACGGTCAAGGTTCACATTACGAAAAGTTATTTAATGAATATGCTGTCAAATATCCTAAAATACATTTTGTATTTACGAATGGTAAAAGTCATCATAAGAATGTTACAGCTTTAAATATTGAAGCATACAGTATGGGATTCTTTGCTGGTTATTTAGCAAGTCGTGAGTCTAAAACACATCAAATCGGTGTGATTGGTGCCTTTAATTATCAGCCTGAAATTAAAGGGTTCATGGATGGTGCATACTATGAAAATAAGAATACTGTGATTCAAGCGGCATATGTTAAGACATGGGCGTATCACAGCGATGCAATATTCATCGCTCAAAAGATGATTGATAATCAAGTGGATGTCTTTTATCCTGCAGCTGACGGCATTAATAGTGAAGTAATGCAAATTGTAAAGTCCTATAATAAAAAAGCGATTGGATATATTTCAGATCAAAGCTATTTAGGTGATTTTGTTATTGCAAGTACGGTTCAGGACATCTCAAGACTTTATCAGGAAATTGCAAAAGAATATACAGAAGGGCGTTTAGTAGGTGGTACTAAATATTATGGAATGAAAGAAAACATAGCGTATTTGCAAGGTTATTCACCTCTTGTATCGAAAGAAACTAAAGACAAAATGGAAGAACTAATGCAGGAATACCATTCGACAAATCGTCTACCCAACGGCAAAGCAACACCGAAAAATGATAAGAATGCGTATCTAGAATCGAAACAGCAAGACTAAAGAACTTCTCATTGAAGTTCTTTTCTTTTTGTGATAAATTAGTACCAGATATTAAAAGTAGATATAAGAGGTGCAAACAATGAATGTAGGAATAAAAGGTATAGGCGTATATATTCCAGAACGTGTAGTACCGAATGCTCATTTTGAAGCATATCTGGATACAAGTGATGAATGGATTTCGAAAATGACCGGTATTAAAGAACGACGATTTGCTTCAGAAGATGAAGATGTAAGTGATTTAGCGTATAATGCATGCGTAAAAGCGATTAAAAATGCTAATATGAATTCAGATGATATTGATATGATACTTGTCGCTACAGCAACGGGTGATCATAAATTTCCATCTGTTGCGACGATGCTACAAGTGAAGTTGTCACTGCGCAATGTGCCGGCGATGGATCAGCTTGCAGCGTGTACAGGTTTTATCTATAGTTTAATTACAGCCGAACAATTTATTAAGACAGGATTATGTCGAAATATCTTAGTCGTAGGTGCTGAAAAATTAACTAAAATAGCAGATTTGAATGATAGAAATACAGCCATCTTATTTGGTGATGGTGCGGCTGCAGTCATTGTAAGCGAAGTTGCTGAAGGTTATGGCTTTTTGTCTCATGAATGGGGAAGCGATGGTTCTGGTGGGAAATACTTATATGATAATAAAGAGACCGGCTTACTAGAAATGAACGGACGCGAAGTATTTAAATTTGCAGTCCGCATTATGGGAGATGTTTCACTTAAAGCAATTGAAAAAGCGGGATTTGAGCCAACGGATATAGATATGTTCATTCCGCACCAGGCGAATATTCGTATTATGGAATCGGCACGTGAAAGATTAGGGCTTCCGGCAGAAAAGATGAGTGTGACTGTCGATCGCTATGGTAATACGTCCGCAGCAAGTATACCTTTATCATTATTTCATGAATTAGAGCAAGGCAGGATAAAGAATGGCTCTAAACTTGTACTTGTAGGTTTTGGAGGCGGCCTTACTTACGGTGCAATGACATTAATCTATGGAGATAAGGAGAATTAGAGGATGAAGAATAGAGTAGTGATTACAGGTGTGGGTGCATTAAGCCCGATTGGTAATGATGCACATACGACATTTGATAACGCGATTAAAGGTGTTAATGGTATTGCACCAATTACACGTATTGAACATGATGATTTAGCCGTTAAAGTGGCTGGAGAATTAAAGGATTTTGATATTGAAGCACATATCCCTCTTAAAGAAGCACGCCGTATGGACCGCTTTACGCAATATGCGATTGTTGCAGCAAGAGAAGCAGTGCGCGATGCTAAATTGGAGATTACAGATGACAATAGTGAACGTATCGGTGTCTGGATTGGTTCAGGGATCGGTGGTATTGAATCATTTGAATCAGCACATCAAACATTGGTTGATAAGGGACCAAGACGCGTTAGTCCGTTCTTTGTTCCTATGCTGATTCCAGATATGGCAGCAGGGCAAGTATCTATTGATTTAGGTGCAAAGGGTCCAAATGGATGTACTGTTACAGCATGTGCTACAGGAACGAACTCAATTGGTGACGCAATGCGTATGATTCAGTATGGTGATGCAGATGTTATGATTGCTGGTGGAGCGGAATCACCAATTACAAGATTAAGTATTGCAGGCTTTACATCGAACCGTGCATTAAGTACAAATCCAGATCCAGAAACAGCATGTCGCCCGTATCAGGAAGGCCGTGATGGATTTGTAATGGGTGAAGGTGCAGGCGTTGTTGTATTAGAGAATTTAGAACATGCACTCGCGCGAGGTGCACATATCTATGCTGAAGTTGTAGGATACGGCAATAATGGTGATGCACACCATATCACAGCACCTGCACCAAATGGTGAAGGTGGTGTGCGTACTATGAAGATGGCGCTTAAAGATGCTGGTATTGAAGCGGACAAAATTGATTATTTAAATGCGCATGGGACAAGTACGCCGATTGGAGATGAATATGAAGCGATGGCCATTAAGTCAACATTTGATGACCATGCCGATAAGTTATTAGTATCATCTACTAAGTCGATGACAGGACATTTACTTGGAGCAACCGGTGCGATTGAGACAATCATTACTGCGTTATCTCTTGAAACAGGGAAGATCGCTCCGACAATTCACCAGGAAGATGAACATGCTTTTGGTTTGAATTTTATACCAAATCAAAGTATTGAATGTGAAATTGAGTACGCTATGACCAATAGTCTAGGTTTTGGTGGACATAATGCAGTGCTCGTATTAAAGAAATATAGTAACTAAAATAGCGTGGGAAAATTAAATTTTCCCACGTTTTTATTTGTGTTAACAAATGTTAATTTTTATAATAAGGATGAGGTGACTTAATGTTTATTAAATTACATGAACCGAATCCTTATATTACGTATTTATTATCAGTAGATGGCAGAATTACGTTTCACGATAACGACCGCATCTATTTATACCGCTATCAATTAGGTTTAGAAGGGGAACGCATCTTTTATCAGCAGCTAAAAGATATTATGGAAGGCGTTAAATTATGGGACGTCACATTAGATGAACATGGACAGTCTCAATATGACTTTTTAATCGTCGTTAACCGTGTCATCTATCATATTGATATTAAGAATTTTTCAGGCAGTTATGCGTTTAAAACCGATAACTTTATTAGTTCAAATGGCAGGAATTACAAGAATATCATGTCTCAATTACAAGCAGCACATGATCGATTAGAACGTATTGTTAAACAACAAGGTTGGCCTTATGAAGTGGTAAGTCGTATATTGTTTATCAATCCTCATTTCTCAATCACAAACTATGATGGCAATCCAAATATTTGGTTTAGTAATCAACTTGATCCTTTTATTAAAAATTTGCAGCAAAACACAACGTATAAGATGGATTTGATTGTTGCTGAACAATTATTATCGCTTCATCGTCCATTTAACTATGAACGTATCCATTATTATCCTTTTGAACAAATGAAACCAGGTATCAGGTGTCCACGATGTCGTAACATTGGAAAGATGAAAGTACCACATAACACCCATCTTATATACTGCAAATGTGGTCATTCATATGTAAAAAAAGAAATGTTGATGGAAGTCTGTAAAGAACTTAGCATTATTAATAAAGGTAAGCTAACGGTAAGACTGGTATGTATGTGGAGCGGTATACCTGAGAGAAGTGTAAGAAGATTTCTGTCTACTCATTTTCAGGCTTTTGGTCAAAATAAAGGGCGGTATTATATGATGTGAATTCGAAAAAAGTGGCCGATAAATCCAATATATCGGCCAAAAATCGAATAAAATCCTCAGAATCCAAAAAAAGTGGCCGATAAATCCAATATATCGGCCAAAAATCGAAAAAAATCCACAGAATCCAAAAATAGTGGCCGATAAATCCATTATATCGGCCAAAAATCGAATAAAATCCCCAGAATCCAGAAAAAGTGGCCGATAAATCCATTATATCGGCCACTTTCCATTCTTTCATTCCATTCCCATCTGCTTATCTCACACCTAAAAACATTGCGATGATACTTATACCAATAACACCGATTGACGTCAATAAAATTGGATTTGTCCAGCGATACTTTTCCTGACGGATGTGTAATTCTTTCCTGAAGTTAGGATCTTCTTCCATTGTCTGCTTAATTCGCTTTGGTGCCATTATATAATTAAACTTTCGAAATGAATGTCCCATGATACTATAAGCGCCGTCTCCATACATCATCATAAATAATCCGATACATAATCCAAGCATACCAAATATAAATAAGCCATTAATCAAATGAAGTAGCGTAAATCCTTTTAAAATGGTATATAGCAAAGCGAATGCGAGTTCAATCACAAAAATAATCATGTACTTTTTCACCGAGAACCCTCCTAATTTAACTTTTTTTATTATAGCCTTAATTTTAAAAAATGCATATAAAATGTTATAAAAATGAATAATACTTAAATTAATTATAAATTAAGTATTATTAAAATCATGTTTCAAAATATTTTATATACAAATCAATGAATATATATACATATAGTTTAACACTTTAGTGCAGTAGATATGTATAAAATCTGTTCGAAATATTTAAAATATTGTATAAAAAGTTATTGCTATTTAATAACTCTAACATTTATAATAAAGTTAATCTTCTGAAAATTATACAGAGGCACTATAGAAATGGGGGAAAGAAATGAAAAAACAGGTAAAATCATTATTAGTTTTATTTCTAGCACTGACAATGGTACTTGCAGCTTGTTCTGCTAAAAAAGGTGGCGGAGATTCAGCAAGTGGTGACAGTAAAACATTACGTTTAGTTGCTGCAAGTGACATTCCTACAATGGATTCTTCTTTAGCGACAGATGCTGTTTCATTTAACGTCTACAACCAGACAATTGAAGGATTATACACATTAGATAAAGATGACAAAGCAATTCCTGCAATTGCTAAAGGTGAACCTAAAATTTCTGCCGACGGTAAAAAATGGACAATTGAATTACGTGATGATGCAACTTGGTCAAACGGTGATAAAGTTACTGCAAAAGATTTCGTCTTTGCATGGCAACGTACATTAGATCCAAATACTGCTGCAGAATATGCCTACATTATGTATGATTTAAAAAATGCTGAAGCAGTAAACAAAGGTAAAATGAAGCCTACTGAGCTTGGTGTAAAAGCAGTCAATGATACAACGTTAGAAATTGAATTAGAAAAAGCGAAACCATATTTCAAAGAATTACTTGCTTTCGGTACTTTCTTGCCTCAAAACGAAAAGTTCGTTAAAGAAAAAGGTAAAAAATTTGGTACAACTGAAAAAGATACATTATATAACGGCCCATTTACATTAAGCGAATGGAAAACGGAAGATAAATTCACTTTAAAGAAAAATGATAAGTACTATGATAAAGATAAAGTGAAATTAGAAAAAATTACTTACAAAGTATTAAAAGATGCTAACTCAGGTGTTAACTTATATACAACAGATAAAGTTGACCGCGTAGGTATTCCAGCTGAATTTATCGATAAATACAAAGAGGACAAAAACTATTCTACTGAATTAGATGCATCAACATTCTTCATTAGAATTAACCAGACAAAGAATAAAGATTTACAAAACAAAGACTTACGTATGGCTTTAGCAAAAGCAATCGATAAAGAAAAATACGTTAAAAACAACTTAAATAACGGTTCAGTTGCTATTGATACATTAATGCCAAAAGAATTTGTTAAAGATAAATCAGGTAAAGATTTCGTTGATGGCGTTAAATCTCCATTAAACTATGATGTTAAAGCAGCACAAGAGGCATATGAAAAAGCGAAAAAAGCATTAGGTAAAGATAAATTTACTTTTGAATTCTTAACATTCGACCAGGAATCTTCTAAGAAAGATGCTGAATACTTTAAAGAACAAATCGAGAAAAACTTACCAGGTGTAACTTTAAAAATTAAACAACAACCATTTAAACAAAAATTAGATTTAGAATCTAAAGGGAATTATGAATTATCACTGTCTGGCTGGGGTCCTGACTATCCAGATCCAATGACATTCTTAGACATGTTCGTAACAGATGGTCCACACAACCAAACGGGTTGGTCAAGTGAATCATATGATAAAGCAATTGCTGACGCTGATGGTCCATTATTAACAGATGTTGAAAAGCGTTGGACGACGTTACAAGATGCAGAAACTGAATTATTAAATGATGCAGTCATTATTCCAATCTTCCAACGTGGTGGCGCATTCTTAACACAACCTTATGTGAAAAATATTGTGTCTCACAAATTTGCTGGCGACTACACATTTAAAGAAACTGAAATTAAAAAATAGTATCGTGTAAGCCTATTTAAAAAGAAGGATATGAACGAAATATCCTTCTTTTTAAATAAATAAAAATAATTGTATGAATTATAAGAAAATTTAGTTATTATAGTAATAGAGCAAAAACGATTTTGCGCTATATTCACTTAAGGGGGAAGAAGTACATGTTAAAATATACGATTAAAAGAATTTCTTATATGCTTTTAACATTGTTCATTGTAACGACGGCTACGTTCTTCTTAATGAACTTAATGCCAGGTTCACCGTTTAACGATGAAAAGTTATCAGCAGAACAGAAAGCAATCGTGAATGAAAAATATGGATTAAATGATCCACTTCCAGTACAGTATGTTAATTATTTAAAGAAAGTTGCTACAGGCGATTTTGGTGTGTCGTTCCAATACGATAATAAAGATGTTTTAGGTTTAATTATTCCACGTCTTGGGCCTTCAGCTGAAATCGGTACATACGCAATGATTATTGGTGTAATTTTAGGGATTATTCTCGGGGTTATCGCAGCAGTGAAACAGAATACCTGGATTGACTATATTGCAACAGTATTCTCAGTGCTTGCTATCTCTGTCCCATCATTTGTATTAGCTGTATTATTACAATACTTCTTAGCTGTAAAAGTGCAATGGTTCCCGGTAGCAGGTTGGGAAGATATAAGCTACGCTATTCTGCCAGCACTGGCATTATCAGCGGGTGTTATTGCAACAATTGCACGTTATATCCGTTCAGAAATGATTGAAGTATTAAGTTCAGATTATATTACGTTAGCACGTGCAAAAGGGAACTCATCATCTAAAGTATTATTTGGACATGCATTACGTAATGCTTTAATTCCAATTATTACATTGATAGGTCCAATGACGGTTAGTATTTTAACAGGTGCCTTAACAATCGAAACAATCTTTGGTATCCCTGGACTTGGTGATCAATTCGTTCGTTCAATTCAAATGAACGATTATCCAGTAATCATGGCATTAACAGTATTTATTTGTGCATTATTCGTTGCAGTATTATTTATTGTAGATATTTTATACGGAATTATTGATCCACGTATTCGTGTTCAAGGAGGTAAAGATTAATGACAAATTATAAAGATGTAGAAGAAAACATTAACCATGCAAATTTAAATCAATCATTAGCAACACCTCCTGGTTCATTTGTGTTAGCAAATCGTGATGAAATTTTTGAAGAAAAAATTGAAAGAGAATCAAAAACGTTCTGGCAGGATGCATGGTTACAATTAAAAGCAAATAAAGCTGCCATCCTTGGTTTAATTGGATTAATCTTACTGACGATTATGGCACTGATTGGTCCGATGATTAGTGGACATACGTATCGAGCGCAAAACGTTGACCATTCTAACTTACCACCAAAGATTATGGCACTTAAAGATATTGAATTCTTACCATTTGACGGTAAAGATAAAGATGGCTTTGACGTTTACGAATCAAAAAATGTTAAAGAAGCTTATTGGTTTGGTACGGATTCTTTAGGACGTGATATCTTTACACGTACATGGAAAGGTACGCAAATTTCGATTTTAATCGGTATTATTGCAGCATTTCTTGATGTTGTCATCGGAATCACATATGGTTCGATTTCTGGTTTCTTCGGTGGCTGGGTCGATACACTGATGCAACGTATTATTGAAATTATTGCATCAATCCCTAACTTAATTATCATGATTTTATTCGTTATTCTTTTCGGTGGTAGTTTATGGACAATCATTTTAGCGATGGCGATTACTGGTTGGATTGGTATGAGCCGTATTGTGCGTGGCCAATTCTTAAAACTTAAAGGCCAGGAGTATATTTTAGCATCTCGCACATTAGGTGCATCAAACTTGAGCTTAATTTTTAAACATATTTTACCGAACACACTAGGTCCAATTATCGTAACTGCAATGTTCTCTATCCCTGGTGCGATTTTCTTCGAGGCATTCTTAAGCTTCATCGGTTTAGGATTAGAGCCTCCGATGATTTCTTTAGGGGGATTAGTTAACGATGGACGTAAAATGTTACTCATTCACCCATATCAAATGTTTGTTCCATCAGCTGTGTTATCATTATTAATTTTATGTTTCTATCTATTTGGTGACGGTGTACGTGATGCATTCGACCCGAAAATGCGTAAATAAAGGAGGAAATGAAAATGGCAGAAAGAATATTAGAAGTTAAAAATTTAAAAGTTTCCTTCGATATTAACGCGGGGGAAGTTCAGGCAGTTCGTGGCGTAGATTTTCACTTGGATAAAGCTGAAACACTAGCAATTGTAGGAGAATCAGGTTCTGGTAAATCCGTAACGACAAAAGCCATTATGAGATTATTACCATCACCACCTTCAAGAATTAAAGAAGGTCAAATTCTTTTTGATGGAAAAGATCTTGCAAAGCTATCTGAGAAAGAAATGCAGCAAGTGCGCGGTAAAGATATTTCAATGATCTTCCAGGATCCTATGACTTCATTAAATCCAACAATGAAAATTGGTAAGCAAGTTATGGAACCACTCATCAAACATCAGAAGTTATCGAAAGCTGAAGCGAAAGAGCGTGCATTAGATATTTTACGATTAGTGGGTCTTCCTAATCCAGAAGGTCGTTTTAACAACTATCCACACCAATTTTCTGGTGGACAACGTCAACGTATCGTTATTGCAACTGCATTAGCATGTGATCCAAAAATTCTAATTGCCGATGAGCCGACAACAGCACTTGACGTGACGATTCAAGCACAAATTTTAGAATTAATGAAAGACTTACAAAAGAAAATTGATACGTCAATTATCTTCATTACACATGACCTTGGGGTAGTCGCAAACGTTGCTGACCGTGTTGCGGTGATGTACGGTGGCCAAATTGTTGAAACGGGGACTGTAGATGAAATTTTCTACAACCCAAAACATCCATATACATGGGGATTATTATCTTCAATGCCAAGTTTAGATACGAGTCAGGATACTGAACTTAAAGCAATTCCGGGTACACCACCTGACTTAATCAAGCCACCGGTTGGGGATGCTTTTGCAAGACGTTCAGATTATGCATTACAGATTGACTTTGAACAAGAGCCACCTTGGTATCAAGTATCAGATACACATTTTGTGAAATCTTGGTTAATGGATCCACAAGCACCTAAAGTTGATCCTCCTGAAATGGTAAAACAAAAGCTACGCCCAATGCCAGGAGATTATGCAGAACCAAAACGTGTAGAGGGGGTTAGCTTCTAATGAGAGACGATAGAGTACACAATAATACTGACGGCCGTGTAAATGTCATTGATGACACACAAAGTACATTACACCAACCAGAAGTAGATTCAAAAGTTGAAACACATACAATTGAAGATGGACCAATTCAAGTGAGCGATGAAGAGATTGTAGAAGATGCAACGCAGTACACACAATCTGAATTAAATAAGACAACTTTAACTGAAGCAGAAAAGCAAGCAACGGGTACAAAACCATATGCTGAAGGTAAAACAAAATTGATTGAAGTCAAAAATTTAAAACAGTACTTCAATGTTGGTAAGAAAAATGAAGTAAAAGCAATCGATGATATCACATTTGATATTTATCGTGGTGAAACATTAGGTTTAGTAGGGGAGTCTGGTTGTGGTAAATCAACAACAGGACGCACATTAATCAAATTATATGATGCAACAGGCGGACAAGTTATCTTTGACGGGACAGATATTCAGTCTATCAAAAATAAAAAAGACTTACTAAAATTTAATCGTCGTATGCAGATGATCTTCCAGGATCCTTATGCATCATTAAATCCACGACTAAAAGTTATGGATATTATTGCTGAAGGTATTGATATTCATAAGTTGGCAAAGAATAAACAAGACCGTGCCAATCGTGTATTTGAATTACTCGAAACAGTTGGTTTATCAAAAGAACATGCCAACCGTTATCCTCATGAGTTCTCAGGTGGACAACGTCAGCGTATCGGGATTGCACGTGCTTTAGCTGTGGAACCAGAATTTATTATCGCCGATGAACCCATCTCAGCGCTTGACGTGTCAATTCAGGCACAAGTTGTGAATTTAATGCAGAAGTTACAAAAAGAACGCGGCATTACATTCTTATTTATTGCGCATGATTTATCAATGGTTAAATATATTTCTGACCGAATTGGCGTAATGTATTTTGGTAAATTAGTTGAAGTGGGACCAGCTGATGCAATTTATAATAATCCACTGCATGAATACACGAAGTCATTATTATCAGCTATTCCATTGCCAGATCCAGAATCTGAGCGTACACGTGTACGTAAAACATATAATCCGGACGTTCATGCATACACTGCAGATGACGTATTAGAACTACGTGAAGTAGCGCCAGATCATTATGTGTATTGCTCACCTAAAGAGTATGAAGCAATGAAAAAAGCATATAATCATAATTACTAAAAGAAGAATCCTATCACGTGATAGGGTTCTTCTTTTAGTCTGACATAAGTTTCAAAGTATTAATTTTTATGCATTAAAACTTATATATTCATAAAAATTAAAACGAGTAAAATTAGTTCATCATACATTTTAAATATTACTTAAATTTTTATGTTGTTGTAAGATAAGTAACGGATGCTGTTTTTCAAGTAATACTTAATTAGCAATTACGTATAAATATAAAATAATAAAATATTCAAAAAAATTAGAAAATGTATAAAAAAAGTATTGCTATACCCAACATTATAAAATATAATTAATACAAATCTTCTGAATATTACAACAGCAGATTGAAAAATATTTTGTAGGGGGAAGTTGAATGAAAAAGAATTTTCAATGGTTTTTAGTATTATTATTAGCTTTAACTGGATTTGTTTCAGCTTGTTCAGGTGGCGGAGATAAAAAAGCTACCGGCAAAGATGAACAAGTGTTAAATTTCTCATCAAGCTCTGACATTCCATCAATGGACTCTTCATTAGCTACGGACCAAGTTTCATTCGATGTATTTAACCAAGTATTAGAGGGTTTATATACATTAGATAAAGAAGATAAAGCCGTTCCTGGCGTTGCTGAAGGTGACCCTGAAAAATCAAAAGACGGTAAAACATGGACAATTAAATTACGTAAAGATGCAAAATGGTCAAACGGTGACCCTGTTACAGCAAAAGACTTTGAATTTGCATGGAAACGTACAATTGATCCTAAAACAGGTGCTGAATATGCTTACATCATGTCAGATTTAAAAAATGCGAACAAAATCATGGAAGGTAAAGCGAAACCTGATGAATTAGGTGTAAAAGCAATTGACGACAACACATTAGAAATTCAATTAGAAACAAACGTACCATACTTCCAGGAATTATTAGCATTCGGTACTTTCTTACCGCAAAATGAAAAATTCGTTAAAGAAAAAGGCGATAAGTTCGGTACAACGAAAGATGACACGTTATACAATGGTCCTTTCGTATTAAACGAGTGGAACACGGAGAAAAACTATCAGTTAACACCAAACAAAGAATATTGGGATAAAGGTAAAGTAAAACTAAAAGAAGTTAACTATCAAATTGTTAAAGAAGTTCAAACTGCTTTAAACTTATACACAACAGGTAAAATTGATGCAGTTGGTTTAACAGCTGAAAACGTAGATAAGTACAAAAACGATGCGAAATACAAAGATCAGTTCTCAACTGAATTAGATGCCTCTACTTACTTTGTACGTATTAACCAATCTAAAAATAAAGACTTACAAAACAAAAACTTACGTTTAGCATTAGCAAAAGCAATCGACAAAGAAAAATATGTTAAGACTTTATTAAACAATGGTTCTGTGCCTGTTGATACTTTAATGCCGAAAGAATTCGTTAAAGGTCCAGACGGTAAAGATTACCTAGAAGGTGTTAAATCACCATTAAATTATGATAAAGATGAAGCGAAAAAGTATTTTGACAAAGCGAAAAAAGAATTAGGTAAAGATAATTTTACATTTGAATTCTTAACATATGATGCTGATACATCTAAGAAAGATGCTGAATACATTAAAGAGCAATTAGAAACAAACTTACCAGGCGTTACTTTAAAAATTAAACAACAACCATTTAAACAAAAATTAGAATTAGAATCTAAGAAAAACTATGAATTATCGTTTGCTGGTTGGGGTCCAGACTATCCAGACCCAATGACATTTATCGATATGTTCGTAACTGACGGACCTCATAACCAAATGGATTGGTCAAATGCTGAATTCGATAAAAAGGTTAAAGATGCTAAAGGTCCACTATTAGCTGAACCTGAAAAACGCTGGACAACGTTACAAGAAGCTGAGCAATTATTCTTAGAAGATGCTGCGATTATCCCAATGTATCAACGTGGTACTGCACGTCTTCGTCAACCTTACATTAAAAACTATGTAACACACAAATTTGCTGGAGATACGACTTTAAAAGAAGTAACAATCGAAGGTAAAAAATAAAGCACGATATAAAAGAAGCACTTCACTCAAATTCAGAGTGAAGTGCTTCTTTTAATCTATTATTTTCTTTTACGACCTAGTCCCATTGCATTTTCCATTTTTTTGAGCATTTTGTTTGCTTTAAATGCTGCCTTTTCAGCACCACGATCTAATATTTCATCAAGCTCTGGTGAATTCATATAATATTCATATTTCTCCTGGAATGGTGTAATAAAATCAACCACGACTTCAGCTAAATCACCTTTGAAATCCCCGTAGCCTTTTCCTTCATACATGTTTTCTATCTCTTCAATCGTTTTTCCTGAAAAGATTGAATAAATCCCTAGTAAGTTTGAAATACCTGGTTTATTTTCTTTGTCATATTTAACGATACCATCTGAATCCGTCACTGCACTTTTTATCTTTTTAGCCACAATGTTTGGAGGATCGAGTAAAGAAATAAATCCTTTCGTATTACTATCTGATTTACTCATCTTTTTCGTTGGCTCTTGTAAACTCATTACGCGGCCGCCGACTTTAGGCATTCTGATTTCTGGAATGGTAAAGATGTCGTTATATTTATTGTTGAAGCGTTCCGCTAAGTCACGTGTCAGTTCCAGATGTTGTTTCTGATCTTCACCTACAGGCACAATGTGTGTTCCATATAACAGAATATCCGCTGCCATCAGTGGTGGATATGTAAGTAGTCCAGCTGGTATGCCTTCTTTACGATCTTTTGCTTTATCTTTATATTGTGTCATACGTTCTAATTCACCAATCGTTGAAATTGTTGTTAACATCCAGCCTGCCTGCGCATGCGCGGGCACTTCTGATTGAATGAAGAGTGTGACCTTCTCTGGGTCTAAGCCACTTGCTAAATAAAGTGCTGCAAGTGATCGGATATTTTTTCTGAGGGTTGCTTTGTCTTGGGGTACAGTGATTGCATGCTGATCCACGATACAGAAATAGCATTCGTAATCATCTTGTATTTCTACAAATTGCTTTAAGGCTCCGATATAGTTGCCGATTGTAGGGACACCACTGGGTTGAATACCTGAGAATAATGTTTGCATAATGTAATCTCCTTTGAATATAGTACTTCTATTGTACTATATCGTACGGCATTATAAAAATTACTTTTTATACGAAATATGAAAGCTATTGAAAACGTATTGTATAAAGGAAATAAAGGGTGTATAGTGTAAAGATAACCTGCAATATTAAAACATTGAATGTTGCGAATATTATTTTCATTTTATTAGAGAATTCTCATTTAATTTTAATGTTCGGATTATATAATAGCACTATCAGGTTAGAACAACAGAAAATTTATCTTAAATGTTTGGATGTCTGGATTTTTTTCAAGTAGCATTGTTCATAATTTGTCAATTCCGATGTTTAGTAAGCGCATAATAGGGTATATAGTATTATACGTTTAAGATAAATAATACATAGACAATTATCTAACCGATAAATAACACATTAGGAGAGTGAGATGTATGGTAACATTATTTACTTCACCAAGTTGCACATCTTGCCGTAAAGCGAAAGCATGGTTACAAGAACATGACATTCCGTATACGGAGCGTAATATATTTTCAGAAAATTTATCAATTGACGAAATTAAAGCAATTTTAAGAATGACAGAAGACGGAACAGATGAAATCATCTCTACACGTTCTAAAACATTCCAAAAATTAAATGTAGATATCGATGCATTACCATTACAAGAACTTTACGAAATTATTCAAAAGAACCCTGGACTTTTACGTCGTCCAATTATCTTAGATGAGAAGCGTCTTCAAGTGGGTTATAACGAAGATGAAATCAGACGATTCTTACCACGTAAAGTCCGTACATTCCAGTTATTAGAAGCACAACGTATGGTTGATTAATGCAATGTCGTCAAAATTTGTTCACATGAACAGTTTTGACGGCTTTTTTATATTTTTTATAAGTTGAATTCATTGTGAGGTCTATCGCTTTTGTGTACAATAGACTTACAATTTTATTTGTTAGGGGGAGTAGACCATGAGAATTGAACGCGTAAATGACACGACATTAAAGTTTTATCTGACATACGCAGACATTGAAGCACGCGGCTTTAAACGCGATGAGCTTTGGACAAGCAGGAAAGCCGGTGAAGCATTCTTTTGGTCGATAATGGAAGAGGTAAACGAAGAGGAAGACTTCTTTATTGAAGGTCCATTATGGATACAAGTCCATGCATTTGATAAAGGGATTGAATTTGTTGTAACGAAATCGAAACAAGGTGAAGGCATCCATTTACCAGAAGATGAGTCAAGTGAGCAACTTGAATATCATGTCCATGATTTCTTAAATAAATCAATGCAGGATGAGAAAGAATTACGTGAGTTACTCATGAAAGCAGCACACATCAATGATATTGAGAATGAATTTGTAGTACACTTTAAGTCGTTAGAAGATGTCATAATGTTTAGTTATGATGCAAGTATTGATGTAGATATCGAAGATTTGTTATACATGTATGACGGAAAGTATTATTACTTTGTGAAATTTGATGAGCGTATGACGGATGATGCGGTACATACATATGTGGCACATATATTAGAATATGCAAATGAAACAAGAATTTCTAAAGAGCAGCTTGAAGAATACGGTAAAGTGGTCATGAGCTACAATGTGAAACGTCAAGTAAGAAAATACTTTAAGCAATAGTTTACAATATTTACTGAAATGTAAAAAATACTTTGAGCATTTCCTACTATATATATGTAGGAGGTGCTTTTTATGTTAAGAGCCAAAAATAGTGCAGGAATATTAGTTGATGCAAAATATGCACAACCTGGACGTTACACTTGTCCTATTTGTGAACAACCTGTCGTATTAAAACAAGGAAAGGTTAAACTACCGCATTTTGCTCATCAATCCATTAAAGATTGTTTTATGACGACTTATAAGAAAGAGTCTGTAGCGCACCTGGAAGGTAAATATGCCTTGTATGACTTGTTTAGTCCGACATCATGTTACATGGAATATTATCTCGCAGAAATTGAGCAGATTCCGGACTGTTTTCACCCCGCTGGGATTGCTTTTGAATTGCAAATGTCAGTCATTGCACCAATGCATATCGCAACACGCTCAAGAGGCTATCATTCAATTGGAATAGATGTTGTATGGATTGCAAAATTTGAAGATTTAAAGCTATCAGGTTGTATTCTAAAACTCTCACATTTCAGAATGCATTAATCTATATACCCGGTCAGTGTCTTATCAGTTATCATACGCAATTAAAGAAGTTTTTTGTCATTGATATTATACAAGTGATTGGGGTGAATACGTATCAAGTGCAGCTGAGGGCAATTCACACAGGTGAAGCATTAATTGCCGCTTGTGCGATCAAATCAACGCTTCAAGGCTTTCACATCTTGAGCCAACAGGCAACAAAACAATATATTGCAACTTGTTTAAAGAAGAAGTCTGTATTGCAGCCCACTTTAAGTGCGCTTTATCAATTACGCATTGATAGACGGAATATACCGGATGAGCTGAGAGTGGTAATACCGGAACAGATGCATATCAGAACCCATCCCATTGAATGGCAGTCACAACTTTTGATGTTGATAAAAACCGGTCAATTTAGCCTTGAGAGATGGGTTGCCATCCTAAATTTAACGGAACAGAGCAGCTGTTATATGATACAAGAACAGTTAGCCATTCAAATATTAGAAAAATATCAGCACATATCAAATCAATTACGTGCAATATTAACAGAAAAATGAGAAAATTAAAGGTATTAAAGATTTGGAGGGACATTATGACTGAATTAATGACAAGAAATGAACAACAAGAAGAGAATACATGGGATTTAACGACAATTTTCCCGACAGATGAAGCATGGGAAGACGCATTTGCTGAACTTTCTTCTTATCTAGGAAAAGAGAAAGCATTTCAAGGCAAATTAAATCAATCGAGTGAAGTATTACTGAATGCATTACAACTCGATTCTGAAATAGATGAACGTTTAGGTAAGGTCTATGTCTATGCCCATTTAAAGCATGATGAAGATACTACGAATCCAAAGTATACTGCATTTGAAGGTCGAGCAGCAACGCTTGCAAGCCAGTTCTCATCTGCATGGAGCTTTATATTACCTGAGCTCATGACGATTGAAGCAACAAAACTTCAACAATTTATCGCAGAACAGCCTGGCTTGAAGCGTTATCAGTTTGATCTTGAGAAAATTAATAAGCGTCGTCCGCACGTTCTAAGTGACAAAGAAGAGTATATTTTAGCTGAAGCGCAGGAAGCACTTTCTTCATCTAGTAATACGTATAGCATGTTTAATAATGCCGACTTAACGTTTGATAATATTTTAGATCAAGAGGGTAATTCTCATCCATTATCACATGGCAATTACATTACTTACTTAGAGTCAGAAGACCGCGTACTTCGTGAGAACGCCTATAAAGCGGTGTATCGTGAATATGGTAAGTTTAATAACACATTATCTCAAACTTTAGCAGGTAAGGTGAAAGCGAGTGTCTTTTCTAGTAAAGTGAGAAACTACAATAGTGCGCGTCACCAGGCATTATTTAATAATGATATCCCAGAATCAGTGTATGATAACTTAATTGAAACCATTAATAAAAATCTGCATTTATTACATCGCTATACAGAGCTCCGTAAAGAACTACTTGGGTTAGATGAAATGTATATGTATGATATGTACACGCCATTAGTTGAGAATGTGGATTTTAAAGTGAGTTATGAAGAAGCGAAAGACTGGATGTTAAAGTCATTAGCGCCGATGGGTAAGGCATACACGGATGTTATTAAAGAAGGATTAACCAATCGCTGGGTAGATGTCTATGAGAATAAAGGGAAAAGAAGCGGTGCCTATTCATCTGGTACTTTTGGAACAAATCCATTCATCTTAATGAACTGGACAGATAGTGTTAACAATACATTTACATTAACACACGAATTTGGACATAGCGCACATAGCTACTTCTCAAGAAAGCATCAGCCATCAAATATGTCTGGTTATTCTATCTTTGTTGCTGAAGTTGCTTCTACTTGTAATGAAGCATTACTTGCTGATTATATGTATAAGCATTTGGATGATGAATTGAAAAAGCTTTATCTTCTCAATTACCAGCTAGATGGATTTAGAGGAACAGTGTTCAGACAAACGATGTTTGCAGAGTTTGAATATATCATTCATTCGATTGTAGAGAAGAATGAACCACTCACTGCAGAACGATTGAATGCTGAATATAGTGCGCTGAATAAGAAATATTACGGAGATGCTGTGTTAACGGATGAATATATCCAGTATGAGTGGAGTAGAATACCACACTTCTACTACAACTACTATGTTTATCAATATGCAACAGGTTATAGTGCAGCCTATGCATTAAGCAAGCAAATACTTGAGGAAGGTGAGCCGGCAGTATCACGATATATTGATGAATTCTTAAAAGCTGGTAGCTCAGATTATCCGATTGAAGTACTGAAGAAAGCGGGCGTTGATATGACAAGCAGCGCACCAATAGAAAATGCATGTACTGTATTTGAGGAACGATTAAACGAATTTGAAGCATTAGTAAAAGCGATGCGTAAGTAATAGACTGTATGCGTTTACAATATGGCATATTTGTGAACAGACATATTTTGGGTTGATACAGTAAGAATATCGTGTTATAGTAAGTATATGAAATTAATCACATACCAAACATACCCCTTTGTTTGAGTGAAAAATTTCTCCCATCCCCTTTGTTTAAAAATACCGTGTAATCAGACACGGTATTTTTTTATGCTTATGTTTAAGTGCGGATGTCTATGCAATAGGTGATGAAAATACAATGATATCTGTACTAGTTGTTCTATTAAATTTATATAATACACAAAAAACCATGTAATCAGTGCATCTTGTCATGCACGATATTACATGGTTTTTATTTGATTCTCCAGAATAAATCATGGTCGTAATATACATCCTCAATTTTGTTCTGTAGTTTTAATTTTCTAAGTTCATTCATGAGAATATTGTGTGGCCATTCATAAACGATCTCCAGTTCATTCTCGCTGACCATCTCCTGCTCACGAATGTAATCAATGAGCGCTGGCGGTAATTTCTTCTCAATATGTGTATCGACTAATTCATTAATAATATAAGTGTAAATATGATAGGCTTGTACACCTTCAACTTTAATACCCTCATCTTCGTAATTCTCATTAAAGAAGACGAGTGTCGGTGTTAGTGTTACATCCATTTCACTCGCGATATGCTGATCACACTTTAACGACGTCGTTACGTGGTTACTACGAATGTCTTCTAAGAATACATCTAAATCTAGTAATGCTTTATGTGCACAATGCATGATGAGTTCTTTAGTAATGATATCTTGTTTCGGCATAATTTCATTCTGGATATAATTAAGGAATAAATTCGCTTTCTTGCGGCCTTGTAATTCAGCGGCTTTAAAAGCGAGTGCAATGTTATCATCACATGTCGTACTTTGTGCCTGACATTTCGTTAATACCTTTAATGTAGGAAGAAGAATTTGCTTAATCTCTACGAATTGGCTGTATTCAATTTGCAATTTTCTTAAAGTGGCTTTTAATTGCCACGATGCTTTACAGAAAGGATCGAAGAAAGAATAGATTTCAATCTTTTGTGTAGACACTAATTGGTTCTGTGCCTGATTTTCCAATACTTGTAACGAATGCATCCTACATCACCTTTATTCTTTAATAGACATTTTTCATATGCTCAGCAGTTAATGTTAAACGTTGGAGTAAATAGTTACGGACTTCATCTTCCATTTCAACTTCATGTGCCGCACGATACATATTTTCAAGCCAGGCATTCTTCTCGAGCTCACCGATTTCAAAATGCATATGGCGTGCACGCATCATCGGATGGCCATGTTCATCAGAATATAATGTCGGTCCACCAAGAAATTGCGTGAGAAATTGCTTTTGCTTGCGTGCTGTTTCTTCAAAGTCACCTGGAAATAAATGATTAATACGTGTATCACGCGCAACATAATGATAGAAGATATCAATCATTTCATAAAGCGTATCCTGACCGATACGTTCATAAACAGATGTCATAACACGCCTCCTTGTATTGATATAAATATAGCATTTTTAAGTTATTTTTAAAGTTTTTTGCTTGAAAGATACTTGTAATGATTATAAAAGCGCTGTACTTTACTGATTGTATCGCGAACTTCAATCTTATTTTCTGAAAGAAATTGATTAAATATTTTTTCGCCTTCTGTGTAATCGTGTACTTCATATTCAATTTCATAGTCACTTGTATCGAGGTAGAAGCTCGCATCCAGAACAAGTAGGCCACCTTTGTAGTCAATTTCACGACGTTCAGTTGATAATGCTCCGAAGACATGCAGATCATTTACAGTAATCGCCATCTTCTCAAGTTCTGATAGAATATTTTCTGGTATGTAATCTTGTATAATCAGATCTTCATCAATGATTTGTTCATCAATTTCGCCGGAATACTCCATTATACCCACAGATTGTGGGACTTTTAAGGTCATCACTTGTTGATACCCATTGTCGCGTATTCTTAGTGCACAGTGGTTATCTTTTAAGCCAAACTGTTTTGTATCGATATAGAAGTTGGTTTGAGTAATCAGCGGTGCATTTTCAAATAAAGTTGTTTTTAAATGATCATATGTTGGATAATCAATTAAATTTTTGAATTCAATTTCTAAAGCTTCCATGGTGTGCCCCCTTTATATATTTTATTATGGACAACCATACAAATGATGTAAAGTATCTACAGCTTTCATTCGACAAATTCTTATATAGAACGTTAAGATTTATGGTAAAATAAACATGCTAAGGAGATGAATGAAATGAATTTACATGTTAATGAAATTAAACTGGAAGAAGATAAAGTTGTTATTTATACTGAAGAACCTCAAATTGAAGCAGAAGCAACAGGTACACTTGTTGTAGATAGTGATCATTTTCAATTTGTTTACTTATTAGATGGTGAAGATAGTTTTCACAATTTACGATTTGTTGAAGAATCGTGGAAGATGTTAAAAGCAAATAAACATAAACCGTGGTTTCTATACGGTACAATAGAATTAACAGGATTTGAAACTGAATTAAATGATTTACTGGATAATATTAAAGGTAATTACAATTACGGGAAGCCTTTTACTGAACGTGTTGAAGAGGTATTTGAGCTTTAATTTGAGGTGAAATAGAATGAACCAGTGGGATTTATTTCTATCGCCGTATAAACAGGCAATAGATGAACTAAAGATAAAATTAAAAGGGATTCGTAAACAATTTCAATCAGAAGGGAAATCAAGCCCGATTGAGTTTGTTACAGGCCGTGTTAAACCGATTCCAAGTATTATTGAGAAGGCAAATACACGAGGTATTCCTTTTGATCGTCTAAGTGAAGAAATGTATGATATTGCAGGTCTTCGTCTAATGTGTCAGTTTGTCGATGATATTGATGTCGTTGTGGCCATGTTGCGCAACCGTCATGACTTTGAAGTTGTAGAAGAGCGCGACTATATTAAAGATACAAAAGAAAGTGGCTATCGCTCATATCACGTGATTATTAAATATCCGATAGAAACGTTAAATGGTCAGAAATTTATCCTGGCAGAAATACAAATTAGGACACTTGCAATGAATTTCTGGGCAACGATAGAACATACACTGCGCTATAAATATGCAGGGGATTATCCGCCAGAGATACAACATCGATTAGAACGTGCAGCAGAAGCAGCATACTTACTTGATGAAGAAATGTCTGAAATTCGAGAAGAGATAAAAGAGGCACAAAAGTTTTATTCAGAACAACGTAGTGAGATTAGAGACTAAGAGGGTGAATTGATGCGCTTTAATATTTTGAGTAAAGGTGACTCTAAGAGTGATGCATTGAAACAGAAAATGATAAGTTATATGAAAGACTTTAATATGACTGAAGATGTTACTACACCTGAAATTGTCATCTCTGTCGGTGGGGATGGAACATTGCTGCAGGCATTTCATACATATAGTCACCGATTAAGCGAAACGAGTTTTGTCGGGATACACACGGGACATTTGGGGTTTTATGCTGACTGGTTACCGCATGAAGTTGAAAAGTTAATCATTGCAATCAATAATGATACTTTTCAAGTGATTGAGTATCCACTCGTTGAAGTGATTGTGCGTTATGAAGAAGGCAGACCATCGCGTTATCTCGCATTAAATGAAGCAACTGTAAAGACGCATAACGGCGCGACGCTTGTCGCTGACTTGTTTATCCGTGGTGATCACTTTGAACGTTTCCGAGGTGATGGCTTATGTATTTCAACACCGAGTGGTTCAACTGCGTATAATAAAGCGTTAGGTGGTGCTTTAATTCATCCGTCACTGGAAGCAATGCAAATTACAGAAATTGCATCAATTAATAACCGTGTATTTAGAACAGTGGGTTCACCACTCGTATTACCGAAGCATCATACATGTCAAGTCGTTCCGGCAAATCCAAGTACATTACAATTAACATTTGATCACTTAACAGCGGATCATAAAGGTGTGGCTTCAATTCAATATCGTGTCGCAGATGAGAAAGTAAGATTTGCACGTTTTAGACCCTTTCCGTTCTGGAAAAGAGTGCATGATTCATTTATCGCAAGCGAATGATACAGTTACATTACTTAATAGATGAAGCCACAACTGTTAAAGCTTTCTTAATTGATCAACAATTTAGCAAGAAATCATTAAGCGCCATTAAACGGGATGGCGCTTTACTTGTTAATGGCATGCATGTTACGGTACGCAAGTCACTTTCTCCAAAAGATACATTAGAAGTAATCTTACCCCCTGAGACGAGAAGTCCGTATTTACAGGAAAGTGATATTCAAGTCGAGGTTGTGTATGATGATCCTTATATCATTATTGCCAATAAACCGCCTAATATGAATACGATACCATCACAACTTCACCCACATGATAGTCTGATTGAAGCACTGTATGGATACCTTAAACAAATGGATGATACGTGTGTTCTGCATCCGGTCAGCAGATTAGACCGTGATACAAGTGGTCTAGTTGTGATGAGTAAGCATCAACTATTCCATCACTTATTAACCAATCAAATCAAAAAAGAATATTTATTATTATGTTCAGGTCAAGTGAATATGTGTGGAAATATATGTTATCCTATTGCACGTAAACATGATTCAATTATTGAACGTATCCCACATGTCAAAGGGCAAAGTGCCAGAACTGAGTACCAACGTATAGCGTATGATTCTAAGCAAGATATTTCACTTGTGAAAGCGACATTGCATACTGGACGAACACATCAGATACGTGTGCACTTTAAGTCTTTAGGGCATCCTTTAGTTGGAGATACGTTATATGGTAAGGATACGCGACTGCCACGCCATGCGCTACATGCATATGCAGTGAAGTTCAAACATCCAGTGACTGAAGAGATACTGTTCATTGAATCTCATTTACCTAACGATTTAAGTCATAATATGGATGTGGTATAATGAATTGTATTTTGGAGGTGAGATTATGGCAGAAGAAGAAGTTGTACTGGAAAAGGAAATGTATAACAAAGAAGCGTTAGATACACTTTTACAAGAAAATGATATTGATCAGTTTAGAGAGATGTTTCTTGAACTGCACACATATGATCAAGGGGAATACTTCTCGGAATCAGAAGATGAATATCGTGACAAGATTTATCAGTTCCTATCACCTAAAGAGGTAGCTGAATTTCTTGAAACAACTGAACTGGACGAAGAAGAGTATGATCATATATTAGAAGAAATGGATGCAAGATACGCAAGTAGCATGTTTCAGGAAATGTATTTAGATAATGCAGTCGATATTTTAAGAATGTTACCGAAGACGAAAATTGCAAGTTTATTACTATTAATGGATAAAAAGACAGCAAGTGAGATTAAAGCATTAATCCATTATGAAGAAGATACTGCCGGTGGATTAATGACCACTGAATTTATTTCTGTCTCTTCATTAAGTACTGTACGTGAGGCCATGATCCAGCTGAAAGCGCAGGCACCTCAGGCAGAAACAATTTATTATATCTTCGTATTAAATGAACGCAAGCAGCTTGTTGGCGTTATATCGCTGAGAGATTTAATTGTTGCTGAGAATGACGAATATATTGAAGATGTTATGAATGAGCGCGTTATCAGTGTAAATGTTGCAGACGACCAGGAAGATGTTGCGAATGTTATGAAAGATTACGATTTCTTAGCTTTACCGGTCGTCGATTATCAAAACCACCTGTTAGGTATCATTACGATTGACGATATCCTAGACGTTATGGACGAAGAGGCAAGTGAAGACTACTCGATGCTTGCCGGGGTGAGTGATATTGACTCTACGGATGATTCTGTCTTTGCAACAGCACGCAAGCGATTACCATGGCTTATGGCGCTGACGGTAATGGGTATGATTACTGCTTCAATATTAGGTCAATTTGAAGATACGTTAAGTAAAGTAGCGTTACTCGCTGCATTTATTCCACTGATTGGTGGGATGGCTGGAAACTCTGGAACGCAAAGTTTAGCCGTTGTCGTCCGTGGTATTTCGACAGGTGAAATTGATGAACAGAGTAAATTTAAATTAGCGCTGCGTGAAGCAGGTTCCGGGCTGATTACCGGACTGAGCTGTGCGGTGATGCTATTTATTATTATTTGTGTGTTGTATCGTACACCGGTACTGGGATTGATTGTTTGCTTTAGCTTAACGATTGCAATGACAGTTGCAACACTTGCTGGTGCGATGGTACCACTTGTCATGCACCGTTTAAATATTGATCCGGCTGTTGCGAGTGGACCATTTATTTCAACGACCAATGATATTATCAGTATGTTGATTTACTTTGGTTTAGCAACGACATTTATGAGTTATTTAACTTAGGAGGTCAAGATGGGAAATCATGCAGAATTATTATCGTTAGTTATTGTTGTCGTATGTGCATTTTTAACACCTATCCTACTTAATCGATTGCGCATCAACTTCTTACCCGTCGTTGTTGCAGAAATTCTAATGGGGATTATTGTTGGTAAATCATTATTTAACTGGGTCGATAGAACAGATATGTTAAATACGCTCTCAACACTTGGCTTTATCTTTTTGATGTTTTTAAGTGGATTAGAAATTGATTTTAAAGCATTTAAATCATCCAAACAAAATAAATCGAAAAGTAAAGAACCAAACCCGTTAATCATATCGCTGATAATATTTACAGGTATTTTAGTACTTTCTGTCTTAGCCGCATATGTCTTTAAATGGACAGGTATTATTGATGATGTATTATTAATGGTAATTATTATTTCAACCATCTCTTTAGGGGTTGTTGTGCCAACATTAAAAGAAGTGAATATTATGCAGTCAACGATTGGACAGATTATTTTACTTGTCGCCGTCATTGCAGATCTTGCAACAATTTTATTATTAACAGTTTACGGCACACTTTACGCACAAGGTGATTCACCCATCTGGTTAATTGGTATTTTAATTGTTTTTACTGGTCTCTTTTATATTACAGGGAAGAACTTTAAGAAAGCGCCATTCCTTGAGAAACTGATGGCTGGAACAACGCAGATTGGGATTCGTGCGGTATTTGCTCTGATTATATTACTTGTTGCACTTGCTGAAGGGGTGGGCGCAGAAAATATTCTAGGCGCGTTCTTAGCAGGCTGTGTCGTGAGTCTTCTTGGCCCAGATAAAGATATGGTCAACAAACTTGATTCATTTGGTTATGGCTTCTTTATCCCAATGTTCTTTATTATGGTCGGTGTAGATTTAGATATTCCGGCACTCTTTAAAGATCCATCTGGTCTGATATTAATACCATTCCTGTTGATTGCGTTTTATTTAACGAAAGTGATTCCGATTGCGATGCTTAGAAAATGGTATGATACAAAAACAGTGCTGGCGTCATCATTTTTATTAACGTCAACATTGTCACTTGTTATTGCTTCAGCAAAAATTGCTGAACAACTCGGTACAATTGATGCGACAACGAGTGGAACATTAATCCTTTCAGCCGTCATCACATGTGTTATTGTTCCGATATTATTTAAGAAAACATTCCCGGTTGCAAGAACGGAAGAAAAAATCATTAAAGTCGCATTTA
This sequence comes from Macrococcoides caseolyticum, assembly GCF_021366795.1. Lineage (GTDB taxonomy): Bacteria > Bacillota > Bacilli > Staphylococcales > Staphylococcaceae > Macrococcoides > Macrococcoides caseolyticus_A. The sequence continues at coordinate 60,972 of NZ_JAHCPS010000001.1, read as the reverse complement.
TTGGTAAGAACCAGTTATCAATTCCTGTCGCACAAAGTTTTAAATCTGCTTTATATGTACCAACATTATTTTATCTAAAAAATAACGTGGATAACCGTACAATTCAGGATCTAAAGACGATAGAGCTGGATGATTATCAATATGATGAATTAAAAGAAAAAGGTCTATTTGACTTTGATATTGTCGTATGTTCAGCAAATGATGAGTCTATTAATCGACGTGTTGCTGAAATGGCGAAACAAGAAGGCGTACAGCGTGTGATTTGTCGAGTGGAAACCCTACAGAAAGATGACAACTTAACATCTCAAGGCATTGAAGTATTTAGTGAATTCCAAAGTACAAAGACGCTTTTAAAAGGGTTAATTGAATCACCGAACATGCTTAAATTATTATCCAATGTTGAAACATCACTTTATGAAATTGAAATGTTGAATACACGTTACCATGAAATGCAACTTAGAGCATTCCCATTCTCAGGTGATATTATCTTTGTGCGTATCTTGCGCGGTAGTGATTCTATCGTGCCACATGGTGATACAGAACTTCACTTTAAAGACCGTTTAATCGTAACAGGTGAAAGAGAATATGTTGATGAGATTAAACGAGAATTAGAGCTTTTCTAATCTTTATATTCATGCGCCAGACTTATGGCAGTCCATACAGGATTGTGAAGGTCTGGCTTTTTATATATGATAAAGTGTTGCTTTGTACTTTCACTTTTATAAACGATAAAGATATGGTATATTAAAATAAATTAGTACTAGATACTATAAGCAACATATAAAAGGAGAGTCATCATGTTAAATTTTCAGGATAAAGTATTTGTTATAATGGGCATCGCGAATAAACGCAGTATTGGTTATGGTGTAGCACAAGTGCTGGATGAAGTCGGGTGTCGATTAATATTTACATACCGTAAAGAAAGAAGTATGAAAGAACTAGAAAAGTTATTACCAAATCTAAAAAATAATCAGCATGCAGATATGATTCAGTGTGATGTCCAAAGTGATGATGATGTAATCAATGCATTTAAAACAATCCAGGAGAAATACGGGAAGATAGACGGTGTATTTCATTCCATTGCATTTGCCAACATGGAAGATTTACGAGGACGATTCGTCGATACGAGCAGAGAAGGCTTCCTGCTTGCACAAGATATTAGTTCTTACTCATTAACCATCGTTGCACGAGAAGCATCTAAGCTGATGGAAGGAAGTGGATCCATTGTAACGACGACGTATCTTGGCGGAGAATTTGCAGTACCAAACTATAATGTTATGGGTGTAGCGAAAGCATCACTTGAAGCAAATGTTAAATATTTAGCCAGCGATTTAGGACAAGATGGCATTCGTGTCAATGCCATTTCTGCTGGACCTATCCGTACATTAAGTGCTAAAGGTGTGGGTAACTTTAATACGATTTTAAAAGAAATTGAAACACATGCACCTTTACGTCGTAACGTCGATATTATCGAAGTCGGAAAAACAGCACTCTACTTATTAACAGATTTATCAAGTGGTGTGACAGGTGAAAATATCCATGTAGATGGTGGTTATCATATTGTAGGATAATAATTGAATATAAAATGATTTTGGCCGATAAATCTATTTTATCGGCCAAAAATATTAAAAATGCACTCAAAATCCAGTAAACTGGCCGATAAATCCATTTTATCGGCCAAAAATATTATGCACATTAACCTAATCGAAATGTTTCTTTGACATTCCATGTCCCATTTTCTAATTGATAGCATAAACTTAATGTATCAATTATTTCTGTATGATGAACATTTGTCATTGATAATTGTCCTTTAACATCCTCAAATTCTTGAGATGTAAGACCTTGTGCAATGGTGAAATGAGGAACAAACGGGTAAGTATTGTGACCATAGAATGTACCGTCATTTAACAGTTCGTGTAATTTCACTAAATTATCATTAGGTGTGACTTTTAAGTAAATGACATTTTGAGTAGGTGCGAAGTCGGACACTTTCTCAACGTTAATTTCAACAGGCTGAACGTTTTGTGCTACTGTGCTAAGATAATCTGTTACTTCCTTAAGTGCATCTTCTGAGACTTCAAAGGCTTCTTTAATTGTAATATGTGGTGTAATGAATGCATAATGTGCATCATAACGCTTACGGTATTTGTTAATTTCATCCTGATATGCTTTCGATGGGTATAATACAATGCCAAGTTTCATAATAATCTCCCCCTTAATTTTCAGATAATTCAATTATATCAGATTATCAAGACAAGTAATAATTTAAGCTATTCTCGATGTGAGGTTTCCATGTCTTCCATGTATGCCCCCCATCCAATTCAGCATAATAATGGCGGATATGATGCGTTAACAATGTTTGGTGGAACGCTCTAATCGGTGTTAAGAAATCCGCTGTTTCACCTGTTTGCAACTTAAAGGAATGTTCCTCACTGCCTACGACTAAATAGTAATCGAGTTGTTCACTTAATTGTTGATTCAGTGCATCTATTGTGTCGACTAAATGCGTCGTAATCATAGGTGAAAATAATACGGCGCGTGTAGCAAAATTAGGATATTCAAGCGTTATGGTAAGTGCGATACTTGCTGCTAAGCTATCACCTAAAAGTATCGTATTTGTATTATTCAGTTGAAGGTTCAAAGTTTCTTCAAGCATCATCTTAAGTTCATAAACGACAAATTGCTGATAGGCTTGTCTTAAAGCACCTTCTGGATGATATTCTTTACGGCGCTCACCACCGTTTGTATAATGTACAAATACAAAGAGTGTCTCTTCAAGCATGTCTAAACGTTCATATTGTCTGTGTATTTGCCCAATCTGACTGACATCCTGACCATCAAAACAAATGACAACATTATAATCAACAAATGGAGAGTAGTCTGCTTTAAGATAGATACCGATTTTAACGTCTCGATTTAAATAGTGACTTGTTATTGTGTAGGGCGTGATAAGTCCTGACTTCATTTTTACACCTCAATTTAAATTAATTCATGTTATCTTTAATAATATCATTCATTTTTGGGTATAATAAAGCTAGATTCATTATAGGAGGACAATATGACAAAAAAAGTTTGGTTTCGATTTGGTATTGGTTTATTATTAACGTTTTTAATTATTAAGTATTTTTTAGAAATTAATCATATTTTCTATCCTGTTATCGTCATTGTTAAATCTATTATTATTCCACTTTTACTTGGCGGTTTCTTATATTATATAACAGTACCGTTTCAGGATAAGTTAGAAAGTCGTTTCAGATTAAAGCGCTGGCAGAGTTTATCTGTCATCATGCTTTCACTTGTTTTATTAACAGGCATTTTCTTCTCATCCATTGGTCCGATAATCATGAAGCAGGGAACAAACTTTGTTGATAATTTCCCGACGATTCAAAAGGAATTTCAGTCGTATGTTAATATCGCGCTCGATCAACGTGAGAAGTTACCGGATAATGTGAAAGATGGTATCAACTCAGGGATTAAGAAAGTGAATGATTATTCTGGTAAGATTGTGTCTAATGCATTTTCATTTGTGACACAATTTATTTCAACGTTATTTTTACTAATATTAGTACCATTTTTCTTAATCTATATGTTAAAGGATCATGACCGTTTCATTCCATTTGTTGCCGCACCATTTTCAGGGCAGCGTAAAGTATTTGTAGTCAATTTATTTAAAGACATCGACAGAACGTTAAAGTCATACATCCAAGGTCAGGTCACAGTGAGTATCATTTTAGGTACTTTATTGTTAATTGGCTATTTAATCATTGGCCTTGATTATGCAGTGATTTTAGCATTGTGGGGAATGATTACAAATTTAATACCATTTTTAGGGCCATATTTAGCCGTGATTCCTGCAATCATCATCGCACTGATACAAGACCCAATCATGGCACTTTATGTCATTATCATTATGTTTATTGCGCAACAATTAGAAGGAAACGTCATTACGCCAAACATTATGGGTAAATCACTCAATATGCATCCACTTACTATCATTACAGTCATACTGGCTGCTGGTAACCTCGGTGGATTTATGGCCATCTTAGTGGCAGTTCCAACATATGCTGTCGTAAAGACCATTGTCCGCAATGTCTATATGCATCGCCAGGATATTACGAGCGAAGCAGTCAAGACAGTGACTGAAAAAGAAGATGTTGAAAAGCGCAATTTAACACGCTAGATATAACATTTATTAAAATCATCCAATTTTCATGTTGGATGATTTTTTATGTGTGTGCTTTTTATTAACTTATTTATCAAAGCTCTAAGAGTATGATAAACTTATTGTTAAATAACTATACAATATTCAAAAATTGACGCAACATTTAAAGGTGGTTAAATCAATGTCAAAAGTTAGAAAAGCCGTCATTCCGGCAGCGGGTATTGGATCAAGATTCTTACCGGCAACCAAGGCAATGCCTAAAGAAATCTTACCAATTTTAGATAAACCGACAATTCAATATATTGTTGAAGAAGCTGTCGCTGCAGGCATTGAGGATATTATTATCGTAACAGGTAAGCATAAACGTGCGATTGAAGATCATTTCGATGCACAACTGGAACTTGAAATGAACTTACGAGAGAAAGGTAAGATGGATTTACTTGAAAAAGTACAGCATTCTACACATCTTGCTAATATATTTTATGTCAGACAGAAGTCGCCACAAGGTTTAGGCCATGCGATCTGGACCGCTAAGCAATTTATTGGAGATGAACCTTTTGCAGTATTACTGGGTGATGATATCGTGGATAGTGAAGTGCCGGCTATCAAACAGTTAATGGATGTCTATGACAAGACGGAAAAATCTGTCGTTGGTGCTAAGACTGTGCCTTATGAAGATACAGAACGTTACGGTATGATTGAATCAGCGTCTAGTAATGGGCGTTTATATGATGTGGATACATTAATTGAGAAGCCAAAGCTTGGTACGACAGACTCAAGACTTGCGATTATGGGACGTTACGTTCTTACGCCCGATATCTTTAAATACTTAGAAGAACAAAATATCGGTGCAGGTGGAGAAATACAGTTAACAGACGCGATTGCAAGAGTGAATGAGGTCGATAATGTTTATGCTTATGACTTTGAAGGGGACCGCTATGATGTAGGAGATAAGATTGGCTTTGTGAAGACAACAATGGAATACGCAATGCGTTCAGATATGAAAGATGCACTCGTACCATTTCTTGAAGCCTTAATTCAAAAATATAAATAAAAGAACAAGCGCGCAAATTTATGCGCGCTTGTTCTTTTGATAGACACGAATAAAATATATCGCGTAGAAGATAGCTAAAAAGATAAATACACTCGCCGATATAAACAGTGTATAGTTGGTATTTCGGAATACTTCTGATATTAAGCCGCCAATCAGTGGTCCAAGCATCGTACCAATGCCTTGTAAAGAATTAAATACGCCCCACGATTCTTCCTTTAACCTAGGCTCCACTTGACTTGCCATAAAGGCATTCCATCCAGGTAACAATAATCCATAGAATAATCCAATAACAAGTGCTGACGTCAGTACGATGTAGTAATTGGATATCTGGGTCATTAAGAATATCGCCGCCCCATATACAAAGAAACCTGTGAGTATCACTGCATAGGAATAAAAGTTTGATACTTCATCCATCACTTTAGAAATAAACAGCATTGAAATCGTACAGCCCACACCACCTGCAATCAGGATGTACGTATATTCTAATGTTGTCACATGTAAGTGATTAACAGCATAGCTTGGCATAATCGGTACAAGCATACCAATGGCTAATCCCTGTAATAATATGCCTGGGAATAGGACTAAATGACGCATCATCACATGTTGAATATGTAAGAGTTGTGTCTTTAGTGATTTCTTCTCAAAAAATGACACTTCAACATGGACGAAGCAATACATTATCCATGCAAGCATGACGAATAACGGCATTAGGATTGTAAACTTTGTCGGATGTACTTTGATGATTAAGTTCATGGCAATCATCCCAGCCATCATCCCTACAAGCCATGCAAAGTACACATAACCCATTTGCTTTGAGCGCTTACTATCATCAATTGAGCTGAGCATGATGACCCAAATTGGACTCACTGCAATCCCTGTTAGTATCGCAGCGCAAATTAATGAGACGGGATGCTGCACTACAACAACAAGTGCTAAACCACTTACTGCGAGCAGGAAACCGCAATTAAGTACAATCTTTGTACCGTAGCGCTTTAATAAAAAGCCTACACCAAAATTTGTCAATGCATCACTGATAAAGTGCAGTGTAATTGCAAAAGATACAATCCCGACGGTTACTTTTGACGCTGTTGTTGGTAGGACTGGTAGATAACTCAAAATATACATGCCTCGAGCAAATTCTATTAAAAACAAAATCGTGATCATTAACCAAAAATTCTTACCGGTAAATCTATTTCGCGAAGAGTCGCACATATAATCTCGCTTTCGATTGAATCTCACTTTGAATCATTGATTCATTTAATATTTCAATGATAGAACGACAAATGTTTTGTGCAGAATTTGGCAAGTAATCTTGTTTCATATTTTGAGTCAGTCGATTTAATTCTTTCGGATGATTCAGTAAATCAAGCGTGACATGAATCGTTTCCGCATAAGAGTGTGTGATGCGCGCATAGCCTTGATGACTAAAGTAGACTGCGTTCTCACCTTCCTGTCCGGGTGCCGGATTAAAGAAGACAAGCGGTATGTGTTTACACATACTTTCAGTGATGGTAATACCACCAGGCTTTGTTAGCATTAAATCACATGATGACATCCATTTTGCCATCTCTTGTGTATAGCCCATAACTTTGACATTGTTTGATTTAAATTGTTCAGACAACTGTGAGACAAGTGCTTGATTTTTACCACATACGACAACGAACTGGTGATCACTTCGTTCAACAAGTGACTGAAGCATTTCATTAAAGCCTTCCATAACACCAAATGCGCCGGCAACCATTAGAAGTGTCTTCTTTTGAGGATCTAGCCCATGTTGTGTTAACCATTGATCTCGATTCACTTCAACATCAAAAGTGTCACTAATGGGAATGCCTGTAACATTTATGTTAGATTGTGGCACGCCATAAGTCATTAATTCTTGTTTTAACTTTGTTGTGGCAACATAATATTTCTCAGCATCCGGTGTTATCCAGTTTTTATGCACCTTATAATCTGTAATAACAGTACATACTGGCGTATCAATATTGAAATCACGTTTTAGTATCGATACAACCGGCGTCGGGAAAGTCAGTAGAATTAAATCAGGTTTTTCTTTAATAATGATATTGACCAGTCGATTTAGTCCGTAATATTTATAGAAGCATGAATCTGTTTTATCTGGGCGTGCATAATAAAAATATTCATATGATTTTCTGAAATATTTATAACTATTTAAATAGTATTTTTTTGCAATACTATTGATGATAGGGTGTGCTTCTTGAAATAAATCATGTTCAATAATCGTAACATTGGGTAAATGCATTTTATTAAACTGATTAACAATTGCATTTGTAACTGATATATGACCATTGCCGAAAGAACCAGTTAAAATCAATATTTTTTTATTTTTCATCAGCATAGGTACACTCCGATTCATTGGATTTGTTGTAATTCTATCTTATTATCCCATCTTTGTGAAATGGAATCTTAATCATTACAAAAAAATTACAATAATTTTGTGAATTCTTTACAAAAGCGCATGATTTATTATATGTTGCGGTAACGCTTAAGTAATATAATATTGGCAGCAACTAATACGATAAAGAAACCTGTGAGTATGATAATGTTGGGTAGTATTTGAATAGTTTGTCCTTGAATCATAATCTTCGTTAAATTATCTGCACCATACCGAAGTGGCATCACGTAACTTAATATTTGAAGCGGGCGATGCATACTTTCTATAGGTATAATACCACTAAACAGAAGTTGAGGTACAATGATAAGTGGAATAAATTGTATCATTTGGAATTCAGATTTAGCGAATGTCGATATAAATAATCCTAAACCAAGTGCAACAAATGCTAAGACAATATTGCTAACGATAAAGAGTATGAGACTGCCTTCAACATGAATTTTAAGGACATAGACTGCATAGAGTACTAAGAGTATCGTTTGCAGTGTTGCAAATAATGAAAAGCCAAGTAAATACCCCAAAACAATTTCATAGCGTTTAACTGGTGTAGATAGCAACTTATATAGTGTACCCGTTGTACGTTCCTTTAGTAAAGTAATACCTGAAATTAAAAAGGTAAAAAAGAAGATGAAGAAAGCAATGAGTACTGGATTAATCATGTCAAAATAATTACTATTTTTATCCCCGTATATATAATGTGTTTCAATGGATTCCGAAGTTGACGGATTCATTTTTTCTGGCGCTGATTCCGGGATATGGATGCCCACCTTATTGAGTACTGGTTCAAATTGTTTGACTTGTTCTTTCATTTTACTCAGTTCTTGCTGAATACGTTCAAACTGTGATTTGAAATGCTCAATTACTTGTTGTGACGCTGTAAACTGTGATTTGATTTTATAACCTTCCATGGCTTGTTTTATTTTCATTGTTTTCGTATGATCAATATTTTTATAATAGACATCGATGGTTTCATCTTTAGAGACAATGATTGCATCATATCTGTGTTGTTCAATGTGTTGACGTATATGTTTACTGCTACTTATTTTTTTATGTTGAATGTCGTGCTGATCAAGTAATTGATTTAATGCACCTGGCGTATGATAGGTTCCGACGAGCGCATGCCCTTCGTCAGCAGTCTGGAAAATATAATACAACAATGTTAATAAGAGAAGTGGTGCTAAAAATAAGAGTAACAAAGTACGCTTATCTCGTCTGATTTGTTTTATGATACGTTTTGCAATCGTCAATGCGGTCATGATGCGCCACCTGCCTTAATAAAGATGGCTTCAATAGAATCAACGCCATAATAATCTAACAGACGTTGTGGCGCTGCAAAGCCAATCATTTCACCTTGATAGAGCAATAATAATTTGTCACATTGCATCGCTTCATCCATTAAATGTGTCGTAATAACGACTGTCTTGTTCTTTTCCTTTAACTGGTGGAGTGACTGCCAGATTTTATGCTTTAATAATGGGTCAATTCCGACTGTTGGTTCATCCAGTATGATCAATTCTGGGTGATGGATAAGACAAATCGCAAGGGATAATCTGCGCTTCATACCACCGGAATATGTACTGACACGGCGATGGATATCCTTAGTAAGATCTGTCATTTGACAGACTTCATCAATACGTGATTTTAAAGTCTTTTTATCAATTTTATAAATAGATGCGTAAAATTTTAAATGTTCAATGCCCGTCAAATCGTCATATAATGCATCGGATTGTGCCATATAGCCGGTGTGTGCTAAAGCATTTAAGTTCGGCATCAACTGATGATTCAACATTACATTTCCCGAGTTCGCCTTCGTAATGCCTAACATACATTGAATTAAAGTTGTTTTACCGGAGCCACTGGCACCAATAATACCAATCATTTCACCTTGTTCAATGGAGAAGCGAATATCTTTAAATACTGTTTTATCCTGATACGTTTTACTGAGGTCACTTACTACAATATATGCCATCTGTTACCTCCTATTATGGAATAAATTTATTTGATGATTCCTTATTATACGCCTCTTTAAATTAAATGAACATGTTTAACTTGTATAGGCGAAAATCATAAAAAAGTGTATAATTAAGAATTGAACTAAAGGAGGACACTGAATGAATACGTTTGATTTGCTGAATGTTATTAAAGCGAAACAACTCTATGGTCAATTTCCTGAAACAATCGATAATATCGTTGTTGATTCAAGACTTGCTAAGGCAGGTTGTGTATTTGTTGCGAGTCGTGGTTATACAGTGGATAGTCATACATTTATACCGAATGTGATTCAACAAGGTTGTCAAATGATTGTAAGTGATCATTATATAGAAAATTTACCTGAAGATGTTGGACTGGTTGTCGTGAAAGATACATTACGGGTTGCAAATATTTTTGCGCAATACATTTTCGACTTTCCAAGCCAGAAACTAACGACTTATGGCGTAACAGGTACGAATGGTAAAACGAGTGTCGCAACGATGATTCATCATATTCACCGTGCGCTCAATATTAATTCTGCATATCTTGGCACGAATGGCTTTCAATACAATGAAGATGTTGCGAAAGGTTCTAATTCAACACCAGAGACCATTACATTAAATAATCATATTAAAGATGCTCTCGATAAAGGTGCCAAGGCTATGGCGATGGAAATGAGTAGTCATGGTTTAGCACTCGGTAGAACAAATGGTGTTGATATTGATGCTGCCATTTTTACGAATTTGACACAAGACCACCTGGATTTTCATCAGACGATGGAACGTTACGGGTTTCATAAATCGTTATTATTTGCACAGCTGGGTAATGATTATCACGCACTGAAATATGCGATTGTCAATGGTGATGATGCGTATGCATCCGAATTAATGATTGCAACCTCGAGAGAAGTCATCACATACGGTATTGATAACGCATGTGACGTGCGTGCAATCAATATTATTGAAACGATTCATGGTATTCAGTTTGATTTACAATCGCCAGAGGGTACTTATCATATTGAATGTCCGTATATTGGACGTTTCAATGTCTATAATATGCTTGCAGCACTGACTGCGATGTGGACACAAGGCCATTCACTTGAAGTTTTAGCAAATGCGACGAAACATTTAAATCCGGTTGAAGGGCGACTGGAAGTATTAGACCGTACGTTACCTATTGACTTAATTATTGACTATGCGCATACACCAGATGGCATGAATAAATTGATTGATGCTGTAGAACCTTTCAAACGTGGCAAACTGATATTCTTAGTGGGAATGGCTGGGGAGCGTGATCTCACTAAGACACCGGAAATGGGCGCAATCGCGTGTCGTGCTGATTACGTGATCTTTACACCGGACAATCCAGCCAATGATGATCCAAAGAAATTAACAGATGCACTCGAGTCAGGTGCAACGCATTCAAATTATGTATCATATTTAGACCGTGCAGAAGGCATTCGTCATGCTATTGAAGTAAGCAAACCAGACGATATGGTTGTTCTAGCGTCGAAAGGTCGTGAGCCTTATCAAATTATGCCTGGATACGTGAAAGTGCCACACCGTGATGATTTGATTGGCCTTGAAGCAGCCTATGAGAAATATGGGAGAGATAATCAATGAAAATAAGAAATTATAATGGAGAAGATTTACAATGTAAAGTCTATATTCATGAGAACAGGAAAGAAGAAACAATTTTAGTGAGTGTACCAGAGATATTCTTCTCAATTCAAATTGATTATGATATTTATGGAGAAGCATTAGTCGAACATATTTATTTACATTTATTTAACCTATTAGACGAAAAAGAAGCAAACCACTTAGCGCTATCCATTGCGCAGTGGACAGCTGAAACATAAGGAGTAATTATGACATTAAAACAAGAAGTAGAAATTAGAAAGACATTTGCCATTATCTCTCACCCCGATGCGGGTAAGACGACGCTTACTGAGAAATTATTATTATTTGGTGGCGCGATACGTGAAGCAGGGACAGTTAAAGGGAAGAAGACTGGAAAGTTTGCAACAAGTGACTGGATGGACGTTGAAAAAGAACGTGGTATCTCTGTAACGAGTTCTGTCATGCAGTTTGATTATGATCATTTTAAGATTAACATATTGGATACGCCAGGACACGAAGATTTCTCGGAAGATACGTATCGTACGTTAATGGCGGTCGATAGTGCGGTCATGGTCATTGACTGTGCTAAGGGGATTGAGCCACAAACATTAAAGCTGTTTAAAGTCTGTAAAATGCGTGGGATTCCAATATTTACATTTATCAATAAGCTTGACCGTGTGGGTAAAGAACCGTTTGAATTGCTGGAAGAAATTGAAAAGACATTAGAAATTGAAACATATCCAATGAACTGGCCGATTGGGATGGGCCAATCTTTCTTTGGTATTATCGACCGTAAAGAGAAAACAATTGAACCGTTCCGTGACGAAGAGAATATCCTTCATTTAAATGAAGATTACGAACTGGTTGAAGAACATGCTATCTCTACGGATTCAGCGTTTGAACAGGCGATTGAAGAATTAATGCTTGTAGACGGGGCAGGAGAAGATTTTGATAACGAGAAATTACGCACTGGTGATTTAACGCCAGTATTCTTTGGTTCAGCACTTGCTAACTTTGGTGTTCAGAACTTCTTGAATGCTTATGTAGATTACGCACCAATGCCAAGTGGACGTAAAACAGAAGAAGGCGAAGAAGTCTCTCCATTTGATGAAAGTTTTTCGGGATTCATCTTTAAGATTCAGGCCAATATGAACCCTCAACACCGTGACAGAATTGCGTTTATGCGTGTTGTAAGTGGTGCTTTCGAACGTGGGATGGATGTCAAACTTACGCGTACAGATAAGAAAATGAAGATTTCACGCTCAACGTCATTTATGGCAGATGATACGAAGACGGTCAATCATGCTGTAAGTGGTGATATTATTGGTTTATATGATTCTGGAAACTTCCAGATAGGTGATACATTAGTTGGCGGGAATCAGAAATTTAAGTTCGAGAAGTTACCACAGTTTACACCTGAAATCTTCATGAAAGTAAGTCCGAAGAACGTCTTAAAGCAAAAGCACTTCCATAAAGGGATTGAACAGTTAGTACAAGAAGGTGCGATTCAGATATATCGCACACTCCATACCAACCAAATCATTCTAGGTGCTGTGGGTCAATTACAGTTTGAAGTCTTTGAACACCGTATGAAAAATGAATATAACGTTGACGTGATTATGGAACCCGTTGGCCGTAAGATTGCACGCTGGATCGAAAATGAAGAAGATATTAAAGATAGTATGAACGGTAGTCGTTCAATCTTAGTAGATGATCGCTACGGGAATAAAGTATTCTTGTTTGAAAATGAATTTGCAACACGCTGGTTTGAAGATAAATTTCCGGAAATCAAATTATATAGTTTGTTATAATGATGATTGTGAAGCAAATGAATGCACATAAACATATTTATGGCGTATAATACAAATCATTATTAATAATAAGATGGCGGAGATGAAACAATGGATATGTCAATATTAGTCACCTATGCCTGGGTTGTTTTAGTGCTGGTTGTATTAGAAGGCTTACTTGCAGCAGATAATGCAATTGTTATGGCAGTGATGGTGAAACATTTACCTGATGAACAAAGAAAGAAAGCATTATTTTACGGCTTACTCGGTGCATTCGTGTTCCGATTTGCAAGTCTATTTGCTATTGCGTATTTAGCGAAATTCTGGCAGATACAAGCGTTAGGTGCGGCATACTTACTCTTTATGTCGATTAAGAATTTATACGAATACTTCAAGGCCGGAGACGCAACAAGTGAAGCTGAAGAAGCGGAAATGGAGAAATATAGTAAGAAAGGTAGCGGCTTCTGGATGACCGTTGCCAAAGTTGAATTTGCTGATATTGCTTTTGCAATTGATTCCATGCTTGCAGCGATAGCTATCGCACTCACATTACCTGAAGTTGGACCACAGTTTGGTGGCATGAACTTAGGACAGTTTTTAGTCATGTTTACAGGTGGGATGCTTGGGGTTATCATTATGCGATTTGCAGCGACATGGTTTGTGAAACTATTACATGATAATCCGTCACTTGAAGCAGCAGCATTTGCCATTGTAGGCTGGGTGGGTGTGAAGCTCGTTGTGATGGTATTAGCACACGAATCAATACATGTCATACCGCATGAATTTCCACACAGTACACAATGGCAATTAATCTTCTGGAGTGTATTGCTTGGGATACTTGCGATTGGCTGGTTCAGCGGAAAGAAAAAACAAAGAAACGCATAAAAATGAATGATATATCATATTAAACTTAGTGTATCTATATTATAATAGATACACTAAGTTTTTTTATGGAGGAAATCATGCAGCATAAACACAAAATTGTCATCAAAAAGAGAAACTACAAACGACCGAAACGATTATTTTTCAAAGGTCAAAAATTAAGAATGATTTATCCTTACTTACATAAAGAAGATGATGAGGTTACAGCCATTCCACCTCACGAAGAAGTGTCTCCAAAAATACCTACAGAAGACAAAGTAATGATGCGTGAAGGCGCGGATACTACGAACATCCAGGCAACAGATGACATCCAAAGTGACGCAAATGTAACCACTGAATCAAATGATATGCAATCAAACGACACACGACCAAAAGCAACACGACATACAGAAACACCACCTTCAGAAAAACATGAAACAACGCTACAAGAACAACCAAAAGTATCATCAGCGCATGATGAAACAACAAACGAAATAATAAAAGCATCAGCAGATACAACGGATAGTAAGAAAGCTTATAATGATGACACACATGAGACCAAGCCTTCCAAATCCATCTGGCCTAAAGTTTTTATGGGTGCACTTGTTGGTATATTAATTGGCATATTACTGATGAGTTTATTGCATCAGCCAGAGCAAAGGAAAGCAGTCGAAAGTCAACCAACCATCGAACAATCGATCAAACGCAATATGAACAATGTTGTCAGTGTGACTAATCTTCAAAAAACAGATGATAGTTCAATAGACCCAGAGAGTGCAGTTAAACCACCAGAAGAAGTAGGCATTGGTACAGGTGTCATTTATAAGCTGGATGATAAAAGTGCTTATATATTAACCAACTACCACGTTGTAGGGAAAGCAAGTGAAATTGAAGTCACATATGGTGAACAGAAAGAAAAAGCGAAAATGATTGGCTATGATGTGTGGACGGATATCGCTATCTTAATGATACCTAAACGTAACTTAAATACTGTTGTTGAAATGGCAGACAGTAAAAATCTTGCACCGGGTCAGCAAGTCTATGCAATGGGGAGTCCACTCGGAAAAATATTTGAAGGCAGTGTATCTACCGGGATTATTTCTGGATTAAAGCGCGAAGTACCTGTAGATATTGATGGCGATGAAATATATGACTGGGAAATGAGTGTGATGCAGACAGATGCTGCAATCAATCCTGGAAATTCTGGCGGTCCGTTATTTAACAAAGCAGGAAAGATGATTGGGCTTAACTCTATGAAAATAGCCATGAACGGTGTTGAAGGGATTGCGTTTAGTATTCCGTCGAATGATGTTTTGAAAGTCATAAAAGAACTAGAACAAAACGGTAGCATTAAACGTGCGAAAATAGGTATTATGATAGAGAATGCAGGGACACCAACAAATCCAAATGACCCGAATTCAAAACCTAACAAAGAAGGCGTTATTATTACACAGATTGAGCCAAATTCAGTTGCACAAAAACAAGGCTTATTACCAGGTGACGTCATTACTAAAATTGACGGTAAATCGGTAAAATCAAAAATTCATTTCAGAAAAATATTATTCTATGAGAAGAAAATTGGCGATACCATTACAATGACATATCAACGTAACGGTAAAACCGTTGATGTCAAAGTAACGTTATAACACTGTTAAGAAAGAAGTGAAAATCATGCAGAAGCTATTTCAAAAATTAACGCCACAACAAGGTATTGTCTTGTACTACCTGGTTGCCATTTTCATTTCTTTTTTACTTTTACGTATACCTTATGTTCATAAACCAGGAGTTGAAATCAGCTATATTGATTCACTTTTTGTTGCCGTATCTGGTATAAGTGTGACGGGATTGTCTCCCGTATCCATTGCAGAAACGTATTCAACATTTGGTCAGGTGGTCATTTTACTGATTCTTAATTTAGGTGGCATTGGTGTGATGGCGATGGGCACACTTTTATGGGTGATTATTGGTAAGAAAATCGGGATGCGTGAAAGACAATTGATTATGGTAGACCACAACCAGAATAAAATGTCTGGTGTTGTGACGATGATTTTAGAAATTGTCAAAGCAATGCTCTTTATAGAAACGCTCGGTGCATTATTATTAGCGTTTTATTTTTATAAAGATATGGGATCTATAAAATCAGCGTTATTCCATGGCATGTATGCCTCAGTATCTGCTACGACGAATGGTGGATTAGATATTACAGGGAACTCATTGAATGGCTTTAGCGATGACTATTTTGTACAGACGATTACGATGGCCTTAATTGTTCTTGGTGCGATAGGCTTCCCGGTCATTATTGAGATTAAGACCTATTTAACGAATAAAATACCGAACTTTAGATTCAGTTTATTTGCGAAATTAACGATGAGTACGTATTTTCTGCTCTTTATCATTGGGACGATTTCGATTTATATTTTAGAGTTTAACCATGCGTTTAAAGACATAGCATGGCATAAGGGGTTATTTTACGCCCTATTTCAATCCTCCACAACGCGCAGTGCTGGCCTTACGACCATTGATTTAAATCAATTGACGGAAGCAACACGTTTCTTTATGGGAGGGTTAATGTTTATCGGCTCTAGCCCAAGCTCTGTCGGGGGTGGGATTAGAACGACGACATTTGCCATACTGATACTCTTTTTAATTAATTACAGTAACGGACGAACAACGATCAAAGTCTTTAATAAAGAAATTGATCCGATTGATATACAACGCACATTTGCGGTAATGGTTCTGGCAACAATTATCTGCTTTACAGGTTTATTGTTTATCTTATTATTTGAAGACGGGAAGTTTGATTTACTATCGATCTTCTTTGAAGTGATGAGTGCGTTTGGAACATGTGGATTATCACTTGGGATAACAGGTGATTTAACAAGTGGCAGTAAACTTGTGATTATGGCATTGATGTTTATCGGCCGTGTCGGATTAATCTCATTTATCATTATGCTCGGCGGAAAAGCAGAGCCCGATAAATTCAGATACCCAAAAGAAAGAATAATGATAGGATAAGAGGCTGTCGAAAGGGCGCTTACACGCAAGTAAACTGGAGACAAAGCTGAAAAATCGCTTTTTGATTTTGAAGGATTTGCTGAAGTTTACCTGGCGTGTGCCCTTGAGACGCCGTTTAAAAAGAGAGGCTGTCGAACTTGCGTTTAGCCCTAAGCAAAATAAGAAGATCGACCATAAATCGCTTTTTGATTTAGGTCGATCTTCGTTTTTGTCGAAAGGGCTGCAAGTGAGACGCCGTTTAGAGAGGCTGTCTGAAATGCGTTTACACGCATGTAAACA
Organism: Macrococcoides caseolyticum; assembly: GCF_021366795.1. Classification (GTDB taxonomy): domain Bacteria; phylum Bacillota; class Bacilli; order Staphylococcales; family Staphylococcaceae; genus Macrococcoides; species Macrococcoides caseolyticus_A. Next base: position 43,808 of record NZ_JAHCPS010000001.1, on the reverse strand, counting down.
CCCCCATTCGTCAAATTGACGAATGGGGGTGTTGTTTCTGGTCATATTTAGATGGAATAGAGACAAGTGGCAACTTAATGATAAACGTCGAACCGATCCCTGGTTTACTAATACATTCAATACTGCCGTTATTCGCTTCAAGGATACTCTTTGATACCGGTAGGCCAAGACCAGTACCGGTATCTTTTGTTGTAAAGAAAGGATGATACAATTGCTTAAGAATCGTTTCATCCATCCCACGACCATTATCTGTGAAGGTCACAATGGCATCGCGTTCTGAATGACTGACTTTTATTTCGATAATGCCTAATTTATTATCTTCCATCGCATCTTTGGCATTCTGGATAATATTAATGATAATCTGTTTAAACTGGTCAATCGTTACATGTACCAGTGTCTGATGATCGGTATAACTTTTTATGACCCGTATATTATTAAGCGTTAAGTCATAGTCCAGAAAATCTAATGTTTCGCGTACTATTGTTCTTAAATCAACTATCTCAGCATCAATCTTTGTCGGTTTACCGAGTAAGAGGAATTGACTAACAATATTGTTTATGCGTTCCAGTTCGGTCTTAACGATTGGAAAGTAGCGATTGTTGTGTTCTTTATCGTACTGCATTTCAAGTAACTCAACGAAACCCTTAATGGCAGTTAACGGATTTTTAATCTCATGTGCTGTATTTGCAGCGAGTTGACCGATTAATTCCTTTTTTTGCGTGTTGATATCTGCTAAGAGCAATGCATTTTCTTTTTGTGCTTCATAACTACGATAGAATAACTGTAAAGTGGCAATGAGGAGTGAAATAACAAGGCCAGCAAGCAATACTTTTTGAAAGACTTCTATATAGATATTCTTCTTAGAGCTAATCTTTAAATTCCAGTCGACTTTAAGAAATTTTTGGGTTTCGTAGATATTAGACTTCACCGGATGATTGGATTGAAATACGATGTGGTCGTTAAAGTCTGTAATCGTTACGGTGTTCCCTTTTTGAAGTGAATCAATGACGGTACCGAGTGTATCAATATCTATTTCTGCAACGACGATACTGTTCTTACTTGTATCGGTTATATGTTTTGTAATATAGATGACTTTCTTATTCATATTATTGACTCTGTCTGTACTAATCGCGACATTATTCAGCGTTCGTTTCTCAATATTATTAAAGAATGGCATTGATTCAACTTGTTTACCAATCATGAATTTTGAATTTGAATTCAGCACTTTGGCATGATGGTCGAGGACGTAGATGTTGATAATACGTGGATCACGATTTTTCATCACTTGTATGCGATTATTGATAATTTCATTATTATCTTCATATGTCACAGTCGTAGCAACATTTTCTACGGCAGATATTGTTTCACTAAAGAAACTATCTACTTGTTCAGTATGGATGCTTATCGAATCATGTATATCTTCATGGAGATCACGCGCTTCTTTTTGTGCGAGCATATACCACAATGATAACGTAAAAATCAGCGTTAATCCGACATTGATAAGGACATATTTTTTAATATTGGTCATATTTATCTCCAGTGTAAATGGTATGTTTATTTTCTGTTATAATAATCTAGAGGTGAGGGGCATGAAAAAAGGTTTAATCAATATACATATTATAACAACAAATAACATGTTTGGTGCAATGTTTCGTTCAAACCATGGTTTTAATTTTTATCGTGCAGCATCCTATATTAAATTGGCACGACAAAGCGGCCATGTCCTGTTACTTAATAATGGCACTTTCTTAACAGGGTCTAAAGCAAGTCATTATTATGCAACACTAAAAGAATATAAACGGCTACCACTGATTACCATGATGAATCGATTAAAGTATGATGCGTCAAATATTAGTATTCATGACTTTTCACTTGGATCAATGTACTTTAATCGTGCACATGCGATGAGTGATTTTCCATTTCTATCATGCAATGTACTTAACGAAAGAACGAAAGAACCGTATTTTAACACACCATATATTATTCATGAATATAAAGGTGTCAAGATTGCTGTAATCGCAGTGTCTGAAGCAATACAAGTGAATAGTGAATTTGTCACTGTCGCTGACAAGTTACAATCTTTAAAAACATGGGTCAGATATATGTATGATCTTGAAAGTCCGGACTATTGTATTGCTTTACATAATGGCGAACTTTCTGATGTATGCGATGGGGAACAACTTTGCACAGAGGGGATTCATATGTTAATCACGAATGGTGAAGCGGGCTATACACATGACGTTACAGAAGTCATTGCTTCACCACCAGAAGCAACACTTCTGCATATGAAACTTTCATTTAAAGAACGTACGAACTCTTTTGAACTGGTAGGGAAAAGTTATGAGTTGGTAGATCTTTTGCGTTATCAGGAAGACATCATCTTACAAGAAGCAATGTATTATGAAGAAAAAGAAATAGAACAAAATATATAGGGGTCAGGATGTATCAGGTGTTTCCAGTTAAAAATAAAATAAAGCTGAAGCATAAGCACGCTTATGTTTCAGCTTTATTATTTTTATTGATAAATCAACATCAATAAAATGATGGATAATACGCTACCAGTTAATGGGGTTATCAGGCGCTTTGTATGGGAATAACTTAATGCAAGCACAAACTGTACAATAAAGATAAATACAAGTATCTGTATACTTAATACATGCATAAACAAACTTGTCACAGCGATTGAAACAATACAACCTGAAAGATAGCGATTAAAGCGTTCATCGGTTGTATTCTGAAGTAATGTTCTAAACATTAACTCCTGAATAGGTATAGATATCACAAGCGTAATCATGAGTTGCCATTTCACATACACACCAAGCCTCACAGCTTCTTTTAATACATTAAAATAATGAATATCTTTAAGTATAAAAGAGAGTAATGTATGTAAGGTTACAATCACAAAGCTTGCAAGGATACCCGTAATCACAGAGTCCAGTAAGCGTTTCGACTCAATATTACGTTCATAATAAATATAACTAATGGATGCAAACAACATCATTCCGGTATAAAGATGCCAGAAAACCTGATGTTCAGAACGCATCATCAGTAAAATGATATGAAATAAACTAAACAACAGTATAAATCCAGCAACCGGTTTTTTGATGATGTTCATCATTTTATGCCTCTACAACGATTGTGTAGCGTTTATGATTAATGACTGTTTTCTCTGGAATATCGAGCTTTTCAAAATTCTCCATAATAGTACAGTCAACGATTACTGAGTTTTCGTTTACTTTCTCAACGATGCCTTGTTTACCTTCGTGAAATTCAATGATATCTCCAACTTTTGCTGCCATCTTATTTCCTCCTCTAAAAACGTGCTAATTGCTATTATACTAAATATGGTACTTATTGAATAGAAAAATATTTTGATTTTCTAAATAAATGTCAACTTTTTTTTATCATATATCATCATTTTGAAAGTAAGGACTTAATTTTAACTTTGCCTTTCTTTTATAGCCTTTCACTGCAGAGACACTTAACTGCATCAAGTCTGCAATTTCTTTCATCTGATAACCACTTACTGCAAGCACGAACCACGTATACTCTTTGTCATTTAATATGCTTTTTGCATCTTGTAGTAATAAATTATAGTCATCATCAGTCGCATGAAGTTGTAAACATTCATCTTGGGTGACGACAAAGCGTTCTGTACGTTTAGCTAACTTACGGATTTCATCGATAAAGAAGAAATTCATTTTCGTATACATATACTGACTTTTATTCTTTGTTTTCGTTGGATCATAAAGATGATCCAGTTCCCACAATTTGATTAACGCGAGCTGGTAATATTCATCCATTTCATACGTTAAATGATATTTATGAATAAAGTGATAGATGAGCTGTTCATATTCCGCTTTAACCTGTTCAAACATGACGTGTCCTTTTGGAATATCTAGATATTCAAATGTATTTCCGGATGATTTAAGCGTAATTAAAATGTTTATTAAATAAAAGTTAACATTTTAAATAAAAATCATTAGTTTATGAAAATAATGTAGACATTTTGTATAAAAACCATTAAAAATAACCGTTTTTTGAATGAATTCACTATAATATAGGTGTAATGTGAATTTGATATGAGGTGAGAGTTATGTTAAATATGGCGCTTGAAACAACAGATATGTGTATTTATCAACATCCAGAAATAGGGGGGCATACAGCAGTATACGCTATTGACGGCACGATGCGTATCGTAGAAGAGAGAGCAGAAGCATTGCTTAATCACACATTAATTTATTTTGGGAGTGATATTAAAACACGCAGACAATCAGCCAAAGTATTAATTCATAAATCACATCATTTACCCATTATTATTGAACCGACGCTCGAATGGATGTATTATCCGGTACATAAAGAGAAGAAATTCTTTCAAATGTATATTCATTACAAGATGATTTTTCATTTTGAAGGGAATAAAGAAGAAACGACGTTATACTTTATTAATGGCACAGAGATAACCGTCGCTCAAAATGTGTCATTTATAAAGAAACAGCATGATAAAGCATTATATTTAGCAGATCTTCAGTCGAAAATAATAAAACGGCAATTGCCACATCGCAATTACCGTCTTTAAGCATCAATCTAAGAAAAATTTATGGAATATTTTATTTAATATATAAGGAACTTCCTCAGTCACACTCTTAATATCGATACGCTCAGTGAGTTGATGCGCATCTTTACCGAAAGCACCGATGTTGATGACAGGTGCTTTTAATTGTTTCATCGCGTCAAAAGGAATATCGTAATGACGACCGAAGCCTGGTGTGTTCTCTGCATAAATCTGTGCATCACTGTCATCGTGTGCGTAATTCACATAACTTAAATCAGAAATGCCGTTAAAGTAGTAAATCTTAGTCGTCTCACGGTCAAACTGTTTCTTCATCTGTTTAATCGTATATTTTGTAATGGACTTAATTAACTTTTCCTGACCACTATTCACAGATGGGTAATAAGGCGCATTTAAATACGTGATCACAGTGTAATCATTATTATGATCTAGTAATAATAATGCCTCTATCACACGACGTGCATATGTTCTGTCGTCTGTTTCCTTTATCTCATCAATGATTTTTTGTACCGTTTTTTTACCATGCAAGTCTGACATTGATTTTACGAGCATATCGTATGTCATTACTTTTATGTCCGGTAATTCATTAAAGACAGACTTTAAATCTTTCACTGCCTCTTTTACCGTATCATCTACAAGCTTATTAAACTTATGGAATACGTGCGCTGCACTTTGCTCAAATAAAAAGACATTATAAAAACTCGCTGCCATAAATGGGGTCTGAACATTATATTCCTCTTTTAAGTCTTTCATATATAAACTCACTGGAAGCGGTGTGACTTCTTCCTTATAACGCTCAGTAAATGATGGATTATATTCAATCGCACTATTAATACGACTGATTAAATAGTTCGCACTTAAACCATTTAAAGGCTCTCCAACATGCGTTTCCTTACCATAGGCAAGCACTGATGGCATCACTTTTCCTATACTACCATTATAAATATAGTAATGCTCATCATGCGGTTTCTGACTAAATGCGGGTTCACCGTTCATAATCAACTTTAAGTTTAAAGCTTCTTGTGTAATATAATCAGAAAGTTCAACAACAGCACTACGCATCCCAGAAGAATTCACTTCTTCATCCGGCACTGTCAGTAAAATAATATTTAACGGCCATGATTCAGAAATTGCTTTCTCAAGGATACTCATATGCATCATTAAACCAGACTTCATATCCATTACACCACGACCGAATAAATAACGGTTCGATGCAATATCATGCTGGTGATAATCATCAAATTCATGGATATTTTTTTTGAATTCAGCAGTTAGTGCATCACAATCAAACGCTTTATCTTCAAAGTGACCAAAGTCATTTGTATCAACTGTATCATAATGACTCATTAAGATGACAGTGTCATCCGTCTCATGAGAACGGTAAATCGCAGCAAGTGCATTTTTATGATCATTCGTTTCAATTAATTGGATGTGAGAATCAAACATATTAAAGTAATCTAATTGTTTAAGTGTCTCTTTAATATAAAAAGGAAAATTGACTTCACCATTTGAATTTGTTATGCTATCCTGTTTCACTAAATCCTTTAATAATGCCAATCGATCTTCAGGTGTTTGCCATAGTAAACCCATTATAAATCTCCTTTATCGCTGTAAATTAAAAGCAATATGCAATTATATTTATTTCAGACATAATATGCTCTTTAATTACAATTATACAGATATCTTAACAAATAAAAAATATAAAAAAAGATTTATTTACAATAACTTTACAAACTCAAAAAAGAGGCTGTCGAACTTGCGTTTAGCCCTAAGCAAAATAAGAAGAGCGACCATAAATCGCTTTTTGATTTAGGTCGATCTTCGTTTTTGTCGAAAGGGCTGCAAGTGAGACGCCGTTTAAAAAAGAGGCTGTCGAACTTGCGTTTAGCAAATAAAATAACGCCTCTCAAAAAGAGAGGCGTCAAGTTACTTAGGTTTTTTGAGCTCAACAACGGGTGAAGCAATTTTCTTTGTTGCGTTCATACTCAGTGTATAAACTAAAACAATGGTCACTAACACCATAAAGATTAAGATGGATGCGATATGATCATTAAAATAGTTATCCCATTGATTGGCTCTAAATAAACCAATAAATAAGCCATGTAATAAATAAATGAACATCGTACGTGTCCCAATATACGTCAGGGGTAATTGACGATTTGGTACAACATTTAAGAAACTGGCTGTACTTATGAGAATAATGAAATAGATTACAGCACGCTTTAATCCGCTATAAACATCTGAAGTGCTATGCTCAAGCTTGACATAGGGCTTACTGCCAAAGAGCCACTCAAAATTAAAATCAGTTATTAAGTAGAATGAAAATACAATAATTAACATCGCTATAGATATAGGAACATACCGTTTATCACGAATATAAATAAATTGTTCCGGCTGAGCATAATAACCAATTAAAAAGAGCGGGAAAAATACAAATGTACGCGAAAGACTTAATGTATTATTAATAAACTCAAAATATCCTACTGCAATACCGACAATAAATGCAGAAATAATCGCTACCCAGGGATTGACATCCTTAATGACAAACAGCATCAATTGCCATGAAAATAAGCTCAGTAAAAACCACATGGCCCATTGTGGATCAAATGGATTTAAATCGACTGTTTCCACATCATCAATAAAATAATAATAAAAGGCATAGAAACTTTGGAAAATAATATAGGGTACTAGTAATTTCTTAGTCACTTTCATAATATAACCTGGCTTATGAATACCTTTAGCAAAATAACCAGAGATTAACACAAAAGCTGGCATATGAAAGCTATATATAAACATATATAACGCTTTGAGTAAATGACTTTCATGAATAAATGAGCGCAACAAATGACCAAACACAACTAAAACGATGAGTAGAAACCGTGCATTATCAAAGTAATGATCTCTTTCTTTCGTCATAATTTATCTCCTTATAAAATTTGTTTGAAAATAATAAAATTTGTTAAAAATTCAATAAAGCTAAAGATAGTAATAAGATGTATACAATATTTATGTTATAATTCTATATAAATAGTCCACAATTTTATGTTATAAGATTATATATCGTTGCTAATGTATATTGTAAGGATTATAATTTATAATAAATAAAAAGTTGGGAGAAAATACATATGAACCAAAAGCGCATTAAGAGATTTGGACAATTAATCTACTTCTTAGATTCTAAAATCGACGAATTGGTTTCAGCTGAACTTGCAGATGTAACGTTAACACGCGAACATATCTATATGCTGGAAATTATATCAACTGAAGAAAACATGACACAAAAGAAATTAATATATAAATTAAATAAAGAACAAACTGCTGTGTCTCGTGCGATTAAGAAGCTCGTGGATTATGAATATATAGAGAAAGAACAAAGTAAATTTGATTTACGTTCTACGGTTTTGATTCCAACTGCCAAAGGTAAAAAAGTTTTAAAATATGCTGAAGAGATTAAAACGAAAGTGGTTGGGAATTTCATGCGTGAATTGGATGTGAAAGAGCGAGAAGAATTGATTAAATTACTTGAGAAAATGTATAATTCTTTTACGCTACGTGACCCATTTCGCTATTAATACATTAACAGCATAATAATATATATAACCTAATACATAAAAAATAATCCTCAAACGCTAAAGTTTGAGGATTATTTTTATTTGGAAGAAGTGATAAAAATATCGCACTATCATAAGATAGTGCGACATCGTTCCAACTATTAAATATATTCGTGGACGATATAATTTAAACCATCGATACCCATTTGTTGGTAAAGACGAGCGATAATGCGTGCATTCGTTGTTGCCCAGCGTACATCTGTTGCATATTGATGTGTCGTACTATTTTCAGGGTTCCAGCGCATTTGGTGAAGCGTGCGTTGGCCTGCATCAATATAGTTTTGACGGACATATTTTGCGCCACCGATGATTGCTTTTGAAGCAGAATCCCATCCGTTTTGTTTAGCGTAAGCGATGCCACCTAATTCAACATTGTTATCAATCGCTTTAGTACCATACATATTGTAATATTTTTTCTTTGAATTTTCTAAGATGCGCGTATTGTCATTTGTAATCCCTAAACCATTTGATAAACGGCTTGTACCGTGACCCGTTTCTAAAATCGCATGAGCAATTAAATAAACTTCGTTGATTTTGAACTGCTTAGCAGCAGCAGCAAATGCAGCACCTTGATTTTCAAGTACCCCTTTACCAACAAGTAATTTGTTTAAATGCTTAGCAGAGATACCTTCAGATTGTCCTAAATCTAAGAATTGATATTTTAATTCTGGATCTTTCATTTTATCTTTTGTATTTAAGTTATCACGAATTTCTTTATCTGTTGCGAAACGTTCGTTATAAGCACTTGTAGCTGTTGAGTAAACAATTTTTGGACCGTCATTACGTGCGGGGTTCTTTAAGCGTGATTGCTTCGCTACTGCAACAGCTAAGCTTTCTGGTGCTTTAATCTTTTTGATGTTTTGCGTGAATAAATGACTGTCTGGCACGTACCCGACTGAATTATCAGCAAGTAATACTTTATGCCATAACTTTGTGCCGACTTTGTCAGTTCGAATGACTTGTACACTATTATCTGATAGAGTATTTAATTTTTTAACACGTTGTGACCATGAACCACCTGGAATTGAGTAAATATAGCCAGTAGGTTTTTTAATTTTATATGATGCTTTCGTCCATGATACAGTTTCAAATGATTTTTCTTTTACGAATGTATCGTTAATCCAGCCTAGGAATTTATTTTCTGGATCTGACACACCATAATATTTCACGTTGTTACGTTTTGCTTCATGGTTGATATACACTTGCATATTTACAGGTTTAGTTTTAGCGACTTTTGTCGATTGAATGTTAGGATAAAGTACAGCATTCTTTGCATCTGTACGACCAATTAATTTCACATTTTTCATAGCCGTTATTTTTACAGGTGCTTTTAATGAAGGTGTTGCAAGTTGGTTGAAGTTAATCCAACCCGTTAAAGCATCTACAGTACCAAAGTAATAAGGGTTTTTTCCAACTTTTACGAATTTCGTTGCTTTAAATTCTTTACCAACATAAGGTGTAAGTTTTCCAGCAATTTGTTTTGTTGTACCGTATGGCATTGTATATGCATTTGTTGCATTACTTTTAACTATGAAACGTTTATTGACTTTTTGTTCAGGCGTAATTGTATAAGATCTAGCATGTTTTGCTTTAACCCAACCACGTGGTGTGTTTTTATTATCAGTTAAAGCATAGAAGATTTCGCCATTGAATTTCGCTTGTTTATTAATATAATATGTTTTATTTGCTTTAGACAAAGCTTTTTTTGTCTTTGAATCTGTTACAGCTGAATAAATTGGTGCAGATTTGTATTTTATTTTTCCAACACGTTTTGTTGAAGATGTAACAACTGGTGCTACAGCTGGTTTTGGTTGAACAGGCACAATATTTGATAAATAGGCGTTGTTAATCCAACCCGTTAAATTATTCACTGTTCCAAAGTAGTACGGTGTTTTACCAACTTTTACAGTTTTTGAAGCTTTAAACTGTTTTCCAGATAATCCACTTAAATTGGCAACTGTTTGCTTAGAAGTTCCCCAAGGTGTTGCATATAAGTTTTTCGCAGTATTTTTTAAAGTAAAGTTTTTAGAAACTTTTGCTTCTGGTGTAATTGAGAATGAAGCAGTATCGTTTGCTTTCACCCAGCCACGAGGGATTTTATTTTGATCTGTAAGTGCGTAATATGTTTCTCCGTTAAATACTGCTTTTTTATTAACATAATAAGATGTATTGGCTTTAGCACCTGCCTTAGAAGTTGGTGCGTTAGTTACAGCTGTATAAATATTAGCATTTTCAGATTTTACTCTTGCGATGCGACGTTCAGTCGTTGTTGCAACTTCACCTGTTGTTGGTTTAGGTGTAACTGTTGGTTTAACAGGTGCCTGTTGAACGGGTGGGGTTGCTACAGGTTTTGTCGGTGCAGGCTGTGCATAAGCATTTAACTTTTGGTTATATTTTTCAGATACTAGGCTATAGAACTCATCAAATGAATAATTATTTTGTTGGAACCAGCCAATCGGATCAGTATGATCTGTACCACCTAAGAAGTTTGATACGCCTTTATGATTCCATACAGTACCTTGGCCATCATAGTCAGCATTATCTAGCGGTAAACCATAGTATAGAAGGTTTGTCGCAAAGTAGTCTGCATAGTTGTTGATTGAGCGACTAAATGCTTCTTTACCATACACACGCACTAATTCTACGTTGATGAAGCGAGGGTTAGCTTGTGCACCTGCCCCCCATGAGATGTAATCTGTATCAGCAGTTTCTACAATACGTTTGTCATCGATAAAGGCATGAACAAAGGCATTGTGATAGTTGTTTTTCATGTATGAAATTTCGCCATCAATCGTTGAATTAGGGTTTGCTGTTTCATGCGCTACAATCCCTTCAGGTTTACCTACGCCATTACGATAGGCAATTTTAGGTGAATCGAAGAAACTCTTCTCATATTCAGGAACTGCCCAATTGTTATATTTAATCATTTGGTTCACTGACATTGTGCTGTAGTTTCTAGAAGTAGAAAGAGTTCCTAATGTACGTACTTTTGTAGGATTTAATGTTAAACGTTTAGCGGATAATGTATTTGGTGCTGTCACCGATTTCTCAGCTGTTGTTGTAGTTGTAGCCGGTTTAACCGCAGTTGTAGTTGTAGCTGTTTTAACTGCAGTGTTAGTAGAAGTTTTTGCTTGTGTTAAAGAATATTGTTCAGAAATGCTTTTCGTTTGAGATAGATCTTTAGTTGCAACGACATTCACAGGTTGTGCTTTAGTCGTAGTTGTTGTTTTCGTAGAAGATGTAGTTGTTGTATCATTAGATGTTTTTTCCACTGTATGAGGTTTAACCTCATTCTCTGCAGCATTAGCTATAGTTGTCGTACCAGCAAGCATCATTAGCATTACCGCAGGCGTCTTGTAATAAAATTTATTATCCATGTGTACATCCTTTCTTAAGGCATATTCAAAATATAATTCTCTTCTATTATAAGTTCTAAATAACTAAACGTATACAAATCAGATGAAATGTAATATTACTTTAATAAATGAAATATTAATTTCACAAAATAAAATTTTTTATGACTAGACTTATGAAGCAATCCGTGCTTTAGTGAAAGTTAAAAAGTCATATTATAGCAAAAAACCACCACCTATTTATATATCGAAATAGGTGGTGGTTATTTTGTTTCAGTATTAATTTAAAAATTACGTTTACTGCATTTTTAGAATGGCAGTGTATTGCCAGAAGACATGCATTAATGTCATATTCCAGTTCTGCATGCCCATCGTATATCCTGATGGTTTAAAGATTTGTACATCTGAAACCTCTAAGACTGCTGCAACTAAATATTGAAGTTGTACATCCAGATTTGTAAATGTGTCACTGAGCGCATCTCCGTTAAATACAAAATCAAGCGGTACTGCGTAATCAAATATATTAATGTTGTTAAATATTTCAGGGATCGCAATAATGTAACATGCTGCATCCATTAATGGATTATTTTCTGATTCAGCATAATATATTCGTAATGCTTCATAATTTTGCTGGTGGTCGGGATTAACATAGAAAAATGCTTTTCGGTAATGTTCGTTATCTTTTGGCATCGCTACGATGGCTTCTAAATGATCAAACATTTGATTGATTTGTTCATATTTTTCATATGTTTTTCGTGTTGCCATAATGGCTCACTCCTAAGTATTTATTGGTTCGTTGTATATCCAGTATTATATTGATTATTGATTGTTACTGTATTATTTGTTTGATATTGATTGATACGATTGACATTAGTATAACCTTGTGCTGCATTTCTTTGGTACTGATTTGCATTGTAAGGATTCGTTTGTGTTGTATTCGTTTGATATTGATTATCAGACGGACGATTGTATTGTGTACTGTTCTGTGTTCTCGTAGGATAAGATACTGCTTCAGTTTCAATACGTTCAACAGATTGTGGTGCTGTATTTGTTGTATATAAATCTACAGCTTCATTGGTTACGTTATTATCTGTATTATTTGGTGTTTCAGTGGTATTAAGATGTTCAGTTGCTTTTTCTTTGTTACCATCTTTTAATTCTTTATAAGCTTTTTCGATTTTTTCTATATCAATCGTCTCTAATGGAATTAAATTTCCTTTTAAAGCAATCACTTTTGCATCTAGTAAATCGGATTTCTTTTCTTCTGGTAATTCTAAATCTTTACGAAGAAGTTTTGAGATTTTATAAATATCATCAAGTACTGGGTTGTAGTAATATACCCCATTGTACATATAGTCTGTTCCTTTTAATTGCGTTTTCTTAAATTTTACATCATTGGTTGTGTAATAAGAAGCAAGCGACGTAATATTATTGAAAGTTAAATTGTGTTTAGCATTATTTCCGACAATTTCAACTAAGTTATCGAGTTTATCAAGTGAATTTGTGTCTTTTGCTTTTTTAACAATTGCTTCTATCATTTGCATTTGACGTTTGCCGCGTCCTAAATCAGTATCAACATGTCGGCTACGTACTAATGCTAATGCCTCGTCACCATTAATCACGCGTTGACCTGCTTTTACTTTAATACGTCCTTTATCTAGCTTCGTAGGCTCATCGATATCGAAAGGCACGTCGAATTCAATGCCACCTAACTCATCAACAATATCAACAAAAGCCTGCATATTCACACGTGCATAATAATCGACTGGTACATTAAACAATTGTTCGACTGCTTCTTTAGAACTCTCAGGTCCACCTTCTGCATGTGCATGGGTAATCTTGTCGTAATATTTAACAGAAGGGATATAGGCTAATGTATCTCTTGGGATACTTACTAAGCGAATTTGTTTATCACTACGATCGAATGTAGCAAGTATCATCGCGTCCGTTCTTGCCTGTGAGGCTTTTTGTCCATTTTCTCTGCGTGATATACTATCATCGATGCCAAGAAATAGTATTGAAATATGATCCATGGATGGGTCAACTGCTTTATCTCGAAGTGCCGATTTCTCTGAATTCTTACTAAATGATAAGTCAACTGCACCTTTTGTAGTTGTATATAGATAGGCTGCGTAAGATATTGGGACAATGGCAAGTGAGAGTGAGAGTATAATTAATAATATTTTAAATTTTTTACTCATACATTGCTCCTTAAAATTAAGTTTTTAAACTATTAAATTATATAGCGAATTTTGTAAAATAACAATAATAATATGTGCATCAAAAATAATATCTTCTTTTATATGGTATCATAATGATAGGACATTCCAAAAAATAGATGTAATAACAAGGTGTTTACAAATATTTGTCAAAGATATGTTTTAGCTTATTCAAAAGACATTTAACTGTGAAAAAGATTGTAAATAAAATTAAAGTATTGTAAATTATAAATTGCGTATTATCAAGACAATAATATGAATTGAAAAATGAAATAAGCGATTGCGTTCATTTCAACTCAAAAAGGAGTTAGTACTTTTGAAAGAACTACTTAATTTAATAAAAGAACAAATTGTTCATGTGCACCTTATTAGGAAACTTGCTGTTTATAATATTAAAAGTAAATATTCAAATCATTACTTAGGAGTATTCTGGAACATTCTCCAGCCATTAATGCAAGTTGGCTTATATTATGTTGTTTTTGGACTAGGTCTTAGAGGTGTTAGGCATGATGTTATCGGTGTACCATTCATCATCCATTTAATAAGTGGATTATTTCCGTGGATGTTTATTTCTCAGTCAATCATTGGTGGATCTTTAGCGATTTATCAAAGATTAGGATTAGTTACTAAGATGAAATTTCCATCAAGTGTATTGCTTTCTATTTCTTTTACGAATACACTCATCAACTTACTCATTACAACATCAATACTATTTGTATTATCTATGTATTATCAACTAGTGCCAGTATGGCATTACTTTTGGTTTTTCTATTTTATTATTGCAAGTTATGCACTGATTTTTGGAATTTCACTTATTATGAGTACACTCGTAATTATTGTTAGAGATACAAATAATATTTTGCAAAATGTTATGAGGATGGCATTCTTTGTAACACCAATTTTCTGGGCTATTGAAAATGCTACGCCTATCATGGTTAAAATTAATGCTTTCAATCCATTTGGTTATTTAGTTGGTACATATCGTGTAGCATTTATTAGAAATCATGTTAGTGTATATGGTAGTTGGCATGACCATCTTTATTTTTGGATGATTTGTTTGTTGCTATTGTTTATAGGTAGCCAGGTACATTACAAATTTAGAAATAAGCTAGTAGATTATTTATAAAATAAAAAAATGGAATGATAAATTATGGAAAAAGTGATTGTTCGTAATGTTTCTAAAGTTTACGATTTAAATACGAGTAAAAAAGATAAAATCCTTTCTTTGTTCAGCTTTAAGAAGAAAAATATACTTAAACCTTATTATGCATTAAGAGATATAAGCTTTACAGTTAATGAAGGAGAATCGGTAGGTATCATCGGTTTAAATGGTTCTGGAAAATCAACACTGAGTAACTTAATTGCAGAAGTAACACAGCCTACAACAGGTTCAATTAAAATTAATGGAAGAAGTTCGCTGATAGCAATATCTGCTGGACTTAATAATGATTTGACTGGTGAAGAAAATATCAGAATGAAATGTTTAATGCATGGATTGAGTGAACAACAAATTAATGAAAGATTTGATGATATTGTTTCATTTTCTGAGCTTGATGAATTTATTTATCAACCTATCAAATCATATTCTAGTGGAATGAGATCAAGATTAGGTTTTTCAATAGCAATACACACTGAACCTGATGTTTTAATCGTAGACGAAGCGTTAAGCGTAGGTGATGAAACTTTTTCAAATAAATGTATCGAACGTATGAAAGATTTTCAAAAGCAAGGTAAAACAATTTTCTTTGTCTCTCATTCAACACCACAAATAAAAAAATTCTGCGATAAAGCGCTTTGGCTAAGTTATGGTGAAATGGTAGAGTATGGAAGTACAACTGAAGTTATTAATAAATATACAAGGTTTGTTAGAAGCTTTCGTAATAAAACTAAAGAAGAACAAAACGAATATAAAAAAGAAATGATTGAAAAACAACAAATTGGTTACTTAAACAAAAATGAAAAAGGTAATTTAGACTATAAGAATATCGCGGTGTTCATTTTATTGAGTATAGGTGCTATTGGGGCGACTATTTTGCAATATATATTGAACTAAACAGAAGGTCAATGATCTTCTGTTTTTTAATTTGCAATAAAGGGAAATATTGTATGCCTATACAAGGTAATTTAATAATAGTTAGGGATAGACATCATTTGACGAATTCTTATTCTTCTACATTCGGTAGCTATTTACATAAAGATGTTTTTCCGTTTTTAAAGCAAGCAAAATTAGATAAGATATCTAAAAAAAGAGCACAATATAGCAATACTACGAATAAATCAATATAAAAGTAACGATGGAGATTAGATATTTGTTCTAATCTCTTTTTTTATGTAAAAAATAGTGTATGATTAAAATGAAAAAATGAATAGAAACATGAGAAGGTGGAATTATGAAAAAGGTTACAATGTTTGTATGGAATCATTTCACAAATGATGCCCGTGTGAATAGAGAATGCACGGCACTCTCAGAAAATGGTTATGATGTCCATTTAATCGCAATTGATGATCCAAAGGATGATAAGGTATTACAAGAAGAACGTTTTAATGACTACTTCAAGGTTTCACGCGTTCAACGCTATCCTTCTTTTATAACGGCTTATCAAAAGGATAAAAACTCATTTTTAATTAAAGTAGGAACAGTAAGTACAGTAATAGGTGTGACATTACTTTATTTCAACTTAATGTTATTAATCTATTTTGCTTCTCTTTTATTAATGGCAGCATTAAGTGTAAAACTCCGTAAGGTTAGAAAAAATATTGTCAATGGCGCAATCATCGCACGCATGATTTTTAAAGGGTACAAAGATAACGCGGACATTTATCATTCAAACGATTTAAACACATTACCTCAAGGGATAATTTGTTCTAAATTTAGATTAAAACCTAAAAAGTTAGTCTATGATTCGCACGAAGTACAGACTTCTCGCACAGGCTATAATCCGAAGAAAATTAAGCGTGTAGAGTCATTGATGCTTAAATTCGTTGACGAGATGATTGTTGAAAACCATACACGTGCTAAAAAGAATGAAGAGCTTTATGGTTTCTACCCACACACTTTATATAATTATTCTGAACTTTATAATATCGATGATAAGCCAGATGTTGATTTACATGGTGAACTTGGACTGCCTAAAGATGAGAAGATTCTACTTTATCAAGGGGGCTTACAACAAGGGCGTGGGTTAGAATTGCTTATTGAAATGATGCCTCAAGTAAAAGAGGGAACTTTGGTCTTTATTGGCGCTGGTAAGCTTGAGAAGACATTAAAAGATATGGCGAAAGCAAGTCCAGCAAGTGACCGAATCAAGTTTATTGAGAAAGTACATTTTAAAGCTTTACCATCGTATACGAAGCAAGCATATATAGGTTTTCAGGTGTTACAAAATATTTGTTTTAATCATTATTCAGCAAGTTCTAATAAATTATTTGAATATATTATGGCACATGTTCCAGTTGTAAGTTGTAATTTCCCTGAAGTAAAAGCGGTTGTTGATCAGGGTGTTGGTATTGCGGTAGATAGTCATGACGTGAACCAAATTGCCCAAGCCGTAAATAAATTAGTAAGTGATGAAGCATTACGCAATCAATATAGTGAGAAGTGTAAAGACATTAAACAGATTTACAACTGGGAAAACGAAAAAATTAAATTGATAGATGTATACAACACTTTATAGCACGGTGTGTATGTAATATTGAATAACGCAAAGGACATCATTAAAATCATTCAGGATGATAGTGATGTCCTTTTCGATTTTTTTATATAAACTTTCATGAAATGTTATAAAAACAAGCAACATATTGTTATAATAGTTACATTATAATGATAAACGCTGAGAAAATTTTAATAATGAATGGAGTATTACGATGGGTCGAGTATTATTAGTTACTCAAAACTTTTATCCTGAAATCGGTAGTGGTGCCAACCGATATAAAAATATATTTACATTACTTAATCAATCCGGTATAGCTGCAGATATATTAACGTCAAATCCGTCATATCCTAATGCGACAATGTACCAATCCAATGAGTACTGGAATGATGAATATATTAATGCGCATGCAGATCAAGTTTTTAGGTTATCTACAAAATTAGATAAACAATCTAAATCACACATTAAACGGATTTTATATTATTTGGAAATCATGCAGCATACATTTCGTTTTATAAAAAAATATCATCATAATTACGATACAATTATTGTAACGAGCCCAAACATTTTTATGCCCCTTGCCATTGTGCCACTCAAAAACAAAATTAAGTCAGAAATTATTTTAGATATTAGAGATTTATGGCCAGATAGTATTTACGCCTTGGGCGTTAAATGGATCAATCTATTTTCACCAGTACTCAATTATCTGGAACGCATGATGTATAATCGCAGTGCTAAAATCATATATAATCATCTTGGATTTAAGCATCATATCGTTAAGCGATTAAACTTGAGAATGAAACCAATGTTATACTTACCCAATAGTATTAATCAACAGGAACTTAACTCAGTAAAAGTCGATAAAGTAGACACATTTACTGTATTTTATTCCGGAAATTTAGGCTTTGCTCAAAACGCTGAAGAGTTACTTGAAGTCGCAAAAAGACTCAACCATCTGAAAATTAAGTTTGATGCTATTGTGTATGGTTTGCACGCTGTTGAATTTAAATCTGAGGTTAAGGCATTAAATCTTGAATATGTCACAATCTATGATGTATTACCACGAATTGAATGCTTAAAATTTATGAAAGAAAGACATGTATCGCTCTCATTATTGATTGAAGATGATATATTCATGAATATACTTCCAGGAAAAATTATCGATTCAATCAGTCTAGGTGTTCCTGTCATTTCAAATATAGGAAATGATGCCCGAGAAATGATTAACGATTACCAACTTGGTTTTGCGAAGGAAAAAGCATCGGTTGATGAAATGGTACAGGCGATTACAGCGTTAAAAAATAATGAATCTCTCTACAAAACGTATTGTGACAATTGTTATAACTATACAAAAGAACATCTCATTTGGGATAATAATATCAAAGCATTAATTGAATTAATGAATAAGGAGCTATCATAATGGAATTATTAGAACTGTATACGATGCGAGACTTATCTTTCTATATTTTATGTCAGGAAAATGACGATGACTTAATCACCTCTGTCGATGAAAAAGCTGAAGCGATAGGTGTATTAAGTGAACTCAATCAAAAAGTAATTAAAGTCATTACCACTGAAAAAATTGAGGGGGATATCTGGGGATTAATAGAACTAAATGGAGAACTTCGTGGCTGGATAAAAATAAAAACATCGATTTTATTAACAAGTATTGATCCACTTACCGTTAAAGTCAATTTAGAACATTTTGAAGTGGTAGCTATCAACAAACAAATTAACGCAAAACGTGATTACCAATTATTCTTTAATACAGGGAGCTTCCATGCACGTGTTGCTTTAGAATATGATGGTAAAATGGCGCTTGGTCTTTATAAGAAATCTAAGTTTATCGGTTTTGTATACGAAGATGATATCCACTATTCAAAAAAAATGAATGAACCGATGGTTGCGAAAAATCTAACGACAGAAGTGTGCTATAAAGATTCGGATTTAAAATCACAGTACAATCAATATGTAGATTTTAGTGATGAAGTTCTTACGGTAATGCTTGTATATCCATCATTAAATCTTGTGCGTTTTCAACATAAAAATAAATATTATTATGTTAAAGCTGAAAATCTAATTGGCTTTGATATTGATTCAATCGAATATATTAAGCCAAAGATTGATGTAACAACAAGTTTAATCAGCAACTTACTTGGATTATTTGATGAAGAACGCGAAACATCACGTAGTATTATGCAAAAGTTAATTAATGAAAATATTTCACTAACAAAAGAAATTTACAAATTAGAAGATAGAAAAGCACGCGTTGAAGAATTATACCAAAACTTATCTAATTCGAAATTAGGTAGAATTCAGCGACAAATCTGGAAGAGGAGACGTTAGTTGTGGTTAAAGAAGATAATAATGTAATACAGGACAATCAAATCGTAGAAGATAATATTAACTTTGAAGAAATGTCTAAAATTGAACGTTATAAAACGTATTACGATATGCTTGAAACAAATTATAACGTCGCAAAGTTCCATTTGCTTAATGACAATGATTACCATTCATTTCATAATTATTTTAAATTAGTAGATGAAAATGCGAAGACGGACTTTCTGAATGAAGTAGAAACGTATTTCCCAAACATGAAACATGTGAAACCAAGTACGTATTTCAAAAAATCAGATAAACGTGTAGCGATTATATGTGATGAGTTTCTTTATAATTCATTTAAAGATGTATCCAATTTAACCTATATTTCTCATAAAGATTTAGACCAATTAGATACCATTGATGTAGATTACTTTATGTATGCGACAAGCTGGCGTGGTATTGATATGTCCTGGGAAGGCAGTGCAAGTCCTGGAAGTGAATTAAGACAAGATATTTATCATGTCATTAAACACTTTAAAGACAGAAAGATTAAAACGGTATTTTATTCTAAAGAAGATCCAGTGAATTATAATTTATTTAAAGATGTCGCTGAATTATGCGATGTGGTCTTTACAAGTGCTGTAGAAATGATTCCGACATATATTGAACTCTGTGGTCACGAGAATGTTCATACGTTACAATTTGGTATTAATCCAAATTATCATAATCCTATTGGGACACGTACAAAGTATGCAGAAACGGTAAAGGATGAAGTCATCTTTGCTGGAAGCTGGTTAACAAAATATCCTACAAGAAATAAAGAAACAAGTATGATTCTAGACGGCTTAAAAAATGCAGAACGAGAATTTACAATTATCGATCGAAACCTAAACTTGAAGAAGGACAGATATTTATTCCCGGCAAAATATATTCCGAACTTAACGTATCCGATGAATCATGAGGATTTAATGAATACTCATAAACTATATCGTTGGGCTATTAACTTAAACTCAGTTAAATATAGTGAAACAATGTTTGCGAACCGAATCTTTGAACTACAAGCCTTTGGTATTCTTTTATTATCAAACTATAGTGTTGGTGTAAATAATCAATTTCCGAATGTCTTTATGATAAATAATCATGCGGATGTTGGACCAATCGTAAAAAACTATTCAGAATTAGATTTAAGAGAATTCCAGGGAAAAGCGATTCGCAATGTATTTAGAGAACATACGACATATCATCGCTTTGCGTATATTGAGAATATTGTACTTGGCACCCCAATATTAGAAGAGAAAAATCGTATTCTGGTTGTAAATAAAGATGAAAGTAAAGAAGTAGAAGTGAACTTTAACCGTCAACTTTATGTGGATAAAACATTGATTAATGAATCAGCGTTAGCACAAGTGGATTTAACACAATATGACTATATTACTTTCATGACCAAACAAAACGTTTATGGTGAATATTATCTGGAAGACCTATTGACGCCATTTAAATACGTAGATGTTGATTTTGTAACGAAAAAAGGGACAGGTGAAGTCCATAATCTAACAGATAAAATGTCGGATGCAACAGTCACAATGTTTAAAATAACAGAAGGTTTTAAACTTGATTCACTATCAAACTTAACAAAAGGGTATTTAGCAGATGACATTGAGTTAGAAAATAATAGACGTGCACCAAAATCATCAAAACAATTAAGTGTTATCGTGCCAATCCATAATAACGGTGTATATTTAGAAGATAAATGTTTCGCAAGTTTAAGACGTTCAAGCATCTTTGACAAAATGGAAATCGTCTTTGTTAATGACGGCAGTACCGATGACGAAACAATTAAAATCATTAATCGTATTAGAAGAAGATACCCTAATCATATCGTCTATAAGGAATTTGCTGAAGGATCTGGATCAGCTTCTCGACCACGTAACGTCGGCATTGAACTAGCAACATCACCTTATATTACGTATCTTGACCCTGATAATGAAGCGATGGGCGATGGCTATGGCAAACTATTTGCCCGTTTAACAAGTGATCCATCATTAGACTTAGTTGTAGGTAACATTATGAAAGAAGATAATGTGAGACGTTCAACGTTCAATTACGCTAATACCATCAAGAAATATAATCAAAATAAATTATTAATTGAAGATACACATAAATACATGAAAGAATCTGGATTACGTGCACAAAGTATCCAAGCCTTGATTATTAAAAAATCGATAATAAAAGACAATCAAATAAAAATGGTTGAAGGTGCTGCAGGACAAGATACAATGTTCTTCCAGGAACTGATGCTTTATTCTAAAAAGGCAGAAGGACTTAATGCATTTATCCATATGTATTACGCAGCAGTATCTGGATCGGTGACGAATACGATTGGTGCGAAATTCTTTGATAAGTATTACAAACTTGAAACGGAACGTATCCCATTCTTAAAGCAACATAAATTGTTGGACGCGTATATGACAGAACGTTTTAACTTCTATATTAAAGGCTGGTATATCATTCGATTTGATCGCATAAAACCAGAAGAAAGACATCAAGCAATCACAAGATTTTTAGATATATACAGCTTGTACGATGGAATTAAACGACCTCAGGATATCGAGTTAAATGAAACAATTGAAGAACTTAAAAAAGAGGTTAATTACAAGGGGTGAAAGTAATTGATGCTAACATTAAATTATGAAGAACTAGAAAACTACACGTTTGAAAACGGTTTTAATACAGATTTTGCAGTTAATTTTGAAAATAAAACCTATTATTTTCATTTAAAATACAATGAGAAATACGATAATATTATTTGTTTCAGTAACGGCGCAATAGACCCTTCAAAGAAACAGCCACCATTATTTCAAAGATCGTCATGGAAGTCTGAATTTAGGGCAACTTGTTTGTTCATAGATGATCCGACACTTCATAATAATGGCCTTAAAATCGGATGGGGACAGGGTAGTATTGAATCATTTGCATTAGAGAAAATAGCTCAAATCATTGACAAATTAATGATTAGCTTAAATTACTCAAAAGAAAAAGTTACGTTTTATGGTTCATCTGCAGGTGGTTATATGTCGATTTATTTGGCGACGTTACTTAAAGGCACTAAAGTTATTGTTAATAATCCGCAAACGTACGTTTTAAATTATCACGAATCAGCAGTGAATAAATTATTAGAAATAATTTATCCAAATTTAACACTTGATGAGGTTAAAGAAAAATATGCTTATAGATTAAGTTTAACGCAAGCATTTTCAAAATTTAAAAATACGCCTAAAATGTTATATATGCAAAATAGAGCATGTGTTTCAGATATGAAAGGACATGCCGATCCATTTATGAAAAATATTGCAAAATATAAGGGGATTAAGGATGTAAATATTGAATTTTATTTCTATAAGCATCCTAAGGAAGGCCATAATCCTTTACCAAAAGACCAAACAATAAAAATGATTCATCATTTTATTGATTAAGGGGGAGTTTTATTGTTCAGCAATAATAAAGAAATACTAAATAGACTAGATGAAATAGAAAATAAGATTTTAAAAGAATTATCACATGAGAAAAACCAACAACATTTTAAAAGTATAAAAAAAGAAGATGTATTACCATTAGCTCAATACAATAAAACGACATTAAAGTATGCAAATCTTGCGGTAGAAAATACAATCGTACCTTTCCCTGGATTTGATTCAGTTGAATTCAATGAGAATTTTGATTGGTCATATATACATCATAAAAATCATGTCAGTTACCAGTTATATCTGCAAAGTTTAAGAATTGTAGGCCAACTATTAGCAGCCTATGATAAATTTACAGATAAAAAATATTTATTAAAAGCTCAGGAAATTACAGAATCATGGATGACTTTTGTTGAGAGTGGAAAAAGTACGGATATGACATGGTATGATCATCCGGTTGGGAATAGAACACAAATATTAGTACATTTATTGTATAGTTTAAGTAAAGAAAAAGTTCATGTGGACTTTGATCGATATTTTAAACTGCTTTATAAACATGCAGATTATTTGAAAGATGATACGAATTATCGAAAAAACAATCACGGCATTATGGTGGATAGAGGATTAATGATGCTTGGCTTTGTGATGGATGATGAATTATTATTTAATAAAGGTTTTTACCGTGTTGTAGATACTTTCTGGCAAAGTTTTAGTTATAAAGGCGGTCATTTAGAAAATTCACCAGAATATCATAATATGGTACTTAGAATGTATGTTGGTATCGAGGAATATTTAAATGCACATGATAAGTCGTTAGGAGAAGATGTTGTACAGCATATGCATGCTGCAGATGAATATTTAAATATTTTACTCAAACCAAACAAAAGGTTACCTGCTATAGGTGATTCAGGACATACATCATTACCTGAAAGAACACCAATCTATAAAAATTTTGTGGATGAAGAAGCAGGTATTTGTGTCATCAAACAAAAAAGTAGAAATAATATCTATATGTCTTTTGTTTGTGGCTACAGTACAATTACTCATAAACATTCTGATGATTTAAGTATCACATTAAATATTAATGGTGTAGATTTTATCGAAGACGGTGCTAAGTTTGACTATTCTAAGAGTCCTATAAGAAGATATATTGTAACACCAAGAGCACATTCAAGTTTGCAATTAGAAAATAAATTTTACCAAAAAGAAAAAGATAATAAATATACTAAAAAAATCTGGATTGAAAAATATTTTGATCATCAGGATTACTTTATCGTAAAAGGAAAAAATAAAGGATTTAATGATGGAACTCAATTATTCAGAACAATCATTTTTTTAAAAGAAGCCGAAATGTTCTTTATTATCAACGAGGGAAATTCAGAAAAGGAACACACTTTTATAGAAAACTATAATTTACATCATGATGTGGATATTAATCATATCAATCATCAACAATATGATTTAACAAGAAATGGTGAATTGATAACAATAGAATCACTTTCTGGTACATCTGAAATTATTGAAGGGTGTAAAGATCCTATACAAGCACTGAATGCTACAGGACCTAGTAAATATAACTTAACAAAGCATCTACAATTTAAAACAAATGGTAAACAACTAAGTAATATTACAGTAATAAAAACAAGTGACGTACAATATGAAGTCACTGAATTAAATGATGCCTATTTAAAAGTAAATATTGATGGTCAGCAAATCACGATTGCAAGATAAATAAGATCGAAGTGCTAAAGATATTAGTTTTTATGTATCTTTAGCACTTTTTTAGAAGGTGATTAATAATGAAGTTATTTAAAAGAGTAAAACAAATTAGCATTGCTAAATTAATAGATGAGAAACAACAAATCTATCAAGGGAAATCTCATCAAATAAAATATTTATACCTGGAAGAAACAAACGCACCATATCTAGTGGTTGTTCTTTCTGGTTTTAGTGGAAGAGAAGCATATAGAGAAAATGCTAAATTTAATTACATCAAGACATTGTTAAACCACAAATGTAATAAACTCTATATAATGGATGAAGTAGATAACGTCCCAACATACTACTATGGGACAAATAGTGAGCCTAATTATTTAGAAGATTGCATTAGTCTAGTAAAAATGTTGATGAGTCAGTCTAATATTGATAACAAACATTTGATTATTGCAGGATCATCTAAAGGTGGAACAGGCGCAATACTCATTGGCAATGGATTAAATGCTGGCCATATATTAGCAGGGGCTCCCCAATATTTTCCTTTGGATTATTTGAATGAAATTAATGAAAAGGCAAGAAACTTAATATTATCTAATATACTTCGTTCATCCAGTGACAGTGATAGCGTGCAATTAGATATTAAAGAGAAGATGCTCGATGTAAAAGAACCTACGAAATTATACTTACATGCAGGCAATGAAGATTTACATTATATCAAACATTTAAGACCATATATGTCTATGTTAACGAAAAGAAAAAAATTGTATGCACTGGATTTACAACACTATGAAGGACATCATAATTTAAAACATAGATTTCCAATTTTCTTATCACGTATGGTGAATGAAATCATCAATCTCAATGAATAAATAGGGGGACAACTTTGAAATGAAATCACATCTAATGTATAAAGCCTTTCTAATATCACCAGATACAATAATAAATGAAAACTTGCCTGTGAAAGTAAATCTAACAGATACGTATAATCTATACTTATCAGAAGATATAAAATATGAGTCCTATCTATATCATGAGGATGCAGTCCATATATTAGGATATGCATTTGATGACACGGTTTCTATTCAAAATTCATACGAAGTCATGAAAGGGATACTCGCTGAAGATTTATCAAGTAGTAGTCATTACATTAATCATTTAAATGGTTCATTTGTTGTTATTAAAGTAAAAGATGATAATATCGAAGTATTTTCAGATGCAGCTGGATTTAGATCCCCCTACTATACGAGTGATTTAAAGATTGTGGCATCACATGATAAACTCATTGGCGATATTTATACAAAAAGAAAAATCCATGAAAGAATCAATACACTAGATTATTCTAGATATGAAGATGTATATAAACTCGTACCTTCTGTAAAATTAACGATTGGGCAAGATAAAGTAAGAATATTTCCAAATGACGCATTAAAATCATACAACTATCAAGAAATTCTATCAGAAATGAAGAAAAACATTAAGTATTTGAACCAGGCACTTAACACAATTGAAAATAAACTGTTAGTTGGTATTACAGGTGGCCTTGATTCAAAATGCACACTCGCACTAACGAAACAAATAAAAAGACCAATCAATACTTTCACTTATATGAAAGATATATATAGTATTCAGGAACCAAGAGCGAAACAGATTTATAAACATGATAAAATGATTGTCAATCGTCTAGTGAAAAATATAAACTTGAACCATGAATTTATTGAGTTTAAAGTAGGGGATGTAACGCCTGAATACTCACAAAACATGTATGAAATTACAGGGACAACTTTTAACCATCCTATAGCAGAAAAATTTGAAGAAAAATATAAAAAAGAATTAGAAGATGTATTACAATTTCGTAGTGTAATATTTTCTAATGCAAAATTTGATTACCCACTAGCATACTTGAATTACCAGTTGACTATAAAGGATGTTTATGAACACTTGGGACATAAACAATTAATCGGTAAATCTTATGAAGAAGTTGTCAAATTAGCTGATGCTTATTTTAACAGAACAAAGACACCCATTGAAGAAACAGATATTATTAAATTATTAGACATTATTCACATCGATTCAAGGATGGGCAATTGGCATAGCCAGCTTGTTAAAGAAACAGATCGTGTGATGGATTTCTTTAATTATTTAAATGATCGACAAACGTTAAACCTATTACTACAATTGCCAATCGAAATAAGAAACAATCATTTATTCCATAAAGATTTAATCAATACGTATTGGCCAATATTAAACTTCTTTGAAGATAATGGAAGCGGTACACTATATGATTATGAAAAACAAAATTGTAATCAAAATATAAATAAATCCTATGGTATCAGCGAACTATTTAATATTCAACAGGAATTAAATCGTGAAGCGATGTTGCTTATTCCTGCTGTCAATTTAGAAAACACAGCAGATATGCTCTATGCATTTAATATAAATCACCCAAAAGCTTTGAAACTTAAATCAGCATATAAAAATGAAAAAGGAAGAAATTATATCAAAGTAATCATTAATAATGAAAAAGAAACAAAAGAAATTGATATCGTAGATTTAAGTAAAGGTTATCTACTCGAAGCAAATATGACATATACAATAGAGATAAAATATCAAAAAGCAACAACAACAGCTTCGTGGGTGAAAGCAGGCACACTTTATTTAGTTAAATAAATACCATTATTTATAAAGTTTATAAGAAAAATGTGACATAATATTTACAGATAATCAAAACAAAATAAGAGATAGTAGATAATTATAGCAATTATAGCTAAAATGATGTAACATAAGCTTGGAAAAGTATCTTTAACACACTACAAATATAAAGCAACTTAGGACTAAATAACTTTGTGTTAATAATACGAAATTAATACGCATTGCGTAACTTAAAGGATAGGTGTTTATTTTGAAACTAACAACAATCGGATTAGGCTACATTGGGTTACCAACGTCTATTATGTTTGCAAAACATGGCGTAGACGTATTAGGTGTGGATATTAAACAAGAAGCCGTTGATAAATTAAACGGTGGACAAATTCATATTGAAGAACCTGGCTTACAAGAAGCTCTAGATGAAGTTATCGCGAGCGGTAAATTCAGAGCGGCTACTAAGCCTGAAGAAGCAGATGTATACATTATTGCTGTACCAACGCCAAACAATGACGACGAGCACAAATCATGTGATAACTCAATCGTTATGGCAGGTGTTGAAAGTATCGTACCATTACTTAAAAAAGGCGATACAGTAATTGTTGAATCAACAATTGCACCACGTACAATGGATGACTTCGTAAAACCTTTCTTAGAATCAAAAGGCTTTGTAATTGGTGAAGATATCTATTTAGTACACTGTCCAGAACGTGTATTACCAGGACAAATTATGCATGAATTAATTCATAACAACCGTATTATCGGTGGCATTACACCAGCATGTGTTGAAGCAGGTAAAAAAGTATATGGTACTTTTGTACAAGGTGAAATGATTGAAACACAAGCAAAAACAGCTGAAATGTCTAAATTAATGGAGAATACATATCGTGACGTTAACATTGCATTAGCGAATGAATTAGCGAAGATTTGTAACCGATTAGACATTAACGTACATGATGTTATTCAAATGGCGAATAAACATCCACGTGTTAACTTACACACACCAGGACCTGGCGTAGGTGGACACTGTTTAGCAGTTGATCCATACTTTATTATCGCTGAAGCACCAGAAGAAGCGAAATTAATTAAATTAGCGCGTGATATTAACGTATCTATGCCTGAATATGTCGTTGGCCATACGAAGAATATACTATCTAAATTAGGTGGTAATAAAGTAACAGTATTTGGTTTAACATATAAAGGTGACGTAGATGATATCCGTGAATCACCAGCGTTCGATATCTATGAAATGCTTAAAAATGAAAGTGGCTTAGAAGTATCAGCATTTGACCCTCATGTAGCATTAGATTGGGTTGAAAAGGATATTGATAAAGCGCTTGAAGGAAGTTCACTTGTGTTAGTGTTAAGTGATCATTCTGAGTTTAAAGTATTGAAAGATGAAGATTTTAAAGCGATGAAAGATAAAGTGATTTTTGATACGAAGAATGTAGTACCGAATAGTTTTGAAGCGGTTAAGTACTTCAACTATGGTAATATTCAGAAGTTCTAATTGCTTTTTGAGCTCACACAATTGTGTGGGCTTTTCTTATGAACTATTGTAAAGGGTTTGTAAAAATTTGAACATTACTGTTACAAATATATACTATTTGGTGCTATTTAAGTAGAATGATTGTTAGCAATTATATTCGGAAAACTAGTTAATTATGTAGATAATTTTGGAATTTAAGGATTTCGTAAAATTATTTTATGATATAATTGTAAGATATAGATTAAAAAATAATCTAATTAAATATTACGTTCTAGGAGGAAGTTATGGAAGAAATATTGAACTTATCAAAAAGTGTAGGTTTAATTAAAAAGAATTGGAGATTTATCATTGGATTTACTATATTAGGTGCTTTATTAGCAGCTGGAATAAGTTTCTTTTTAATAAAACCTACATATTCCGCATCAACACAAATTCTAGTCAATTCCCAAGGTGAAAATTCTCAATTTGAATTACAGGCAAATCAAACAGATTTGCAATTAATAAATACATACAACGAAATAATTAAGTCACCAGTGATTTTGGACAAAGTTGCAGCAAAATTAAAAATAAAAAATGATTTAGCTTCAAAAATAACTGTTAATAATTCAACACAATCAAAAGTAATAACAATTAATGCACAAGAAAGAAATTATAAAGATGCGGCAGAAATAGTAAATGAAACAGCAAAAGTGTTTTCAAAAGAAGTAGGTAAGATTATGAAAACAGATAATGTTACTGTACTTACAAAAGCAGATGAAGATTTAAAACCATCTCCTGTAAAACCAAAACCATTGATTAATATAATTATTGGTTCTATTTTAGGTATATTGATTTCACTCTCAATTATTATATTAAAAGTTTTATTTGATAAGAGAGTTAAAACTGAAGAAGACGTTCAAGAAGCTCTTGGTATACCAGTAATTGGTACAATACCGTACTTTGATGAAAAGACATTAAAATAAAGGGAATGGTGTAAAAATGTTTAGAAGGAAAAAAAAAGATAAACAATTATCAAAAGAAAGAAAATTAATAACTCATTTATATCCAAAATCTACAACAAGTGAACAATATAGAATGATTCGTTCTAATTTAATGTTTTCTGGTGTAGATAACGAGATAAATAAAATTGTAGTTACATCTGCTGCACCATCAGCAGGTAAATCTACTACTGCAGCAAATCTAGCTGTTGCATACGCTCAAGCTGGAAAAAGAGTAATCTTAATAGATGGAGATTTAAGAAAACCAACAGTTCAATATACTTTTGAGACAAAGAATGTGTCAGGTTTATCAAATTTAATTACAGATCAAATAACTCTAGAACAAGCAATTCAAACAACACAAATTGAAAATTTATCAATAATGACATCTGGTCCTATACCTCCAAATCCGAGTGAATTACTTTCTTCAAATAGATTTAAAGAGATATTGACTAAAATCAGAGGGATTTTTGACATAATAATAATTGATACCCCACCGGTACTTGCTGTAACAGATGCAGTAGTTATGTCTACACTAGTAGATGGTACGATTCTAGTTACAAACGTAGAAACTAATAATAAACACCATCTGATAAAAGCTAAAGAAGTATTATTAAAATCAGATGCTAACATATTAGGAATTGTTTTGAATAATGTAGAAAAAAATTCTAATGATGATTATTATTATTATGAATATTATGGGAAATAGAGAAAGGAAGTAATGTATTGTATGTCTGCTAAATCAAGAACATTAATGCTAATTTTATTAGATTCTTTAATTGTGACTTTTTCTGTATTTTTTTGTTATTCTCTTCTCATTCCGTTTTTCCCATCAAGTCAGCTTTTATCTATTAGCATATATTCTATAATACTACTTTTGAGTCACCATCTATTTGCATATATTTTTAACCTCTATCATAGAGCGTGGGAATATGCAAGTGTTAGAGAGTTATTGGCAATAGTTAAAGGAGTTACTGCAAGTATTATATTAACAGCAATCTTAGCTTTTATCATAAACGGACAAGTATTTTTAAGATTAATATTTGTTACTTGGATGATGCATTTAATTTTCATTGGCGGTTCAAGAATTAGTTGGAGATTACTTAGAGGACAAATCTTAAAAAATAATTATGATTTAACACCAACATTGATAGTAGGTGCTGGCAAGGGAGGAAATTTATTGATTCATCAAATGCTTTCCACACCTACAATGGGTATGAAACCGGTAGTAGCTGTTGATGATGATATGAATAAAAAGAATATTGAGTTAACAGAAGGTATTAGAGTAAGAGGAACTACAAAAGATATTAATAACTTAGTCAATAAATATGATATAAAAAAAATAGTTATTGCAATTCCGAGTTTAGAAACCAAAAAATTAAAAGAAATTCATAAATCGGCAATTGAAACAGGTACAGAAGTTTTAATAATGCCAAATATTGATGATATCATGGCAGGTAAATTAGAAGTATCACAGTTAAAAAAAGTGGATGTTGAAGATTTATTAGGCCGTGATCCTATCCAATTAGATGACGCTGGTATATCGGAACAAATTGAAGGTAAAGTTATATTAGTTACTGGAGCAGGTGGATCAATTGGATCGGAAATATGTAGACAGGTAGCAAAATATAAACCTAGAAAATTGATATTACTTGGGCATGGAGAAAATTCTATATATTTAATAAATGAAGAAATGAATAATAAATTACTTGGAAGCGTTGAAATAATTCCGATAATTGCAGATGTACAAGATAGAGAACGAATTTTTGAACAAATTTCTAAACATAAACCAGATATTGTTTACCATGCTGCAGCACATAAACATGTCCCTTTAATGGAATATAATCCAACTGAAGCAATAAAGAATAACGTTATAGGTACAAAAAATACCGCAGAAGCATCTTTAAATGCTAATGTTAAAAGATTTGTCTTAATTTCTACAGATAAAGCAGTAAATCCACCTAACGTGATGGGTGCATCAAAAAGAATGGCAGAAATGGTTATTCAAGCCTTAGATGCTAATAGCACGACTACAAGATTTGTTGCAGTTAGATTTGGAAATGTTTTAGGATCTAGAGGATCTGTTATACCAAAATTTAAAAAGCAGATAGAAGCCGGTGGGCCTATAACCGTGACACACCCTGAAATGACAAGATATTTCATGACTATTCCTGAAGCTTCTAGACTTGTTATTCAGGCAGGAGCATTAGCAAATGGTGGAGAAATTTTCGTTTTAGATATGGGAGAACCCGTTAAGATATTAGACTTAGCACAAAATATGATTAAATTAAGTGGTTTTTCTATAGAGGATATTAAAATTGAATTTTCAGGAATTAGGCCAGGAGAGAAATTATATGAAGAATTACTGAATGAAGATGAAATACATCCTGAACAAATATATCCAAAAATATATATTGGAAAAGCAGGAAATGTCGATTTAACTCAAATAAATGAAGCTATACCGAAGCTATTGGAATCAATTAATCTTAAAGAAGATTTATTGAAATTTATTAAAAAGTAGTTGATTGGAATTGAATAGTAAGAAGAAATTTATTATGTATGTTAGCGGTAATATCTTCTATGGTATTTCTCAATGGATAATATTACTCGGTATCCTTAAAATCTTTGGAAACTATGATGCGGGAATATATAGTCTAGGTGTTGCGATAATTTCGCCACTTATACTATTCTTTTCTTTAGGATTAAATACTCTTTATGTAACAGATAAAAGGTATGAATACAATGTTTACTCATATAATAGAAATTTTTATTCAATCATATTAGCTATAGTTTACATAAGTATAATTTATTCAATTGGCAAAGATATAAATTCCTTATATCTATTATTATTAGTTGGTTTTCATAAACTATTAGAAAATCAATTTGATATGATATTTGCTTTTTATATTGAAAACAAACAGCAAGAAATTATTGGTAAAATTAAGATATTACAATCTATTGTTATATGTTTTTCTTTTATCATTGGCAGTTTTGTAGTTAAAAATTTAAATATTATCTTCATATTAGTAAATTTACTTTTTTTATTGCAATTGATTTATTATGATAAAAAATTAGGTACTGGTTTTAAAATTAGATTTAATAAAGATTTATTAAAAACAGGTTTGTTATTATCATTTGCATTACTAATTTCGTCATTAAATACCAATATCCCAAAATATTATTTAGAATATCAAGGCCTCACTGAATATATAGGTATTTTCTCTTCGATTATTGTTCTATATTCTGCAGGGAAAATATTATTTCAATCAATATATTCATTTTTACTTCCGAGAATTGTCGATAATATATGTAATCAAAAGATACTCATTAATTATTTTAAAAAAATAAATTTATATTTAATAATCATTTCTATTATATCATTGCTTATTTCTATCTTTTTATACGAATATTGGGTTCCAATAATATTTACAACAGAATTTATGAATTATAAATTCGAAATAATTATTGCAATTTTAGGATCTTTTTTTATCTTTCAAAGTATACTAATGGATATGTTTATATACTCTTATAAAAATTATCGGTTAAATTTGGCAAGTCAAATAGTAGTAGTAAGTTTGGTAACACTAAGTTTGATATTATTTAATGATATAAATGCTTTGACTAATGCAATGATATCTTTCTTAGTTTTTGGACTAAGTGTTTCATTTACAAAAACAATAGTTGCAATCTGGTTAATAAGGAGGGGATTAAAAGTTGATAAATCGTAAAAACTTGACTGTATTTGGCATAATACTTTTATCTCTCTTATTAATTTTAATGATAAAAGAAATAATGTTTATTGGAATTTACTTATTGTTGTATATGTGTGTAATGATTTTTGTTTTTAATTATAAAAATATATATTTAGTTATATTTGTAGGAATTAATATGATTTTGTATTGGGCAATTTTAATTTATCATAGACAATTCCACCCATTGCCAACATCAGGTAATGATGATTTGAGATTTGAAAAACTCGCATTTAACTATTATGATGCATGGATAAATGGTTATGAACCGAACGTATTTCAAAATAGTACTTTTTATTCTCAAATAATAGCGGCTAATTATTATCTTTTTGGATATAATATCTATATTCCGGGTACTTTAAATATTTTACTTCATATTTTCAGTATTTTGTTTTTATATAAAATATGTCTTTTACTATTAAAAAACGAAATATTAACTTTCATTGTACTTGCTTTATACTCATTTAATCCATTTCATATATCATATACAGTTATAACAATGAGGGAAATATTTATTATTTTATTAATACTGGTATTTATTTATTCATTAATTAGTTACCATATTAATAAAAAAATTATTAATATTATTATATGTTTTGTTAGTGCGATCTTAGCTAGCTTATTCCATATTGGACTCTTGACATTGGTCTTTTTTATCGCAATATATATTTTAATATTTAGCAAAATTAAAATACCAATAAAAATTATTCTATCAACAACTCTTTTAATTATATTTAGCTTTATGTTGATTAAATCAGATGATACTAAATTACAAATGCTAAATAGATCAGATAATGATTTGGAGATGAGCAGAACTGACTATATAATTGAAAAACCAGCTAATTTAAGTGGATATCCATTATATATCAGTAAAAAATCATTCTATTTATTGACAAAACCTTTTATTTCAGATATCAGTAATTTTACAGATATTATTGCTTATATTGAGAAACTTCTTTATTTATTACCAATTATACTTACTGTTATATTTTATAAAAAAATTAAAGATAACAATTTAATTTTAATTATGATTTTCTTCTGTTTGTTTCTATCAATAATCTTTGGTATTGGAACAGAAAATTATGGAACTGGAATTAGACATCGTGAGAAGTTTGTATATTTATTATATATAATTCCATTTTATTTATTTATAGAAGCGAAGAGGAGTAAAATGAATTATGAAAAATAAATTTAAAATTTTGAGATGTATAGCTAAATCTATATCATTTTTGCCAAATTCAATCCTTATGTTTTTCTTTGAAATCGTGAGTTTCTCAGAGAGTAAATTATTTATAGCCATTCGATATATTTTATTAAGTAGCATGTTAAAGGAAATTGGTGATAATGTATATATCGGTAAAAACGTTACAATAAAAAATGTTGAAAATTTAAGTATTGGAAATAATGTTAGTATTCATAATAATTGCTATTTTGATGCATTGGGTGGAATTACAATTGCTAATAATATTTCGATAGCACATAATACTACAATACTTTCTTCTTCTCATACTTGGAAAGAATTAAATATTCCTATTAAATATAATGAAGTAATTAAGAAACCAGTATTAATCGAGAGTGATGTTTGGATTGGATGTGGTGTGAGAATTCTTATGGGAGTAAAATTGCACAGTAGAAGTATAATTGCGGCTAATGCTGTTGTAAATAAAAATGTAAATTCAAATTCTTTGGTTGGCGGAGTTCCAATAAAATTTATAAAGGAGATATAGTAATGAAAATTTTAGTTACTGGAATAGCAGGTTTCATTGGATCTAATTTAGCAAAAAAATTAAAAGAAAAAGGTCACGATGTATTTGGTATTGATAATTTAAATGATTATTATTCTGTAGATTTAAAAAAGGATAGATTATCTCTTTTTTTAAAAAATGAATTTAAAAACTATGAAATTAATTTAGAGAACTATGAGGATGTTAAACGTGTTTTTGAAAAAGAAAAACCTGAAGTAGTAATAAATCTAGCTGCTCAAGCAGGAGTACGTTATAGTCTCGAGAACCCATTTACTTATATTCAAAGTAATGTAAATGGGTTTATGAGTATACTGGAAGCTTGTCGACATAATAATGTCAAGAATTTGATTTATGCTTCTTCAAGTTCAGTCTATGGTGCAAATACTTCTTTACCATTTTCGACATCAGACAATATAGATCATCCAATTAGTTTATATGCAGCTACTAAAAAATCAAATGAATTAATGGCTCATACATATAGCCATTTATTCAATCTTCCAACAACAGGTTTAAGATTTTTTACTGTGTATGGACCTTGGGGAAGACCTGATATGGCTTTATTTAAATTCACTAAGAATATTTTGAATAATCAACCAATTGATGTTTATAATAATGGTAATATGATGCGTGATTTCACCTATGTTGATGACATAGTAGAAGCTATTTCAAGATTAGTAGATCAACCAGCAAAACCTAATAGTAAATGGAATGGTGATAACCCATCACCTGATTCAAGTTATGCACCTTATAAGGTTTACAATATTGGTAATAATGCACCTGTGAAATTGATGGATTTTATTGAAGCAATTGAAAATAAAACTGGTTTAGTTGCTAAAAAGAACTATATGGATTTACAAGCAGGTGATGTTCCTAAAACGTATGCTAACGTCGATGATTTATTTAGGGATATTAATTTTAAACCGCAAACAAATATTCAAGATGGCGTAAATAATTTCATTGATTGGTATATTAAATATTACAATATAGTAAAAAAATAAAGTGAAAAGGATGTATATGATGAATAGAAAAATAGCAGTTGTAGGATTAGGTTATGTTGGTTTACCAGTTGCAGTTTCATTTGGTAAATTACATGAAGTAATAGGATTTGATATCAATGAAGAAAGAATAAAAGAATTAAAAAATGGCTATGATCGAACAAATGAAGTTAATCAAAAAGATTTAATTGAATCAAAAATATCATTTACCTCATCTAAAGAAGATCTCTCATCAGCTGATTTTATTATCGTTGCAGTACCAACACCAATTAACAAAAACAACCAACCTGATTTATTGCCTTTAATAAAGGCAAGTGAAACAGTTGGCTCAGTATTGAAAAAAGGTACTATAGTCGTATATGAATCAACAGTTTACCCTGGTGCGACCAGAGAAGATTGTGTACCTGTTTTGGAGAAAAATTCAAATTTAATTTGTGGACAAGATTTCTTTGTAGGGTATTCTCCAGAGCGTATAAATCCCGGAGATAAAGTACACACATTTGAAACCATTACTAAAGTCGTTAGTGGTCAAACTCCTGAGGTATTAGAAATTGTTGCAGATGTGTATAGTTCTGTAGTAAAAGCTGGTGTTCATAAGGCACCAACAATCGAAGTCGCAGAAGCTGCAAAAGTTATTGAAAATACACAACGTGATGTAAATATTGCTTTAATGAATGAATTAGCATTGATATTCGATAAAGCTGGAATAAATACAAAGGATGTTTTAGATGCTGCAGGGACAAAATGGAATTTCCTGAAATTTACGCCGGGACTTGTTG
This sequence comes from Macrococcoides caseolyticum, assembly GCF_021366795.1. Classification (GTDB taxonomy): domain Bacteria; phylum Bacillota; class Bacilli; order Staphylococcales; family Staphylococcaceae; genus Macrococcoides; species Macrococcoides caseolyticus_A. The sequence continues at coordinate 6,526 of NZ_JAHCPS010000001.1, read as the reverse complement.
GTGGCCATTGTATTGGTGTTGATCCATATTATTTAACACATAAAGCACAAGAATTAGGTCATCATCCTGAAGTAATTTTATCAGGAAGAAGAATTAATGATGGAATGAGTAAGTATATTGCTCAAACTATTGTTAAAGAGACTTTAAAGAAGAATTTAGATTTAAAAAATGCTAAGGTAAATATATTTGGTCTTACGTTTAAAGAAAATTGTCCAGATTTAAGAAATACGAAAGTTATAGATATTATCAGTGAATTAAAAGAGTATGGATTTGATATTGTAGTTCATGACGCAGAAGCAAATAAAGCAGAAGCCGAAAAATACTACGGAATTAAATTATTTGATTTAACAGAGATGTCAGAATCAGATATATCAATATTTGCAGTACCTCATTTAGATTATATAAATAATAAAAAGGATTATTTAAAATTGTTATCTGACAAAGGTATCATTTTTGATATAAAGGGAATCATAAAAGAAGAAGATTTAAAAAATAATCAATCAATTTGGCGACTATAATAAACGAGGTTAATTATTATGAAAATTGTTCAAATTACAGCCATTGATACATCTCAAGAAAAGCTTTTGAAAAAATTAAACTTAGAGTCTAAAAAAAGTGGATTCGAAGTTCATTGTATTTCCTCAAAAGGTGAAGATTATAAAAATATTTTAAATGATGGTCATATTTTTCATGATGTTAAAATAGATAGAAAAATATCTCCAATATCTAATGTTAAATCAGTTATCTCTATTTACAAAGTTTTAAAAAAAATAAAACCGGATATTGTCCATGTCCATACACCAGTTGCAGCAGTTTTAGGTAGAATAGCTGCAAAAATCGCTAAAACTCCAATTGTTATTTATACTGCACATGGTTTTTATTTTCATGATGGTATGTCAAAAAAAAAATACAAAATATTTTATGGAATTGAAAAATATCTTGGCAGATACTTTACAGATTTTATTTTCACACAATCTGAAGAAGACTTTAATTTAGCTAAAAGCGGTAAGTTTTTAAAAAATCAAAATAACTATTTGTGGATAAGTAATGGTATTGATTTAGAAGATAAATTTAACATTAGTAAAATAGATGAAGTAAAAACTTCAAAAATTAAAGCAGATTTAAATATTAATAATAGTGATTTAGTTGTATCATTTATTGGAAGATTAGTTGAAGAAAAAGGAATCTTAGACTTATTAAAAGCTGCAAAAAATTTAAAAAATTGCAACATCCATTTTATTATTATGGGTGGACTTTATGAAAGTGATAGAGATTTAAATACTTATGATAAAATACAAGAATTTTTACAAGAAGATCATATTCATTATGTTGGACAAGTAGATAATGCAAACGAATATTTATTTATCAGTGATATTTTTTGTTTGCCTTCATATAGAGAAGGTATGCCTAGATCAATAATAGAAGCTATGTCTATGAAAAATGCTATAATTGCTACAAATATTCGAGGCAGTAGGGAAGAAGTAGTTCATGAGAAGAATGGTTATCTAGTAGATATTAAAGATTATAAATCTATTGAGAAATATATTTTATATTTACAAAGTAATCCTTATGTCCTTGAAATGATGAAAAAACAGAGTTTTGATAGAGCTTACGAACTATATAATGAAAAAACTGTCGTGGAAAAGCAAATTAAAGTATTTAAAAATAATTGTAAGGAAAAATTATGATGAAAAGAACATTTGATATTTCAGTTGCAACTTTTGGTTTAATAGCAGTTTCTCCTATAATAATTGGTACTGCTATTGTTGTGAAAAACAAAATTGGTTCTCCTATTTTATTCAAACAACAAAGGCCAGGTTTACATGGCCAACCATTTGAAGTGTATAAATTTAGAACAATGACCAATGAAACAGATTCAGAAGGAAATTTACTACCAGATGATCAACGGTTGACTGATGTTGGTAAGTTTTTAAGGAAATATAGTTTAGATGAATTACCTCAATTAATTAACGTTATCAAAGGTGATATCTCATTAGTAGGGCCACGTCCATTATTAATGGAATATAATGATTTATATAATGAACATCAAAGAAGAAGGCTCGATGTGAAGCCTGGGATTACTGGATGGGCTCAAGTTAATGGCCGTAATGCTATTTCATGGGAAGATAAATTTGATTTAGATGTATGGTATGTTGATCATCAATCATTTATTTTGGATTTATATATTTTATATCTTACATTCATAAAAGTATTTAAGTCTGAAGGTATTAATCAAGATGGCCAAGCAACTGTAGAAAAATTTAAAGGAACACCTACTAATGCCTAAGAAAATTATGTTGTTAGGTAATGGTGGCCATGCTAAAGTGATTGCAGATATTGTTTCAAAACTGAATGATGTAGAATTAGTGGGTTATCTTGATGGTAATATTGAAAGTAAATATACGCAGGATGGCTTAATTTACGACAATATGGACAATATTAGTAATTACTTTAATTTTAAATTTCTTATAGCAATAGGTAATAATAATGTTAGAAAGAAAATTATTGAAAAGTATAAACTGAATGATAGTCAGTTTATTACAGTTATAGATCCAACTGCGGTTGTAGCATCTACAGCTAAAGTTGGTATTGGTAGTGTTGTAATGCCAAATGCAATTATTAATGCAGATGCAATAATTGGGCAACATGTGATTATTAACTCAGGTGCTATTGTAGAACATGATAATGTGATTAATGACTTTGTGCATATTTCACCAGGTGCAACATTGTCTGGCACAGTTAATGTTGATGAGTTTACACACATCGGTTCTAATGCAACTGTAATACCTAATATAACCATTGGTAAAAATGATATTATTGGTGCAGGCAGTGTAGTAATTAGAGATTTACCGGATAATATTGTAGCGGTAGGTAATCCAGCAAGAATCATTAAAACTATAGATTAAGGAGACGGTAATTATGCAAGAAAGAGTATTTCTTTCTTCACCTCATATGGGTGGAGATGAACAAAAATATGTACAAGAAGCTTTTGATACGAATTGGGTAGCACCATTAGGTGCTAATGTTAATGCATTTGAAGACGCCGTGAAGTCTTACACAGGAATTAAAGCGGCATGTGCACTTTCAAGTGGAACAGGTGGTTTACATTTAGCATTAGATTTATTAAATGTTGGACCTGGCGATATCGTATTTTGTTCATCTCTTACATTTATTGCAACAGCTAATCCAATTTTATATTTAGGTGCTACACCTGTATTTATTGATTCTGATTTAGAAAGCTGGAACATGTCACCATATGCTTTAAGAAAAGCCTTTGAAAAATATTCAGATTTAGGAAAATTACCCAAAGCAGTAATGGTTGTTAACTTATATGGTCAATCTGCTAAAATGGATGAAATTTTGGAAATATGTAATGAATATAACGTTCCTATGATTGAAGATGCTGCAGAAAGTCTAGGATCAAAATACAAAGGTAAAATGAGTGGTACGTTTGGTAAATTTGGTATCTTCTCATTTAACGGTAATAAAATTATTACTACTTCTGGTGGAGGTATGATTATCTCTGACGATGAAGTAGCAATTGCGCATGCACTTAAGAAAGCAACACAAGCACGAGACAATGCACCACACTATCAGCATAGTGAAGTTGGTTATAATTATAGATTGAGTAATATTTCTGCTGGTATTGGTAGAGGTCAAATGGAAGTATTAGATGATAGAGTTGCTAAAAAGAGAGAAATATTTGATCGATATAAAGAAGGTTTAAGTGGTATTGAAGGTATTTCATTCATGGAAGAGTTAAAAGATACATTTAGTAATCGTTGGCTTTCTACTATGATTATCGATCATGAAGTTACAGGTAAAAATTATTTAGATGTCATTAATATGTTAGCTGAGCATAATATAGAAGCTCGACCTGTTTGGAAACCTATGCATTTGCAACCAGTATTTGAAGGTTGTGATTTTATTCAAGATGAAAGTATAGACGTTTCTAAATATTTATTTGAACATGGTATATGTTTACCATCTGATACAAAAATGACATCGGATATTCAAGATAATATAATCGATAAAATAAAAACATTTCTGACAAAATAGTATGATGATTTTTAAAAATTTAAAAAAGGAATTTTTCTTTAAAAGGATAAGTCCTTTTATTTTAATAATTTTATTCTGTTTAATAATGTCGGTTTTAATGGATAGTTTAATTCATCCTATTTTCAATCAAAGATATAAGTCAGATGTTATTGTTATTATTGGTGGAGATGAAGGACGACTTGAAAAAGGTATTGAATTATACAAGCAAGGTTATGCTCCTAAAATATTGTTGTCACCAATAAGTATGAAAAAAGGTGGATTAACAGTAAAAAAAGCAGAACTCTTAGGAGTAAAAAAAGGTGATATTATAACAGAAAATAAATCAACTAGCACATATAATACTGTTTTTAACGTTTGTAAAGTGATGGATTATTTTAAATATCGAAAAGCGATTATTGTTACTAGTGATTATCATATGAAACGTACTATAATGGTTTTCAAAAATGTGGATAAAAAAAAGTATAATTTTTATTTTGTATCTTCTTTATATAAGAATGAATTTAGATGGTATAATCGGCCAAATAGTATATTCATCTGGTATAATGAATTTAAAAAAATTATTGGTTATAGGTTAAAATTATATAAATTTATTGATTTGTAAACATTCGATTTTAGATAAATAATATATTTATAATAAAAAAGTTATAAAATATTTAGAAGACTAAATATTTTATAACTTTTTTTAAACTTTTTTTCTCTCATAATGTAAATACATCATAATTTTTAATATCACATTATATTTTTCAAAGTTCTTATGGTGATTTTCTAAAAAGTTGATTGTATTCTTCCTAAAAAACACATTATATATAAATATTTTCTTTTTAAAAATACTGGCCTGATTTTTCAAAATCCAGTTAAAAACCTGCATAACGATTAGTAATAAAATCACTAGCCAAGTAACTCCGTCTTCGATGATTAATTTTTTTACAAAAGGTATAAGCTCATTAAAATTTTTGACCTTCGAATTTGCATATATAAATAGAAAAATAATTGTCCACAATGGTACAGAAAATACTTGATGATTAATATTAAAGGAAACAAATAATTTAATAATATTTTTAATATATTCAGTTAGATTATTATTTACTATTATTTTGTAACCATATATATCCTCATTTTCAAAGCTTTCAGTGTTCATATTTTTTCTCTCATAAACTTCATTGAAATTGAGTATACATTTATTCTCAAAATTTATATTAAAATGCATTCTTCTTTTATTAATATCACTAATATTTTTGTTTTCATTATCGATACTTAAAAAAGATAAACCTATCATTTCCCAATCACTTTCGAAATTGATAATTCCGAGCTCTGCTGCTGCTTCTCGTTCAACTTCATTAATGAAGTTGATTCTTAAATCCTTATCATAATGCATTGTTGGTATATCTTCATATACAGAATCTTGATAAAAGTCGACATTCTTATCATAAAATTCAGATTGGCCATTAACTGACATATATATTGTTTCGGCATCTATACTTTTTGAGGATCTAACTGTCGTTAATAAATAGTTATCACTTGTAATAATATTTCCTGAAACTGCAACTGTATGTGTATTATAGCTTTTAGTTAAATAGTGATTTAAATTATTCAAATCATCACTGCTGTATAAATATTTACTTTGTAACTTATCTTCAATACTATCAAAGTCTTGAAGTATTGTACTTATTGTTCGATTGTTAAAAATTATATTAAAAAATGGGTGATTGATTACTGTAGGATTATCCATAACATCTACAGTCATAAAAGTTGTACGACCAAGTATTAATTTAACAAAATCCAAATGTGGCGTGTCTTTATTATTATTGATGATAACTTGTTCCACTCGTGGCATGACACCCGAATAAAATATATGGTTACCTGTTAACTCAGCATATTTAAAATGATTAGCATCTTTAAATATATTAATGAGTGTATCTCCATTTATATCAGGGACATAGGTATGATTGTTCTCTTTTTTTACTACTTTATATTTTGTATGGCTATCTAACTCTTTCAATATTAGTTCATTTAGAAATCCTTTGATTAAGATAGTCATATTTTCTTGATCAATGATTTCGACGATAGGATTGAATGTTTGATATGTCATATTATTTAATTGATGATCAATAGATGTTATTTTATCTATTATATTTTTGGCATTAGGAAGTGATTTTAATTCAATTCTTACGCCATAGTTTTGCGATAATTTGATGATTGCTCTACCGAGCATCATTATATTAAATTCATCCTGTGATATGCCTAATCTATCAATATCTTCAGTAGTCAAAGGAAAGTTAGAAAGTTTATATTCATTTAAATATGTATAATAAATATTCCTGGTTTTTTCCCAGAATAATTTTGAATTAATATTTGATGTCAATAGCGGTTTAAAAATGCTGTTTTATGGCGGTTTGAAAATGTCGTTTTTTAGCGGTTTAAGATTGTCGCATATTTAAGGATTTTTCGTTTTTATAATCTTTTAAGC